>JABTUJ010000006.1 GCA_015075445.1 Verrucomicrobiales bacterium
GATCTTGAGGGGCGGCTCAGCAAAGCGCGGGTCCTGCTGCGGGCCGGCGAAGCTGTTGGGCTCGTAATAGGCGTTCGTCGCCGGCGGGACATCGAACCGCATCGGCCCATCGAGGTGATAGGTGTGGACGGGGACACGCGGGCGGTTGACCGGCAGCATTTCGTAATGCGTGCCGACGCGGTAGCGGTGGGCGTCGGCATAGGAGAAGATGCGCGCCTGGAGCATCTTGTCGGGCGACCAACTGATGCCGGGCACGATGTTCGACGGGCTGAACGAGGACTGCTCGACCTCGGCGAAGTAGTTCTCCGGGTTCCGGTTCAGCTCGAGAACGCCCACGTCAATCAAGGGGTAGTCCTTGTGCGGCCAGACTTTCGTGACGTCGAACGGGTGCCACCGGTACGTCTCGGCATCTTTCTCGGGCATGATCTGCACGCAGAACCGCCAGCGGGGGAACTCGCCGCGCTCGATCGCCTCGTACAGGTCCCGCTGTGAACTCTCGCGGCACTTGCCCACGACCTGTTCCGCCTCCGCGTTCGTCCAGAACTGGTGCCCCTGCTGGGTCTTGAAGTGGAACTTCACCCAGAACCGCTCGTTCTGGGCGTTGAGGAAGCTGTAGGTGTGGCTGCCGTAGCCGTTCACGAAACGATAGCCCCGCGGCAGGCCGCGGTCCGACATCAGGATCGTCACCTGGTGCAGCGACTCGGGCGAGAGCGACCAGAAATCCCACATCGCCGTGTTGCTGCGCAGGTTGGTCTTGGGATGCCGTTTCTGGGTGTGGATGAAGTCCGGAAACTTCTGCGGATCCCGCACGAAGAACACGGGCGTGTTGTTGCCCACCATGTCCCAGTTGCCCTCCGTCGTGTAAACCTTGAGGGCGAACCCGCGCACATCGCGTTCCGCGTCCGCGGCCCCGCGCTCGCCGGCCACCGTCGAGAACCGCAGGAAACACTCGCTCTTGGTGCCGGGCTTGAACACGGCCGCCTTCGAGTACTGGGTGATGTCGTGCGTGATGGTCAGGGTTCCGTAGGCCGCCGAGCCCTTCGCGTGCACCGTGCGCTCGGGAATTCGTTCCCGGTTCTGATGGGCGAGCTTCTCGAGCAGTTGATAATCCTGCATCAGCAGCGGCCCGCGCGGCCCGGCCGTGATCGAGTTCTGGTTGTCGGCGACGGGATTGCCACCCGTCGTGGTCATGGTCGGAGGTTTCTGGCTCATAACATCTTACGTTTGTGCGGGGACACCCAACTAGGTGGTCTCGTCTGCCCCGCCCGGGTCTTATTCGAGCCACCATCATAGCCCGTTCCGGCGCAGACGCCAGTCGCCACCCTGCCTTGGAGCCATGTGGTGCAGGCGTCTCGCCTGCTTTCCCGGCAGGGCGAGCCTTCCGTACCGCGGACTCTCATTCGGCCGGGCGCTCTCGCGGAACCGGTGCCACCGGCACCTCCTCCGCGAGCCTTGCCCGCAAACTCAAGCCCCGCACCCGCATCGCCACCCGGTTCAAGCCCGGCACCTCCCACCCCAGGTTCAGGTGCGCCACCCGGTAGTCCGCCCGCTCGCGACCCTGGACGAGATAGCCGCGCGCCCAGGCAGTCTCGAGCGCCTGCTCGAGCCAGGGCCGGAGATCGCCGGCGAAAGCCTGCCACTCGCCCACCCGCAACGGCCGCAGACCCAGCGCCTGCCCGCCCGGATTGAAGATCAGCTTGCCCTGCGTCACCGCGAAGTCCTGCGCCACATACGCCGGCGGCACCTCATGACGATCATCGTAGAGCGGTACCACGAACCACAGGTAGTCCCCAAACCCCGGAGCGCCGCGGCGGGTGTGATTCAGCGTCAATACCACCTGGAACTGCGCGGCATGCAACCCCGGCGTGTACCCCTCGGCGCGGAACGTCTCGGCCTCCGCAAGCTGGAACTCGAAGCACAAATCGAGCGCCGCCAACCGGGTCAACGGCGGCGCGTCCTCGATGCTCTGTTGGAGCAGCAGATGCACCCACGGCTCGGACGCTGCCGCCCGCAGCCGACCCCCGTACTCAGGCCGGGTGTCGACGCCGAGTGTGAGGGTCGTGACGCCCGCCGCCGAGGTGGCCGCCGCCAGCCATCTGGCTTCGTTGGCCACCCGCCAGGTCCCGGAACCGTCGCCGCTCTGGCCGCGGAAAGGAAACCGGCTGTGCCACTGCGCCACTTCCCAGATCGGTTCGAGCACCGCGCGGTCGGCAATCCGACCCACGGCGCCCGCCCCCGCCTGCGGCGCCAACAGGGTGAAGCCGCGGACGAACCCCGCATCGCGCAACAACTCCCGCGTCTCCGCCGCCCGGCCCGGCACCAGCCAACCGGTCAGCACGCCCAGCACCAGCGCCCGCCAAGTCCAGCGGCGCGTCGTCCCGACCATGTCGCTCACCAGGGCTTCCGTTCGTTGAGGACCCGCACGATCAGCCGGCGCAGTTCGATGGGGTCGATCGCGTCCAGCCGCCGGTACAACACCTCGCCCTCGGGAGACAACAGCACCGTGAACGGAACGGCGCCCGGCCAGTCCGGATCAAACGCGTCCATCAACGGGTCGCGCTCGCTGGACGCCAGGATCAGGTTCCGGTTCGACGCCTGCTGCTTCTTCAGGAACGCCAGCACCTGCGCCTCCTCGTCCGGCCGGTTGATCGCCACGCTCACGAACTCGAAATCCCGGTGCCGATACATGCGATGGGTCGTCACGAACTCGGGGAACTCGACCACACACGGCGCACACCACGTGGCCCAGAAGTTGACCAGCCGGAACTTGCCCGACTCGTTCTTTCGGAGCGCGGCCAGCGTCGCCGCGTCCGCCGGCGCCAGCGTGACCGGTTCGGCCGCGAGCTTGTCCATGAAGGCCTGCACGGCGTTCTCCTTGCCCGACCACTTGACGGAACACCCCACCGCCCGGGTCCGGGTCACCGGCGGCTCTTGACCCGCCAGCAAGGCGTCTACCGCCTCGCGGAGATGCTGCTTCTTGACGTGCTGCGGCCGCTCGGAATCATCGATCGCCCCCACGTAGCGCAACCGCCGCGCCGCATCGAAGACAAACGCGTGCGGCGTGGCCACGGGCCCATAGGCGCGCGACACCGCCTCGTGGTCGCCGGCGTACAGATACGGGAAGTTGAAGGCCCGATACGCCGCGTGCAGCTTCATCTCGGCGAAGGAATCCCCGACGTACGCCCACCCCAACTCGTCCAAGCGCACCGCCTTCGGGTCGTTGGGGGAAACGGCGACCAGCGCGACGCCCCGATCCCGGTAATCGGTCACGAACTGCTTCACCCGTTCCTCGTAGTACTGCGCTGTTGGACAGTGATTGCAGGTGAACACCACCACCAACACCTTGGCCCCAGCGAAGTCCGACAGCTTCCAGTTCCGCCCGTCCACCCCCGGCAGGTCGAAGTCGGGAGCTGGACTGCCCAACGCCAGCGTGGGCGAGTCCTCCGCCGACGATGCGCTGAGGGCGACCACCATGCTGGCCAAGGCCAGTAAGATCCGAGGTTTCACGACTCCGAGCGTAGTGCCGCGGCCCCTCGCCCGCAACCCCGATCCCCGTCAATGGGGTCAAACATTGACATTTGACATTCTGGCGGCGTCCACTCCCGGCACCTGCCCCCAGCCGGGGCCTTCCGCCCCGCCCGCCGGAGCCACCCGGAATCCCACTGCTCCGCTGTCTTCGGGAACGCAAAGCGGCGCTGGAAGACGCCGCACTCCAAACGCTTCGCGCTCCCCTCCGCGGAGGTAGGGTCAATGGGGTCAAACATCGGGCGCGCGGCTCGGCTCAGTTCCGCTTGGGTCGGCGCGGCCGGTGCCGACCCGGGAAGGTCAGCTCCGCGATCCCGGACTTGTCGAGTTGCCCGAGCCCTTCGGTCACCATCCGCCGGTACTGCCGCACGGTGGCGGCAGCCAGCGGCAGGTTCAGGCCCTTCTCTTTCGCCAGCGCCAAAGCGATGCCCGAGTCCTTGGCCGCATGCTCCGCCGAGAAGAAGCAGGCGTGGTCGCGTTTCTCCATGTCTTCCCCGTCGGTCTGCAGCACTCGCGAGGCGGCCCCGGTCTGGCCGAACACCTCGCGCACCACGGCCAGGTCCAGTTTACAGGCGGCGGCGAGAGCCAGTCCCTCGGCCAGCGCGGCCGTGTTGCAGTTCATCACCATGTTCACCAGCGCCTTCACCGTCGCGGCCTGGCCGGTCGGCCCAATGAACCGCAGCGACGCGCTGAGCCGTTCCAGCAGGGGCTTGGCCTTCGCGAAGACCTCCGGATCACCGCCGCACATCAGGTAGAGCTTGCCCTCCCGGGCCTGCGGGATGCTCGACGCCATGCAGGCTTCCAGGGTGCTGGCCCCGACGCGTCGGGCGGCCCGCTGCACTTCGACGTGAACCGCGGGCGTGAGCGTGGCGCAGTTGATGAAGAGCTTGCCGCGCGCCCCCTTCAGGAGGCTGTCGCCCTGGGAGGGCGGCGCGAAGATCCGGCGCATCGCGCGGTCATCGCTGACCACCGTGAAGATGACGTCGGCTGCCTGGGTGACTTCGGCCAGGGTCTCAACCGCCCGGCAGCCGAGCTCCGTCGCCAGCTCCCGCGCGACTTCCCTGGCCACGTCGTACACGGCCGTGACCGGCTGGCCGCAGTCCCGGAGCCGGCGCGCCATGTTGGCGCCCATGCGTCCCACTCCTACAAATCCGATGTTGGTTGTGCTCATAGCGTGCGTGTCGGTTGCGCGCGGAGTGTAGCCTGCACCCGAACGAAGTCCAGAGAGGCGGTCTTGCTCGCCCGCGGCGCGTCGCACGGCCGCTGTCCGACACCCGCCGCGTTCAATAACTCAGATTGAGCTGGAAGTAGACGAAGTCGGCATCGCGCGCCCCGTGGCTCGGCGCTGCCAGCGACTGGGCAATGTAGTCACCGTGGAAGAAGTGGGCGTACCCCGCCTCGAGCTGCGCGAAGCGCGTGACCGCCCACCCGGCAACCACGTCAAGTTCGGAACCGACGAAGGGATCGAACCCCGGGTTCACGCCGTAGCCATTGCCCGACGTGGATCCCGTTCCCCCACGCGCCACGCCGCCGACGTTGTAGAAGCTGTCCGCGGTCTCCGCGAGCCAGAAGAGGTGTCCCTCGACGGCGACGCTCACGCGGGGATGCGGCCTGCCCTGGAGGATCAACCGCGCGTTGTGCAGGTTCTGCAACGAGAGGAAATCGCCGTATCCGTAGAACTTGTGATTCGTTGGAAACAAGTTCTCGAACGTCTGGTGCCGTCCGTCCTGCGGAGCGCGGTCGCCCGACCCGAACGCGTACTCGACACCGAGCCGCGGGGCGGCCCAGGCCTCGCGAAAGGTGTAGCCCGCCTGCGCGACCACCATGTACGCCTCGTGGTCCAGCCGCGCGTCGGGTGCCCCAGCGCGCGGATCACGGTAGTTGCCCAACTGCCCGGCCGCCTCGAACTGATAATCCCACGGCCCCAGTGTGCCGGGCTTCGACTTCAGCCGGGCCCCAAGGGTGTAGATGTCGCGGGCACTGGGTTGCGGGAACTGGGGGCTGGGTTCAGCCGACGCGGCTTCCGGCGAGGCGTTGCGGGAGAAGAAATAGGTCTCAAGCGTGTGTTTCGGCAGTTTGGTGAACGCCGCGTGCACGCCCGAGAACCAGTCGTAGTCGTTGCTCACATTGAACCGGTCGTCCTCCGGTATCACCACGCGGCTGCCGAAGACCTCGAAAACGACCGCTTCGGTTTGCCAGCGCAGCTTGGCGGCGTCGAAGACGCGGCCGATGTTGTTCCAGCCGAACGCGCCGACCAACCGCTCCTCGCCATAGCTGAGTTCCTGGCGGCCCACCTTGGCCGAGAGCGGAAAGACCTTCGGGTTGCCCACCGTCACGAAAGCCTGGTGCAGATCGATGGTATCCGACTCGGGGCCGCTCCCCTGGCGCGGCACCGGCGCGGTCGAGGCGAAGCGTGCGTCGTCGAACACGAAGCTGCTCCGCCCTTCGACCATCGCGCCCCACCACGCGTCGGTGTAGCCGGCGCGGAATCGCAGCCGGTTGAGGAGATAGTCATTCTCGACGTCGGCACCATGGGCACGGAAGTCCAGTGAGCCCGGCGTGCCGGCGATGCCGTATCCGTCCCGATACTCGTAGCGGCTGCGAAACGAGCCGCCGAGGTCCCAGCGGCTCATGGCGGGGTCGTCGCGGCGGACGGCTTCGTTCCAGAAACCCGCGAACGGCGCTGGCGGAGGTGGTGGCGCATACTGAGCCTGGGCGAATGGGAGGGCGACCAGGGCGAACAGTCCACCCTTGGCGAGCGCTGCAGTCCGGTTCATGGCGACATGATGGGCGACGGCCCACCGCGGTTTCCATGATCTGGCTCAAGACCCCAGCGCCCCCGCGGAACAGTTCTTCACCGAGGAGCCTCCCGGTGGTTGCCGACCGGCCTGTCCCGTCGTCTGTCGCTCAGTCAAAGCGGGAGGCGCGGCCCGGGCGTTTTTGTTTCCCCCAGGGCCCGCTTCTCTTTAGCGTCTCTCCGATGTCAGCCGCACCTAGTCAGTTGCTTGGCGGATGCCTCCTGGTCGTCCTGCTGACCTCCTGCTCGAAACGCTCGGCAGGCCCTCCGAGCGTCCGCGACGGCGTGCCGCGCTCCGTCCAGACGGAGCCGGCTCAACTGCGCCGGATGGAACGGACCGTCATCGCCACAGGATCCCTGCTGGCGCACGAAGAAACCGTCCTGAGCGTGAAGGTCCCGGGAAGGCTGACGGTGCTGGCCGTGGACCTCGGCAGCCGGGTCGAGCCGGGCGATCTCATCGTCCAGATCGAACCGCGCGACTACGAACTGCGCCGGGATCAGGCGGCCGCCGCCCTGGCCCAGGCCCGCGCTGCCCTGGGCCTTTCCCTCTCCGGCGACGACGACCGCATCGCGCCCGAACAAACCAGCCCGGTGCGCCAGGCCCGGGCCGTCCTCGACGAAGCCGAGGCCAACCGCGAGCGGGTGGTGCGCCTCTCGCAACAAGGCATCAGTTCGGCCGCCGAACGCGATACGGTCGAAGCTGGGTACCAGGTGGCCAAGAACCGTTACGAAACCGCGCTGGACGAGGCGCGGACCAAGCAGGCCGCCCTGGCCCAGCGCCGCGCCGAGTTCGACCTGGCGGCCAAGCAATTGACCGACACCCAGGTGCGCGCGCCCTTCGCCGGGGCCGTCCAGGCCCGGATCGCCAACCTTGGCGAGTACGTGGCCACCGGCGCACCCGTCGTCCGGCTTGTGAAGACCGATCCGCTCCGCCTCCGCCTTGAGTTGTCCGAGCGCGACGCCCACCCGGTCCGATCCGGCCAGCCGGTCCGGTTCACACTGGAAGGCAGCACCAACCGGCACGAAGCCACACTCGCGCGGCTCAGCCCCGCCTTGGACAACCGCAGCCGCATCCGGGTGGCCGAAGCCGACGTGCCCAACGACGGCCGCCTCCAGGTCGGCGCGTTCGTGCGGGCCCAGATCGTCGTCGGCGATGACGATGAAGGAGTCGCCATCCCCCCCAACGCGCTCGTGGTGTTCGCCGGTCTCGAGAAGGTCGTGCTCGTCCGCGAAGGCAAGGCGTTCGAACAACCCGTGGTCACGGGCCGACGCGGCGACAACTGGATCGAGGTGGTGTCGGGCCTGCAGGTCGGCCAACCCGTGATTCTCGACCCCGGCAACCTGCAGACCGGCCGGCCCGTGAAGGTGGAGGGGGCCGACGCGCCGTCCGCGCCCGTCCAGGCGCAGGTGCACTGAGGGAGGCGGACACCCAAGCCTGGAGGTCAAGACCCCATGCAAGCGTTTGTTGGCACGTGCATCCGGCGCCCCGTGGCTGCGTCCATGCTGATCCTCGCGCTGGTCGTCGTCGGCATCGCGAGCTACCTGCGGCTGGACATTGACCGGTTCCCGTCGGTGGATCTGCCGGTCGTGCGCATCAGCACCACCCTGCCCGGCGCTTCACCCGCCGAGGTCGAGTCCCAGGTGTCCCAACCCATCGAGGAGGCGGTGAACACCATCGAGGGCATCAAGGAACTGCGCTCGGTCAACGGCGCCGGCACCTCCTTCGTCATCGTCACCTTCGAGCTCTACCGCCAGATCGAGGCCGCCGCCCAGGATGTGCGCGACCGCGTGGCGACCGTCCTGCGGGATCTGCCCCGGGACACGGACCCGCCCATCACCTCGAAGGCGGATGCGGATCTGTCGCCCGTGTTGACCCTGGCGGTGACCGGGCCGCGTTCCCAACGCGAGTTGACCGAGATCGCGGACAAGATCGTGCGCGTGGCGCTCGAACGTTCCCCCGGCGTCGGCCAGGTGAACATTATCGGGGGACTGCAGCGGGCCATCAACATCTGGGTGGACGCCGACCGGCTCGCCGCCTACCAGCTCCCCATCACCGCGGTCCGGGGAGCCATCGACCGCCAGAATGCCAACATCCCGGGCGGCAATGTCACCGGACCGCTGCGCGAACACGTCCTGCGCACGATGGGGCGCGTGACCGACGTGCCGGCCTTCAACGACCTGGTCGTCGCCACCCGCAACGGCATGCCCATTCGCATCCGGGACATTGGCTATGCGGAAGACGGCACCCGCGAACAACGCTCGGTCGCACGGCTCGATGGCGTGCCCACCGTCACGCTGGACGTGTTGCGGCAATCCGGCGCCAACACCGTCGCGGTCATCGAGGGTCTCAAGGAACGACTGAAGACCCTGGACGCCCTCCTGCCAGACGATGTCCGGGTCGAGATCCTCCGGGACCAATCGCGCTACATCTACGAGGCGCTGCACGAGATCAACCGGCACCTCATCCTGGGCAGCCTGCTCGCCTGCCTGGTCGTGCTGGCCTTCATGCGCAACTGGCGAGCCATGGTCATCGCCGCGGTGGCCATCCCCACCTCAGTGATCTCGACGTTCGGTCTGATGGAAGCCCTGGGCTTCACGCTCAACAGCGTCACCATGCTCGCCCTGGTCCTCATGGTGGGCATTGTGATCGATGACGCGATTGTCGTACTCGAGAACATCTTCCGGTTCGTCGAGGAGAAGCAGCTCAAGCCCTTCGCCGCTGCCAAGGCCGCCACCGCCGAGATCGGGCTGGCCGTGACCGCGACAACCTTCAGCCTCGTCGTGATCTTCGTCCCCGTCTCCTTCATGTCGAGCGTCTCGGGGCGGTTCCTGTACCAGTTCGGCATCACCGCCGCCGCCGCGGTGCTGGTGAGCCTGCTCGTCTCCTTCACGCTCACGCCCATGATGAGCGCCCGGCTGCTGCGGGTCCGCCCCAGCGCGCCGGGCAGCCGCGGGGACGAGCCCCGCTCCCGCCGCGGCCTGTACGGCCGGGTGGATCACGCCTATCTCACCACGCTGGCGTGGGCGATGCGGCATCGTCTGCTCGTCCTCGGCGTGGCCGCGGCGGTGGTGGCTTCCTCGGTCCCGCTGTACCAGATGGTCCGCCAGGAGTACGTGCCTTCGAACACCGACGAGGGCGAGTTCGACGTCCGGGTCACCGCGCCCGAAGGCACCAGCCTCACCGCCATGCACGACGTGGCCGACCGCATCGAGGCCGAGCTGCGCTCCATCCCCGGAGTGCGCATGGTCCTGACGTCCTGGGGTGGCGGGTTCATCGGCGGCGTCAACAACGCTCAGTTCTTCGTCCGCCTCGCCCCGCATGCCGAACGGGTGTTTTCCTGGCGACGCCTCCTGAGCTGGCCGCCCTGGAAGGCCTTTGAGGGCAACTTCTCCCAGCGCGACGTCGTCCGCGAAGTCCGCCAGCGGCTGCGCCAGTTCCCCGAGCTCCGTCCCTCGGTGCGCAACCCGCAGACCATCAGCCTGGGCGGCCCCAACTTCGACATCGACTTCTCTCTCCTCGGCCCGGACCTCGAGGACCTCTACGCCTTCGGAGATCACCTGCGCCAGCGCGCCCCCGAACTCGGCCTGCTCGACGCCGACATCACCCTCAAGCTCGACAAGCCCGAGTTGCAGGTCGAGATCGACCGCGAACGCGCTGCCCGGCTCGGCGTCGACACCGAACACATCGCCACCGCCCTGCGCCTCATGGTCGGCGGCGATCGCCGCGTGTCCCGGTTTCGCGACGAAACCGTCAACGAGGATTACGACGTGCAACTGCGTCTCCAGGAGGCGGACCGTGATGATCCGCAAACCCTCGGGCGGCTGTTCGTGCCCGATCAGAGCGGCGGTCTCGTGCGCCTGGACAACCTCGTGCGCCTGGTGCCCACCACCGCCGCCTCACGCATCGACCGCCTGGACCGCCAACGCGTCGTGAGCCTCCGCGCCGCGGTGGCCCCCGGCTTCGCCCAGGCGGACCGGGTCGCCGCGCTGCGCGAAGAAGTCGCCCAAATGAATCTGCCTCCCGGCTATTCGAGCCGCGTGTCCGGCCGCGCCCGTGAGATGGAGACCACGTTCATCGAGTTCCTCTGGGCCTTCTCCCTTTCGGTCGTCCTGATGTACATCATCCTCGCCGCCCAGTTCGAGAGCCTGGTGCATCCTTTCACCATCCTGCTGTCGCTGCCCCTTTCGGTTCCCTTTGCCCTCCTGTCCCTGTGGGCGGCCGACCAGACCATCAACCTGTATTCCGCGCTCGGGATCCTGGTGCTTTTCGGGGTCGTGAAGAAGAACGCCATCCTCCAGATCGACCACATGAACCAGCTTCGCAGCGAAGGCAAGGAACGCCTGGCCGCGATTCTCGAGGCCAACCGCCACCGCCTCCGGCCCATCCTCATGACTACCTTCACGCTCGTGGCCGGCATGCTCCCGCTCGCCCTCGGGACCGGGCCAGGCGCCGAGGAACGCCGCGCCACCGCGGTGGTCGTGATCGGCGGTCAGACCCTGTGCCTGCTCCTGACGCTCGTCGTCACCCCCGTCGTCTACTCCGTCCTGGATGAGCTCAAGGACCTCCGCCGGAGTCGAGGTCACGAGACTCACACCCCCCCCCCGCCTCCTCACGTCGGCTCCTACTCCCCTCCCCGTAGGAGTCGAGGTCACGAGACTCACGCCTCCATCATTCCCGGTAAGCCATCACCTCCACAAGGTGTCGGCCCGTATTCGAGGAGTTGTGGGTCTGTGTCACGCGCAGGTAACGCACCACCCGCGGCGCAAAGACACACGTGTAACCCGCGGCGGTGGCGGGTGCGCGCTGCTCGCGCCGATCCACCACCCGCTCCCACTGCTGGCCATCCCCCGAAACCTCGACCGTGAACCCGTAATAGCGATCGTCCCCGAAATAACCCACCACCACGACCCGCCCCACTTCCGCCGGCGTCTCGAGGTCCACCTGCCACCACGTCTCGCCGGGATGCTTCACCACGTCCGTGGCCCAGTAGGCATCCAGGGTCCGGACGCGACCGTCATTCGCGAGCGCCGGGGGATGTCCCGGCAGCGCGCTCGACGCCGTGGCTGGTTTTCCCGTGGTCAGGCTGCGGGCGTCCGGCTCGAAGAGAGCACCGTACCGGGCCCAGAGCCGGCGCGCCTCGACCACGCTGTCGCCCTTCGGCTCGACCGGGAAACGATCGTGCTGCTCCGACCACCGTTGTTCGAAGTCGAACATGGCGGCAGCGAAAGCGGCTTCATCGAACGGCTGATCGTTCGCTAGCGCCCGGTCCAGGTGCTGGAAGAAGATCTCCCAGCGCTTCAGGTAGAAGCCGGTCAGGAGCCCCGACCACTGCCGGGCAGCGTAATCCCGCAAAATGGTGCCGTTGCCCCACAGGGTCAGGACCCGACGCGCGTTCCACTCGAACCGATCGCGGTCGGCATCGGTCACGCCCCATCGACGGGCATCCTCCAGCCAGGGCCCGAGGAGGAATTCCGGGCGCGTGGCCAGCAAGGCATCGAGATCCCGGATGAACGTGAGCATCTGATCGGCGGCGTGCCGCAGGGCGACTCGGTCCCGGCCCCGGTAGGCATCGAGCACCTGGCGATGCAAGTCCGCGGAGGCATTGCCGAACACCTGGCGGGTGACATTCACGAGGTCGAACCGGAAGGCGTCGACGTCGCCGAGCTCCGCCGCCGCCGCCAGCAGCGCCCGGCCGGCCTCCGCCAGCCGGTCATTCGAATAGGGCGTGGTGGGGGGCGCCCCCAGCGACGGGGGGCCCATGAAAGTCGCCCGGTTGTCGAACGAGGCCTGAAAGGCGGTCTCGTGCAGGATCCGCCACGCCCGGCGGGCCTCCGGGTGGTCCTGGCCATAGGCGCGACGGGCAAAGTCCGCGAGCCAATGCTCGAGCGGCACCGGTTCGTTTCGCCAGGCCAGCTCGAAGAGTAGATCGAACACCACCGGGTTGTTGTCGAGGGCTTCGTTGACGAAGCCGAGCCCCGAAAGCCGGCCGGCCTTGGGATCACGGCGGGCCGCCCAGTAATCCTGGTTCAGCCGGTCCAGCGCGCCGCCCAGCCAGACGCGACCGCCGAAGTTCTGGATGGCGCACCACAACCAGGGCTTGCCGCAGAACGCCTGGGTCTGGCTCCAGACGGGCGTGTTCTCGCAGTAAAGATCCAGCAAGAGGATGCGGTCATCCGGCACCGGCCCGAGCACCGCCTCGATGCGGGGCTGCGACCAGAAATGTCGGGCGTGAAAGAACGGCCAGCCCTGGAGGACCCAGACCGCTTGCGGATCGGTGTGGCGCAGGCCGTCGTAGATCGCCCGCCCGATGGCCGCGAGGTAGTCTGTGTCACCGCGGGGCGGGATCATCTCGATGAACGTGTCGGCAGCGTAGTAGTGGTCGGTGCCGAACAGCCGGGTTTGTTCTTCGAGAAACGTCGCGGCGAGCCGCGGAAAGAGGGGGTCCAACGGATCGAGCACGAACGTGTTCCACTCGAGCCACGTGATGGTCTGGAGCTTCGCGTTCGGGAACTGATTCGTCACGGTGGCCGGCACATGCCCGGTGAAGCCTTGCAGCACGGGAGTCATGCCGAACGCGCGTTGCCGGTCGAGGATCTGCCGGCTGAGCGTGGCGTGACGCTCGATCCAGCCCGCCGGCAAGGGCCCGCCGTGCCCATCCAGGCAGCCCATCCAGCCGAACGGCAGGTAGGGCGGCCCGGCCAGAAACGCCTGCATGCCCTCCTCGCTCCACCCCATCCGTCGCCCAACCGCCTGCCACACCGCTTCCTGGCCGGTCACCGAGAGCGGCAGGTTGATTCCGTTGAGCGCCATCCAGTCGATCAACTGTTCCCACTGCGACCAATCGTACCAGGGCAGCGAATAGCCGAAGCAGCAGTAGTTCAGAAAGTACCGGTACCGCGCCGAACTCACGCGCCGCAGTTTGGGTTCGACCTTCGGAAGCGGATCCGGCAACTGCAACTGGCGGCCGCCCGTCAGCGAGTAGTGCGCCTGGCAGTGGTACTTCAGGTACCAGTTCAACGCCGACGCCAGCGAAACGCCGTTGTTGCCCCGCAGCACGATCCGGTCCCCGCGCGTTTCGACCTCGAACACATCGCCCGCCGGATCGGCCGGCACCAGCTCCAGCACGAACCGATCCGCGTGAGTCGGCAGGAGCCGCTCGAGCAAGCCCCGGGCCGCCTCGACGCCGTCCGCCACCGCCGGGCAGGCCAGGGCAAGGCTCAATCCCAGGAACCAGAGGGCGGCAATATCGGTCCGCCCGCCAGCAGCCCGCGGACGGGTCGGAGGTCCTTTGCCGCCGCGTGAAGAGGGAACGATCGCCCGATGGCTCGAGCGCGGGGCGGGAAAGCCGGGCCTGGCCGGCGGAAGCTGCGGGGCTTGCATGCCCCCGAGCGTAATCCTACGCCCGAGCGCTGCAATGCTGCGGTTTGGCCGTGCCGGTCCAACAGCGCGTCCGGTCCGAGACTGTGACTCCCCGTGCCCTCACTTCCGGACGCCGCACTTCCGCGCTCCAGATCGCCCACGGCTCCAACCCTGCCGCCCGCCGGTCAAACCACCGACCGACAACGGAACCGGCGATCCGAAATCGCGGGCCGCAGCTCCTCCCGCGTCCACGTAGCCTGTTCGCCTCGTTCCCATGGATCGAGGCCGATCCACGCCGAACGCCGGCCCTCCAGAACCAGTTCCCCCCGCTCGAAATCCAGCGTCACCAACGCCCACAGCGGGTCGCGATACGCCGCCACGTGGGTCAGGTACGGATGGGCACGGTGCACCGCCGGCGGGAACGTCTCCCGGCGCGCCGCCGGTGCATTCAGCCACCAATACGAAGCGCTGTTCACCTGGACATGCGGGACCCCATCGATCTCCCGCGTGTAGTCCAGATGCAGATGCCCGCTGAACACGGCGACGACACTGCCTCGCCGACGTTGCTCAGCCCGGGCAAGCAGCGCCCGCACCGCACCGCTGTTCTCGAGGCAACCACCGTGATCGGCATCAAACGGCTGATGAATGAACAGCACCACCGGCCGATCGCCTCGCGCCAGCTCACGCTCGAGCCAGGCCAGTTGTCCCGGCCCCATGAACCGCTTGTAGCCCGCCGCCGTGCCACCCGGCTCATTGCCATCCAACACCAGTCCCCGGACCGGCCCGGCCTCGAAGGCGTAGTGCCGGTGCGGCATGCCGTAATACGCGACGGTCTGCTCGCGGGTGACGCCGCCGTCCATGTCATGGTTGCCCAGCACGTGATAGCGTCGGCCGGGAAACTCGTTCCACACATCCAGGAAGGCCTGGTTGCGCGGCGCCGGCACGCAGAAGTCGCCAAGTTGCACAATGAAATCCGGCTCCGCGATCTTCATTGCGGCGACGAACGCCCGGATCCGCTCGACGCCGTCTGGCATCACGTCCTGGTGCACGTCGGTGATCAGGCCGAAGCGGACGCGCCGGTCAGACTCCGCGGCGGTTGCATGCCCTGCCCAGGCCGCCAACACGGCCGGTGCCAGGACCACCCGCTGAACAAACGCGCGTCGGGTCGAGAGCCACCCGACGCCTTGCGAACAAGGTCGTGCTTGCATGATGTCGCGATCACCTTCCCAAAGCCTCCCACGCCTGTCGAGACCCGCTCGGCCAGGAAACCCGGCAGCGACACCCCGCGGCGCCGCGATCGTGCGCGGGCAGCGTGAAGAACGCCATTGAGCCCGCCGCGGCGCCGCCTTAGCCTCGCCGCATGACGTGGCTGCTTCGCCTCGGTTCCGCTTTGGCCTTGTGGGCCAGCCTGGCCACCACCCAGGCGGCCCCCGACGAGGTCATCAAGGTCCTGCCGCACTTCCTGGATCGGAACGGCAAGCACGCCCTCTCGCCGAGCCTGTTCGAGCGCGACGCCTACCAGGCCATCCTCCGCGAATCGCCGGAGAAGCGGGGCGGCATGCAGTTCGATGTGCAGTGGAAGGCGCGCAAAATCGCGGGCCGCACGCTGAAGCTGCGGCTCGAGTTGGTGACCGATCGCTACCCGAAGGGTCAGCCCTTCCTGGCCGACATCGAGCTCGACCGCAGCAGCCGGTTCGGTCGCTGGAAACGCATCCGGCTCGAAGCGCCCTTGATGGCCAGGCTCGGCGAAGTCGTGGCCTGGCGTGTCACCCTCCACGACGGCGTCCACGAGTTGTCCAGCCGCCAGTCGTTCCTCTGGTGATCCGCTGGCCTGCTTGGTGAAACCTCCCGGGAAGCCCTCCGCACCGACCGGCTTGCCCGCCGCCCGCGCGCGCCCTCGCCTCACACCGGTTTCCGCCGCGTCGGCGGCCCCCGCCGCCACACGTAACGAAACATCAGGACACGCAGGGCGGCCGTGAGCGGGATCGCCAGAATGCCGCCGAGCAGGCCCCCGAACAGCGTGGTGCCGGTGATCACCGCAATGATAATCGTCAGCGGATGCAGCCCCACGCGGTCACCGAGAATCTTCGGCTGGATCACAAAACCCTCGAGCAATTGAACTGCCACATACACGCCCAGGGCCATCAACGGATGCAGCCAGTCCGTGTACTGCACAAACGCAATCGTCACCGCCGCCGCGAACGTGATCGCCGCACCGATGTACGGGATCAAGGTCAACACCGTCGCCACCGCCCCAAGCAACACGGCGTACGGCAGCCCGATCAGGCTGAACCCAATCGCGTACAGGATCCCGTCGCAGATGGCGACCAACACCTGCCCCCGGAAAAAGGCAATCAGGTAGTTGTTGATCGAGCCCAGCACGAACGCCACCTCGTCCTTCAGATGCGACTTGGCCAGGGGCAGGTACTCCGTCCACTTGGATTCGATCCCGCGCTTCTCGAGCAGAAAGTAGAACGCATACACCGGGATCAGAAACAACCCCACCAACGCCCCGAAACCAGCCGCCACGCGCCCCACCTGACCGAACGCCCAGGACCCGAACTTCTGCGCCAGTCCGGTCAGCCAACTGGTGGCGCTCTGTGAAGAGCTTCGGATCCAGCTCAATCCCGTGAACCAGCCCACTGAGCAACCCTTCACGCTCGGCGCCGGCGGTGCGCCCCCGGCGGTCTCCCGGACGGTTCCGCCTTCGTCGCGTCCCGAGGGATCCGCCTCCGCGTCTGGCACAGGCACGGGCGAGGTCACGACGTTCTCCGGCCCGACATTTGTGGTCAGCAGCCCCACCGGGCCAGAGGTTGGGGCGGGTGACGTGACTCCGCTTGGGCCGGACGGAAGGGCGGTGAGGTTTGGGGTTGGCTGGTTGGTGCCCAGCCAGCTCGCCGGCAAACGGAGCAGGCTCCGGATGAGCTGGGGCGGGTCCGTGATGTAGGCCTCGACTCGATTATGCAGATTCGTGGCGTACACCGGCACACGCCCCACCAGCTCGCGGGTCTCCACCACAATCCGCGGCACCACGCTGCCGATCACGGCTGCGACGGTCATGAGCGCCAGGGCGAACACGCACAGGATGCCCCGCGGCCGCGGGACCCGCCGCGTTTCGAGATAGTCCACCACCGGGTCCAGCAGATAGGCGATGACGCCCGCCACGGCCAACGGCCAGAGCACGGGGGCCAGCAAGCCCAGCACCTTGCCCACGCCCCAGATCAGGGCGACCACCAACCCCACCAGCGTGGCCAGCGCGAGGCCTGTCAACGCCGCCCAGATCAGGCGCGCCTGCGTTTCAGTCGGAGGAGGCAGGATCACACGCGATTCCCAGGCTTGGCCTTTCGGTCTGTCGCGGGTTCAGTCCCCGCCAAGCTGCCGCGACTTGTCCGCCGCGGCACGCACCGCGCTCAGGAGGGCGCCCCGGACCCCGGCACGTTCGAGTTGATGGAGCCCCTCGATGGTGGTGCCACCCGGGCTTGTGACGCGGTCCTTGAGCACCCCCGGATGCAACCCGGTCTCCAGGACCATGCGGGCGGTCCCCAGCAACGTCTGCGCCGCCAGTCGGGTTGCCAGGTCCCGCGGGAGGCCTGCCGCCACGCCCCCGTCGCTCAGCGCCTCGATCATCAGACAGGCGTAGGCCGGGCCACTGCCGCTCAGGCCCGTGACGGCATCCAGCAGCCGCTCCGGCACTTCGAACGCCAGGCCCACCGCCCCCAGGAGCCTTGCGGTCCACTCCGCATCTTCGCGCCCCGCCGCCCGGCCGAGGGCGAAACCGGACGCACCTTCGCCCACCAGCGCCGGCGTGTTCGGCATGACCCGCACCACCCGCGTGCCGGCGGGCAAGGCCGCCTCGAGCTTCGCCAACCGCACCCCCGCCGCGAGGGAAACGAGCAGATGCCCGGAACCGATCTGCGGGGCCAACTCCTTCAACACCTCGTCCACCTGGAGCGGTTTCACCGCCAGGACCAGCGTCCCGGCCACCGCCGCCACTTCGCTATTGGCGGCCAGGACGCGCCCCTGTGTTTCGCGGGCAAATCGTTCCCGGGCCGCCACCGACACGTCGCTTGCCACCAGGCCTTCGGGTCGCACCAAGCCAGCGCGAACCAGGCCCTGGGCCAGGGCCGTGGCCATCTGGCCCGCCCCCAAAAACCCGATGGTCAACTCGGCGGACATGGGGGCGGAAGCTACCAGCCGGGTGGGGACGGCGGAAGCAGAAACGCGGGCGCGAAGCTGAGCCGAACGAAAAGCGGCGCTGGAAGACGCCGCCCTCCAGACGCTCCGCGCTCGCTGCTGGCGGCGAGGTGCCCCCCGAGGTTCCTTCAGGGGAAGGTTCGACGGACCCCACGCAGCCGCTTGCGACCCGTTGTTCTGCCGGCATCTTTTGCTGTGCCGACCACCCGTCCCCCAAAGGAGTCCGCCAGCCCGGGCGCGTGGAACCGAGGGACCCCGCGGCTCGAGAGGGAGTTGCTTCCATGAACCTCCGCCGCCACCCCCTCGTCCTCGCCTTGGTCCTCGGCGCAACCTCCCTCCTGATCTGGGCGACGCTCGGCATCGCCGCCAACTTCGGCCTCCACCCTGCCCTTGCCATCCCGGGACTGCTGTGGCTCACGACCCTTGGGCTGCCTACCTCGTTCGGGGTGGTCGTCGCGGCCGCGGTGTGGGGGCGGTTCGAGCCGCTCACGGGTTTCATCGGTTTCGCCGGGCTCGCGATAGTCCTCGGTCTTGGTTCGCAGGCAGTGGCCCACGTCTGGCTTCAGCGCAAGGCGGCCGCGGCGCGGGCGGCCGGGCGACCGTGGAAGTGGCAACACCTCCTGGCCCGCGGAGGAATGGGGCTCTTCCTCGCCACGATCGTGTTGTGGGTCACGTACCGCCCACCCGCTCCGTTGGCCGGGGCGGTCGACGGGCATTGCCACCTTTTCGGCGACGAAGGCTGGCCGCCGATCCACAAGCAGACGTGCGGTCTCTCCCCCGCGCAGAAGGCGAATCACAGTTACGGTCTGCTCACCCGACTGCTCCGGCTGCCTCCAACCGGCGACCTTAACGAGCTCTACGTCGAGGCATTGGTTCGCCAGGCCCGCGAGGCGCAGGAGGCGCTCGGTGCTTTCCGCGTCGTCCTGCTGGCCCAGGACTGTCGCTACACTGAGGAGGGTGAACCCGACTGGGACCATTCCTCGGTCTACGTCCCGAACGAGCATGTGTTCCGTGTCGTGGCCCGTTACCCGGACCTGTTCATCCCGTGCCCGTCGCTGAATCCCCAACGGAAGGACTGGGAGGCGGAGCTGGACTACTGCCTGGCGGAGGGCGCGCGCGTGCTGAAGATCCATCCGCCGACGCAGGCGGTGAACCCGGGCGATCCGAGGTTCCGGGGCTTCTACCGGAAATGCGCCGAGAACGGCACGCGGGTCATGGTGCATACGGGGGCGGAGCACTCCGCGCCGATCGCCAGCCAGACCCTGGGCGACCCGCGCTTTCTCCAGCTCGCGCTCGACGAGGGCTGCACGGTCATCGCGGCCCACGCCGGCACAAAGGCCTTCTTCGATCCGCCGGCGGAGGATCATCTTCCCGACCTCGTGTCGCTCGTCGCCAATCACCCCAGGCTCTATGCCGACACGGCGGTGCTGGGGTCGCAATTCCGGTGGCGATGCGTGCCGGCGATCGTGGGGACACCGTCGCTACTGCCTCGCATGTTGCACGCGAGTGACTGGCCGTTTCCGTCCAACGCCCTGGTCTTCTGGCACCGGCTACACCCTTTCACCCTCGTCGCCTTGACGGCGGAGCAGAATCTCTTTCTCCGGGACCTGCGCCTCAAACAGGCTCTCGGCATGCCTCCCGACTCGTTCCAGCGGCTCGACGACTGGTTTCCAGCTCTGGAGTCGACCCCGCAAGACCCTTAACGGCTGACCCCAAGCTTCTTTATGAGAGGCTTGAGGCAAATCAATGTGGCCCGACCGTGAGCCTCCCAGGATGTCTCCCCGGTTGGCAACGTGTACGGACCCATGAAACCGCTGGAAGCAACGCCTGCAGAGGACTCCTCCCCGGGCGAGGGACCACCAACCCCTCCTGCCGATGGGTCAGGCCCGCCCCGGGAACTCGCCGGCTGGAGCGGTTGGCTGGTGCGGCTCACGCTGGCCGCCCTGCTGTTCGAAACGCTGACCGGCCTGACCCTCGCGCTGGCACCGTTCCACGCCGCCGTGCAGTGGAGCGTCCTGCTCCACACCGCCGTGGGGGCGGTCACGCTCCTGCCGATCACGTGGTATTGCCTCCGACATCTGGCGGAGTACCGCACGCATGCCCCGTCGCAGATCACGGTCCTCGGCTGGGTGGCCTTGGGCAGTCTGGCGGTCGTATCCGTCTCCGGGGTGGTCCTGACCGTCCAAGCGGTCTTTGGCGTCCGGACCACAGCGCTCTGGCGGCAGGTGCACCTGGTGTCGACACTCATCCTCCTGGTCGGAATCGTGCCGCACTTGGTGGTGGCGGCCCGACGGCAACGGAAGACGGCGCCGGTGCCGGGGCTGCGGAGCGCCGTGGCACAGGCGACCGGCCTCGCCCTCCTGGGCTGCGCCGCCTGCTACGGACTCTCGCTCGCGTATTCGGGGACCAAGTACGTCAACCAGTTCCCGGAGGACTACAGCTTCCTGTACGGCACCAACCGGCCGTTTGCGCCCAGCCTCGCCAAGACCGACACCGGGGGGGCGTTCGACGCCCGTTCGCTTGCCGGGTCGCCGTCGTGCGGCACCGCGGGCTGCCACGAACAGATCCTCGAGGAATGGCTGCCAAGCGCGCATCGCTACGCGGCGATGGACCGGATCTTTCTGGGCATCCAGAACGTGATGGCCGAACAGAACGGTCCGGAGTCCACGCGCTACTGCGGCGGCTGCCATGACCCCATCTCGCTGTTCAGCGGCACGAAGAACCTTTTCGTCGAGCACCTGACCGGCCTGCACGGCTACCAGGAAGGGGTGTCCTGTCTCGCCTGCCACGCCATCCGGGAAACGGACATCAAAGGCAACGCCGCCTACACGATGACCCAGCCGCGCGAATACCTGTGGCAATGGCACACCAACGGGCTGCCCCGACTTCTCCGCGACTTCCTCATCCGCAGCTACCCCGCCGAGCACAACAAACTGGCCAAGCGTTCCTTCAAGAAACCCGAGTACTGCGCCGCCTGCCACAAGCAGTTCATCGACGCCGAGGTCAACCGCGTGGGCTGGGTCCAGCTTCAAAACCAGTATGACAACTGGGCCGCCAGCCACTGGAACCACCACGGCGACCCGCACAAAACCATCGAGTGCCGCGAATGCCACATGCCGCTCGTCGCGTCGCGCGACCCCGCGGCCGGCGATTCCCTGGACTACAACCGCACGCCGCACGATGGCCGGCATCGCAGCCACCGGTTCCTGGGCGCCAACACGCTCATCCCCGCCTTTCAACGCGACGAACTCGCCGGATGGGAGACGCACTTGAAACTCACCGAACAATGGCTGCGCGGCGAGATCATCATCCCGGAGATCGCGGACAAATGGACCCACGGCCCCATCGTCAAGGTCGTCGCCACCGCCCCGGCCCAGGTCGCGCCGGGCGAGGCCATCCCGCTCCGGGTCGTGATGGCCTCGAACAAGGTGGGACACGACTTCCCCACGGGGCCTTTGGACATCATTCAAAGCTGGCTCGAGATCACGGTCACGGACGACCGCCGCAACGTCGTGTGGACGTCCGGCAAACGTGACGAGCGGAACTTCCTTCAGCCGGGCACCTTCCTCTTCAAGGCCGAACCTGTCGATCAGTACGGCAACCTCATCGATCGCCACAACCTCTGGGAGATGGTCGGCGTCCGGTTTCGTCGCGCGCTCTTCCCCGGCTACTCGGACACGGTCAACTTCACCATCCCCTGCAGTGGTGCCGGGTTCGGTGATCCGGCGGCGGTTCCCTCGGCGCCCTTGCCTGAGGAACTCGAGGTTCCGACCCCGGTCGTGCCCGCCCCGGACGCCCCCGGTGAGTACCATATCGCGGTCGCGCTCCAGTACCGCAAGGTCGACCAGTTCCTCCTCAACTATCTCCTCGGCGAAACCAACACGCTCACCGCGCCTGTGACGGAGATTGCCCGCACCACGGTGCGCGTGAAAGTCGACCCATGAAGGACCCCGCCGTGGCCGCAGTGAACTCTCGACCTGCGCGATGAGGTCCGTCCCACCGCCCATCTCTCCGCGTCGTCGTCGCTTGCGCTGGACTCTCACGAGCCTGTGCCTCCTGGCCGTGCTGGGCACGGGCCTCGGTGTCTATGCCTGGCTCGGATCACGTCCCGCCGCGTATCGCCCGGATGAACGTCCGGAAGACATCACCAACGAGCTCGCCCGCCACCTTCCCCCGAGCGCGCCCCGACCGAGACTCACAGATGTCACCCAGGCGGCCGGTCTCGCCGGCTTCCGCAACTTCACCGGGGACCGCACCTCCCAGCTCCCCGAGGACCTGGGACCGGGCGCCGCGTGGGGCGACTTCGACAACGACGGCGACGACGACCTCTTCCTGGTCTCGGCTGGCGGGGCTTTGAACCTTCCCTTGGAACAACTCGAACCTTGTGCGCTGTTCGAGAACCTGGGCAACGGGAGTTTCCGCCGGGTCGAGACGTTCCCGGTGCTGCGCGTTCGGGGTCTGGGCGCTGCCTGGGGTGACTACAACAGCGACGGCTACCTCGATCTCGTGGTCACCGGCTACGACGCCTTGCGACTCTTCCGCAACGAACAGGGCACCGGCCGGTTCACGGCTGACCCGCGCCTGCCCGACGCGAAGGGCTTCTGGGCCGGCGCGACGTGGGGCGATTTCAACCGCGACCGGCGCCTCGACCTGTATGTCTGCAACTACGTCGCGTACATCGAGAATGACGCGGACCGCGCCAAGCTCTCCGATCAGATCGGCACCGCGGTCCCGTTCACGCTCAACCCGGCCTCCTACCCCGGCGGCCGAAACGCGCTGTACCGCCAGAACCCGGACGGCACGTTCACGGACGTGGCGCCGGAACTAAGCGTCCAGAACGCCAACGGCCGCAGCCTGGGCGCCCTGTGGCATGACTTCGATCAGGACGGCTGGCTCGACCTCTACGTCGCCAACGACGTCTCGGACAACGTCTTTTACCGCAACACCGGCGGCGCCTTCGAAGACCTGAGTCATCCCGCCTGGGTGGCCGATTACCGCAGCGCCATGGGGCTGGCGGCGGGCGACTTCGACCGGGACGGCGACGACGACCTTTTCATCACGCACTGGGTCGCGCAGGAGAACGGGCTGTATGGGAACCTCTGGGCGGATCTGCGCCGGCCGGCCGTCTCAACGAACGCGCCTTCACCCCCTCGCCCGCCGGCATCTGCTGACCTTGCCACGCCCCGCACCAACGCGATTCCGCCTGTGCGATTCGTGGACATCGCGGACCAGAAGGGACTTGGGCACGTGGCGTTGGCCTTGGTCGGGTGGGGAACAGAGTTCGTCGATCTCGACCATGATGGCTGGCTCGACCTGCTGGTGGCCAATGGCAGCACACTCGAGGTGCAGGGGTCTGCGCCACGGACCCTGCAACCCCAGGCCGCCATGCTCTTCTGGAACGAGCAGGGTCGGCACTTCCACAACCTCGCGCCACTGCACCCGGGTCTCAGTCAGAAGCACGTCAGCCGGGGTCTGGCGTGTGCCGACTTCGACCTCGATGGCGACCCGGACTTCCTCATCGCCGATCTGTACGAGGGCGTGCGGCTCTACCGCAACGACATGGCAGCGGGGCACTGGCTGAAGATCCGGCTCCGTTCGCGCAACCTGCAGGGTCAGCCGGTGGGTTTCGGTGAAGGTTCCACCGTGATCGCGTGGGTGGGCGACACGCCGCTTCGCCGGACGGTAGGCAGTGTCAGCTATCTCTCCCAGTCCAGCCACACGTTGCATTGGGGGCTGGGCGCCCGCTCCCGAGTGGACCGGCTTGAGATCCGTTGGCACGCGGGCGGAACGAGCCTGGTCGAGCAACTCGAAGCCGGTGGTTTCTACGAGATCCAAGAGGGCCCTCTTTCCGCCTCCCCTCCCACCCCCTTCGTAGGAGCCGAGGTCACGAGGCTCACCCTCCCACCACCTCCCCCCGTAGGAGCCGAGGTCACGAAGCTCACCCTCCCACCACCTCCCTCCGTAGGAGCCGAGGTCACGAGGCTCACCCTCGATGATCGGGATCGCCTCCGGCAATTCTGGACTACCCAGCGCGCGGCCATGGACGCTCTCAAGCGGGATCAGGACCAGCTCAAGGCGATCGAACTCTTGCGTGCCGCCATCGCGCTCAACCCGCGCCACGAAGACTCGCGCTACTACCTCGCGCTGGCCCTGGCGGGACAGGGCGAGGTCGCCGGCGCCCTCGCCACGCTCGAGGGCTTGCAGCAGTTGAACCCTCAGAGCCATCGTGCCTGGCAACAGTGGGGAATCCTGCGCGCCTCTCTGGCCGCAACCGACGAGGATTTGGCCGCGGCCGAGGCCGCCCTGGAACGAGCTCATCGTCTGAATCCGGAGGAGACCGGCGCGTTGCTCGTGCTTGGCGAGGTGGCTCTGCTGCGAGGCGATCATCCCCTGGCCGACGATCGCCTGGCCGCCGCCACGCGCACCAATCCCCGAGCCGCCGGCGGTTTCTTCCTGCGCGGCTACCTGGCGTGGAAACGGGGGGACGAGACCGCCGCCCGGAAGTTCCTCGAACAGACCCGGGCGGCGTTGGGACCGGACTGGCAGCCCGAAGGCGCCACCAGCGAAGGCGACGTCCAGCAGAAGCAGCATGTCGAACCAACGCCACTGGCAGGCTTCTGGGAGCGCTGGAACGGACAGTACGCCCTGGCGCCCAGCTTCGCGGCCCTGGAGGACCGACTGGGTCGGGCGCCGTGAAGCGTACCGTGGTTGTCGCGCCGCGGCCTTCCGACTAGGTTCGGCGTGTGGATTCACTGGCCAAGCTGATGATAGTGGCCGGCCTGGCGCTGGCGCTCGCGGGAGCGCTGCTGTGGCTTTGGGCGGGACGCGGAGGCACGATCCTGCCGGGCGACATCGCCTGGCAGCGCGGCCCGGTGCGCGTGTATTTCCCTCTGGCCACGTGCGTGGTCCTGAGCCTGGCACTCACTCTCCTTTTCTGGCTGTTCCGCCGCTGAATCCGCAAGGCATCCGGTCCGTGCCGGCGCGCGACGTCGCCGCACCCGGACAGGCGCTGGCATTTGACACGGCAACACCTTGCCTCCTAATGTGAGCCAGCATGCCGAGCGTAGTCGAACGCGTGGACCGGCTGGAGGCCGTCTTTGCCTCCTTCATGGAACGGACCGAGGAAGCCCTGGCGGACATCCGCGCCAGCACAGCCGAGATCCGTGCCAGCACGGCCGAGATCCGCGCCAGCAACCTGCGTACCGACGCCTTGCTCCTGGAGATGCAGCGTCAAGCCGAGAAGGACCGGCAGCAAGCCGACAAGGACCGGCAGCAAGCCGACAAGGACCGCCAGCAAGCCGACAAGGACCGCCAGCAAGCCGAGAAAGACCGCCAGCGGGCCGACCTCGACCGGCAGCAGGCCGAGAAGGACCGGAAGGACTTCAACAAACGGTTGGCGGAGCTATCCGACAGCATGGGCACGCTGATCGAAGACATGGTGGCGCCCAATGCCCGCCGGATCGCCACCGAGATCTTCCCTGCCGATCCCGTCGTCCGGGTGACGCAACGATTCCGTCAAGTCCATCCCGCCGACCGCGGGCAGATGCTGGAGATCGATCTGCTCGCCGCCGGGCTGAAACACCTGATGGTGGTCGAAGCCAAGCGACGTCTGGATCCCGAGAAGATCCGCGAGTTTGTGGAGAAGGTGGGCACGCTGCCGGAGTTCCTGCCCGAGTACGCCGGGTACAAGCTGATTCCCGTCGTGGCCAGCGTGACCATCGACCCGTCGGTGGTGACCTTCCTGAACCGCCAGCGCGTGTATGGCGTCGCGATGGGCGACGAGACGATGCAACTGGTCAACCTGGGCCAGTTCTGAGACTGCTCCGCTCCCGGGTTGCCCGCGACCTGCCTCCTGCTGCCTTGACCGTCTGGAACGACGGGTTGACCGGCAGGAAACCGGGCGCCTAAGATTCCATATCGCGCATGAGCTTTTCCTGCCCGCATTTCGACTACGAGAAAGACTACTGCCTGAAACTGGCCACGGACTGTGTGGCCGGTCGCCCGGGGTGTGTGTTGCGGAACACCTCCCTCTTCTACGTCCCGGCCGAAGACCGCCTGAAGCCAGCGATAAAACCTGCGCCGGAGCGGGAAGTCGTGGCCTGTCAGCGCCCTGCGGGAACGCAACTCCCCCCAGACGCGAAGTAGGGGTTTCCGCCGAGGGCCCCGCCTTGCGCTGGGTCCCCGGATCTTTCGCTGCCGCCCTACGGACTTGCCGTGGGCGCCTTGCTGAACGGCACCGCCATCGGCTTCGCGGCCACGATGACGGAGTTCATCCCCTCATCCCGTCGCGCCTGCACCACCCCGACGAACCCGCTCGACTGCAGGTCCTCCGCCAACTCGTCGAACGTGAACGTCCCGCCTCCCTCTGTCGCCACCAGCATGTTCACCGCGAACAACGCACCTGCCACCGGCCGCGTGCGCGAGCCGTCCATGACGATGTCGCGGATCGCGAGACGTCCCCCCGGCGTCAGCGCCGCGAACACGTTCGCGAAGAGCCGGCGGTTCTGGTCGCGCGAGTTCTGGTGAACGATGGCGCTCACCCAGGCCAGGTCCGCCCCCGCAGGCAACGGGTCGACCAGGAAGTCGCCCCCCACCAACTGCACCCGCGAAGCCAGGCCCGCCGCCGCGAGTCGCTGGCGCGCCAGGGGCAGCACCTCGGGCAG
Organism: Verrucomicrobiales bacterium; assembly: GCA_015075445.1. GTDB lineage: Bacteria > Verrucomicrobiota > Verrucomicrobiia > Limisphaerales > J093 > DSVZ01. The sequence continues at coordinate 26,540 of JABTUJ010000006.1, forward strand.
GTCAAACAGCGCGGCGGTGGACGTCGGGCAGGCACGCAGAAACGCCATCGTCCAGGTGCCCGAAGCGCCCCCCACATCCAGGACGTGCTGGAACTCGAGCGGTTGAACGGCCCGGATCACACCGTCCGCGGCGGGGGCCGATACGTTGTCCATGGCCCCGATGAAGGCCTCAAGATCACCCTGCTCGCCGCGCACGCTGGGCATGGACTCGGCGGGCCGCCCGGTCTGGATGACGCGGGCCAGTTGCGCCCAGCGGCGCAGGCAGTTGCTCTGGTGCTGCGCCATGGCCAGGACACTTCTTTCCCCGGTCGCCGTAAGGAAGGGGGCGAGTTCCGCCGGCAACACGTACGCTTCGCCACGCTTTTCCAGCAATCGCAGCGCCACCAAGGCGTCGAGCAGGATGGCCAGTCCGCGCAGTTCGCCCCCGATGCTCCCGGCCAATTGCTCGACGCTCCGCGGGCCCGGCGCCAGCGCGGTGAACAGGTCCAGGTCGGCAGCGGCGGCGAGGATGGCCGCGGACTGGTAACCCCGCGCCAGTTCGAGCACGGACTCCGCGGTCCAGATCCGATAAGTTTCAGCACTCATGGCGACTGAGCGACGCTGGTTAGCTCTCGGGCACCTCAACGCCGAGCCGGCACGGGACCGAGATGGCGGGCCAGGAACTCCTCCGTCAGCGACGCCACTTTCGGGTCGTTGAACCGCCCGTGCCCCGCGCCCTTCACCGTGTAGAAGATCACCGGCACGCCCGCCTGCCGCAGCGCAGCTTCAAGGAGCACACTCTGGTGGTGCGGCACCAGCGGATCCGCGTCGCCGTGGCAAATCAAGAACGGCGGGTCCGCCGGGGTCACGTAGGTGATGGGGTTGGCGCGTGCCGTCTTCTCCCGGTGTTCCTGGATGGGGCCGCCGATCAGCAGGGATTCTGGCGAATCCGCCGGGTCATGCAACTGGCCTCCCGACAACCGGTGCGCGTCCATCTGGAGGAAATCGGTCGGCCCGAAATAGTCTACCACCGCCTGCACCCGGCTCGGTTGGTCCAAGTATGCCCCGACGTCGAACTCGCGGGTGTCGCCGGTGGTGCCCAGCATGGCCGCCAGGTGACCACCTGCCGAACTGCCCCAGGCGGCGAAGCGGTTCGGGTCGAGGCCATACTCCGCCGCGTGAGCCCGCAGCCAGCGCACGGCCGCCTTGCAGTCCTCAATCTGGGCAGGAAAAACCGCATGCTGGCTGAGGCGGTAGTTGATTGACGCGACCGCGTAACCCCGGGCCAGATACTCGAGGGGCACGCCCATCTCTTTGCTGCCCATTTTGAAGGCGCCTCCGTGGATATTGATGATCAAAGGGAGGTTCTTGCCGTCCTTTGGCACGTAGAGATCGAGCTTCTGGCGCTCGTGACCGCCGGTTACGTAGGGAAGGTCGCGGTGCACTCCCACGTCGGCGGGAACGGCCTGTGATGCACCCACGCCAGGTCTTCCAGGTGGGCCGCCCGGAGCGGCATCCCGGGGTTGAACCTTGCTTCGCTCCTGCGCGGTCAAGGGCAGACAAGCCAGACTGGCAAGCAGCAGCAGGGCACCCTTGCACGGGAAGGTCAAGCAGCAGGCGTTCATTTCGTTCATTGTCGTTGGCTGAACCTCTGCATCAAGCTCTCCCACGCTCGATCCAGCGCGGGCAGTTCGGGTTCGAGTTCGAGGCCGCAACCCAGCTCGGCCGCCACCCGCTGCAACATGGTCTGGACCCGCGGACGGCGGACGACGAGGGTCTCAGGCCGCAGCCCAAATTTCACCAGGGCACCCTCGAGCACCGTCGCCAGCACGCCCGCCCCGTCCCGGTCCTCCGCCGGGCCAAACAGCACACTCCCGACCATCCCGGAGGCCCGATCCACCACCATCGCCCCTTTCGGAAGAAACGGACGTTCCGGGGCGGCCATCGGGATGGGCGCGTAGGCCACGTTCACTTCGAGTACGCAGCGACTGGCGAACGGAAGCTGCAACAGGTGCGCCACCACACTCTCCGCGAGTCGCACCGGCTCGGGCGGGGCTTCCGGAGGGGGAAGCATCGGATGCCAGTCGAGGTCGCTCGCCTGGAGTTCCTGCCCGGCCGGGTCGAACTCCGCTGGCAGGAACGCGATCTCGCCGTCCAGGTGGTTGTCCCAGACGGCCGGGTTCGCCCGCACCAGTCGCGACACGGCCGCCACCCGGGGAAGTGCAAACAGCAGCGTCTCGGCCTCCGCTTCCGTCAAAAACCACGGGCAGCAGCCCGGCACGACACTACGGAACTGCGGCCACACCGGTCCCCGCCGGTTCGTCGGCCGGAATCCGCTGGCCGCCAGCACCGCCCGATCCTGGGAGATCAACGCGGCTTTCGTGACGAACTCCGCTTTGACCAAGTCCTGGTCGAAGCCCCGCTCCAAAGCCTCCGCATCTTCTTCGCACCCCGCGTCTAGGATCGTGTTGAGCAACCACCGGTGCCCGGACCTGCCGCGATAGACCGTCAGGGCAAACAACGAGCGCAACCGGCCGAGGATCGAGCCCAACAACACCTCCTGGGTGGTCGGATGGCGCAACCCGACCACCTGGGAGTCATGCATCCACTCCCAAGGTGCCAGTTGCTGAAACGCGTCGGCCGCAGCCAGTAGACGCCGCCAGGTGGCGGTGGGAACCGGGGGAACACGTGGTGCGTTCGCCCGCTCGGGACGGGGTGGTTTCGGCACGGCTCATGGAACAACACCGGCGAGGCCGACGACAAGCCCGGAGATGCCACGCCAACGCCCCGCGCCGTGCCCGTCTATTCCGGCGGGCACCGCGGCGTCGTCCCACCGCTTTCCCCGGCTACTTCAGTTCCTTGACCTTGAGGTTCCGGAACTCAATGCGGTAACCCTCCCCTTCGACGCCCACCCGGCCTCGCGGGAGACCGCAATCCGCGAACTGACACGTGACCGCGCCGTTGACCCAGAGGCTGAGCACCGGTCCCCGCGCCGTGATCTCGAGCGTATTCCATTCCCCGACTGGCTTCACGCGGCTGTCGGTCACTGCCTTGTTCAGGGTGAAGAACCGCTTCTTCCCGTCACCCGTCGGCGTCTCCCCGAACAAGTAGCCGCCGTTGGCGTCGCCGAACTGGGCCTGATGCCACAAGGCACCGTCCTTCGAGTTGCGCACGTAGGCGCCGCTGTTGTAGCCGCGCTTTCCTTCCACCTTCGTGTAGCGGAACTCGAGGTGGAACACCGCGTCGGCAAACTCGCGGTCGCACAGGAGCATGTCATGCCCGCCGTCGCCGTCGCAGATCAGCACGCGTGCGACCGGGTCCACGTGCCATTGTTCCCGCCCCAGGGGAGCGCCCGGAGGAACGGGGACGCGCGACCATCCTTTCAGGTCCGGGGCGGGCAGGAGGTCCACCCACCCGGAGGGATCGGACTCCAGGGCACTCGGGGTGGACTCGGCGGCCATCAGGGGTCCCGGGCACAAGACGAACATCAGGCACAGCACCTGGCTGCGGCGAAGCAGGGCCTGACCAAGGGGGCGTGGTTGGGCTTTCATCGGTCGGCAGGCTTGGGCAGAAGGCCTCGCCGGTCAATACCGATGATTGAATCGCCGTCGGCCAAGGCGTATGCTCCGCGGCATGAACCAGTCTCCCAAGGCGCTGCCTCCTGCCCAGGACCCAGGGTCGCGACCCGGCGCGCGGTCTGGCGCGTTCACCCTCATCGAACTCCTCGTCGTCATCGCCATCATTGCCATCCTGGCCGGCATGCTCCTGCCGGCGCTGAGCCGGGCCAAGTCGCGGTCGCACACCGTGCGCTGTGTGTCGAACCTGCGCCAGACGGGGATCGCCCTCGCCTTGTACACGAGCGACCACGCCGAACGCTACCCGTTCTCCGGGCGGGCCTGGCCGCAGATGCCGTTCGTGGACCTGCTTCGGCTGCTGGATCCCTTCATCAGCACCAACAACCGGGCGTTCTACCTGTGCCCCGCCGACAAGCCGCCTCCCTGGAACTACGCCTGGACGCAAGTCAACGGGACGGCCATGGGCATTCGCACCAACGAGTTGCTCTTCCCGTGTTCGTACTACTACTACCACCAGTTCTACAACGACGACACGCAGGCGCCCAAACTCACCCAGCGCCGGACCACCGAAGTGCGCAACCCGACCAAGAAGGCGGTCATGTCCTGCTTCGCCGAACCGGAGCACGGCACGCTCGGCGCCAAGAACCTCGCCCACGGCAAGGACGGTCTCCCGCTGCTGTTCGTGGACAGCCACACGGCCTTCATCAAGTACGCCCACTTGAACAAGACCGCCCCCTACGGCGAGTACAACCTCGACTGGACCATCGGCGGCCTCAGCCAGGGCGAGGACTTGAAGTAGCCGGGCTCACAGAAGTGGCGGTGGCAGCCGGCCGCCTGGCCGCGCTTCCCCCTTGCCGAAGTGCGCTTCGCGTCCGGCGGACTCAGCCGCAGCGCGACGTCACGGAACGCGCTCCGCAACGCCTTCGGGGAAAAAGAGGGCCTTCAGCCAGGCCACCAAGACATCCACCTGTGCCGCTTCCGGCTCGAGAAAGCGGGCGGTGATCGCCGTGCCCAGCGGCTTACCGGGTTCCTTCTGCCAAGCGAGCCACGTATGGATGAGGGCCTTCGGCTCGGCGGACTGGGTGAAGCGCCGTTCACCCGGCGGGATGGACGCAACACTGGACCTGGCGTGCTCGAGGAGTCTACTGCCGGTTGGAACGAGAAAAGAGAGGAAGTCCTCCAGGATGCCCCGGGACCGGTTGTCCGGCATGATCCAGGCTCCGAAACGCGGCAGGAGGCTGTTAGGCGGAGGAGCGAGGATCGTGCCATCCGCCTCCGGCTTCTCGCGCACCGCGACATAACCCGCCCGAGTCAGTCGGTGGCGCAAGGCATCCCATCGCGATTGCGGGTCCGTATCTGCATCCAAAACAACGCCCAAGACCTCCAGGTCGCTTTCCTTAAGCCGGACCGGAAGACACTCGATCAATCGCTCGACGCTTTCCTGGGCTGCGATTTCATCGATGGTTTGGACGCCACGGGTGCCGCAGATGTGCCGGAGCACGTGCACGTCGTCGACACCCTCGACCAAGAGTACCTTCCGGCCGGCCATGCGTTATCGCACCTCGATGTGCTCGCGGGTTGCCACGGCGAGTTCGTCCTCACGGAACAAGGTGGGCATCACAGAATCCCCCTTCCTCGACAACCGGATGAGCAGTCCTTCCGCTGGGTCTTCAGCCGCCGCTCGTTGGAAGGACTCGACCGCGTCCCAACTGTGGGAGGTGGCGAAGACCTGGATGCGGAGTTGCTCAGAGAGGCGGAAGATGGCCCGCCACACGTCCAACTGAATCGTGTGGTGCATTCCATTCTCGAACTCGTCGATCAACAACAGCCCTTCCTTGGCGTTCACCAACGAGAGCACGATGCCGAACAATCGGTTCAGACCGTCGCCGAACGAACGCAGAGGGACTGGCCGCTTGAAGCCGCCCGACCGCACGATGGCGGTCCGGGTCTGCCTTGGACCTTCGCCACCGACCATCGACACCGCCTCCACGTCCCCCACCATGATCCGCAAAGCCTGGACCACATCCTTCTCGTTGTCCGTCAGCGCAATCTTGTCCCAAAGCGTGCCCAGGGTCGCCGTCCGTTCTCCGCCATAAGGACTCACAAAGACACAGGGGGTACGGGGTTCTTCGGTCCATTCGGCACGAAGGAAGCGGCTCCGGCCCCCGAAACGCCGAAAGTGATCCAGCGTCATCACGCGGTTCCCGGTCGGGCCTTCGATGTTCAGCGCCGGAATCGACCCCTCGGCTCCGAAAAGCTGGGGCTGCCACGGGACGAGTTTCCGACCACCGGAATCGTCCTTCTCCTCGGAGAGCCACGCAAAGGAGATGGCCAGACGAAGCGGGCGCTCACCGCCTTCGCTCGCGAGCACAATGGGTTCCCGGATTTCCGAGATGAGAGGGTAGCCGCTAAACAAGGCGGCAAACTGACCGAAACCGTCCTGGTCCGTCGCCCGAGTCGCGTCCTCCGGGTCGGCGAGATCCTCCTCGCGAAAGCGGAGGATGCTGGCCAGGACCGAAGGCGTAGCCTCCGACGCCAGGATGCGCAACGCCTCCAAGACGGACGACTTGCCCGTGTTGTTCCGGCCCGTAATCAAGTTCACCCGCCCCAAGCCCTCGAGCTTGAGCTGTCGGAGAGCCCGGAATCGCTCGATGGTCAGTGTCGGAATCCTCACATTCATCACATCAACGCGCCGGCGGCCAGGATACCGCATGCCGCCACGGCTTGAAGCTCTTTCTGGATCTCGGAAGGGACTCGTCAGGCGCCATCGACAGCAGCCCTCCCTGAGTCCTCGTCGTTGATCGCTCCTTGCGCTCGAGCCGGCGGACTGTCCATCCTCCCCTACCCAAGGCTGGCGCGAGTTCTGCTGCCAATCCTGACTCCCGGCAGTGGCGGGGGTCAGGCGCGGGGCAGCAGCCACCATCCCGGTCTGTGTCGAATTCATGAAGTCCTGGAAACGCCTCTTACTCGTGGGGTGGATGGGATTGGCTCTCGTCCTCCCCACCCCCGCCGCGATCCTGGTCCCCACCGAAAGCACTTGGCGCTGGCGCCCGGGCACGAGCGAGGCGTCGGACCCCGTCGCCCTCTGGCGGGAGCTGGGCTTCTCCGACGCTGAGTTCACCCCCGCCCCGGCGCCCTTCTGGTATGGCGACGTGCTGCCGGGCGGCACGGAAATCAGCGGGATGCAAAACGTCTACACCTGCATCTTTCTCCGCCGGTTCTTCGTGCTGACCAATGTGGTCGAGATCGGTGGCCTGGAACTCCGCGCGTTGGTCGACGACGGCTTCGTCGCTTGGATCAACGGCACCGAAGTGTTGCGGGTCAACATGCCCGGCACGCCCGGCACCGCCGTCACCACCGCCACCCTGGCCAACAACGCCGCCGAACCCGTCGCGTTCGCCACCTACACCCTGCCCGCCCCGACGTCCTACCTGGTCGCGGGGACGAATGTGCTCGCCGTACAGGTGTTCCAGAGCAGTCGCAGCAGCAGTGACCTCGGGTTCGATTGCGCACTGGAATCCCTCGTGGCCGAAACCATCCCTCCCACCATCGCGGAGGTGGCGCCAACGCCCGGGGAAGTCACGGACCTGACCCAGGTCGTCGTCACCTTCAGCGAACCGGTGTCGGGAGTCGCCGCCGCCCACCTGCTCGTCAACGGGATCGGCGCCCGGGACGTCACGGCCGACGACGGCACCACCTACCGCTTCACCTTCGTCCAACCGCCCTACGGCCCCGTGACCATCGGCTGGAGCCCGCACCACGACATCCAGGACCTCGCCGTCCCACCGAACCGTTTCGATGCCACCCGACCCGATGCCACCTGGACCTACCAACTCGTGGACCGCACGTCACCCGTCGTCGCCGCCCTGACCCCCGCCGGCGGGGCCACGATCCGTGCGCTCACGAACGTGATCGTTCTCTTCAGCGAACCGGTGTCCGGTGTCGACGCAGCGGACCTGTTGATCAACGAGCGCCCGGCCGCTGGTGTCACACCCACCGCGCCCAGCCAGTATGTGTTCTCCTTCCCCCCACCGTCGCCGGGCAACGTCAACGTCACCTGGGCACCCGGCCATGGCATCCAGGATCTGGCCATTCCCCCCAACGCCTTCGCCGGCGGCCCGTGGACCTATCGTCTGGATCCGAACGCCTCCGAAGCCGCGCCTTACCTCAGCGAGTTCATGGCTTCGAACACCCGCGGCCTCGCCGACGAGGATCGCGATTACCCGGATTGGATCGAGGTCTACAACCCCAGCAGCGCCACCGTGAACCTCGACGGCTGGTACCTTACCGACAACGCCAGCCAGCCCACCAAGTGGCGCTTCCCCGCCACCAACCTCGCCGGCGGCCGCTTCCTGGTCGTTTTCGCCTCGGGCAAGGACCGCCGAATTCCCGGTGCCCGGTTGCACACCAACTTCCAGCTCGGTGCCAGCGGCGAATACCTGGCGCTGATCCGACCGGACGGCACCACCCGCACCAGCGAGTTCGCTCCGGCCTTCCCGCAACAGGTGCCGGATGTGTCGTACGGCTTCGCGCAGGAGGGATCACCGCCAGAATACACCACCAGCCCCGTGCCGTTGTACTTCACGACGCCCTCCCCGGGCGCCGTCAATCTGGGCGGAGCCGCCGTGCCAGGTCCCGTCATCGAGAACGTCCGCCACACGCCCAACGTGCCGCTCGATCACGAGGACCTGCTCGTCACCGCCCGCGTGCTGCCGGCCTTTCGGGCCGTCGGCAGTGTCACGCTGCGCTACCGCGTCATGTTCGGCACCGAGCTCAGCACCCCGATGTGGGACGATGGCGCGCATGGGGACGGTGCTGCCGGCGACGGCGTCTACGGAGCGACCCTCCCGGCCGAACTTTCCGAGCCCGGACAGATGATTCGCTATCTGATCGCGGCCACGGATGTGCTGGGCAACGCCTCGCGGTGGCCGCTGTTCCCCCACCCCACCGCCACCGCCGAATACCTCGGCACCCTCGTGGCCCCCACGAATGTCACCAGCCAACTGCCCATCTTCCACCTGTTCGTGGCCCCGAACCAGATGTCGCGCATCGACACGGAGAGCGGCGGGCGCATCGCCTTCTTCTACGACGGCGAGTTCTACGACAACGTATACATGGAACTTCGCGGGAACACGTCCGCGGGCCTGCCGAAGAAGGCGCACCGGATCGAGTTCAACCGGGGCCACGAACTCCGGCATGCCGGCCCCGGCGGCCGTTCCCGCCGTTCGTCCCTGCTGGCCGAGTACCTGGATCCCGCCTACCTGCGACAGCACCTCTGCTTCTGGTTCCTCGACCGCATCGGCGTCCCCGCCCCGTACAACTACCCCGTGCGCGTCCAGATGAACGGCGCCTTCTACCAACTGGCCTTCCACAGCGATGTCATCGGCTCCGAGCAGATGGAGCGGATGGGCTACGACCCGGCCGGCGCGCTCTACAAGGCCGTCGGCAACCTCGTCCCGAGCTTCAACAGCACCGGCGTGTTTCAGAAGCTCGAACCCAAGGATGATCCCAGTCGGACCGACTACCTCCAGCTCGCCAACGGGATCCACGAGTCCTCCCCCCTCGCTGTCCGTCGCGCCACCGTGTTCGACCTGCTCGACGTCCCGCAGGTCATCAACCACCTCGCCGGCTCGCGGTGGTGCTCCGAGAACGACGATGTCTGGGCCAACATGAGCCTCTACCGCGACACCTACGGCGACGGCCTCTGGCGCTGCATCCCTTTCGACATGAACGCCTCGTGGGGACAGCTCTACGGCGGCAGCAACCCGCTCGAGGCGACCGTGGACCAGTCCAAGAGCCACCCGCTCTACGGCGGCTCCAGCACCGAGGGCAACTTCAACCGCCTCTACGACGTCATCGTCACCCTGCCCGAAACCCGCCAGATGCTCCTGCGCCGCCAACGCTCGATCCTCGACCAGATGGTCCAACCGCCCGGCACCCCCGCCGCCGACCTCCTCATCGAGAATTACGTCCTGTCGATGAGCAACCGCATCGCCGCCGAAGCCGCCCTGGACCGCGCCAGGTGGGGCACCTCGCCCTGGGCACCCGGCAAGACCTTCGCCCAGGGAACCACCGACCTGCTCCGCCAGTTCGTGGCCCCGCGCCGACAACATTGGTACGTCACCCACTCCCTTACAAACACCAGCCGGCCCATCGGCATCCGAAATAACCAGAACGCCGGTATCCCCCTCTCCCAGCCGCCCGACCTCACCCTGGCGCTCGTCGACCTCGACTTCAACCCCGCCACCGGCAACCAGGACCACGAATACCTCTGCCTCAGCAACACCGCCCCCTACGCCGTCGACCTCACCGGCTGGACCCTCGGCGGCGCCGTCACCTTCACCTTCGCCCCCGGCACCGTTCTCCCGTCCAACAGCGTGGCGTACGTCTCCCCCAACCCGCGCGCTTTTCGGGCACGCCCCACCGGGCCACGCGGCGGCCAGGGCCTCTTCGTTCTCGGTCCCTATCAGGGTCAGCTCTCCGCCCGCGGCGAGACGCTCACTGTCGCCAATCCGCAGGGTGAAACACTCGGCACCTTCCGCTACGACGGCGCCCCCAGCGCGGCCCAGCAGTTCCTGCGCGTCACCGAACTGATGTTCCGTCCCGCCGCCCTCGAAGGGAATCCCCTGTCACCCGATGAGTTCGAGTACCTCGAGTTGGCCAACCTCTCGCCCTCCACGCCCCTCGATCTCACCGGCGTGCGCTTCATCGAGGGCATCGAGTTCCAGTTTGCCGGCAGCGCCTTCACGAGCCTCGCGCCCAGTGCCCGGGTGTTGGTGGTCAAGAACCCCATCGCCTTCGCCGCCCGCTACGGTGACGACCTGCCCGTCGCCGGCGCCTTCACCGGCAACCTCGACAACGCCGGCGAACGCCTGCGGCTCGTCGATGCCCGCAACGAGGAGATCCTCGACTTCCGTTACGACGACGACTGGTACCCGCTGACCGACGGCCTGGGCTTTTCCCTCGTCGTGGTGGACGAATCCGCCGCGCCCGAGACCTGGAACCAACGCCGCCAATGGCGCCCGAGCAGCGCGCTCTCCGGATCGCCCGGCACACCGGACCCACCCGCGCCCGAGTTCCCGCCGGTGCTCGTCAACGAGGTCCTGACCCGCCCTGACCAACCGCCCCGACGCGATGCCGTCGAGCTGTTCAATCCCACGGACGAACCCGCCGACGTGAGCGGCTGGTGGCTCTCGGACGCCCTTAATACCCCGGCGAAGTTCCGACTTCCTCCCGGCAGCATTCTCCCGGCCGGCGGGTACCTCACGTTCGATGAATCCCAGTTCAATGCCGGCAACACGCCCTTTGGCTTGGGAGCCGACGGGGACGAGATCTGGCTCTTCAGCGCCGACACCGCCGGCCAACTGACCGGCTACCTTCACGGCCATCGGTTCGGGGCGGCCGACCCGGGAGTCTCCTTCGGACGCCACCTCACCACCGACGACCAGGAACACTTCGCGGCCCAAACCGCAACCACGTTGGGAGCGGATAACGCCGGCCCCCGTACCGGCCCGGTCGTCATCAGCGAAATCATGTACCATCCGCCGACGCCCGATGGCACGGGCGCCGAAGACGAATACCTCGAACTGCACAACCTCTCCCCGCAACCGGTCCCGCTGTTCGACGGGGCTTCCCCCACCGCCACGTGGCGCGTGCGCGGCGGCGTGGGATTTGATTTCCCTCCGGGTCTCACGCTGGCCGCCGATGAGTTCATCCTCCTGGTGCGCTTCGACCCCGCGGATGCCGCCCTGGCCTCCGCCTTCCGCTCGCGATACGGCGTGAACCCGGCCGTGCGCCTCTTCGGCCCCTTCACCGGCGCACTGAACAACGCGGGCGACACGGTGGAACTGGAAAAGCCGACCTCGCTCGCTGACGATGCGGTAGCCTTCGTGCGGGTCGACCGGGTCGCCTACCGCGACGCCGCTCCCTGGCCCGCCGCGGCCGACGGCAACGGTCCGTCGCTCCAACGCCGCGAACCCCTGGCGTACGGCGACGACCCGGTCCATTGGATCGCCGCCCCGCCCACCGCCGGAACAAACGCCTTCACGGACCTCAACGCCAACGGCCTCGCCGACTGGTGGGAAAGAGAGTACTTCGGCGACAACTCCGTGGATCCGGCTGCCGATCCTGACGGAGACGGCCACACCAATCGCGAGGAATACCTGGCCGGAACCGGCCCGACGGACCCGGCCAGTTGCCTGCGTCTCACGGTCCTCGCGCCCCCGCCCGCCGCCCACGTGGGCTTTGAGGCTGTCCCCGGCCGGACCTATGTCGTCGAGTTCACGGAAGCTCTCGGGATCACGCCGTGGCAGCGTCACGCAGAAGTGCCCGCCCGCGCCAGCCGGCAGACCGTGCGCCTTCCTGACGCCGGCCCTTCCGGCACGCGCTTCTACCGCCTGCTGGCTTCCCCATCACCCTGAGCGTGAGGCCCGCCGTCCCGAGGTGGGAGCCTTGTGGAAATGAATGGCTGGCAGGGGCCGAGACGCACCCTGCCAGAACTCAGGCCGCAAGCCGAGACCATCGATCTACTGACCCCGTGGGTGGAGATCCAGAACTTCCCCGAGCGCCGGCAGCTCCGCCTTAATCCCGTAGCGTTCCTGGATCTGTCGCGCCAACCCCTCCCGCCCGCGCGGTTCGCCGTGGGTCAGAAACACCCGGGGTCGCGACGCTGCCAGACAGTCAAACCACGCGAGCAGATCGGTCTGCCCCGCATGCGCGCTGAAGCCCCCCATCGTGTGGACCCGCGCCCGGACCACGATCTTCTCCCCGAAGATCGACACGTGCTTCGCCCCCTCGACCAACTGCCGCCCCAGTGTGCCCTCGGATTGGTAGCCCACGATCAACACGCGCGTCTCCGGCTTCCACAGGTTCTGCCGCAGATGATGCAGGATCCGGCCCGCATTGCACATGCCCGCTCCGGCCAACACCAGGCACGGGCCCGGCACGTCGTTGATCGTCCGCGACTCGTCCGCCGTCGTCGTGATCGTCAGCGTCTCCAGGTCCGCCCGGAGCGGACGCTCGCCGTTGAGCGCCGTGAGTTCCTCGTCGAAAAGCTCCGGATGATCCAGGTAGATCCGCGACGCCTCCGCCGCCATCGGGCTGTCCAGGAAGACCGGGAACCGCGGCAGCTCGCGTCGCCGGAAGAACACCGCCAGCAGCACGAGCATCAGTTGCGCCCGCCCCACCGCAAAGGTGGGCACCAGAATCTTGCCCTTGGCCTCCACCGCCTTCGCCAGCACCTCCCGGAACTCCGCCAGCGTGTCGGCAAACGGCCGGTGGTCATGGTCGCCGTACGTGGATTCGAGGAACACCGCGTCCGCGGGTTCCCGCACGCACTCGGCATCCCGCAGGATCGGCGCCCCTTTCGGCCCGAGATCGCCTGAGAAGACCACGGTCCGGCGCCGCTCCCCCTCGTCGACTTCGAGGCGGATGCTGGCCGAGCCGAGCAGATGCCCCGCCTCGAGGAACCAGGCGCGGACACCCGGCGCGACGTCGACCGGCCGGTCATAGGGCACGGGCTGGGCCAGGGCCATGAGCTGGCCCACCTCCGCAGGACCGTACAGCGGGGCCACCGGGTCCTCGCCGGCCCGTTCGCGGCGCCGGTTGAGCCGCGCCAGATCCTGGGCCTGCACCTTCGCGGAGTCGTGCAGGATGAGGTTGGTGATGTCGATCGTGGCCGGCGTGGCGAACACCGGGCCGGTGTAGCCTTCGTGCACCAGCAACGGGAGACGCCCGGTATGGTCAAGATGCGCGTGCGTCAGCAACACGGCGTCCAGTTTCCCGACGTCCAGTTCGGCCGGCACGCGGTTGTGGTCGTGCGCATTGGCCATGCCCTGGAACATTCCAAAATCCACCAGCAGGTTGGCGCGCCCGGTCTGCACGTGATAGGCCGAGCCGGTGACCTGCCCGCCCGCCCCACCATGAAGGGTGACTTTCATGAGCGCCAAAGGAGGACGAGGCGACCGGGGCAGGTCCACAGCCAGCGGCCGCGCGCGGGATCGCGTTGCATGGGGAGGTTCTAGCCGGGGGACCGTCGAATCACAAGCCCATCCCCGCGTTTCCGACCGAGAGATCATCCGGGGCGGGCAAAGACCTCGCCGGCCGCCGCGTGAGGGCACGCGGCCTACAGGGGCTACGGCTGGCCCAAGCCAGAACGGCGGGCCCTCGCCAGGAAGACCCGCCGTTCGCATCGTCGGAGTTCCCGCCTACTCGTGCGAGGCGCGATAGAGGTAGTACTCGGCCGTGTAGGGCACCCGCGCCTCCTCACCCACATACGTCCCGGCCTCGGCGGGCGCGAGACCCCCAAGCGTGTTGACGCGCAGGATGTAGGTCACCCGCGCGAACCGGCCGTGGTCGGAGGTCGCCACGGCGCGCAGCCGCAGCCAGGGAATGGCGTCAGGGAACGGCGTGCAGCGCGCCTCCGGCACCGCCACCACCTGGCTGCCGTCGCGGGCTTCCCAGGTGGGGCCGCCGTAGTGGATGCCGACAGAGCCTCGGTGGTGTGGGTCGGCGAAGAGTCCCGCCTCGGGCGCCACGAAGGCCCAGGCGTCACCGTCCCACTGGTAGATTTGCACGCCCGACGCGTAGAGGCGCACGCTCACCCGGTGTCCGGCGGGCACGTCCAGGGTGTCACACGAAGGTGAAGGGAGCTCGGGCGCGCGACGATCGGGCGCTTCGCTTTCGTGCGCTGTGGCAGAGAGCATGCCCGTGATGACCGTAAGGAGAGCCAGGGCCAGCGGGGGAAGGCAGCCGGGGCGGCGGTGTACCGGAGGGGCGGTGTTCATGGCAGGAATTCTGTTCGCGGTTTGCATGTCGAGGTGGTGTGAGCCGGCGGGCGTCATCGGGCGTGCCGTGGGGTGAGGTAGTTCGCCAGCGCAAAGTCGGCGAGCGCCACGCCAAGGTCCGTGCCCAACTCGCAAGCATGACGGAAGTGGATGCCGCCCCAGATGCGGGCTTCCTGGACCTGGGCCGCGGCGTCGGAGAAGCGGGCGTAACGCTGGCTGAACCCCGGCATCAGTGGCGAGTTCAGCGTGAAGCTGTGCTCGTCGCCCAGTTCGCGGGCGAGGACCCGCATCATGCCCGCGGTGAGCACAGAATGATTGGAGACGTACTCCGGAAATCGCGGCGCCAGGATCAAGCCCGTCCAATCCGGGTCAGCCGTCGTGTCCGGATTGCCATCGGTATCGGCGAGACGGATGGCGTGGTGCGGACGCCATAGGTGGTACGCGAACTTGGAGTCCCAGCCAATTATGAGCGCGTCACACGCCACCATATTCAACAGCGCGAAGAGGCGAGCCTTGTCCACAAGCCGTGCGTTGGCGGGCATGACGGCGCGAGCGGCGCGGTTTTCGTCCACCGATCCCATGGCCTGCCAGAGGCGCGCGATCTCGGTCTGCCCAACCGTGCGCATCGGGCTGTCGCTGCGCCCGAGTATCTTCACCTCCTCAAGATCGGCGGCATAACGGGGATGAAGGAGCGCGTCCGGAATCCCGACGCCGTAGGGGGGACCCGGGCGGAACTGCGAGGGGCTGGTCATCACAAACGGCGTCAGCGCGGCAAGCTGGGGAAACACCGCGGGCAGGGCGCCGTCCCCGTTCGGGCCAAATGGAATCGATCGCCATTGGCCCGCCGCGAAGCCCCCCTGAAACGGCGGTTGGGGATCGGACCAATGATCGGTGCTCCGCCAGGCGAGGACCTGTCCGGCCACATACTCGCCCCAGGCCCGGCCGCGCGCGATGGCCTGGCTCTTTCCCGGGCTACCGGGCAGGCCCGCGAGGGATGTGGCGAGGTGCGCGTCCAGGACGTTCGCATGTCCCGGATAGAGCGCGCGCATGGCCGTGTACGCCGCCTGGACGGCCGCCGCGTCCGCCCGCGCGCCGGGCGGGGGAGCGGTTGTGACGTAGTAGGGCGTGTAGCGCCGTTCGATCCCGTTGACGGCATCGAAGATCGCCAGGTGCACAATCGCGGCGCTTCGTCCCTGGGCTGGGACCGGTTCAGCGGTGGCGAAGACCGCTTCATCCAGGTACGCGCTCCATTCGGTGACCGGATCGCCACGCCCGACGGGCCCGGCAAGCAAGGCGACACCCCAGAGACTGGCGGTGAGGAGGGAGGTGGAGTTCATGATGGTGTTTACGTTGTGTCGTTTCGTTCTTTCGAGGTTGCGTTCAGCAGGAGCCGGAGAGTCCGAATGGACCGGGCAACGATCCCCTCCGCCCGCCCGGCGGACAGAGGCCAATCGAATGCTCGATACTCGAGTCTCTCATAGCTCCAGTGGTCCGTTCGCCCCGGGGAGAGATTTCTTTCAAGGCGGAGGCGCGGAGGCGCTGAGGGACCCAGGATCCCGGCGCGTGGGGGGCCATGAACTCGGTGGGGCGGAGACGCAGGGGAGGTTCAAAGCTCAAAGCTCAAAGCTCAAAACTCAAAACTCAAAGCTCAAAGCTCAAAGCTCAAGGGAAGCTCCAAGGGAAGCTCCAAGGGTCCAAGGGTCCAAGCGGCTGGAGCATGGGTGGCGTGCCACGCCGCGCGGAGGCTGTCGCGACGGGCGGGGCGCGGGGCGCAAGGAGTGGGCCGACGTCCAGAGACGCCGTGAGGAGAGGAAGTGCAGGCTGGAAGCCCGCACCACAGGTTCAGGGGCGGAGAGACGTCCCGTTGACGCCGGAGGCGTCCCAGACGGTAGCCGGAGGTCGCTGCGGGGCGGCGACCTCCGGTCCCGCGAGCCAGGTCCAAGGCACCCCGGAGGGGGTGCCAGAGGTCCGGGGTCACGGCATCTGGCATGCCTCCGGGAGGGCCTCGCCCGCGCACGACCGCCTCTGGGGCGTCTCGCTCGCGGTCAGGGGTCGGCGTCGGTCCAGTCCAGGCCCAGGGCCTGCAGGTGGCGGCGAACCTCCAGCAGGTCCCACACCTGCAGCCGGCGGGCCTCGACGCTCACCGCCAGTTGCCGGCCATCGGGGCTCAACGCGAGCGGGGCCATCGTGCTGGGCAGCGGCAGTTGCGGTGCCAGGGATCCGGCGGTGTAAAGACAGGCGAAGCGCTGTTCCGGCGCCAGCCACCACCCGCGGCCGTCGGGTTGGGCGAGCACCCCCACGTGGGGGATGCCCGCGAAGTTCGTCAGCACCCGGGTGCGGCGCCAGTCGCCCAGGCTCCAGAATTCCACCTGCCCACGCGAAGCGACGGCGAGCTCGTCCCCGGCGGGAGAGAACTGAAAGCCCGCGATGGCAGCCAGGCAGTCGAGCCTTGCGGCCGGCTCAAGGCCGGGGAGGCGATAGACGTGCAGCGTCGAGGTGTAGCCCTGGTAGATGCCCAGCCACCGGCGGTCGGGGGAGATGCCGTTCATGCCCTGGGCCGTGCGGGTCCAGCCGTCGTCCCGCGGCCGGAGCTGGTCCAACGCCACGACCTGCGAGCCGCGGGTGGTGGTCCACGCCACCAGGTTCGCGGCCACGCTGAGCCAGGTGAACCCCGCCGGCGTGGCGAGCTCCAGGCGTTCAAGTCGCGGCGCCACGCCGCGTTCCGCGGCGGGGACGACGCGCCACCGAAAACAGTCCCGGTCCCGCCGGCTGCCAAACAGCTCGTGTCCTTCGGGACCCCAATAGGGGCTCGCTTCCGCGCCGTCCGCTGTCAGCACTCCCGGTCCCGGCCGGGCGAGATCCCAGACGCCCAGCCGTTCGTCGGCGGAAGCGGCCAGCCAGCGACCATCGGCCGAGAACGCAGCGAAGCGCAGTCGCGAGCCGAGGTCTTCGGCAAACTCCCGCGGCACCGACGGCTCGAAGGCGTGGAGTTGCACGTCGTCCTGGGTGAGGAGGGCCCACTGGCGACCGTCGGCGCGAACCTGCACCTGGTAGCTGTCGAGCTCGATCACGAACCCGCGCTGCATCGTGCGCAGGTCCCAGCAGATCAACGATCGCTCCCAGCCACCGGTGATCAGGTAGTCCCCCCCACGATCAAAGACCGCGGTTACGGCCTCGGCCCGATGCCGGCCCAAGGCGCGCGCCGTTCCCGTGTTCGCCGCCACCTGATGGACCGTGCCGCTGAGGTCCGTGACGGCGAGCCAACTTCCGTGCGGGTGCCAGGCGGCCGTTGTGACCACGGTCCCGAAGGGGCTGGAAGCCTGCAGGGACAGGCTGGCGGCGTCGTAGATCGAGACCACGGAGCCGGCTGGTCCGGGATGAATGGCCGCCAAACGGGTTCCGTCCGGCGAGAAGACCAGGAGCTCGGCGGCTCCGCCGGCCAGCGGGCGCCGGTCACGCTCGGTGCCGCGCTCGAGGTCCCAGGTCACGATCCGACCCGCAGCGTCGCTGGTCAGGAGGCAGGGCACGTGGGGATGGCAGGCCCGCACGTTGCGGCGGGCGTCGCGGATGAGCAGAACCTGCCGGACGTCGCCGCTCACGTCCCACAGCTCGAGGTCCTCGCCGTAGCCGTATCCATCGTAGTCCCGTTTCACGACCAGGAAGCGCCCGTCGGGACTCCAGCTCACGTTGTAGCACATGAGGTTTGTGCTGGCGGGAAGGGTGGCCAAACCGCGGTCGTCAGCCACGGCGCGGATTTCTACCGGCCCCCGGCCTTCACAGACGGCGATGCGCTCGAAGGTCGGATCGAGTTGCCGGGCCGTATACCGGGACCCGGCGGGGATCTCCCGTTCGAGACGCAAGTCCGGCAGCGCCAGGGCAGCCAACGCTTCGCGGCGCAGTTCAGGGGTGTTGCGGATGGCCGCGGCGCGGCGCACCGCTTCGAGCGCCCGGAAGCGCTGCCCGACTTCGCCGCTCCGCACCGTAGCCCGGGCCTGCTCGAGCCAGGCCGCATAGAGCTGCTGCTGCGAAGTCCGCTCCGCCGCCTCGGCCCGCTGACGCAGGACCCTCTCCTCGCCGGCGCGTGCCTCGGCGGCCCGTTGCCGCATCTCCTGGAATCCAACGATGCCGAGCGCGAGCACCACCGCCCCGCCCGCCAGCGCGGCGATGCGCGTGGCCCGCTGCAACCGGCGTTCCACGCCGTACGCCTTCCGCACCGACCGCCCGGCCAGCAGCAAATTCAGGTCCCCCGCCGCCACCGCCGCGTTGGCACATCGACGAGACGGTTCAGGCGCACACAGCCGGGTCAGGACCTCGTTGAGCTCGAGAAACGCCTCCCGGTCCGGCCAGGCATCCAAGTCGGGCGGCACGGCCGGAAACTCGCAGCGGTCCATGCCGGTGGCCGCCTCGTACAGGAGGCGCCCGACCGCAAACAGATCAGCCTGGACCGTCCCGGGTCCCTCGGGCGGGA
Source organism: Verrucomicrobiales bacterium (assembly GCA_015075445.1). Classification (GTDB taxonomy): domain Bacteria; phylum Verrucomicrobiota; class Verrucomicrobiia; order Limisphaerales; family J093; genus DSVZ01. The sequence goes on from JABTUJ010000006.1 coordinate 45,346, forward strand.
TGAAGCCCTCCGTCCCCACAAAGGACCGCGCCTCGTTCGTCGTCGCCACCAGGCCGAGGTCCGCCAGCTTCAGTTGTCCCCGCACGAAAATGACATTGGAGGGTTTCACGTCGCGATGGACCAGGCCATGCCGATGGATGTGGCCCAGCGCACCGCTCAGCTCCACGCCGAGCGCCACGACTTCCGCCACCGGCAACCTCCCCCGTGCGTTCAACTCAGAGCGCAGGGTGCGGGGACGGTAGCGCGCGACGAAGGCCTCGATCTCCCCGTCCGGCGGCCCTGTCGTTCCCGCGCTCCCGAACGAGCCTGGCGGCCAGCCGCGCCCTCCTTCCAGCCCTCCCTCGCTGTCGGCCAGTTCCATGACGTAGTAGAAGGCGCCCACAGCATCGTCCCGCCCCACATGCAGGACCTGGATCAGACCGGGGTGGGTCCGCGAAATCGGCTCGAACTGTACGACTCCCCGGTATTCCCGCTCGTACGGCCGGTCGCTCTCGAAACGAGCCCGGGCGACCACTTTCACGGCGCGCCACTGGCCGATCACACTGCGCGCCAGCCACACCTCCCCATAGCTGCCGGCCCCCACGGGGCGCACCAAATCATGGTCGGCCACCCGCGGCGGCGGATGGAGACGGATCGGCTCGATCCCTGCTGGCCCTCCGCCGAGTCGTTCCGCAATCCGCCCAACGAGATCGCTCGGGTCCATGGCGGCTCAACTCACAGAGGACGACCTCGGTCCCAACGGAAATCCGCCCACCACGCGCTCGTCGTTGATCGCCCGGGCGGCTTGCTTGACCGCCCGCGACACCCGGTGCCTTGCCAGGTACACCTGCGCGGCACTCAAACCCAGGGTCGCCGCCACCTTGGCCGTGGGCCAGCCCAGCCGCACGCAACAGTCGAACACCTGGAAGTGCTTCGGATTGGTCTGCTCCCGCACGCGGGCCACGGCAGCCTCGAACACCGCTTGTTCCCATTCCTGCTCCCAGGCCAGGCCGATCGCGTCGCTGGCCTCGGTCGCGACCGGCGGCCCCGATTCCTCCCCGTCGGTCCCCGGTTCGAACACCGCTTCGGCCCGGGGCGGCTCGCGATACACCCGGCGCAGATGGTCGGTGACCCGGCGCCCGACGATCCGGAACAGCCAGCCCTTGAACGTTCCCCGGGTGGCGTCATAGCGAAACCGCGGCATCTGTCGTGCGACCGCCACGACGGTTTCCTGCACGACGTCCTCCGCGTCGGCCTCGCCCAGGCCGGCGCGGCGGGCCACCTTGTAGAGCATCCGCCAGTAGAGGTCGAAGAAAGCCCGCCAACTCTCCTGGTCGTCCAGGTTCCGGAGCCGGCTCAGCAGGCTTCGGCGCGTCTTGAGGTCGAGTTCGGAGTCGGTCCTCATGCGATTTGGTATTGCATCTCATAAGGCACATTCGGACCGAAGGCGAGAATCTTTCCGCCGGAGCAAACCGCGACGTGCCCGTAGGCGCCGACGTGAGGAGGCGAAGGTATTGTCCCTGATCGGCAAAGCCTCCTACGTCGGCACCTCTACGGGGGTAGGAGACCCCCGGATCGGGACCACCCGCCGGAGCACGCCCCGCTACCGCGTGCGGGCCAGGGGCGGCGGGGCCACGCGCAGCCAGGCCAGATTGAACCGGTAGTGGAGCCGGCTCGACAGCAGATGGATCACGCCGTCCGGGCTCTGGGTCGCGGCCAGATAACCCGCCGGCTCGGCCTGATCCGGCGCCGCCTGGAACCGGCCCGTCCAAGCCCCGCCGTCATACTCGCCTTCCCCGGGCGTCACCAGCCGGCGCACAGGCCAAGTCAAGCCGTCATCGAACGAAAGCGCCGCGTACAGCCCGTAACCGACGAAGGAACCGCCCTCGCTATCACGGAAATCCAGTCCGTGGGCGCGGGGTTGGCGGCGGTCGGCCGAGGTGAACGAGAGCAAAAGAACCGGCCCCTCGCGCAACCGTCGGAGCACGAGACGCTGCCCGCTGCTGATCGGTGGAAAGGGGCTGGCTGAGTAGGTCCAGGTCCGACCACCATCTGCCGACACGCTCTGCGGCATGCGTCCCCCGATCGTGTCGCCTCGGCCCAGGGCGAGCCATCGCCCGTCGGTGAGTTCGACCACGCCGGCGTGGATGCCCGCAATCGTCCCTTCCCCGTGGGCACCTTCGGCAAAAACCGGGGCGGGTTTGCCTGCCCCGGGATCGGTCCAGGTTGCTCCCCCGTCGGTGCTGACGTGCAACGCGGTGCCGCCCTGGCCGCCTGGGACCGCGTCGCAAGGCTGAATCCAGACGCCCTGTCGCGTACGGAGGGCACCGGCGATGACCTGATGCCGCCCTTTGATCTCGGGGCCGATGGCCCGTGGCGGGGTCCAGGTCACGCCGTGGTCGGTGCTGGTCCGCAGCAGCAAGGCCAGGTGGGCCCAGCCCGTTCCGTCCTCCGGCCCCATGCCATTGAAGTGGTAAACCGTGCCCTGGCCATCGTGCGCGAGGCTTGAGCCGTGCATGTTGCGGCGCGGGGCTTTGAAGAACTCGCTCGCCGGATCCCACGCCTTGCGCTCGGCCCGCCAACGACTCGCCAGCACCGTGAGTTCGGTGCCCGCCTCTTTCCGGGTCGTATACCAGATGGCCAGGAGATCCCCGTTGGCCAGCCAGGTGACGGCCGGCTGATGGTTGTGCGAATGGAACGGCTCACCCGGGTCCTCGGGCGGCAGGACGAACGGAACAGGCGCGACAAAGTACGGTTGACCCGGGTCGGGGCCGCGGGACCAGTCGGCGGGGGCGGTCGAGACCTCGCACGCCCAACGTGGCCGTTGTGGTTCCGGCCCCGGCCGCAGCGCCGTGACGCGTCCGTCGCGTTCCTCAACTGCGAAGTGCCGGTAGGTCGAGGGCTCGGTGCGGTCGGCGGATTCGGCTGCGGAGGCGATGCCACCGAGTCCGGCCGTGGCGAGCAGGATCGCTGCGGCGTGGGGCAAAAGGGGTGGTTTCATGGCAGGCGTTTCGGGCGGAGTAGGTGGTTGGGCAGGGAGCGGTCTCAGACATCGCACACCTTGGCGGCGTGGCGCAGAGCCAGCGCCTTGTCCGGCCAGGTGGGGATGAACTCCTGGGCCACGAAGCCGTCATAGCCCAACTCGAGCAACGTGCGCATCAGCGCGGGATAGTTCAGCTCCTGGGTGTCGTCCAACTCCCCCCGCCCCGGCACGCCCGCCGTGTGCACGTGCGCAATCACGTCCCGGTGTTGCCGGAGCCGACGGATCACGTCCCCGTCCATGATCGCGACGTGGTAGATGTCGAAGAGCAGTTTGAAGTTCGGCGAGTCCACGCGCCGGATGAGTTCGACACAGAAATCCACGTGGTCGCCGAAGTAGCCCGGGTGCCCCTTCATCGGATGCGTGTCGTCGCGGCTGTTGAGGTGTTCGAGGCAGAGCGTGACGCCCTTGGCCTCGGCGTGGCCGATAACCGCCTTCCAGGCGTCGACGCAGTTCCGCGCGCCGGCCTCGTCCGAGATGCCCGGCTCGCGCATGCCCGTGAACGTGATGACCCGCCGGCAACCGAACTGGGCGGCCACGTCAATGCCCTCGCGCAACGCCTGGATCACCGCCGGGTGATTCGCGCGGTTGAACGGCCCCCGGTCGAACCCGTGGCTGCCTCCCAGCGAGATCTCAAGCCCGAGTTCCCGGATCACGGGGTAGTGCTCGCGGCCCACCCCTTCCATCGCCACGAGGCCGATGTCGCGGCAGAGCCGGGCCAGCTCGGGCACCGGCATGGGGTTGAAGGTCCAGCCCATGATGGACTGCCGGATCCGCCCGTGACGGATCTTGAAATCGGGCTCGACGAATGCGCGCGGCATCTGCGCCGTGGCTTGCGGCGCCAAGCCCAGCGAGCCGGTCAGGGCGGTGACGCCGATCGCGGCCATTTCCAGGGCGCGACGTCGTGAGCAGGCGTGAGACATGGCATCGGACGGGTTCATGGCGGCTAGCTTCCGACCCGCGCCCGGGCCGTCAACCCATTTCCGGCGGGACACGGCGGTCGGCGGCGGTCGCGCAGCGTGTGGGGGTCGGGAAGCGTGTGGAGTGCGTGCGGTTGACCCTCATCATTACCCACAAATACCGGGGCAGAGCAAATTGTTACCCGGGTTCGCGGGGGCGCTTGGAACGGGCGGGGGTCCCGTGGGGGACCTGTCCCGTGAGTCGGCGGTAGTTGACCAGCTCGGCCAGGATCATCAGACCTTCCCCCACCCGCCTGGGTCCGGGATGTCCGTCACTCTTGCGTGCCCAGAAACCCGCCAACATCGCGACCAGCAGGTTGGCTTGATAGAGACTGAGCCCCCCGCGCGCGCGCCCCTTGGCCGGCGGCCCCTCGGGGACCGGAGCCGGCGCCTCTGCTTCCCCAGGGCCGAGCGCCGAGGCCGGCGCGGCGACCACCCCTTGGGCGTGCGCGGGGAGCCGCTCCCGGTAGACCTCCAAGACCGCCAGCTCCTCCGCCGCATAATAGAGCGAGGCGGGCAAAGCCGGGTGGTGCTTGCCCAAGCGACACAACAAGAAGGCACGCCACGCCACGATCATATCCAACACCAGCGCCCGTTCCAGGGCCCGGGCGCTCTCCATCTGCCGTTGCTCGACACCGCAACCACCTTTGAGGACCTGATGCCAGCACTCGATGCCCCAACGCACGCTATACCACCGGATCATCCGCACCGCCATCCCCCAACCCTCGACTTCCCAGTCCGTCACCAACACCCACTCGATGGCTTCCGCGCCCTGGGGCGGATCGACCTCCTGTGCCAGCACCGCCCAGAGCCGGATCGGCGACCAGCTCTTCTTGAGCGCCACCCGCGGCGACGCCGCCTCCAGGGCCAGCCACCTCACCTCCAGCGTCGCCATCCGCGCCGGCCGATCCCCCCGCCGCGGCACCCGCACGGTGAGCGTTCCCCCCAGCGGTTGCTCCCGGAGCTGATGCCACAACTTCTGACCGCTGCTCAAGACCCGGTCATGCTGGGCCCGCACCAGCAGGCGCAGATTGCGGGGCGCCACCTCGCTCTGGTCGAAGAGTTCAAAGATGTCCGACTCCCGATCCCCGCACACCGTCAACTGCGTCTGGGGCATCGCCTCGGCCAGGCGGGCCGCGCTCTGGTAGGCCTCGATCCAGCGGCCGCTCTCCTTCTCGCTCACCGATTGTTCATTGCGTCGCTCGGTGTCCGATTCCTCCTCCCGGGCCCAGAGCTTGGCCCAACTGCAACCCAAGGGAATGCCATCGGCGCGAAAGGCCTGCAGGCTGTGCAGCCAGAGCCCACGACCCGGGTTGCGACGATCCCCCACCACCCCCAGCCCGCGGGTCGCCCGCAGCGTGTTGTAACTCAGCGCCGTCGTGTCCTGCGCCAACACCACCAACCGCTCCGCCGCCATGCGCCGCTGGGTCTGGTGCGCATGCGGCGCCAAGAGGCTCTGGAAAGTCACCTCCGCGCGCGGACTCTCCACCAAGCGATACGCCGCCTTGCCCGCCGCCCGCGAACCGAAGCTCGCGAAGAAGCTCCGTGGCGGATGGTGCCAACGCGCCCGGAGCATCTGTTCCCAGCGCCGCTCCAGGCGCCGGTCCCCCAGCGCCAGGCCATCGGTTTCGGCCGGCGTCCAGGTCTCGGCTTCCCACCCGCAGAAAACCGAACGCGGCACCACCACCGGCGTCGCCCCCCGCCGCAGAGACGCCCGGGCCTGGGGCACCAACTCATAGACCCAGACATCCTTGGCGCTGCGGCGAGCGCCCTTCCCGGCGGGGCGGCTGCGTCCGTAACCCTGGCTCTGACCCAGCCGCTGCCAATTGGCCGCCGAGAGCGACGTGCCCGTTTGGGTGCTCCGCTCCACAAACGTCTCCAGCAGCACCGGCCGCACCCCGTAGCGCTCCTGCCAGTCCGCGGCCACCTGCGCCACGAGCAACCCGTAGCAGTGCGAGGCCAGATTGGGCCAGCGCGGGCCCGGACGCAGGAGGAAACGCGCCAGACCCAGGACCTGCGGCAGGTGGGCCTGGCGGGTCGTGTCGTCCCAGCCGATCCACGCGTCCCGACACCCCAGATAGTAGGCGGCCGGTCCCACCCCGAAAGCCCCGACCACCCCCTGCGGGTGACGGATCAGATAGCGCAATTGTGCCCCCACCAAGGGCGCGCCCTGCAAGGGATGTTCGCGCACGATCAACCGGTTCCAGAGCCCGTGATCGGGATCGTGCTGGTCGCGGATGCGTTGGAGCCGGAGCTCCTGCAAGGAGGCCCCCGCGGGGGGCAGGGCGGGCAGGGGCAGGCCATCATCGACCAACTGGCGGGGGCGCTGGCGCGCCGCCCGCGGCGCCGGCGGGGGCAGGCGTACCAGGCCCCGTGCTTCCAGGCGCTGGAGAGCGACGTGGGCCGAAGCCAGACACCAGTGCCCCTTGCGATTGCGCCAATGGGTCGCGCGGCAGAAGTCCCGCAGCAGCGTCTGCCGGGGAGGCGGATCCTCGCCCAGGGCACGGGCGCTTAAGCGCGCCAAGACGTGCACGCTGACCCAGCGCCCTGCGATGCGCACGGCGTCCAACACGCCCGGGAGGCTCGTCGGGGGGGGAGGATTTGTCAAGGGCCAATACTTGTGGGTAATGGTGAGGCTGAAGCGCACGCACTCCAGACGCGTTGCGCTTACCCGGCGGTGCGGAAGAACGCGGAACGTCTGGAGTGCGTGCGCTTCAACGCCGCTTTGCGTTGACCCCGGAGCTTCGCACCTCGTCAGGCCGGCAGATCCTGACCGGTCGTGGTGACTGTCAGTTTGCCGTGTTTGACGCCCTTGGCGGCGATGAGGTGATCGGCCATGGCCTTGATGCGGGCCGAGGGGCCGCGGACGACGAGCGCCTCGAGGCAGTTGTGGTGGTCCAGGTGCGCGTGCAGGCTGGCGATGATGCACTCGTGGTGATCATGCTGGATGTCGGTCAGAAGCTCCTGCAAGCCGTGTTTGTGGTGGTCGTACACCAGCGTGATCGTGCCGGCGATCAGCCGGTCGCCCCGCTGCTGGTTGTGCTCCACGAGGGTGTTGCGGATCATGTCCGCCACCGCGAGCGACCGGTTCGTGTAGCCCTTCTCCCGCGTCATCGCGTCCAGTTGCTTCGCGAGATCTCCCGGCAGCGAGACACTCAGCCGGACAACGGTCGGTCGTTTCATGGGTCCAGAACGGTTCCGAGTTGCAGGCGGTTTTCGCCCTTGGACAGGTCAAAGCACACCACCACCTTCCCGCCCTCGCGCCGCCAGGTGCCCGCTTCGATCTGCCGGGCGGAGGCCACCTCGCGAAGCGGGGTGAGGCGGTTCCCCTGCCAGAGCTGGGGGACGGCGTTGGCGGGGGCCTCCAGGCGCAGGGTGAAAGCGGGCGCGGCAAAAGGCGCCTGCAAGGTCAGGCCGTGTTCGGTCCGCCGCCCTTGCGTGAGTTCGCGGGCAGTCCAGTACCGGGCCAACTCACTCAACTTCATCCACAGCAAGTGATCGAACCGCGCGTGCAGCCGGCGCACCACCTCCTGGAAGATGCGGAAGCCGGTTTCCTGCCCGTTGAACCAAATCCCCGTCCAGTGCGCCAGCAGACAGGCGGGTTCGCCCCGCTCGATCACCTCCACCAGCCGTCCCCGCCGGCCATCCGCCGTGATGAACTTGTCCGGTCCGCCCGGCTCCGAGTTGTCCCATCCGCCGGTCCAGTCGCCGGTGCAGGCGACGATGGACACCACACACCGGGGGTCGTCGCCGGCCAACCCCGTGGCGTACTCGACCCGGGGAGCAACGCTTTGGGAGCCCTCGGCGTAGGCATCGCGGAAATAGTGCGGGATCTCGGCGCCGAAGACGTCCCGCACCGCCTCCAAGGTGGCTTGCGCGAGTTGGGGGCGCGCCCGGTTGCCGTATCCGCCCGGCGTGGTGATCCCTTCGCAAGGGAGCCCGACGTTCTTGAGGATGCGCAGGGCGTAGGCCTGGTAAGCCGCGATCTCGTCCACCGACCGGCCCGTGGTCCAATCCCAGTTCTCCATGAACCGGAGGCTGCGTTCGGGATGAGGATGGCCGGTGCGCAGATCGATGACCCGCGTGTGGGTGACCATCTCGGGGTGGATGTCCCAGTGCGACAACAGAAGGTCGCGCACCAAGGCGATGCTGGCCTCGACCTCGCGCGAGGTCCATCCGGGCAACTCGCCGTCCAGTCGCCCCACGCACGCGGGGTACGGGACGACGCTGTACTTGCCTTTCACTCCCTGGGCACCGCACCACTCGCCGAACTTGCGCACGAAGTCGTCGGGGATCTCGTCCGGCCAGGCCCGCCAGTCATAGTGCGTGTACGCGCCGCCGCCGGGGTGGGCCGCGGCGAATTGGGGGATGGCGAACTTGTTCAGGTTCACCAGGCACGTCGAGTCGTCGATGATGAAGCTCACCGGGACCCGCTCCCGTGGCAGCAGCACCTCGAGGCCTGGCAGGGCGTCCGGCCGTTCCCCGCGTTCCTGGGCAAGAAGCGTGGCGGTCTGGCCGCCGACCAAGGCCGCTCCTGCGCCCGCCATCCGGTGCAGAAACTCGCGCCGGGACTCGCCGGTCTTCGCGGCACAGGGATCGCGCAGGGGGGACATGCGGGCAGGAGTTGGCCAGCCCGGCGAACGGCGCGCGGCTCAGCGCCATTGACCGTCGGGCATCGGGCGCAGTTGGAACTGTTGCGGGTCGAGCACCACGTGCCGGATGCGCTCGCGCTTCCAGGTGTACGTCACGTGGACCAGCCCGTCCTGGGTCTGGATGACCGCGGGGTAGGACAGCTCGCCGCCCACGTCCTTCTCGATCTCGCACGCGGCCTGCCAGCTTGTGCCGTCCTCGGAAACGGCGACGTTGAGCACGTTGCGGTTTTCGCGCGAGTGGTTGTAGACCAGCAGCGCGCGTCCGTCGCGGAGCATGACGCCGTCCACCGCACTGTTCGGGTTGGGCAGGACGGTGCGGACGACCGCACTCCACTTCTCGAGACCGGTCTTGGACCGGGTTTCATAGATGCGACCCTGCTTGGTGCGGCAGAGGATCTGGAAGCCGTCGCGGTAGCGCAGGAGCGTGGGCTGGATGGCGGCGCAGGTGATGGCGGCGTTCAGCTCGGGGCCGCGGTTCCACAGGGAGAACGGGTCCTTGGTCCATTCGAGATGGATGCGCCAGCCCTTGTCCTCGGTGCTGCTGCCGCAGATCAGTGTGCCGTCGGCCAGCTCGATGGGTTTGTTCCGGACCGGCCCCACGAAACCGGCGGGCAACCGGCGCTCGCGGGTCCAGGTCTGGCCGTCGTCAAGCGACGAGCGCACCATGCCCCACCAGTGGATGGGGCTGGGCCCCACCTTGTAGAAAAGCAACACCTCGCCGCTCATCCGGCGGAACAAAACCGGGTTCCAGCAGGGGTAACGCTGCCCTTGCTTGGGCACGACGCCGGTGGCGACTTCTTCGGGCGCGCTCCAGCCGTCCCCACTGTGCCGCGCCAGCCAGATCCCCACGTCCAGCGCCCGCTCGGCCGTCCCGCCAAACCACGCCGCCAGCATGCCTTCGGGCAGTTCTACGATCGTGGAGGCATGGCTCGAAGCCGTCGGCGGCGCCTCCGCCACAAAGCCCATCTTCACCACGCCAGGATCCGCTGCCCGCGCGGAGGCCGCCAGCCATCCGGCTCCGAGCAAACCGAACCCGAATGCCAGACCGCCGCGCCAGGGATGATGCCAGTTCATACGCTCTTCCAGTTCTTGGACGTCAGGACCGGAACCGGTTGTAGGTCAGGCCGCCGCGCACTTCAAGCAATCTCCCGCCCGCCCTACTCGCCGCCGCCGGCCAGGATGAAGAAGAACACCCGCGGTTGCCCCAGCAGCGCGCTCACGTCCAGCGGCCCTCCCGCAAAGGTCGCAGATCCCCACTGCGCGAAATCGTCTCCGTAAAACACGTGGTACAACCATTTCTCCGTCACCGGATAGTAGACCCAGAGCTTCCCGCCGGCATCAAACCCGATCTCGGTCTGCACCGGACCCACCGGCGGCAGCGGCGGCTGCACCTGCGCCGGATCAAAGGCCGTGGCCGCGGCACCCTGACGCACAATCCGGATCCGTTCCAACGTGACGGTGACCTTCGGCACCCCCGAGAGCGTGCCCGCGGTGGTGTTGATGGCCGTCACCACGTCGTATCCCTGCACCACCTCGCCGAACACGGTGTGCTTGTTGTCCAGCCAGGGCGTGGGCTCGACCGTGACAAAGAACTGGCTGCCGTTGGAGTTCGTCCCGGAGTTGGCCATCGACAGGATGCCTGCCTTGTCGTGGCGCAGTTGCGGGTGGAACTCATCGCGGAACTGGTACCCCGGCCCGCCGTCGCCGAGTCCGTCCGGCGAACCGCACTGGTTCATGAACCCCGGGATCACCCGGTGGAATTTGAGCCCCTGGTAAAGGGGTTCCCGGCTGAGGCGCGCCCGCTGACGATCCACCCAGTCCCGCTGCCCCTCGGCCAGCAGGACGAAATTGGCCACCGTTCGCGGCGTCTTCTCGAATTCGAGCCGGCACCAGTACGTGCCCAGCGAAGTGACGCATTCGGCATACAGCCCGTCGGCGGTCGGGCCTTGGGCGTGCGTTGGACCCGCCCCGGCGCACGCGACCACCAGCGCCACCCACCAGCAGCCCCACCTGCGCTGTGTCCGGTGCCGAAGGGTCCAACCGCGGAAAGCTCGAGTCTTCATGCTGAGAGCGGGTCAGGGAGAAGTCGTCGAAGTGGACGGCTCAAGCGCCTGTTCGTCGCCATCACCTCGTGCAGGCCATCGGGCAGTTCCCGGCTTCGCACCTCACCGCCCGCGCACTCGACGATCAGCGCACCCGCGGCGAAGTCCCACAAGCCCAGCCCCACCTCGGCGTACGCGTCGAACCGCCCGGTGGCGACGTAGGTCAAGGCCAGCGCCGCCGACCCCATGATCCGCAGCTTGCGGACCCGCGGGGTCAGCTCGCGAAACGCCGGCAACAGGTGCTGCAGCACCGCGTCCCGCTTCCCGAACCCGAGCGAGACCATGGCCTCGTCCAGCCGGGCGCGCTGGCTCACCCGGGCCGGGCGTCCGTTCAACTGCGTGCTTGCTCCGCGGATCGCGGTCCAGAGCTCGTCGGCGAACGGGTCGCACACCACGCCCACCACCGTCTCGTATGCGTTCCCCCCTTCCGGAAGCCCCCGCGGTTTGCGACGGCGCACGCGTCGCTCCTGCAGGGCGATGGACACACAGGCATGCGGGATGCCGTACGTGAAATTCACGGTCCCGTCGATCGGGTCCACCACCCAGCGCCAGTCGGCTTCCGCGTCGCCCACGCTGCCTTCTTCGCCGAAGAAACGGCTGGCCGGGTACGCCTGCAACAGCCGGCGCTGGATCAACTGCTGGCACTGCACATCCAACGCCAGCTTGATGTCGTGTTGCGTCGCCAGATCCACCCGGCTTGCCGGTGCCCTGCGCCGCATCACCTGTCCTGTGCCGCCTGGCGTTGCTGGTTCACTGCCACCGCGAGAGCGCCGCCGTCCAGTTCGCCTTGTGCTTGGTCGCCTGCAAACGCCGGGGAAACTGCGGTTTCAGCGCCCTCGCGTCCAGCCTTTCTCATCCCCTCCCACGTCAACCCTCCCCACCGTCCCCTCCCCACCGTCCCACCCTCCTCCCTCGGCGACTTGGCACCCGCCCGGCGCCCGCCACAATCGCCCTGTGCAACTGGTCGCCCTCGGCTTGCCGGTTTCCGAGCCCTCCCCACACCACACCGTGTGGGTGGGCGGTCGTGCCGTGCCGATCGAGTACCGACGACACCACCGGGCCCGTCGGTATGTATTACGTCTGCACCCGGATGGCACCGCCCGCGTCAGCCTCCCCCCGCGCGGTTCCCTGCGCGCCGCGCAGGACTTTGCCGAACGCCAGACCGGCTGGCTGGCCCGCCAGCTCGCCAGGCTCGAAAGCCGACCCGCCCCGGATCGCTGCTGGCGGGACGGCAGCACGTTCCGCTTCCGTGGCCAACCCGTGCGCTTGCAGGTCGTGGAGGACGCCTCCGGCTGCCGTGCGACATTTGCGGACCAGGAACTCCCCGTGCCGCACCATCTCACGGATCTGCGCAACGCGATCGAGGCTCATCTGCGTCGCCTCGCGACGGAAGAACTCCCGCCGCGCGTCCTCGCGCTGGCCGCGCAGGCGGGCCTCGTAGTGAAGCGGGTGACGATCCGCGATCAACGTTCCCGCTGGGGCTCGTGCTCGCGCCACGGGGCCATCTCGCTCAACTGGCGTCTCGTCCAGATGCCGGAGACGGTGCGCGACTACGTCATCTGGCACGAGCTGATGCACCGGCGCGAGCTGAACCACTCGGCGCGTTTCTGGCGCCAGGTGGCGGCGGTCTGCCCGGACTTTGAACAGGCCCGTCGCTGGCTGCACCGGCACGGCGAGGAACTGCGCTGACCCTACCTTCGCACGCCATGAGACACACCCCCATCAACCCCGAATTGTATGTCGAGAACCGCCGGCGCCTGACCCGGCGGCTGCATCGCCAGTCCCTCGCCGTGGTCAACGCCAACGACGTGCTGCCCACCAACGCGGATGGCACGCTGCTGATGCAGCCCAACTCGGACCTCTTCTACCTGACCGGGGTGGAACAGGAGGAGTCGATCCTGGTGTTGGCGCCGGACGCCTTCGACGAGAAGCAGCGGGAGATGCTGTTTCTCCGCCAACCGAACGAGCACCTCAAGACGTGGGAAGGCCACAAGCTCAGCCAGGAGGAGGCGCGGCGGGTGTCCGGCATCCAGCAGGTGCGGTGGCTCTCGGAGTTCCCCGCCGAGTTCCACAAGCTCATGTGCGAGGTCGAGCACGTGTACCTCAACTCGAACGAGCACAAGCGCGCGGTCATCGAGGTCGAGACCCGCGACGCCCGGTTCATCCGCCGGGTGCAGGCGCGTTATCCGCTGCATCAGTACCACCGGCTGGCCCGGCTGCTGCACAAGGTGCGGGTGGCCAAGGCCGGGCCGGAAATCGAGGCCATCCGGCAGGCCTGCGCGATCACGGGCCACGGCTTTCGCCGGCTGCTCCGCTTTGTGCGGCCGGGGGTGAACGAGTGCGAAGTCGAGGCCGAACTTGCGCACGAGTTTCTGCGTCGGCGCGGCCGGTTTGCCTACAACCCGATCCTGGCCGCAGGCGCCAATTCGTGCGTGCTGCACTACAACCAGAATGATCAGGAATGTCGCGCCGGCGACGTGCTGCTGATCGACGCGGCGGCGGCCTACGCGAACTACAACTCCGATCTCACGCGCACTCTCCCGGTGAGCGGGCGGTTCACGCGCCGGCAGAAGCAGGTGTACCAGGCCGTGCTGCGTACGCTGCGCGCGATGATCCGGGCCGCGACGCCCGGGACGCTGCATCGCGACTGGCAGAAGCAGGCGGAAGCGTTGCTGACCGAGGAGTGTCTCGAACTGGGGTTGCTCAAGCGCGCCCAGGTCCGGAAACAGAACCCTGATCAGCCGGCGGTGAAGAAGTACTTCATGCACGGCCTGGGCCACGTGATCGGGCTCGATGTGCACGACGTCGGGTTCATGAACGAACCGTTCGCGCCGGGCTGGGTGCTCACCGTCGAACCGGGCCTGTACTTGCCGGAGGAGGGTTTTGGCATCCGGCTCGAGAACACCGTGCTGGTCACGGCCGACGGCCCCGTGGACCTGATGGCCGAGGTGCCGCTCGAAGCCGACGAGATCGAGTCGCTCATGAACCGATGACGCCGGCCCTCCGCACTTCGCCCGCGGTCGGAGGCGGCGTCAGCACGTCCGGGCTCGTCTTCAACCTGCAGAAATACTGCCTCGACGACGGCCCGGGCATCCGCACGACGGTGTTCCTGAAGGGCTGTCCGCTGTGCTGCGCGTGGTGCCACAACCCCGAGGGGATTCACCCGCGCCCCGAGCTGGTCGTGGTCGAAAGCCGGTGTGTCGTGTGCGGCGAGTGCCGGGCCGCGTGTCCGCTGCCGGCCGCGTCGCTGGGGGAAGGACCGCTCCCGGCGCGGCTGGCGGATTGCCGGCAGTGCGCGGCGTGCATCGACGCGTGTCCGACCGGCGCGCGGCAGTGGATTGGCCGGACCATGACGGCGGGCGAGGTGCTGCGCGAGGTGCTGCAGGATCGGGTTTTCTACGAAGAATCCGGCGGTGGGATGACGATTTCGGGGGGGGAACCGCTGGCGCAACCCCGGTTCCTGCTGGCGCTGCTCGAGGCGGCCCGGGCGGCGTCGGTGTCGGCGGTCTTGGACACGACGGGTTTTGGCCCGACGGAGGCGCTGTTGGCGGCGGCCCGGCTGTCGGATCTGGTGCTGTACGATCTGAAGGCGTTTGACGACGCGCGGCATGAACGGCTGACGGGGGTTTCGAACCGGCGGATTCTGGCGAATCTGGAGGCCCTGGATGAGGAAGAAACGCCCGTGTGGATCCGGCTGCCGGTGGTGCCGGGGTTCAACGATGACCTGGAGGATCTGGGGCGGATGGCGCGGTATGTGGCGCAGCGGCGGCGGGTGACGCGGGTGAGCCTGCTGCCGTTCCACCGGGCGGGGGTGCACAAGTTCCAGCGTCTGGGGAGGGTACATGCGTTGGAGGGGGTGGCGACCCCGACGGCGGAGCGGCTTGCGGCGGTGCGCCGGGTGTTCGAGGACGCGGGTGTCCCCGGGGTCAGCCCTTAATTTAATACTTAACGCGCCGGGCGGGGCGTGGGGCATTGACGACCCCGCCACCCCCGGGGATGCTCACGCTGCCGATGCTCGAAGAAACCGTCCAGATCCTCGCCAACGACCGCGACACCGACCTTTACTACCGGCTGGTGGTGCGCGCGCCGCAGATCGCCCCGCAGGTTCAGCCGGGGCAGTTCGCCCATCTCCGGATCCTGCCGCTCCAGGACGCACTGCTGCGGCGGCCGTTTAGCATCTTCCAAGTGACGCAGGACAGCTTCTCGATCCTGTACAAGGCAGTGGGGCGGGGCACGGAAGTGTTGGCGCGAATGCGGCCGGGCGAGCACCTGAGTGCCCTCGGTCCTTTGGGTCATGGATTCACGGTTCCGTCAGGCGGTAGGGAACAGCCTGTGCTGGTCGCGGGCGGTTATGGGATGGCGGCGCTGTATCTGTTGGCGGAGCGATCGCCGCAGCCCGGGGTGGTGTTCGTGGGTGGGAAAAGGCGGGTGGACATCCTCTGCGAGCCGGACTTTCGGGCGCTGGGATGGGAAGTGCGGGTGACGACGGAAGACGGCAGTCATGGCCAGGCCGGTCTGGTCACCGAACCGCTGCAGGCCGAGCTACGGCGGGATCCGGTGGGGAAGAAGCTGTTTGCCTGCGGGCCCACGCCGATGCTGCGGGCCGTGGGAAAGTTGGCGGAGGAACTGGGCGTCCCGGCGGAACTGTCGCTGGACGAGCACATGTGCTGCGGGGTGGGCGTGTGCCTGACCTGCGTGGTGAAGATCCGGTCGGGCGAAGGCTGGGAGTACCAGCGGGCGTGCACCGAGGGGCCGGTGTTCGACGCGCGGCAGGTGGTCTGGGACCGCTAACCCGGATACTTCATCCCCGCGGTAGGCGCCGACGTGAGGAAGCGTTGGGGGCCAGGGGCAACGCGACTTCGCCTCCTCACGTCGGCCCCTACAGTCGGTTGAGGAGGGCGGCTTGGCCTTCGCCTCCTCACGTCGGCCCCTACAGTCGGTCGCGGCGGCGGGGAGCGGGTTCAGTCCCCAGCAGACGGTCGGTTGCGGAGGGCGGCCTGGCGGTACTGGTGCTGGAGGCGGGGATCGGCGACGAGGCCGATCCAGGCTTGGCCGGCTTCGCTATTCTGCGCGCTGAGGGTGTAGCCGAGGGTGGCGGCGGCCTGATCCCGGGCGCCATCGTCTGGTTGCTGCTCGATCCAGGCCGCCACCCCGGCGAGGTCCTGCCGTGCCCAGATCCGCACGAGGTTCTCGGTGGCGGCCGCGCGGACCGGGCCGGCCGGGAACTGCTCGATCCAAGCTGCGGCTGAGGCGGGGTCAGACTGGGCCCAGCGCTGGGTGATGGCCACGGCCGCCGCGTCCTGTTCCGGCCCGGAGGGCAGGTACTCCAGGGCTAACTTGACGGCCTGCGAAGGATCCTGCTCGGCGAAAGCGACGACCAGTTGCTGCCAGACACGGTTTCGGGTCGGGCCCGGCTCGAGGTGGGCGGCCCAGGCGGCGGCGGTCTCCGGGGCGACGGCACCCCAAGTCAACGCGACTTGGGCCAAGGTATTCTCGCGGACGCGGTCGGTCGCGATGAGGCTGGCCAGGAAAGCCGCGGCTGGGGGATCGGCGGCGGCCCGGACCTGGGCCACGGCGGAGAGTAGGACGTCCCTGAGTTCGCCCGGGTCGAGGTTGACCACCCAGTTCGAGGCGGCTTCGGGATCAGCGGCGGCCCAGAGAACGACGACGAGTTCACCGCACTGGCGCCGGAGCTCAGGGTCCGGGAGACCGAATGCCCACGTGGCGGCT
This sequence comes from Verrucomicrobiales bacterium, assembly GCA_015075445.1. Classification (GTDB taxonomy): domain Bacteria; phylum Verrucomicrobiota; class Verrucomicrobiia; order Limisphaerales; family J093; genus DSVZ01. Next base: position 61,808 of record JABTUJ010000006.1, read on the forward strand.
TGGGCGGGGTCGGTGGTGACCCACTGCCGGATGCGGTCGGTGTATTCCTCGCTCCTGCCCCAATCCGATGCGGGTTGGCTGTCGTGGTCCGGGCGGTGGACGTTGGGCTTGATCAGAAGGGCCGAACTGCGGTCTGCGCGCGATCTCGGCGGCTGGGCTGGCGCGGTGTTCTCAAGCGGAGGTGGCGGAAGATCATCGACGCCGGCTATCCCGTCAGCCACCGGTGCGGAGGTTGGGCGGTAGAAGGCCAGGACTGACAGGAGCAGGAGGCTCGAGCCGAGCGCGAGAAAAAGCGGCCGACTCGCCCAGTGAGGCTGCGGGCCGCTGGATGGGGCCTTCCGACTCACGGGGTTAAGGCACGACGGTGATGTTATCGAAGGTGGCGTCGTGCAGCCTGCCGGCGTCGTGGGAGGTGACGGCCAGACCGATGCCGAGGTTGGTCAACATCTTTTGGTTGAGGAAAGTCCCCACCCGGCTCCAACGCACACCGTCCTCCGAGCGAAAGGCGCGGAACTGGTTACCCGACCGGGTGATGCGGAGCCAGCAATAGCCGGAGTTCGAAAGGGACCCAGCATCCAGCTCCGAGGTCTTGCCGCCTTCGGTCGTGCGCCACTGCAAGCGGACGCCGGAGGGGGTGACACAGAGGAAATAGTAGCGGGACGTGCGTCCCATCGTCTCGCGCATCATGATCCCTGCCTTGGCCTGGGGCAGGTCAGGGCCGGGTTGGGTCACCCTGACCGTGATCTCGCCGTCGGCGGACATGGTCTGGTGCACGTAATGGAACTGGTCGGCGGATCCGCCAATCCCGGTGCCGCTACCGCAGGCGGTGATGGCGATCAGGGTGCCGCTGGCGCTTCCCTCGAGAGCGGGAAGGCCGATATCGGTGTTGCCCCAAGGAACCGGGATGCCGGCGGTCACGGTAACGAGGAATGAGGTCTGGGCCGTCGCTGTTCCATCGGACACCGTCAGGGTGATGAGGCTGGAACCAGCTTGTCCCTCGGCAGCGGTGAGGGTGACGGAGCGGGAGGTTCCACTGCCGCCCAATTGGATGTTCGCCGTCGGTATGATGGTCGGCTCGCTCGAGGTCGCGCTGAGCGTGAGGGTCTCGGCGGGGTTGTCGATGTCGCCAACGGTAAGCGGGAGCGGTCCAACCACGCCGCCCGGAATGGTTTGTTGATCCTCGAGACTGCTCAGGGTGGGGGCGTCGTTGACGGCGTTGACGGTGAGGGTGAAGGAGCGATTGGCGGAGAGAGCGCCGTCAGAGACTGTGACCGTGATGGTGGCGGAGCCGTTTTGGTCGGCGGCGGGGGTGACGGTAAGGGTGCGGTTGGCGCCGCTGCCGCCGAAGACCAGGGCGCTGGCCGGGACGAGGGTCGAGTTGTTGGCGGTGGCCGTGAGGACCAGCGTGTTCACGTCGTTGTCGACGTCGCCGACGGTGAGGGCGATGGGGCCGGTGGAGGTGTCCTCGTTGATGGTCTGGTTGGCGATGCTGGCAAGGGTGGGAGGTTGATTCGAGGTGGGTGGGGTGTACTCGACCTCATTCGAGTAGTCGCTTTCGAGGCCGGCGCCGTCGTAGGCCGTGGCGGCGAAGTAGTAGGTGACGGCGGGTTCGAGGCCGGGCACGGTGGCTGTCAGGACGTTGCCGACGTCCAGATGGGACGTGTACGTGCCGCTGGCCCCTCCCCAGTGCAGTTTGTAGCCCACAACGGTGGCATCGGGACTGGGATCCCACGCCAGGGTGACGTCTGCCGCGATGGCGGGAGGCAGGGGTGCCGCGAGCAGGCAGAGGAGGAGTGCGAGGTTAAGCGACCGTAATGCCTGCGAGGCGAGGCGTCGGATCCCCCCGGCGGTCGGACGAATCGAGAGGCTCGAGCGTGAGCGTGTTTTCATGTGTCCCTTCCCATGGTCAAACTGTCGGGACACGTCGTCTCACCTGGCTCCTTGCCGGGCAACCGGTCGGAAGGCCTGTTTTTCAGTTTAGACCACGACGTTAAGGATCCTTACCATTACCGGAGCCCAATACGGCGTGGCGCGGCGGCAGAAGAGCGCGGAAGGGGCGCGGGCCGTTTGTGGTTGCTACGCAAGCGCTCCGGGGGCAGGCGGAGGCGCCGGCAGGCGGGTAGCCGGCGGGAAGACCGTGACAAACCGTAGGCGCCGACGCGAGGAGGCGTAGGGCGAAGGAGCCTCCTTACGTCGGCGCCTACGACGGACACGCGGAGCCTCCTGACGTCGGCGCCTACGACGGACACGCGGAGCCTCCTGACGTCGGCGCCTACGGGGAGGAGGAGGAGGAGATGCCCTGGCTAAGAGAGCTTCTTGAGGACGGCGTCGAGGCCGCCTTCGACGGGCTCGATGTCGATGGGGCCGCCGGAGGCGCGACCGGTCCACGAGGAAGTGGAGGCGGGCCGGGCGTCAGCGGGTGTCTGTGGGAGCGGGCGGGCCTTGGGGTTGGCCGGGTCGGGCGCGCGGGCGGGTTCGTCGTCCGGGGTCTCGTCCTTCGGGTCGGGGAGATGCCAGTCGGTGCGACGGGCGAGCCAGGCCTGGTAACGTTCGAACGTCCACATGCCGTGTTCTCCGCCCATTTCGAGGACTTGGGGGATCTTGAAGAAGTCGCGATTCCGGATGAAGGCCTTCACGGGCACCGTGGGCCGCAGGACTTCGCATTCGGGGACCCGGATGTTGAGGTCGGGACGGAAGCGTAGGCGCTGGCAGACGACGGCGACGAGGCATTCGGCGAGCTGGGCGCAGATGTTGTTCTGGATCTCGGAAGGGAACGCGAGGACGACGCGCTGGAGGGCTTCGGCGCAAGAGCCGGAGTGGACGGTGGCGAGGACGAGGTGGCCGGTCTCGGCGGCGTTGAGGGTGAGCCGCATGGTTTCGGGTTCGCGCATTTCGCCGACCATGAGGACATCCGGGTCTTCACGGAGGGCATCGAGGAGGGCCTGTTCGAAGGAGGGGGTGTCGCGGCCGACCTCGCGCTGGCGGAGGAAGGCGCGGCGGGGGCGGAAGCTGTACTCGATGGGGCTTTCGACGGTGAGGATGTGGCGGGGCTCGCTGAGGTTGATCTCCTGGATGAGGGCGGCGAGGGTCGAGGACTTGCCGCTGCCGGTGGGGCCGGAGATGAGGACGAGGCCGTGGGTGTGGGTGACGAGCTGGCGGAGGTCGGGGTGGAGGTTGAGGCGTTCGAGGGTGGCCTGGAAGGCGGCGAGGACGCGGATGGCCATGGCGATGCCGCGGGCGGTGTGAAAGACGTTGAGGCGGCAGCGCACGCCGGCCAGGGTGCGTGAGAAGTCATGGGAACGTCGTTCGAGAAAACCGGGCCACTGTTCGGGGCCGATGAGATCGCGGGCGAGGTTTTGAAGCGCGGTGGCGGGAATGGGTTCGCCGGTGAGCTGGAGGGTGCCGCGGATGCGGAACGCGGCGGGGAGGCCGGCTTCGAGGTGGAGGTCACTGGCGCCCTGGGATTGGGCGGCGGCGATCAACGTGTCAAGATCCATGCTACGCAAAGAGGTCGGTGATGGGCCGGCCCACGCCGTCGCGGGTGACGTAGAAGGGTCGGCGCTCGATCTCATACGCGGTCTGGGGGGAGATCCCCAGCGCGGTGTAGAGCGTGGCATGAAGGTCCTCGATGTGCACTGGTTTTTCGAGGGTTCGCACGGGGCGTTCGTCGGCGGTGCGCCCGTAGAGGAAGCCGCGTTTGATGCCCCCGCCGAACAGGAGCACGCAACCGGCGTCGGTGAAGTGGCGGTGCATGCCGTAGTGCTTCTCGTGTTCGATCTTGTCCGGCACCTCGACCTGGTCCTGCACGATCTTGTCCGGCTTGCCCTCGGTCATCATGTCGCGACTGAACTCGCTGGCGACGACGATGAGGGTGCGGTCGAGGAGGCCGCGTTCTTCGAGGTCGAGGACGAGCTGGGCGATGGGGGCGTCGATCTGCCGTTTCATGTCGGCGACGCGGGTGTGGCCGTTTTCGTGGGTGTCCCAGTTGAGGAAGGGGATGTACTCGGTGGTGACCTCGATGAAGCGGGCGCCGACCTCGCAGAGCCGGCGGGCGAGGAGGCAGCCGAGGCCGAAGCGGCCGAGGGTCTCGCGCTCGTAGGCGCCGTCGCGGGACTGGCTGGCGTTGAAGGAGCGGCCGGGATCCACGCCTTCGGGCAGGTACTTGCGCACGTTCTCGACGGGTTCGAGCGCCAGATCGAAGGCCGTGGCGGCGGGCGAATTCAGCAGGCGGTGGGCGCTGTCGAGTGAGCGGAGCAGAGACTCGCGCTGGTACTCACTGCCGTGTTGGCCGACGGGGCTGGCGGAGACCAGGCGCTTGAGGAAGCGTTCGCGGTTCTGGAACCGGGCGGGGGTCATGCCCGCCGGGGGACGGACCGCGCTGGCCGCCTGGTCGGGGAACGGGATGTTGAAGGGTCCGTATTCGCTGCCGAGGAACCCGGCGGTGGTGAACGCTTTGAGTTCCTCGCCTTCACCGACGTCAAAGCGCTGGCCGATATTGATGAACGCGGGGACGACGGGATTGAGCGGGCCGAGGGTGCGGGCGACGAAAGCGCCAATGTGCGGGCAGGCCACGGTCTGGGGCGGGGCGTACCCGGTGTGCCAGTGGAACTGGTGCCGGGAATGGAGGATGAAGCCGAGGTCTCCCGCGGTGTAGGTCCGGATGAGCGTGCCGCGGTCCATGACGCGGGCCAGCTTCTCGAGGCCCTGGGAGAACTGGATGCCGTCCACCGCGGTGGGGATTGCGGGGAAGGTGCTCAGGACGGCTTGGGGGTCGAGGCCCTTCTCGAAAGGGGTGAAGCGTTTCGGGTCGAAGGTCTCGGTGTGCGCCATGCCGCCGCCCATCCAGAGGACGATGAGGGTGTCGGCGGTGGCCGGCGGGGCCGCGGCGTTGGTGGCGCGGACGAGCCGGGGGGAACCGGCGGCCAGCGCTCCCAGGGTGGCGGCGCTGGCGGTTCTGAGGAAGTCGCGGCGGGTGAGCGAGTTCATGGCGGAGGTCAGTAGATGAGTTGGAATTCGGGCAGCACGCTCAGCGCCCAGAGGAGGTCTTCGAGGCCCTCGCGCTGGACGGGTTGACCGAGGAGTTCGCGGGCAAGGTCGAGTTCGTCGGGGTTGGGCGGGCGGCCCAGGCCATGCAGGTAGAGGTGGCGGGCCAACGAGGCGGGAGCCAGGTCGTCGGTGCTGGCGAGGAGGCGATCCGCGGCGCGGTTCAACCAGTTGGCGAGGGTCTGGCCGTTGGTCAGCTCGAGTGCCTGCAGGGTCGTTGCCGCCGTGGGACGGCTGGTGTTGACCTGCTCGCGGTTGGGCCGGCCCAGGGCGGTCATGAGGGGGTCGGTCGCCACGTGGACGGCGCGGATGGTGCCGTATTGGGCGGCGTTGGACCAAGTGGCGGCCAGGGCATGTTCCAGGTTCCAGGGCGCGGTTTGCGGCGGACCCAACTCGACGGCGGGCTGCCAGCCTTCGGGGACGAACTCGGCACGTTCCCATCCGTCCGCCGGCCGGCTCGAGCTCAGCCACGAGGCGTCCGAGCCAAGCGCGAGGGGGTTGGCCGAGCCATGGCGCGAATCAGGCGTGAGGCGGGCGACGAACAGGAAGCCGGCGGGATTGGGCGTGGTGTCGGCCTCGTCGTCCGGGCGGCTCCGGCCGTTGGTGGCTTCGACGGCGAGGACGTTCGGACCGGTCACGAGCCGGCGGCGGAGATCGAGGACGCGCAGGCGTTTCCAATCGTCCCCGGTGCCGATTTCGTGGCCGTTGAGGAAGAGGCGGAAGCGGTTATCGGCGGTGGCGAGGGCGAGGGCCTGGGCGGGCAGGGTGTCGAGGTGGAAGGTCTTGCGGAAGTAAACGGTGCCCGGCGGGGCGCCTTGGGCGGCGGTGGAGTCGGTCCAGATCCAGCGGGTGGGCGGCAGCGGCGGGCGGGCGGTTGGCTCGCCGGCGAGCAGGTCAATGTCGGCGTTGGCGGGGCGTTCACGCCAGAGGCCGGTGAGGGAGGACAGGGCGTCGGCGTACTGCTCGGCGCTGAGCCGTTTGACGACGGGGCCGCGGAAGACGTAGCTGGCCGCGGCCTGCTCTTCGCCGGGCACAGCGGGCAGTTGATAGGCGTGGGAAGTGAGGATGAGCGTGAGGGTGCGTTTGAGGTCGTAGTGGTGACTGGCCAGATCGACGGCCAGCCAATCGAGGAGGTCCGCGTGCCAGGGCGGGTCATCCATTTCGTCCACGGGTTCGACGAGGCCGCGGCCGAGGAGGCGGGCCCAGAGGCGGTTGACGATGGTGCGGGTGAAGCGGCCGTTGTCGGGACTGGTCATGAGGCGCGCGAGGCTGGCGAGGCGTTCGGCGCGGTTGGTCGAGTTGGCGAGAGGACCGAGTTGCGGGAAGAGGAACTGGCGTTGGGCGGTGACGCCGGTGGGCACATCGCAACGGACGAGCTCGAGGGGTTCGTCGGCGTAAATGCTGGCCAGACCGTAGGCGTCGCTGAGCGTCCAGTCATTGACGAAGCTGTCGTGGCAGGAGGCGCACTTGAGGTTCAGACCCAGGAAGACCTGGGAGAGGTTCTGGGCGGCCTGCAAGGGGGGTGTTTGGCTGGCGTTGACGACGCCGCGCCAGACGATGCCTTTGGTGAAGCCCGCGGTGCGCTCGTCCGGGTTCACCAACCGGGTGACGAACTGGTCGAAGGGGAGGTTGTTGGCGAGGGCTTCGTAGAGCCAGGGGGTGATTTGTTGGCGGCCGCCGTCGATGTAGCCGGTGCCCTGGTAGTCGTTGCGCAGACAGTCATTCCAGAAACTCAGCCAATGCTCCGCATACCGCTGGTGATCGCCGAGCAGCCGGCGGACCAGGGTGGCGCGTTTGTCTGGACGGGAGTCCTCGACAAAAGCTCGCAGTTGTTCCGGCGTGGGGAGCAACCCGATGGTGTCGAGGTACACCCGCCGCGCAAAGACGCGGTCCTCCACCGGGGCCGGCGGGGTGAACCCACGCCGCTCAAAATAGGGGGCGAGCAGGCGATCCACGGGGTTGGCCGAAGGGCCGGAGGCGGGGGGCAGTTCGACGGGGCGCGGTTCGAGTCGCGCCTGCACGCCACGTCCCAAACGGACGTCCTCCGGCCAGGGAGCACCCTGATCGATCCAGGCGCGCAACACCCCGATCTGTTCGGGGGTCCAGCGGGGCCCCTTGGCGGGCATGAGGCGGTCCAGGTCGAGGCCAGCGACCAGTTGGACGACGAGGCTGCCGGCACTGTCACCGGGGATCGCCCCGGCCCCGGACGCCCCGCCGGCCAGGAAGAGCTCGCGCGAATCGACGGCGTAGCGGCCCTTCTTCTGTCCGTGGGCGTGGCAGGCGATGCAGGAAGCTTCGAGCATCGGCTTGATGTCGTGCACGAACGTCACCGTGCGGGGGGCGGCAGCAGGCAGGACAGCGGCGTCACTCGCCACGGCCACGACAAGCCCGACTCCGGCGACCCCGTGGGCCGACAGGACGCCCGCGACCAGGAGCATGTGGATTCTCATGCGAGCGGAAAAGAAGCACATGGCCCACAGGCCCGCCAATGCCGACCTGCAGGAACCTTGAGGGGACGGATAGACGGCGGTCCGGGAGGACGGGGCCGATGGTGGTTTATCCTGCCGGCGGGGGTGGTTCCTCGGCGGTTCCGGCCAGAGGCAGCAGGATCTGGAAGGTGCTGCCGACACCGACCTGGGACTCGACGACGAGGCCATGGCCGGTTTCCCGGGCAAACTCATAGACCATGTAGAGGCCGAGCCCGCGACCCGGCTTGGACGACATCGCTTTGGTGGTGAAAAAGGGCTCAAAAATGCGCGTGAGCACGTCGGGCGCGATGCCGTGGCCTTCGTCGCGGACGGCGACGAAGGCGTAGGCGGCCGCCGGGGCGGGGGCGAGGACGGGGTCGGCCGGTGGTTCGGGACAGCGGCCGGTGGCGAGCGCGATACGCCCGCCGGGAGGGCTGGCGTCGGCGGCGTTGAACACGAGGTTGAGCAGGGACTGCTGGACGAGGTCGGCGGCCGCGCGGACCGGCGGCAGGTCGGGGTCGAGTTCGAGTTCAACGCGGATTTCGCGGCGGAAACGGTCGCTGAGGAGCCGGACGGTCGATTCGACGAGCTGGTTCAGGCTGCAGGGCTTGACGCCGCGGTCGGTCGCGGTGCCGAAACCGAGCAGGCCCCGGACGACGTCGCTGGCCTGATCCACCATGAGCAGGATGCGCGAGACGCGGGTGAGGACCTTGCTGCGGTCGTGGGGGTTGGCGGCGATGATCTGGGCGGAGCCTTTGATGATCGAGAGCAGGTTGTTGAAGTCGTGGGCAATCCCGGCCGCGAGGGTGCCGAGGGCGGTCATTTTCTGGCTATGGGCGAGGGCCTCGGTGGCGCGGCGCAGTTCGCGGGTGCGCGCCTCGACCTGGCGCCCGACGTCGGCATAACTGCGGCGGAGGCGGAGGTGGCGGTTGACGGCGATGGCGCCGGCGACCAGCGCCAGGCCAAGGCCGAGGAGGGCGGCGGCGACGACCCGCCGGTCGCGGTACCAGGGGACGGAGACGCGGAAGGCGAAGACGGCAGGGTCACCTCGACGTTTCAATTTCAGTCCATGGCCCGGACCTCGACCTTGTGTCGGCCCTAGGTGAAATTGGAGGCGCACCGTGGGAACGGGGGCGTAGGCCGACCATTCGCCGTCGTTGAGGCGATGGGCGAACACCAGCCGGGGGTCGGGGGTGAACCGCCAGCGATCGCGGCCCGTGAAGGTCAGGAAGCCGGTGCCTTCACCCGTGGCGCTGCCTTGCTGCTCCCATTCGATGGTCAGGGTGCGCGGGGCGTCGATGTCGACGCGCGGCAGATAGGCGGCAAGTCCCCGCGAGGTGCCGGCCCAAAGCTGCAGTCGACTGTCCTCAAAGACGCTGTGCGTGGCCACGTCGGGCAGCCCTTCCGGTTCGCCGACGGCCAGCCAGGCGTCGCGATAGAACCGATGGAGGCCATTGTTGGCCGCCACCCACACGCTGCCATCGCCGGTCCGCACCATGGCGTTGGCCCGATCGAGTTCACGGCGCACGGCGTTCCAGCGACGGCCATCGAATTCATGGACCCGGCTGAGACCGGCGCACCAGATCCGGCCATCCTCCCACTCGAGCCAGGCAAAGGCCCCGTCATCCGTGTAGCCGTCGGTGCTGGTGAAAAACTGCCAGCGGCCGTCGCGCCACCAGGCCGGTCCGGCGCTGGTGCCCAGCCACCAGTCGCCGCGGCGCGCCTGTTCCAGGAAGAAGACCTCGCCCGGGCTGGGGGGCAGGCCCGGGCCTTCGACCCACGGCGCAAAGTGACGACCGTCGAACAGCTCCAGCGTCTGCGCCTCCCCCACCGCCTCGCCGCGCGTGGCCAGGACGTAAGCCCCCGTTGGCTGCCGACGCACCACCCGCACCGCGCGGCGGCCCGCCAGGGGGCGGACGGCCTCGAACGTCCCGCCCTCCGGATCGAACCGCCACAGCGTCTCGGAGGCCGTCACCAGCAGCGCCCCTTCCGGGGTGGCAAACACCCCCTCACGCGCCCGAAACGCCGGCTCGAATCCTTCCGGCCAGGGATGGTGTTGCCACTTTCCGTTGACCTGGCCGAAGAGGCCGGCCTCCGCCGCCACCCACAACCGGCCGCGCACGTCCTCCGCCATACCGGCCACCAGGCCCGGCGCCGTCGGCAGCTTCGGGGGGCGCCAGGCCGAAGGCGCATACCGCAACACGCCCTCGCGTGTGGCCAGCCAGAAGGCGCCGCGCGGCTGCACGGCCACATCGAACACCAGGCTGAGCTCGACGGGAGGCGCGACCGTCGTCACCGCGCCCTCCTGGAAATGGACGAGCCGCTTCAACGTGACGCCCCAGAACTCGTTCGATTCGAAGCCGCGCCAGGCAAACCGCAGGCTCTCCTCCGGCAGCGCGTGAACCTCCCAGTTCGGGTCCGCGAAGTGCACCAGAACGCGCCGTCCCGAAACGGCTTCGCCCAGGCTGGTCAACCCGCCGCGATCGTCCTCGAAGGGCCGCTGCAGATCGCTCACCCCCAGCCGCTCCGGCAACCGGTGCTCGACCCAGCCGGCTTCCGGGTTCAGACCGCGCACCGGCACCGCCGACTTTGCCACACCGCGCAACCCGGTCAGCCAAAGCCCCCCGTTCGCCGCGGGCGCCAGGTCGTTGAACCGCTCGAGGCCGGATGCGCGCGCCTCCCACAGGGTCGTCAGGGACCGGTCGGCGGCGCGGAACATCACCAGGCGTTCGGGAAACACCAGCAACACCCGATCTTCCTGGGCCGGCAGGAGGGTGGGCGAACGGCCGGCGCGCAGTTGATTCCATTCTGCGCCGGAGAGGTGGTTGGTCAGGGAATACCGTTCCCAGCTCTCGCCGGCGTAGGTGACCAGGCCGTCGTCGTAGGTCGCCCACAGTCGGCCGGCCCGATTCTGGTAAACGCGGTGAATGCGCTCGGCAGGCACGGGCAGGTGCCGAACGACGTAGCCGTCCATCAGGCTGAGCGCGCTGCCCTCGCCGTGTTTGATGCACAGGTGACCCCGCGGCGAGACCGTGACCGCCATGCTCAGGGACTCACTCAACCCGTCCGCCGCCCGGAACAGCCGCCACTGATCGCCCCAGCTCGCGCCCGCCAGGCCGGCCGCCACCAGCAGCGCCAGGCCCCGGCGACCCCACACGACCGATCGCGTCCGGGGCCGCGCGCGCTCCCGTGGCGACAACTCAGTCATGGCAGGCGGAGACGGCTGGCTTGTGGGTCCCCCCTCGGGGTGACCCGTGACGTGGCTGGGTGTACCTCAGCTGGACGGCGCCACCAACCTCAAACCCACGCGGGACAAAAAGCGGCGCTGGAAGCGCGCGCACTCCAAACGTGCTGCGCTGGCCGATCAGCGTGGAGGTCGCGAAGCGTTTGGAGTGCGAGCGCTTCCAGCGCCGCTTTGCGTTCACTTCCCCCACCCCGCGCGGCATGGCGGTGGGCGGACGGCCGCTTGTTCCCGCCGTCGGGCGCCTCTACACTGCCCCCGTGAAACGCTCCAGGCACGCCTCCACGGTCACGCTCGGTCTGATCCAAACCGCCTGTGGATCCGACCCCGCCGCGAACGTGGCCGACACGCTCGCGTTGGCCGATCAGGCGGCCCGCCAGGGAGCGCAGATCCTCTGCACCCAGGAGCTGTTCCGCACCCCCTACTTCTGTCAGGCCGAGGATCACGCCAACTTCGCGCTCGCCGAACCCATCCCCGGCCCGACCACGGCCGCCTTCGCGAAGCTGGCGCGGCGCCGGCGGGTCGTCGTCATCGCCTCCCTGTTCGAGCGGCGCGCTCCGGGCCTTTACCACAACACGGCGGTCGTGTTCGACGCGGACGGCTCCCTCCTGGGGCGCTACCGCAAGATGCACATCCCGGACGACCCGTTGTTCTACGAGAAGTTCTATTTCACACCCGGCGACCTCGGCTTCCGCGCGTGGCCGACCCGCTACGGGAAGATCGGCGTGCTCATCTGCTGGGACCAATGGTACCCGGAGGCCGCGCGGCTCACCGCCTTGCAGGGGGCGCAGATTCTGTTCTACCCCACGGCCATCGGCTGGCATCCGTCGGAGAAGGCCGCCCACGGAACCCACCAGCACGCGGCCTGGGAAACGGTGCAGCGAGCCCACGCCGTGGCCAATGGCTGCTACGTGGCCGCGGTCAACCGCGTCGGTCACGAACGCCCCTACGGCGGCGACGGCCTCGAGTTCTGGGGACAGAGCTTCGTGGCCGGCACCCAGGGTCAGGTGCTGGCCCGGGCGGCGGTGGAACGACCCGAGACGTTGCTCGTCCCGGTCGACCTCGCGGCCGTGGACGAGACCCGCACCCACTGGCCCTTCCTGCGCGACCGCCGGATCGATGCCTATGCCGATCTGACCCGCCGGCTCTGCGACTGACCCGCCCTCACCATGGCTACTTCTCCCTTGGCGTGGGTGACCGGTGCCGGCGGACTGATCGGCAACTCCCTGGTCGAACTGGCCCCGCGCTGCGCCCCTGCCTGGCGGGTGCGCGGACTGCGCCGGGCGGACGCCGACCTCACCGACTTCGCCACGTTGCAGCGACTTCACCGGCAGGACCGCCCCCAACTGATCATCCATTGCGCCGCCTTGAGCCGGAGCCCGGACTGTGAAGCCGATCCCGAGCTGGCCCGGCGGCTCAACGTCGAGGTCACGCGCCAGTTGGCCGAGTTGGGTGCGGGGGTCCCATTCGTCTGGTTCTCCACCGACCTGGTCTTCGACGGTCGCCAGGGGCAGTACACCGAAGCGGCCACGCCGAACCCGCTGAGCGTTTACGCCGAGACCAAGCACGCCGCCGAGCAGGTCGTCCTCGCTCACCCCCAGGCGCTGGTGATCCGGACGTCACTCAATGGCGGGACCTCGCCTACCGGGGATCGCGGCTTCAACGAACAGATGCGGCGGGCCTGGCAGGCCGGGCAGTCGCTGCGCCTGTTCACGGATGAATTCCGCTCGCCCCTCCCGGCTTCGGCCACCGCCCGCGCGGTGTGGGAACTCGTCCACAGCGAGGCGCGGGGGATCTATCACGTGGCCGGTGCGGAACGGCTCTCGCGCTGGGAGATTGGCCAACTGGTGGCGGCTCGTTGCCCTGAACTCAACCCTCGGCTCGCCGCCGCCTCGCTCCAGGAATACGCCGGGGCGCCGCGGCCGCCGGACACGTCCTTGGACTGCACCAAGGCACAACAACGTCTGTCCTTCCCGCTGCCCGGTCTGCGCGCCTGGCTGGCGGCCCACCCCGAAATCCCTTTTTGACAGCCAGGAAAGTTCGCGCCTGTTTGGACCATGAAAATCGAAACCATGCACATCGGCCAACGTGTTCGACACCCCCAGTACGGACCGGGGACGGTCCGAGCGTTGTGCGAACTCACGGCCACGGTGGCCTTCGACAACGGGACACGACAAGAGGTCGCGCCGGACCTCAGCGGTCTGGCCCCCGCCGAGGCGCACGCCACCTTGAGTTATCTCGAGACGCCGCTCGTGACCCTGCTCCGCGACACCGTGGAGGCCACGCTGGCCCGGCTCGGCATCGCGCGTCCGGACCAGGTGGTCGAGCAACTCGGGACGCGCTGGCGCGGGGGCCGGTTGGTGTTGCACCCCGCGGATCCCGCGCTGCAGACGAAAGAGATCGAGCTGGACGTCTTTTTCCACAAAATCGTCATGATCCGGAACAACCTGCGGGTCCTTGAGCAGAAGCTCAACGCGAGCGAGAGCCTGAGCGCCGCGGAGAAGTTCGACTGGCAGCAGTACATCACCCGTTCCTACGGCTCGCTGACCTCCTTCAACGTCCTGTTCAAGGAGAAGGAAGACCAGTTCTGAGCCGTTCCCCCGAATCCCCTATGTTCGTAATCGGTGGAGAACCCTGCCCCTGGATCCTCCGCAGATTTCGGGCATCGGGAGGGAGGGGATTTCCGCCTTCCCCTCCCCTATGTTCGTAATCGGCGGAGAACCCCCTGCCCTCTGAATCCTCCGCAGATTTCGGGCATCGGGAATTGGGACCGAGGGGATCTCCGCCTTCCCCTAATCGATGTTCGTAATCGGCGGAGAACCCCTGCCCTCTGGATCCTCCACAGATTTCTGAACATCGGAATTGGGAGGGGAGGTTCCGCCTTCCCCGGATCCCTATGTCCGCAATCGGCGGAGAACCCCCTGCCCTCTGGATCCTCCGCAGATTTCGAACATCGGGAATTGGGAAGAGGGATCTCCGCATTCCCCCAATTCCCTATGTTCGCAATCGGCGGAGAACCCCCCTGCCCTCTGGATCCTCCGCAGACTTCGAACATCAGGAATTGGGCCGAGGGAATCGCCGCCTCCGCGTAATCCCTATGTTCGCAATCGGCTGAGGACCCCCCGCCCTCTGAATCCTCCGCGGACTTCTGACATCGGGAATTGGGAAGGGGACGATCTCCGCCAGCTTCCGATTCCCTATAGGTTCGCAATCGGCGGAGAACGCCCCCCTCCCTCTGAATCCTCCGCAGATTTCGAACATCGGGAATTGGGAAGAGGGAATCTCCGCCTTCCCCCGAATCCCCTATGTTCGCAATCGGCGGAGAACCCCCCTGCCCTCTGAATCCTCCGCAGACTTCGAACATCGGGAATTGGGAAGAGGGAATCTCCGCCTTCCCCCTAATCCCCGATGTTCGTAATCGGCGGAGAAACCCCCTGCCCTCTGGATCCTCCGCAGATTTCGAACATCGGGAATTGGGAAGAGGGAGGCGCTCCATCAACCGGCGGTGCGGGATTCCAGCCTGCACCTTCCTCCCCAGAAAGCGCCGCTGGAAGCCGGCGCACTCCATACGCTACGCGCCCCGCCTATGGCTGGCGACTCCGCACCGCTGGGCAGGCCAGCCGTGGTTGAGCCCGATTTGCCCCCTGCAATCCTGGAACCTGGAACTTCCCTTGAACTTTGAACCTTGAACTTTGAACTTCGAACTTCGAACTTCGAACTTCGAACTTTGAACTTCGAACTTTGAACTTCCAGACTTCCCCCCTTCGCCCTTCGCCTTCGCCCCCAGCTCCAACCCCTCGTCAACCGGGGCCAATCCGAGTTCCGCCAGGCACCCGCGGACCGAAGGCAGCTTCCGCCAGATTCAGCCACGCGCGCTTCAGCCAGAACCCCTTCACCACCCGGAACGAATCACCGGCTCCTCCTCCGCGAACGGTACCAGCAATTCGCCTTCCCGCCGGAAGAACTCATGGGCCAGGTGCTCGGGGTCGAGAATCCAGTACTCGGCCACCCCATGCTGCTCGTAGGCCGCGAACTTCGGACCCGAGTCCAGGTGCGCCGTCCGCAGCGACAACGCCTCGACCACCAGCGTCGGCGCAAACGGCGCGTGCGTCGCCGCCAAGCGGGCAGCCTGTTCGTTGGTGAAGAACGCCAGGTCCGGCAGGAACACCTGGCGCGGACCGAGGCGCACCGCCACCACCTCCCGGTACAGCCGACCCAGTTTGTGGAACTCGATGTAGGCCGCCATGAGGCGATCCACGAAGTTGAGCAGGTCGGCGTGGCGCAGGTTGACGGGGGACTGCATGACCGTTTCTCCCTGAATCAGGTCGGCGTGAACTCCGGGCTTCAGCCAGTCCAGGAATTCCTCCGCCGATAGGAGTCTTCGGCCCCGGCGGGGGGCGTTCGCGGTCGCTGCCGGCATGACCGCAGACTAAGGGCCCCGGCGACCCCCCGCAAGCGGCTTCCCCATCGCAGTCTCCCGAACATCGCGTATGCCCGGCCGGAGAACGGGCGGAGAACGGCTCGTGCCACCGGCCGACGCCAGCGCTGTACTCGCCTCGCTGGCCCATGCGAGCTTGCCCCGCCCAACAGTCGCTCCGCGGGGTTTCCGGGTCCGCCCGTCCAACCATGATCGCCCTGAGCCTCGTCGAGCGGGAGTTGCGGCGCCGCGCGCGACAGCCCCTGACGATGTGGTTGCGTCTGGGGACGGCGACCGCGGCCACCCTGCTCACCTTGAGCTGGACTCAGACCGCCACTTGGCTGGGCCCCGCTGAGATGGGTCGGACAGTGTTCAGCGTCCTCACCTGGCTCTCTTTCGGTGTCCTCTTGTTCGAGGGCGTGCGCCAGACGGCTGACGGTCTCAGCGGCGAACAGCGGGAGGGAACCCTGGGTCTGCTGTTCCTGACCGAACTCGGTGGCCTCGACATCGCGCTCGGCAAACTCGCCGCGGCCTCGCTGCACGCGCTCGGCGGCTTGCTCGCCATGTTCCCCGTGCTGGGCATCGGGCTGGCCGTGGGCGGGATCACAGCGGGTGAATTCTGGCGTACCCAGTTGGCGCTGTTGACCACGTTGTTGGTGGCCGGTTGCGGCGGGCTCTGGGTGAGTGCGCGCAGCCACGACCCCCTGCGCGCCGTGCTCGCGGGCATCGGACTCATCCTCACCCTGATCCTCCTGCCACTGGCGTACGACGGGCTTTTGGGCGCCCCATCATTGCCTTCGCTCAGCCCGGCGATGGGCGTGTGGCTGGCGGGCAACCGGGCTTACGCGCTTGCGCCCGCACGGTTCTGGTGGACCCAGGTCGCCCTCGTCGGCCTGAGCGCCGGCTTCCTCCTGGCCGCCGGCCGCCGCGCCCGCAAGCTCAGTCGGGCACCGGTGAGCGAGACACCCGCTCGCCGCCGCCGCCGCCCGCTACGCTCACCGCCAAGTGGCTGGAACTACCGAGTCACGCCGCGACTTCATGCCCGGCCATCCCCCACCGTGGGGGATCTCCAACCGGCCCGCTGGCTGGCTCCCAACGCGGTCTCCGAAGACAACCCGACACCCTGGTGGCCGTGGGCGCGACGCCGACCCCATCCCCAGCCAGCGCTCCCTGCCCTTGGAATCCCACCTCGACCGGCATCCTGAGCAGGACCCCGCCCCATGTACCGGCGCTGGACTTGCAGCATCGCCAGGCCGACCCCTTGAAGCGCAGGCCAAACGAAGCCGAGACTTCGTGGATGGAAGGAAGGGCTTCAAGCGCTGCGGCAGAGTCTGGCTTGCCGCGGTACCTGCTAGCCACTACGATTCAACGGTGCACACGGTTGAAGACATCGAACGGGTGATTGAGAAACTACCGCCTCAGGACTTTGCGCGGTTGTCGAGGTGGATGGCGCAGCGGCAGCCTCATCTCACGCAGGAGCCGGCGGCCAGGGCTTCAGGTCCCTTCCGCGACCATCGTGCATTCTTGAACAGCTACTCGCCAGAGGACGAAGGGCTGTACGACAATGCCGCGAGCCGGTGAGATCTGGTTGGCGGAGATCCCGTTTACCAGTGGCGCGGCCTCCAAGATCCGGCCGGTGCTGGTGCTTTGGGAGGATGCCGCGGACGTGGTCGTAGCCGCTGTGACTAAGTCGGAACCCCGATCGCCAACGGACTGTGCCTTGCAGGACTGGTCGGCGGAAGGCTTGGTGGCTGCTTCGACCGTTCGGCTGTCGCGATTGGATTGCGTCGAACAATCGCTCCTGCGGCGGCGCCTTGGGGCGTTATCCTCGGCTGATGCGGAACAGGTGCAGGCGATCTGGCGGCATCGCCTGCAACTGCGGTTCTAAGCGACGGTGTCCCGAGGCGGTCGGCGGTGCGGTGCGCAGGCCATGGGAGCCGCACGGCGGCCGTCTGCGGCGGACCGAAAGCGGACGGGGCAAGGAGGGCGGCGCGGGAGTGTCTCCACCCGATTTGGCCTCGACAGTCGTTCTAGCTGGGCTTTGAGTCTTCCGACATGAATGTCCACTTGAACCGCCGCACGTTTCTCCGCCGTTCCACTCAACTTGCCGGGGGCCTGCTGCTGACCAGTCCCTTGCTCCGCCCCGGCCGCGCGGAGGCCAACAGCAAGGTCAACGTCGGGTTCGTGGGGGTGGCCAACCGCGCCGGCGAAAACCTCTCCGAACTGGCCAGGCTGACCGACGCCGTCAACGTCGTCGCCCTCTGCGACGTGGATGCGAACTTCCTCGCCCAGGCCGCGCAGAAGCACCCGGCGGCACGCACTTACAAGGACTTTCGGCACCTGATCGAACAGAGGGACATCGACGCTGTCGTCGTCAGTACCCCGGACCACGTCCACGCCGTGGCCGCCGCCGCCGCCCTCCGGACCCACCGGCACGTGTATTGCGAAAAGCCTCTCACGCGCACCGTGTCCGAATGTCGGGTGGTTCGCGACCTCACCGCGAAGCACAAGCGCGTCACCCAGCTCGGCACCCAGATCCACGCGGGCGCCAACTACCGTCGCGTCGTCGAATGGATCCAGGCCGGGGTCATCGGCGAGGTTCGCGAGGTCCATGTCTGGTGCGGCGCGGCCTATGGAGGTAAGGACGCCCCGAAGGATCGGCCGCCCGTCCCGCCCCACCTCGATTGGGACCTCTGGCTCGGGCCGGTCGAATACCGCCCTTACCACCCGGACTATGCCCCGTTCGCCTGGCGTAACTGGTGGGCGTTCGGCGGCGGCACCATGGCGGACTTCGGCTGTCACTTCATGGATCTTCCCCATTGGGCCCTTGACCTCCGTGCCCCCGAGTGGGTCGAACCCGTGGATGGGCCGCCGGTTCATCCCGAGTCCCCGCCGCCCTGGCTGATCATGCGTTACCGCTATCCGGCCCGCGCCCGCGGAGCCACCCCGCTGCCTCCCGTAACGCTCACGTGGTACCACGGCAGCAAGCAACCCGAAAGTCCGCTGCTGGACGACGAACAGCGGCAGTACTTCCGCAGCGGCGTACTCTTCGTCGGTGCGAAGGGCCGCCTCCTGGCCGATTACACCCGACGCCAGTTGCTGCCCGAAGACCAGTTCAAGGACTTTGCCCCGCCGCCCGCCGTCATCCCCGATTCCATCGGCCATCATAAGGAATGGATCGAGGCCATCCGCAACGGTGGCCCCACCACCTGCAACTTCGACTACTCCGGCGCGCTCACCGAAGCCGCGTTGCTCGGCAACGCCGCCTACCGCACGGGACGCCGCCTCGACTGGGACGCCGCCCAACTGCGCGCCAAAGACCTGCCGGCCGCCGACCGCTTCATCCAACACCAGTACCGCCCGGGCTGGAGCCTCTAGAAACCACCCCCGCCCGCGTGTTGAGCTGCGACGTTCTGGGCCTGGGCTGCACGGCGGTGGACGATGTCCTTTACCTGCCGCACTACCCCGCCGCCGACAGCAAACTGGCCGTCTCCCGACGCGAGCGGCATTGCGGCGGCCTGACCGCCACCGCGTTGGTGGCCGCCGCCCGGCTGGGCTGTCGGTGCGCTTACGCCGGCGCCCTCGGTGACGACCCCGATTCGCGCTTTGTCCTCGAGACCTTTGCCCGGGAAGGCGTGGACACCCGCTTCGTCGTGCGCCGCCCCGACACCCGGCCCGTGCGTTCGGTCATCCTCGTCGAGGAACCCACCGGCGCCCGCACCATCCTCTACGACGTCGAGGGCGCCCTGGGCGCTGATGCTCGCCGGCCGGCGCAGCCGGTGATCGCGGGGTGCCGCGTCTTGCTGGTCGACCGTTGGGGCCTGCCGGGCATGATCCGGGCCGCCCGCCTCGCCCGCCGGGCGGGCATCCCGGTGGTGGCCGACCTGGAGACCTTCGAACTGCCGCGTTTCGATGAACTCCTGGCACTGGCCGATCACCTCATTGTGTCCGAGAACTTCGCCCGCCGTTACACCCAGGCCCCCAACCTCGAGGCCAGCCTCCGGGCCCTCTGGCGTCCGGACCGCGCCGTGGTCGTGGTCACCGCCGGGGCCCGTGGCGCGTGGTGGTGGACGGGCGAAGGAGAGGAACCGCGTCACTTGCCGGCCTTCGCCGTGAAAGCCGTGGACACCACCGGGTGCGGCGACGTCTTCCACGGAGCCTACGCGGCGGCACTCGCCAAGAACCTGCCGCTCGAGGCGCGACTCCAAGTGGCCGCGGCCGCCGCGGCCCTGAAGGCCACTCAACCGGGCGGCCAGACCGGCATCCCGCGGTGGGCGGCCCTGCAGCGGTTCCTCCGCTCCCGCACCGGTAGCAGCCGGTAGTTCCGACCTCGGCGCACTCACACCGTCAGTCGCTGGCCGGGTCCCGAGGTTGGGTCCATCGGTAGGCCACCAACTCGTTCAAGCCGCGCACAAACAGGTCCTGACCACTGATCGCGAGATGGGCCCACGTATCTGACACGCCCAGCGCCCGGGAATCCACCACCTCCAACTCGCTGGGGTTGGCCCGGAGGAGATAGAGCACCCCACGTTGATCGAGCGCCAGGATGCGGTCCCCCTGCGTCACCAGGCTCCAGTACTTCCCGTACGCCTCCCCCGAAGTCCAACGCTCCCGCCCTTCCCGCAGGTCCAGGCACGCCACCCGCTGGTTGCGCAGGTGGAGATACGCATGCCCATCCACCACCACCGGTGTCGACATGTAACCCTGCTGCTTCAGCGACCACGCCAACTCCACCTGCCACCGGCCGTCCACGCACTTCACCCGGTGCCCCAGGGTCTTGCCGCCATAGGAACTCGTCATGACTAGATCGTCGAACACGACCGGCGTGAGGATGTTCATGCCACGGAAGGCCCGGAACTTCCACCCGCCACAACACCCGCCCGTCGCCGTCGACCCCGCCAACGTCGTCCGCGTCTGCACCACCAACTGGCGCGTTCCCCCCAGATTGGCAATCACCGGCGACGAGAAGGCGCTTCCCCACATGCCCCCCTCGTCTTCGAGAGCGCGCCAGACCAACCGGCCCGTCGCCGGGTCCAGTCGAACCACGCTCGCCCCGGCCTGCACGTACAGCCCCTCCCCATCCACAAGCGGAGAGCAGACAAACCCGAACGCCGGCAGCGGCGTCTGCAGCATCTCCACGAAATCCACGCGCCATCGCTCCCGGCCCGTCGCCGCCTCCAGCGCCACCAGCACGTCCCGCATCCCCGCCACGTAGAGCGTTCCCTCCGCATAGGCGGGCGTTGACCGTATCCAGTCTCCGTTCGATTTCGCAAAGAACGGCACAGACATTGACCCGGCCCACGTTACCTCCCACCGCGGCTGCCCCGTGGCCCGGTCGAACGCCCTCACCACCTCCAGCTCCTTGTCTCGGGTCTCGGTCGTGAACACCAGATTCCCCACAACCAGCGGCCCCGAATAGCTGGGACCCAACTCGACCCGCCACTTCTCCGCAAACTGGGAGGACTGAACCGAGGTTGGCCACGCGAACCCGCGCACCTGACCATCACGGGTCGGCCCGCGCCACTGCGGCCACTCGGTGGGTTCGACCCCAGCCCAGCCTTCGCTCAGGAACCCCAACACCGCCACGCAGCAAGCCAACCCATTTCGACACAAGTTATCTTTCATAAAATCAAGTCGGGTAAGTTGGACAATGAACGAACCTTGTCAAACTTCCCGCCGGCGAAAACCAGACACAATCTAGACACATCGCCTGCCCCTCTTGCTCGCAAGGTGCCGCTGGAAGCCCACGCGCTCCCGACACCGCGCGTCCCCCCGGCCGCGGTGCCCGCAGCTACGACGGAAACAGGCCCAGCCCGGGTATTTCCTGACCGGCACGAACCCGCGACAGACTGTAGGCGCCGACGTGAGGAGGCGAAGGGCGTTTCCCCTAACCCCCAACGCCTCCTCACGTCGGCGCCTACAGCGGGCATGAGTTCTCCAAGCGAGCAATTTGCTTGCGGCGTCCCTGCCCAGCTCGCAAGCTCCCGCCGAGAATGGCGGTCCGATCACAATCCAGCCGGAGCTCACGCTCGGGTCTGCCATCGGCCCGTGTCGCTCGCCAGACAACCAAGCGGAAAGCGACACGGCGGTCGAAGGCATCCGGTCCTGCCGCCGCGCCCATCCCGAACGGTGCGGCGGCGCGGGCCGAGCCCCCATCCGTGGTGACCGTGCCTGGGGACGAAGGGGTGGCAGGCGCCCGCGCCCGCGACCGTGGGAGCTACGACGCCGACTCCGCGATCAAGCTCTACCTGCGCGAGATCGGGCAGGTGAAGCTGCTCACGATCGCCGAGGAAAACGAACTCGCCGCGCGCATCAAGCGGGGCGATCGCAAGGCGCGTGACCACATGATCCGGGCCAACCTGCGATTGGTCGTCAAGATCGCCCACGACTACGACGGCCTCGGCCTGCCGCTGCTCGATCTCATCAACGAGGGCAACCTCGGCCTGATGAAGGCGGTCGAACGCTTCGACCCTGCCAAGGGCGGCAAGCTCTCCACGTACGCCGCCTGGTGGATCAAGCAATCCATCAAACGGGCCCTCGCCAACCAGTCCAAGACCATCCGGCTGCCCGTGCACCTCGTGGACAAGATCTCCCGCATGCGCCGCATCGCCATGAAGCTCCAGGAGGTCTACGGCCGCGATCCCACCGACGACGAAGTGGCCGAGGAACTCGGCGTCCCGGCCGGCAAGGTGACCCAGCTCCGCATGGCCTCGATCCGGCCCGCCTCGCTCGATGCCCCCATCGGCGACGACGATTCGAATACCTACGGCGAGGTGGTGGAGGATGAGCGGGCCGATGATCCCTACGAGAAACTCGAAGAGAAGACCATCACCCACATGCTCGGCGAGATGATCGAGCAACTCGACGCCCGCGAGCAGAAGGTCCTGCGCTACCGGTTCGGTCTCGACGGCACCAACGAAAAGACCCTCGAGGAGGTCGGCGCCCAGTTCGGCGTCACGCGCGAGCGCATCCGGCAGATCCAGAACCTCGCCCTGGCCAAACTGCGCCGCATGATCCGCCGCCTCGAAGCCGCCCGCCTCTGAGACCGCCCCGACCGCTCAACCCCTGTTCCCGCTCTCGCCCGATGCAGCTCGAAAAACCTCCCCTTGCCGACCTTCAACAAGCCATCCGCAACGTCCCGGATTTCCCCCGGCCGGGCATCCAGTTCAAGGACGTCACTCCGGTGCTGGCGGACCCGCGGCTCTTCGCCGGTGCCGTGGCGTGGCTCATGGAACCTCATGCCGTCGGCTCCATCGACGCCGTGGCCGGCATCGAGGCCCGCGGATTTCTGTTTGCCGCCGCCGTGGCGTTGCAGCTCGGGGCGGGGGTGGTTCCCGTGCGCAAGGCGGGCAAACTGCCCTGGAAAACCTACGAAGCCAGCTATGACCTCGAGTATGGCTCGAACACGCTCGCGGTGCATACGGACGCCGTCGCGCCCGGCGCCCGCGTGCTCCTGATTGATGATCTCCTCGCGACGGGTGGCACCGCCCAGGCCGCCGCCTCCCTCTTGGGTCGCTTGGGGGCCCGGGTGGTCGAGGTCGCTTTCGTAGTCGAGCTGGCTTTCCTGAAGGGTCGGGACCGTTTGCCGGAGTACCCCGTCCGTTCGCTGCTGACGTACTGATGTCGGCTGGCCGGACGGGTGCTTGCACCCGCGACCGCCTGGCTTACAGTCCTCCTATGCAGTTGCCGCCCGACGTACCGGTGATGACGCTGAGCAACGTGATCCTGTTCCCCCAGGCCATGTTGCCACTGCACATCTTCGAGCCGCGCTATCGTCAGATGCTTCGGGACGTGCTCGCCCAGGACCGGTGCTTTGCCGTGGCCATGCGGCGGCCGGACCGCAGCCGGGAAACCCCATCCCAAGTCGCCGGGCTCGGGCTGGTGCGGGCCTGCGTGACCCGCCGAGACGGGACTTCGAACCTTATCCTCCAGGGGGTGGCCCGCATCTGCCTCGGCCGGGCCACGCAGTACCGGCCCTATCGGCGACACACGGTAGAACCCCTGCTGCCGACCGGGGACGCCAGCGTCGTAGTGCAGGCGTTGACCCTGCGCGTGCTTGAACTGGTGCAGCAGCGCCTCAAGACCGGCCTCCAACTGGCCATCAAGGCGGTGGGCGAAGAACCCGGCGGCACGCCGTTCACCATCGAGGCCTTCAACCAGGCTCTCCAGCATTTGGCCAAGCTCGAAGACTCCGAGCAGTTGGCCGACCTCGTCTCCGCCACGCTGCTGCGGGATGCCCGCCAGCGACAGCTCATCCTCGAGACCCCTTGTCTCGAAGACCGCCTGAGGCACCTGGTTCACTTTCTCCAGGACGAGCAGGATGATCCCGACCTGGACGCTGACCTATGAGTCCCTCTCCTTCCCAGCCCGCCAGTGGCTCGCTCCCGTCCGCTGCGGCCCGCCACACCGCCTTGTTCACCGGCATGGTGCTTCAGCAGGCCAACATGGCGCTCATGTTCCTCGGCAAGGCGCCCCGGCCCGACACCGACCAGCCGACCATCGACCTCGAGGCCGCCAGTCAGTTCATCGACACCCTCGAGATGTTCGAGGCCAAAACGCAGGGCAACCTCAACGCCGCCGAGGCAGGTCTCCTGCGCGAGACCCTGATGACCCTCCGGATCACGTTCGTCGAGGTCGCCGAGACCAAGCCCGGCCCGACCACTGCTCCCACCGACGGCCGCGCCCCCACCCCGGACGCTCCGCCCGCGCCGGACCGTTCACCCCCCGCCCCCGGCGCTGCCGCTGATGCTCCCGCCGAGGACCGCAAGAAGTTCGTTAAGCGCTACTAGACCCCGCCAGGAGGCACGAGCGCCTCGGCCAATCCCTCAAACGTGTGCGGCCGGGCTTCGACATCCGGGGTCACCCCGAGTGATATGAGCACCTTCGAGGTCTCCGGCCCGATCGAAGCCACCTTCAACGCCGGATGACGGGCCCTCAGCCGCGGCAGGTCAAAGCGCGCGTGGAAATGGGTGGCGGCCGATCCGCTGGCAAACGTCACCCAATCCGCACCCTCGGCTTCGAGCATGGTGCCGGCGCGTCCCGGATCTTCCGTCTCCGCGACCGTCCTATAGCAGGCGATGTCATCCACGATGGCGCCCTGCTCCTCGAGCAGGCGCGGCAGCTCGGGGTTGGCGACTTCGGCCCGCAGCAGCAGGATACGGATGTTCTCGAGGCTCCCCAGCGCCGCCATGCCCTTGGCGATCTCCGGAGCCACGTAGTCGTTGGGCACCAGATCCACGCGGAGGTGCAACGCCCGCAACCGGGCCGCCGTGCCCGGCCCCACGGCGGCGAGCCGCACCCCGCCCAAGGCACGGACGTCCTCGAAAGCCTGGAACAAGTACTCGAAGAAGGCGGTGACGCCGCTGGCACTGGTGAAGATCACCCAGTCATAAGCGCCGAGCCCGGCGATCGCTTCGACCAGCGGCGTCGTCTCGGTGGGGGGAACGCGCTTGATACACGGGACCTCGAGCACGTCGGCGCCCCGCTCCCGCAGCAGCCGGGTGAGAGCATCCGCCTGGTCCCGTGCGCGGGTCACCACAATCCGCTGTCCGAACAACGCCCGTGAGCGGGCCCAGTCCGTGGGACGTCGCAGGCTGACGACCTCGCCGATGGCGATGACCGCCGGTGCCCCCAGGCCGGCGTCGGCGACCCGCCGGGCAATGTCCGACAGGGTCCCCTCGACCGTGCGTTGTCGGCCGGTGGTTCCCCACTGCGTGACGGCCACGGGGGTGCCCGGCGCCTGGCCGTGACCGATCAAGGTCTGGGCGATGCTGGCGAGGCGCTCGACGCCCATGAGGATGACCTTGGTGCCGGGCGTGCGGGCCAGCAGCGCCCAATCGACGCCCTGGTTGGGTTTGGCGGGATCCTCATGGCCCGTCACGACCGTCAGCGTCGAGGCGAGGGTGCGATGCGTGAGGGGAATGCCGGCGGCGAGGGGCACGGCGGTCACCGCGGAAACCCCCGGCACCACCTCGAACGGGATGTCGGCGGCGACCAAGGCTTCCACCTCCTCGCCGCCCCGACCGAAGATGAAAGGGTCACCGCCCTTGAGCCGCACCACGCACTTGCCGGCGGCTGCCCGGGCTTGAAGCAGCACGTTCAGTTCGGCTTGCGAGAATGGCCGGTCCTCGGTTCGCCCGATGATCTCGGCCTGCGCCGAGGCAAGTCGAAGCAGCTCCGGATTCACGAGGGCATCGTGAATGACCACGTCCGCCTGGCGCAGCAGGGCGGCGCCCCGCAGCGTCAGCAGTTCGGCGTCGCCCGGGCCGGCGCCGACCAGATAGACCATGCCCTTACGTTTCATCGAAGGGCGAGTGTAGGCCGCGCCCCCCGCCCCGGCAACGGCGGGGTCAGCCCTTAAGAACTAGGTTCGCAGCCCCACGCACCGACCCGCGGCCATGATCCTCCCGTGAGATCGCCAGGTCGCCGGGCCCGGCGCAAATCCTTCGACTTCGGCGGACGGCTGCGCTCCAATGCCGGCTCTTGCGTGCTATGGAAGACACCAATGCCCTGATCGCCCAACGCCGTGCCAAGCTCGAGGCCCTGCGCCGCCGGGGACTCGACCCGTTCCGCCACAAGTTCACTCCCACAACGGGCTGCGGAACCGCCCGCACCCGATTCCTCGCCGGGAACGCGCCCGCCCCCGCCCCCGACGCCCTGCCCGAAGGCGCCGCCGTGGCGATCGCGGGCCGGATCACCGCCCACCGGGACATGGGCAAGAGCCAGTTCCTGGACCTCAAAGACGAGACCGGGCGGATCCAGATCTACGCGCAGAAGCAGGCGCTGGGCGAGGAGGGTTACGAGATCTTCAAGCACCTGGACCTGGCCGACTTCATCGGGGTCGAAGGCACGCTGTTCCGGACCAAGACTGGCGAGCCGACCGTGAAGGTCGAGCGGTTCACGATCCTGGCCAAGGCCCTCCGCCCGCCTCCCGCCAAGTGGCACGGGCTCGAGGACACCGAGATCCGCTACCGCCAGCGGTACCTCGATCTGATGGCCAACGAGGAGGTCGCCCGGGTGTTCCGCCAGCGCAGCCACATCGTGCGCGCGATCCGCGACTTCCTGCATGGACGTGGCTATCTCGAGGTCGAGACCCCCATCATGCAGGCCATCCCCGGCGGCGCTGCGGCGCGCCCGTTCAAGACCCACCACAACGCGCTGGGATGCGACTTCTACCTGCGCATCGCCCTCGAACTGCCGCTCAAGCGGTTGCTGGTCGGCGGCCTGGACCGGGTCTTCGAAATCGGCCGCAACTTCCGCAACGAAGGCCTGTCGCGAAAGCACAACCCCGAATTCACGATGCTCGAGGCGTACCAGGCCTACGGCGATTACGAGACCATGATGGAGCTGGTCGAGAGCCTCATCTGCCACGTCGCCGACAAGATCCTCGGCACACTCGTCCTCGAACACCGACCGGACGCGCCGGTGGCGACCGCCATCACCCACGCCCTGGCAGAACTCGATCAACTCTCCGCCACCATGATGGGCAGCCTGATGAAGGCGGCGGGAGGCGACGCCGCCGCGGATTTCGTCGCAGACATGGGCAAGGCCCGCGCGGCCCTGTTGGTCGCCCAGCAACAGGTCGGTCAGGAACCGCCGGAAGTCGCCGCCCGCTCCGCCATCGGCGCCTTGCTGGTCGCCATCGGGGCCGTCGCCCTGCACCGCGCCGGAGCGGCCCCGGCAAACACCCCGCTCGAGCAACATCTCACCGCGGCCGCGGCGAAGTTCGATGCGACCGTGCGTTCGCTCGAGCGCTTCACGGCCCCCAAGGTCATCCGACTGGAGCGCCCGTGGCGCCGGGTGCGCTACAAGGATCTCGTGCGGGCGGTGGCCGGGCAGGACTGGTTCGAGCTCACGCCCGCCGCCCGCCGGCGCCGCGCCGTTGAGGACCTCAAGCTCGGCGGCGACATCGCGGCCGGCTACGAGGACTTCGAGGTGACCGGGGCCGTGTTCGAAAAGCTGGTCGAGCCCACCCTCATCCAGCCGACGTTTGTCACCCACCTGCCCCACGAACTGGTGCCCCTGGCCAAGCTCTCGCCGGAGGATCCCACAACGGTCGAGGTATTCGAGTGCTGCATCAACGGCCAGGAAATTGCCCCGGGCTACACCGAGCAGAACGACCCCATCACCCAGCGCGAACGGCTCGAACACCAGGCCGGCGGCGAGCAGCAGAAGCTGGACGAGGACTTCCTGGTGGCGCTCGAACACGGCATGCCCCCGGCCGGCGGCATTGGGCTCGGCGTGGACCGGCTCTGCATGATGCTCCTCGGCCAGGAAAGCATCCGGGACGTCATCCTGTTCCCGCAGTTGAAGCCGAAGTGAACTTTTCAGGGGATCTCCGCGACGTATAGTGTGGGGCCCGGATTCCGTCGGCGCCCCGCACATGAACGACCTCGCCGCCCAACCGGTGGACTTGGACGCGCTCTTCCGCGAGTGCGGCAAGGACTTGCGCCTCTACTTCAGCCGGCGACACGGCGAAATGGAGGGGGTGAGCGACCTCGTGCAGGAATGCTTCCTGCAACTGGCGCGACGGCTCCGCGCCGGCCACGGGGTGGCTTCGCCGCGGGCTTACCTCTTCGGCATCGCCCGGCATCTTAGCCTGACCCAGCTCCGCCGGCGCGCGGCGACCGCCTCACCCCCTCTGCCGGAGGACGAGATCGCGACCCTGGCGGATCCGGACCCCCGGCTCCTCATGGCACGGGAAGTGATCGCCTCGCTGCCAACGCTCCAACGGGAGATCCTCGACCTACGCTTCACCCACGACCTGTCGTATGCCGAAATCGCGACGACCCTGGGCCTTCCGATCGGTACGGTTCGCTCGCGCCTGCATCACGCGATGGCGCTTCTGCGACACCGCCTGGAGCAAGAGGAGGATACGGGTAGCGCTGTATCTCAGAACTCATCCTCACCGGCCTGAGCCCGAAACGCCATGAAACCGGAATCCCTCCATGCCCTCCTCACGGACCGCGAACTCGGCGAACTCAGTCCCGAGGCGGGCGAGCTTCTGGATGCCTGGCTGGCGGAACATCCTGGCGCCGCCCCCGCACCGGACGTCTGCCGTCTGCACGACACGGTCCGCATGGTGTTCGCCCGGTTTCCCGAACTCGCCCGGCCAAGGCCACCCGCTTGGCGTCACTCCCCTTGCCGACGCGGGTGGGTGGCTCTGGCGTGGGCCGCCTCCGTCGCAGCCTTGCTGGCCGGAACCTCCTGGGTGGGGTTTCGCCTGGGACAAACGTCGGCCCGGCCAGCGGCGACGCTGGGTCAGCGGGAACCGTTGCCGGCGGCGAAGTCCGCACCGTCCTCCTGGGCCAGCTACGCGCTCGTACCCGATCCGCGCGGCGGACTGAACGTGGTTCGTCGCTCGCCCTGACATCTCCTCCCCCGAAAAGCCATGAAGCATCCCCTGCGCTCCCTTGCTCCGGCCGCCCTGGCTCTGCTGTGGTGTGGCTGCCTTCCCGAAGAATCGGTCTGGTGGTCGCCTGACGGTCAGACCGCCGCCGTCCGCTGCCCCGAGGGTCTGCGCCTCGCCCAACTCGACGGCCGGTTGTCCCCCGTCCTCCTGCCGGGTCAAATCCAGTCCGCCAACTGGTCGCCCGACGGCTCCGGCCTCGTCCTGAGCCGCTCGCTTGAACTGGCCCATTGGACCGAGGTCGAAGCCCTGGTTCCGGCGGCGGAAGCGGCCGCGACGCGAACGATGGCCCGCGCCGTACCCGACCTCTTGAGGGCGGGCCTGACCATGACTGGCGGGAACTGGAACGACCTGGACGGGCAATTCCTGAAACCGTTGGGCCTGGACAAGAACCGCCTTCTGAGCGCGGCGTGGTTCTGTGCCCGGAGCCTGCATCGCGAAGCCTTGCTCGACGTGCTCCGCGGATTCACGAACACCACTGCGCTCGAAGCGGAGGTCCTCGCCCCCGAGGCCAACCGGATCGCGGTGCACGAACTTCTCTGGTTGCCCGTGCGCAACGGACAGGTCGACGGTCCACCGCAGGCGCTTCTCCGGAGCCTCCACCCGATCCTGGATCCGCTCCTGTCTCCCCGTCACCCGGTCGTCGCCTGCCGCACCGACGAGGGGGCGCTGAAAGCGCTGCCGCTCGCTGGCGGGAATCCCGTGACGGTGGTCGAGGGCTCCGTCGTCGCCGCGGTCTGGTCGGCCGACGGCTGCTCGCTGATCCACCTCGTCACGGAGGAGTCGGATGCCGTCGGTGAGATCCGCTCCCGCCGGGTGTTGGATGAGCGAGGTGGACTGCTCACCACGATCCCACCCACGCAGACGCTGGCGGTAGCCGCTTTCGGCGCCAGCAGTTCGCCGCGGTTAGCCACGCTCCCCGACGGGCGCCTCCTGTTCGCCAGCTTGCCCGTCACGCTGCCGGCGCGCGCGGACTCCATCCACCCCGGGGCACGTTTCTTCCTGCTCGACCCCACGGCACCGGAGGCGCCGCCAACGGTCGTGCCGGTCCGGGAAGGCTCGTTGCCGGATGACCTGAGCGTGTTCGCACTCAGCCCCGACGGCCAGCGCGTTGCGATGGTGGAAGCGGGCACGGACGTGGTGGCCGTGCTCGAGTTGGTTACGGGCAAGGTCCGCGTCCTTTCCCCCGCGCACGAAGGCTGGAAGTCCCGCCTGATCCCAGCGTGGCGAAACCCGCACGAGCTCAGCTTTGCGGCACTCCCTTCGCCGACGGCCACGCGACCCGAACTGATGCTGTGGCGAAGTGATGCTCCCCGAAGCGTGCTCAGCGAAGGCTGGCCGGACGATGTCGTGAAACCTTGGCTCGAGGGGCCCGGCACGAGTGCCGGGTCACCCGCGCCCAGAAGCTCCGTCCCGCCCTCCCCATGAACGGGAAGGCAGAAGGCAGAAGGCAGATTGCAGAAGGGGCCTCCGTCCAGGTCGGTTCACGATCCCTGAGCAGATCCAACGGAACCACGTCACTTCCCCCATCCCCGATGTTCGAAATCTGCGGAGCATTCGCGGCAGAGAGTGTCCTCCGATTCATGCGGCGGTTCGGTTTCGTGAACGCACAACGCCGCTGCAAGTCGCGAAGCGTGTGGAGCCGCGGCCGCATCCAGCGCCGCTTCGCGTCCCGGGAGGCAGGGAACGAAAAGGGCGCCGACTCGCGGGGAGTCGGCGCCCGTGCAATGGGGAGCTCCGCCGAGGCGGGGTTGCTGCTAGCCGGTCAGTTGACCAGGCGGAAGAACCTCGCCGTGCCGTCCGGGGCCAGCGTCACGACGTTCTCTTCGCCTTCCACCACGACCGCAGCCGCGTCATCGGCGTACGGGCCGGGGACGGCGGCGGCCGATTGGAGACGGAACGCCGAGGCGGCCGGCCAGGCGAGGCGCACGTTGCCGTTGGCGAGTCGGGCGACGGTGAGCGAGACGGTCACCGGCGTCTCGACCGTCAGGAGCGCGGCGCTACCGACGACGCCGACGCCATCGGTGACCAGCACGGTATAGGTGCCGGCG
The DNA here is from genome assembly GCA_015075445.1 of Verrucomicrobiales bacterium. Classification (GTDB taxonomy): domain Bacteria; phylum Verrucomicrobiota; class Verrucomicrobiia; order Limisphaerales; family J093; genus DSVZ01. The sequence goes on from JABTUJ010000006.1 coordinate 92,436, forward strand.
TGGGCGGCCTGGACGTTGGCCAGGGTGAGGGTGGCGGTTCCGGTTCCGCTCAACCCGTTCCCGTCCTGGAGCGGCACGCCATCCTGCAGCCACCGGTAACGGAGGTTGCTGCCCGAGGCGGTGACACGGAAGGTTACGGTCGCGCCGGTGGCGGCGGTCTGCTCGACCAATCCCTGCGTGATCGCCGGCGGGGTGCGGGTGCCCGGGATGAGACGGACGTTGTCGATGAGGAAGGTTTCGTCACCGGCCACGCCGATGTGGGCGAGGCTGAGTTCTGCGCCGTCTGCCCAAGCGGTGACCGGGATGAACGCTTGATAGAAGGGGAGGGTGTGACGGAAGCCGGGCCAGGGCGAGAGCGTGTCCACGGGCGGCTGGTTTTCGGTCGTGAGCACCGGAGAACCGTCCCAGGAGACTTCGAGCTGGCCTTGGTTGGGATTGACTGTGCTGCCCTGGCCGCGGCCGTCGCGGTAGTTGTAGTCCAGCACCAGGGTGTAAGCCTGATTGGGCGTCAGGCCCATGAGGGTCTGTCGGAGGGTGACGGAGCCCTGGCCGAAGAAGGCGTTGTCCTGGTCCGAGTTGATGCCGTTGTCGAGGAACGGCTCGACGAAGAACGTTTTCGGGCTGTAAGCGTTGACCCCATAGCCGCCGCCGCTGGCCAGCCAGCCGCCGACGCGCCCGGGCTGGATGTAGCCGGGCCAGTTGGCGCCCATGGCCGTGCCCTCGAAGCTCGAGTTCTTGATCGCGATTTCGCCCGCGACACGCGGGACGATGGACACGCCGTCGAGGAACAGCGTGGCGTCGCCAGCCGCGACGGTGATCTTGAACTCGAGCAGGCCTGTGGGTTCGGTGGGCGTGAACCGGAGTTCCTCGAAGTAGTAATCCGTCAGGCCGGCCATGGCGGCGGGCATGAGGCTCGGGAAGTTGCCGAGTTGCTGGCCGGCGAAGCTGACTTCGAGGGCCATCTCGTAGTTGGGATAGCCAAACGAGCGGGCGTTGTAGAAGAACTGCAGGCCGTAGAGCTGGCCGGGACGCAGGCCGGCGATCATCTGCGACACGGTGCCACCCCCCTGGATCCGAAGCACCTTCTGGCGGTCGGGGATCGTCAGATCGTCCACCGCAAGGAACGGGTTGCCGGCCTCGGCCATGCCGATGTTCCCGCCGCCGGTCGTCCAACCGGCGACCGGCGCCGTGGCCACACCGCTGTCCTTATCCAGCTCGAAGCTGGGGTTGAGCACGAACGTGCCGCCCGCCACGAACACCGCGGTGATGTCGGCCGCCATCGGCAGCCCCGCCGAATCCTCGATCGTGATGGCCGCGTTGCCCACACTGACGCCGCGAACCTTGAACGGTTGGGTGGTGTTCCCGTTCTGGAAGGTCAGGCTGAGGCTGCCGTCGGCTGCGGCGTCGGGCAGGACGAACACGTTGGCGTTCGCGCTGCGCAGTCGCATGACCGCCGGTCCTTGCGCCAGGCGCTCGGCAGGGATGGTGATGCTGCCGGTCGCTTCGCCGCCCACCCGGACGAGCATCTTGCCCGGAGTCATCTCAAAGGGCGGCAACTGGGTGCCGATCTTGCCGAGGACTTTGATGTCATCGAGCAGGACCGTGGCGCCGGCAGTCGTGTTGGCGAAGGTGAGAGTCGCGGTGTCGCTTGTGGCCGTGAAGGTGTGCGAGGCGGAACGGTACGCGGCGCCTCCGCCCACGGGGGTCACGTCCTGCTCCCACAACACAGTCTCGCCGAGGCGGAGCTGCAGGTGCGGGGTGCTACCCGACTTGGCGTTGTAGCGGAACTGCACCTGGTACTGCTCGCCGCTGACCAGCGGCCGCAGCGTCTGGGCGAGCGAGCCTTCACCGTCGATGAAGGCCACCAACGCCTGTTCCGGCACCGAGCCGTTGTCCGCTTGTCCGCCCGTGCCGTCATCCACGCCCGCCACGCCCGTCTTGACCCAGCCGCTGATGGCTCGCCAGTCGGTACCGGCAGTCGGAGAGCCGTCGAACACAACGCCGCTGGCTTCGAAACTCGGGTTCATGACCGGGAAGTTGCCGGTGTCACGGGCCACGATCGTCACCCCGTCCAGGAGCATCGTCGAGTCGCCGCGGGCGGTCGCCACGAAGCTGAGCGTGCCGATTTCGAAATCGGGCGTGAAGGGGACGGTGCGGTAGTAATAGGGCGAACCGGTGGCGATGGCTGGCCGCACTTTGGGGATGAACGCCAACTGCTCGTCCATGGCTCCGCCGAAGTTGACGGTGGCGAACTGGACCGCGATGTCCAGGTCGCTGCCATTCCGCGCGTCGTAGTGGAACTGGATCCAGTACGACTGACCGGCGACCAGGCCGTAGATGTCCTGGGACACCGCGCCGCCGCCCTGCTTGAAGCCGATGCGGCGACCGTCCGGCACCGGGGTGCCGGCGTTGTGGAAGGGGCCACCCGGATCGTACACGAGATCGTTGACACCCCCACCGCCGCTGACCCACTCGTCGATCGGGCTGTAATACGGCCAGCCTTGGGGCGCCCCGGCGGACAGGGGATCCGTTTCGTCGTTGAGGTTGCTCTCGAAGCTCGGGTTCTTCACCAGGGCCTGCCCGAAAGCAGCCAGACTCGAAACGGTCAGGGCGAGGGACACTCCCAGGGCCCGGCGTCCGAGTGTTCTTGGATTATTCATAGCGAGGTTCTCCGTTTGCTTGGTTTGCTGTGCGTTCGCTGATTCTATCCGACGTTTCCCCACGGCGAGGGTCACCCCCCGCACAGGCTGCGTCGCTGGCCCCTCCGGAAACCCGGGATGACCGCATGGTTCACCGGTCAGGGGCCAGACGCGGCTCGTGGGAACATGAAGTTGGCGTACCCGATCCGGCGCGTGAAGTCACGCGCCGAATTTGGCGAAGGCGAAGCCCGGGCGTGAGACAGAATCCCGGCTGCCTCGCCGACTGATCCTCTGTGTTCTCCCGAGCTCTGTGCTGAACCCTGGTCCGGCTCTTCAGCACAGAGCTCGGGAGAACACAGAGAACAACCGCAGCGGACAGCCACCAGCCCGCGAAGCCCCAAGGTCGAAGTGCGAAAGTCGAAGTCCGAAGTCCGAAGTGGGAGGCTCGAGAGGCGTGAAGCGTGTGGAGTGCGAGTGCTTCAGCGCCGCTTTGCGTAGGGCGGGGGCACGATGCTCGCTGAGCCCGGATATCTTACATACCCGGCGTGAAACCGCGAGAGACTGTAGGCGCCGACGTGAGGAGGCGAAGGGTGTTGCCTCCGGCCCACAACGCCTCCTCACGTCGGCGCCTACAGTGGGTCTGAGATTCCCCGGTTAGCACCGCGGCACACCCCGGGGCCTCATTGTCGCCGAGCGTGCGGAACCTAGCGCTTCTGAAGCGCCCGGAGATCGACGCTCGCGGCCCGCGCATAGACCGGCACGCGCGCCGTCAGGGCGTCGAAGCCGAAGAAGTAGCCCTTGGACTTGTCCGAACGACCGGTGCACTCGAATCGCAGCGTATGAGCACCGGCCGCGAGCGTGCGCATGCCCAACTTGTGGGGGGTCGGGGTGACGTTGGCGTTCTGGAGGTCAAACGTGCCCAGGTCCTGTCCATCCAGTTTCACGCGGTAGGTGCCATAGTCCCACGAGTGCGTCAGGCGCACCCAGAGCTCGGCGGTGAGGGATTGCTCGAGCGTGAACGGCACCTCGAGCCAGGCGTTCGCGTCGGTCGGACGGAACCAGAGCTGCTGGTTGTCCGTCGTGCCCCCGAGCGGCTGGACCTCCAGCGGCGCACCGGAATGGGTCGCCGTCGGGACGGCGCGATGGCCCACCAGAAGGGTCTGTTCGCGGAAGGGCAGGCGCTCGGGGCCGGGCGGCAGGGCCGGCCAGGGTTGATGCGGTTCGGTCTGGTACCAGAACGCCACACTCGACATCAGGTCGTCGCGCTCGATGAACCCGTCGACCTTGCCGTCGGGAAACGTCTGCGAGCCCTTGTGCTCGATCACGGCGCGGAGGGATCTGGTGAACACGACGGGGTCGGGGATGTGCCAGCGATAGGCCGTGCTGCGATCGCCCGTGCCGTACCCTTCCCAGAGCGGTGTCCCGTAGAACGGACCGTCCTGCTGCCGGAATCCCCAGGCGTCGCAGAAATAGTCCTCGGTGCCTGTGCCGCGCAGTTGCGGTTCCGTCGCGCCGTCGATGAAGAAGAAGTCATCACCCTCGCCGTACCAGCCGGGCGAGACGTGGTAGACGCTCTGGACGGTGCCAACGTAGTGGCCGCGCCCGACAATGTCGGCGAGCAGATAATCGCGTCCCATCACGCACGGGTGTTCCTGGCGGTACATGGCGTGGAAGTAGGCGGTGTCCGCGGGGAGCACGGCGTGCTGCTGCCAGTCGACGTAATAGTAGAAGGCGTGGCAGCGGCGGTCGCTCTCGTTGGTGACGGTGATCCGCGCTGACTTCCGGAACGGCATAGGCCAGTAACAATTGCGGGCCCGGCCGTCGGAGGAGACGCGGACCGGCAGGGAGATGAAGGACTGATCCACGCCGTGGCCGACGCCGAAGAAGTCGCCGACGGGGCACTCCACGCTCGGGTGGGGTTCGCCGTCCCAGTACATGCGGAGGGTAAGGAGCCGGGAATAGAAGGGGGCCTCGTGGGCGATGGTGAACCAGATGTGGGTGATGACGCCGGGGCCGTCGAGTTCGGCCAGCGTGAGGGTGTCGCCGGGGGCGATGGGCCGGGCGTCGGCGTTACCGTGCTGCCAGTTGGCGTCCGAGGACGAGGCGCGGCGGGTTTCGTAGGACTTGAGCTGCTCGAGTCCGGCGAGCGGGTTGCCGAGGGAGAACTGGGCGCGGGCGGAGACCGCACCGAGGCTGAGCGCCGCCACGGCGAGGGCGAGGGGAAGGGTGGTTCTCATGAGATGGATGGGACGAGTTCGGGGGAGAGCCTGCCATGACCGCGGGCACGGGACAAGGCCCCGCCCAGGGGTCAGTCAATAGTATTGTGCTTTTTGGGGACCGGTTTCAGGTTTCAGGGACTGAGCCCGAAGGCGAAGGGCGAAGGAGGAAGGGCGAAGGGCGAAGGGCGAAGTTCGAAGGGCGAAGGAGGAAGGACGAAAAGCGCTGCTGGAAGTCGGCGCACTCCAGACGCTTCGCGAGGCCCCGGCAGAGGGGCGCGAGTCGCTCGCAGTCCGCGCTCTGCCCGGGGGTCAGTCAATAGTATTGTGCTTTTTGCGGTCCCTCACAGGTTTCAGGGACTGACCCCGATGGCGAAGTTCGAAGGCCGAAGTTCGAAGGCCGAAGTTCGAAGGCCGAAGTTCGAAGGGGGAAGGAGGAAGGACGAAAAGCGCCGCTGGAAGTCGGCGCACTCAACACGCTTCGCGAGGCCCCGGCAGAGAGGCGCGAGTCGCTCGCCGTCCGGCCCCCGCCCAGGGGTCAGTCAGTAGTATTGTGCTTTTTGGGGACGGTTCTCAGGTTTCAGGGACTGATCCCGATGGCGAAGGGCGAAGGCCGAAGTTCGAAGGGCGAAGTTCGAAGGGGGAAGGAGGAAGGACGAAAAGCGCTGCTGGAAGTCGGCGCACTCCAAACGCTTCGCGAGGCCCCGGCAAGGGGGGCGAGGCGTTCACAGTCCGGCCTCCGGCGGCGTTCGAGGCTGCGATCGGCAGCGACGAAACGGTGCGGGTTGACGCAGTCGCGAGACGCTGTCGGCTCAGAAGTCGCCGACGTTCAGGCGTCCGCCGGTGACGCACTTGCCGGAGAGCGATGGGGTGGCGACGGCACTTTTGAGGACCTCGTTCTTGATCGTGGCGGCGGAGGCGCCGGGATGGGTTGCTGCGTAGAGGGCGCAGGCGCCGGTGACATGCGGGGCTGCCATGGAAGTGCCACTGTAGCTGGCGTAGCCGGAGACAACCTTGCCCTTGGAGCTGACGGGCACGGTGGAGACGATCGCAGAACCGGGCGCGCCGAGGTCGACCGAGGTGGCGCCGTAGTTCGAAAAGCTGGAGAGGGCACCGTTCGAAGTGATCGACGCCACAGCAATGATGTTGTCATTGTCGTAGTTGTAGCTGGCGGGGTAGGAGGGCGACGTGTCGTTGTTGCTGCTGCTATTTCCCGCCGAGGCGACGAAGAGGATGTCCCCGTCTCGGGCGCGCTTGATGGCGTCGTAAAGGCCCTGTGAGTACCCGCCGCCGCCCCAGGAGTTGTTGAGGGCGACGAGGTTGAGGCCGTGGCGGGTTTTGAGGTCGGTGAAGTAATCGACGGCCTTGATGGCGTTGGCGGTGGTGCCGCCGCGGCGGCCCAGGAACTTGGCGTTCAGCAGCTTGATGTTCCAGCAGACGCCGGCCACGCCCTTGTTGTTGCCGCCGACGGCGCCGATGGTGCCGGCCACGTGCGTGCCGTGGTCGTCGGTGGTGCCGTCGAAGACGGTGTTGTTGTTGCCGTCGAAGTCCCACCCGTAAACGTCGTCGACGTAGCCGTTGCCGTCGTCGTCGATGCCGTTGCCGGCGATCTCACCCGGGTTAACGCCGGCGTTGGCCGCGAGGTCTTCGTGAGTGTACATGTAGCCTTCGTCGATGATGCCTACGTAGACCGTGGAATAGCCAGTTTTCCCCACTGCCCACGCCTCACCGGCCTGACTGCCGTATGGGTTGGCAGGCGAGGTGCCGTCGCCGTACATGCCCCACAGGCTGCCGTTGGTGTAGTAGGGGTCATTCGAGGTGGCGTGGTGCTGGTAGACCCAGTTGGGCTCGGCGAACTCGACGTTGGGATCGAGTTCGAGGCTGCGGACGGCGGCGGCGATGGCGAGGCCGGGCGGGAGCTTGACCAGTTCGAGGTCGCCCTTGCCGTCGGCGCGCCACTGACTGTTGACGACCCCTTCCTGCAAGCGGGCGCCGACGCGGCCGCGGGCGATGGCTTTGGCGTCGTCGGAGACGCCGGGGAGATACTGGACGAGCAGTTCGTCGGAGACGTGCGGAGCGGTGGCGAGCGCGGCGAGGGCGAGGTCGGAACGGCCCTGGGCGTGGGTGGGGACGGCGAGCGCCAGGGTGCAGAGAATCGTGCCGATGCAGGCGGCGGTGTTCCGGTTGGTTTTCATGAGGAACTGATTGATTGGATTGGGTCAGCCTTTGCTACGGTGCAGAAAGTGGCGGGGAAGACGGGCAGGTGCAAGGGGAAAGTGGGAGGGAGGTTCGAAGGGCGAAGGGCGAAGGGCGAAAGTCGAAGGGGAACAGTCGAAGTTCGCAGTTCGAAGGGCGAGGGGCGGGGGGCGGGGGGCGGGAGAATTCGAAAGGGTAGACGGGATTCGGCCAAGGGTGGCCGGCGAAGCCGGACGGAGGGCCGCACTGTAGGCGCCGACGTCAGGAGGCGAAGTGGGCCGGGTGGATCACCACGCCGCCTCCTGACGTCGGCGCCTACGGTGTGGTTATCAGATTACCGGTTCAGGTGGAGGCGGGGGGGCGGGTGCGGCCGAGGAGGATGAGGACGAGGGCGAGGACGAAGGTGGCGCCGAGGACCAGGATCTTGAGGAAGAAGGAGGTGGACGGCGAGGAGGAGGCTTCGAGTTCGAGGCGGAGCTCGGCCCAGCGGTTGACCTCGAGCGGGCGGGTGAAGGTGAGGACACGCCCCTGATCCGGCAACGTGGCGCGGAGTGCAGCCGGGCTGGCGACCGCGGCGTCCTGCTGCTGGATAAGGCGTTCGGCGAAGCGGAGCTGGACGGCGTTGTCCTCGGCGGTGTTGCGCGCGAGGATCTCGCTGGCCTGTTGCTGGGTGTAGTTGAGCGCCTCGGTGCCGGGGCGCGAGGTGGGGGCAGCGGGTTCGCCGGCGACCTTGGCCTGGCGGAAGTTCAGCCCGACGATGGCCTGCTGCATCTTGAGGTTCTGGAGCTGGACCCGGGCATCCTCGTTGAAGGCGGCGTCGTGCTGCGAGAGGCCGTAGGCGTTCTGGAAGGCGCGGCGGGCCTGGAGGGTGTCGCCGGATTCGAGCAGGCGGTTGCCGAGGTTGAGGTACTGTTCGGCCTGCTGGGTTTGTTGGCGGAGCAGGACGGTTTCGTTGCTCAGATAAGAGCCGAGATCGAGGGGACCGGAGGGAGTGGCCAGGGCGGCTTCCTCGAGCTGGAGGGTGCCCTGCCAGTCATCGAGGTGCCATTTCTGGTTCAGGAAGACCTGCCAGGTGATGCGCTCGAGCGGGAGATCGAACCGGGGCCCATCGAGGTTGAGATCGAGGGCGCGCGTGCTGCCGCGACCGGGGCGGCTGGTGAAGAAGAACTCGACGCGGGTGGCCTGGCCTTCGGGCGCCGGTTTTTCGAGCGGGATCAGCACCTCGTCCTGGTCGTGCCAGGGCCAGACGCCGGACTGGTTGACGAAGGCGAACCAGAAGCGGGCGTCCTTGGGGAGACGGAGATGGAGGAGGCGCTTGTCTCCGGGCAGGAGCTCGAGCTGGGCGTGGGTGAGCATGACGCCGTCGTCGGCGATGACGGACTTGAGATCGACGCGGGTGACGCGGGCGGGGAGGAGGCGGGCGGCCTCGAAGCGTTCGAGGCGCAGGGGCAAGCGGACGTCGGGCTCGACGAGGCGGAAGGTGTAATCGGCGGCGGCGGCCGGGAGGTCCTGCTGGAGCGCACGGGGGATGACCTGCCACTCGGTGGGCTGGAGGGCGGGAGGCGGGTCGTCGCTGCGGACCTGGAGGCGGCCCCCGGCTTGCACGGTGAAGAAGCCGCGCTGGAGGTTGACGTCGAGGGCCTGGATGCCGCGGACGGTGAGTTCGGTGGCCGCGGCAGGGACGGGGACGGTGTAGTTCAGTTGCAGGAGGTAACGCCCGAGCATGCGGCGGTGCAGCTTGACCTCCCAATCGCGGGCGTCGGCGGTGGCGGGGGCGTCGGCGGCGACGAAGTCGGCCACCTGCTCGCCGCGAAAGCGGACGTTCGGCGTTGGCGGGCAGGCGCAGGCGGAAGCCTTTGACGCCGGTGTTCTCGATCTCGTACTGGAGGTTGGCGAAGACCCGGAGCTGGGCCTCGCCGACGGTGACATCCTGGAGGCTGGTGAGCTGGATCCAGGCGTCGACGCGTTCGAGGTCGAGGGCGACCTGCCAGTCGGATTGGAGGAGGCGGAAGGCGAGCACGCCTTTCTGGCGGACGCCGGCCTGGGCGGGATCGAGCTGGGTGACGCCGTCGCGCTGGGCGACCTGGAGGCGGAGGCCTTGTTCGGGCACGATGAGCAATTGGCCGCGTTGTTTCTGGGCCTCGCGCAGGATCAAGCGCGGGACGGACCAACCGTTGGTGGCGCGGACGCCCGGGCCGGCGAGGGTGACGGTGAAGCTCTGGTCGCCCTCGGTCTTGCCCTTGAGATGGAGGGTGATGATGCGGCCGGCGTCGGTGCGCAGCTCGGTCCAATGGCTGAGCGCCGGGCCGCTGAGGGACTCGACCTCGAGGCCGGCGGGGAGCGGGAAAGTGAGCTTGAAGAGGCCGGCGCGGGTGATGGCGACGTTGAGGGTGGTGGCCAGGAGAGTGCGGTCTTCGCCCAGCGAGAGGGTTTGTTGGGACTCGACGCGGACATCGGGTTCGACGGCACTGGCGCGGAGGCGGATGAGGGCATCCGGGGTGGCGTAGCGGAAGGCGCGGCGGAGGGTCAGGCCGGGGACGGCGGTGCGGAGGGGTTCGAGAACGGCCGCGGGGAAATCCTCAAGGTTGAGGGCGGCGAGGGAGCCGGCGTCGACGTCTTCGAGCTGGACCTCGTTGCCGGTGGCCACCCCGAGGAGCCCGACCTGGTCGGCGGCGCCGGGGACGCTGATGAGGCCGACCGGGTGGTCGAGGGGCAGCGGGCCCGTGGGGGACTGGGACTGGATGAGGAGGGCAAAGGGCCGCGCCTGGGCGGAGCTCAAGGAGACGCGAAGCCGGCGGGCGTCCGGGTCGAACCGCCACACGGAGAGCGCGGGGGCGTTGACGTCGGTGATGGTCGCGCCGGCGGGGATGTCGAAGAAGAGCTCGGTGAGTTCGCCCTGGGCGGGTCGGATCTGGACGGAGTGGAGTCCTGCGACGACGCCCCCGCCGGGGACATAGAGCTGGAACAACTCGGCATAGAACACGGCCTTCTCGCGGCGCGGATCGCGGCTGCGGGGTTTCCAGGCGATCCAGGCATCGGGGGTGGGGCTGAGGATCAGTTGGGCAACGGTGTTGGTGCCGGCGGGGTCGTCGGTGCGGTGGACGGACACGGCGCTGGGGGAGACGACCTCGACGTCACGGCCGACGACGGTGAGGGTGAGCGGGTTGACGAGGCCGGGCTGGGTGGGGAGGGCGAAGCCGCGCTCGGCCTCGCGCGCGGTGACCCTGGCTTCGTAGGTCAGGGTGGTTTCGACCCAGCCATCGGCTTCGGCGAGCAAGCTCTGTTGCCGGCGGCCTTGTTCCACGCCGGTGACGAGCCGGACCGCGGCGGTGCCGGTCTCGAGCCGGGTCAGGACACCCGGTTCGCGGAGGAGGGGCAGGGTTTGGCCCTGGCGGGCTTGCCAGCGGATGCGGGCGGTGCCGAAGACGAAGTCCTCTTCAACGCGCACTTCGTTGGCGACCTGGTCGGCCTGGGCAGGGCCGGGGTCTTTGGTGCGCCCGGGGGCGGGCTGGGCTTGGAGGCTGGCGGGGAGCAGCGGCACCAGGAGGCAGGCGAGCAAGGCGGCGGTGGCGGGGGCCGGGGCTGTGCGCGCGGCAAGCCACCACTGGCGGAGGCTGGGGATGAGGAGATGGGCGATGAGGAAAGCGAGAGCGAGGCCGAAGAACAGGGGAGCGCCGTGGGGTTGGCGGAGGACGGCCCAGGCGAGGAATCCCCAGCCGAGCGCGATGGCGAGCGGTCGCCGGCCGGCGTTCGGAGTGGCGAGGCTATAGAGCCAGGCCGCGAGGGCGAACCACGCGGGCCACCAACGCCAGAATTGGGTCCAGGCCGAGGCAGTCAGCGGGAGGTTGGTCAACTCGACGCGCAGGGCGCTGTCGGGTGGCTGAACGGGGGCGAGGAAGCGGAGGTCGGTGGGCGACTGTGCAGTGTCCTCGCGGGCCCAGTCCATCAACTGGAAGAGCATCAGGACCGCGAGGACGGCGGCGGCGATGCTGGCCAGCCCGGCGAGGAATCGGCGCAGCGGGCGTGAGGTTGGGGGGGAGCCGGCGGCGGGCTGGAGGCGGGCGCGCCAAGTGAAGCGGGCGATGAGCACGAGCACGAGCGTCGCCAGGGCGGCGGTCCCAGCGCGGGCGCGGTCGGGACCGGAGAAGAGTCGGAGGAGGCCGGCGAAACCGGAGGCATCGGTCCAGCCTGCAAGTGGGGTGAGGGTGCCGCGGCGGAAGTGGAGGCGATGGCCGCGATCCGGGGTGAGCTGCCATTCGAGGAGGAGGACGGGGGCGGAGACGGCGGGAGCGGTGAGGGTGAGGTGACGGGCGTGGGTGGCTTTGGCGGCGAGGCTGACGGCGACTTCGTTGAGGGTGTTGGGGTCGGCGTGCTGGGGCAGCGGGATGAGGTTGGCGCGCTCGTCCTTGACGGGGACGACGGGGTTGCTGTTGACGGTAACGGCCCACAGCTCGGTGTCGGCGGGCAGTTCGAGGCGCAGGTGCGGGGTGCCTTTGTTTTTCACGAAGTAACGGGCGTCGGTGACGACCTGGCCTTCCTCGGAGATGCGGGTGGTGAGGGCGGCGCGGTCGACGACCTGGGAGAGCATTTCGCCCTGGGCAAGGGGTTTGAGGGCGAGTTCGAGGTTAAAGGGGCGGGCGGTGTAGCGGTAGGCGGCGAGGATGGGGGCGTCGAAGAAGAGGCGGTATTCGGCGGGGACTTCGCCGGGCTCGAGCGCGGTGAGTGAGGGCGAGACGTTGATGGGCTGGACGTGGAACTGGTACGTGCTGATGACGACGGTGTAGCCCTGTTCGGACTGGGCCTCGAGCGGGCGGGCGCCGGTGAAGGCGAGCTGGTCGCCCTGGGCTTTGAAGGAGCGGTCGTAGGTGGCGAGGAGGGTGTAGGTGCCGGAGACGGCCTGGTGCAACTGGACCTGGAACCCGTTGGTAGTGCGTTGCCAGGCGCGGACGTTCTTGCCGGTGAACTCGACGTTGGCGTATTCGTCGGACAACTCGAAGCGGAAGACGGAGACGGGCGCGCCAGAGATGGTGTAGTTGGCCACGGTGCTGCCATAGGCGATGCCTTCCCCGACGGAGAAGAGGTGGAAGACATCGGCTTGGATGGACTGGGGCAGGCGCTCGACGTTCAGCGTGGCTTCCCACTCCGGGTCGGTGAGCCGGTAGGCGGCCTGGATGCCGGGGAGCTTCTTCGGGAAGAAGGCGGTGGCCAGCTCGGTCAGGCCCTGGGTGGTGGCGGGCGTGAGGCGGAAGCCTTCGTCGGCCGACACGCCGACATGGCCGCGGGTCGAACGGGCCTGGAGCACGGCGAGGCGGGGCAGGGACCAGCGCGGGTCGCGGAACGGCTGGTTGCGTTCGAGGCGGAGCTGGATGACCTGCCGGCCGGTGACGGGCTGGGCATAGACGATGCGGAGCTGGGCCTGCGCGGTGCCGGCGGAATCGAGGATAAAATGGTCACTGGATCCCGGGGCGTTGAGGCTGGCCAGGGTGAAGCCGGCGGGGATGTGGAGCAGGACTTCCCGCAAGGGGGCTTCGCGGATGTCGAGTTCGAGCTCGGCGTCGAGGGTGAGCTCGGTTTCGCCGAGGTGATAGGCGAGGACCTGCGAGACGGCGAGTTCGGGCAAGATGTTGTCGGCCTGGACGCGCAGTTGGTAATCCGGACCCGAGAAGCGATAGGCAAAGGCCTGGGTGGACTGGGCGGGGAGCAGGGCGCGGGTGGTGTCGGTCTGCGGGATCTGTTCGGGTGAAATCTGGGAGAGGCCGGTGGCGTTGAGGACCTCGAGGCGCACGGCGCCTTCGTTGGAGACGCGGACGAAGCCCCCAAAGCGCGTGGCTTCCTCAGGCACGAGCTGCGCGGCGTCGAAGGCCTGCGGGAAGGCACCCAACGTGCGCTGCAACTGGATGGCGAGGCTGAACTGGTCGCGCTGGGCGGCGTTGAGCTGGATAGCGAGGCGGCGGGTGCCGTCGGCCAGGGGAGGTTCGAGGGTCCAGGAGAGGACGGAGGGGCCCTGGACGCGGGTGATCTCGCCTTCGCCGCTGAGGCGACAGGCGACGCGATTGAGTTCGCCTTGCATGACCTTGAAATCGAGCACGGTAGTCTGGCGCAGCAGGCCGGGGCTGACGGTGACCTGGGACAGGCCTTCGACGGCGTAAAACAGGCGGCCTTCGGCCTCGGGACGACCCGCCTTCCAAGCGAGCTTCACCTGGCCGGTGGGGGGAAGGAAGCTGCGGAACCCGCTGGCTGCGTGCTCGGGTCGCGCCGCGCCGGCGAACCGGAATTCGGTGTCCGCGGGGAGGTCGGGGAAGGTGACCGGCTGGAGGGCGCTGGGGGCGACGCGGAAGTCCACTTCCTGCCAACCGTCGGCGGGGCGGACCGTGGCGTGGAATTCGAGGTCGAGCGGGAAATCGCCGGGGGCGTCGTAGTCGAGCACGAAGGCGTCCTTGTCGAACCGCAGGCGGCCGCCGGCGAGGGGTGGGAGCTGGGAGAGGGCCACGCCGCCGCGCAGGAGTTCGAGGCGGCCACCGTGGGGATTCTTGACGCGAGCGGTGGCACGGAGCTGGAAGGTGGCGCGCTGGTCATCGAGGCGGCCGGTGAGGTGGAAGTCGCGCAGGGTGACCTGGCGGGCCTCGGGGTCGGCCACGGCGAGGGCGAGCGGAAGGGAGTAGGCGGTGCCGTGGAAGCGGAAGGCGAGCGGTTCGGCGGCGGTGTCGAGGTCGGCAGGGCGCAGGGAAGGCGGGAGGTACGGGAGTTCGACGGGCACGACGCCGCTGGGGTTGGCCAGTTGCACGGACCATTCGGGGGGGCTGGCGATGCGGACGAAGCCGTGGGCGAGGGTCGGCGACTCGGTGGTGAGGGTGAGCGGTGCGACGGTGACGGGCCAGTCGGTCACCAAGGTCTCGGCGCGGATCTGGCCGGCGAAGGTCTTGACCGGTGTGTTGGACTTCGCCAGGCGCAGGACCAGGAAGCGGCGGTCGCCGGCCTGGCGGACGCTCCAATCTTCGAGGCCGTCGCCGGTCACCTGCCGGACTTCGCCCGTGCCGCCGAGGGTCAGGACGATCTCGCGCAAGCCACCTTCGAGGGCATCGACCCGGAGTTCGATGGTGTGGTCGAGGCGGTCGCGGGAGACGCGGATGAGCTGTTCGAGGGCGGCGCCATAGATGGCCTTGGCGCGGGAGGGGCCGAGGGTGCCGAGGTCGGCCTCGATCACCAGGCGGGCGCGGTCGCCGTCGAGGTTGCCCTGGAGCAAGGCGCGCTTGACCTCGACGGCGGTGGTGGGTTCTGCGGCGAGGAGGGTGGGCCCGAGCAGCGCCAGGAGCAGGGGCCCGAAAGAGCGGAGCCGTGCGGGGCCGGTGCGGGGGCGGGAGCGTGGGCGGCGAGTGAGACGCGCGGTGTTCACGGGAGTGAACGAGGCTCTATGGAGGAACAGTTCCGAGGGTTTCATGGGAAGATGGGCATCATCAGCGGCCGCCGAGGGCGCGGGCTTGTTGGATCATCGCCTCGAGTTGGGCCGGGCGCGGATCCGGATGGAAGGCCGCCGCCACGCCGCGGAGCAGCGGGAGCAGGCGATCGGAAGAGACTTCGGCGGCGAAGGGGCTGGTGGCGAGCATTTCGCCGAAGGCGGCGGCGGCCGTGGCCAGGCGCAGCGTGGGGCTGGCCTGTGCGAGGTCCGGGGCCGGCCCGCGGTACTCGAGCGGCCACTCGAGCTCGTGCACCTGTCCGGTGGTGGGCACGCGATAGCGGACGCGCAGGATGCCGAGCGCTCCCTGGCCGCGGGGGTTGGTTTCGATGACGTAGAGGGCGTTGCCGGATTCGGCGGCGCCGATCTCGGCGGCATCGACGGTGTTGTCGCGGAACTGTTCCTTGGTGAGCTGGTGTTTGGCGTAGCCGATCTGGCGCCAGCTCGCGACGCGGGCGGGGTTGAACTCGACCTGGACCTTGACGTCGGCCGCGGCCACCTGGAGGGCGCCCGCCAGTTGATCGGCGAAGCCGGTCGCGGCTTCCTCGGGCGTGTTGACGAACCCATAGCGGCCGTCGCCGTGGCGGGAGAGCACTTCGAGCAGATCGTCGTTGTAACCTTCCCAGCCGATGCCGAAGCAGTCGAGGGCCACGCCGCGGCGGCGGAGTTCCGCGACCATGGCCTTCAGCACGTCGGGTTCGACGGCACCGAGGTTGGCGGCGCCGTCGGTGAGGAGGATCACGCGGTTGACACCGTGGGGGAGGAAATGGCGGAGGGCGGTCTCGTAGCCGACCTTGAGGGCGTCTTCGAGGTTGGTGCCGCCTTCGGGGGTGAGGTTGCCGACGCGGTCGAGCAGTTCGGCGGCCTGGCTGCCGGGGAGGGCGTCCACCCAGAGCCGGGCGGTGCGGGCGAAGGCGACGACGCTGATCTGGTCCTGGGGGGCGAGTTGGCCGGCGAGCACGTGGAGGGCTTCGCGCAGGATGGTCACGCGGTCGGCACGTTCCATGGAGCCGGAGTTGTCGAGGAGCAGGACGAGGTTGAGGGGGCGGCCGGGCTCGCGGCCGAGGGCGGCGGTTTGCACCGAGAAGCGCAGGACGTCGCGGTTGTGGGCGAAGGGGTAGCGGGCGCGTTCCCAGTGGAAGGCGAGCGGCGCGCCGGGGGCGGGTTCGGGGTCGCGGTAGTCGAAGGCGTTGACGAACTCCTCGACGCGGATCGAGGCGGGCGCGGGCAGTTGGCCGGCTTCGAGGCTCGCGGCGGCCAGCTTGAAGGCCACGTCGGTGACGTTGAGGGAGAAGGTGGAGAAGGGGTTGTCGGCGGTGAACACCTCCGGTTGCGGCTCGGCGGGAGGAGCGGGTTCGGCGGGAACGGTGGGTGGCGGCGTGGGGGCGGCTTGTTCGACACGCTCGAGGCTGTCGAGGTCGGTCGACGTGACCGGGGCCGAATCGTCGAGGAGGGCGATTCCTTTGGTGGCGAGTTCGAGTGCGCGTCCTTCCTCGAAGCGCTCTTTCTGGTCGGTCTCAGCATCGGCCAGGCTGAAGAAGAGGTCGCCGGCACTGGGCGTGGTGATCTCGGCCGCACCGGCGCGGCGGACACCTTGCGCCGGGGCGAGGCCGGCGGAGCCGAGGGCGTCGGGCTGAGGCTGGGCGGCCTCCGGTTTGGCGGCGGGAGTGGCGGGGCTTACGCCGAGAGGGAGGTCGGTGGGGGTGCCCATGAACGCGGGGACGGGGAGTTTGAGCGGCAAGGGTTCGAGCTCGTCGAGGCGTTGGCGCGCCTCGGCATTCAAGGCCAGGCCGCGAGAGCGATCGAACTCGGCGATCTTGGCGCGGGACTCATTCCTCAACGCCACGTCGAACTTCTCTGTGCCGAGGCTGGTGGTGAACAGGCGGCCCAACGCAGGGGTGTCCCCGAGGACGGGCACACTCGCGGTGGCCTGGGGCACCTGGACGGCGAAAGACACCGGGGCTTCCATGGCGGCGACAAAGACCGGTGGGGACGTTTCGGTAGTCGCGATCGGCCTGGCTTCGGACGCGGGTACGGTGGCCGGGGCGAGCGCCTCGCTGAGCTTGCGTTCGGCGATTGCTGTGCTGTCCCGGCGGATGCTCTCGGTCCGCGCTTGCTCGGTGGCTAGGGCGACGCGGTACGCCCGCGCGTTTCGGCGGCGGCTGCGGCCTGCGGGCACGAGCCGGGTGCCCAGGATCAGGTTACGCTCGAGACGCTCGGTAGTGAGGGCGAGTTGGCCCAGGATCCCCTCCTCGGCCCAACCCGGAGCAGGGGTCGCCCGGTTGGTGAGGGTGAACGTGCCGAGGCCGTTGTTGGCGTAGTAGCCGCGTGCCGAGCTGTCTCCTCGAGCGACGAGACCGGAGGAGGTGGCTTTGGCCAGGACGCCGAGTTGCTCCGCTTCAGGAACGACAACGTTCGCGCGGCCGAAGTTGTCACCGCCAAGACCGCCGCCGCCGAATCCCCCCGCCCCACCGAAACCGCCAAAGGCTCCGGCGGCGACGCCGCCGCGGGAGGCGTGGTCCGCGTTCAGAGACGTTACCGGAGAGCCGCGGACGGCGCCTGCGGCTTGCGGGGTCGCGGCAGCCGGAGGTTGGAAGGCATAGCCGGCGGTGAAACGGTCCACTGCGCCGTCGTTATCGAAGTCGGTGATCTCGCGGGCGGCTTCGGTCTGTCCACGGACGGCGAAGGACCAGTTCTGGAGGGCGTTGGCCGCGGGTGCGGGTTGTTGACCGGTGACCGGCTGCGTAGGGGCTACCTGCGCCAAGGCCTTGCCAGCCACCTCTCGTGCAGGCTGGAAGCCCGCACCATCGGCGGGAGCAGGCGTGGCCGCAGACGGGCTGGGCTCAGCGAACCGGCGGGCGAGCGCAGGAGGAGGCGGAGTGGCGGGGCGGCCGGCAGCCCGGGCAGACGCTGGCGGAGCAGCCTCGCCCGCCGGGGCAGCCTTTGCGTCCTTGGGCATCAGCCCATAGCGCATGAGCATCCGGACGTCCATGGCAGGGGCAGCGCCGGCGTCGGGTGAGCGGCCGTTGGCGGTGGGTCCATTGACGACTCGCTCGGGGACAGGTTTGTCCGCTGGCGCGGCGGCGAGAGAGGTCCGTCCGAGGCGCTCCGGGCGCGCGCTGGCGGTGTCCCGGCGCCTGATCCCGCCCTCCGCTTCCTCCTGCTGGCCAGAGTCGAACTGCACTTCGCCGAGGGTTTCGATCAGCGGGGCCCGAGCCACACGCAGGCTCTGGGACTTGGCCTTGGCCTTCGCGAAGGAAGGCAACAGCAGACCGGCGCTGAGGAACAAGAGGACGGCCACCCCCGCCGCCGCTGCCAGCCAGAAGCCGGGGCGGTGGCGGGTCCGTGGGCGCGGGGCGACGGCCGGCAGGACAACGGTCTTGAGTTTGGCGAGCAGGGAGTCGCGCAGTTCCGGTGCCAGTTTTGGTTCCGAAGCCGGCACCGGGACACGGGCGGCGGCGCCATGGGCGGCGTCGCGGACGAGCCCGATGGTCTGGGCCAGGCGGGCGTGGAGGCGGGCGAGTTCGGGGTTGCGGGTGAGATCCTGCTGGACCGCGGCGGCCTCGTCGGGCGGGAGTTCGCCGAGGAGCAGGGCGGTGAGGCGGACCTCAGGATCGGAAGTAGGGAGATTGGGAGGCTCAGGGTTCATGAGACCAGGCCGGCTTTGGCGAGTTCGGCGGCGAGCGCCTTCAGGGCATGATGGAGGAGGTAGCCGACATGGCCCACGGTGAGGCCGGTGCGCGAGCTGATTTCCTTGTAGGAGAGGTCGTCGTTGAACTTGAGGGTGAGCAACTCGCGGCTGCGCGCGTCGAGGTTCTGGAGGCCTTGTCGTACCAGGTTCACTCCTTCCCAGCGGGCGAGTTGTTCGTCCGGCAGAGGCTGGGGGTCGGGAGGGTCTCCGGCGGGAGTGGGCGCGTCGGTGCTGCCGCTCGCGAGCGGGACAATCCGGCGGTCGTGCCGGCGCTGGTTGAGCGCGAGGTTGTGGACGGTGCGGAACAACCAGCGACGCGGCTCGCGCACTTGTTCAAACTGCGCGTGCAACCGCAGAAACGCTTCCTGGACGACGTCTTGAGCCATGTCGGCATCGGACAGCAGGCGCAGGGCGTAGCCGAGCAGTGGCGACTCGAGGGTCGCGAACAGCCCGGTCACCGTTTCCGGTTCCGGACCGGCGAGGGATGCGGAGGAGGCCACGGCCATGCCGGTGTTGTCAGTCGGCCCGACGCGGATCCCCATCCGGAGCGGCTTTCTGGCACTGCGCTTGCATGTGCTTCACGGGAGAGGACACACGAGCCAACAGTTTCTTAGACGGAGTTTCGGCGGACGACCTCCTGATATCGGCAAACGGGTGGGGTTGTCGAGTCGTCTGCTGCACGGGGAAGTGGGCGTGAGACATAATCCCGGCTGCCTCGTCGGCTGATCCTGTGTGTCCTCCTGAGCTCTGTGCTGAACCCTGGTCCGGCTTTCAGCACAGAGCTCAGGAGGACACAGAGAACAACTGCAGCGGACAGCCACCCGTTGGGTATCTAGCTTTCTAGTGCCTCGGCGCAGAATCGAGCCCAGAACGAACGATCCGAAGTTTTGTGTCGCACACCCAGGGGAAGTCGGGAGGAGGGTTTGGGGTCGCGCGGCGAGGTTCGGCCGGGTAGGGTGCGCGGCGTGATACGTGAGGACTACCTCCTCGGCTGGATCAAACGATATCTCCTCTGGCTGGCGGAGATCGCCGGGTTCATCCGGACCGCGGACTACGAGGCGGCGGCGCGACGGGCGGATCTGGCGTTGCGGGAGTTGCTCGGGTTGGGTCCCGATTCGGTGCTGGCGCTGACCGACGGCGAGATTCTCGCGCGATTGGCGATGGGAGATCCACCCGTGGTGGTGCGGGACAAATGCCTGATGGTCGCGGCGCTGCTGTATCATCTGGGCCACACCGCCGCCGGCAAGGGAAACGCAGACCTCGCCCGCGATTGCTGGCTGAAGTCGCTGCAGGTGGTGCTCGGAACCTACTTCCAAGGGGCGGGCCCGTTGCCCGAGTTCGCGCCCCAGCCCGAGGCCCTGATCGAAGCGCTCCGGGACGCCGTTCTGCCCGCCCGGACGGAGGCGGCGTTGATTCTGTTCCACGAACAGCATGGTCAATTTGACCGCGCCGAGAACGCCTTGTTCCGGTTGCTCGAGCGGATGGGGCCTGAGGGCGAGGCGGGGGTGATCGAGATGGGATTGGGGTTCTACCGGCGCCTTGCGGTGCTCAGTGAGGAATCCCTCGCCGCCGGGAACTTCTCCCGGGAAGAAGTCGTCGCGGGGCGGCAGGAACTGGAACGTCGTCGCGCCTCTTGACGGGTGAGCGGGGGCTTCCCATGCTTCCGGTGAAGTGAACGTCAGCGGGAGTTGTTTATGCCGATCTACGAGTTTGCGTGCCCAAAGTGCCGGGTGATCTACAGTTTTCTCTCCAAGAAGGTGAATCCCGACCACCTGCCGCAATGCCCGAAATGCGGGAACCGGGAGATGCGCAAGCAGATGAGCCGGTTCGCCCTGCCCAAAGGGGTGCCCGAACCGGTCGCGGGCGGGCCGGGAGAGGAGGAGCCGATGCCGGACATCGACGAGGCCCGCATGGAACGCGCCATGGGCGAGCTCGAACGGGACATGGAGCACATGGACGAGAACAACCCGCGGCATATGGCCCACATGATGAAGAAGATGAAGGACTTCATGCCGCCGGGGGTAGTACCGAAGGAGTTGGATGTGGCGATCAAGCGCCTCGAGAAAGGGGAAGACCCCGAGAAGATCGAGGAGGACATGGGCGATGTGCTGGGGGATTTCCTCGGCGGACCCGAGGGGGACGAGGGTGAGGGCTACGGCGGTTACGGAGGCGGCGGTGGTGGGTATAGCCGGGACAGCGGGCTGTACGATTATTGACGCGTCGGCGCCGGAGGTTTGTCCCGGGGCGGAAAGGCGAAGCTCACCCTGCCGCTGCGGTCGATCACGAGGAAGGCGGCAAACGGATGGCCGGACTTGCGTGAGACGAATCGCGGAAGGAGATCGCTGCGACCGGCCGTAAGCAGCTTCACCATTTGCTCCCGGGACACGGACTGCTCGAGAATCACCTTGCTGGCCTGGAAGGGGCAGGCGCGTGTCTCGTTCGACCGGTGTTCGCACCGGTAATCCCGGGTCGTCTCGAAGACCCGGCTGCCGCAACGGGGGCATTTGCCGAGCGGTTCTTGACCCGTGAAGTCGGCGGTCGGCTCGGGGGCAGCCGGTTCGCCGCGCGGGCCGCGGCGCTCCGCGGCAGGCGGTTTCGAGTCGGCCGCGAACTCGAACGCGGCCCGGCCTTCCCGCAGCACGAGCGCAGCGGTGAAGGGGCGTCCGGTCTTGCGGGAGACAAAGCCGTTGAGGAGTTCCGTCTTGCCCGTGGCGAGGAGGCGGGTGGCTTGGTCGGGTGAAATGGCTTGCTGGAGAATGACCCGGGCAAGCAGCCACTCACACTGGGCGCACTGGTAACCCTGATCCTGTTCCTGGACGGTGCCGCCGCATTTCGGGCAGGGGGCACCGAGTGGGCGCGAGGCGTTGGGTCGCGGCGGGTTGGAGGGCGGGAGAGAAGCGGCCGGGGGATTGCCGGATGAGTTCGGAGTTGTCATAGGACGTGTGGTGCGTTCTCCAACGACGGTGCCGGAGAGCGCGCGTCTTGGTTGTCGCCTGCGGGGCGGGCGGCGTCGAGGGCGGGTTCGGGCAAAGCCGGGAAAGGGCTGGGAAGCGGTGGAAAACCGGGGCGCAAGGGGCCAGCGGCGGGGTGGGTTGAAGTCGGGTCGGGCGACCAGACCCCGCCGCGTGGGGGCACGCGGCCTACAAGGAAGGGACTCCGCCGTGTGAGGGCACGCGGCCTACAGGCGGCGCAGGTGGAAGCCGCCGTCCACGTTGAGGACTTCGCCGGTGCTGAACGGGAAGCGGTCCTGGGCGATGGCCGCGACGGCGCGGCCCACGTCGGCGGGTTGACCCCACCGGGCGATGGGCGTGAGGCCGTCGGCGATGAGGCGATCGTACTTCTCGCGGACAGGGCCGGTCATGTCGGTGGCGATGATGCCGGGTCGGATCTCGAAGACCTGGATGCCATGCTCGGCCAGACGGGTGGCGAAGAGGGGCGTGAGCATGGCCAGCGCGGCCTTCGACACGCAGTAATCCCCGCGGTTCACGGAGGCGGTGTAGGCGGAGATGGACGAGACGGTGACGATCTTCGGACTTCGACCTTCGACTTTCGGACTTCGACCTTCGACCTTCGGACTTCGACCTTCGACCTTCGGACCTCGACCTTCGAAGTTCGACCTTCCAACCTCCGGGGCGGGCGCGGCGCGGTTGCCGACCTGTTCGATCATCCAGCGGGCGGCGAGTTGGGTGAGGAAGAAAGGGCCTTTGACATTGACGGCCATGAGGCGGTCAAAACTGGCTTCAGTGGCTTCGAGCAGGTCGGCGCGAACCGAGGGGGCGACGCCGGCGTTGTTCACGAGCAGGTCCAGGCGGTGGAAGGTGGCGCGGGTGAACTCGATCAGGCGCTCGCGATCGGCGGGGATGGCGATGTCGGCCTGGCAAGGCTCCGCCTGGATGGTGTGAGCCTGCTCGGCGGCGGCGGACCGGCAATCGGCGGCGGTCTGGTCGGCGGCCGCACGGTTGCCGGCGAAGTTGATGACGAGGTGGTAGCCGAGGCGGGCGAGCTCGAGCGCGATGCCACGGCCGATGCCGCGGGAGGCGCCCGTAATCAGGGCAACGGGGTTCACGAGGCAGTCAGGGAGCTCACCGACGGACGAGCGGCGCGGGGTTGGCCTGAGGAACGGCGCCGGCCCGGTTGGCCAGGGGCGCAGCAATCGGGGTGCGGGTGAATGCGGGCGTGCGGGCCACCGGGGCCGCGGGACGGGTGGCGGCGGGAATCGGACGGGACACGACTGAGGCACCGGCGGCCAGGGTGGGCGCGGTGGGGAAGCGACGCGGCAGAGTTGCGGGCTGGATGGGCGCGGGGCGACGGAGGGGCGGAGCGACGGCGGCGGTGCGCACGGTGACAGCGGGTTGCGGAGTCATTCCCGGCGCTGGCATGGCGGGATCCGGGGCGGGCGATTGAGGCGGCGCGAAGGGCGGTTGGGGGTGGGGATTGTTGTTGGTGCAGTAGGGGCCCCAGTCGATCCAACCGCTGGTCAACAGGTATGAAGGACCGTAGTTGTAGGCGTACCACCAATGATTGTAAGCCGGGGAGGGGGTTGCGCCGGACGGGCTGGAGGTACCGCTAACGGCAGCGTTGGCGGGGGGGGCTGCCGCGTCCAGCACGACGTGCGCGGGAAGATCAGGACGCGCATGTGGAGCGTCACTCGTTGTCGGCGGCGCGTGGACCCAACCCCAACCGACCACCTGGTTGCCGTGGACAATCCGGGCGCGCCGGGGGGCGGGCGCGGTGTCGGGCGTGTCGTCGGGGACGGCGGCGCGGCGCATCTCCGACAGTTCGGTCTCGAGGCGGTCCAGTTTGGTCTGTGCGTCGGCCTGCTGCGAGCGCAGATCAGCCGCCTGGGCGGCGGTGGCGTGCAGCCGCTGGCGCAGGGAGTGCCCATCCCACAGCAAAGCGGCCGTGACGCAGAGCAGGCTCACGGCAACGCCGCTCATCACACCGGCCAGCAAGATGGTATGCGATTTTGCTGCCATCATGGGAGTAGCGTACGCCCGGAGCGAAAGGGGTCAACTGGGAAGCCGAAGGACGAAGGGCGAAGGACGAAGGGCGAAGTTCGAAGGGCGAAGGGCGAAGTCCTAAGATCGAAGGGGGAAGTCGGAAGTTCGACCGAGCGTGCGGTGGTCGCCTGTGACTTGGCGTCGGGGTAACTGGATTCGCGATGGCGGGCTGAAGCCCCTGGTCGTGAGGTCTCTCTGTCAGGGGGCTGCTCAGGGGGAGAGGGAGCGTGCTACGCGGAAGCCGACGTTGCTGGCGTAAGCCTCAGGCAACGCATAGCGACAGCCGGCCCGCATGAGGTCGGGTGGCCGGTTGTACGCGCCGCCGCGGATGATGCGGAACGCCTCGGGATGGCCGGGGCGCTGGCCCGTGCCAGTGAGCCAAGCCTGGGTGTCGGGCGGTGCGCCCGTGTAATCGAAGTGGAGCAGGTCGGCGCACCATTCCCAGACGTTCCCATGCAGGTCGTAGAGGCCCCAGGGATTGGGGGGCTTTTGTGCGACGGGGTGGGTGGTGACGCCGGAGTTGTATACATGCCAGCCGAGGTTCCAGTCGACGTGGTGGCGGGCACCCGGTGCTGGCCCGGCGGAGCCGGCGCGGCAGGCGTATTCCCATTCGGCCTCCGTGGGTAGCCGGCAGGGGGAGCCTGTCTCTGCCGCGAGCCAGGCACAGAACGCCACCGCATCCCGCCAACTGACCCACAAGACCGGGTGCTCGTCCGTCTGGGGGAATTCGGGCTGGCGCCAACAGAGTCCCTGACGGTAATCGCCCGTGGGTCTACGCCCATAAGCGCCCCCAGCTCTTTCGGCATCCGTGCGGTGGTCGGTGGCCTCGACGAAGGCCCGGAACTGGGCCACGGTCACCTCGGTGCGGCCGAGCTCGAACGGCTCCAACACCTGCACCCGATGAGGGGGTTGTTCGCGGAGATCGTCGTTGGCGCCGTCGGACGATCCCATGACGAACTCACCGGCGGGAAGGCGCACGAGGTCCACGGTGATGTTGGGGGTTTGTACCCGAATCGGGACCATGGGGGACGGGGGGCGGCGGGCGGCCCAGCGCTGGACCCTCTTGAGGCAGCGAAAGCCGCGGTCATCGTCCCAGGGGTAGGGCGGGAACCGGGGATGGGGGTCGAAGGGGGTGAGGCGCGGGGCGACCGCCGCGGCGAAGAGGTTGTCGGTGGGCGTGCCGCCGCGGGTGACGTAGGTGACGCAGCGGATCCAGGAGCCGCCGCGAAGCGCAAAGCCGCTTCCTTCGATCCGGCAGTATTCCCAGGCATTGCCGACCAGGTCGTGGAGACCCCAGGGGTTGGGCAGCTTCGTGGCCACCGGTTGGGTTCCGATCGCCTCGGTGTTGCCACGATGCCAGACGTGTTGGTCATCCATATCGTCGCCCCAGGAGAAGCGCGTCGTTGCGCCAGCGCGGCAGGCGTACAGCCACTCGGCTTCGGTGGGAAGATCGGTGCCTGACCAGGTCGCGTAGGCCTGGGCATCGGTGAAGCTCACATAGACGACGGGATGATCGTCGGCCTGTGGAAAGCCGGGCTCCTTCCACGTCCAGCGGTGGCCAGCCTTTTCCGCGTCGGTCGCGTGGCCGGTGGCCTCCACGAAGGCACGGAATTGGGCCACGGTGACCTCGGTGCGGCCGAGCCAGAAGCCGGTCGGGAAAGCGATGGTCTCCGAGACGAAGTCCGGGGGTTGGTTGGTGCCCCGGGGCACGTCGGCCACGAAGCTGCCGGGCGGCACCCAGACGAACTCCATGCTGTCCTTGGGGTTACGCCAACCGGCGGCAGTGGCGTCCGCGACTGCCCCGAAAGCGAGGACCAGGATCCAAGCCAGGGGTGGGAGACCGTTCGGGGGGCGAGTCATGACACGGATTGGGTTGGCAGGCTGATCTCGAGTTGTCCGCCCTTCAGCGCCGCCGGGTAAGAAGCGAGCGGCGAGGCGGCGGGACCCTTCACGACCTTCCCGTCGAGGTCGAAGATCGAATGGTTGAAGTTGTTGCAGATGAGCACGCCACGCCGACGGGCATAGCTGAGCACCTGCCCGCCGTGGGTGCAGGCGCGGGACAGCGCGACATAGCGGTTCGGGGCGGCATGGACGACGATCAGCTCCAGCGGCGGATCCGGGCGGACCAGGAATGCGGCATCGCCCACGTCGGCGAGGCAGGGGTTGCGGGCAAGATCCACCGTGACCGTCTGCCCGGTGAACGTGAGACTCTCCGGCGCAAGGTCGGGTGTGGAGCAGCAGGTGGATTTGGCGTCGGCGCCGCGGGTGCGGTGGCACAGGCAACCGCCACCCACGAGCAAGGCGCCATTCAAGAGGAGTTCTCTCCGGCTGAGGGGGGCGAGCATATTACTGAGGACAGATGCGGAAGGAGCGTGCGCTATTCACCGTCCTTCCCAGCGCGAATCAATGGGGTCAAACATTGACATTTGACAATTGAAGTCCACGGCACCGGTCGCCCGTCGCTCCGGTGTCTAAATATCAATGTTTGACCCCATTGGCTCTCCTCACGGCGGGAGGGGTCGGGCCCGGTAGAACTGCTGGGGTTCGGACCGGGGCGTCCCAAACGGAACCGCGTGGTCGTAGCCCTCGAGCCGCACCTCGCCCATGCGGTGCCAGGTCGTGAAGTCCGTGGTTGCCTCGATCGGGTACACGCCACCCGGGAGACCGTGCACCGTTATGGTCAAGCCCTCCGGCACCCTCCGCGCTCCCGCCAGGCTGGGCAACACATCGCCGAGGCGTATCCGGAGGAGGTTCGGCGCGGGCAGCCCGTTGTAGCGTTGGAAGGCCCCGGAGAGGTGGAGCGTGCCATCGGCCAGGATCGAGGCCGGCTCTCCCCAGCCGAAATACATGCCGGCGAACGTGTCTGTGCCGATGCCGGGATCGAAGTCAGAGTCCAGCGTGCCGTCGGCGTTGAGGAGCGCCAGGAACCGGCGAGGCTGATTGGCGACGGTGGTGAAGGCGCCGCTGACCAGGATTCGGCCGTCAGGCAGGGACACGACATCACTCACATCGCCATAGGGGTTGGGCGGTCGGAAGGTGAAGTCGCCTGAGCCGTCGGCGTTCAAGCGCGCCAGCCGGCGAGACGTCCGCCCACCCGCAGTGTCGAAGAAGCCGCAGATTACGATGCGGCCGTCGGGTTGCAGCCGGATACGTTCCACGGGACCCGAGACCCCGCTGCGTGGACGGAAGGCGGGGTCGAGCGTGCCGTCGGGTTTCAGCCGGGCGAGGTTCAGGATGGGCAGGCCATCCACCCGGTCGAAGTTGCCTCCAATGAGGATGCCGCCGTCAGGCAGGACGGCCATCGCGTTGATCCAGACGGTCCAAGTGCTGGTGGGGCCGCCGTTGGGCTGGAAGCTGTCATCGGCTGTGCCATCGGGCAACAGGCGGGCAATGAAGGGGCGGCGGCGCCCGTTGATGTGCTCGAAGGACCCGCCCACCAGGATCCGGCCATCGGGCTGCAGGGCGAGGGTGTTGACGTTGCCGTCAAAGACCAGTTCGCGACCGAATGCCTCATCCAGGGATCCGTCCGGGTGCAGGCGGATCAGGTTGCTGCGCCGCTGTCCGTTCACCCGGGAAAAGGTCCCCGCCAACAGGAGTCTGCCGTCCGGCTGAGGCTGCACCGTGCTGATCCATGCACCGCCCCAGGCGCCGGCGCCAGTGCCCAAGCCCTCCATCGGACGATGGCCGCGCAGGATCTCCGGAGGGACGAAGCTCTCGTCGACCGAGCCATCGGGATGGAGCAGCGCGATGGCGGTCCGATCCACTCCGCCTAGCCGGGTGAAGTCGCCCCAGACCAGGATGTGCCCGTCGGCGCGGACCTGGCTGTTGATCCCGCCATCCACCGTCAGGTCACGGCCAAGACTGGCCACCATCGCGCCGCGACGTTGCTCGTCCACGATGCGCACCGTGTTCGTCCGGGTGCCGACGACCAGGGCGAAGGTCCGGTCGGGACCTGGCTCGGGGTGTGGCAGCAGCGGGACGGCGATCGCCCACTCCGTGACGCCACCGGCGGTGTTCAGGGCGCCACTACGTGCCGTGAAGTCCTGACCGGCCCTGGCCGAGCCCTCGACGGTGCGATAGGGCAGGGTCAACGGTTCGTCTGGCGCGGCTCCCTCCAGACGCACCGGGATGCGGGCCTCGCCAGCGGATTCAGGAACCGACAGCGGACCCTCCGGGAAGGCGAGGTCAGCGAACGCGGGCGGGATCCCGGCATCCAGGATGATGACCTCGGCACCGCTTTGCTGGCCCAGGCCATGGTTCCCAACCACGGCGCTGAAACCCAGCCGAATCTGTTCCTCGCCTTCCTCCAGGTCGTCGGGAAGGATGTCGATCAGGAGCTCGGCCGCGGCCTGGTCTGGGGCGAATTCGACCTGCAGGGAGGCGGGTCGCACGTAGTCCTGTCCTTCGGTCGCCGAGCCGCCCGGGTTGATCCGCACCGTGACCCGCGTGCCGGTGGTGAGATCGCCCGTGCGCGTGAGTAGCACGGTGACAGGGCCGGCGTCCTCCGAGGTGACGAAGCGGGCGGAGGCAAACGCGACGCGGCTCAACGCGGTGCGATAGCGCGCCACGTAGGGGGCGGTCTCGTTGATGGTGCGCGCACCGTCAGCAGGCAAGGCTTCGCCCTCGGGCACCCCCATCCGCACGCCGTCGAGATCGAGGCGCGGATTGGAGAAGTAAGGCACTTCAATGCCCGGATCGTAGGCCATCACGTCGCGGTACGTCACGCCTTCCACCTCGAACCGATGGCCGAAGATGTAGGGCTTCCGCGTCCGGAAGAAGTTGCTGTTCAGATCGCCGGCGTGCTCGCGGTCATGGTCACAACCGAGCAGGTGACCCAGCTCATGGGCAAGCAGGGTGCTTCGCTGGCCCAGCAGTTTGCGTCGGACCACGGTGAAGCCCGTTGCCTGATTGCCTCGGGGCGGTGTGGCATCCCTGGCCCAGCCCCCGACACCGGCGTTCTCCAACTCGGTGATCACGCACACCAGATCGGCCTTGTAGAGGCTCCGGAGCGTGTGGGCGTTTTCGAGCCCTCCGCTGCCGTTGGCCAACCGGGTGAGGTCCTGTCCCATGTCGCCCGATTCCGGATAGTTGATGAGTCCGATCCAGACCGGGTGGATCTGGACGTTGATGAGGCTGTTGGTCAGGCAGAAGTTGGTCTCCGCCACGGCCTCCAGCACCCGACGGTGAATGCCCTCCTCGTTGCCCTCCCCACTCACGGCCTGCGGGGTGTAGAGGAACAAGACATCGACCACGGTCGGCTCCGGCAGCGTGTCCGCCGGCGGCAGATCCAGCGCGTGAAGTTCGAGCCCGGCGCGGGTGCGGTCCGGTTCAGGGTCTTCCGCCCTCGACCGCCAGCAGGTGCCGCAGTAACCAGGCGGTCGGATGGTCCGCGGCTGCACCTCCTGGGGAGCCAGCTCGGCTGGCGCGCCAAGGTACAGGGGCTGGATCAGCCCCAGATGCAGTTCCTGGCCCGGTCGCAGCCCGTCGACGGCGGACTGGACCGCGGCGGGTGCCTCCACCGGGAGAACCCGTCGGCCCGGGGGTGCGTCGTTCGAGGCGAAGCCGGCGAGCAGTGGCAGTATCAACGCCCCGATCAAGCCAAACGCGCGCAGGTTGGACCGCGTCCGCCGGAGGGCTGCAGCGGGGATCTGCGCTGCACTGCCAGACTCAACCCGGCAGGGAAGGCGACTGCTGCTTCTCGCTCGGGAACCGGGGGAGATCGTACGGGGATTCATGGCTGTTGAAGTTGGTAGTACCGCATCCGGTCGCGCGCCTTGACGGTGATGGTGGAGCGGCCATCGGCGATCGTCACCGGTGCGTCCAGTCGCTGCCACGGTCCCTCCGCCGTCTCCGCCGCGTACGGGACGTAGCCCTCCGCGCGAACCGGCCAGGCCAGAATCACCGCCGGCTCGATCACCAGCACGGGCGGCTCGGTCACGGTCAGAATCTGATTCGCCGCCACGTCGGTCAGTTCTTGCACCGCACCCGACGGCCATTCGATGCGCACCACGTCCGCTTTCGTGGCGTCGCCGAGACCGAAATTGGGCCTCAGATCATCATGCTGCACCCGCCAGGCTTCTCCGCCGGCGGAAACCTGCCGCATCTGCCAGACTTCCTCGCCGCGAATCGTGGCCCTGACCCGCACCACCGCGCCGATGCCTGATCCGTTCGAAGACGTGCCCTGGAGGTTTAGCTTCAGCCAGCGATTGTCCCCGCCCACGTTGGCGAACAACGCCCCAGGCAGACCGGGATACACGATGAAGACATCCGGGTAGCCGTCGTTGTTGAAGTCGCCCACCGCCGGAGCGCTCTGGACGTAGGAGAACTGCCGGGCGGGCGCGAGAGACGACTCGGTGAAGGCGGTGCCATCGCCTTGATTCAGGTAGAGCCGGTACCCCCCGTCGCCGCTGGTCATGTCGGTAATGAGGTCGAGATGCCCGTCATTGTCTGCGTCCAGGAGAGCCAACATACGGACGCCGATCCCGGCGAAACGGCGGCGAAGCTCGTATTCACCCCCGGGTGTCGCGAAGTAGATCTGAAACCCGGCGTTGTCGTGGCTCAGAACCAAGTCCAGCAGGCCGTCGTTATTGAAGTCACCCCAGACCAGGCAGCCGCTCTGGGCGAATCGGAGGCCGCGAGCCTCGGCCGTGCCGCCAGTCACTGCGACGAATCCGGGCACGCCGGTTTCACGCAGCAGATTCTTGTAGATGAAGACCGCATCGTCTTGGTTCGCCACCACAACGTCCAGGTCGCCGTCGCCGTCGAAATCCGCCCACGCGCCCGAAGTCGCGAGCGACGAACGCGCCCGCAACGGCATGACCCGGCTGAACTGCAGGTTCCCCTCGTTGCGAAAGAACGCGTCCGGAGTGCCGCTGTTCTGGCCCCAGTCCGGCAGGAACAAGTCCAAATGGCCGTCGCCATCGAAGTCCGTCAGGCTGCCGCTGTTGGCCCGCAGATCGGGCGCGTCGGTTCCGGCCACCGGATGCCGCGTGAAGACGCCCTTGCCGTCATTCAGAAAGAGGTGGTCCATCAGCGGTGTCGTGCTGCCGCCGCGGTCCACCCGGTTGACGACGTAGAGATCCAGGTCGCCGTCATTGTCCAGGTCCGCCCAGAGGCCCTGCACGGAGAAGGCGGCGTCCCCGTGCAATTCACCGATGCGGTCTGCGCTCGGTACCTCGAACCGGCCATCGCCCAGGTTCCGGTAGAGGACGTTAAGCCGCGTCGTACCCCCGCCATCGACCAAGGTGACGAACAAGTCCAAATGACCGTCGCCGTCGAAGTCGCCCCACGAGGCGCCGCCGTTGTAGTACGTGCGGGTGAAGGTGATGCCGGAGTTCACCTCAACGAACCCCGCGCGGGTCGTGAATGGGAGCGCGCAGAGCGCGAGGATCGTGACCGCAACCGGGGTCTTGGATCGACTGTAACCTGCGAGTTTGAACCGAGGAGTTGCTTTCATGGTTGGTGGCCTTCGTTTCCTTGGCGGGCACGACCGGGGCCAGGCCGCCGATAACTGCCAGCGACTGTTCCTGGCGATGGATGCATTCTGCCCACATGGTGCTTGGCGAGATGCCGCGGGAAAACCGGACAGG
Organism: Verrucomicrobiales bacterium; assembly: GCA_015075445.1. Classification (GTDB taxonomy): domain Bacteria; phylum Verrucomicrobiota; class Verrucomicrobiia; order Limisphaerales; family J093; genus DSVZ01. Next base: position 123,220 of record JABTUJ010000006.1, read on the forward strand.
GAAACCCGCACCGTCAGCGTTCACCGCTTGACGGCACACGTCCCGCCCTCCTGTCCATCGTACGATTGTCGTGGGCACCACAGAGGCGCGAAGGACACAGGGCGCCGGAAGGGGAGACAGCCGGAAGGGCGGGTGCGCGAGGACCGGCGGGCCGTCTCACTCCTCTGGGTCCCTCGTGCCTCTGTGGTGCAGGCCTGGCGGGCTCATCGTCGGGTGCGGTGGGGATGTCTCCGGGGGAGGCACCACAGAGGCGCGAAGGACACAGAGGGCCGGGAGGGGAGACAGCCGGAAGGGCGGGTACGCGAGGACCGGCGGGCCGTCTCATTCCTCTGTGTCTCTCGTGTCTCTGTGGTGCAGCCATGGCGGGCTCACCGTCGGGTGCGGTGGGGATGTCTCCGGGGGAGGCACCACAGAGGTGCGAAGGACACAGAGGGCCGGGAGGGGAGACAGCCGGAAGGGCGGGTGCGCGAGGACCGGCGGGCCGTCTCACTCCTCTGTGTCCCTCGTGGCTCTGTGGTGCAGGACCGGCGTCCGCTTCGCCGAGCCATGGGCGCGCGTGTCACCGTCTCCCTCGAAACGCCGGACGCCTTGGTGCCGCTCTTCTTCCTCGGACTCGAAAACCTGATCCGGAACAAGGAGGCGGCCGGCCGGCCCCAGGACCCGGACGACCTGGCGTGCCTTAAGAGCCGACATTGAGCGCTGACCTCGACAGCAATCCCGGCCCGGTTGCTGACCTGCGGTGAGCGCCCGCGCGAGGTGCTGCGGCAGTTCTTCCGCTGAACCGGGCGTGATTCGTGCAGATGGGCATTGATTCGCGGTTGAGTTCCTCGCGCCGGCCTTATTCGCCTGGTGCGGAGTTGTCATCCACGACGCGGTAGAAGCGCTGGGAGGCGGCGGTGGTTTCATCGGTCACTTCGCCGCCGGTGCCGTCCAGGGTCACGGTACGCCAGACCTCCCAGTCCACCAGGTTCGCGCTGCGCTGAACGTGGACGTACTGGCCGGGCGGACCGCTGAGAAACAGTCGCAAGCGACCATCGCTGAGCAGGGTGGCAGGGTGGAAGCGGTGGGTTGACGGCAAGAGGGTGACCTTGTCCCTGGGAAAACCATAGATCACGAGCTGGGAGAGCCACGACTCAGGCACGGCCAGGGTAAGGAGCGAGTTCCCATGGACAGACAACGTCTGAAGGCGGGCCAATCCCTGCGGCAGGGTCAGGCTGGTGAGTTGGTTATGGTCAAGATCCAGCGACTCCAGCGCGGTCAGGGTCGAAGGCAACGCCAAATCGGGTATTGCTAGGTTTGAAACCATCCCGTCCCACCCCCATCCCCCGCGGAGGTTGAGCGAAACGAGGTTCCGGGCGGTTTCGAGGCCCTCCCAGGACTCGATCAGTGGCAACGGTCCAGCTTCCCAATCCCAATGCTCAGCTCGCGCGTTCAGACTGGCATCCAGCTCGGTCAGGCTCTCCAGATCGGCCACGGTGATGTCGCCCGGGGGCTCGTTCAGCGCCCGCCAGATCATCCGCCGCAGTTCGGGGTCGGGAATCTCGACGGCTTGGGCCATTGCTCCAGGGCCGGCGAGCACACTCGCTGCCAGCGCCAGCGCGGCGAGACGCTTACGAGGGGGGCGATGCGAGGGTCGAGTTTTCATGGGGTTCTCATCGGCTGAGATCGAATGCGGTATGCAGGGGAGTACACCCGCCTCGCGGTGGGGCGGGACGGGCCGCACCTCCCGCTGGCGGGCGGGCTCGGAGCGTGGCGGCGGACGGGGGCATGGGGGTCTGGGTGTGGAGGCTGGGTGCAAGGTGCGGGCCGGCCGTCGAAAACCTCGGCGGCGGCTCCCTGGCGATGGATGCAATCTGCCCACACGGCTCTTGGCGGGATTCCGCGGGAAGACCGGACAGGAAAGTTGCACCGGTGGGTATGCATGGTAGAAGGCCTCGCCCATCCCAGACCGACGCCGCCAGCGTGGCTATTCGGGCACGATCCACGACGGCAGCGCGGGCCAGCACCCCTTTACTCTGCAGCGCCCATTCGGGCGCTCGGGCGACGCCAACGAAGTTCGCAACACCTAGCCCACAGCCCCGTTGTCATCTATTGACACTCAATGTGGTCGGCCTAGATTGACGTCATGAATGTTTCGTTGCCTCCGACGTGGGAACGGTTCGTGGCCAGTCAGGTGAGCGCCGGTGAATTTGGCAACGCGAGCGAGGTCGTGCGCGAAGCCCTGCGGTTGCTGCGCGACCAGCAGGAGCGCCGCGCCTCCGAGGAACTGCGCGCCGCCTTCGCTGGTGTTGACCCGCATGGCGGCCACGGAGAGCCCACGCCTCATGACCGGGCCTTGATTGCCCAAGCCGTCCGGCGGCATCGCCAAGGCAAGCGCCAGGTATGATTGTGGTCTTCGACACCAGCGTGGTCGTCGAAGCCGTCTTCTGGCAGCGAAGCACCGCTCGCCGCGCGCTGACGGGCTTGGCGCTGCGCCGGTTTAAGACCGCCGTAAGCCAGGAGATTCTGGACGAATACGCCGCCGTCACCGGCGATATCCGCGCCCGGCTGTTTTCCCAAGCCCAGCCTTCCGGGGCCCTGGCATGGATTGCTGCCAAGTCCGTCTGCGTGGAACCGATGCCGTTGGAGGGAAAACTCTGCCGAGATCCACGCGACAATGTCTTCGTCACCACTGCGGTGGCAGCCAAGGCGGCCTTGCTGGTCACGCAAGATCGCGACCTGCTCGCGCTGGAGAAGCCCTTCGGCGTTTCCGTCGTGACGCCCGTGCAACTGATTCGAGAACTCCGGCTCTAACTGGCCAGCGACAATTAAGAGTGACCGGTGACGCTTATGGCCCCTAATAATTGTCGTTGACCAGGGTCCCTCGTGCCTTTGTGGTGCAGGCATGGCGGGCTCACCGTCGGGTGCGGTGGGGATGTTCTCGGGGAGGCACCACAGAGGCGCGAAGGACCAGAGGCCGGGAGGGAGACAGCCGGAAGGGCGGGCCACGCGAGGACCGGCGGGCCGTCTCATTCCTCTGTGTCTCTCGTGTCTCTGTGGTGCAGCCATGGCGGGCTCACCGTCGGGTGCGGTGGGGATGTCTCCGGGGGAGGCACCACAGAGGCGCGAAGGACACAGAGGGCCGGGAGGGGAGACAGCCGGAAGGGCGGGTGCGCGAGGACCGGCGGGCCGTCTCATTCCTCCTGTGTCCCTCGTGCCCTGTGGTGCAGGCATGGCAGGCTCACCGTCGGGTGCGGTGGGGATGTCTCCAGAGGCACCACAGAGGCGCTGAGCAGCCACAGAAGAGGGCCGGAGGAAGACAGCCGGAAGGGCGGGTGCGCGAGGACCGGCGGGCCGTCTCATTCCTCTGTGTCCCTCGTGGCTCTGTGGTGCAGCCATGGCGGGCTCACCGTCGGGTGCGGTAGGGATGTCTCCGGGGTATGGCTTCCCGCCGAGGGTTGCCCTGGACGAGCCAGGCACCGAACCGGGCCTCCCAAGTTCCGACTGGTTCTGTCCGCGCGCGCTGTCTCCCTCCACCCCGGGGAGTCCGACGGGTGCGCGTGATCGAATCTCCCGCGCCGATACGGGCTTCACCACTTTCGGCAGACTGGCCACTCCCGGTTTTGCGTAACGAGGCCGAACCGAGTTCGCGGGACGCTACGGCTCGCGCGTTGGCCTTCCCCAGCGTCCACGGACGGGCTCGCCCCAGCCGTGTAAGGGTCGGCTACCTGGCTCTCGACCATTTACCAGGGCTAACACGTTGCAGTTAACAAGAACCATCCAGCTTGCCTGGCGCTTTCCGAAGGACACAGACGGCCGGAAGCGGTGGGGGAGAGGCGGGGGGTGGAGGCGCGAGGCATGGGGGCGTGCAGGCACGGACGGCTCGAGCACGGCGGCACATGAGATGCGACTCATGCCCGGGTGACACACCGTTCGAGCAAGCGCGTTGACCATCACCTGCAACGAGGGCGCCAGCGAAAGATTTGATACACGATACCGGCTCCGGAGGGTCTAGGTTCAGCGTGCATGAAGACGCTACCGCGTGACTCCCTGTTCTGGGCGCCGAGAGTCCTTTGTGTGCTCTTCGCCGCGTTCATCAGTTTGTTCGCTCTGGACGTGTTCGAGGGCAACCAAGGAATCTGGCGGACGACCATCGCCCTGCTCCTGCACCTCATTCCCACGGCGGTCCTGTTGGCCTTGCTGGCCATCACGTGGCGTTGGGAATTGGTTGGCGCAGTGGCATTCCCTGCGCTCGGCGCGCTTTACATCATCATGGCGTGGGGGCGCTTCTCCTGGCTGGTCTACGCCATCATCGCGGGTCCCCTGTTTCTTGCAGGCGGGCTTTTCCTGGCCAACTGGCGCCGGAACGTCAGACGGTTAAGGCGCTCGAACACCTGAGCCCGCATTTCTCAGAGGAAATGCCGGTAACCGTTGTCCCCGCTGGCGGCGCATCTCGTTCGCAGACCACCCGTGGTCCGCACCAGAGGCCAGCCTGGAACGGGAATGATGCGCGGGCAACAGGGAGCAGGAGGCTACTTCTTCAGGCGATAGAAGTTCGCGCTTCCGGTGGTCGGAACCGTGAGAGTCAGTTGATCTCCGGACAGTGCCGGCGTGCCGCTCACCGGCGACCACGCCCCCGTCAGGGTGGAAGAACTCTCGAGGCCAAAGCCCACGGCCGAGGCAGGCCATGAGAGCCTAAGTTCACCGTTGGCCGTCAGGGTTGCTGCGAGAGGGACCTCCGCCACGGAGGACTGCGGCGTGAGGGTGGCGGCGAGCAGGTAAGGCTTGGAGGTGGCCGTTGCGGGTACGCTTGGCAGCACAATCTCTTGCAGCGACTTGGCGGCGTCCAACGGATACTGGCGGCGCAGCACGTTGAGGCCAAACGCTTCCGGTTCGCCGTTGACGGCCTTCAGTCCCGTGAACACGGGGCCATCGGACAGGACCTCGAGGGTGCCGGAGTACGCGGCCAGCCAGAACACTCCGGGGCCCCAGCCGTCGCCGGTGCTGCTATCGGTGAAGTTGAGGTAGGCGACCTTCCCAGGGTTGTTGGCCGTGAGCACCGGGGAGAGGTCCACCGTGTAATAGCCTTTGTTCATTTCGTTGCGCACGTCTATGCCGAACAGGTCCATCGAGTGCAGCACCGTCGTCCACGCCTGTTCGCCCGTGCCGGGCCGATCCACGATGGCGATGCCGGTCAGGAACGGGCCCCAGCCATTGGATGGCACTCCGTCGCTTAATCGGATGCGGATGATCTTCTCCGGGTTGTCCAACAGGTAGTTGGCCAGATTCAGCTCTTGCACGCCGAGGTTGGTGTTGTCCGTGATTTCGTTCCCGGTTTCGGCCACGTAATCACGTTCCTTCACGAACTCGCCGTCGGGGCCGGCGGCCACCTCGATGACGAATTGGTTGCCCACGGTGACCTGAGCGTAAGCGGTGGTCACGTCGTTGGGCAGATCGAACTGATAAATCATGTACGCCGTGCCGTCCGCGAAACGGAAGTTACTGCCCAGCGCGCTCTGGCCCGGATCCACCAAGTACTCGCCTTCGTTGGCGGCGCCCGGGCTGACCTGGGCATAGCGATGAATGTCCAAGGGCCCACTGAGGCCCACGACGAAGTTGTTGGCCATATCAATCATGACCTTCGCCTCCTCAGCGTGGTCGGGAAGATCGAACTTGTACGTGAGGTTCTGGCCGCCATCGGCGAAGCGGTGTCTGCGGTTGGATGGCCCTGACGCGCGGTTCTCGTAGAGGTAGGGCGCCTCGGCCGCCCCGCCATCGGTCCGGAACGCCGCGTAGACGGTGGCGTGGGCCGTGTTCAGCGCCGGACTGAGGTCCTCCTCAAAGAACCGGTTGGTACCCGTAAAGACGCTGATGTTCTGGATGTAGGGACCCCAGCCGTCGGCGGGACTGCCATCGGTGAGCAACACGTAGATTTCTCCGGTGCCATCGGCGAGAAAAGGGGCCAGCGGAATCTCGTAGAGCCTGAGATTGCCGAGCGCATGGTGATCCGTGCCGTACATCGCCATGGAATCGGCCACCACGGTCCAGCCTTCGGTGGTGGAAAACCAGGGATCGAGATAAGAGCTGGCGAGGGAGATGACAAAGTTGTTGCCCACCGTGACGCCCAGGGTGGCCTCGGTCACGTTGGCGGGCAGCGTGAACCCGTATTGGACAAAGCCGTTACCATCCACGAAGCGAACGCCCCCGGCGTTCCCGTTGCCCCGCTCGCTGAGGAGATAGGGCACTTCGTCGTCCGTGTGGGTCTGAAAGTAGAGGAGACGGTCCACGCTGCTGCTATCCGTGTAGGACAAATAGGAGTGATCGAACGCGTAAGGCGACGCAAACCACTCGGGAAGGGGGCCGAACCGCTGGGCGGCGGTTGAACCATCGGCGTAGCGGAAGACGAGGGACGAGAAGGGATCCATGAAGGTGTCGGGTGCGGAAAGCAGCGCGAGGTCAATGGCGGTGTAGTTGCCTGAGGGGACGCTGATCGTCTGGCCGTTCACCGCCATCGCGTCCAGGCTGGAGGTCTTCAACGGTGCGAACAGAAATGAGGCTTTCCCGTCCGCCGTCAGGAAGGCGGCGTGGTCCGTGTAGGTGCTGGGCAGCGTGCCGGCATCAATCCGTTCACGGGCGGCCTCCAGCGGCGGCGTCAGAGCCGTGCCCCCCGGCTCCAGGAAGACGTCGGTGTCGAAGCGACTGCTGAGGTCGAGGTGAACTGGCTGCGCCGTGGTGTGGGTCACGAACGCCAGCCAGCCGGCAAGGGCGAGAAGGGATTGTGTCTTCATGAGTTGTAGGCAGTTGAATTCTGGAGTTGGCTGCACTGTGGCCGGCCCAGGACGGACCGTTCAAGGCAAAACGAGGGAGAATGGTCCCTGCCGGCGTCGGCGGCGTGAAGTCTGGACGCCGTCCGGCGGCTACCACTTCGCGTTCCAATACCCTCCGGCAAGTCCCAGCCAGGGGGGATACGAAGTGCTCATCGGCGAGACCAGCGGCTGTGTCTACCGCTCCCAGAACGGCATGCCGGCCCGTGACACGATCCACCTCGGACCCGGTGATGTGTACCGGTGGCGCAGCCATGAGCGCTGCGTGTCTGAGGATGGGTTGCGTCTGATGCTGGATGCGCTGTTCATCTTCACGGTGAACGGAAATGGCCAGTTGGTGACGGACGTCCAGATCATCGAGTGCCGAGTTCAGTAGCGGCTCGCGAAAGCATCAGGGAGCACGCCCGCCTCGGGCGTCACCCGCCCGCGCCCCCGCGGGCCGGTCGATTGGCGGCAGTCGGAGACGGACTTGCGGGATGAGGTGGGTGGCCTTGCCCATGCCGGGCGCGGGCATCGTGGTCGGCGGTGAAGTCGCCATCGGTGGATTCGAGGCCGAGGGCCGGCTCGGCGACCAACAGGGCGGCGGCGTGCGGCGTCAGCGGATGCAACTCGTCCACGGCGCCGGCGGAGCCGAGTCCGCCCTGCTCGCGGGGTGTCCGGGCGATGTCCACCGCGCCGGCGCCCGGCAGCGTTTCGTAGAGATGCACCTGTGCCTCGAACTCTTCGCCGGGATCAAGAGCGAACTCGTCCTCGAGGAACTCGGACAGAGGCTCGGCGTCGCCCCCGGGAACGATTTCCACCTTGTGCGGGGTGAGTTTGGCGCGAACCACGCGGCTGAAATTCTTGAAGCGCTTGCGTCGATTGCCGGGCGGCAGGGTCAACCACGCGCCGCGGGTGGCGCCACCGGGTCGCAGGTCGGGTCGCTTCCGGTAAATCCGCTCGGGCAGGATGGGCCGCAGATTGGACGCGGCCGCCGCTTCGAAGGCCTCGATGGCGTAGGCTTGCAGGAGCGGGCGATCGTCGAGGAAATGGTCCGGCAGCGCGGCGACGCGGCGGACGGTGTCCTCGATGTTGGCAGCGACGGCGGCGCTTCCGGCTTGCGCTTCGTCGTCTTCCGAAACCTCGAGACCACGGCTGTCGGCCAGATTGGCCGCTTCGGCGACCAACCCCGCGAGGGCCTCGTTCATTTCTTCGTCGCAGAGTTCGTTGAGGAACTCGGCGTGTTCCTCCGTGACGGGGTCGCTGACCGGTTCCCCTTCCTCGTAGCCATAAGCCGACAGGAAATGGCTGGCGGGAGCCTCGAAGGTCTCGCGTGCTTCGGACTCGGCAGCGATCTCCTGGGTCTCGAAACTCTTGTCGTCAAGGAAGGGGGAGGGCATGGCAGTTTAAGGAGGGATTGCGGTCGGGAGTCCAGATGGCGCGCAGAGGTATCCGCTGCTCATTGAACCCGGCAATCGAACAGCGCGATGTCCACCACGACATCGCCGTTGGCGTTGACGGTGAACTGGAAATGCCAATCAATCGTCAAGCGGGTCCCGTCTTCCGCCACATAGCGCTCGTGGCTGCGGAAGCGGTAGATCTCGCCCGGGCCGACGTGAATCATCTCGTGAGCCGGCATTCCATTCTGCGAATGGTAGATGGTTCCGGAATCCTCTCCTTCCAGGTAATAGTATCCGCCGCCACTGGGAGTCGCAGGAGTGAACTGGAACGTGTAGTGATAACCGCCCGAGGGTGTGTTGACCTCGCGCCACCGGATTGGCCAGTCGGCGACGATGCGCAGGGTCTCGTCGAGGCACGGCGTTTGGAATCCGGGAGTGTCCACGGACAGTATATCATATTGCCATGGCGTTACCTGGGCTTTGCCAGGGGCACCGTGGAGGATACCCGTGCTGAACGTCGCCGCGGCGAACAGGAAGACAGTGAGACGTTTGGCGCAAGTTTTCATCGGATTGAAGTTCGTTGCTGTTGTTTCGATTTGGACCGCCGAAGCCCTCCTGACTCGCCATGCCTGCCGTGTGACCCCGATGGGGGCTTGGCGTCGAACTCGAACCACAAAGGGCTTCACTTGGCACTGGCGAGATTGTGCGGGAAAACAGGACACGTGTTTTGAGGAATGTGTGGGGGTGCGATGTTCACCCTCGGCCCGGGGTTCAAGATGAGCGATACGGAGTTGCTCGAAACATGAGGTGTATGCTGGATATCGCCTCCTACCGCCAAATCCGCGGTCGCTCTGAATCCGCGGGACCACTCCCCCGACCTGTCACCCCGCCGATTCAGAGCCCCCGCCGATGGGACATTCGCCGAATCCGTCCTCGAAAACTTCCCCTCCCTCCCCAATCCGCGGTCGCTCTGAATCCGCGGGGCCACTCCCCCGGCCGTTCACCCCGCCGATTCAGAGCCCCCGCCGATTGAACCCCCGCTAACCCCATCCGCGGAACGATCCAACCCTGCCCCCAATCCGCGGTCGCTCTGAATCCGCGGGGCCACTCCCCCGACCTTTCACCCCCCGATTCAGAGCGACCGCGGTTGGACGTGATCCAACGGTGGCAATCGGGCAAGACAAGGGTGCGCGGCAACCTGGAAGGGACGCCGTGAAGTGCTGTCGAGGAGGTTTGCGGCTTGTGGATTGGAGCTTGCAGCTTGAGCAGGCTGAGCGATGCAGTTTGACAGCTCGGCATCCATATCAGCGCGATTGTGCATGGAGTCTGCAATCCAGGCCGAGGTTCACACCTCAGTGTGACAGCGTGCTTCAGCGACGGCCAACCGCGGCCACCGCGCACCCAAAGTGGGAAGGTCGGGATCTCACGGATCGATGGACCGGGTGTGGGTTGCTTCGTCCAGGGCGTCCTGCAGGGCCTGGATCTCCTGGTTCAGCTCGGCCACGAGCCGGTCGATGTCGACTTTGCCGAGCTGGGCCACGTATTCCACCTCGCGACTCGCCATGCTCAAGGCGCTGCCCTCCGAGAAGACGCCCGCCTTGGTATCCAGAGCGTTGAGGGTCGCGACCAAGCCCTTGAGCTCAGCCAGTCGGAAGATCTGGTCGTAAATGGGCGTGTTGGCCGCCGCGATGGCCGCCTTGAGGCGGACCAGTTCGTCGGTTTTGGTGCGCAGTTCCGCCAGCACCTCGCGGTTGTCGTAATCGAATTTCTGTTTGGCTGGCCGGGAATTCTGCTGGGCGAGCCGTTCCTTGAGCTTGGCGACGTCGCCGGCCAGTTGGTTCTTGAGCTTGAGCGCTTTGGCGATCTTCATCGTGGTTGTGTCTGGAAATCAGGGTGCAGGCCGGGCACCCCAGCCGATGTCCGAAGGCGACCACGGCGGACACTGGGGAGGCCGGTGCACCGCCCGGGTGCCAGCTTCACTCAGCTTTGGCGAGATTGTCTCGGGAAACCGGACAAGTGAGTTTGAGAGTTTTCGCGGATTGTGGTGGAAAGGGCAGGACTTGGGCTGGAATGCCCGTCGCCGCTCAGAGGAAGTTGGCGGGCCCTTGCAGGGCGCGAGGATGGTGGGGGGCGCCGGTCCGCGGGCGTTGCCCACGGTTACGATGGCTGGCGCCCGGTGGGGGGCGGGCGGCCGTGCGCGAGTGGGGCAAAGCGCGCCCCGGGGTTCCGCTGAATGCGGCTACGGCTCCAGGGTAATCGCGAGCAGGATGGGCGCGGCACGGCTCAAGGTGGAGTGCAGGGCCAGCGTCTCCACTGGCACTTCGGGTCGGGGATTCTCCCAAGTCACCCGATACAGCCGGAGTTTTCGCAAGGTATGGGTCCCACCCACCCAGGCCGGCTCGGGTTTGCCCAGCGTTCCGTGGCGCTCGGACAGCCAGTCCCGCAGGTCCTCCTCCTGCCGGATGGGACGCTCCGAATTCCCACCGTCCGAGTGCCGCACAATCAGGCGGGCGATGACCACACGGTTGCCTTCGCCGTCGGCGGCGGTCAGCAGCAGGTGGATGCGCCGGACCGGGCGGTTGACGGCGAGGGTTTCAACGCTCTCGGGCAAACGGGCATCAAGTCGGGTCTCAAAGTCCGGCCCACAAGTCGCCTTCAAGAAGGCGCGGGGGATGTCGACATCGCCGAAGTGGTAGGGGCTTCCGCGGAACGCGAGCACGACCGCACCCCGTAGATCGAATTCGATACCGCCCACCGCCGTCATGCCGACGGGCAGGTCCCGGAAGTTGAAGTGCGTCCCGGCGGGGCGGCTCCAAGCGAAGCGCAGCGAGGCGTTGAAGTGTTTGGTGAGGTCCAGTTGATGTGGCCCGGCCTCCGCTGAACGTTCGGGAATCTCGCAGGCCTGCCGAAGGAACCATGTGGCGTCAGGATCGGCGCCCTGGTTTGCGTGATGCCGCCCCCAGAGGCTCAGGGCCCAGCGCAGATCGAGGGCGGGCGATTGGCCGCCGTGGTAGGTGGAGAGACCCTGCATGACGCGCAGGGAGGACGTCCGCGCCTCGGACACACGGCCCGCCTCCAGGAGCAATTGGGTGACGGTCAGCCACAGCAGCGGATGGTCGCTGGCGTCGGCGAGGAACGGTTCCAGCGGCGCCAGCGCGGTTTCGCGGCGGCCGTCTGCGATCCGGCGCAGGGCCTCGGCCCAGGCCGCGTGGATGTCGGCGGGCTGGGGTTGCTCCGCCGACACGGCCGGGGTGGCCTCGGTTGAGGGCCCGCGCGCGCTCGGCTGGCCGGCGGCGAGCTCGGCGGCAACCAGGTGGGCCTCGCCCAAGGAATGACCCGGCGCGTACTGCCACGCGCGGCGCAGGAGCCGGGCGCGGACGGGATCCCAAATGGCGTCGAGATCACCCAGCCAGCGCGCGGTCAACCGGCTCATGGTTACGGCGCTGCCGGGCGCCGAGGACCGGTCCAGCCGATCCGCATGAAACCAGCGTCGCCACTCGTCCCACGCGGAGTGGGGCGTCGTCTCGGCGTCCTCCGGCAACCCCAACTGGCGAAAGCCGGCGGCGCCTTCCGCCGTCGGCCGAGGGTGAGCCAGCGCCGCGGCCAGTTCGGGAAGCCAGGGCGGCGTCGCTGCGTCGGCGGCGAACAGCGTCCAGAGCGTTGGGTTGCCATCGGAGGCGACCAGGACCTTGCGTCCGTCGGGACTGAACACCGCGCTGCGCACGCGATTCAGATGCCGCAGCGGCGGGGTCAGGGGCCGGCCCGTGGCGAAATCCCACACGCGCGCCGTGCCGTCTTCCGAGCCGGTGACGACCTGGCGGTTCGCGGCGTCCAGCCGCGCCACAGTCACGGCGCCACGGTGCCGCAGGGGCGTGCCGAGGGGTGTGCCCTGCATCGCGTCCCAGCGCCGGGCGGTGCCGTCCCGGCTGGCGGTCAAGGCTCGACGCCCATCGGCGCTGAGGACGGCGTCGGTGACTTCGGCTTGATGCGCGAGGTAAGCGCCCACCTGGCGGCCTTCCGGAAAGGCCCAGACGGCGGCGCGATGATCTTGCGAGGCGGTGATGAGGTGGCTTCCCTCGGCGCTGAAGGCGAGCGCGGTGATGCGTCGCTCGTGCGCCGGCCACCGAAGGTCGTTCCCGGCGCCGTCGGCCGGCCAGGCCTGCACCACGCCGTTCGCCAGGCCCGCGACCAGCCAGCGACCGTCCGGCGAAAAGCGGGCCACCCGGACCGGTGCCAGCGCTTCGACCATCGGGCGGGCTTCCCGCCCGCCGGGATGCTCCCAGACGCGGAGGGTGTTGTCTTGAGCACGCGTCAGGAACCTCCGACCGTCGGGAGCCCACTCGGCGGACACGGCGTCTCCGCCGTGGAAGACCCGGGTGACGCACTCGCGCTGATCCGGAGTGGACCAGACCTCCGCGAAGCCTTCCGTGGTGCCGATCAGCAACGCGGGCTGCCCGGGCTGAAAGCGCACGGACCCCGCGTTCGCCACGGGCCAGCGGTCCAGGTTCCCTGCGCGCGTTCCGTCGTCGGCGTTCCACAGTCCGTGCCGGCTGCCGGTCAGGGTCACCCAGCGGCCATCCGAACTCCAGTCCGCCGCGTGAACGGTCTTGTCGTCGTTCACCAGCACCAGCGGCTGGGCGTCGCCGGGGTGGATGTCCCAGATGACGGCCGTGCCATCGGCGGAAGCGGTGGCGAGTCGATCGCCGGCGGGAGAGAAGCGCGCGGACCAGACCCTGCCCCGGTGCCGCAGCGGCTCCATGACCCGCCGGCCGCTGGGCGCCTCCCAAAGACCGACGGTGCCATCCTCGCTGGCGGTGGCCACTTGGCCACCATCAGGGCTGAACTGGACCATGCGCACCGTGCCGGCATGCTCGAGCACCGCGTGCGGGCGGCCATCGTGCGCGGACCAGAGGCGTGCGGACCGGTCAAATGAGGCGGTGCCGATCCACCGGCCATCCGGGCTAAAGCAGGCGAAGGGCATGTAGCCGCCATGAGGGAGAAGCGTGGACGTGACCGGCTCCCCCTCCCTTTCAGCCGCTAACCAGAGTCTTCCCGGCGGCAACCCCCCGACGGCCAGGATTCGCCGGCCATCGGGACTGAACCGGGCGTATTGGACCATGTCTTCGCGTCGCATCGGCTGGCCCACGGGCTGGCCCGAGGCGACGTCCCAGAGCCGGGTTGTCCGGTCATCCGAGGCAGTGACCAGCAGACGGCCGTCCGGGCTGAACTCGGCCCAGTTCACCCAGTCGTTGTGCCGGAGTTCCCGTTCGTCCAAGGCGCCCTCCGGGAGCCGCCAAAACCGCACGCGACCGTCGCGGCAGCCGGTGACCAGTTGCGCCTCGTCCGGCGAGAAGACCGCGAAACTGACCAGGTCCGGATGCTTCAGCGAGGGTGTGATCGGCTGGCCGGTGAGGGCGTCCCAAACGCGCGCGGTGGTGTCGCACGAGGCGGTGGCAAGCCGCGTTCCGGCCCGGTCAAAAGTGGCCCGCAAGGCGTGGAGACCGCGGTCATAGCGACCCGGCGTGGCGGCGGCTGGGTCATGCCGCAGGGGTGGAAACAGGAGGCGCCCGGTCGCGGCATCGAAGACGCGAGCAGCGTTGTCCAGGCAGGTCGTCAGCAGACGCTGGGCATCGGGGCTGAACTGGGCGTCGTACACCACCTCGGGATGCGGCAGCGCCGGGAGGGCCATCCGGGGAAAACTGCGGTGGGCGAGTTCATTCGCCAGCCACGTGCCCAGCGCCGCATCGTCGGGCCGTCGCCGCACCAGGTCCGCCAGCAAGGCCAGCCCTTCGCCGACCTGGCCGCCGTCCAACAGGTCCCGGGCGCTGAGGACGATGCGTTCTTCGAGATCCGCATGGGCGGCGGTTTCCCGTGCCAACGCGGTCAGCGCCTCCGCCGCCTGCGCCTCGGCCAACTGCTCGGCCCGGGTGGCCCGGATTGCCTGCCAGGTGGAGAACGCGGCGGCGCCGGCCAGCACCAACGCAAGCAGGGCCACCGCCCCTACCGCCTTGCGATATTTCCGGGCCAGCTTCTGCAGTTGGTAACCCCACGTGGGCGGGGCGGCCTCGACCGCGCGGCCTTCGAGATGACGCTGCACGTCCATCGCCAGCCCGTTGGCGGTCGCGTAACGGCGGGTGCGGTCCTTCTCGAGCGCCTTCATCACCACCCAGTCCAGTTCATGCCGCAGCAGCCGGCTCATCAACTGCGGGTCCTCGCGGCGTTGCCGGCCCAGTGCCGTGCGTTCGGCGTTCGTCAGCGTGGTGAGCCGCGTGCTGGGCCGGGGCGGTTCCTCATGGATGATGACGCGCTGCATCTCCGCGTAGCCGAGGCGGCGCAGTTGCGGCTCGGGGATGGGCGTGCTGCCGGTCAGCAGTTCGTAGAGCAGAACCCCCAGCGAATAGACATCGCTGCGCGTGTCCACATCCAGTTGGCTGCCCTCGGCCTGCTCCGGGCTCATGTAGGCCGGGGTGCCGATCATGCGCGCGAAGTGCGTGAACAGGGTCTTCTCCGTCAGCCGCTGGTTGGTGGCCTTGGCCACGCCGAAGTCGATCACCATCGGGACGGGCCGCCCGTCGAAGGAGGCGACCAGGACGTTGGTGGGCTTGATGTCGCGGTGGATGATGCCCTTTTGATGGGCGTGCTGGATGGCCTGGCAGACCGGGACGAACAATTCGAGGCGTTGGCGCGTCGAGAGCCGCCGCTCATCGCAGTAGGCGGTGATGGGGAGGCCCCGGACCAGTTCCATGACGAAGTAGGGTCGGCCCGTGTCGGTGCTGCCGGCGTCGAACACCTTGGCGATGTTCGGATGGTCCATGAGGGCCAGGGCCTGGCGCTCGGCCTCGAACCGGGCCACGACCGCCTTGGTGTCCATGCCCAGCTTGATGACCTTGAGGGCCACGCGGCGGCGCACCGGCTGCTCCTGCTCGGCCAGGTACACCACGCCCATGCCGCCTTCGCCGATGGGTTCGAGGAGCTTGTAGCGGCCGATGACTGAACCCGGGCCTTCGGCTGGCGGGGCCACTTCCACCGGCGTCCGGTCCGCTCCGGCGGGCGGCGGATCGTCGCCCCAGAGCCGGGCGGCGGGACCTTCGGCGGCAAGCAATCGTTCGAGCCGTGCCCGCAGGGCGGGGTCGGCACCGCACGCCTGGTCCAGGAACGCGGCGCGTTGCCCGGCGTCGGGAATCTCGCGCGCCGCCAGGTAAAGGGCTTCCTCGTCCATGGCAGGCGGGGGTGTTGGCATGCTGTTCGTCACCGCCAAGAGTTCTGGCGAAATCGCGGCGCCCAAACGGACAGCGCCCTGCTAACCCTCAGGA
Source organism: Verrucomicrobiales bacterium (assembly GCA_015075445.1). Lineage (GTDB taxonomy): Bacteria > Verrucomicrobiota > Verrucomicrobiia > Limisphaerales > J093 > DSVZ01. Next base: position 138,715 of record JABTUJ010000006.1, read on the forward strand.
CGGGCTTCGCGCTCGCGCTGGATCGACTCGTAGAGCCAGACGCGCGCGTAGGCCCAATGCCGTTGCACGGTCTTTTCCGACAGCCCGGTGAGCGCCGCAATCTCCGGCATGGTCAGGCCAGCGAAGAAGCGGAGCTCCAGGAGCCGGGCCTTGTCCGGGTGCGCCTGGGCGAAGCGCTCGAGGTGGTCGTCGAGAATGAGGTGGTCGGGCGCCTCGGCCTGGGGGGCGGCGAGGCTTTCGAGCGCGGCCTGGGTGCGGCGCAGTTCGCCGCCATGCTTGCGGGCCTGGCGGCGACGGGCGCGGTCCACGAGGATGCGGCGCATGGTCTCGGAGGCGGCGGCGATGAAGTGGGCTTCGTCGCGCCAGGACTGCTGGCGGAGCTGGCTGAGTCGGAGCCAGACCTCATTGACGAGGCTGGTGGCCTGGTGCGTGTCACCCCCGCGCTCCCGGGCCATGCGTTGCCGCGCGAGGCGGCGCAGCTCGTCGTACAAGGCGGAGAACAAGGCATCGGTCGTGCACTCGGGCGGGCACGCGGCGGGGATGTCCGGCGACTGGGTCATTGGCGTCTCCAGGTTGGCGCGACTGCGGAACAGCCGGGTCTGGGACGGCTTTATGAACTCCATTACCTGAGGTCAAGCCTGCAGTTTGCCTGGAGTTTGCCTGGAGTCTGCCTGTCTGCCTGGGCCGTCATTCACTGCGCAGCGCCACCATCGGGTCCACCGACGCTGCCCGGCGGGCCGGGAACCAGCAGGCGAGCAGGGCCACGCTCGCCAGCAGCAAGGGAACGCCCAGCAGCGGGAGCGGATCAAACGGGCTCACGCCGGCGAGCAAGGAACTCAGGGCGGGCGCCAGGAGCAGCCCCAGGACCAGGCCCACGGCCACGCCCACCACCGCGAGGCGCAGGCCGTGCCGCAGCACCATCCGGAGGATGTCTGTCCGCTGCGCGCCCAGGGCGATGCGGAGGCCGATCTCGGAGGTCCGTTGGGTGGCGGTGTAGGAGATGACACCATAGATCCCGCCGACCGCGAGAACCAGGGCCACGGCGGCGACGACGGCGGTGGTCCAGAACACGAAGCGGCGCAGCCAAAGCGAGTCCTGGAGGCGCTCGGTCATCGTCGCCACTTCATGCAAGGCAAGGCCGGCGTCGGCGGCCTGCACGAGGCCGCGGAGGGCCGGCAACAGGGAGGCGGGTTCGCCCGCGGTGCGGACGACTACGGCCATGGAGGCCACGTCATTCTGGGAGAAAGGCAGGTACAGGCCGGGGCGCATGGGTTCGCTGACGCCGTAGTGTTTCACGTCTTTGACCACCCCCACCACCTCCCACCACGGCGCCTGGTCGCCCGCACGGATCCGCTTCCCGACGGCGTCCTGGTCCGGCCAGAACAACTGGGCCAGGATCTCGTTCACGATCACCACCGGGGGTCCATCGCGGCGGTCATCCGATTCGGCGAACGTGCGGCCGGCGAGCCGCGTGATGCCCATGGTCTCGAAGTAACCGGGGAAGATGATGCGGCGAAGGATGACCGGGTTGACCGCCCCCGGGGGTCTGGGCGGGGCGTTTTCCGCCTCACAGAACATCCCCCAATGCCCGCCCAAGGGAGGCGCACTGGCGGCACTCGCCGCGGTGACTCCGGGCAACGCGCGCACCTGTTCGAGGTGCGTGCGCAAGAAGCCGTCGCGGCGGGCCGCATCCGGGTAGGCCGTTTCGGGAAGTGACACTCTGTAGGTGAGGAGGTGGTCGGGGCGGAAGCCGGGATCGGTGGACTGAAGCCGGACGAACGCGCGAGCGAGCAGGGCGGCGGTCATCAACAGGACCATCGCCATCGCCACTTCGCCGATGACCAGCAGTCGCAGACTGCGGCGTTGGGCGACCGAGCCGCCGGTGCGGGAACCGGCGGCGGAGAAGGCGGCTTGCAGGTGGGTTTCCGAGGAGGCCTGCAACGCCGGCAAGAGGCCGAACAGCATGGCGGTGAGCAGGGTCAGTGCGACCGCGAACAGAGCGAAGCGCAGGTCGAGGTCGAGGGTCACCCACACGGGCAGTCGTTCCGGCAACCACGCCAGGGCGATGCCCAGGAGCCATTCGCCGAGCAAGACGCCGAGGATCCCGCTCAACGCCGACAGCAGCAGGCTCTCGACCAGGGTCTGGCGGACGAGGTGCAGCCGGCGCGCGCCGAGCGCCAGCCGCACGCCGGTTTCGCGGCGTCGCGTCAGGCCGCGGGCGAGCATGAGCGCCGCCACGTTGGCGCAGGCGATGACCAGGACCAGCGCCATCGTGCCCAACAGCACGGCCGCCGCGGGTTTGCTGTCGCCGAGGTGACGTTCCAAGAGCGGCGCGACGACCGGCGAGGTGATGTCGTTCACTGGCCGCGTCTCGACAAGCTGCTTGTGGATGCGGAGCAGATCGGCTTGGGCCTGGGCGACGGAAACCCCGGGCTTGAGCCGGCCCATGCCACTCAGGAACCACCCGTTACCGTCGGTCGGGCTCATCGCCAGGGGGATCCAGAGGTCGTCCCGCCGCGGGAACGCCGCCTGGGGTGGCAAAACTCCGACGATGGTGAACGGCTGCCCGTCCAGTTGAACGGTCTGTCCGAGCACGTCGGGTTGGCCGCCGAAGAGCCGCTGCCAGGCGGCATGGCCGAGGAGCGCGACCGGTGCGCCGCCCGGTTGGTCCTCTTCCGCCGTGAAGCTGCGGCCAAGCACGGGGACCAGGCCCAACACGTCCGTAAGGTTGTAGCTGGCGCGCAGGGTGGCGACCCGCTCGGCCAGACCCGCGCCGGACAGGTTGAAATCGCGTTGTGCATAGGCGGCCATTCCTTCGAAGGTCCGGTTGTCGCTGCGCCACGCGCAGAAATCCGGATAGGCAATGCCCGTGTAGCGGAGCTGCCAGCGCGGCGCGGTCTCGTCGAGGTCCACCAGTCGCGTCGGTTGGGCGAACGGCAGCGGCCGAAGATAGACGCCATTGACGATGCTGGAGACGGTGTTGCCGGCGATGCCCAGGCTGAGGATCACCACCGCCAGCAGCACGAATCCCGGGCTGCGGGTCAGGTGGCGGAACGCACACTTCAGATCATTCATAGGTTTGAATCATCACCGGCCCTGACCCCAGGGAGGTTCCCCGAGAGCTGGTTCTTGCTGGCGAGGGCGATCTCAGTTACCCTCCGGACATGGTTACGCAGGAACGGTTGATTGACGCCATTCGAAGGCAACCCGAGGAGGTCGTGAGCGAGCTCTGGCATTACCTGTGTTTCCTCGAGCACCGGCGTCGGGAGGAGGAATGGTCCGACGTCCTGCCGGGTCGTGAGGTGGAGCAGGAAGTCCTCGACATCCTTGACGGTCATGCCCCCGCGCCACGGTGAAGTGTGGCTGGCCGACTTGGGCCTGGCGGCCAAGACACGGCCCGTGGTGGTGCTGCTGGCTGACGATCTGGAAGTCCCACGGACCTTGATCATCCATGTCCCGATCACCCGCCAGTCCCGCGGAAGCGCTTTGGAGATCCCGCCGGGCCACCTCCGTTTCCTGAGTCCCGAATCCGTGGCCAACGTGCAAGCGATCGGCGCGCTTCCCCTGGTGCGCTTCGAAAGGCGGTTGGGCGTGCTCACACCTCCCGACCTCATCGCGGTCAAACACGCGCTGGTCAGGGCCTGTGCTCTCGCGCCATAGACGCGGGCTCCGGGACGCTTGGTTAGGGCGAGCCGCCGGTCTTTCATAGAGCTTACTCACTTCGCAGCGCGATTTGGGGGTCGATGCGCGAGGCCCGGCGGGCCGGCAGGTGGCAGGCGAGCAGGGTCACCCCCATCAGCAGTGCGGCCAGGAGGCCATACCAGGAGGCGGTCAGCACCGGGATCCCGACCACCGCGGCCCGGAACAGCAGGCTCACCGCCACCGCCAGGGGCAGGCCGAAGCCAACGCCGACGGCGGCCAGCCGCAAACCCTCCCCAAGAACCTGGCGTTGGACATCCACGGGTCGGGCCCCCAGGGCCAGGCGGATGCCCATTTCCCGCGTGCGTTGGCTGACGGAGTTGGCGACCACGCTGTAGACACCGGCGGCCGCCACCAGGAGGGCGATGCCGCCCATGAACGTCAGCACCCCCGCCGTGATGAACAGCCCCGCCATGGACTCGACGACGACCTGCCTCATGGGTTTGGGCTGGGGCAGCGGTTGGGCAGCGTCCAATTGCTGGATGCGCCGGCGGATCGCGGCGGTGTGGCGGACGGGATCACCCGCCGTGCGGACGGAGACGAACATGGTCGGGCGCGAAGCCTGGGAGAAGGGCACGTACACGCTGCCAGGCGCCTCGCGTCGCCAGTCACGGCGCACGTCCGCCACGACGCCCACCACCGTCAGGGGACGGGCGTCGGGTGCTGCGGGGTTCAGCCAGAGGGTGCGGCCGAGCGGTGAGTCGCCGGGCCAAAGCTGCCGGGCCACGGCTTCGCTGACCATGGCGACCGGGGCGCTCTGGGCGGTGTCGGCGGAGAGGAAGGGCCGGCCTTGGCGGACGCTGATCCGGAAGGTGCGAAAGTGTTCGGGCGTCACGGCCTCGACGGCGAACCGCCTGGCGGGCTCGTCCGGCTGGTCCGGGGCGGCGCGGTGGGCGGCGAAGGTGGATTCTTCGGTGCCGTAGTAGGGGAGCGTGCTGGCGAGGGAGGAAGATTCCACGCCGGGAAGGCTGGCGATTTCGCGCAGCGCTTCCTCGTAGAACCGGGTGACCGCGTGGGGCTCGGTGTAGCGCGAGGGCGGCAGGCTCACACGCAGCGTCAGGACCCGGTCGGCCTCGAAGCCTTGGCGGGCGAAGACGAGCCCGGCGAACGTCTTCACGAACAGGCAGGAGGCCACCAGCATGACGAGGGCCAGGGCCAGTTCCACCACGACCAAGCCCTGCCGGAGCCGGTGCCGGCGCCCGCTGCTTGAGCCCCGGGCACCCTGACGGAGCACGGTGTCCAGGCTGTTGCGGGGAAGCATGAATACCGGGGCCATTCCGGCCAGCAGCCCCGCCAGCAGGGCCGCCCCCGCGGCGTACGCGAAGGCGCGGCCGCTCAGACCCACGGCCGACCAGCCTGGCACGTACGGCAGGAGATCCGGCGGCAGGCTCGCGCGGATCAGCCGAATGGTCCCATGTGCCACGAGCAGCGCGGCCAGTCCTCCCGCCAAACACAGGACCGTGCTCTCGGTCAACACCTGGCGCGCCAGCCGCCCCGAGTCCCCGCCCAACGCCGATCGGATGGCGAACTCGCGCTGCCGTCCATGCATCTGAGCCACTTCGAGGTTGGCGACGTTCGCACAGGCCAAAGCCAGCAGGAACGTGGCGGCGAGCACGACGATGAACAGGTACGCCGGTGCCTCGCTGTCGGCCAGCAGATGGTCGCGCAGCGGAACCAGTCGGGGGGTCCGGACGGGCCCGCCCGGCGGTCCGACCCAGTGCTGCCGCGCGGCCAGTGTGCGCAGCTCGGATTCGGCACCCGCCACCAGCGCGTCCGGTTGCAGCCTGCCGACGAGTTCCAGATCCCGGCGCGTTGCGTCGTGGCGGGCCGCCGGGTCTAATAGGAGCGGCACCCAGAAGTCGGCGCCCACCGGATACGCCTGGGCGGCGGAGACGACCCCCAGCACCGTGTGGCGGCGTCCGTCCAGTTCGAGGGTTTGCCCCGGCAGATGCGGGTCCGCGGCGAAGCGACGTCGCCAGAGGTTTTCGCTGATGACCACCACGGGGTCCGCCTCGGAGAATTCCGTGGGCGCCCCGAACAACCGGCCCAGGCGGGGCTGCATGCCGAGGGTGCCAAAGTAACCGCCGCTGACGCGGGCCCCGGAGACGCGTTCCGGATGCTCGGTCCCGGTGAGATTGGCCGAATGACCTTGCAGGGCGGCGAGTGACGCCAAGGAGCGGGCCTCTTCCTTCCAGGCGAGGTAATCCACCGCGGAGACGGCCTCGCGTGCCTGGGGCTGGGTCTCCGGGGCCTGCCATACGGTGACAAGCCGCTCGAGCGCCGGCAGGGCGAGCGGACGCCACAGCAGCCCATCGGCGAAACTGAACATCGCGGTGTTGGCGCCCAGCCCCAGGGCCAGGGTGAACACCGCGACGGCCGCGAAGCCGGGGTGCTTCCACAGTTGGCGGAGGGCGAAAGGGAAATCGCTCATGAGCGGGAATGGGCTGGCCGAGTTTGAGGCTGCGGCGCGCCGCCCCTTGGCGCAACGGTTCCGCTACGCCTTCGTCCGCACCTACAAACCGGTGCTGGACGACACGCGCTACCGATCGTTCGAATCCCTGGAGGAGTATCGCCGCTGGTGGGAAGAGCACCTCCCGGACTGGCTTGGCTATGGGCGCGTTTGACTACCGGCAGGCGCCGGATGGCATTGAACGTTTTGAAGATGCGTGGCAACGGCGCGTCGTGGTGCAGGGATTTCCCGCATGCCATCCGGATGACATACCACCTCGTGGGCTGGCCTGGGGAGTGCTTTCGCCGCTTGACGCTGGCGGCGGACGGCGACAAATCGTCGGCCAGGAAAACGTTCACCGTTCGGGAGCTTGACCGCGAACCGGCCGCGGTTCTGGATGCGTGTGACCGTGAGGGGGTCGTCCGAATCCGCCGCCGCAACGGACGGACGTACACGGTCCGCCCCGACGCGGGTCCGGATCGGATCACCGAACTCCCTGATTTTCGTGCCCGGACAGCCAAGGTTTTTGCGGCACCCATCCCCGCCGCCCAAAGCCGTTTGGTCGATAAGCTACTGGCGGGAGAATGAACCCCCTCCTGGCGGGTCCCACCTTTCTGCGCCCCGTTCCTGTCAGCCCGCCGGAACTCGAAGCCCAGTTCGAGGAGTTGGCGCTCCGCACACTGCCAAACATGGCTTTCGCACCTACGATTTGTTTCATGTGGCCTCGGCTTTGTTCCTGAGGTGCGACACGTTCTGGAGCTTCGACCCGAAGGCTTCGCGACTGGCCCGTTTGGAGGGATTGGAGATCCGGTAAGGCGGGTTTGAGGTCGTTCATGGGGAAATCCAGTATTCTTCCTGCTTCATTCACTCCGCCTGTTCGAGCGCCTGGAGCGCTCGAACAAGCGATAGCACGCGTGCGTGTCGCAGGCGATGCGGTGCTTCTGCCTCCGCGCCTGGATGTAGCTCAGGGTTGTCTCGGTGTGCGGGCTGGCCACCCCGCCCGGGTGCACACTTTCAAAAGTGTGCACGAGCGTCTCCTCGAGCATTTCGCCCACACTCATGTTCTTGTGGTGGGCCAGATCGCGCCGCAGCGCCGCCAGCGACTTTTCGATGCGGGCTGCGACGGGCACTCGTTCCGGGTGTAGTACTCCGTCGCTTCGCGGAAGTCGCGGACGCACAGAATCGGGGTCAGACAAGGGGCGGTTGGTTTCGGCTCCTGGCTCATGACTTGGATCTTCACGGGAAGAGTCGGCCTGGCTTGGTCTACCCGACCGCTCGCGCGCCATGGTGCCGGAGCAGTTCAGCGATCTGCGGATGCCCGCGCCGCTTTGCCCAGGCCAGGGGCGTGGCCCACGGCGGATCATCGGGAAGTTCCGGCTTCGCACCGCGCCGAAGGAGGAACTCCACCATCGGTCGCTGGCCAAACTTGGCGGCCCAACCCAAGGGCGTGGAGCAAAGGTCCTCGTCGCGCGCGTGCAGGTCCGCGCCGTGATCGAGAAAGAGCGCCGCCTTCTCGACGTCACCGCCGCGGGCAAAATGGTGGAGCGGCGTGATGCCGAGCCAGTCCGGCGCGCTGGGGTTCATGCCGTGCTGGAACAGCAGCTCGTTCAGCGCGCGCGTCTTCGCGCCGACCGCCCAAGCGGGGAACCCAACGCGACGCGGGAGATCGGGTTGATAACGCAGCATCAGGCGCACGAAGGCTTCCTTGCCTTCGCTGGCCGCATTGGCGAGGGCGTCGGGATCGTTGGCGAGCGCCGGGTTCGCCGCGAAGACGGCCGCCGCGGTGACAATGTCGCCACTGTAGGCGAGCAGGTGAACGCCCCGCGACGCGCCGTGCGAACAAAGCAGTTCGACCATGTCTGGGTTCATCTGGAGGTAGGAGTAACCGGCGGTGGCCAATGCGGCGCTCAGGGTGTCGGCGGAGCTTTCGATTTCCACATTGGGATGCGCGCCGTGCTTCAGCAGTAGGCGGACGATGTCGAGGTGACCCCGGACCACGGCGGAATGCAGCGCGTGGCCGTCTGGCGCGATGCCTTCTTCGGGCAGGTTCGGATCAGCGCCACGTTCCAGCAGCAGCCGGACGATCTCGAGGTGTCCGCCCGCGGCGGCGTTCTTGATGGGCGCCCCGCAGCCGAGGTAATAGCCGGCGTAGTCCGAGAGACGGTTCACGAGCGCGGGATCCCGGTCCAGCAGTTCGCGCACGCGGGCAATGTCGCCGGTGGCGCAGGCCATGCCGAGGTCCACCTTCGCGCCGCGATCCACCAGATGCCGGTACACTTGCTCGGACGTGGTCGGCCACTCCTTCGGCACGTCGCGCCAGCCGCGGAAATGGTAGTCGCCGTTGGTCAGGTGAATCGGATGCGCGCCGTCGGAGCGCCGGGCGTTGATGTCCGCACCGCGTTCAAGCAGTTCTTCCACGAGTTCAATCTGCCGTGTCATCACCGCCCAGTGGATGGCCTGGTTGGAGCGCTGATCGCCGGCGTGGAGCAATTCCGGTGCGGCATCAAGCCAGGCCCGGAGCCTCGCCAGGTCGCGCCCACGGATGGCCGCGGCCACCGGTTCACCGCGCGGTGACGCGCCGAAGCGTTGGGCGAACTTCGTTTCCAGCAGCCGTTCCATCTCCGGGTAGCCGCGGTCGCGGGTGATCTCCAGGAGGCTGTCGTTCACCGCCAGGCCAAAGGGGTCGGGGTCGCGCTCCAGCAGGAAGGCCGCGACCTCGAGACGGTTTTCCCGCACGGCGAAATAGAGCGGTTTGCGGTAGTGGTGGTGGCAGCGCGCCAGCGACGGATCCCTGGCCAGCAGCCGTTTCACCGTGTTCAGATCACCGGCGATGCAGGCGCCGAACAGCGTCCAGACATCGGTTCCGGTTCCGGCGGACCACTTCAGCGGCCGGTCGCGCTTCAATGCCTCGGGCTGGGTCATGGCGCTGGATTCTCCAGTCAATCCGCGCGCAGCGCCACCACCGGTTCCACCCGCGCCGCACGGCGGGCGGGCAGCCAGCAGGCGAGCAAGGCCACTCCCGTCAGCGCCACTGAGATGCCCAAAAAGGTCGCGGGGTCGGTCGCTTTCACGGAATAGAGCTGGCTCGACAAATAGCGCGTCACGGCCAACGCCCCGACAAGCCCGATGGCAGCGCCCCGCAGTGTCAGCCTCAGCCCCGCGCGGAGGATCAGGCCCAGCACCTCGCTCCTTTGCGCGCCCAAGGCCATCCGCACGCCGATCTCGCGTCGGCGCTGCGTCACCGCATACGACATCACGCCATAAATGCCCACGACGGTGAGCAGCAGCGCCACCGCCGCAAAGCTGCCCAGCAAGGCCGTGTTCACTCGCCGTGAGGTCGTGGTGTCCGCCAGCCGTTGCTCCATCGTCATCACGTTGTGGAGCGGCTGGTTCGGCTCCACCTCCGCCACCACCCTCCGCACGGCAGGGATCAGGCCGGCCGGCTCGCCGGTGACACGGAGGACGAAGCTCAGCGCGCCCCCCGCGTCCTCCAGTTCCGGGCTGTACACCTCCGGCATGACGTCTCCCGCCAATCCGCTCTGCCGCACATCGCTGACAACCCCCACCACCGTCTGCCAACGCCCCTCCCCACCCGCCAGTAGGCGGACGCGTTTGCCGACCGCGCTCTCGCCGGGGAAGTGGTGTTTCTCAAACGCCTCGTTGACGATCACCGCACCCGCGGCCGGGCGCGCGTCCTGCGCCGTGAATGCCCTTCCGCTCCTCACCGGAATACCCAGCGCGCGGAAGTAATCGAAGGTGACCGTCGGCCTGGAAGCCGGCTTCACGTCGCCCGGCCTCGCCCGGCTGAAGTCGATCGGTGGCCGGCCCTCGATCTCCACCGCCGTGATGCGCGCATAATCCGTGAGCGGCAGGGAATCCGTCGCGGCAGCCGCCTGCACACCGGGCAGCGCCTGCAACCGCTCGACGACTTGCTCCACGAAGTGGACGTTCTGCGACGAGGACTGTCCCTCCGGCAAAGTCACTTGCAAGGTCAACACGCCCTCAGCCTGGAAGCCGGGCTGGACGTCCATCAGCCGCGCGAGGCTCTTGATCAACAACCCGGCGCCGATGAGCAGCACCAGCGCCAGCGCTACTTGCGACACGACGAGCCGATGCCGGAACCCGGGGCGATGTCCGCCGGTGTCGCCGCGGCCAGCCTCTTTGAGCGTGGCGCTGACGTCCGCGCGCCCGGCGTGAACGGCCGGTGCGAGTCCGAACGCCAAACCGGTCAGCACCGACACCCCGAGCGTGAACGCCAACACCCAGGCATCGATGCCGATCCCGTGCATCGCCGGCAGGCTCGCGCCGCTCCATTGCGCAAGCGCCCGGACGCCCCAGAACGCGACCAACAAACCCAAACCTCCACCGGCCAGGGAAAGCAGCAAGCTCTGCGTGAGTAGCTCACGGGCGATCCGCCAGCGTCCGGCGCCCAGCGCGGCGCGGACGGCCATCTCCCGTTGCCGCGCGGCAGCGCGGGCGAGCAGGAGGTTGGCGACGTTTGCACAGGCAATGAGCAGGACCAAGGTGACCGCTCCCAGCAACACGAGCAAAGCTCCCTTCACGTCCCCGACGAACTGTTCGTGCAGGCCGAGCAACGTCAAGGCACCCTCGCCGCGGCCCTCGCCCTCGCCCTCGCCGCCCTCGCCGCGCGGCTGGGGAGTGCCGCCCGGGGTCGCGGTCGGTCCTCCGGGTTGAAGGCGCTGCGCAATGATCTGCAGCTCGGCTTGCGCCTGCTGCAGCGTCACGCCGGGTTTCAATCGAGCGATGGCTTTCAGCAGGAACATGCCTTCGCCATACGACACGAAGGTTCCCCCCGTTTCGCCAAGCGCGAGCGGCGTCCAAAGCTGAAACGGTTCCGGATACTGAAAGCGTGCCGGAAGAATGCCCACGACGGTGTAGCTCGCATTGTTCAACGTGATCGTTCGGCCCAGCACGTCCGCGTCGCCGCCAAATCGGCTCTGCCAGAGGCCGTGTCCGAGAATGACTGCCCGCGGGCCGTTGGGCGTGTCCTCTTCCCGGGTGAAGTTGCGTCCTAACGCCGGCTGGACGCCGAGCAGGGGAAAGAACTCCGCCGTCACGGCGCCGGCCACGATTCGTTCCGCCGACCCAGTCCCCGTGAGGGTCATGTCGCCGCCCGTATAGGCGGCGATGCGCGCCAGCGACTGACTCTGGGCTTTGACGGCAACGAACGTGGCGCTGCCGATGACGGTGCTGGGTTGGCCCGACCAGTCCGCGCGCAACTGCACCAGTTGGCCGGGTTCGGGATAGGGAAGCGGCCGGAGCAGCACGGCATTGACGACGCTGAAGATGGCGGTGTTCGCCCCGATGCCCAGCGCGAGCGTGAGCACGGCGACCGCGGTGAAGCCGGGGTGCTTCAGGAGCTGGCGGAGGGCGAACTTGAGATCGTTCATGGTCCAATACACGGGTTGAATTGTTAAAGCTGCTTGGATCGGAATGGGTTGCGGCTCTTGACCGCTCGGAAACCGCATCCTACGCTGCGGTCATGAAGTCGCTGGAAATGGAATTGCCAGACCGAATGGCGGCTGAGTTGGAGGGCTTGGTGGAGGCGGGCCTGTATCCAAATCCCCAGGAGGCCGTGCGACATGCACTGAGCGAGTTTCTCCGACACCATGCCAGTACTCTCGCCGAGAAGCATCAGCGAGAGGACATCGCCTGGGCGTTGCGCGAAGCGCGGCGACCATGAAACCAGAGAGGGTTGTCTGTGACACGGGGCCGGTCCTTCACCTGCACGAGGCTGAGGCGCTCGATTTGCTTTCGCGGATCGAATCGGTTTCAGTACCGCCGGCCGTTGAAGGAGAGTTGATCCGTCTGGCGGCCGACTGGCCCACCGGTCGCCCGCACTGGTTGCGGGTTCATGAATTGGACGCCAGATCGGCCGAGCAGGCGACCCTGTGGACCGCCTCCGGCCTCCTGCACAAAGCCGAGTCTGAAGCCCTCGCGTTAGCCCTCCAATGGGAGGCCCAGTGGTATTTGACGGACGACACGTCGGCGCGAGAATTGGCAAGGTCTGTTCGGGTCGAAGCGCACGGTTCACTCGGAGTCGTCCTCTGGGCTGCGGCCCACGGACTATTGGACCGGCAGCAAAGCGCGGCCCGGCTCGACGCGCTCTTGGCGTCATCGCTCTGGGTTGCTCCGACGATCCGACGGGAAGCGCGCAGGGCGCTGGAGCAGATCTTCTCGCCTTCATAAGCCGGGCCCTGGATTGCCGTTTGCCCCGATGCCCAGCGCGACCGTGAGCGCGGCGACCGCGGTGAAGCCGGGGTGCTTCCGGAGCTGGCGGAGGGCGAACTTGAGGTCGGTCATATCAGGCTAGTTGAACTGACGGGCAAACTCGTCCACCTTTGGGCCACGAATATGAAGGTCTCGGATCTGAAAAAGCTGCGCGACCGGGCACCGTTTCGCGCCTTTCAGCTTCATCTCACGAACGGTGAGACCCTGCCCGTTCCCCACCCCGACTACCTGGCGGTCCCGCCGGAGGCTGGCGCGGACTTGTTCGTGCTCTGGGTGGGTGCCGACTGGAATCTGGTCGAGGCGGCCCACGTGGCCCGGGTGAGCCTGCTCACCGCCAAAGCGAAGGGCGGGACCTGAGGCTGGCAGGGGGTTCTTCACGACTCCATCCAGCCATCCTTGAGCCGCACGATGCGCGGGCCGTATCCAGCCCACTCGGGGTTGTGCGTAACCTGGATGATGGTGGTGCCCTCTTCGTTGAGCTTCTTAAACAGGTCCATGATCTCGCGACCCTGATCGGTGTGGAGATTGCCGGTGGGCTCGTCGGCCAGGAGGAGCGAGGGCTTGGCGATGATCGCCCGGGCAATGGCCACCAGTTGCTGTTGCCCGCCGCTGAGCTGGGAAGGAAACAGGTCCTTCTTGGCCACCATGCCGAACCGATCCAGCATGTCCGCCACGAGCGCCTGTCGCTCGGACTTCTTGAGATCGCGATAGGAGAGTGGCAGGTCGAGGTTCTCAGCTACAGTCAGGTCCTCGAGCAAGTGGAACTGTTGGAAGACAAACCCGATGTGTCGCTTGTTGAGGGCACCGCGTTCCTTCGGAGGAAGGCGGTGAATCGTATGACCGTTGAAGTGATACTCGCCTTCGAACGCACCATCGAACATGCCGAGGATGCTGAGCAGCGTGGATTTCCCGGCGCCGCTAGGGCCCATGAAGGTGAGGAAGTCGCCTTCATTCACGTCCAGGTTGATCTGCCGCAGCACGAACGTGAAGCCCGCTAGGGTCTGGTAACGCTTCTCGAGGTTTCGGAGCTGGATCATGGGAGGGGCAAGTGGTGGGTCGTTGGCGCGGGCGCGGCCGGTTGGCCGGCCTTGCACGCTCCGGGGTTTCTCGTATCGTGGGGCCGATGAAAGCGGATGAGATTCGGAAGCTGCTGCACGAACGACCGTTTCGCCCGTTTGTGGTCCACGTGGCCGACGGCGGCCGGCTCCTGGTCAAGCACGAAGACTTCGTCGCCCTGGCTCCCAGCGGGCGTGAGATGCTCGTTTACCGTCATGACAAGCCGGATGATTACGAGGTGGTGGACCTCCTGTCGGTGACTCGCCTCGAAGTCTCGACCCGGAACGGCACCCGCAAGTCTTCCCGATGAGCGTCCCGGAGAGCGTTTGAGAGATCGGGATGGGCGGCACTCGTCGTTCATGCGGCTACTCCCCCTCAAGGCTCCCCCTCAAGGCTTGACCGCCGCCGCCTCCTCGACCATCTCTTCCACGACCCGTCCGTCGAACAGATGCACCTGCCGGTCGGCATGACGGGCGAAGCGCGGGTCATGCGTGACCATGCAGATGGTCGCTCCTTCACGATGCAGATCACGCAGCAGGTCCATGACGGCCTCGCCGTTCTTTGAGTCGAGGTTTCCCGTCGGCTCATCGGCGAGCAGGATCGAGGGTTTGCCGGCCAGCGCCCGGGCGACCGCCACACGTTGCTGTTGACCCCCCGAGAGCTGCGAAGGGTAGTGGTTCACGCGATGGGACATGCCCACCTTCTCGAGCGCCTCGTTGGCCCGCTGCTTGCGCTCGCCAGCCGGGAGTCGCCGATAGGTCAGGGGCAGCTCCACATTCTCGAAGACGGTGAGGTCGCCGATGAGATTGAAGCTCTGGAAGATGAAGCCCACCTCCCGATTCCGGATGCGCGCGCGGTCGGCGTGGCCCAGTTTCGAGACGTCGTGGTTATTCAGCCGGTAGAGCCCCTCCGTGGGAGTGTCGAGCAGGCCGAGGATCGAGAGGAGGGTGGACTTGCCACAGCCGGAGGGTCCGGCGATGGACACATACTCCCCTTTCCGGATCTCGAGGTGGATCCCCGACAAGGCATGCGTTTCAACCTCGTCGGTGAAGAAGACTTTGGTGATGCCTTCCAGGGTGATGAGGGAACCGTTGGTGGTCATAGGAGAGTAAGTTCGAAGTACGAAGGGCGAAGGGCGAAGGGCGAAGGGCGAAAGTCGAAGGTCGAAGGTCGAAGGTCGAAGTCCGACGTGTCAGGTTCGAGGGTCGACGTCATAGGTCCGTGGTCTGTGGTCTGTGGTCTGTGGTCCGTGGTCCTTCCTCAATTCAGCCGGACCCGGTCATGGGCGTCATACTGGGACATGTCATTCAGCAGGATGGTGTCGCCCAGCTCCAGGCCGGAGAGGACTTCGATGGTGTTGACGGAGCTGCGGCCCAGTCGGACGGGCACCCGCTCGGCTTCCCGCCCGCCGGCGCTGACTTTGAACAGGCCTACCAGACTGTCAGCCTGTCCCTGCACAGGGCGACCGACATGCAGGACGTCCGCGAGTCGCTCGAGCTCGATGACGCCTTCGACCGACAGGTCCGGGCGCGCCCCGCGCGGCAGGGCTTCATCCAGGGTCACGTCCACGGTGACGGTCCCGTTTTGGACGGCCGGGTCCACGCGCACGACGTGGCCGGCGATCTTGCCGTTGCGGGTGTCGATCACGGCTTTCTGGCCCGGGGCGACGTCTTTGGCCTGGGTTTCCACGATCTTGATTTCCGCCTTGAGCCGGGCGGGGTTGGCCACGCGCGCCACCAGGGCGCCAGCCGGGAGCTGCTGGCCGACCTGGAGGGTTTCACGGTCGCCCAGGCGCTGCAGCACGCCGTCGAGCCCGCTGCGGACCTGGAGCCGGGCCTCCTGGTTGCGGCGCAGTTCGAGAAAGGCGCGCAGGCGCTCGATCTCGGCCTGCTGAGCGGCGAGCTGCGCGTCGTGGGAATCCTGGAGGATGCGAAGCCGCTTCTCCTCGAGCTCGCAGCGGATGTCGAGTTGTTCGGCCTTGGTCTGCGAGCGCAGCGCCGTGAGCCGGTCCACCAGCTTGCCGGCCGCCAGCTCGGCATCGGCCTGGGCATCGAGCTTGGCGACGGAGCATTCCGCGCGGAGTTGGGCGGCCTGGGCTTCCTGGCCAAGACGTTCGGTTTCCAACTGGACCTTCAGCTTGTTGAACTGGGCCTCGGCGGCCTTGAGCTGCCACGCGGCTTCGAAGGCCGCGTGTTCGACCTCCGGATTGCTGAGCTCGACAAGGATCGTGTCGGTCTTCACTGCGGCGCCCGGCAGGACCCGGATCCGTTCGACGCGGCCGGCCGTGATGGCCGGGACCCAGTTGACTTCCTCCGGCACCAGCGTGCCGTTGCCGCGCACCTGCCGCAGCATCTCCCCGCGCTTGACCGTGTCGGTGTAGATGGCGTGCCGATCGACGCGGGGCGCGGCGGGTTTGAGGCGCGAGAGCCCCAGCGTGGTGCCCGCCAACAGGACCAGCGCCGCGGCACTGTAGAGCGCCCGGCGACGGCGTCGCCGGCGGCCGAGTTCTGGGCGGGAGATATCCATGGCGGGCGAGGGGGCGATGGGTGCGGTGGGGCGGCGTGGCTCAGTCCAGGGGGCCGATGGTGGCCGGCTTGCGCGAGTGCAGCAAGGCGCCCCAGGCGGCAAGCAGTTCGGACTGGTGCGTCCGCGCCCAGGCGAGCACGAGTTGCGTGATGCGCGCCGGGACGTTGCCCTGCACGACCCGGAGGGGGGCGATCTCGACCACGATTTCGGCGTCGTGGTAGATCGCGTGGAAGCGGGCGGGCATTCCCCGCACCCGGAACATCCGGATCACGATCCCGTAGAATTTGGCGAGTACTGGCATGGTCGTATCGATTTCAGACGGCGTTGCGATCTCACTCACGACAACTGCGATGCTTTATCCTGACGCAGCCGCCATGCCAGCCGGATGAAATGGCGCAAGGCCTTGCGAATCAGCGGTTCACCCGCCGTTCACTGCGGCGGGGGACGGGTCGGAGGGTTCGGAAGCGGGAACCGGTTGTCCCAGTATTGGGACGGTGGGATGGCGACCCAGGCCTCATCTGCTATGGCCAGATCCCTTCTGGGCAAAGACCACCTTCAACCTTCAACCGGGCATCTCGGTGCGTGCTCCTGGCGTTGTTCGTTCGCGGGGGCGGGGGGAGCGGACGACTTGCGTCGGGCGGATTATGTGGCAGAGTCGCGCCGCTAATTTATGGCAACTACACCCAAGATTGTCGCGTACCTGAAGCCGACCTGCGGTTGGAGCAACGGGGTTCGGGCCGTGCTGCGGAAGCACCACCTCCCGTATGAAGACCGGGACATCATCAACGACCCCGCCCAGCGCGAGGAGATGATCCGGAAGAGCGGTCAAACGCTGAGCCCGTGTGTCGAGGTGAACGGCCACTTGCTGGCCGATGTGAGCGGGGACGAGGTCGAGGCGTATCTGCTGGCACAGGGCCTGGTCAGCGCCACGGACCGGGAAGCCGATGCCCCGACGAACGCGCCGTGTGCCCACGAGATCCCGGTGCTGGCGAATTTCGACTTGGATTCACCGGCCAGAGCGCGGTAGGGACCGCTACCGCTTTCCAGCTTGGGGCGCGTGCCCGCACGCTCCGGCAGGCCTGGCGGGTTGGAGGTCGCGCAGCGTCTGGAGTGCGAACGCTTCAGCGCCGCTTTTCGTGAGGGAGCAGGGGCGGTGAACGAAAAGCGCCGCTGCAAGTCGGCGCACTCCAAACGCTGCGCGCTCCGTCCATGGCAGTGGCTTCCATGTTGCCTGACATGCCGGCCACGGATGGGCCGCTGGAGCCTTGGAGCTTCCCTTGAACTTTGAGCTTTGGGCTTTGAGCTTTGAGCCCTGTTCGCGCCCAGGCGACGCGGGCGAAGGGGCTCGTGTCATTCCGGCGGTTGGTACCAGAAGGAGCGCCAGTACTCCTGTTCGATGGCGTAGACGTCGAGCCGTTCCGGGGCGGGCAGGTCGGCGGCGAGCACGCCGTAGCGCTTCATTTCCCGCACCCATTCGGGGCGCGGTTCGAAATCGGGCATGTCGAAGCGCTTGATCTTCGCGAGGTACTGGCGGCCGGCGTCGACCATGGCCAAGAGCGTCTGGTAGTCGGGGTCGCTCGTGGCGGCAAAGCCCGCGCCGGAGTTCTGGCCGGCACAGATGCCGAACCCTCCGGCCTCGGTCGAGAGGGGGGCGAGCAGGAGGAGGGAGTGCTCGGGTCGGGTCAGGTTGAAGAGGCGATGGCGGCTGAACTGGAGGCGCGGGTCGGCCAGGTCGAAGCGCCAGAAGGAGATATCCAGTTCGTCCGACAGGGCGCGGGGCAGGGTGCGTATGCCGGTGTGGCACGAGGCGCAGCGGCGTTCGAGAACATCCGCGCCGGCCTTCGTGGTGGGCCAGTCAAAGTCGGTGTGGACCAGTTCGTTTTGGGCGTAACCGCCGATCATGCCGCTGCCGAGGGCGGCGTAGGTGCCGGGGTAAGGGGCGCCGGTCTCGATCCAGAGCCGGAGGAGCTTCTTCTGCGCGGCGGTGAGCTGAACGCCGTGGTGCGAGCCGTCGGTGAGCTGAAAGATGCGGCTGGCGGAAGAGCCGAGGGTGCGCGGGGCATAGTTGCTGACCGGTTCGTTGCGGCCGTCCGAGAAGAGGCGGCGCACGGTGAGGTGGAGGTAGCTGTGGGAGAACATCGGCCCGCGGTCGCCGGTGAGGATGAGCTTGCCGGCATAAGGTCCACCCTGGGCGGTGGCGGTGTAGCCGTGGCAACCGGCGCAGTGCTCGTCGAGGATGGGCTGAATGTCGCGCGGGAAATCGAAGACGTCCGGGGAATCGGCGATGGGCTCGAGGCGGCTGGGGGGACGGCGGGCGGCGAGCGGGAGCGCGAGCGTGTCGGTCGTGGGCGGGGTACGGGCGCGGTGTTCGTGGCAGCCGACGCAACCGGTGACCTCGCCGGGTTGGAGGGTGACGAAGCTCTGCATGCGTTTGACGGCGAGGTCGTCCTGGTCGAGTGCCACAAAGAAGACGCTGCGCAGGGCGGGAACCTCGAAGTGGGCGGAGCCGTCGGCTTCGACGGGGACGGTGCCGAGCACGCGCTCGAGGGTGAAGGTGCCGCCGTAGCTCAGCGGGTCCATGCCCCCGGTGAAGTTGATCGGTTTGGGCAGGCTTTCGAGCACGAGCAGTTTGCGGATCTCGCCGGGGGTGACACCCGTCAGGTGGCGGCCTTCGTAGACATTGGCCAGGAGCAGGCGGCCGGTGGCTTCGGCGGGGCGGATGCGGGACGGGACGGACGGTTCGCGGGGGCGGGCGAGGAGGGGGCGCGGTTCGTGGCAGTGGAGGCCGGCCTGGATGTCGGCGGCTGACAAACGATGGAGGTCGTGGGTGTTGCCCTGGTCGTCAAGCAGGACGAGGCTGTGGTCCTGCGCGGCGAGGAACCAGCGTTCGGAGAAGGCCCAGGGATCGCGGAAGTTGTCGGTGCGGCTGATCCGGCGGGCGGCGGCGGGGTCGTCCGGGCCGGCGCGGGGATCCACGAGGAACACGGCGCCTTCATGTTCGGTCTGGCCGTGACCGGGGGAGAAGCCGGCGACGATGAGGTCGGAGCCGGGAACGGGTTTGGCGCCGATCATGACGATGCCAGGGTGGAGGTTGCCGTAGAAGACCATCTGGCCGGTGCCATCGGGGTTGATGACCCAGAGGTGGTGGTAGTCGACCTGGCTGCGATCGACGTATTCCCAGCGGGTGTAGAGGATGCGGCCGTCGGGGAGGGGCCAGGGTATTGTCGCTGCTCGTTGTTACTGGAAAGGGGCCGGAGGTTCTGACCGTCGGCGTCGCAGCGGTAGAGCACGGCGACCTGGGTGGTCCAGCAATTGACCCAGCGCTGGCAGCGGCTGGAGACGAACACGATGCCGCCGTCAGGCAGGTAGCTGGGTTCGATGTCGTCGTAAGGACCGTCGGTGAGCTGGCGGAGGCCGGTGCCGTCGGCCTGCATTTCGTAGAGGTGATAATGCTCGGTGCCGCCGGGGCGGTAGGCGAACAGGAGGGTGCGGCCGTCGTAGTGGACCTGGGGATCGCGGACGTTTCCCTTTGGATCATCGAGCAGCACGGTCACCTCGCCGGTGGCCAGATGGAGACGACACAGCCGGCCGCCGTCGCGATAGAGCTTGTCCGGGTTGCCGAAGTAGGAGGGGCCGCCGGCGGCGTAGTAGCCGAAGTTGGCGTACCAGTGCTCGGGCACGACCGGGCGAACAGCGAACACCAGCTCGTGCACGCCTTGCCCGCGGAGCGCGGCGAGGCCTTGTTCCTGTTGTTGCCGGCGACCTTCCTCGGCGGCGCGTCGCCGCTCGGCGAGGAGCGCCTGCACCTGGGGGTCGGGAAACTCGACTTCCCAGATCGAGAACAGACCGAAGGGGCCGGGTTTCAGGCCGACGATTCGCACGAACCGGGCCTGCGCACCAAGCCCGGTGAGGGCCTCGCGGCCACCCTTGCCGGCGGGACAGTGCCGCGCGGTTTCCCAATGCTGGCCGTCCGTGGAGACCCGGATCTCGTATTCGGTCGCGAAGGCGTGTTCCCAATGGATGATGAGCTGGTCCAGGGCGACGGTGGCGCCGAGGTCGAGCTGGAGCCATTCGGATTGGCCGCTGGCCCGGCTCGCCCACCGTGTGCGCACGTTGCCGTCGAAGGCGGCCAAGGGCGGGTAGGTGTCAGAATGGACCGAGGAAGCCGTGGCGGGGGGAGGGGCGGCGACGATGGCCGGGTCGGCGGGGTCGGCGCTCTCAGCGAGGAGGAGGTGGAACGGGGCTGCAAGCAGCAGGCTTCCGGCAGCCCAGAAAAGGCTTCGGAGCGACGGGAACGGGCGCGATCTCATGACGTCACACGGCTGAACCGGCGGTAGGCAACCGGATTTCGACCCTGAAATCCAGGGGAAAGCGCCGCGTTGTCGCCACGGTTGCCAAGGCAGGCGCGCGTTCGCTAGGCTCGCCGGACTTTGGCATGAGCGAAATCCCAAAAGCTTACGAACCGCAGGCCGTCGAAGCGAAGTGGTACCAGTTCTGGCTCGAGCAGCGGTGCTTCGTGGCCGACCCGGCGCGGGTGGGCCCGAAACGTCCCGCCTACGCCATCGTCATCCCCCCGCCCAACGTCACCGGCGTGCTCACCATGGGCCACGTCCTGAACAACACGCTGCAGGACATCCTCGCCCGCAAGGCACGCATGGACGGTAAAGAGGTACTCTGGCTGCCAGGCACCGACCACGCCGGCATCGCCACGCAGACGGTGGTCGAGCGTTCGCTCAAACAGGCCGGCGAGATCAAGCACCGCAATGACCTCGGCCGGGAGGCGTTCCTCGAGCGGGTCTGGCAGTGGAAGGAGAAGCACGGCGGCATCATCATCCAGCAACTGCAGAAGCTCGGGGCGTCCTGCGATTGGACCCGCGAACGGTTCACCATGGACCCCGAGTACTCACGCTGCGTCCAGCGCGTCTTTCTCGACCTTTACCACAAAGGGCTCATCTATCGCGGCAAGCGCATGGTGAATTGGTGTCCGGTCTCGCTGACTGCGCTCTCGGACGAGGAAGTGGTGATGAAGGAGCAGCGCGGGTTCCTCTACTATTTCAAGGTCGAGGTCGCCGAGGTTCCCGGCACGTGGCTCACCATCGCGACGACGCGGCCCGAGACGATTCCGGCCGACACCGCGGTGGCCGTCAACCCGAAGGACCCGCGCTACGCGGGCTTGATCGGCAAACACGTGCGTCGGGCGCTGCCGCTCGAGGACCAGGCGCTCATCCCCATCATCGGCGACGAGCAGATCGATGTGGAGTTCGGCACGGGCGTTCTCAAGGTCACCCCGGCGCATGACCCGGCGGACTTCGCCATCGGCCTGCGCCATCACCTCCCCGTCATCGATATCCTCAACCCCGACGGCACGATGAACGAGCTGGCGGGGCGCGATCTGGCCGGCCTGGACCGGGCGGTGGCGCGGCGCAAGGCGGCCGAGTTGCTCAGCAGCCACGGCACGCTCGAGAAGCAGGAGCCGTACGTGAACAACGTCGGGTTCAGCGAACGCGCCGATGTTCCCATCGAACCGCGACTGAGCGAACAGTGGTTTCTGAAGTACCCGAGCGTGGGCCCGGCCCGCGCGTGTGTGTTGCCGCCTGGCGAGAAGGGAAGCAGCGGTGACGACGGCGTGCCGAGCGCGAGGGCGCACTCGGCAGCGCCCGAGGCGGGCGCGGTGGCGCAGGAGCGCATGCGGTTCTTCCCGGATCGCTGGGCGAAGGTGTATGACCACTGGATGGAGGGGCTGCAGGACTGGTGCATCAGCCGTCAGCTCTGGTGGGGGCACCGCATCCCGGTCTGGACCCGGCGCAGCGAGATCTCGTTGCGCAGCCTGTACACCGAGCTCCTCACCGTGTTGCTCGAGAACACCGGGTTCAGCGCCTGTGACGCCCGCGAGGTCGCGATCCGCGTCGATGGCCAGACCCTGCCCGCGGATCCGGCCGAACTGCGGCGCCTGGTCGAGTCCGGCGACCCGGGGCTGGACGCCGTCGCGGCGCACGAGACGGTGATCTGCACCCTCTGCGACAAGCTGCACGCGAACCTCGCGCGGCACGGGTTTGCCCAGGACCCCGACGTGCTCGACACGTGGTTCAGCTCGTGGCTCTGGCCGTTCGCCACGATGGGCTGGACCGGGGATCCTGCGCAGGACGCCCGCAACGCCACGCTCCAGGCCTTCTACCCCACGACCGACCTGGTGACGGGACCGGACATCATCTTCTTCTGGGTCGCCCGCATGATCATGGCCGGCTACGAGTACCTGGGGAAACTGCCGTTCCGGAACGTCTATTTCACCGGCATCATCCGCGACAAACACGGCCATAAGATGTCCAAGAGCCTGGGCAACTCGCCCGACCCGCTCGCCCTCATCGCCGGCTACGGCGCCGACGCCGTCCGCTTCGGCATCATCCGGTCCGTGCCGCTCGGGCAGGACCTGATCTTCGAGGACAAGGAGTTCGACCGGTTCAAGAAGGACGAGCGCTACGACTTCGCCCGCCTCCCGTGGAACCCGGCGCGCTTCCCGCAGCTCGAGCTGGCCCGGAATTTCTGCAACAAGCTCTGGAACGCGTGTCGGTTCCGCCAGATGCAGGGCGGGGCCACCGAGGGCGAGATTGATCGCGCGCTGTTGACCAGCGATGACCACTGGATTCTGCTGCGCCTCGACCAGGCCATCCGCGAGCTGGACGAGGCCTTCGCGAACTACCGCTTCGCGGAGGCGACGAGCACGCTGTACCGGTTTTTCTGGAGCGAATACTGCGACTGGTACATCGAGGCCTCGAAAGCCGCGCTGCGACCCGTCGAGGAGAACCGAGCGGCCGAAGGTCCTGGAGGCGCCGTCGGGGTGTCGCCGGACGGGCCGGCGGTGGACGGGGCGGCGGTGGCCGCGTTGCGGGCCAACAAGCTGGCGGTCATCGATTTCGTGCTGAGCCACACCCTGCGCCTGTTTCATCCCTTCCTGCCGTTCATCACGGAGGAACTCTGGCAGGGGATGGGCTACGCGCAGGATCTGCCGGCGGATCAGGGCGGGCGGACAATCCTCTCTGCCCACTGGCCGCGGCCGCTGGACGACGAGTTCCGCGAGCACTACGGGCTGGATGAGGCCGCCGCGAAACTCGCCAGCGCCAAGTACGAACTGGTCGGGCTGGGTCGGAACCTGCGTCGCGAGTTCAACCTGCCGGCGGCCAAGCGGCTGCGGTTCGTGTTGCGACCGGCGGGTGCCCTGGCGCCGGAGGAGGTCGAGGTGATCCGGTTGTTGCTGAACGCGGAGGCGGTCGAGGTGGACGGTGGGTATGAGCCGGCCCGGGGGACGCCGCGGGTGGCGAACGATCTCGGGGAGTTGTCCCTGCCGCTCGAGGGGGTGATCGACGTGGCGGCCGAGCGTTCGCGCCTGACAAAGGAACGGGACAAGGCCCGGGCCGAACTGGCCAAGGTGCAGGAGAAGCTGGGCAATCCGAACTTCACCCAGAAGGTGCCGCCCGCGGTGCTCGAGGAGCATCGACGGCGGTTGACGGAGTGGGAAGGGAAGCTGAACCAGGCCGAAGCCAGCCTCGCCAATCTGCCGGCGGCTGGATGACGTAGGCGCCGACGTCAGGAGGCTCTGCCCGCGCTACGCCTTGAGTCCCCGGAGATCGAGCGTTCGAGGCGGGTGTTTTCCTGGAGCAGCTGGTCATCGTGAGCCGGGTCCGACGCCGGGCGGCTTCGCGGCCGAGGATGGTGGTCAAGGCGCCGTCCACGGAGCGACGCACCGTCGGGTTGTCGCGGCGGCCGGTCACGACGTGATCGTAGAAGTTCGCGATGTTCCGCACGGCCCCGGCTTCGTAGAGGTTCACGGATTCGCCCTGGTAAGCATCGTCGTTCGAGCGGATCCAGGCCTTGCCGCCGTAAGCGAACTGCGCGTGGCCGTCGCGTCCCTGGACCTGGCAATAGACGTCGAACCCGGTCTGGTTGGGCAGGTGCTTGCCGCGGTGATCGAGAATCAGGCCGTCGGGGAATTCGAAAAGCAGCGAGAAGACTTCGTGGCTGTCGCCGTGAGGGTCCGGGCGGGCGGCGCGGGAGAAGCCGGTGGCGGCGACGGGACGCTGGCCGATGACCCAGAGGGCGGCGTCGATGGCGTGGATGCAGGCGTTGACATGGTAACCGCCGCCGAGAGCGTTGTCGTTGCACCAGGTGAGGTGCTGCAAGCGGTCGGCGACGCTGGCGGTGTGGGGCGGGTCCGGGAACGTGCTGGCGTAGTACTGGCTGTTGACCACGGCGACCGGGCCGATCATGCCGGCGTGAATGCGGCGGACGATCTCGATATGCGGCTCGTCGGTGGGCATCTGGTAGTCGACGAAGAACACCTGCTTCCGATCGGTGGCCGTGCGCGCGGCCGCTTCAATGGTGAGGCAGCCGGGAACGTCGACCGCGACCGGTTTGGCCATGTACACATGCACCCCGGCCTCGACCGCCGCCCGGGCGTGGTCGGGGAAGAAACCGGGCGGGGCTTCGAGCGCCACGGCTTCAACGCCGCTTTCGAGGAGGCGACGATAGCCATCCAGGCCGGAGAACCGGCGGGAGGCGGGCACGCCGAGGGCCTCGCCGCACGCGTTGGCCACCGCCGGGAAATAGTCGGCGACGGCATGCAGGGTGTAGCCGCCGTGCCGGGCGAAGAGGCGGGCGATCCAGAAGCCGCGTCCGCCACAGGCGACGACGCCGAGTTTCACCCGGCGCTCGAAGGTCGGGGGCGTCGCTTCGGGCGTGGCCGCGCGGGTGTCAAGGAGGGCCGGCAGCGTACCGAGGGCGAGGGTGTCGCGGAGAAAACGGCGGCGGGGAAGACGGGCGTCGGAGCGGGGCGGTTGCATGCGGGGTTGGTAAGCGGGACCGGCCATTCGCGCAATCGGAAAACCGCGGGCCGGACCTCTGCAAAGAGAAGAAGGAGTGCAGAACAGAACCGCAGATCCGATCCTGGAGGTCTCGCTCCCACTCCTGCTCTTGCTCTTCCTCTTGCTCTTGCTCTTGCTCTCGCCCGATCCCGCACGAGCACACCACAAATCTCCGGAGCGACGGGGCGAGGATCCGCTACGATAACGAGGATCCGGCGAGACTGAGGAGTACGAGCAAGAGCAAGAGCAAGAGCAAGAGCAAGAGCAGGAGCAAGAATCGGCTCGGTGGTGCTTGGGCTCTCCACGGGGCGAATTCAGTGAGCTCAGGCTGGCACGGCGGCCGGCGAGCTATCCGGAGAGGGGCTTGGGAACCGTGGGTTCTCGGCGGTGGCGGGTCAGCGAGGGTAGCGGTAGCGGGCTGTTGGCGGTGGCCCGTAGCGGCCGTACCAGCCGGGAGCATAGACCGGACGAGCGTACGGGCCCAGACGCTCATACGCCGCGGCGAGGGCGCGGGGTTGCAGGTAGTACAGCCGGAAGTAGTCGTAGCTCTCGGGGTCCACGCCGCCCGACCGGGCGTTGCGCGCGGCCACCAGACGGGCGACGGCGTCGGCCTTCTGGCGGGCGTCCAGGGCCCGAGCCTTGGCCGAGCGCTGTACCATCCCGGTCACAAGATCGTCGGCGATGCCGTGAGTCTTGAGCGCAATGAGGTCCGGCGCGCTGAGCTGTTCCAACGACTCGGACGCCTCCACGTACGCCTGGATGACATTCGCGGAGACGCCGGCTTCGGACATCTGGATCACCTCGCGCACCAGCGGAGACAGTTCCCCGAGCGGGGCGGGAGCGGAGACGGCACTCGCGGCGGGCGCGGGTACCACCCCTTCCGGCGTGCCAGCCGCCGGCGACTCGGCTGGCGCAGTGTGAGTTGCCGGCGGCGATTCAGGGGTCAGGGCGGGGCGGGGCGTGTCTTCGCCCTGAATCGGGTTGCCGCCGAGGACTGCAATGATCAGCGCGGTGGTTCCGCGCGCGGCGGCGGACCGGAGCGCCGGGGGGCAGGAGCAAGCTCTCATGGTCTTCATAGGGCACGGGGCTCGGGGCTGGCGGTCATTGCCGCGGAATATTCACCCTTATGCACAACATTTCAAGGGAGTTGGCCACGGCCCACCCGTGAAGGCGTTCGACCGTGGGCCGCAGCCGCCGTGCTTTCGGGCGCCGATGCCAGTCCGGTCCGGTGCGGTTACCGCGATTGGCCCGGGGGCGGATAGCGGCGAGCGGCGTCGTCGAGAACGAGCACCCAGTCGAGCATTTCGCCGGGGTCGGGCGGGGCGAACTCGCGCTCGCCGGTATTGGGGAAGGTGCCGAGCGAGGTCGCCTGCCCGGTGCGGGGATTGAACCACCAGGCCTGGAGCGTTTCGCCCTGCACGGCGGCGGTGCGGACCTTGAAGGGCCGGCCGGTGGGCGCATAGACCATGGCGTAGGTGCCGGCGCGGTCGCGCGTGGCTACGAAGCGGTAGCGACCGGCGCCGGGGACGCTGGTGGGGACGCGGTCGGTGACGATGACGGAGTCGTCCGGGATCCGGTCGAGGAAGGGGCGGGAGAGGAGCAGGTGTTTGCCGTGCTGCATCTGGGCCGCGCCCGGTTGGCGGATGGCGTCGGACCAGGGCAGGAGCGGGTTGTTGATCGGATTGCGGCCCGGGGCCCACATCTGCCAAACGGACTCGTGGCCGTAGGTGTGGCCGAAGGCGCCGGTGAAGAGGTTCCAGTAGAGCGGGCGACGCACGTCGCTGGCAATCGAATGGCCGAGCTTCTTGGCGTCGAACGAGACCGGGTGATCCTCGTAGATCGGCTCGCCGTCGAGGACGGGTTTGACGGGGGTCCGATCGTAGTCGGTACGGGTCGCGTCATAGCGGCCGGTGAACTCGGGGACATGGCCGTTCTGGCGCATGTTGAAGTCGAGCCAGGCGTCGTCGTGAAAGTACTGGGCGGAGCCCTGGCCGCCGCTGGGATGCCAGGTCATGAGGTGCGCGCCCCCGTCGCCCTGACGCAGGCCGCGGGCCAGGGCGCGGGTGATTTCGCGGTGCGTGTCGTTCTCGACGGGGCGATCGCCGCCGAGGATCCAGATGAGACCGGCCTGGCGGTAGCGGCGGCCGAGCCACTCGCCGTAGGCGGCGGCGTTCGGCGGGGTGAAGATCTCCGGGCCGACGCCCCATTTCTTGTTCCACTTGTCGCCCCAGGTGGGGAGGAAGCCGACGTAGAGGCCGAGGGCGTTGGCTTGGGCGACGATGAAGTCCACGTGATCCCAGTAATCGTTGTCCGGGCCTTCCCGGACGTCGGGCCGGGCCGGGTCATGATCCAGCAGGGGGCGATGGCCGTAGGGGTTGGGGTCATTCAAGCCGTCGAGTTCGGCGAGGGCGACGGCCTGGATGACGGTGAAGCCGCGTTCGGCGCGATTCTGGAGGTAGCGGTCGGCCTCCTCGCGATTGAGGCGGTGGAACAGTTCCCAGGCGGTGTCGCCGAGCCAGAAGAAGGGCTGGCCGGTGGCGGTGACCAGGAAACGCTGGTTGGGGCTGACCTGGAGCCGGGGGAGCGTCTCGGCCGCGAAAGCCGGCCAGGCGGCGGCGAGCGTACAGGCGCCGAGGAACAAGGCGATGGCATGCATGGTGTGCGTAACTGGGGGAGGAGCCTACGAGGCGGCGCTCGGATGATGAAGTCTGTTCTTGCGTTTTCTCAGGGGGGACCGCGTTGCGCAAGCGGCTTGGGCAGGCTAACGTGCGCGCGTTTCAACGAGCCATGATCACCTCGGAACGGGTCAAGGAGTTGGCCCTGCTTCACGTGACGCGGATCGAGGAGGGCGTGGGCCAGAGGTCGGGGAGGCAAGGCCAGCGCTGAGGACGGAGCGGGCACTCCCGGAGTCGGGGAGCTCGGGGAACCGCCTGTGTTCGTCCGCCGGTTCCAGCCTGAGCGTCCACATCGAGCCCTGACGGACGCGTCGGACTGGGCGTCATGCTTGACCAAGGTCGGCTTGGTGCCCACGCTACCGCAGATGCAGCCGAAAACACGGGAGCGTCCACTGACCCGTTTCGAGTTGTGTGCCGCGGGTAGACGGTTCTGCGCAAGCGGATTCACGACCCCGCCCGCATGACGATGACCTCCGCGACGATCAAGCTCTTTCTCCCCCGAGGGGATGCAAAGAGCCTCCGCACAGCCGAGATCTCAAACTGGACGGGGAAAGCCGTCGCGGCGCCCCGGACGGAACTCGATGACCTCTTTGGTCGGGAGGAACTGGACAAAGCCGGCGTGTACATCCTCACGGGAACGGACCCGGTCACGAACTCGCCACGAGCGTACATCGGCGAAGCCGAGGTCCTTCGGGACCGGTTGAAGCAACACAAGGCCAAGGAATTCTGGGTGTCGGTCATCGTCTTTGTCAGCAAGGACGAAAACCTCACGAAGGCGCACGTCCGGTATCTCGAGAGTCGCCTGCTTGCCGAAGCTCTCCAAGTCAACAGGTTCAGTCTCGAGCAGAACCAGGCCAGCGGCGCTCGCCTTCCCGAATCGGACCGCGAGGACATGGAGGTATTCCTCGCCCGGATTCGACAGCTACTCCCCGTCCTCGGTTCCGATCTCCTCGCTCCCATCGCCCAACAGGCTACCTCCCTGGACTCGGGTGGCGTGCTCTTCTGCCGCCTCAAGGGCGCCGAAGCCAGAGGCCAACGCACCCCTGACGGCTTTGTCGTTTTCCGTGGCTCCACGGCGGTCCTCGATGAACGACCTTCCGCCGACGCGTACCCTTATGTCCTGGCGCATCGCCGGCAGCTCATCGCCGACGGGACACTACGCCCAAAGGACGGTTTCTACGTGTTCACCAAAGACATGGAGTTCTCCAGCCCGTCCGCCGCGGCTGCCGTCATCCACGGCGGCAGCGCCAACGGCCTCATCGCGTGGAAGACCGATGACGGCAGGTCGCTCAAACAGGTAGAGGAAGGCCTTTGACCTTGGGTGGTCGGCAGCGCTTCCGGACCAGCATGTGCCGACTTGGTTGCCATGCCCACGACTTGGCGGCCTGTTGAGGACCGCGAGCACGCAAGACACAGTCTCTGAAGATGCCGGCATGGGCTTCTCAGACAGCATCGAACCTGGGTGCTTGTCTTGGCCGTGCGTGGTGGTGAACTGCTCGCCACCGGCCTTATCGGGCGCGCTCATCACCTCCTATTGCATGGGCAGTACCAGGGCGAGGCGGTCGCCGCCGCGGAGGACGACGGCCCGGACCGTGTCGCCGGGGCGATGCTGCCCGAGCAGGCGCCCGATCAAGGCGCTTTCCGTCTCGCGAGCCGTGGAGCCGGCGACCTCGACGAGCACGTCGTCCTTCCGGAACCCGGCCTGCTTCGCCGCGGCGTGCCGGCCGTACTCGCCCACGTGCTTGACCCACAATGCCAGGCGGTCCGCCGGCAAGCCCCGCCGCTGACGTTCCTCGTCCGGGAGGTCCTCGAGCAGCAGGCCGCCCAGCACCATCGCCCGCATTTCCCACGTCCCGACGCGCCGGGAGATGTCGGCGCGGCTGCGCCAGCCCGCGGGCAGTGTCAGGCGCGCGGTCAGGCGCTTTCCGTGGCGCTGGAGTTCCACCGGAACCCCCCCGGTGTCCGGTGCGTGATGCAGCACCCAGCTCAGGTCGGCGATGGAGATGAGTGGCTGGCCGTCGAGTTGGACGAGGTCGTCCCCGGCGCGCAGGCCGGCCTGGGCGGCGGGGGACCCGGCGGTCACGGACTTCACGCGGGCGGCGTGGTCGGGCGCCAGTTCCAGGCCCAGAGCCTCCGGCCCGGGAAACGGATAGATGAGGTGGGCCGGGAGGCGCTCGTCGCGCTCGCGGTGCGCCGCGCGCAGGGCGTCGCCGATCTGGTGGCAATGCACGCAACTCGCCACCACCTGGTCTTCCCAGTCCAGGTTGCGGGTGTATTTGCCCACGAGGGTGGGCATGTCCACCGGGGTGCGGTAGGGCAGCGGCCGGCCCTGCTTGCCTTTCAGCGTGGAGGTGTTGAGTGGGTAGGCGGCGTGCAGTTCGAGCGCCTTCTCGAGGGTCAGGCGGAAGCCTTCGATGCTCTCGTCCTGCGGGTTCTTCTGGTGGGTCCACGAGCCGTAGCGGCCGTAGACGGTGCCGTCGCTGTTGAAGAACATCACCGTGAACGACAGGTCGAAGTCGAACTGGAAGCGGGCGAGATCGAGGGCGCTGGCGCTGACGACGCGACGCAGACGAACCGGCCGAGCAGCGCGCAGTCAGGGTTTTCGACCACCACCTGGGCGTCAAGGCCGGCGCAGGCCAGGCAGGGGATGCAGCGCAGGACGACCAGCAGCGGCTTGCCGGTGCGCTGGCCCTGGCGAAGGCACGCTCGTAGTCGTCGTAAATCCAGCGCGGATCGTACTCGAGGCTGGCGCGGTCCTTGAGATGGCGCCCTTTCGTCGGCGACCGTGTCCGTGGGGGCCGCGCTGGCTAGGGCCAGGGGCCGCGAAGGCGGCGAGCAGCGTGCTTCTACTCGCCCAAGATGTCGGCCCGGCGGGCGAGCGCAAGCCGGTCTACGGGCGGCGGGACCAATCTAGGTGATGCCCTGGTGGTAGCTTTGGAGGGAGCGGACCCCGCGGCGGCCGGTGCGGGATTCGGCGATGCCGAGGACGGAGGCGCGGGCGGCGGCGGTGGTGGTGACGTAGGGGATCTTGTACTTGATGGCGGCCTTGCGGAGGTAGGTGTCGTCGAGCTGGCTCTTCTTGCCGATGGGGGTGTTGATGATGAGCTGGATGGCCTGGCTCTTGATCTCGTCGACGATGTGCGGGCGCTGGTGCTCGTGGATCTTGTAGCTGAGCTCGGCGCGGACGCCGTTTTGCTCCAGGAACCGGTGGGTGCCCTGGGTGGCTTTGAGGCGAAGCCCAGTTCCTGGAACTTGCGCGCCACTTCGAGCAGGAGGGGTTTGTCGTCATCGCTGACGGACAGGAGCACGCCCTGGAGCGGAGGGAACCGCCGATGGCTTCCTGGGCCTTGAAGTAGGCGAGCCCGAAGCTGGGGCCAGGCCGAGCACTTCGCCGGTCGAGCGCATCTCGGGGCCGAGGATGGGATCGACCTCGGGGAACATGTTGAACGGGAGGACGACTTCCTTGACGCCGACGTGCGGGAGGTGGCGCTGGCGGAGGTTGAGGTCGCGCAGGCGGGTGCCGAGCATGAGCTGGAGGGCGATGCGGGCCATGGGCACGTTGCAGACCTTCGAGACGAGCGGGACGGTGCGCGAGGCGCGGGGGTTGGCCTCGAGGACGTACACCTGGTCCTGGCAGATGGCGTACTGGATGTTCATGACGCCGCAGACGCCGAGCTCGCGGCCGATCCGCAGCGTATTCCTCGATGGTGCGGAGGTGGCGTTCAGCGAGGGTGACGGCGGGATGGCGCAGGCGGAATCGCCGCTGTGCACACCGGCACGCTCGATGTGCTCCATGATCCCCGGGATCAGCACCGTCTCCCCGTCGCAGATCGCGTCAACCTCGACTTCGCTCCCTTCGAGGAACTTGTCGATCAGGATCGGCTTGCCCTGCGCGACCTCGGCGGCGGCGCTCACGAAGGTCACCAGCTCGGTCGCGTTCTGGACGATCTCCATCGCCCGGCCGCCGAGCACGTAGGAAGGGCGCACGAGTACCGGGTACCCGATCGCCTGCGCGGTCTTCATGGCCTCTTCGATGTCCGTGATCGCCGCCCCCGGAGGCTGCGGGATGCCCAGGTCCTGGAGAAAGCGTTCGAAAAGCCGCCGGTCCTCCGCCGTGTCGATCGACTCCGCGCTCGAACCGATGATCGGCAGCCCGGCCCTTCGCAGGGGGTCCGCAAGGTTGATGGCCGTCTGTCCGCCGAACTGCACGATGCTCGCGGGCAGTTCGTCTCCATCTCCCCCCTCGTTCTCGATAATGTCGCGGACCGACTCCTCGTCCAGCGGCTCGAAATACAGCCGGTCCGAGGTGTCGAAGTCGGTGGAGACGGTCTCCGGGTTGGAGTTCACCATGATGGTCTCGTAGCCGTCCTCACGCATGGCGAGCGCGGCGTGCACGCAGCAGTAGTCGAACTCGATGCCCTGGCCGATGCGGTTGGGACCGCCGCCGAGCACCATGATCTTCTTGCGGGGACTGACGGGGACGCGGTCGGGGGCGTTGTAGGTGGAGTAGTAATAAGCGGCGTTCTCAACGCCGCTGACCGGCACGGCATCCCAGGCCTCCTCGAGGCCCAAGACCTGGCGGCGGGCGCGGAGGGTGGCCTCGGGCACGCCGAGCAGGCGGCTGAGGTAGGCGTCAGCGAACCCGTCCTTTTTGGCCTGGCGCAGCAGATCGTCGGGCAGGTCGCGGCCTTTGCATTCGAGCAGGCGCTGTTCGAGCTGGACGAGTTCGCGCATCTGTTCGAGGAACCAGGGTTTGATGTGGGTCTTGGCGTGGAGGGCTTCGACGGTGGCGCCCTGGCGGAGGGCTTCGTACAGCAGCCATTGCCGCTCGCTGCTGGGCTCGTTGAGCCGGGCCATCAGTTCGGTCAGGGAGAGCTGGTGGTAGTTGCGGGCGAACCCGAGCCCGTGGCGGCCGTTCTCGAGCGAACGGATGGCCTTCTGGAAGGCTTCCTTGTAGGTCTTGCCGATGCTCATGACCTCGCCGACGGCGCGCATCTGGGTGCCGAGACGGTCGATGGAGCCGGGGAATTTCTCGAAGGCCCAGCGGGCAAACTTCACGACCACGTAGTCGCCGGACGGTGTGTACTTCTCGAGGGTGCCGTCGCGCCAGTAGGGGATCTCGTCGAGGGTAAGGCCGGCGGCGAGCTGGGCGGAGATGTAGGCGATGGGAAAGCCGGTGGCCTTGGACGCGAGGGCGGAGGAGCGGGAGGTGCGGGGGTTGATCTCGATCACGACGACGCGGCCGGTGCGGGGATCGTGGGCGAACTGGATGTTGGTGCCGCCGATCACGCCGATGGCCTCGACGATCCGGTAGGAATACTCCTGCAGGCGGGCCTGCAGCTCGGGCGCGATGGTGAGCATCGGGGCCACGCAGTAGGAATCGCCGGTGTGCACGCCCATCGCATCCACGTTTTCGATGAAGCACACGGTGATCATCTGGTTCTTGGCGTCGCGGACCACCTCGAGCTCGAGCTCTTCCCAGCCCAGCACAGATTCCTCGATGAGGATCTGGCCGACGAGGCTGGCGGACAGGCCGCGGCTGGCCACGACGCGGAGTTCCTCGACGTTGTAAACCAGTCCGCCGCCGGTGCCCCCCATCGTGTAGGCCGGGCGGACGACGACGGGGTAGCCGAGGTCGGCGGCCACGCGTTCGGCCTCCTCGACGCTGAAGGCCGGGGCGCTCTGGGGCAGGTCGAGCCCGAGCCGTTTCATGGTTTCCTTGAACACGATGCGGTCCTCGCCCTTTTCGATGGCGCTGGCCTCGACGCCGATGATGCGGACGCCGTAGCGCGCCAGCACGCCGGCCCGGGCGAGCTGGGAGGAGAGGTTCAGGCCGGTCTGGCCGCCGAGGTTGGGCAGCAGGGCGTCCGGGCGTTCCTGGGCGATGATTTCGGTGAGGGACTCGACGGTAAGGGGTTCGAGGTAGGTGACGTCCGCCATGCCCGGGTCGGTCATGATCGTGGCGGGGTTCGAGTTCACGAGCACGATCTGGTAGCCGAGGCCGCGCAGGGCCTTGCAGGCCTGGGTGCCGGAATAGTCGAACTCGCAGGCCTGGCCGATGATGATGGGGCCGGAACCGATGATGAGGACCTTGTGGATGTCGGTGCGTCTGGGCATAAGGGCTTCTTGATTGCGCGGCGGTTCATCCGCGGAACCCCCCTCGCGGCGGGCGGGTCGCACGGCGAAGGCGGGACTGTAGGAAGGCGGCGGAAGGGCTAGCAATGGAAAAAGGGGGGGAGAGGAGGATTTGGGGAGTCCCCCGGCAAACATTTGCCTTTTGCGTTGAATATCTCCAGGCTCCCCCGATCTAACGCTTAGAATGTCAGAAGTCATGAACATGAACACCTGGTTGAAGCCCGTGATCCGCCCGTCCCTCTTCCTTGTCCTGGCCGTCGGCCTGGCCGGCACTGCCGTCTCGGCCGCCGATCTTGAACCCCTGCCGCTCAAGCTCCCCATCCCCGCGTTCATGGGGACGCCGACCGACATGCCGCTGGGCGATCACATCGAGAAGCCGTCGGACAAGCCGCGTCCGCCGTTCCTGGCTCCGAAGGGGGTGCAGAACCTCGCCGCGAAAAAGAAGGTCACCAGCAGCGACAAGTCGCCCATCACCGGGACGCTCGATCTGGTGACCGACGGGGATAAGGAGTCCAACGACAACAGCTTCGTCGAACTGCACCGCCGGACGCAGTGGGTGCAGATTGATCTCGAGCGGCGGGCCAAGATCTACGCCGTGGTCGTCTGGCACGCGCACAACACGTTCCAGGTCTACCATGATGTGATCGTCCAGGTGTCGGACGACCCGGACTTCACCCAGAACGTGATCACCGTCTACAACAACGATTACGACAACAGCTCGGGGCTCGGGGTGGGGACAGACAAGGAGTACTTTGAGACCTACGAAGGTCGGTTGATGGACGCCAAGGGCGTCGAGGGCCGCTACGTTCGCGCGTACAGCCGCGGCAGCACGTACAGCGCCCTGAACCGGTACACCGAGATCGAGGTCTGGGGTCTCCCGCTCGATTAACCTCCCGCCTCCCCGGGCGACCGGGATGGGGTCGGCGACATGAACCGCTGGCTGGCGCTCGGCCTCTTCGGAGCCTTCGTGGTCGGGTTGGCCTTGCGCCTGCCCGGCCTCGCTGAGCGTCCGCTGCACACGGATGAGGCGGTTCATGCCTACAAGTTTCTCGGGCTCTGGCAGCAGGGGACGTACCGGTACGATCCGGACGAATACCACGGGCCCAGCCTCTATTACCTCTCGCTGCCATTTGCCTGGGCCAGCGGGGCCCGGACCGCGGCGGCCCTGAGCGAATCCACGCTCCGCCTGGTTCCGGTCGCCTTCGGGCTGGGGCCCATCCTGTTGCTGCTGCTGCGCGACGGGTTGGCGGGCGGGCATGGTGTGGGCGGCGGTGTTCACGCTGTCCTGACCGGCCTTCGTGTACTACAGCCGGTACTTCATCCATGAGGTGCCGCTGATTTTTTTTGCGGCCCTGCTGGGGGCGGCATTGTGGCGGTACTGGCGGAAGCCGTCGTGGGGTTGGGCGGCGCTGGCGGGGCTGGCGCTGGGGCTGATGCACGCCACGAAGGAGACGTTGGTGTTCCACCTGGCTGCGCTGGGTGTCGCGGCCGTCGCGAGCTTGTGGTTTGCGCCGGACCCGCGGGCGGCGTGGGGCGAACTGCGTGAGCGGCTTCGCCCGGGGTTGCTGGCGCTTGGCGCGGCGGTGGCCGTGCTGGTGTCGGTGACGCTGTTCACCTCGTGCTTCAGTCATGGGGACGGGCCGCTGGATTCGCTGAGGACGTATCTGCCCTGGCTCGGTCGGGCGGGAGGGGATTCCCCGCACATTCATCCCTGGTACTTCTATCTGGAGCGGGTGTTCTGGTTTCGGCCGGTGGCGAGTGGACCACGGTTTAGCGAGGGCTTGATTGGGCTGCTGGCCGTGGTGGGGATGGTGACGGCGTTTCTGCCGGCGCGGTGGTCGGGGGGGCATCGGGGCCTCGTGCGTTTCCTGGCTTTCTACACCGTGGCCCTGCTGGCGGGCTACACGGTGATCAGCTACAAGACGCCCTGGTGTGTGCTGGGCTTTCTGCACGGGCTGATCCTGCTCGCGGGGGTGGGGGCGGCCGCGTTGTTCCGGTGGATCCGGCCCACGTGGGGAATCGTTCTGGTGTTCCTGGCCGTCGTGGCCGGGACGGTCCAACTCGGAAGTCAGGCGTGGCGGGCGAGCCGCGCGCTGGCGACGGACCAGCGGAATCCGTACGTGTACGCCCACACGTCGAGGGATTTCATGCGGCTCGTGAACCGGGTGCTCGGCATTGCCGCCGTCGAACCGCAGCCGACCCGGTTGGGTATCAATGTGATGGCGGCGGGGGGCGATTACTGGCCGTTGCCGTGGTACCTGCGGGGTTTTGAAGAGGTCAACTGGTCGGCGGGCGTGCCGGAGGAGCCCTATGCGCCGGTCGTGATCGCGGGTGCCCAGTTGCACGCCGAACTCGATGAGAAGTCCGAGAAACGCTGGTTGAGCGCCGGTTATTACGAGCATCGGCCCCGGGTCTTCCTTGAACTTTTCGTGGAACTGGAGCTGTGGAAGCGCTACCTCGATTCCATTCCCCGGGTGCCGGACGACGACGAAGAATAGATCGACGCGGCAACGGGGAAGGACGAAGGGCCCGCGAACAGGCGCGAGCAGCCAGGCATGACGCTGGCCCTGGCCGCGCGCGGCGGGCCTGGTGGCGGTGACCGCGGTTTCGCCTGCCGTCGATGAAGCCGTTCCTTGCCTCCATGGCAGGCGGGGGATAGTTTCGCGCCGTGACCAAGACGATCGAGGCCATCTACGAGGCGGGGTGTTGAAGCTGCCAACGCCATTGCCTCTGCCGGAGAAAGCGCGCGTGCTGGTCACGGTCGAAAGTAGCGTACCGGCGGAGGACGAGGGACGCGCGGCGTGGCTCAGGCAATCTGAGGACCGACTCACTCGCGCGTGGGACAACACCGCCGACGATGTCTTCAATGAGCTTCGCCCGCGGTGAGGTCATCCTGTTGCCGATCCCGTTCTCGGATCTGAGCAGCCGGAAGGTCCGCCCGGCAATCGTCATTGGACTGAGCGGACATCCGGGGGACTTGTTCGTCGTTCCCGTTAGCTCCCAATTGCATAACACGGAATGTGTTCTGCGCGACTGGCGGGCCGCGGGTTTGAAGGTTCGCTGTGGGATCAAGTCCCAGATCGCGACCATCGAGGATCGACTCGTGATCAAGTCCTTGGGGTTCCCTTGCCCGGAGGATCGGTCCGCGTTGCAGGTGGAGCTCAAAGCTCGGCTCGGGCTGGCGTAGTGTCCGGTGACGCTTTCCCTTTTCGCGACGCACGAATCGCTCGAGGGGTTGGAGGTCCTGCAGACCCGGACACTTTGTTCTCCACCGTGACGCACCAACCACCGGCCGAGGACACCAGGCCGGCTGTCGCCGTTGTGTCTTCGACACTGCCACCCACCGAGGTTCCGATGGAACTTGAGCACGCCAGGAGTGTCCGTGGCCGCCATGGAGTCGGTTGTGAGGAGGTCGAACCGCCCGTCGTTGTCGAGATCCGCCCACACGGCGTAGCAGGTGGCAGCGCCGGCCGGCAGACTGCCCGCCGTGGCGGGCTCCAGCCGCCCGGTTCCGTCGTTGCTGAACAACTCGTTCCGTCGGGCAAACGGATGCACCACAAAGAGGTCGAGGGTCCCATTGTTGCCAAAGTCGGCCCACAGCCCGCACCACGACATGGAGAAACCTGCCGTGACGGCATTGGTCACCCGGATGAAGCTGTCGGCGCCCAGGTTGCGGTAAAGGGCATTCTGAACCTGGCTGTTGGACAAGGTCAGCGTCTTGGCCGTCTGGCCGTCCAACGCGGCAGCGTCGCGATACCATTGCCAGGTGCCGCTGAGTTGCGATGTCAAGGTGACCGATCCGCCCAGGCTCGACGAAGGCCGGACCGGGGTGATGCGAACCAGCTCGGTCACGGTGAGCAACTGATCGGGCGTCACGTCGGGCTCGAACGTGCCGTCCCTGCGCTTATGGAACAGCACGTTAGTCTTGGCAGCATTCGCTCCGCCCTCGTACCCGTGAAGTGCGGAGATTTCCAGCCAGCCATCGTTGTCATAGTCTCCAACCGCTGACGCCCACGTTGCCATGGTGAGGGCGACGCCCGTCGTCGTGGCGACATTCTGGAAATCCTCGCCTGCCGTTCCTCGATAGAGGGCGTTCGGGCGGACGCCGGTTTCGGTGTCACCCCCTACGAACAACTCGGGATAACCGTCGTTGTCAAAATCGGCCCAGACCCCGTGGCCGCCGGGCGACTGGGCGAAGCTGGGTGGGGTGGCGAGGGTGAAGAATCCGTCTCCATCGTTCTGGTGCAATCTGGTGTAACCTCGGTATTCCTCGAACCACAGGTCCAGGTCCCCGTCGTTGTCGCAATCCCACCAGGTCGAGTCTTCGGTCGGTTCCAGGAGGACATCGCTGTTGCCAGTGTTGATGGCCCAGGCGTTCGTCACGCCGATTCTGAGGAGGTTCCACTGGTCCAGGAACTGAGGATCGTCGGGCGGCCCCGGGGTACACGTGTTATGCATCTGAATGAGGAACGAAGCGTTTCCGGTATTGCTGGAGCGGCATGGGAGTGATACCGTCGGCCTCATGACGACGATCTCGATCAAACTACCCGAGGCCCTCGCTCAGCGACTCGAAGCGGCGGCACGCCAGCGTCAGCGACCCAAGTCGGGGTTAGTGCGCGACTTCATCGAGCGTGGGTTGCTGGACCAGCCGTGCGGCAGCCCTTCCTTTCATGACCTTGCCCAGACCTACTGCGGCACCGGGCGGAGCGGTCTGCGCGACTTGGCGACGAATCCGGCGCACCTCCAGGATTACGGCCGATGAGTTCAACCATCCTCGTGGACGCCGGTCCGCTGGTGGCGTATTTCGACCGCGATGCCGATCAGCACCAGTGGATGCGGGAGCAGGCCGCGCGACTGCCCCCGGGTTGGCTGACCTCGGAGGCGGTGTTGGGTGAAACGGCGCACCTGCTTCGGCGTGCCGGGGTAGCGCCAGAGCAACTGCTGGCTTTGGTTGCAGGGGAACTGCTGCGCGTGCCGTTTCACCTCGAAGAGGAGGTCGAAACGCTGCGCCGACTGCTGCGGCGCTACCGCGACCGACCGATGTCGCTGGCCGATGCGACCCTGGTCCGCCTGTCGGAGCTGTACGAGAACTGCCAAGTGCTGACCCTGGACTCGGACTTCACGATCTACCGTCGGTTTGACCGGCGTCCTATTCCCGTCTTGATGCCACCAGGGAAGACCTGAGGAACCGTGACTCACGGCACCGACTCCGCCCGGTAGAACAGCGCGGATTCGGAGGCCTCCGGTTCGGCTGGCATTGCGCCTTGTCGGATCGGGTGTCGAGGCGTAACGTTGCGCCACGCTGTGAAGTTGCTGTTGGACAACCTGCCGCCGTCGTTGGCCAGCCAGCGGGAAACGCTGGCCGAGTGCCTTCAGGCCATGAACCGTGCGGCGCCCCTGCGGCGCGTCTATTTGTTCGGGTCGCATGCCCGGGGCGAGGCAAGGCCGGATAGTGACGTGGACCTCTGTCTGGTGGCCGACGGGGCGGAGCGCCAGCAAGAGACGCTGTCCCAGTTGGGTAACGCCATCTGGGACGTGTGGCCGCGTCCGGCGTTCACGCTGATCCCGGTCACCCCGCGGCGGTTGGCGGAGAAGCGCGCGGTGGGGGATCATTTCTTCCAGACGGTGCTGAATGAGGGGGTGCTCCTTGCCCAGGAAGACTGATTCCAATAACCCGGCCGACTGGCTGTGGATCGCCCTGTCGGACCTGGAAGGGTTGCGACATCTTGCGAACGCGGAGATTGCTTACGGGATGTGCCGCAGCAAGCTTTCCGAGGTGCTTGAAAAGGTAATCAAAGCGGAACTCATCCGACTGGGCTGGTTCCTCGAGAGGACCCACGAGCTGCCGCGGTTGGCGCGTGAACTGGAGGCGCGACAATCTGGCCTGAGCGCGGAGGTCAAGCCACTCGCGCTGACGCTCGCGGGCGCTTATCTGACGACGCGCTATCCTGGTCTTGACCTGGACGACCCCGATTGGCCGGCCCTGCGCGCCCAGATCGAGCAGGTGGCCCTCCTTCTCGAGCAGGTCCGCGATCAGCTCAACGCCCAGGGTTGAATGCCGTGCTTGTTACCCGGCACGGCGCGGGAAAGGATGGCAGGGTGGCTGGGAGCGCGCGTGGGCGATCGCCTTGCTCGAGGAGGCGTTGAACCGCTTGCGACGCGAATTTGATCGGCATGGACGGGGCGAGGCGTTCCGCTGTTTTCAGCCCTGCCTGCAAAGGGATCCCGACGCGACCCGCCGTGAGGAGATGGCGCGCGTGCTGTGTCTGTCAGTGGGCGCCGTCCAGGTGGGCGTGACCCGGGCGCGGCACCGGTTCGCGGAGTTGCTGCACGAGGTGGTGCTGCAAACGGTTGCCAGTCCGGCGGAGGTGAGCGAGGAAATCCGCCATTTGCAGGTGGTGAACCCGCGGGTGCCGCGCGATCTGGAGATCCTCTGCCTCAAGTGCCTCGAGAAAGAACCGGCGCGTCGTTCCGTGCCACGGCAGCCTTGATCACGGTCAGCGACACGACGGCGGCTGGCACGGTGGGTTTGCCCCGGTTCGGCGCGGGGCGGCGGACCGTCGCGGGAGGCGGGGATGCTGAATGCTGCGGCGCGAGGAACGCGAACGCGCCGTCGAAGCCGACCCATATTATCTGGCCTGGATGCACGCGGCGCTCGGGAATACGGACCAAGCCCTCGAGCGTTTGAACCGCGCCGTTGACTATCGGTCCGAGAACATCGTCCACACCGAGTTTGGCGTTTTGGGGGCGTTCGGCGGCTTGGGCGGGTCGAGGCCGGGAATCGGATGGACAGCGGAGACGGCGGGCTGTCATCTGAAGGGCGTGACGAACACGCGATTGCGCCGCGGCGTGCGTGCGACCCTGTGGGGGATGACCGTCAACACCCTGTTGGCGGGCGGCAAGACCGTGGCGGGCGTGGTGGGACACAGCCATGCGTTGGTGGCGGACGGCATCGAGTCGCTGGCCGATCTGCTGAGTTCGCTGATCGTCTGGCGCGGGTTGGTGGTGGCGGCCGCGCCGCCCGATGCTGATCACCCTTACGGGCACGGCAAGGCGGAGCCGATCGCGGCCGCCGTGGTGGCTACGATGCTGTTCCTGGCGGCGGGGTGGATTGCGGTGACTTCCGTGGGTGAGATTCTGCATCCGCACGAATCGCCGGCGCCGTTCACGCTGGGCGTGCTGGTGGGCGTCGTGGTGGTGAAGGAGGCGCTGTTCCGCTGGGTGTTGCGGGAAGGGGTGGCCATGAACAGCTCGGCCGTGGTGCTGGATGCCTGGCATCACCGGAGCGACGCGCTCACCTCGTTGGCCGCGGGTTTGGGCATCACGGTGGCGCTGGTGGGCGGGCCGGCCTATGCAGCGGCGGACGACGTGGCGGCAGTGGTGGCAGCCGGCGTGATCGCGTGGAACGGCAGGCGGTTGCTGCGCGGCACGCTCGCGGAGTTGATGGACGCCGCGCCGGATCCGGCACTACACGACCGGCTGAGGCGGCTCGCGATGGCGTTGCCGGACGTTGCGCGGATCGAGCAGTGTCGGATTCGGAAGATGGGGGGGCAGTACTTCGTCGAGCTGCACGTCGAGGTGGACCCGGAGATGTCGGTCCGGCGGGCGCACGGGGTGGCGCATGCCGTGAAAGATCATCTGCGCGCGGAAGTGCCCACCGTGGCGGATGTGCTCGTGCATGTCGAACCCGCGGCGGAAGCGGCGGCCCGGCCTGCGGGTCTTTGACGAGCTGCGCGTCGCTGCGCCGATTAGTCCGGGTATGTCAGACTCGGCATGAAGCCGCGACAGACTGTAGGCGCCGACGTGCGGAGGCGTCGTGGATCGAAGGCAACGCGACTCCGCCTCCTCACGTCGGCGCCTACAGCGGGTGGGGAGTCTCCATTGCGGTCCACTTTTGCCTCGCCAAGCCGACGGTGGCCCGGCAGAACGCAGGCCCTGGTTGCCATGACCGAACAGATTGTCATCCTTGATTTCGGGTCCCAATACACGCAGGTGATCGCCCGGCGGATCCGGGAGGCGCAGGTGTATTCGAGCATTCTGGCCTTTCACACCCCGGCCAGGGAGATTGCGCGCCTTCGTCCCCGCGGCCTGATTCTCTCAGGCGGGCCGTCGAGTGTGTACGCGTCCGAAGCGCCGCTGCCGGACCCGGCGATCTTCGAACTGGGGGTGCCGATCCTGGGCATCTGTTACGGTGTCCAGCTCTTTGCCCAGTTCCTGGGCGGGAAAGTCGAGCCGGGCGAGAAGCGCGAGTACGGCAAAGGCACCCTGACGGTCACGGACAGAAGTTCGCCCTTGTTCCGTCGGTTGCCCCGGACGCTCCAGGTCTGGAATTCCCACGGCGACAAGCTGACGCGATTGCCGGCGGGATTTCGGCCGGCGGCGCGGACGGAGAACTCGGAGTACGCGGCCATCGCGGATGCGCGCCGGCAATTTTACGGGATCCAGTTCCACCCCGAAGTGGTGCACACGCCGCGCGGCAAGGAGGTGCTGAGCAATTTCGTCCACGGGATCTGCGGCTGTGGCCGGCACTGGACGATGCGGCATTACCGGGACCTGGCCATTGAGCAGATCCGCGCCCAGGTGGGCGGCGAGCGCGTGATCCTCGGCCTGAGCGGCGGGGTGGATTCCAGCGTGGCCGCGGCCCTGCTGCACCGGGCCATTGGCGAGCAACTGACCTGCATTTTCGTCAACAACGGCCTGTTGCGGGCGCGCGAACCCGAGGTGGTGCGCGAGGTCTTTGGCCGCCACTTCCAGATCCGGCTGCACTACGCGAACGCGGCGGCGAAGTTCCTGCGGCCGCTGCGGGGGGTGACGGATCCCGAGCGGAAGCGGAAGCTCATCGGGCGGACCTTCATCCAGGTGTTCGAGGATGCCCTGCGGCACGTGGGCAAGGCGAAGTTCCTGGCGCAAGGGACGCTGTACCCGGACGTGATCGAGTCGGTGCCAATCGCGGGCAACCCGGCGGCGTTGATCAAGAGCCATCACAACGTCGGGGGGTTGCCAAAGAAGATGCGGCTGCAACTGGTCGAGCCGCTGCGGTGCTTGTTCAAGGACGAGGTGCGCTTGCTCGGACAGGAGCTTGGATTGCCCGAGGAACTGGTGTGGCGTCAGCCCTTTCCCGGCCCCGGTCTGGCGGTGCGCATCATTGGGGCGGTGACGCCGCGTCGGCTCGAGATCCTGCGTCGGGCCGACGCCATCGTGGTTGAGGAGATGAAGGCCACGGGGTGGTACCGGAAGATCTGGCAGAGTTTTGCGGTGTTGCTCCCGGTGAAGAGCGTGGGGGTGATGGGTGACGAACGGACTTACGACTACACCATTGCGGTGCGGGCGGTGGAGTCGCAGGACGGGATGACGGCTGACTGGGTGCGGCTGCCCTATCCGCTGCTGGAGAAGCTGGCCAGCCGGATCATCAACGAGGTGCAAGGGGTGAACCGGTGCGTGTTTGACATCACCAGCAAGCCGCCGGGCACCATCGAATGGGAGTAGCCGGGTGCAGGCTGGAAGCCCGCACCACCACGTGGGAGTAGGCGGATGCAGGCGGGAAGCCCGCACCACAACCAGGGAGCGGGCGCCGGTTAAAGCGTGCGAAGGACTTCCGCGGCTGCGCGCACGGTCTGCTCGATGTCCGTGGGTGTATGTGCCGTCGAGAGGAAGCCGGCCTCGAACTGGGAGGGCGCGAGATAGATGCCGCGGTCGAGCATGCCGTGGAAGAACCGCCGGAACCGGTCGCGGTCGCTGCGCATCGCGTCGGCCAATTGATGGACGGGCTCGGCGGTGAAGTAGGCGCAGAACATCGAGCCGATGCGCTGCATCTGGACCGGCACGCGGGTGCTCTTCGCCGCGGTCTTCAGACCCTCCTCGAGTTGGGCGCCGAGCGCCTCGAGCCGCGTGTAGGGATCGGCTTCGGACGTTGAGGTTCGGCCCGCGGTCTCGATATCGGCCGCGCCCAGTTCTTCGAGGGCGGCCAGGCCTGCGGCCAGCGCCAGGGGGTTTCCGCTGAGCGTGCCAGCCTGGTAGACCGGTCCCAGGGGGGCCAGACAGTCCATGATGTCGGTCCGCCCGCCGAATGCTCCGACCGGCAGGCCGCCGCCGATGATCTTGCCGAACGTGGAGAGGTCGGGGGTGAGCCCGAAGCGGGCTTGCGCGCCGCCCAGGCCCAGTCGGAACCCGGTCATCACTTCGTCCGCGATCAGAACGGTGCCGTGGGCGGCGGTGAGTTCGCGCAAGAGTTCGAGGTAGCCGGGGCGGGGCAGATAGAGGCCGGCGTTGGCAGGGACGAGTTCAAGGATGACGGCGGCGAGTTCCCGTCCGTAGGTGGCGAAGGCGGCCCGCAAGGCCTCCGGTTCGTTGAACGGCAACACGAGCGTGTGCTTCGCGAAATCCGCCGGGACGCCGGCGCTGTCGGGATGGCCGAGGGTGAGGGCGCCGGAGCCGGCCTTCACGAGCAGCGAGTCGCCGTGCCCGTGATAGCAGCCATCGAACTTGAGGATCTTGTCCCGGCGGGTGAAACCGCGGGCGAGGCGGATGGCGGACATGCAGGCCTCGGTTCCGGAATTGCACATTCGCACCTTCTGCAGGCTGGGCACGGCGCGGCAGAGGAGCCGGGCCATGTGGACCTCGAACGGGTTGGGGATGCCAAAGCTGGTGCCGTGGTCGGCGGCGGCTTTGACGGCGGCGATGAGCCGGGGATGGGCGTGCCCCAGGATGGCCGGGCCCCAGGTGCCCACGTAGTCGATCAACTCGTCGCCGTCCACCGTCCAGACGCGGGCGCCGACGGCGCGGTCCACGAAGAAGGGTTGGCCGCCCACGGCGCGGAAGGCGCGGACGGGGGAGTTGACGCCGCCAGGGATGCAGGTGAGGGCCTCGGCGAAGAGGGCGTCGGAGCGGGTGCGTTTCATGGTGCGGGCG
Organism: Verrucomicrobiales bacterium; assembly: GCA_015075445.1. Taxonomy (GTDB): domain Bacteria; phylum Verrucomicrobiota; class Verrucomicrobiia; order Limisphaerales; family J093; genus DSVZ01. Next base: position 183,270 of record JABTUJ010000006.1, read on the forward strand.
AGGTGCGTCGGGTCAGTTCACCAGCGACGAGCGGTCCGTGGTCGGTTTCATGGCCGCCCAGCATCGAATGGGCCACGCGCCGCCGGCAACGGAAAAGGGTTCAGGAAGGGCGGTGCATGAAGAGCCGCATGTGCCTTTGGGGACTGCCTAAGGACCATGAACCGCGCTCGGTGCAGGCTGGAAGCCCGCACCCCAGGTTCAGGGAGCGCCTCCCTCCGACCAATCCCCGATGTTCGCAATCGGTGGAGCGATCCCCAACACCGCGGGGCTGCTCCCGATTGCGTTTGGCGCCATTCCGCACAGACTGCCGGTGTGCCTGGCCGCTCCACCCGTCGTCTGCCCACCGGGGCGCGAACGCTCCTCAGCCTCCTCCGGCTGAAGCTGCCGCTCGCGGTGAGTTGTCTGCTCCCCGCCGCGTCCGCCAACCTCGTCTTCAACGAACTGATGACCTCGAACGGCACGACGTTGACCGACGAGAACGGTGATTCCCCCGACTGGTTCGAACAGTTCAACCCCGGTCCCGACGCCGTGCCCCTCGCGGGCTGGGGCGTCTCCGACAACTCCAGCCGCCCCTTCAAATGGACCTTCGCGCACGGTGTCCTCGGGCCTGGAGAGTTCCTGCTCGTCCACGCGTCGGGCAAGGATCGCCAACCCTCGCTCCCCAATGCGGCCACGCCCCCAACGTTTCCTGGCCTGGTCGTCTGGCTGCGGGCCGACGCAGTTGACGCCGCCGACCCCACCCAGGTGCGGCGCGCCGGCAACCAGGTCTTCGTCCGACGCTGGCGCAACCCGGTCGTGCCCGACCGTGACGCCGTTCAGACCACCTCCGATCTCCAGCCTCTATGGCTGGCGGACGGTGGCGACGGCCAGCCCGTCCTGCGTTTTGACGGCGGCAACGACCAGCTCAATCTGCCGGCACCCCCCGGCACGAACAGCTTCTGTCTCCTTGCCGTGTTCCGTACCAGCCAGCCGCACGAGAGTGATCCCGAAGGGGGCGGCGTGGGCGGGACCTCCGGCCAGCGCTACCTGTTCGGCGCGCGGCACGGCGGCGACACCAAGGCCGGCATGGGCCTCTCGGTCGGCACCAACGGCGTCGCGGTGTACGAGCACGGCTCCGGTTACATGCCGGCCCTCGCCGCCTACCGCGGCGCTCTGGGCACCGGCTGGGTCATCGTCGCCGTGGACTACGCCGACCGGCAGCCCACCCTCGATGTCCAGGGCTCCGTCGCCCGCGTCGGCAGCGTCTCGGCGCGCAGCGAGGTGACGGCGCCGTTCGAGATCGGCGCCGGCGCTTACGGCGCGTTCGGCGGTGACCTCGCCGAGGTTGTCGTGTTCAACCGATCGCTCACCGCCACCGAACGGCGTCGCGTCGCCCACCACTTCGCGGAGCAGTACCACGTCGAACTGCCAACGCCGCGCCACACGAACTTCGAATTGAGCGCGGCCGGCGAGGAACTGGTGTTGACCCGGCCCGACGGAACCACCGCCGACCGGATCGGGTTCGGCCCCATCGAGCGGGACCTTTCCTTCGGCCGTCAACCGGACGGTGGCACGGACTGGTACTACTTCGAGCAACCCACTCCCGGCACCGCGAACCTCACCCCGGGCACGACGGAATGGCTCGCGCCGCCAACGTTCTCGCACCCGGCCGGTTTCTACGTCAGCGACTTCGAACTCCGCCTGGAAACGCCCGCCGCCGGCGCGGGCATCCGCTACACGCTGGACGGCGCCGAACCGAATGCCAGTTCCCCGCTGTACACCGCCCCGCTGGCGGTTCGCAGCCGCACCGGCACACCCAACGACCTTTCGCGCATTCCGACCGTCCCCGGGGGGCCGGTGGCGGCGGGCGAGGTGTTCAAGGGCTGGGTCGTGCGCGCCCGAACCTTCAAGGACGGCGCCCGCGCCAGCCCGACCGTCACCCGCACCTTCTGGGTCACCCCACGTGGACGCGCTCGCTACTCGCTGCCCGTCGTATCGCTGGCCACGGCCCGGTCCAACTTCTTCGCGCCGGACATCGGCATCTACGTCCCGGGCCTCGCCGCCGGCGGCAACTACTCCCAGCGCGGTCCCGAATGGGAACGGCCGGTGCACATCGAGTTCCACGAGACCAACGGCGTGGTGGCCTTCGCGCAGGACGGCGACGTCAAGATCCACGGCAACACCTCGCAAGGGTTTCCGATCAAGGGGCTGGACCTCGACGGCACTGGCGGCCGCGGTCGGCAGCCGTTCCGCTACCGGATCTTCCCCGACCGGACGCGCACGGAGTTCGAGCACGTCTTGCTTCGCCCCACGGGCCACGACCAGCAGCGGGCCTTCATGCGCGATGAGATGATGCAGAGCCTCGCGGCCGAAACCGGCGCCGAATCCCAGGCCGCCCGCGCCTGCGTCGTCTTCCTGAACGGCGAGTACTGGGGCCTGCATTACCTGAAGGAGAAGGAGGACGCCGAGTTCGTCGCGCACTACGGGGATGTCCCGCTGGACCGCCTCGATTACCTCGAGGGCTACGCGGCCCCGAAGGCGGGGGACACCGCGCATTACGAGGCGCTGCTGGCCTTCCTGGCCGCCCATGATCTTCACGACCCGGACGCCTTCGCGGAGGTGTCCACCCGCCTGGACGTTGCCAATTACATCGACTACAAGGTCTGCGAGGTTTTCTTCTACCGCTGGGACATCGGCAACCACCGGCTCTGGCGCCCGCGCACCCCGGAAGGCCGCTGGCGCTGGCTCCAGTTTGACAACGACGTCGGGTGGGGCGGCTTCTGGGCTGAGTCGCCGGCTTGGGAGTTCAACATGCTGCGCGCCGTGCTCACCCCCGACGGCGTCCTCCACGGACACAACAACGCGACCACCACCTACCTGCTTCGGCGCCTCATCGAGAGCGACGAGTTCCGGCGCGACTTCATCAACCGCTTCTGCGATCTCCTGAACACGACGTTCACCCCCGCCCACACCCTCGCCCGCATCCAGGCATTCGCCGCCATGCTCGAACCGGAGATGGCCGAGCACACCCGTCGCTGGCGCGCCCCGGCCTCCCTCGGCGAGTGGCAAACCCAGGTGCGCGCGCTCCGCGACTACGCCGAACGCCGCCCCGCCTTCGCCCGCTTCCATCTCCAGCAGCAGTTCAAGCTGCGCAGCCCGGCCCAGCTCACGGTGTCCGTCTCCAACCCCCGGGCCGGCCACATCCGGGTCAACACCCTCACCCTCGACCCGCCGCCGCAGAGCCCCTGGACCGGCCTGTACTTCCAGGGCCATCCGCTCCGCCTCACGGCCGTGAGCCGACCCGGCTACCGGTTCACCGGCTGGCGCGGCCTGCTTGGCGTGGACCATCCCGATGTCACGCTGAAGTTGAACGGCGACCTCGCCATCCGCGCCGACTTCGCCGTCGCCGACGAACTCCGACCCTCGCTGCGCATCGTGGCCTCAGGCTTGCCCGGCAGGCTCGCCCTGGACTTCACCGGACCACCGCGTGCCACCGTCCGACTGGACGCCTCCCCCGACCTTGGGCATTGGGAGGAAGTCCTCCAGTTGCCGCTCGACGATCAGGGAAAGGCCGCCTGGCCCATCGGTTCCGCCGCGGAAGCCCCAGCCAGTTTTTACCGACTGGAATTGATGGACCTGCCAGCCAACCAGCCAGCGATTCAGGAGTTGCCCCGCGCCTATGCCCCCATTCAACATGACCCGCAAAACCTCGAACCGCCGCCCGCCGCCCACCTCCCACCCGTCTCCCACCCATGAACCCGAATGCGTCCCCGCCCTTGCCCCGTGACCTTGGCCTGCCGGCCGTGCGCTGCACCCACGAATCCGGTGGGGCGAAGGACGAAGGCCGAAGCTCCAAGATCAAAGTTCAAAGCTCAAGGGAAGTTCCAGAAATCCAAGGGGCGGAACCAGCCCAGCCGTCCGCGGGTCGCGCAGCGTTTGGAGTGCGGCGTCTTCCAGCGGCGCTTTGCGTGACGAAAATGCAGGCTGGCAGCCTGCACCACACATTCGTGGAGGACCCCGGTCCCGCGTCGGCATGCCACCCGCTGTCCCAATGTTCTCCCATCACGGCCGGGCTCCCAACCCTTCTTCTGGCCTTGTCCGTGGCGACGGGTCTCGCCGCGGTTCCGCGTCTCCGCGCCGCCGATCCGCCCCCTGCCGCCGTCGTCGCCCCTTCGGCGCCCGCCGGCCCGGCGGTGCTGAAGCCCGCAACCTTCCAGCACCACATCGAGACCTTCAACCAGCACGACCGCGAGACCGTCATCAACCACATCCCCAACACCGCCGCCTGGGCGTGGTTGACCAACAACATCCCCCTCTTCGAGTGCCCCGACGCCGACCTCGAAGAGATCTACTATTTCCGGTGGTGGACCTACCGCAAACACATCAAGCACACCCCGGACGGTTTCATCGTCACCGAGTTCCTGCCGCCCGTGCCCTGGGCGGGGAAGCACAACTCGATCAACTGCCCCGCCGGCCACCACTTCTACGAAGGCCGCTGGCTCCATGACCCGCGTTACCTCGACGACTACGCCGTGTTCTGGTTCCGCAAAGGCGGTGAGCCGCGCAAGTACAGCTTCTGGGCCGCCGACTCCCTCTACGCCCGCCGCCTCGTGTCGGGCGACCCCCGCCTCCCCCGCGAGCTGTTGCCCGACCTGATCGCCAACTACGAGGCCTGGGAGAAGAGCCACCTCGATGCCAACGGCCTGTTCTGGCAGAACGACGGCAACGACGGCATGGAGGTCTCCATCGGGGGCAGCGGTTGCCGCGCCACCATCAACAGTTACCAGTACGGCGACGCCCTCGCCATCGCCCGCATCGCCGAGGAGATCGGCCAACCCGACCTCGCCCGGACCTGGCGCGACAAGGCCAACGCCCTCCGACAGCGCGTCGAGACCATGCTTTGGGATCCGGACGCGCAGTTCTTCAAAGTCCTGCCCCGCGGCCAGACAACGCTCGCCAACGTCCGTGAACTCCACGGTTACACCCCCTGGTATTTCGGACTGCCCGGCCCGGACAAGTCGGTGGCGTGGCGGGAGCTCATGGACCCGCTGGGCTTCTACGCCCCGTTCGGCCCCACCACCGCCGAGCAGCGCCACCCTGGCTTCACCGTGGCGTACGAAGGCCACGAGTGCCAATGGAACGGCCCAAGCTGGCCCCTCGCCACGTCCGTCACCCTCACCGCCCTGGCCAACTTCCTGAACCACTACACGCAGGACATCCTCGGCCCGACCGACTACTGGCGCACCTTCCAGTGCTACCTCCGCAGCCACCGCTTCCGGCAGCTCCCGCCCGCATCACTCCCCCACCCTCCCGCCACCCCGGACAACGCCCCCGCCCGCCTCGAGCGGCGCGAGACCCGCCAGCCCTGGATCGACGAAAACCTCAACCCTTACAACGGCGACTGGATCGCCCGCACCCTCCTCCAGCACCGCCGCCAACCTCCCGATGAGCGCGGCAAGGACTACAACCACTCGACGTTCTGTGACCTGGTCATCACCGGCGTCATCGGGCTCCGCCCCCGACTTGATGACGTCGTCGAAGTCAACCCGCTCGTCCCCGCCGGCACCTGGGACTACTTCTGCCTCGACAACGTCCGCTACCACGGACGCACGCTCACCATCCTCTATGACCGGACCGGGACCCGGTACGGGCGAGGCGCCGGTCTGCAGGTGCTGGCCGACGGCCGCCGCATCGCCCACACGGATTCGTGGCAACGCGTGACGGCCTCCCTCCCCTCACCCGCCGGCCCGCCTTCGCCTTGAACCTGCCTTCGCGGCTCCCAACCAACCCATCGCAACCCCCCTGCCCCGCCTCGCCATGACACCTCGTCCCTTCCTGGCTGCCCTCCTGCTGGCCACCCTGCCAGGCACTGCCCGAACCGCGGAATCCGTCCCCATCGACTTCCGCTACGCCCCGCCCGAGTGGCAGACGGCCATTTGCCTGCCCGACGATCCGCACAAGTCGCTCGTCGATCACCACGGCGCCCTGCTCTATCACTACCGCCAGGGCGGCCGCGAGTTCGGCACCCGCATCAGTGTCGAAGCCACCGAAGACACCGTCTGGCAGCGGCAGGAACTCCTCTCCCCGCGCGTCCCGATGGTCCGCACCTTCCGCACCGCCGAGGGGCTCACGCTGATCGAGGAAGCCTTCGCGGTCACTGACCTCTCGTCCTCGAAGCGCACCGCACCAAGCCTGCAGCGAATCGACGGCGGCGGTGTGAATCTGGATTGGGCCGACCCACCCCCCGGCACCGACCCGTCGCTGCAACACATCGCGCTCCACCACGGCGGCAGCCTCCAGTACGAACTCGCCGTGTCGCCCGGACAGGCGCGCCAGGTCGCGCTTGCCCTGTGCGAAGGCTGGTGGAATGAACCGGGCCGGCGGGTGCAGGTGTTGAGCGTCGAAGGCGCCGAACCTCGCACGGTGGATACCGTGGCCGACCTGGGCCGGAACCGACCCGGAGCCTTCTGGTTCAACGGCCGCGACGCCGACCGCAACGGCCGCCTCACCGTCACCATCGCCGCCGCACCGGAGGGCACCGACAAGAACACCATCCTGAATGGCCTGTGGGTGTTTCCGCCGGAGCTGAAACCAGACAGCGACGCCTTGCTCGCCGGGCGGCTGAACCCGTTGGCCCTGACCCGCCTCGATGTCGCCAATCCCGGCGGACCACCCCGCAACGACCTCATCCTCGTTCACGTCCACAACACCGGCACCCTCCCCCGCACCCTCCAACCGCGGCTCATCGTCGACACCCTCCTGCCCTTCGCCGGCCCTTCCGGGACCGGTCGCGTGCTGGTGAACGGACACGACACCGTCACGTCCTCCCTGCGCATGGTCGGGCCCGCGTCGGAATCCTCCCCGCGTCGGGTCCTCGCCCTCGAACCGCTGACCGTACCCGCCGGCCGGCAGGCGTCCTTCTTCGTGCTGTACAGCACGGGGAGTTCGATTGTCGTTGAGCCGGCCACGCTCAAGCAGGCCCTGGCCTGTCGGGCGCGTGCCATCAACTACTGGGAGAAGCAGGCGCCGCTCCCCTTCGGCCGCGTGACCGTGCCGGACCCAGCCATCCAGGCCCTCGTCGATTCGTCGGTCCGCAACATCTGGCAGGCCCGCGAAATCAAGCAAGGCCTCCCCGTCTTCCAGGTCGGGCCCACCTGCTACCGCGGGCTGTGGCTGGTCGATGGCGCGTTTCTGCTCGAGGCGGCGACGCTGGTGGGCGCTGGAAAGGAGGCCCGCAACGGCATCGCGTTCACCCTCACCCAACAGAAACCCTCCGGCGCCTTCGAGGTACTGCACCCGCGTTTCTTCAAGGAGAACGGCATCGTGCTCTGGACCTGCGTCCGTCACGCCATGCTCACCCAGGACCCGGCCTGGCTCGCGTCCGTCTGGCCGCAACTCGAACGAGCCGCCCTGTACACCACCGAACTCCGGCGCCGCAGCCTCGCGAACGACACCCCGCTGGACGATGGCTTGAATCCCCCGGGCGAGATCGACGGCGGCCTCTCGGGCGGGGCCAGCGGTTTCACCCGGCCCGAGTTCTCGAACGTTCACTGGAACCTGCTCGGCCTGCGCGCCTTTATCCAGGCCGCGCACTGGCTCGGCAAAGCCGAGACCGCCGCCCGCTGGCAGGCCGAGTACGACGACCTCTACACCACCTTCCGCCGCGCCGCCGCCCGGGATCTGCGAACCGATCCGCACGGTCATGCCTACGTGCCCATCTTCATGGCCAACGCCGGCCAGGAACTTCCCCAGCGCGGTCAGTGGACCTTCTGCCATGCCGTGTATCCCGGCCAGATCTTCGCCGCGGACGACCCGCTCGTCGCCAGCACCCTCGCCATGCTCGAAGCCACCGAACGCGAAGGCATGGTCTACGGCACGGGTTGGGACGCCACCGGCCTCTGGAACTACTTCGCCTCGTTCTACGGCCATGCCTGGCTGTGGCAGGGCAACGGCGCCAAGGCCGCCGCGGTCCTCAGTGCCTTCGCCAATCACGCCTCGCCCACCCTCGTCTGGCGTGAGGAACAGTCGCTCCAGGGCGAGCCATTCAAGAAGGTCGGCGACATGCCCCACAACTGGGCCAGCGCCGAGTTCATTCGCCTCACCATCCACCTCCTCGCCCTCGACCGCGGCGACGAGTTGCACCTGCTCGAGGGATTCCCGCGCGCCTGGGCCGGACCCGGCATGGTCACCCGCCTGGAGGGCGTCGCCACGCCCTTCGGCCCGCTCCACCTGACCGTGCGGGCGGACCGTGAAGGATCCCGCGCCACCCTGTCCGTGAAGCCGCTTGCCGCGAACTGCCGGGCGATCGTCGTGCACCTACCGGACGGCACCACGCCACGCCTCGACCCAACGCGCGGCGGCCGCCTCACCTTCCGCCCCTCCCAATAGCTCCGGGATTCAAGCGGCCCCAAGGGCGCCGCGCCCGCCAGTAACTCCCAGCGCGGCGAAGCCGCCCCGCGGCCTGGGATCCCGAGCGGCTGTTCACCGTTCTCCGCAGATCTCGAACATTGGGAATTGCGGGGACGGCACCTCCGGTTTCGCCCAATCCCCTATGTTCGTAATCGGCGGAGAAACCCCATCCCTCCGTCCTCCGCAGATTTCGAACATAGGGGACTGAGGGAAGCCGAAGCGTCTCCGCATGAACCTGCGAGGCGCGCGTCCCGCCGGCGGCTTCGTCCTGCGAAGCGCCGCTGGAAGCTGGCACACTTCAAACGCTGCGCGGCCCCCGAGGGCGGCGACCTCCGCCCTGTCCGGCAGACCTCAGCCTGTGGAGGCCGGACTACTGCTGGAATTGCTGAGCTCTGGCGCCTGGCGCTTCCCTTTGGAGCTTTGTACTTGAACCCGAGCTTTCCCCGGGTTCTCAATGGAGCTCTGGCGCCTGGAGCTTCCCTTGAGCTTTGTGCTTTGAACCTGGAGCTTCCCCCCGGGTTCTCAATGGAGCTCTGGCGCCTGGAGCTTCCCTTGAGCTTTGTGCTTTGAACCTGGAGCTTCCCCCCGGGTTCTCACGGAGCCTGCGCCTGGAGCGCTCTCAGCTTTGTACTTGAACCTGGAGCCCCCGGTTCCCGGGCCGGAGCCTGGCGCCCGGAGCTTCCCTTGAGCTTTGTGCTTGAACCTGGAGCTTCCCCTGCGCCTCACGGAGCCTGCGCCTGGAGCTTCCCTTGAGCTTTGTACTTTGAACCTGGAGCTTCCCCCCGGGTTCTCAATGGAGCTCTGGCGCCTGGAGCTTCCCTTGAGCTTTGTACTTTGAACCTGGAGCTTCCCCCCGGGTTCTCACTGGAGTTTCATGCCCGAGCTTCCCTTGAGCTTTTCTTGTACTTGAACCTGGAGAGCTCGGGTTTCACGGGAGCTCTGGCGCCTGGAGCCTCGAGCTTTGTACTTTGAACCCGAGCTTCCCCCGGGTTCGTCACGGAGCCTGGCGCCTGAGAGCTTCCCTTGAGCTTGTACTTTGAACCGAGCGCCTCTGGTTTCAATAGCCTATGCCTGAGCTTCCCTTTTGAGCTTTGTACTTTGAACCCGGGAGCTTCCGGGTTCCAATGGAGCCTATGCCTGAGCTTCCCTGAGCTTTGTACTTTGAACCTGAGCCCCCGGGTTCTCAATGCACCACCCGGGGCGGACACGCGGCCGGTCATCAGCCAAGTACCACGAACTTCGCCGCGCTCACCACCGCTTCTCGATCTCCTCGCGGGTCAGCGGCGGCCGGTCCGGCAGCGCCTCGAACCACTGGAGAAAATCCGCCTTGATCTCGGGCGTCCAGGCCCGGTCGATCTCGCCCGGCGTGTACTTGCCCTCCCGCAACCGCTGGTGTCCGAACCGGTCCTTCAACGCCACCACCTCCGCCGTCACCACCACCCGCTCGGCCAGATGCGGCGGAATGAAGATCACCCCGCCGCGCTTGGCCAGCACCACGTCGCCCGGCAACACCGTCACGCCTCCCATCCGCACTGGCACATTCACGCCGCCGAGGATCATGTCCTTGATCGCCGACGGGTGCCAGCCGCGCACGAACGCGTTGAACCCCTCGATCTCCGCCAACCCTTCGAGATCGCGCACGCTCCCGTCGAACACCACCCCGTTCCCTGACTTCGCATAAATGGCGTTGCCCAGGTTGTCGCCGATCAGTGTGCCATCGGCGATCTTCCCGAATCCGTCGGCCACGTACACGTCGCCTCGCTGCAGCATGTCAATCGGCCATGAATTCGAAGCGCCGATCCGCCCCTGCGCCTTGCCCGCGGCCTGTACGCGCTCGACGTAATCCGGCCGGCTCGGCCGGTACACGGCCGTCAACGCGCGTCCCACCACCGGCTGGTCCGCGTGGATCATCTGCCAGTTGCCTTCGAACTGCTGCCCGTACCCCTGCCCCTTGAGCACCTCCCACGCCTCCTCGAGCGACACGTTCTTCATCCGCTCGAGCAACGCCTCCGGCACGCGCGGCCGCCCGTCCGGGTACCGTTCGCCACTCCACTTCGCGGTGAGCGCCACCATTTCCTCCTTCGACAGGGTCAACGGATCGGACCACACCGCACCGCCGGCCAGAGCGGCGAGCAGCCACAGGCGAAACAACGTCTTCATGGCAGACAAACCCGAGGGGAAGTTCAAAATGCGCATTGCCACACCGGAGTCACGGCCTAGACTCTCGGGCAAGCCCCGGGCGGGAAACAAGTCGTTTCCTCAAGCGCGACCCCTCCCGCTCCAGGGACCGACGCCCGGCACAGATCAACGCATCGTCAAAGTCACCATGGCTGAATCCCGCTCCGCCCCGCGCACACCCGGCCTCCCTCCCGCCGCCCCGGCGGACTCGCGCCAGAATCCGCGCCTCCCCGATCGCCAACGGGTCGCCCGCCGTCCGGGTCCCACCCTGAACCGCCGTTCCTTCCTTCGCACCGCCGGGCGGGGCAGCGTGGCGCTGGGCTTTGGCCTGGGCCTGCTCGAACACGAAACCGCCTGCCTCGCCGAGTCCGTCAACCGCCTCTCCAGCCCCTCGAAACTCCGCATCACCGACCTGCGCGTCGCCGAACTCGCCGGCGCCCCCATGCGCGTCCCGCTGATCCGCATCGACACCAACCAGGGCCTCTACGGTCTGGGCGAGGTCCGCGACGGCGGCAGCCCGCGCTACGCCCTGTTTCTGAAAAGCCGGTTGCTCGGCGAGAACCCCTGCGATGTCGAGCGGCTGTTCAAGAAGCTCAAGCAGTTCGGCGGCCATGGCCGTCAGGGCGGCGGCGTCTCCGGCATCGAGATGGCCTTGTGGGACCTCGCCGGCAAGGCGTATGGCGTCCCGGTGTACCAGATGCTCGGCGGCAAGTTCCGCGACCGCATCCGCCTGTACTCGGACACCGATGAGTCGAGTGACCCGGACGAGTTCGCCCGCCGGCTGAAGGGCCGCGCGGACCAGGGCTACACTTTCCTCAAGATGGACCTCGGCATCCGGCTGGTGCGCCAGATCCCGGGCACCCTGACGCTGCCGCGGCAGTTCGACTGGCGCGGCTACAACCAGACCGAGCACCCCTTCACGCAGGTCGAAATCACCGACAAGGGCATCGAGGAAATGGCCCGGTTCGTGGCCCGCGTCCGCGAAGTCGTCGGCGCAGACATCCCGCTGGCGGCGGATCACTTCGGCCACATCGGCGTGAACAGTTGCATCCGCCTGGGCCGGGCCCTCGAGCGTTACCAGATGGCCTGGCTCGAGGACATGGTCCCGTGGAAGTACACCGACATGCTCCGTGAGATCACCCAGGCCGTCCACGTCCCCATCCTCACCGGCGAGGACATCTACCTCAAAGAGGAGTTCATCAAGCTCATCAACGCCCGCGCCGTGGACATGGTCCATCCCGACCTCGCGTCCGCCGGTGGCATTCTCGAGACGAAGAAGATCGGCGACTACGCCGAGGAACACGGCGTCCCCATGGCCCTGCACTTCGCCGGCTCGCCCATCGGGTTCATGGCCAACCTCCACTGCGCCGCTGCCACCCAGAATTTCGTCGCCCTCGAACACCATTCCGTGGACGTCCCCTGGTGGGAAGACCTCGTGACCGGCATCGAGAAACCCATCGTCCAGGACGGGTTCGCCCGCGTGCCCGACACCCCGGGCCTCGGCGTCGAGCTGAACGAAGAGGTCGTCCGGCAACATCTCCACCGCGACTCTGGCTACTTCGAACCCACCTCGGACTGGGACCGGGAACGCTCCCATGACCGCCTCTGGAGCTAAGTTCAACTCGTGCGCCCGCCTCTGGAAGGCGTGGCTCGGCTGCGCGCTGGTTTTCGGCGGGACGCTCGCCCCCGCCGCCGGGGCGCAGGGAGGCAGTTCACCCGGCGTTGCACCGGCGCCCGGCCATCGCAACCTGCCGGAGATCCCGGCCAGCCTTCGCCCTGCCTTCAGCCCGCCGGCCGAGCTCGCCAGTGATCTCGGCGCGTTCCGGCCGGTGCTGCGTTTCGACGACGGTCGCCCGGTTCAGTCCGCTGCCGATTGGGCGGCGCGTCGTCGCGAAATCACGGCCGCTTGGGAACGCGTCCTGGGCCCCTGGCCACCGCTGCTGGCCGAGCCCCGAATGCTGGTTCTCACAAGCCGGCATCGCGAGACCTTCATCCAGCATCGCGTCCGCCTGCCGGTCGCCCCGGGTCAGACCGCGGAAGGCTGGCTGCTGATCCCGGAAGGGCGCGGGCCGTTCCCGGCGGTGTTCGTGCCCTACTACGAACCGGAAACGAGCATCGGGCTGGGCCAACCGCTGCGCGACTTCGGCTACCAACTCACGCGCCGCGGCTTCGTCAGCCTTTCGATCGGCTCGCCCGGCGGCGACGCCCGCCGACCGGACCGGGGGGAGGCCCGCTGCCAACCGCTGTCCTTCCTGGCCTATGTGGCCGCGAACTGCGCCAACGCCCTGGCCGCGCTGCCGCAGGTGGATCCGAACCGCGTGGGCGTCGTGGGCCACAGTTACGGGGGCAAATGGGCGCTGTTCGCCGCGGCGCTAGATGACCGGTTCGCAGCCGTCGCCGTCAGTGATCCCGGCATCGTGTGGGACGAGGCCCGACCCAACGTGAACTACTGGGAACCGTGGTACCTGGGCCTGGACCCGACCGTCGCACGCAAGCCGGGGGTGATCACCCCCGACAACCCGCGCACCGGTGCCTACCGCACGCTGTTCGAGTCCGGCCACGACCTCCACGAGTTGCACGCCTTGATCGCCCCGCGACCGTTCTTCGTGTCAGCGGGAGCCGAAGACCCACCGGAACGTTGGCGTGCGCTGAACCACACCCGTGCCGTCAACCGCCTGCTGGGCTTTCCCGACCGCGTGGCGATGACGCATCGTGCCGGCCACACCCCCACCCCGGAGTCGAACGCCGAGTTGTACGCGTTCTTCGAGTGGGCCCTCGGCGCCCCGTAGGCGCCTCTTCCTCCCGTAGGCGCCTCTTCCTCCCGTAGGCGCCGACGTCAGGAGGCGAAGTCCTGTTTCCCGTCCTCCGACGCCTCCTGACGTCGGCGTCTACGGGGCGGCTTCGACTCCCGGCTCAGAACCCCTGGTGTTCAGTACGCTCGATGATCTCCTCCTGGAGTTCGGGGGACAAATCGCAGAAGTAATCGCTGTACCCTGCCACGCGGACGATCAGGTCGCGGTGCTCGGCCGGGTGCGCCCGGGCCGTGCGCAACGTCTCGGCGCCCACGACGTTGAACTGGACGTGGTGCCCATCGAGCTTGAAGTAGCTGCGCACCAGGTTGGCCCACTGATCCACGCCAGCGTCGGTCGCCACCAAGGACGGCGTGAACTTGAGGTTCAACAACGTCCCCCCCGCCTTCAGATGATCCATCTTGGACGCGCTCTTGACCACCGCCGTGGGCCCGCGCCGGTCCGCGCCTTGCACCGGCGAAATGCCCTCGCTCAACGGCCGTCGCGCCGGGCGGCCGTCCGGCGTCGCGCCCGTCACGCTGCCGAAATACACATGGCACGTCGTGGGGAGCATCTCGACCCGGTACCGCCCGCCCTTGGTATCGGGCCGACCGTCCAGCTCCTCCACGCACGTGTCGAAGATGCGCACCATGATGCCATCCGCCGTGTCGTCGTCGTTCCCATACTTGGGGGTCTTATGGAGCAGCCGCTGGCGCAAGGTCTCGTGTCCGGCAAAATCCGCGTCGAGGACACGCACCAGCTCGGGCAGCGACAGGGAATGGGTGGACGCCTCGGGCTCGAAGCAGAGGTGGCGGATGGCACTCAGGCTGTCCGTGAGGCTGCCCAAGCCCACAAACTGAATGTAGGTGTTGTTGTAGCGCGCCCCGCCGGCGTTGTAGTCGCGCCCTTTGCGGATGCAGTCGTCCGTCAACACGCTCAGGAACGGCGCCGGCATCTGCGTGGCGTAGAGGCGTTCGATGATCTGGTTGCCCCGCAGCTTGATCTCGAGGAAATGCCGGAACTGCGCGCGATACGCCGCGAAGAGATCGTCCAACGTCGCGAAGGAGGCCGGGTCGGCGGTGCGCGGCCCGAGCTGCCGGCCGGTCATCGGGTCCACGCCTTGGTGCAGCGCCAACTCGAGGCACTTGGGCAGGTTGAAATAGCCCGTGAGGATGTAGGCTTCCTTGCCAAAAGCGCCCACCTCGACGCAGACGCTGCAACCGCCGGCGCGGGCGTCCTCGAGGGTCTTGCCCTGGCGCAACTGCTCCTGGACGACGGCGTCCGCGTTGAAATTGCTGGGGAACCCGTAGCCCTTCCGGAGGACACGCAGCGTGTGTTTGAGGAAGGCGTCCGGGCTCTTGCGGGAGAGCTGGATGTTGGTGCTGGGCTGGAGCAGGTGCATCTCCTCCACGATGTCCAGCAACAGGTGCGACAACTCGTTCGAGCCGTCCGAACCGTCCGCCTGCAGCCCGCCGAGATTGATGTTCGCGAAGTCCGTGTAGGTGCCGCTCTCAGCCGCGGTCACGCCGACCTTTGGCGGGGCGGGATGATTGTTGAACTTGATGAAGAAACACTCGAGCAACTCGCGCGCCTGCTCGCGGGTGAGCGTGCCTCCCGCCAGACCCCGCTCGTAGAACGGCAACAGATGCTGATCCAGATGTCCCGGGTTGAAGGCATCCCACCCGTTCAGCTCGGTGATCACAGCCAGATGACAGAACCAGTAGGACTGCAGTGCCTCGTGGAAATCCCGCGGGGCATGCGCCGGCACGTGCGTGCAGACCTCCGCGATCTTCTCGAGCTCAGCCCGCCGCCGCGGGTCCGCCGTGAGCGTCGCCTGCTCGCGGGCCAGCGCCGCATGGCGTTCGGCAAACCGGATCACAGCATCGCACGCCAGCGAGAACGACTGCAGGGCGATGCGCCGGTCCAGCGCCGTGGGGTCGTTCAGGAAATCCAGTTGCGCCATCGCCTCGGCGATGTCCCGCTGAAACTCGCGCAGCCCCTTCCGATAGATCTTGTCGTCGAGCACCGTGTGCCCCGGCGCGCGTTGCTCCATGAACTCGGTGAACAGGCCGGCCTGGTATGCTGCCTGCCATTCCGCTTCCAACTCGCCGAAGAGCTTGTCGCGCATCGAGCGCCCCCGCCAATACGGGATGACCACCTCGCGGTACGCCTTCAGGCAGGCCTCGTCCACGTCATAGTGCGTCTTGGGTCGGGAGTTGAGGATCTCGAGGTCCTCGAGGCTGTGGCAGGTCAGCTCGGGGAAGGTGGGCACCACCTTGGGCCGCGGCCCGCGCTCGCCCACGATGAGTTCGTCGTCGCCCAGCCAGATCGTCTTGTGCTCGCACAGGTGCTGAAAGGCGCGGGCCCGCAGGACGGGCACCGGATACCGCCCTTCGTTGGCCTGGTAAAAGCCGGTCAGCAGCACGGCGCGTTCGGCGCTCAAGGCAGGGCGGGCCTCGAGGCTCTCGCGGCGCAACCGGGCAGTGCGTTCGGTCATGGCCCGCAGCATAACGGCCTCGCTCCTTCCCGCCAGCCAAGATTATGGCACGCCATGGGCAATGGGCAGGGGAATCCCCGGTGACGGCGCACCGTCTTTGCCATTTCCTTTCCCGCGCCGTGGAGCCACCATCGTGGCGCGAACATGAATGCCACGCTTGCCCCTGGTGCCAGCCTCGGACGCATTGCGGAGATCGTCCGCAACGCGGTGCGGCTCGGTCCCGATGCGTGGGCCGACGCGCCGGCAGGGCACCGCGGAGAGTCGGGCGACACACGCCCGCGACTGCTCCCCACCGACGGTGATGTGATCGATTTGTTCACGCTGCTGGCCCGTCGCGAGCTTCCTTATCTGCTGGTGGGCGGCGTGGCCATGCTGCGCTATGTGGCGGGGAGGAACACCGAGGACATCGACCTGCTCATGTCGCTGCCGTCCCTGCGGCAGTTGCCCGAACTGACCCTTGAGGAGCACACCGAGTTCTTCGTACGCGCCCGCTTCCGCAGCGTGCGGGCGGATGTCCTGCTAACCTCGAACCCCTTGTTCGCCGAGGTGCAGAAGGACTTCGGCACCACCCACCGTTTTGCCGAGTTGGACATCCCCACGGCGACCCCGGAGGGCCTGATGCTGCTCAAGCTCTATGCCCTGCCTTCGCTTTACCGACAGGGTGACTTCGACCGCGTAGCCGTTTACGAAGCGGACGTCGCGAGTTTGCTGCACCGGTTCCGATGTCCGACCCAAGTCCTGCTCGCCCGTCTCGAAGCGCATATGTTGGCGAGCAATGTGCGGGAGTTGCGGGGCATCTTACGCGACCTCGAAGCCCGCCTTGCCCGCTTTGACCAGTTCCCGTCTTCCTGACACCGGGCCGCGTCCTCCTCCTTCCGTCTTCTCCCGAACCCGGCACGTCGGGGTGTACTCCGTGGCTCGCAACCTGCTACCTTCGGCGGCGTGGCCACGCACTTCGTACCAGCCCCAACGGCGGCAAGCGTCCCCGGCCGGGACGACAACGTCTCCCGGAACCTGTGGTGCAGGCGTCCCGCCTGCAGCCTCCTCCCCCAAAGCGCCGCCGAAGGCCAGCGCACTCCACCCGCTCCGCGCCCCGCCGAGGTCAGTGACCTCCGCGCCGCTTGGACCGCCGCGCGTGGTGGGTCCGGTCCTGCCCCCTGGCATCCTGGACCTTCCCTTGAGCTTTGGCCTTTGAACTTTGAACTTCCGTCGAGCCGCCCCTTCAGAGCCGCCGCCAGGCTCGCGGCTCTCCTCGCGCTCGTCGCCCTCCCTTGGACCCAGACGGCCCTCGCCAACAGCCCCGCCCTCCGCTCCCCCAAGCTCCTCGCCCCCCCGGAATACACCTCCTCGGACATCGGGACGCCCGCCCTCCCCGGTACCACCGTCGCCGCTCCGGATGGCGTCGATGTCTCGGGCGCCGGCAGAACCATCGGGGGTACGACCGACCAGTTCCAGTTCGCCTGGCAGGAGCGCACCGGCAACTTCGATGTCCAGGTCCGCCTCGCAGACGTCACCGTCACCGACCCGTTCGTGCACGCCGGCTTGATGGCCCGTGAAAGCCTCGAACCCAACGCGCGCTTTGCCGCCGCCTTCGCTTCCTCGCCGCAACTGGGTTGCTTCTTTGAAGCCCGCGCCACCGCCGGCAGCAGTTCGACCACCGCCACCCCGCGCAGCGGCTTTCGCGCAAACTACCCGTACACCTGGCTCCGCCTCCAACGCAGCGGCACCACCTTCACCGGCCACGCCAGCCTCGACGGCCACACCTGGACGCCGCTCGGTTCCGCCACCCTCACCGGCCTGCCTTCCACCCTCCACCTCGGTTTCGCCGTCACCAGCGACAACGAGCAGCGCCTGGCCACCGCCCGATTCCGGAATCCCGGCCCCACCGCCTCGACGGCCACCGGTTCCCCCACCCTCTCCCGCGAACCCGTCGGTCCGTCAAGCCGCACCACCGGCATGATCTTCAGCGAGCTCATGTACCACCCCGCGCCGCGCACCGACGGCCGCAACCTTGAGTTCATCGAAGTCCACAACGCGCGCTCCGTGTTCGAAGACCTCACCGGCTGGCGTATCAGCGGCGCGGTCGAGTTCCGCTTCCCCGATGGCTTCCAGCTCCAGGCCGGGGAAACCGCTGTGATCGCGGCCGCCCCGCAAGACCTCCAGGCCGTCTACAACCTGGCCCAGGTGCTCGGGCCCTACACGGGTTCCCTGCCCAACGACCGCGGCCAGCTCCGGCTCCACAACAACGCGGGCGCCATCCGCCTCGACCTCGAATACGCGGACACCCCTCCCTGGCCCGCCTCGGCCGACGGCGCCGGTCACTCCCTCGTGCTGGCCCGCCCCAGTTACGGTGAAGCCGACCCGCGCGCCTGGACGGCCAGCACCTTCCGCGGCGGGTCCCCCGGCCAGATCGATCCCGTGCTGCCCGGTCCCGAGCCCCCCATCGTCATCAACGAGTTCCTCGCCCACACCGATGATCCGGTCGCGGACTTCGTCGAGCTCTACAACCGATCGACCGCCCGCCTCGACCTCTCGGGCATGGGCCTGACCGACCGGCCGAACACCCACCGGTTTCGCATCCCCGACGGCACCTTCCTCGACCCGGGCGGCCACATCACCTTCGACCAGCACCAGCTCGGCTTCGCCCTGAGTGCCGCCGGCGAAAGCCTCTACCTGCTCGACGCCCCCGGCGCTCGCGTCCTGGATGCCATCCGTTTCGGCCCCCAGGAGAACGGCGTCGCCTCGGGCCGTTCCCCCGACGGCTCGCCCACCGTGCGTCGGCTGTCCCAACCGACTCCCGGCGCACCGAACGCCCCCTGGCGCGTCGAAGACGTGGTCATCAACGAGCTGATGTACAACCCCATCTCCGGCGACAACAACGACGAGTACGTCGAACTCCACAACCGCACTTCCCAGGCCGTCAGCCTCGCCAACTGGCGCTTCGTCGACGGCATCAACTTCACTTTCCCCGCCAACGTCACGCTGCCCCCGAACGGTTACCTGGTCGTCGCCCGCAACGCCGCCCGCCTCCGCGAAGCCTATCCCCATCTCAGCGCCGCCAACTGTGTCGGCGACTTCACCGGCACGCTGAGCAACCGGGGCGAACGCGTCGCCCTTGCCCGCCCGGACACCCTCGTCACCACCAACGCCACCGGCACGGTCGAAACCAACCTTGTCCACATCGTCGTCGCCGAGGTCACCTACGCCGATGGCGGCCGCTGGGGCCAATGGGCCGACGGCGGCGGCTCGAGCCTCGAACTCATTGACCCGCGCGCCGATCCCCTCCAGCCGGCCAGTTGGGCCGACAGCGACGAAACCGCCAAGGCTCCCTGGACCACCGTCGAGTTCACCGGCCGCCTCGACAACGCCGCCGGCACCGCCAACCGGCTCCACCTCACCCTGCTCGGCGCCGGCGAATGCCTCGTCGACGACATCGAGGCCTTCCGCGCCGGCAGCACGAACGTCGTGAACAACGGCGGCTTCGAAAACGGCACCACCGGCTGGCTCTTCAGCGGCAACCACAGCACCTCCACCGTCGACACCACCGGCGCCGCCAACGGCACCGCCTGCCTCCACGTCCGCGCCCAGGGCGACGGGGATCCGGGTCCGAACTCGCTCCGCAACACCCTCCGCGCCGTCCTCCCCGGCAACAGCACCGTCACCCTCCGCGCCCAGGTCCGCTGGCTGGCCGGCTGGCCCCAGGCCCTCTTCCGCCTCCACGGCAACGGCCTCGAACTCGCCGCCAACCTCGAAGTCCCCCGCAACCTCGGCACGCCCGGCCTCCCCAACAGCCGGCGTATCCCCAATGCCGGCCCCGCCATCGCCGACGTCCAGCACCACCCGCTCCTCCCCGCCGCCAACGAACCCGTCCGCATCACCTGCCGCGTCTCCGACCCCGACGGCCTCGCCCAGGTCCAACTCCGCTACCGCGTCGACCCGACCACCACCCTCACCACGCTCACCCTGCGCGACGACGGCACTGCGGGAGACGAACTGGCCGGCGACGGGATCTTCTCCGCCCTCCTGCCCGGCCGCGCGTCGGGCAACCTCGTCGCCTTCCGCATCACCGCCACCGATGCCGCCGCCCAGCCTGCCATCGCCACCTTCCCCGCCAACGCCCCCAGGGAGGAATGCCTCATCCGCTGGGGCGACACCGTCCCCTTCGGCACCTTCGCCCACTACCACCTCTGGTTCACCCAGGCCACCCGCAACGCCCGCCCCAACGCCCTCGATAACACCTGGCGCGACTCCACGCTCGTCTATGGTAACCACCGCGTGGTCTACAACACCGGCTTCCGCGACAAGGGCAGCCCCTACCACGGCGGCTCCGGCGACATCGCCGCGACCACGCCCCGCGATGAACCTCTCCTTGGCACCTTCGACCGCGTCTTCGCCTCGACCGGCAACGGCGGTTCCGAGCCCACCGCCATCCGCAGCCAGCTCGCCGCCTGGTACGCGCAGCAGCTCGGCATCCCCTACCTCCATGCCCACTACCTGCGCCTCTACTTCAATGGCTCCGCCTTCCGCCCCGACATCATGGAGGACCTCGAACAGCCCAATCACGACTTCGCCGAACGCTGGTTCCCCTCCGAGGCGGAGGGCGACCTCTACAAGATCGCTGTCTGGTTCGAGTTCAACGACGACAACCGCGGCTTCAACCCCACCGGCGCCACCCTCCAGCGCTTCACCACCCTCGGCGGCGACTACAAACTCGCCCGCTACCGCTGGAACTGGCAGCGCCGCTCGAACGACGGTGACGCCAGCAACTACGCCCAGTTCTTCGATCTCGTCTCCGCCTTCAACGACACCTCCGCCAACTACGTCCCCCGCGCGCTCCAACACGCCAACGTCGAGCAGTGGATGCGCGTCTTCTGCTACGACTACGCCATGGGCAACTGGGACGCCTGGACCTACAACGTGGGCCAGAACATGTACCTCTACCGCCCCACCGCCCAGCGCTGGGTTCTCCTGCCCTGGGACATCGATTTTGTCTTCGGCCTCGGCGACGGCACCAGCAGCGCGCTCCGCGGCGGCGGCCAGGACCCCACCATGAGCCGCGCCTACTCGAACCCCACCTTCCAACGCATGAACTGGCGCGCTTACCAGGACACGGTCAACGGCCCCTTCCTCGCCGCCAACTTCCAGCCCCAGATCGACGCCCGCCGCTCCGTCCTCCTCAAGAACAGTGTCTCCGGCATCAGCGCCCCCACCTCCATCACCTCCTGGATCAACGGCCGCCGCACCTTCATCAACAACCAGCTCAATAA
Organism: Verrucomicrobiales bacterium; assembly: GCA_015075445.1. GTDB lineage: Bacteria > Verrucomicrobiota > Verrucomicrobiia > Limisphaerales > J093 > DSVZ01. The sequence goes on from JABTUJ010000006.1 coordinate 204,389, forward strand.
CGCTGACCCCAAGACCTTCGAAATCACCACCAACAGCGGCGCCGACTTCGAGTCCACGACCCCCACCGTCACCCTCACCGGCACCGCCCCCTTCGCCGTCGCCACCCTCGAAATCAACGGCGTCCCCTACCCCGTCCAGTGGGCCAACACCCGCACCTTCAACCTCACCGTGCCCCTCACCCAAGTCACGAACCACCTCACGCTCGTCGGCAAAGACCTCCGCGGCAATCCCCTCCCCGGCGCCACCGACACCATCACCATCCGCTACGCCGGCGCCGTCGAGCGCGTCCAGGACTTCGTCGTCATCAACGAGGTCCACTACGACGCCGCCCCCAACGAACCGGCCTCCACCTTCCTCGAACTGTTCAACCGCTCCACCGCCACTCCCTTCGACCTCAGCGGCTTCGTCCTCCAGGGCGTCGGCTACACCTTCCCCACCGGCACCATCCTCCCCCCCCGCGCCTTCCTCCTCCTCGTCCGCAACCAGCCCGGCTTCGAAGCCGTCTACGGCCGCGGCGTGCCCGTCTTCGCCCAGTTCCCCGGCTCGCTCGACAACGACGGCGAACGCCTCGCCCTCATCAAACCGGGTGGCCCGGACGCACCCGACCTCGTCGTGAGCGACCTCCGCTATTGGGACCGCCTCCCGTGGCCCACGAACGCCGCCGGCCTCGGCCCCTCCCTCCAGCTCCTCGACCCAGACCACGGCGCCTGGCGCGTCGGCAACTGGGCCGCCTCCACCCCCGACGCCCCCCATCGCGCCACCCCCGGCGCTCCCAACTCCGTCGCCCAACCCCTCGCCCCCTTTCCCGCCGTCTGGCTCAACGAAGTCCAGCCCGACAACATCAACGGACCCCGCGACGGCGCCGGCGACCGCGACCCCTGGATCGAGCTCTACAACGCCGGACCCGACCCCGTCGATCTCTCCGACTGTTACCTGACCGACTCCTACGCCGACCTGACCCGCTGGCGCTTCCCCGCGGGCACGACCCTCGCCCCCGGCGGCTTCCTCGTGGTTTGGGCCGACGCCGAACCCGCCGAGTCCAGACCCGGCGAACTCCACACGAACTTCCGCCTCGCCCCGGACACCGGCAGCGTCGCGTTCACCCGCCTCCAGGGCTCGCCCGCCACTCCCGCCGTAGTCGATTACCTTGAGTACGCGCAGTTGTCCGCGGGCCGCAGCCTCGGCTCCCTCCCGGATGGCGAACCCCGCCGGCGCCGTCAGTTCGTTGAAGTCACCCCCGGCGCCCCCAACAACCCCGCCTTCCCCACCCTGCCCGTCCGCCTCAACGAGATCCTCGCCTCGAACACCCGCACCCTCGCCGACCCGGCCGACAACGACTACGACGACTGGTTCGAGCTCTACAACACCGGCTCCACGCCCGCCGATCTCACCGGCTATACCCTCACCGACACCCTCGACAACCCCGGCAAGTACACCATCCCGCCCGGCACCCTCATCCCGCCCGGCGGCTTCCTCCTCGTCTGGGCCGACGAGGAGACCAGCCAGAACACCCCCGGCGGCGACCTCCACGTCAACTTCCGGCTCGCCCGCGACGGCGAACAACTCGGCCTCTTCGACCCCAACGGCCTGCTCGTCGATGCCCTCACCTTCGGGCCCCAAGCCGATGACGTCAGCCTCGGCCGTTACCCGGACGGTGCCGAGCCGCCCTTCTACGAAATGACCGTGCCCACCCCGCGCCAGCCCAACTACCTCGAAGGCGGCAACCGCCCGCCCGTCTTCACCTCCCTTCCCCCCCAGGCCGTCAACGAAGGCGCCACCCTCCGCTTCACCGTCACCGCCACCGACCCCGATCCCGGCCACTCCGTCCGCTACAGCCTCGCTCCCGACGCCCCGCCCGCTGCCACCCTCGACGCCCTCACCGGCCAGTTCGAATGGACCCCCGCCGAACTCGACGGCCCCGGTTCCTTCAGCTTCTTCCTCCTCGCCACCGACAGCGGCAACCCGGCGCGCGTCGGCTCCCTCCGCGTCACCGTCGACGTCGCCGAAGTCAACCTTCCGCCACGCCTCGACCCCATCCCCGACCAGTTCGCCGACGAACTCACGCTCTTCACGCTGCAGCTCACCGCCACCGACCCGGACCTGCCACCCAACCCGCTCGTCTTCTCGCTCGATCCGGGCGCGCCGGAGGGTGCCACCCTCGATCCAGAAGGCGGTTTCTCCTGGGTCCCCCCCAAGATGCCCGGCGGCGGGGTCGTCCCCGTCCCCGTCCGGGTCTCGGACCGGGGCCAGCCCCCGCTGACCGACACCCGGACCTTCCACATCACCGTCCGTGAAGTCGCGTCCCCACCCGACATGCCGTTCATCGAGCCCCAGTTCGTCGACGAAGGCACCACCTTCCGCCTGCAGGTCATCGCCACCGATCCCGACACCCCGCCGAGCCCGCTGCGGTTCACGTTCGATCAGGCGCCGCCCGACGCCACGATCCATCCGGACACCGGCCTCATCACCTGGCCCACCACCGAAGCCACCGGCCCCACCAACGCCATCTTCGTCGTGCGCGCCACCGAACTGAATCCGCCCCACCTCAGCACCGCCCGCACCTTCAGCGTCACCGTGCGCGAGGTCAACCAGCCGCCGTCGCTCGCACCCATTCCCGACCGCGTCGTGTCCGAGGGCACCTTCCTCGTCTTCACCAACTTCGCCAGCGATCCCGATCTGCCCCCGCAACCGCTCACCTTCAGCCTCGCCCCGGGCGCGCCCGACGGCGCCACCGTGGACCCGGTCTCGGGCGTCTTCCGCTGGCCCATTGGCGCCGACGTCGGCCCAAGCACGAACCTCATCACCCTCCGCGTCACCGACGATGCCCTCGACGCCCAAACCACCAGCCGGTCCTTCACCGTCACCGTCATCGCCGTGCCCCGCATCGTCATCAACGAGATCATGTACCGGGCCCCCACGGCCGGCGCCGAGTACGTCGAACTGCACAACGCCTCCACCAACACCGCCTGGGACCTCTCCGCCTGGCGCCTCACCGGCACCAGCTATCTCTTCCCCGCCGGCACCCGCCTCGCCCCCGGTGGCTTTCTGGTCGTGGCCCTCGACAAGACCCGCTTCCAGCTCGCCTACGGACTCCCGCCGGCACCCGCCATGCTCCTCGGCAACTATGTCAACCAGCTTGGCCCGGACGGCGGCGTGATCGAGTTGTACCGCTCGGCCGTGCCTTCCCCGAATACCCTCGTGGACCGCGTGGCCTTCCGCGCCACCGCCCCCTGGCCCGCGGCCGCCAACGGCGGGGGCGCCTCGCTCCAGTTGCTCGACCCGCACCAGGACAACCGCCCCGTCGCCAACTGGGCGGCGGTGGTCGGCCCGAACACCAACACCACCCACACCATCGTCCCCATCGACGCCACCTGGCGCTACTGGCAGCAGGAAGCCGATCCCGCCCCCGGGTGGACCAACCCCGGCTACAACGACTCGACTTGGCCCGCCGGCAAGGCCTTGCTCTACGTCGAGAACGCCGCCCTCCCCGCCGCCAAGAACACGCCGCTCACCCTCGGCCAGATGAGCTACCTGTTCCGCACCACCTTCACCTTCGACGGCAACACCCAGGGCGCCTCCCTCCAGCTCAACCCCGTCATCGACGACGGCGCCGTCTTCTTCCTCAACGGCACCCCCATCTTCTGGCTCGGCATGGCCCAGGGCGAAATCCCGGACCGGTCCACCCCCGCAACCCGCACGGTCGGGGACGCCGCCTATGAGGGCCCCTTCACCCTCCCCGCCGACGGCTTGCGCCAAGGCCCCAACGTCCTCGCCGTCGCCGTCCATCAAGCCAACGCGGGCAGTTCCGACATCGTCCTCGGCGTCCGTGCCGACCTGGTCGAAACCCCACGTCAACCCTACACCCCGGGCTACGCCAACTCGGTCCGCACCACGCTCGAACCCTTCCCCAACCTCGGCATCAACGAAGTGCTCGTCCTGAACCAGACCGGCCTCCGGGACAACGCCGGCGACCGCGACCCCTGGATCGAACTCGCCAACGACGGTCCCCTCCCCGTCCTCCTCGACAATTGGTTCCTCTCCGACAGCTACACCGCCCTCACCCGCTGGCCGTTCCCCCCGGGCGCCACGCTCGCCGCCGGACAGTTCAAGATCGTCTGGGCCGACGCCGAACCCGCCGAATCCACGGCCACCGATTGGCACACCAACTTCCGCCTCGCCCCGCCCGCCGGTGTCGTTGTCCTTTCCCGCCTCCAATCCGGTCAACCTGCCGTCGTCGATTTCCTCGAGTACGCGGGCCTCACCGCCGACACCTCCTACGGTTATCCCATCTCACCGCGCGGCGACTCGACTCCGATGATCCTCGTCGCCCCCACACCGGGCGCGCCGAACGGACTGCCACCGGTCATCACCGCCCTGCAACTCGGAACTCACCTCGAGGTCACCCTCCGTTGGACCGCCGTCCCCGGTCGCTCCTACCGCGTCGAGGCCACCCCCTCGCTCGCCGACGCGCCCTGGCTCACCCTGGGCCAGCTCACCGCCGCCGCCGCGGAAGCGACCTTCACCGACCCCAATCCCAACGCCGCCGCGGCCCAGTACTACCGCGTCCTCCTGTTGCCGTAGGGCGAGGCCACCGTCGCCCGCCTGCCTGACCAGAACCACCCGACCGCATGAGATCGCGTCGACGATTTCCCATCGCGCTGCTGAGCGGTGTCCTCGTTGTCGCGCTCGCCGTCGTTGGTTTCTGGCACTTCTGGCTCCGGCGCCCCACCGGTGCCGGGCCGGTCCCTGTGCCCGTTGCCCGTGAGGCCTTCAGCCAGGTCTGGACCGCACGGCCCATCCTGCTGGTCGGCTTGGGCGACAGCGTCACGGCCGGTTTTGGCGCCTCGCCGGGTCTTTCTTACTTCGATCGGCTCGTCACCAATCCGCCCGGGGAATTCGCCGAAATGCAGGGTCTTTGCCTGCAGGCCGTCCTTCCGAACCTGCGCGCCACCAATCTGGCCGTCTCCGGCAGCACGTCCCTGCAACTTGCCCGGTCGCAATGGCCCCGCCTCGCGCGTCAGCCCACCAACGTTCTGGGTCTCGTGGTCATGACCACCGGCGGCAACGACCTCATCCACAACTACGGTCGCACGCCGCCGGTCGAAGGCGCCGCCTACGGCGCCACCTGGGAACAGGCCCAGCCCTGGCCCGAGGCCTTTGCTGTGCGCCTCGAGCAGATCCTCGACCGCCTCCGCGACAAGTTCCCCGGCGGTTGCCAGGTCTTCCTCGCCAACATCTACGATCCCAGCGACGGCACCGGCAACCTCCGCTGGGTCGGCCTGCCGCCCTGGCCCGACGGCCTTCGCCTCCACGCCGCCTACAACCGCGCCATCGCCGGGATCGCCGCCCGCCGCGACGACGTTCACCTCGTGGACATCCATGCCGCCTTCCTTGGCCACGGCCTGTACTGCACCCAGTTCTGGCGGCCGCACTACGATAAGCGCGACCCGCACTACTGGTACTACGCCAATGTCGAAGACCCCAACGACCGCGGCTACGACGCCCTGCGCCGCCTGTTCCTGAACGCCATGGCCGACGTGCTAGGAGGCACTGGGGTCAACCATTGACATTTGACAATCCGCGCGAGCGCGGCGAACGCAGGACCGCGGTGCGCCGTGGAAGAAAGCGAAAGACCGATGGGACTGTGCCGCGGAGCCAGGTCCCCGGGGCCCGCCCCCCCGGCTCCGAGGGCATGGGAACAGGATATGACAAAGTCAAGAACTGACCCCTTTTCGTAGAACGACCGGGCGTATTCGAGATCGGCCTGGACAGCTTCGAGCGCGACAACGCGCTTCACGCTCACCGCACCCCCAACCGGCGCTTGAGTTCCTCGGTCGAGATCGTCTTTAGCTTCCCGGCCTTGTAGCCCGACAGTCGCTCGGACAGCAACTCCTGATGCCAAGCCGGGACAGGCAGACCCGCATCGTTCACAGCGTCGCACCAAAGTTCCTCGGCCAGACGGAGCTTCTGTCGGGCTGGGAGCGCCCTGGCTGGGAAATCCGCCAGTTTCATGCCCGACAATCTGGCGGGTGTGGATCGGTAGATCGTACCGGGAGTACAGGGCGTGCTGCTATGGTCCCCGGGTCCCGAGGTCGGACCACGCGATGCTGCTGATCTCCAGGGTATTGCTAGAGCTGGGCGCCCGGTTTAAGGGTCTTAGGTCCCTTCGGCCCGGATTCCAGGCACTGAGCAGGGCCGCCGTCAAACAGAAGACCGATGGGCAGACCTCCCCGGGGTCAGACCTCCCCCCGGGGTCGGACCACGCGATGCCGCTGATCTCCAGGGTATTGCTGGAGCTGGGTGCCCGGTTTAGGGGTCTTAGGTCCCTTTTCCGGCCCGGATTTCGTCAGGCACGCGGGCAAGGGCCCGCCGTCAAAGCGAAAGACCGATGGGCAGACCTCAACAAAACCGCCTGGAGAGACCCGCAGGAAGCCCAATGCGTATTCCGGCGGCATTCGGACACCGATTCCGATTTGATCCGGACAGGATTCCGGCCGATGTCGGACAGCGGTCCGGAGTTTGCCGGACAGGATTCCGACGGCATCCGGACAGCAATCCGGGACGGTCCGGACAGAGTCGGTCGATCGGACAACGTTCAGGGCATCGGACAGTCGTGAGCGCCGCCCGGTGGGGCGGTGGCAGGGATCGTGACTCAGGAAGTGGCGCAAAACGTTGAATGGGCGGCCAGGCGGCCGAACCATATACCTGAAAGTACTCGTTATGCGTCAAGTCATCGAAATCCTGCGTCTCAAACATGAGCATCATCTCTCGATTCGCGAAATCGCCCGCAGTTGTGGCCTCGCTTCCAGCACCGTGGGCGATTACCTGCTGCGGGCGGAGGCCGCGGGTTTGGAGTGGCCCTTGCCCCAGGGAGTGGGCGAAGCCGAACTGGCCCCCGGGGTCCCCCGGGGTCGGACCACGCGATGCCGCTGATCTCCAGGGTATTGCTGGGCTAGATTGCAGTTTAGGGTCTTAGTCCCTTCAGCCCGGATTCCGTAGAAGCGCGGGCAGGGCCGCCGTCAAAGCGAAAGACCGATGGGCAGACCTCCCCCCGGGGTCGGACCACGCGATGCCGCTGATCTCCAGGGTATTGCTGGAGCTGGGTGCCCGGTTTAGGGGTCTTAGGTCCCTTTTCCGGCCCGGATTCCGTGAGGCACGCGGGCAAGGGCCCGCCGTCAAAGCGAAAGACCGATGGGCAGACCTCAACAAAACCGCCTGGAGAGATCCGCAGGAAGCCCAACTTCAACTCCCGAGTTCTTCGTTGCCTTCGTTGCCTTCTGTGAGAGCACCAGAAGCAAACGAAGAAAGCGAAGGGCCAAGTCGGAGATGTCAGCGGCGGTCTGGTAGTTGAGGAATCCGCCGGTTGAGAAGTGGATTCTTCTTCGGTGGCGTTTTCTTCCGAGACTTCCTCCAAAACCCTTCTTGCTTCTTCGCTTTCTTCATCCGGCCAGCGGCGTGGTTTGGGCTTAATCCCTGTCCTTTTTCTTCCGGCCTGGGCGCGTCATGAGCGTCGCGTCCAACCGTCGTAAGTGCCGTTGCTGTCGTCGGATGTTCGATCCGGACTACCGCAACGGCCACCACCAGCGCTATTGCTCCCGCCCGGCGTGTCGGCGGGCCAGCCGCCTGGCCGCCCAACGCCGGTGGCGACGCAAGCCGGAGAACCGGGATCACTTCCGGGGACCCGACGAGGTGAAGCGGGTGCAGGAGTGGCGGCGGGCCCATCCGGGGTACTGGAAGCAGAAGTCTCCGCCTGATGTGGATCAGCAAACCACTCCTCCGCAACCGGTTACCTCCGGGCAGTCATCTCGTAACGCACCCGCCACTCCCCGGCCACCGTTACAAGATGTCTGCCTGAGCGAAAACCCCGTGTTCATCGGCCTGATCTCACTGGTCACCGGCTCCACGTTACAAGACGACATCGCGGCCACCACCCGCCAACTGCTACTCAAAGGACGCAACATCCTGGGACTGGCGGTCCCGGAACCAACGACGCTGAGCCATGATCGACAAACGCCCGATTCGTCCCGACCGACTGCGCCAAGTCCCCAGCGGCTTTAGCTGGGTCGACCACCGCCTCATCCGCCACCGTCGCCTAGAAGGTTGCCCCCACTCGGCTTGGGCACTCTATCTGTTTCTGGTCACCGTCGGCGACGCCCAAGGGCTGAGCTACTACTCCGACGCCTCGCTCGGTCGTCACCTCCAGATGGACCCGGTCCAACTGGCCGCCGCCCGCCGCCAGCTCCAAGCCGCGGATTTGATCGCCTACGCCAAACCCCTCTACCAAGTCTTGGCTCTCCTGGATCCCCCAGGCGCGCCCGCGTCCCCCGAGGCTCCGCGCCTGGGGCAAGCCGTGGCGGTGGGCGACATCCTGCGCCGGGTGCTGGCCGGAGGCTGCCGATGATCGACTATCACACCTTCTGCGAAATCCATCGGCTCCACGACCAGGAGCACCTCACCCTCGCCCAGATCGCCGCCCGCCTCCAATTGGCCTACCCGACGGTCCAGAAGTGGGCGCAGCGCGCGACCTTTCAGAAAGCCCAAATCCCCCGGCGCCCCAGCAAACTCGACACGTTCAAAGGCGTCATCGTGGCGCTGCTCCAACGGCATCCTTACACCGCTCAGCAGATCCTCCAGCAACTCCGCAGCCAGGGCTACGCCGGCGGCTACTCCATCCTCAAGGAGTTCGTTCGCCAGGTGCGACCGGTGCGCCATCCGGCCTTCCTGCGCCTGGAGTTCGGTCCCGGCGAGTGCGCCCAGGTCGATTGGGGCAGCTTCGGCTCCATCCCCGTCGGCTCGACCCGCCGTCGCCTGAGCTTCTTTGTCATGGTCCTCTGCCACAGCCGCCTGCTCTACGTCGAGTTCACCTTGTCCGAAGGCATGGAACAGTTCCTCACCTGCCATCGCCATGCGCTGGAGTTCTTCGGCGCCGTTCCCGCCAAGGTCATGATCGACAACCTCAAAGTCGGCGTCCTCCAGCACCCCCTGGGACAGAGCGCCCAGTTCCATCCCCGTTACCTGGACTTTGCCGCCCACTACGGATTCCAGCCCGTGGCCTGCACGGTCAAACGCGCCAACGAG
>JABTUJ010000060.1 GCA_015075445.1 Verrucomicrobiales bacterium
CACGGGGTGTTGCACGCGCAGGCTTCATCGGGTCCAGTAAACGCGATAGAACTTCGCGCCGGCACTGCGCGGCACCGGGTCGAACCAGAACCGGTCCGTGGTCGTCCCCGCCACAGTCCAGGGGCTTTCGCCCGATAGCTTGCCGGCGACTTCGAGTTCATAGCCCGTGGCGCCCGGTTCCGCCGCCCAGGTGAGGAAGGCCTCCTGCCCCTTGAGCGCGATGCGCAACTCGCGGACGGGCTGCCTTTCGGGCGGCCGGATGGCGTTGCTCTCGAACACCCGCAGGACCGTCTTGGCCTTCGGGAAATCCGCGGGCGGCACCGCAGTGGCGGGGGGCGAGATGATGTGCACCGCCTTGCCCAGGCCGGGGACCAGCCAGTAGTAGTTGCGGAAGATCTGCGTCTCGATCGGGAGGCCGAACGTGACGTCGGTGGTCATGTAGGTGTTGACCTCGTTCACCCGCAGCGCCGGCTGCTCACCCAGTCCGGGCAACACCACGGTGCCGTACGCGTCCACGTGGCTCTCGTTCACGAAATGGATGGCGACGCTCAGCACGATGAAGCCGGCGTCGATCACGTCCTGCCAGTCCACCTCCCGCCGCCAGGTCTGGCCGAAGCTGACTTCGGCCGGCAGCTCGAGCGTGGGCGTCTCGAAGACGATGTCGGCCTGCGGCTTCTTGCAGGCGTCGTGAAAGCCGTAATAGAACCGGCCCGCACCCGCGATCACCTTGAAGTAGCTCCAGTTCTGGCAGCGATCGGTTTCCCGTGTCACCCGCTCGGCGTAGGTCGCCTGGGGAAACGGCGTGCCATGCCCGCCGTCGCCAGGCGCGACGATATCCAGGCGTTGCACGACTTCCTTGTCAGCCGGCGGGTATGCGAAGTCCCAGCGGTGCGGACCGCCAGGGGCCCCAACGAGTTGGCGGACGTCCTTGTCCCCCGCATCCACGTGGGCACGCGTGTAAGCGGTGCCGACTTCCAGGGGGAGTGCGGCGGGGGTGAAAGTGATCTGGGCCAGGACGGCAGCGGAACCCAGTGTGCCCGCGAGCAATTGACCCCAGACCTTCATGGCTGCGTTGAGCGTAGGCAGGTTCATAGGTGATGCAAGTCGAATAAAAGTCTGAGCGCCGCTTATCAAGCAGATTTACCAGCCGCGCCCGACGTCCGGGAGGCCAGGCGCCGTCCGCGGCGTCCGCGACACGAGCCAGGTGAGGTCGGGATCGCCGGCCGGCGTGGCGAGGTTCACGGTGTAGGTCCCGGGCACCACCGTCAGGCGGCGCAGCGTCGGGCCAACCCAGCGGTGGAGCTCGCCATGGCCGTCGGCGAACACGAACGTGCCGGCACCGTAGTGCCCGTTGCCAGGAACGTCCACGAACTGCGTCGGGCGGTTGGGCGGGAAGAACGCGGCGTCACTGACGCTGCCCGGGAATTCGTCGGCGTACAGCCAGGTGTCGCTCGGACCCGGGACGAGCAACTCGGACGCCTTGGTCAGGTGGGCGTAGGCGACGGTCGAGAACGGGTCCCCCAGCGGGCCGGTCTCGGCGTTGCCGGCTCCGACCAGCGCGTTCCCCGTCACGGTGCGCACCCGCTCCCTCCAGCCTTTCCCCTTTTGGGCCTCGGAGAGGTACCGGTCGGCGGGACATTTGTAGAGGTTTTTGGTCTGGCTGAAGTAGGGCGCGAGGGTGGCGTAGCGCGGGTCGAGCAGGAGCACGGTGTTCGTGTTGTCCGAGTGCGTCGACCAGTCCATCCAACCGCTGACCCAAGGACGTTGGGGCGCTCCGGCGGCGGGCAGGTACCCGCCGTGGTAGATCTCGGGAAACCGGTCGTCGTGCTCGGCTTGGTAGAGGTAATTGGCCACGCCCAACTGCCGCTGGTGGCTCAGGCACAGGATGGCGTGCGCCCGGCCCTTGGCGCGGGACAGCGCCGGCAACAGCAAGGCAGCCAGAATGCCGAGGATGGCGATGACGACCAGCAACTCGATCAGGGTGAACCCCCGCGACCGACGACAGGACAGATGAACGGACATCACAACACGACGGTGTTGAACGTTTCAGCGGAACCCGTACCCGTCCGGCGCTTGACCACCCTCCACCCCGAGGAGGCCGGCCCGAGCACGAGTCCCACTGGCGGTGGCCGGGAGCCGGGGACTTCTCGCAGGCTTCCGCGAAATCTGCTCCACGGCGGGGGAGGTGGAGTCTCGTCACCTCGACTCCTACGGGCCGGACTGGCCCCCCGTAGGCGCCGACGTCAGGAGGCTCAGCTTGAGTCTCGTCACCTCGACTCCTACGGGCCGGACTCGCCCCCCGTAGGAGCCGACGTCAGGAGGCTCAGCTTGAGTCTCGTCACCTCGACTCCTACCGGTCGGACTTGCCCCCCGTAGGCGCCGACGTCAGGAGGCTCAGCCGCGGCGTCTGGAGTGCGAGCGGTTCACCGCCGCTTTTCGTGACGGCAGCGGAACCGCGGTGGCGGTGGCCGGAGCGTTGACACGCCGAGTGTCCGCCGGCAGCGTTGGCGCCCTGGCATCTTATGAACTCCCAACGTTCCCTCCGCCCTCGCCGCCTCGCCGCCCTTGTCGGGTCCCTGCTCGCCGGGTTCGCCGCCAGCGACCTAACGCCCGCCGTCGCGGCAGCAACCACCGAGTACCTGTCCGATTTGCCGGAGCGGATCATCAGCACGAGCCAGGGCTGGGGCGCACTGGGCTGGGACGTCGCGGCCCATGCGGGAGCCCAACCGGGTGAACCGCTCCGCATCGGAACGCAGTCCTTCACCAAGGGCCTCGGTCATCACGCCGGGGGCCGGATCGAAGTCCTCCTCGATGGCGAATACACGACCTTCGAAGCCCAGGTGGGGCTGCAGCCCTGCGGGGGCGGAGGCAGCGTGGTGTTCCGCGTGCTGGTGGATGGCGAACCGAAGTTCGATAGCGGCGTGCTGCGGCCGCAGGACCCGCCTCGGTCGGTGCGCTTGTCCGTGACCGGCGCGCATGCCCTGGCGCTCGAGGCGGACGACGCCGGCGACGGGATCACATGCGACATGGCCAACTGGGTAGACGCCCGCCTCACGCGAACCCACCCGGTGACCGCCACCGCCGCAGCGGCACCTGTGGACATGGCCCCGTTCGGCCGGGTCGTGACCTGGGATCCCGACCGGACGCATGGCACGCGCGCCTCCCGCATCGAGGAGTTCCCGGCGGCGGATCTGTTCCCCGAGACCGACCTGGAGCCTGACGCGACCGGAGCTTATGCGGCGCCGGTCAGCGCAACAGGCCGGGCGTGTGTCGGTCTGCAATGGCTGAACCGGCGGGCGCTGAAGGAACTTCGGTTGGCCTTCGCCGACGCCGCCCAGGTGCCGGCGCTGGACCAGGTCCGTGTCGAGGGCTGGTTCGGTGAATCGGCGTGGCAGGGCGAATGGCTGCCGCTGAAGGGCGAGCACCATCGTGAAGGCGACGCCCTCGTATTCCTGGCGGCGGCGCGGTCGCCCGCAAGCGGCTTGCTGCTGACACGCAAGGTGCGCTGGATCTGGCCGGCCACGGGTGATCCGGTCCGGGTCCAACGTCCGGTGGCACGGACCCGGTCCCGCTGGGCAACGACGTCGGTGCTGGTGCAGTTCGAGCGTCCGGCCCGGGTGCCGACGGCCTTCGCGGAACGCGCGGACTTGGGGAGCACGAGACTGATCGAGATCTACAACGGCGAGCTGCTGGGCAACCCGGCCCTCACGTGGAACGAGGCCGGCGTGCAACGGTTCACCCTCCGGTACAGTCAACCTTCGCCGCTTGCCTCCGATCCGACGCATCTCCGGCTGACGCTGCCGTGGGACGGCATCGCGGTGGCGGTCGAAGACATTCTCGAACGCGGCCCGGTTTACCTGCCCGATTTCGGGGCCTACTTCTGTCGGGCCGACCAACCGCTGGCGCTGGCCGAGTACAAGCGGCAGATCGCCGGCCGCCGGACAACGCTCGAGGACGTGCGGGCGTTGCCGGACCAGACCCTGGCGCAGGCGATGGCGCGGACGCACAACCCCGTCCAGCGGGAAGGCCCCGTCATGGTGTCGCTGGCGGCCGACAACACGAAGTACATCGTCGAGCGCGACGGTACGGTGCGCTTCCGGACCTCGCCCGACACGACGACGCAATGGAGCCAGGGGAGCAGCAGTCTGCGTTTCGAGTTTGAGGACCGTCCGGCCGAGCAGGTGAGCCGCCACCTGGACGGAGGGTGGTTGCCCATCCCGGTGATCAACCGCGCCCACGCCGGCGTGTTGCTCAGTCAGCGCGTGTTTGTGGCGCCCACGGATGCGCCGGGCACGAACCCCGCCCGCATCGGCCGGCGAGGGGTGGCGGTGATTGAATTCGTGGTGTCAGCCGCCGCCGCCGACAGTCCGGTGAAGCCGCTGCACCTGACGTTCAATGCTCCGTCCTCGAGCACGGCGCCGTACACGATCGCGTCCGCAGCCTACGGGTTCGTGGTGCAGCAGGCCGGACAACCGATCGCGGCGGTGAAGCGGTTTGGCGACGGCCAGGGGGATGTTCAGCCCCGTGTGTCGGGAGCGTCACTGCGCTTTCCGCGTGAGGCGTTCCTGGCCGGGGCAGATCGCTGGGTCGTGTTCCTGCTGCCGCCCGGCTTTCCGGCGGAGGACCTCGCGAGCCTGGCTGGTCCCGAGCCGTTGCGCACGGCGGTGGAGGCGTACTGGAAGGCGGTGTTGGCGCCGGCGGCTGAGATCCAGACACCCGAGCCGTTCCTGGACGACCTGATCCGCGCCTCGCAGGTGCGCTGCTGGATTGCGGCCCGCAACGAGGCCGACGGCGCGCGCGTGGCGCCCTGGATTGCGGCCATGAGCTACGGGCCGCTCGAGAGCGAGGCGCACTCGGTGATCCGCGGCATGGACTTCCTGGGGCACCACGGGTTCGCGCGACGCAGCCTCGACTTCTTTGTGCAGCGCTATGGTCCGGAGGGTTTTCTCACGACGGGCTACACGACGTTTGGGACGGCCTGGCACCTGTGGACGTTGGGCGAGCACCTCGAGTTGACCCGCGATCGCGCGTGGCTGGCCGAAGTGGCCCCCGAACTGAAACGGGTCGGTCGCTGGATCGTGGCGCAGACCGAGAAGAGCACTCGCCGCGTGGCGGGGGCGGAGACCGGGTCGACAGCGCGGGAAAGTGGCCGGGCGCGGCGCACCAGCCGAGCCTCCGGCCGGACTTTTCTGGTGCCGGGTTCCCGACTCGGATCCGGGCTGATGCCGCCCGGCGTGATGGCCGACTGGAACGCGTTCGCCTATCACTTCAGCCTGAACGCCTACTACGCTGCGGCGTTGCGGCACCTGGGCGATGCGCTCAGCGGCATGGGCGACACGGACGCCGCGACGTTCGCGCGAGCGGGCGAGGGTCTGCGCCGGGACACCCTCAGTGCCTTCGCCTGGACCCGCTCGTTGTCCCCTGCGGTTCCGCTGCGCAATGGCACGTGGGTGGCGTACTACCCTTCCCAGCTCCACAGCCCCGGGCAACTCGGCTCCTTCTTCCCGGGCGAAGACGCGGGGCGCAGTTGGTGTTACGACGTCGAGCTTGGCGCCCATCAGATGGTGCCCACGGGCGTGCTCGATCCCTTTGACGACGCGGTTGGTCCGATGCTGGATCACATGGAGGACGTGCAGTTCCTCGCCGACGGCTGGTTCGATTACGCGGCGCGCGACAACGCCAAGGACTGGTTCAATCGCGGCGGTTTCTCGAAGGTCCAGCCCTTCTACACGCGCAACGCGGAGATCTACGGGCAGCGCGACGACGTCCGGCCGTTCATCCGCTCGTACTTCAACGCCCTCGCGTCGCTGGTGAATCCGGAGGTCCTCACGTTCTGGGAACACTTCCGGCACAGCGGTGCGTGGGACAAGACGCACGAGACCGGCTATTTCCTGCACCAGACGCGGACTTTGCTGGTGACGGAGCGTGGTCTCGAGCTCTGGCTGGCGCCGTTCGTCCCCAGCGCCTGGCTCGCCGACGGGCGGACCGTGACGGTGACCCGGGCCCCGACACGCTTCGGCACGGTGGATTTCCAGATCACCTCGGCCCTCGCGTCGGGGCGGGTCGTGGCGGAGATCAAGCCGCCCACGGCCCGGCCGTGCCTCCGGTTGGTCCTGCGCTTGCGTGTCCCTGGCGATCGGCCGCTCAGCCGCGTGACGGTGAACGGCGTGCCGCACGACGACTTTGACCCGCAGGCCCAGCTCATCCGGCTCTCGCCGAACGTCGGTCGCTTGCGTCTGGTGGCCGAGTTCGGAGCCGGCGCGCGTTGAGGCGGATTCGGCACGTCCCCGGGACGGACCCTGCTTGAACCTGGGGTGCGGGCAGGAGGACTCCCTTTGGCGTCCTTGAGGGGTGGGTATGAGGCGGCTGGGAGGCGTACCGGTATCGTGGGGGGAGAGTGGTGCCAGGGGAGGGAATCGAACCCACGACCAAGGGCTTATGAGTCCCCTGCTCTACCGCTGAGCTACCCTGGCACACCGTCGGGCAGCGGCGCCCTCTGGGCGCGAACGGGGCGATTATGCGTGGGCCGACCGCACTGACAAGCAGTTTTGGCCGCGCGGGGCGTGTTGCTTTTGCTGTTGAAAGCAGGCCGCCGTTCCGAAATGCTGCGGGCACCTGATGCGCACTTTGAAAATGAAAACACTCTGTTGTGTGGTATTGGCCGGCCTGCTTATGGCCGAGACGCGGGCGGCGGACAACGAGGCGTTGACCGATCCCGCCAAGAAGTTCAGCTACAGCCTGGGGATGAGCCTCGGCAACAACCTCAAACGGTCCTTCGTGGACCTGGGGGATGTGGACGTCGAGCTGCTCGCCCAAGGGCTCAAGGATTCGGCCGCCGGCACCATGCGGCTGAACGACACCGAGGCCCGGAACGCGATCATGGCCTTCCAGACCGAAGCGCGGAACCAGATCGCCGGCAAGAACAAGACCGCCGCGGAGGACTTCCTCGCCGCCAACCAGACCAAACCCGGCATCGTCACCACCCCGAGCGGCCTGCAGTACAAAGTCCTCGCGGAAGGGGCAGGCGATTCGCCCGCGGCGACGGACAATGTCTCCGTGCACTACCGTGGCACGTTGCTGGACGGCACCGAGTTCGACAGCTCCTACGCCCGGAACCAGCCGGCCACCTTCGGGGTCGGCCAGGTCATCAAGGGCTGGACCGAGGCGCTCCAGCTCATGCGGCCCGGCGCGAAGTGGCAGCTCTTCATCAAGCCTGACCTCGCCTACGGGGAGAGCGGCCGGCCAGGGATCCCGCCCAACGCGCTGTTGACGTTCGACGTCGAGCTGCTCTCGATCCAGTCCGCGCCCGCTCCCGCCGCCCCAGCCCAGCCGGTGACCAGTGACATCATCAAGGTGCCCTCGAAGGAGGAGCTCGATAAGGGCGCGAAGATCGAGGTGATCAAGGCCGCCGACCTCGAGAAGTACAAGCAGCAGGAAGCCGAGAAGGCCAAGACCGACAAGAAGGAATAGCTTCGGGCCCGTCCGGACGCTGACCGCCACCGCTCCGTCATGCGAACCTGCGGGGTGCTCTCGACCTGGGTTTGGGCGCTGTCGCTGAGTGCGGCCGCCGCGGAGAGCCTGTTGTTCGAGGACCCTTTTGACGGGCGGTTGGCGGACGGTTGGGCCTGGGTCCGCGAAGAGCCTGGCGCGTGGCGGGTCCAGGATGGCGCGCTCGAACTGCGGGTTCTTCCGGGCAACCTCTGGGGCGGCGCGAACGACGCCCGCAATGTGCTCGTTCGCCCGGCGCCACCGCTCGACGGTGGCGAACTCGAGGTCACGGTCAAGTTCACCAGCGCCCCCACGGAGCAGTATGAGCAGGTGAATCTCGCCTGGTATTACGACGACAGCCACATGGTCAAGATCGGGCGCGAGATTGTGGATGGTCCGGTCTGCGTGGTCATGGGTCGGGAGGAGCGCGACCAGTGCCGGACCATCGCCCGACCGCCCGTTCCCGGGGGATGGTACAAACTGCGCCTGACCGTCTCCGAGGGGAAGATTCGCGGCGCGTACTGGGCGGAGGGCGCGACCGGCTGGACCGAGGCGGGCACATGTACGTTGCCGACGCCGCCCGGCGGGTTGCCCAAGGTTTCCCTGCACGCCTACAACGGCCCGAAGGACAAGGAACACTGGGCCCGCATCACCGAGTTCCGCGTCGTGCGACGTACGCCCGACCCCGCCGCCACGGCTGATCCCGCTCGTCCGTAGGAGTCTCCAGTTTCAGGGTGAGCCTCCTGACGTCGGCTCCTACCGCACCTGCTCCGTAGGAGTCGAGGTGACGAGACTCCAGCTTCTGCGTGAGCCTCCTGACGTCGGCTCCTACCGCACCTGCTCCGTAGGAGCCGACGTCAGGAGGCTCATCCTGCGAGATCAACCCGCGCGGCTTTCCGGGGGACGGGCCAACCGATCGCGCAGGCGCAGGTAGGTCCGATGCAGGATCGGCGGCGCCCAAGGGACCAGCACCTGCCAGGACCAGCGTTCCCAGCGTTTGAGCCAGTAATGGGCGCGGCCCCGACTGAGGAGGGGCATCAGACCGGCCGCCTCGAGCGGTTCGCGTCCGACATAGTCCCACAGGAGATTCACCAGGTCGGTGGGCAGTGCGCCCTGGCGGGGTTCGAGGAGTCGTCGCCAAACGGCGGTGACATTGACGCCGCCTTGTCCGGCGAGGTTGGTGACCAGACCCCGCACCACGGCGTGGGCGTGTTGGATCTCGCGCTGGACGGTCAAGCGGTAGTAGTTGCCCTCGTGCCGGCGAATCAACGCGCTCACGGCCGGAGCGAACGCCACGGGGCCCAGCAGGGCGAGGCGCGCGAACAGCAACCGGTCGGCATGGGCGGGGTGTGAATCGCGCACGATCGCCGCGGCGTCGTGCAGGATCGACGTTCGCAGCAGCATGCTCGAGAAATGGAAGGGGGTATGAACCCAGCACGCGGCCAGCACCTCGTCACCGGGCAGCAACTGGGTCTCCACTGTCGCGCCCGGGTCACCCCGCAACCACATGACCGCAGGCCAGTACCGCTGACACGCCACGGCAGTTTCCGAATCGGTGTACCCGCCGGCGGCGAAGGCCCCGACGGCCGCCGGATGCCGATCCAAGGCCTGCCCGAGCGTGGCGAGATGGCCGGGGGCCCACCAGTCGTCGTCGCACAGGAACGCGACGCGCTCTCCCAACCCGGGGAGGGTGAGCAGACGGTGGGCGTGATTCACGGGGGGGAGCGGCGGGTCTTGGATGCAGTAATCAATCGGCAGATCGGCGAAGCGGGCGCAGACCTCCCGGGAGCGGGGGTCGCCGCCGTTCTCCGAAACCACCACCCGGTCCAGCGGCGCGGCCAGGACCTGGGCCCGAACCGAGGCCAGGGCGGTGGCGAGCATCCCGGGTCGCCGGGCGGTGGGGATTACGACGGTGACGGTTGACATGACGGAGACCGGAGGATGCTTCAAACGGGCTTGTTCGCGACGGTTGCTGTCGGCCCGCCGTCCCGGCGTCGGGCATCGGCAGTCGAAGGGCGGTGCCATTCCCGGCGTTTGACCAGGAACACGCCGGTGGCCAGGGGAAAGACAAGGAGCTGGGTGGCGGCGTACGCGACGCAGGCGCCGACGGCCCCATAGTGCCACGTGCCGGCAATGACGCCGGCGGCCGTCAGCAGACCGTTGAGCAGCGAGATGAGCATGAACGGCTCCTGCTTGTGGGCGCGCAGGTAGTAGGCCTGGGCGAAGACCACCTGGTTCAACACGGCGGTCGCGGCCAGCAACGCCACCGCCTCAAGGCCGAGGAATCGCGCGCCCAACTCGAAGTGGACCTTCACCCAGGCCAGCAAAACGAGCGCGCTCACCGCACCGACCAGGCAAATGCCCACCGCCTGAATCGCCACGCGCCGCGCCAGCCGATCGAGCTCGTCGTAACGCCCCTCGCGAACCAGGATGCCGAAGCGTGGGGCGCGCGTGCTGATCCACGAGACCGAGAGCACGGACAACGCGTTGACCAATTGCCAGCTCATCCCCATCCGCCCCGCTTCCGCCGCGCCGCGGAACCGGAATACCGTGGGTTCGAACAGGCTGAAGATCAGGTAACCGCTCATCGCGCTCAGCGCCATGCGCCACTGAAAGGGCCAGAGTTCGCGGAGCATCCCGCCGACGGCCCCGCGGTGACTGAGGAGTTCACGGACAAAGCCGCGCCAACGCCCGGCCAACCAGGCCACGCTGACCAGGAAGCCAGCCAGGGCCGCCCAGCCCGCGGCCATCAAGCCGCCGCCAGCAAGGATGCCGGCCCACAAGACGAGGCCGCTGACGGCAAGGGCGCCGGCCCGATAGGCGGCGACCCCGGCGATTTGGTTGCAGCCCTCGAGCAGAAACCACACGGGCTGGGTGAGCAGGTTCAACGCAGTCGCCCCCACCAGCAGCCACCAACCCGCCCGCCACGACACGCCGCCGGCCTCCGGCGTAGCCTGGAAGAAAGCGTGTCCCGCGAGGCCAATCCCCAGCAGGACCAGCAGCGCCGCCGCCGCGTACCACCCCAACGCCAGGCGCCCCAACGCCCGCAGCCGTTGCCGGGCAGCCTCCTCCCCCACCAGCCGCCCGCGTTCGGCGAATCGCAGGCGCGCAAACTCGTGGCTCGCGAACTGGATCAGACCCTGGCTCAGCCCGAGTTCGAGGAACACCTGCAGCCCGAGCACCCGGTTGAAGGTATAGAAAAAGCCCTGTTGCGGTTCGGTGAACTGCGTCCCGATGAGCAGGATGGTCACCGGCCCGGCCAGGAACGACCAGGCGCGCCCGACCAACACCAGCGCCAACCCCCGGTCCACCCCCAGCCAGGTCCACCAGGTCGTCTGGCGCTCGCCGCCCCTCATGGCCCGGCCAATTCGCGCGCGGCCGCCGCCACCGCGGGGGCATCCAGGCCCGCCTGTTGCCGCAGCCACGTCTGCGACCCCACCATTCGCGTCACGGCCGTGGGGATCGCCCGGCTGGTGATCGCGATGCCCGGCGGCAGCGTGTCGCGCAGCAGCGAAGCCAGGCCGCCCGTGCCCACGTGCTCTTCCAGCGCCAGCACGCGGCGATACGGGGCGAAGGCCGCCCGGAAGTCGTCGCCGACCGGTTGGAGCCAGGGACAGGACAACACCGCCAGGTCGATGCCTTCTGTCGCCAGCAGGTCCGCCGCTTCGAGCGCGCATTTCAGCACCGAACCCGTTGCGGCGATCGCCACCGCCGTTCGCCCGGATCGCACCACGAGCGGCGCCTCCCGCAGCGCAGCGGGTTCGTGCAGGTCCGGTTCGCCCGCCTTGCCCAGCCGCAGGTACGAGGGGCGCGGGTGGGCGGCGAGCCAGCGCACCGCGGCGCGCGCTTCCCCCGGATCGGCCGGCGAGAGGATCGTCAGTTCCGCCAGCGTGCGCAGGATGCCGAGGTCCTGCACGGCGTGGTGGGAATAGCCCAGGTTGCCGTAGGACAACCCGGCCCCGACGGACACCACCGTCACCGACAGGTCGTGGTGGCACACGTCGTTGCGCAGTTGCTCGAGACAACGCAGCGTCGGGAAGTTCGCAATCGAGTAGGTGAAGACGTGGTAACCCGAGGCCGCCAGCCCGGCCGCCAGCCCAGTCAGGTTCTGCTCCGCGACGCCGGCGTTGAGGAAGCGGTCGGGGAACTCCTGCGCGAACGGCTCGACCACGGAGTAACCCAGATCGCCCACGGCCAGGAAGACCTCCGGGCACTGCCGCGCCTGGGCGATCAACTCCTGGATGAAGGCCGTCCTCATGGCGCGCCACCGACCTGGCGCAACGCGGCCGCCAGTTCGGTTTCGTTCGGCGACCGGTAATGCCAGGCCAGGCTGTTCTGCATGAAGTCCACCCCGCGGCCCTTCACCGTGTGGGCGATCAGACAGGACGGTCGTCCCGGCTCCCACGGCACGCCATCCAGGGCGGTGCGAACCGCGTCGTGATTGTGGCCGTCCACCTCGCGCACGGCCCAGCGAAAGGCGCGGAACTTGTCGGCCAGGGGCGCCAGCTCGAGCACCTCGCTCACGGCGCCGAGGCTCTGGATGCGGTTGTAGTCCACCAGCACGACGAGGTTGGCGAGCGCGTGCTGGGGCGCGAACAGGATCGCCTCCCAGTTCGAGCCTTCGTCGAGTTCCCCGTCGCTGAGCAGCACGAACACCCGGTGGGCCCGGCCTTGCCTCTGTGCCCCCAGCGCCAGCCCTACCCCGAAGGGCAGCGCGTGTCCGAGCGAGCCGGTCGAGAACTCGACGCCCGGCACCCGGTGGCACACATGCGCCATCAAGCGGGATCCATCCTGACCGTAGGTGAGCAGTTCGGTTGTCGGGAAAAAGCCTTGCAGCGCCAGCGTGGCGTAGAGGCTCGAGCACGCATGCCCCTTGCTCAGCAGGAAACGATCCCGCTCCGGCCAGTCCGGTTCCGCCGGGCGCACCCGCAGCACGCCGGTGTAGAGCACAGCCAGCAGATCGGCCATCGACAGCGCGCCGCCCAGATGCGAGGCCCGGGCGCGAGCGACCATGCGCAAGGCCTCGGCGCGGGCGGCAGCCGCCAGTTGTTGGGAGGCGCCGCTCACTTCACGAAGTAAGAGATGTAGGGATCGAAGGTCAGCCGGCGCACGGCGGTCTGCCGCAGATCGAACTGTTCGAGCAGCGCGGTGGTTTCCCCGGGAAACTCCGGGCAGTGCAGTTCGTCAAAGACCACCAGACCTCCCTGCACCACCCGCGGATACAGATGCTCGAGGGCGGCCTTCGTGGGGGCGTAGAGGTCGAAGTCCAGGTACAGCAGACTGATGAGCAAGTGGGGATGCTCGGCCACGTAACGCGGCATCGTCTCGCAGGCGTCCCCGGGCACCAGCTCGACCTTCGGGATGTGGCCCAGCGGCCGGTTCTGGTCGTGCAGCGCCGCGAGCTCTTCGATCTCCTGTTGGATCCCCGCCGCGGTCCGCAGCGCGCCGGCTTCGAGATGTTCGGACGTCCCGTGCTCGCGGTCCTTCGCGTGTACCCCGGGAAAGCCGGCAAAGGTGTCGAAACCGATCACCCGCCGCGTGTGGTTGTAGGGTTCGTGGATGGCGGAGAAATGGACCCAGGTCAGGAGCCCGCCGCCGGCCCAGACCCCGCACTCGACGATGCTGCCGTGCACGCCGAGCACGCGCTGGAAGAGTTCGTGCTTGGCCAGAAAGCGGGCCACATCCTGGCGCCGCACATGGCGCGGGAAGTTCTGCAGCCGCAGTTCGAGGGGGAGCGGCGACGCCTCAAACGCCGCGGCCAGCCGGCTCATCAGCGACTTTTCGACGGCGGTGTGTTTGGCACCGTGACAGATACCGGCGGGCGGTTGGCTCATGAGAGGATTTCGCGCAGGCAACGACACACGTAGTCCACTTGCGGCCGGCGCAGGCAGACGCCGCTGGGCAGGTTCAGCGCCCGCTCGCCGATGCGCTGGGCCACCGGCTGCGGCGCCTGCGGCCGCGGCCAGATCGGGTACTGGCTGATCGCCGGGAACACGGGGCGGCTGTCGATGTTCCGCTCCTTCAACCGCTGCCGGAGTTCGTCGCGCGTCAGCGGCGCGGTCTCGTCGAGCAGGAGGCTGGACATCCAGTAGATGCTGCGCGCGCCGGCGACTTCGTAGTTCAGCCGCACGTGCGGGACCCCCGCGAGCCCGGCCTCGTACCACGAGAACAGGCGCCGCTTCATCTCGATCAGTTCCTCCACCCGTTCCAGTTGGCCCAGGCCAATGGCGGCCTGGACGTTGGCCATCTTGTACTTCAAGCCCCGGTCATCGATCCAGAACGTGCGCGTGGAGCTGCGCCCCTGGTCCCAGAGGGATTGGGCGCGCTGGAACCGTTCCGTGTCATTGGTCAGCAGCATGCCGCCTTCACCCGTCACCACCAGCTTGGCGCCCTGGAAGCTGAAACACGCGAAGTCGCCAAACGTGCCGGTCTTGCGCCCCTGCCACTCCGCGCCGATGGCGGGCGCGGCGTCCTCGACCACGAACAGGCCGTGCTGCCGAGCGATGGCCACGATCGCATCCATCCGCGCCGGATGACCGTACAGGTGCACCGGGATCACCGCCTTCGTCCGGGGCGTAATCTTCGCCGCGAACGACTGCGGGTCCAGGCACCACGACTCCGGTTCGACGTCCGCGAACACCGGCGTTGCGCCGACGTAGAGCACCGCGTTGGCGGTCGCCACCCACGTGATGTCGGGCACGATCACCTCGTCGCCCGGCCCGATGCCAAGAGCCGCCAGCGCCAGGTGCAACGCGCCCGTGCAGCTTGACGTGGCCAGGGCGTGCTTCACCCCGAGGTAATCGGCGAAGGACCGCTCGAAGCGACCCAGGTAGAAACTCCAGCGCTGGTTCCAGCCCTCGCGCGCCGCGTCCCAGGCGTAGAAGGCCTCGCGCGCCGAGATCGAGGGACCGGCCGTCAGGATCATCTGCTGCCCCACGGCCCCGTCCTCGGGCGCATAGGCCATGCGGATGAAGTGCTTGTCTGCCGGCGCGGCGTCGCCTGGTTCGAGCGGCGAGAAGCTGATCGCTTCGCCCGCCACGTGCCGGCGCAACGGTTGGCGGCTCGCCTCGACGAATCCCAGCTCGCGGTAGAACGCCACCGCGTGCGGGTTGTCATCGAGCACCCGCAGGAAGATCCCGCGCGGCCCGAGGACGTCCTGCGCCCACTTCAGCAGCGCCCCCGTCGCCGCCCGCATGATGCCCGGCGCGGTCGCCTTCACGCCGCGCACGACGTTGTCCACCTCCATCTCGCCGGCGTCGTTCAGGCAGTTGGCAAAGCCGAGGTGCCCCACCGGACGCCCGTGCCGGTCGAGGACCAGAAACAGGAGACGATCCTCGACCTCGAGCAGCCGGCTGCGCAGCCACGACGACGTTCCTTCAATCGTGACCGGGAACTGGGTCGGGAACGCGAACGCATTCTCGGCCCGCCACCGCGCCAGTTCCGCGATGAGTGCCGCGTCCTCGATGTGCAGATCGGCCACCGGCAGCAGACAGCCGTCCGGACCGGTGAAGGGGATCGACTTGACGTACAAGTCCGGCAGGCGCGTCGTGCGCTTCAGAAAAGCGAAGCTCTCCCGCACCGCGCGCCGGTACGCGTCCAGCGCGCGGGGAGGCAGCGAATCGTCGGTTTGAACCTTCATAGGAAAGGCATCACTCCCAGGCATCCACGCGGATGCGTTCGGGAGGCACACCGCGGGATCGCAGTTCGTCGCCAAGCGCGCGCAGCATCAGGGGCGGTCCGGACAGGTAGAACGTCCGGTCCCCCGCGTTTTCGACCCGGGACCAGATCGGATCCAGCGCCAGCCGTCCGGGCAGACAGCCGGGGGCCCCGGCCGCGGGAAACGAGGCGTCGGCCCGCGGGTCGCCGGCCTCGGCAAAGAAGAGGGCCTCGAACCCGGGCACGCGTTCGAGTTGCCGGAAGATCATGTCGGTGAAAAGCAGCAACCCGGGACTCCGCGCGCCGTACGCCAGAAAGACCCGCGTCGGGTGGGCGGGTTCCAGCGCTTCAAGGAACGCCGTGAAGGCGCTGATGCCCGTGCCGCCGGCCAGGAGCACGACGTCGGTGTCCCCTTCGACCACAAAATCCCCGTACGGCAGCTTGACCCAGACCTCCCTCCCCATCTGGAGTTGTTGCTCCATCCGGGCCGTGTACCGCCCCTTCACCGCGTAACAGATCCGCAAGCGGCTTCGGTCCCGCGGGGAACTGGCGATCGAGAAGACGCGCGAGTCCGGCCAGAAACCCGCCGGGTCGTAGGGCTCGACCGTGAGGTGGAGGAACTGGCCCGGGCGGAAGTTGGGCACGGGATCCGCCGGAAGCAGCGTGACGGTGTACACGTGCCCGCCGTGGTCCACGAGTTCTTCGACCGCACAGCGAACCTTGCGGGGCATGCTCATGCGACCGCCGCCCCCGCCCGCTTCACCCCCTCGCCGGACCCTGAGCCCGCCGCGCCCGTCCCCGACCCCCTCCGGACGCGCTGTTCCACGAACTCGTCGATGGTGGCCACCACGTGGCGGAGCATGGGCTCGGTCAGGCCGGGATAGACCCCGAGGAAGAAGGTGTTCGTGGTGATGAGATCACTGTTGGCCAGCGAGCCCACGACGCGATGCTCGATGTCGGCGTAGGCCGGGTGGCGCAGGAGATTGCCACAGAAAAGATTTCGCGTCTCGATCCGCGCCGCCTCGAGCGCCTGAACCAGTTCGAGGCGGGTGAACGGTGCCTCGGGACGCACGGTCAGCACGAACCCGAACCACGACGGGTCGGCCTGGGGCGGCGCGGTCGGCAGGACGAGATGGGTGGCATGCCGTTCGAGGCCCGCTCGGAGCGCCGCGTGATGGCGCTTTCGGGCGGCGACGATGGCGTCGAGTTTGCGCAACTGAGCCACGCCAATGGCGGCCTGGAGGTCGGTAGCCTTCAGGTTGTAACCGATGTGGCTGTAGACGTACTTGTGGTCGTAGCCGAACGGCAGGCGGCCAAACTGCTGACCGAACCGCTTGCCGCAGGTGTTGCTCTCACCGCCCGCACAGTAGCAGTCCCGGCCCCAGTCCCGGAAGCTCCGCGCGATGCGGGCCAGGTCTTCGGAGGCCGTCACCACGGCCCCGCCTTCCCCCATCGTGATGTGGTGAGCCGGGTAGAAGCTGAAGCTGGCCAGATCACCGAACGTGGCGGTTAAGCGGCCCTCGTAACGGCTGCCCAGGGCGTCGCAGTTGTCCTCGATCAACCACAGCCCGTGGTGATCACAGAACTCGCGGACCTCCCGCACCGCGAAGGGGACACCCAGCGTGTGGGCGATCATCACCGCCTTGGTCTTTGGGCTCAGGGCGGCTTCGATGGCCTCGATGCGTGGCACGTAGGTGCCCAGCTCCACATCCACAAACACCGGCACCGCCCGGTGCTGGATGATGGGATTAACGGTAGTCGGGAACCCGGCGGCCACCGTGATCACTTCATCCCCGGGCCGCACCTGTCGGTCCCGCAGTTTGGGCGAGGTGAGCGTCGCGAACGCCACCAGGTTGGCGGAGGAACCCGAGTTCACCAGGAGACAATTCTCCCGGCCCAGGTAGTCGGCCAACCCCGCTTCGAACGCGTCGGCGTACCGCCCCGCCGTGAGCCAGAAGTCCAGCGCGGCGTCCACGAGGTTCACCATTTCCTCGGCGTCAAAGTAGCGGCCGGCATACCGAACCGGGTCTTCGCCCGGCCGGAAAGGCGGGGTCGCTTGGGCGGCGTGATACCGCCGCACCCGCTCGAGGATCTCCCCCCGCAAGGATTTCCGGTCTTCCATAGTCAAAGCATGGCACGCTGGCACACGCCGCTGGCCCAAGGCAATCCCAGACTGTGCGCGGCCGTGGTGTAGCGGGCGATCTGAGCCGCGGTCAAGGCGCGCACATCCCCCGTTTCCGCCGGACCCTCGTGGACCGCTCGGTACCAGCGAAGCGTCTCGGCCACCCCGGTCGCGAAGTCCCAGACCGGCGTCCAGCCCAGGAGCGCGCTGGCCTTGTCCGTGGCCAACCCCAGCCAGCGGGCCTCGTGCGGTGCCCGCGGATCGCTCCCGTCCTCCCAGCGGCCCGGCCAATGCTTCACCACCTCGGTCACCAGTTCGGCCACCGTCCGGTTGGCTTCGTGTCCGGGCCCGAAGTTAAAGGCGCCGGTGAATTGCGCCGGAGCGAAGGGTCGCAGCTCAGGCCGGGCCAGCACCGCCGCCAGCCACAGATAGCCGGACAGTGGTTCCAGCACGTGCTGCCACGGACGGCGCGCCGCCGGGTTTCGCACCGTGATGGGTTGGCCCGCGCTCAGGGCCCGCACGCAGTCCGGCAGGATCCGGTCCTGGGCCCAGTCGCCGCCGCCGATGACGTTGCCGGCCCGCCCGCTCGCCACGCGCACGGGGTGGGACGCAAAGAAGGAGCGGCGCCAGGAGGCAATCGCAATCTCGGCCGCCCCCTTGCTGGCGCTGTACGGATCCGCCCCGCCGAGGGCGTCATCCTCGCGGTAGCCAAACAGCCAGTCCCGGTTCTCGTAGCACTTGTCGCTGGTCACCAGCACGGCCGCACAAGGGCGGTCCCAGGTCCGCAAGGCCTCCAGCACGTGCACCGTCCCGAGCACATTGACTTCGAGGGTCGCGACCGGTGTCCGGTAGGATTCGCGCACCAGCGGTTGCGCGGCGAGGTGGAACACGAAGTCCGGCGCTGCGGCGCGCACGACGGCGGCGAGACGTTCCCGGTCGCGCACATCGGCCTCGACGTGCTCGACCCGCGAACGGAGCCCCAGGAGTTCCGAGAGCGCGGGGGAAGTGGGCGCGGCCAGGCTGTAGCCGGTGACGTGGGCACCCAGCCCAAGCAGCCACTCGCACAACCACGCCCCTTTGAAGCCCGTGTGGCCGGTGACCAGCACGCGCCGGTTTCGGTACAGGTCGCCGAAGGTGGGGGGCAGCGGATCGCTCGTCATGGTTGGCCCGGACACGGCGCGAGGATGTTCGAGGCCCCGGCGAGCGACAAGCTTCAAGCCACGCGCCACTCCGCCCCACGGCCCCCTGTCGCCGCTGGTTGAACTGCCGCGAGTTATCGCTCCGCCAGGCCCACGCCCCGTTACCGAGCGAGGGGCTGAACGGGCCCGCTCCCGGGGATGCCTGCGCCGACGGATGACGTCGGTTGCGGACGGAGCTACCGCGTCCAGGCCTCGAGGCGGACGGGCTCACCCTCGGGGAGGGTGATGCTGGTCGAGACCTCAGGCGGATTCGCGTTCGCGTTCAGCGTGAGATCGTAAACGGTCGAGGCGGAGTGCTCGGGGATGACCACCAACTGGAGGGGGATCTGGCCGGTGAAACCTTCGCCCCGGAGCACGACGGACTGTTTTGGATACGAACCGGCGGGCAACTCGAAACTGACCCCGGCGGCGGCGCTCACGGGAATGGCCTGGCCGGCCACCGAGACGAAGTGCAGACGGGGCTGAGCGGCCGGCAGCGCGAACATGCGGGTGCCGCGGGTGACGGAACCCTGGAGGGTTAAGTTGCGGAAGGCGAGGGGCTCCGTGCAATCGATGCGCACCCGGCCATTGGCCCCGCTCGAGTTGCCGTCGGCACGCAGGTTGCCGCCGCCGCCGCCGGTGGGTGCGACGAGCCGAATAGCGCCTCCGCTGCCCCCGCCGTAAGGTGCCGACCCCCCTTGGGCGTTGATGGTTCCATTCACCGTGATCCGCGTGTTTGAGGCGATCAGGATGGCACCCCCGCCCCCGCCCCCGCCGTAGCCCGGATTGCCGTCGAAGCCCGCGGCGCCCGAGCCGCCGATCAGCGGGAAGATCAGGACATTGCCGTAGGTCCGGGCGTTGCTGGCGGCGGCCTGCGCGTAGGCGGCGGCCCGCTGGTTGTTGGCGTTCAAGCCGCGGCCCGGTCCGTAGCCGTCCCCGCCGCGGCTGGCGGGGGCGCTTGGCCCGAAGCCACCATGGCCGCCATCAAAACCGCCCGGCCCGCCGACGCCCCCGATGGCGCCGGCGTTGTTGGCGCCCGAAACGTCGATCGCGCCGTTGATCGTCACGTCGCCTTGGGCGAGCAACACGACGGGGGTGTTGAGCGGGTTCTTGTTGAAGCGGAGGGTCGCGCCCTGGTTCACCGTGATGGTGGTGCAATGGAAGACCCCGTCTGGTGGCAGGTCGAGGGTCGTGTTGGCGGTGATCGTCAGGGGACCATAGCTGCCGTTGCTGCCGGCATCGAAATCAGCGGCGAGGCAGGGCAGGGCGAAGATCCCCAGCGCAGCGAGCGCCACAGCGGCGGCAAGTCGGGAAGGACGAACGAGGGTGCTCATGCGGGTTCGGCGGTTCGAGGTTCGAGGTTCGATTGGGCAGCGAGTTCAGTTGCGTTTCAAAGTGACGGGTGGGCGGGCCACATGCGGACCGGGAGGGGCTTCCTCAGCAGCGGAAGCCCTTTCCAGTGCCACCGGCGGGCGGGCCACGAAGGGACCCGGAGCGGCTTCCTCGGCTGAAGGCAGCACCAGCAAAGCCACCGCCGGACGCGCCACGTGCGGACCCGCAGCGACCTCTTCCGCCGCCGATTGGACGGACAAGGCGATCGACGGACGAGCCACCACGGGCCCCGGGACGGCCGGGAGGACTTCGGCCGGGCTTTCGCGCCGCAGCGCCACCGCCGGTTGACTGGTCAGGGTGAAGGCGGGTTGGGATGCCGGATCCCGCGGGTCCGAACCGTCGTGGACCTCGACTTCGTCCGCCCAACCATCGCCATCGGTGTCCTCGGCAAACGGGTTCGTGCCGGCCTGGCTTTCCTCCGCGTTCGTGAGCCCGTCCTGGTCGGCATCGCCGTCCGGACCGCCCGGGGCAATCCAGAACTGGCTCTGCACGGGGACGGCCTGGACGTTGCCCATGAGATCACGTACGCCGTCCACCTCGAACCGGTAGCGGCCAACCGGCAGCGGCGCGGCAAACTGGATCTGTGCCGCAAAGGCCAGCCCGGCATAGGCGACCTGCCCCGCCACCGGACCGTCATCCGCCGTACCGAACACGAGGTCCGACCCGGCCGAGATCAACCGCACCCGCGCCGGCGTGACCGACTGGAAGTCGAGCGGTTCGTTGAAACGGGCCAGCACGATCCGGACGTTCTCCTCGGCGACCGTGTCCGCGGCCGGCCCGATCGAAAGCACCCGCGGCGGCGTCTGGTCCGGCAACAACCCGACCGCGAGGTCCACCCAGGTCTCGTTCCCGGCGGTATCCACCGCACGCACGCGGAAGGCGACCGTGTCGCGGTCCGGAATCAGGGGCGGAGCCACGAAGGTGAGTTCGAAAGGCCAGATCGAGTCGGTGGCCACCAGGTCACCCTCGGCGTAGAAGTCGACCTGCCGCACCATCACGTCATCGCGAGCCAGCGCCGTCAGCACGCCGCGTTGACCAGACTCGATGCGCGGCGGGTCCAGCGGGAAGTCAGCCGTGAGCTCCAACGTCGGAGGCACACCGGCGGTGTCGGGGGTGAGGAAATTCACCACGTGCAGGCCGGCGGTGCCATCCGCCAGCAGCGCGAAACCGCGATGCAACGCCAACGCATGGCTCAGACCCGGCGTGGGAAACGACGTGACGAAGTTCAAAGCGGTCCCGTCCGGACCCAGATCATAAACCGAGATGTCGTGCGGTTCGGGGGTGGTGAAGTTTACGCCGTCCGCGGCGAGCGCGAAAGTGGCCAGCGCGGGCACCAGTTGTTTCCAGGCGGTCTGGGTGGTGTCGTGGCGCACCACCAGCACGGGCTGGCCAGGTTGCGGCAGATCGAAAACCGTCACCCCCTCGAGGTGCGTCGCGTAAATGCGGCCCGGCCCCAGGTGAAGGCGGCGCCGGACCGGCTCGATCGTGGGGAAACGCGCCTTCGAGTTGAGGAC
Organism: Verrucomicrobiales bacterium; assembly: GCA_015075445.1. Lineage (GTDB taxonomy): Bacteria > Verrucomicrobiota > Verrucomicrobiia > Limisphaerales > J093 > DSVZ01. The sequence goes on from JABTUJ010000060.1 coordinate 21,351, forward strand.
CGAACGCCAGACCAACCCCGTGTCGGTGGCTTCAACAACGTGCAACTGCGCCGCCGCCCAGACGTAAAGGAACGCGCCGTGGCGGACGAGATCGCTCACACTCGGGTTGCCCGGCAGACTGACCGAGGCCAGCAGGGATCCGGTCAGCAAATCCACCACCGTCACCAACCCCTCCGCCGAACCGACATACGCCAGGCCGTCCTGGATCGCGACCGCGCGACTGGTCCCCGGCAGCGGCACCGTGAAGGCGATCGCGGGCGTCGCGGGATTCTCCAGATCCAGCACGACCAGGCCGCCCGGACCGTCCGCCACCGCGGCCCGGATGCCCTCAAACGCGACCGCACCGGCATGGCCCGCGGTGTCCAGTTGGGTGAAGAGAAACGGTCGCAGCGGATCGCTCACATCGACCACGGTGATCCCGGCCGCGCCGTCGGCCACCAGCGCGAGATTGCCGCTCGCCGCCACGTCCACGGCCGTGCCCGGCGTGTCCAGACTGGCGATGAGCCCCGTGGCCTTCGGCTGCCCGTCGAGGGGATCCGTGTGGTTGCGGAGTTCCTCGAGATCCGGCACGCCGTCGCCGTCGCTGTCGCGATTCAGGTCGCTCGTCCCGAGCACAAACTCGGCCTCGGCGGGGATGCCGTCGCCGTCCGCATCGGTGCTGCTCAAGGCGAGGGGTTCACCGTAGGGGATGAACGTGGCTTGACCCGCACTCGCGCTGATGAACTCGAACTCGTGGTACTGGAGCTGCGGGCCCAGCAGCAGGCTGATCCGATAGGGACTGTCCGGCCGCAGAATCAGGTCGTTGAGGTAACCCCGCGGTTCGGTGCGACCGCGCCGCGTCAGGCCGCTGGCGAGATCTTCCAGCGCGTAGTAGCCGCTCACCGGCGGATACACGGCATCGGCATGCGCGGACTGCAGGACGAGCTGGGTCAATCGCGCACGACGGGAGGCCGCCCAGTCGCCAACGGATTGACCCTGGAAGACCTGGTCGAGCTGCGCGATGAGGGCATCGAACTGAGCCTGGTCCGCCGGCGCGAGTTCCTCGTACGTCGGCGCCTTGTCCATGACGGCCGCAAGCGCGTCCCACCGGGGCGCCAGGGCGGCGAGTTCCTCCAGGATCTTCAGGGCTTCGCGCACGGCCGGGTCGGCGAGGGGCTCGCCGGGAGCCGCGAGGGCGGCGGCGCGCCGGAGGAAACCGCCGCCCAGCAGGCAGCGATCCCAGTGGTCCTTGCACTTCTCCCCGTCCTGCTTGCACCGCACCGAGCAGTCGGCCGCCTTCTTGCACTCGTAACCCACCTTGAAGGCCTTCTTGAAACTCGAGACCGGCCCGCCGCTGCCGCACTTCTCGTAGCATTTCAACGCGCACTCCGCCGCCCGGGCGAAGCATTCCTGCGACTTGCGTTTGCTGTCCGCCGGTTCGTCCGGACAACCGCACTTGCCCCCCCCGCCGCCGGACGTGCCTTCGGCCAACAACCCGCCACCTCCCCCGTCCGGACATCCCCCACCTCCCCCGCCCCCCGGTCCGCCCCCACCACTCGAGCCAGGCGAGGTGCCGTGCCAGCCGGGTTGCCGGATGCCAACCCCCAGATCGGTGACCACGTAATTCCCATCCGCCGTCACCGTCATCGGCCCCTGCATCTCCCAACGTCCGGTGTCGTGGTTGAAGCTCCACAAGGCCGTCTTCGCACCCGGCGGCAGCTTCTCACCGGTCACCGGGTCGGGCAGGTTCGGGAAGCGGGCCGGCACGGGCCGGTCGAAGTTCTGCGGCCCGCTGGTCTGGATCGAGATGTCGATGGCGTGCGTCAGGCCGCCCGGCAGAGGCTCGGGGAGCCGGTCCGAGGCCACGGGCGCCAGCCCGACCAACCCGCCGCGCGTGCCGTCGTCGGCAAAGAGCGCGTTCGGCGGCACCAGGATCTCAACGCCGTTCAGCAGCGGATTCTGGGCAATGACCGACGCCGGGAAGGTGATCCGCGTGTCCTCCGTGGGGCTGATCGGCTGCAGCGTACCTGCGGCCACCAACGGCAGGTACACAATGCCCGTGCCGCCCGCGAGGTTGTTGGTGCGGCCCGCCACGGCTTCCCACCCCTTGCCGATGACCGGATAATACGCCCCCGCCGGCCACTGGCTGGCCGTGGCCGTTCGCCCGTCCACATTGACGAAGAACCGGCCGACGGGGCAGGGCTCCAGCCGGAACGAACCGTCCGCCGCCGTGACGGTCCGCGACACCTCCTCGCGACCATCCACGGTGATCGTTACCCCCGCCAGCGGCACGTCCACGCCTCCCGGGCCCGGTTCGGAAGCCAGCACCCGACCGACGATGGCGGTTCCCGGCAGAACGGCGCTGTTCGCCATCTCAAAATGCAGCACCGCCGCACCGCCCGGTTGACCGTCGCCATCCAGATCCAGGGGTTGCCCCGCCTCCCCCGCCCACCCAGTCCCGTCCAGCGTGACCTCCACCCGCGCCCCGGCCGGCAACGGTTCCTGGTAGAACAAGGTGACCGCCCGCCGGTCACTCCCCAATTCGGGCCGGGCGAGCACACGCCGCCCGACAGCGCGAGCGAACATCCGTTCCCCGTCAATCACCGTGCCCGCAGCCAACGGGGCGCTCAGGCGGAACACCGTCTCGCGCGTCACCGCCACCCCGCCCTCGCCCCTCGCGGGTGAAGTCCAGGCCACCGTCACCGCATCCGTCACCGCCCGGCGTAAACGGTAGAAGCGGGTCCTGTCCCCGGCCCCGAGCGCCAGCACCCGCCGTCCCGCCTGGAGGGTCACTGGCTCGCTCACCGGTTGCCACAGCGCGCCGGGACCAAGCACGGTGACGCTCTCCGGCACGTAGCCTTCCGCGGCGGCATCCCAGCTCAGCTCCACCCCGCCGGACAACGCGCGGATGTCGAGGACAGGCTGTGCCGCGCCGCTGGCCGTCAAGAGGAGACCGCCCGCCAGCCAGCACCCAAGCCAGCCCCGTCGTTGGGGGCGACAGGTACCACCCCGCGGCCCGGCAGACGGCGTCAGGACCGGGGAGTCGACGTCGCCGACTGATGCTGCGGGCGGCGGTTCCATCGGGTGCAAGAGTTCAGAAGCAGGGATGTTACATCCGCCCGATGCCCAGGTGCCGTCCCGGAATGGATCAGGTCCAGGGAAGCTCCGGAGCTGAAAGGGCGGGGGTATGGCCGGCTCGGGCGTCCGAATGTTAAATGTTAAGATCCGACCCCAAGGTGCGTCGCCAGCGCCGGTAACCGGCAAAGCCCAGGGACAGCGACGCACCAGCCAGACAGGCGAACCGGACAACATGGGGTGTCATAGATTTCCTTTTGATCTTACAATGATGTGCTTGGTTGCTAATGAAACACCCCTAAGAAATGCAATTAGCCGCCCCCGATGTCAAGCGCCAAGCCGGCCGCCGCAGCGCAGGATCCTCGCGAAGCGTTTGGAGTGCGGCGTCTTCCAGGGCCGCTTTGCGTGGGAGGAGAGACGAAAACCGCCGCGGAGAGGCGGCTCAGATCTCAGGAGCCCAGCGGTTCCTCACCGTCCCCGAACCCGGTAGAAGCGAACCGGCGAGGTGGCGTCCGGTTCCAACACGAAGCCGCCCAAACCGTCGGCATCCAACCCCACCTCGGCCACCTGCATCCACGGACCAAGGATCTGCCCGGCCGTCTCGACCACGACCGGCGTCCCCGCGCGCCCGGCCACCTCCAAATGCACGGAGTTCCCGGACCCCGCGCGACGCCCCGTCAGAACCGGCCGCTCGGCCAACGGCAGTTCGGGCCGGGCCGCGTAAACCACCCGCAAGCGACCGAGGACGCGATCGTTCGCATAGAAGCCGCCGTCAATTCCAGGTTCGGTCGCCAGCCACGAATACCCGGCTTCGAACCCCACTTCGTAGGTCATGGATTCGAACCCCACGAACGCATCCACGCCGACCGCGGCATCAAGGAGTGTCGCGCGCACCACCTGCCGCGGTGCGGGGTCGAGTTCCAACCGGCCGGTTGCCGGCGAGGTGTCAGTCCCCGCCAGCGTCAGACTCAGCATCACGGGCGTGGGCAGCGTCGCGTCCACCGGCCAGACGCTCACCCGGGCCGGACCCAGGCTCCACGCCACCGGACCGGGCTTGGATGCAAGCCAGCCGAGGGCGATGTCGGCAGTGAACTCGACTTCCAGGCTGACTTGGACGCGCTTGAGCACGGGGGTGTCCGGATGCTCGGTGGGGTCAAAATGCGGCAGCGTCAGGGCCGGCGCCCCTTCGCCCGGGCCGAGGCTGAAGGGGGCAGATTCGTAGACGAATTCGGCGGCCAGAAGCTGGAAGCCCAGCAGCAAAATGGAAACCGCCAGCGAAAACAGGCGGGAAACCGACACGGGGAGCAGGCTGGAAGCCTGCACCACAACGGGGAGGGAAGCCTGCACCAGAGCGGCGCGGGAAGGGTGGCTCACGGCTTGCGACGCAGTCGGCTGCCGACGCGGCGGGGCCGGAGAACGGCGAAAGCCACCAATCCCAGACCGCTGATCAGGGCGATGGCCACCGGTTCCGGCACGGCGTTGATCTCCCCCGCGAGTTGCTCCGCCCGGCCTTCGATGACCCCGACCTTACCTCCGACGATCTCGGGGCCGGTAACGCTGAACCATGTGACGATGAAGTTCTGCGGGCCGGCGAGGAACGTGCCCAGCCACGACGCGTCCGCCTGTCCGGACGCCGACAGGTTCAGGAGCGCCGTGCTGTTAGGGGACAGGTTCGGTGCCGTGCCGGAGACGGGGCCGAGTTCGAGCCAGAGGGGTGCGGCGGTGTCGGGGGGATTCGGAGGGGGATTCAGGTTGCCTGCGGGGTTGGACTCGAGCTTCACGAGCACCGATGAGTAAGTGACGGTGTAATCGCCCGCGACCGTCCCGGTGTTCCGGACCTCGACCTGGGCGGTGAAGGTGGCGGAGAGGGTCAGCGTGTGGGTGTGGGCCGGGAGGGACGGGCTGAGGGACGCGATCGTCGTGGTGCCCACGACATCGCCCTCGTTGGTGTCCCAGGCGAGGCCGGCGGCCGGGAAGGGCACCTGCCCCTGCAGGCCCGGACAGAGCGTGGCCAGGCCTGTCAGCCAGGCCGTCGTGATCCAGTGGGTCTTCATGGCGGGAACGGGGCGGCGCCGGCGATTGCCCCGGCGCGGGTCAGGTTCGATGTCGGGTGGCGGAATGAGGATCGAGGTCATGGAGGCGCGAGCGGGTTTCAAAGGTCGTGAGAGGGAGGGACCGGCGGGCGGTGCAACGTCAGGGCCGGGTCGCCCAGCAGGCTGTAGATCCAGAGCGGGGTGAGACGGGCACCGGTTCGTTGGTACTGGGCAAAGGATTGGAGCAGCACATCGCCCAGCCGGCCGTGCGAACTCCGCCCCAGTATCGCGGCGAACCGCTGGTTGAACCAGATCGCGTCGGTGTGCTGCGACAACCCGGAAGGCGCGAGGGAGGCGATGACGCCCGCGTGAGGGTGTCGCACCAGTGCCTCGGCCAGGCCGTCATAGCCGGGACTCGCGTACTGCCCCACCACACACGTCATGGCCAGGAACAACGGCACCCGCGGCGGGTTGAGGAGGGTGGGCTCGAACGTGGCAGGATCGCCCTGGTTGACCTTGAGGTAGCTGGCCGGGGCGGTTCCCAGGCGGTCCACGGCGCCGTGCCCGACGTAGTTGAGGAGATCCAGACCCTGGTTCAGCGAGGTCTGGAGCGCGGACGGCATCGCCGTGAGGTCGAGAGAAGGCGGGTTGCCGGGAACCGGGTACAGAAGCGGGTGCAACACGTCACTGCCATAGCGCGGCGCGAGCAGGGGCACCAGGTCCACTGTGCCGCGAATAAAATCGCCGGCGGCATCCGGCCGGTCCGCGACCAGCAAAGCCCGCAACGGCAACCCGACAGGCGCCCGCTCGTAGGCCGTCACCTTGGCCAGCAACGGTTCGAGTTCGGCGGCGCCGCGGATGGGCAGGCGCCCGATGGCAACGCGCGGGACGCCGTCGTCGTAGATGTCCCCGAACCGGCTGTCGGAGACGAACAGACCGTATGGGG
>JABTUJ010000061.1 GCA_015075445.1 Verrucomicrobiales bacterium
GTTCCCTTCAGTCAGGGGTTGACAAGCAGTTCGCCGAGGAACAGCCAGGAAGCGGTGCCGGCACCCGGCGCACCGGACGTAATGAGACCCGGATTGACCGCCCGAAAGCGCACGTAGCGTGCCTCGCGACCGCCCCCGTCCACAACAAAACGATGCACCCACGTCGCGTCGGGTCGTGACGGGGGCCGCACGACCGCCGGGAGCGACGCGAAGGTCTGGCCGTCGGTGGACAGGCTCAGCTCGACCCGCGCCGGCAAGTAGACGCCCACACCGACGGACTCAAGGAAAGGCGCTGCGACTTGCCGGATGGCCACGGTGCGTTCGAGATCGACGGTCACCGTAATGTCGGGGCCTTGCAGGCCGATCCAGGCGGGGTCGGTGTGATCGGCGAGGCCGACTTCCCCGTCGGTGAGGGTCTGACCGGTTTCGTCGGGATAAGCTGCGGCCGGGGCCACAGCGAGCTGGTAAGACTTGCCGCGCGCCTGATGGTCGAACCGCGGCGGAGCGGTGCGGCGAAGGAGGTCGTCGGGCATGAGGCGAGCGCGCAGTTCCGGGTGCCGGCGCCCGATGCCGGAGGAGGCGGTGAGGTCCCAGAGCGAGGTCTGTTTCTGTCGGAGCGCGAGGACGGAGGTGATCCAGCCCTGGGTCCAGCCGCTCTCGATGGCCCAGGCACCCCAGCCGGCGTCGGCGTTGCTGGCCCAGGCTTCCCAGCGGCGGAAGTCGAAGGCGCGAAACCAGCCGCCGTCGAGCTCAGGGCGGGCTTCGGAGCGGATCTGGATGCGGACCAGGAATTCGGCGAGGCGGTTCTCAGCGGCGATCCAGGCAGGCTCGCGCGTGGCGGCCGCGGCTTCGCGGAGACCGAGGAAGGCGAAGTTCACGGTGTAAAGAAGGTCGGCGACGGGCTCGCCGTCCTGCTGGATGAGGGACGCCTCGTTGCCGCCATATTCCTCATTCGAACGCGGCGGGGGGAACATGCCCTGGCCCGGGGGACCGAGTTCCTCGCGGATGGCACCGGACTCGTCCTGGAGGGCGAGGAGTCCCTCGACCGCTTCCCGCAACCAGGCGCGGTGTTCGGGGGTGTCGTCGACGCGGACGAGCCAGGCGAGCGGCAGGAGGATGCGGGCGCGTTCCTGGGCGAGGCCGTTGGTCCAGCGGAGGCCGCGGGGGTAGGCCTTCATGGTGGCGCGCAAGGCGTGGCGGGTGCGGTCGAGGAAAAGGGCGTCGCCGGTCTTGTGGTAGGCCCACAGGTAACAGGCCCAGAGATAGGCCTCGAAATGGGGGGCGAGGTTGACGGCGTTGCGGTGGTAGAAGTGGGTCCAGGGATGCTGGCTGAGCGGGCCCATGTCGAGGCGATCCGTGCGAAAGCCCTGGCGGCCCGTGGTGCGCAGGTTGCCGAGCAGGCACAGCATCATGGCTTCATCCCAGCGGTCGGTACCGAGCAGGGCCGCCGTGCCAAGGGTGCCGAGCATGAGGCGGGCGTTGTCGTCGCCGTAGTTGGCCACGGTCCAGGCGGGGGACCCGATGCCCCAGGCAACGAGGCCGTAGGCGGTGTGGTTCGGGTCGGCACGGCCGCCCTTCCGAGCGACGGATTCGAAGAGGTAGAAGTCGAGCAGGCGGCGGGCGATGGCGCTGAGTTCGGGATCCTCGAGGAGCGCGCCCCCAAAGGCCAGGGCGAGGGCGGATTCAGCGGTGCAATCGCCGCGACGGGAGACGCTCTGCATCTGACTGCCGTCGGTGAGGATGATCGAGAGGGGGGCTTCGAGAATGCCGAGGGAACCGTCGCCAACCGGGGCATCGGGCGGCGGTGTGGGCAGCAGGCCATCGCCCTCGGAGGCGCGGTTGACGTCTTCGAGACGGCTCGGGTGCACGAGCAGTTTCGAGCGGAGGAACCAGGTGACACCGCGTTCGAGGGCCTGGCGTTCAGCGTCGGCTGGCAGGGGATCCTCACGGCCGTAGCTGGAGCGGACCATGGGCGTCCAGGCAAGTTCCGGCCAGGCGGCGTCGGGCGCCAGCCAGCGGAGAATGGCAGCCCAAACGGTTCGCCAGGCTTCCGTCGGGGCGTACCGGCCGGTGACGAACCGGCTGAAGGACGTGGTGGCGACGAGGACATCCGCGTCCGGCAATTCGAACAGGAGCGGGGCAGTGGTTGCTGGCAGGCCATAGACAGCCGTGTCAAACCCGGCGACCCGGGCCGCGACAACGTGGGGTCGGGAGGCGTTGACGGTGACGTAGTGGAGGCCGTTGATGAGGATGCGCGTTCGGGCAGCTGGTTGAAGCCGCTGGTCACGACCGCGCGCGTCTGGTCTTGTGACTGGCGACAGGGCCGACGCTGAGGCCGGGCAAATGGGCGGGGAACTCGACGTAAAGCCGGAGGTGTTTGCGGCGGGCCTCGGCGAACAGAGTGTCGGTCAGTGGCGTGGGCGTCTCGGGGTATTGACCGGGAAGCAGGAGAACGGCGGCGCGTTCGGGGGCGGCGGCAATGGCGGCCGCGGCGGAATCCGCGCGATGGACGGTGAGGCCTTGGTCGCGCAGGACGCGGTACAGATCGTTGTCAGGCGCACAGGCAACGTGGAGAGCGGGCGGGGTTGCGGCGTGGAGACACGCAGGGGAGAAAGCGGCGAGGAAGGGAGACAGCCAAAAGCACAGGAGGCCGAGAGACAGGACGTTGGAGGCCGGCATATGGAGGGAACGGGTGACAGGGACGTGCAGGCGGGATACCCCTTCTGCATTCTGCATTCTTCCTTCTACATTCCTGTTCATGGTATGGCGGGAGGGTCGGTGAGGGCGTCGTCGGGAAGCAAGGCGGGGCGAAGGCGATTGAGCGGTGGTCCGAGCGGGACCGTTTTGAGCAGGTCCCAGAGCGATGTCTGCCGCTGACGCAGGGCGAGCGTGCCGGCGATCCAGGGCTGGCTCCAGCCGGTCTCGATGCACCACGGCCCCCATTCCCAATCCGCGTTGCTGGCCCAGTACTCCCAGCGGCGAAAGTCGAAGGCGCGGTACCAGGCACCGTCGAGTTCGGGGCGGGTTTCCGAGCGGATCTGGATGCGGCCGAGGAAGCCGGCAAGGCGGTCTTCGGCCTGGCGATAGAAGGGGTCGCCGGTGGCGGCGGCGGCTTCGCGGAGGCCGAGCAGGGCGAAGTTGCAGGTGTAAAGGAGGTCGGAGATGGAGTCGCCGTTGGTCTGGATGAGCGTGGTTTCGCGCGTGCCGTACTCGGCGTTCGAGGCGGTGCCGTGGCCGCCTTCGCCGAGGATTTCGCGGAGGGCGCCGGTGGCGGGATCCTGGAGGGCGACGAGATCGTCGGCCACGCGGCGGAGCCAGTGGCGGTGTTCGGGGGTGTCGGCAACGCGCACCAGCCAGGCCAACGGCAGGAGAGCGCGGGCGCGTTCGATGGAGCCGCTGCGGATGCACCAGAACCAGCGGTCGGGATAGGCGTCCATCAGGAGGCGGGCGCCGGTTTGCGTGCGGCGGAGCAAGGGTTCGAAGCCGGTCTGGTCGTAGGCCCAGAGGAAGCAGGCCCAGAGCCAGGTTTCGAAGTGGGGCGAGTGCTTGAGGTGCGAGGCTTCCCAATAGGAGCGCCAGCCGCGGGATTGGAGGGCGGGTTCGAGAATGCATTCCTCGCGGTAGCCGGTGCGGCTGGTGGTGCGGAAGTTGCCGAGGATGCCGCGGGCGAGGGCTTCGACGTGGCTCGAGTCGGCGGTGAGCGCGGCGGTCGCGCCGATGGCCAGCAGGGCGCGGGCGTTGTCGTCGCCCCAGTAATTGCCGGGCGAATCGAGCGCCCAACCGATCAGGCCGTGGGAGGGCGAGGCCGGGTCAGCGCGCGGCCCGCCCGTCAGGCCGGAGTGATGGAAGAGGTAATCGAGGAGGTTGGTGCCGATCCGCGTGTGGTCGGGACGACGCGCAAGCGTGCCGTTGAACGCGAGCATCATGGCCACTTCCGAGAGGCAATCGGCGCGGACGGCGTAGCGCATGGGCTGCGAGCCGTCGCGGCGAATCGTGGAGCTGAAGCCCTCGGTGAGCCCGGTCGTGCCGTCGCCCACGGGCCAGGCCAGGTCGGGTGGGTCGCGGACGGTGTTGTAGGTGAGGGCCCATTCCAGGGCGTGCGGCGGCCAGTCGGGGTGGCGCAGGACACGGCTTCGGACGATCCAGTGGGCGGCGCGGTCGAGGGCTTGACGTTCGAAGCCGGCCGGCAGGGGTTCCTCCGGCGAGAACGAGGGGCGGACGGTGGGCGTCCAGGTGAGGCGCGGACGTGGGGAGTTCGGTTGCAGCTCGGCCAGGATGGTTTGCCAGATGACGCGCCAGGCATCGGAGGGAAGAAACCGGCCGGTGACGAAGTGGCTCAGACGGGAGGTGGCCACGAGCATATCGCCGAGGGGATGGACGAACAGAAGGGGATGAGTCGGCGTGTCCGCAAGCCCAAACACCGCAGTGTCCACGCCGGCAACGCGGGCCAGAACCAGCGGGGCGTTGGTGGCAACGACCGGAACGTAGCGGCAGCCGCTGAGGGCGACGATGCGGAGCGGCGGAAGCCCGGGACCGAAGAAGTCGGAGGCGACCACGCCGCGTTCGAGGCCGGCATCGCGAGGAGCGGCGACGTCGAGGTCCGGGAGGTTGGCCGGGTACTCGATGTAGAGGCGGAGGTGTTTGCGCGCGGCGAGGTCGAGCCAGGCGGGGTCAATGACAGTGGGTTGGTCGGGGTAGCCTTGGGCCAGGAGCAGGACGGCCGCGTGCTCGGGGGCATGCCGGAGGGCGTCGTGCGGTTCGTCGAAGCGAGGGACGTCTTGGCCGAGGCTGGTGGACAGGACGCGATAGAGGTCGTTTGTGGGCGAGCAGGAGAAGATCCAGCGCGGCGGCTGGGCGGCGTGGAGCGGGAGCAGCAGGAAGCAGAGGAGGAACGGGAGAAGGAGGACGAGCGGGCAGTGGCGGGAGGTGGCCATGTGTCAATCTGTGGGACTGACCCCTTGGGAAAGGAAGCGTTGGTAGTCGCGGTAGAGTTGGACGGCGGCGGGTCCGCCAAGCTGACGGGACATCGAGGGGGCGGTGAGGAGACCCGGGAACTGATAGCACAGGATGGTCTCGAAGTTGGGGAAACGCTGGAGATCGTCGATCAGGCCCTGGATGGGGCGCGGATACAGGGCGCCGGTGGCGTCGAAGAGGAAGACTTCGAGGTCCATCCAAAGATGCGCCCCGGCGTCGTCACAGAACTGCTGCAGACGTCGGGCGGCTTCTTCCCCGGTGAGATCGCCGTCGGGCATGCGGTGAAAACCGAACGGGCAAAGGATGTCGCAGTAAGGGAGAAGTTCGCGATAGGTGTCGCCGGCGGCGGGGATGAGGTGGCAGTTCGAGGCGAGCAGGACGGGCTTCTCGGGGGCGAGACGGCGGACATGGGCTTGGAAGGCGCGGAAGAACTCGACGATCTCGCGGCGGCGGGCGGGGGTTTCGCCGAGGTTACCGGCGATCTCCTCGACGACGTACCAGCCATAGAAGGAAGGGTGGTGGCCGTACCGGTGCCACAGTTCCGTGGCGACTTGCTGGTGCCAGGCGAGGGAGCCGGGGGTGAAATCGAACCAGGCGTAGAGCCCGACGGGCATGAAGACGTGCAGACCGCGCCGATCGGCTTCGTCGAGGATGGCAGCAAAGGGGTCCGGACTGGCGATGTCCATCCGGCCGGGAAAGAGGGCGGAGGGGTAGAAGGCCTTGCCGTGGTAACCCTCCTGCTCGATGGCGTGTTGGCCGACGTACTGCTGGTTCCGAAAGGACTCGCCCAGCACGAGAATGTTGAGGTCGATCCGGGCCATGGCCCGAACCAGTTCGCGCCACTGCCGGTCGGTCATCTGGCGGATGTCCGCGTTCCAGAGGCGACCCTCCTGCTCGCTCCAGTGGTAGAGGCCGGCCCAGGCGCCGGCCAGGCGGCCCGTCGAGCGGTGGGGGGAGGCACGGACCTCGATGGTCCGGGACGTACGCCAGGTGTCGCGACCGCGCTGGGCCACCACGCGGATTCGCGCGCGACCCGTGCGGTTGTGGGTGGGCCAGCGGAGACTGGCCGTGGCGGATTCGCCGGGGGCAAGGTGGACCTGTTGTTCGCCGAGGAGGTTTGGGGGGCGTCCGCCTCCAAGGTACCAGCGGAGGGTCCAGGTTTCGGCAGAAGCAGGGCGGTGATCCGCTAGCCCGGTGCGCTCACCAGGCGCTTGCTCGGAGGGGCCGCGGGTTGTGGAGGCTGAATCAGGGAGGGTGAGCCCGACACGGGCTTCGACTTGGATCTGGTCGGTGACCGGGCCGGGCGGGATGAGCGTGAGCGCAAGCCGTGGGCTGGTTTGAGCGTGGGCAGAAAACCAGGCGGCAAGGGAGAGCGATAACGCGAGGTGCGAGGCCTTCAATTGTCAAATGTATGGATCTGACCCCATTGCCTTGGCTTAATCGCGGTAACCGGGGTCGCGGTTGGAGCGGCGCAGGCCATCGCCGTCCCACCAGTAGGCGGAGGTGGCAGCGGGGCCCGACCGGACCTGGCGGTTGAGGTTGGTGGCCAGGACGGCCTGGACGCTGCTGTCGGCCATGAGGACGTTGGCGCGTTTGAGGTGTTGGTCCGCGATGGTGTACCCAGTCTGCCCGTCGAAGTAATCCTTGGGAGCGATGACCGCACCCCAGAGGACGCCGGCATAGAAGAGGCCGCCGGCGGCGCGGGCGAGTTCGCGTTCGGAAAGGCTGTCGGCGGTGACGATGGTCTCGGAGGGGTTCGCGACGCTGGCGAGGGTGACGCGCATGGTGACCCCGAAGCGGCCCTGGAAAACGTTGCCGAGGTTCGAGTAGTTGTAGCCGTAGCTGAGGAGGTCGCCGGAGTAAGGCAGTTTGCGGCGGCGAACGTAACGTTCGATGACCGGACGAGCGGCGGGGCAATCCCAGACGGGGAAGTTGGTCATGGAACGGGCGCTGCTCTGGACGATCTCGCGGCGCAGCACCTCGAACCAGAGAAGGTGGCGGTCCGCGGGGTCGGTGGGATCGGCGAGGTTACCGTCGAAACGGATGCCGGTGTAGTTGGGGAAGGTGTCGCGATTGTCCTGGGCGTAGAAGTTGAAGGCGATGCCCATCTGCCGGAGGTTGCTGGCGCAGTTGGCCTGGTAGGCCTTGCCCTTGGCGCGGGAGAGCGCAGGCAGCAGCATCCCGGCGAGGATGGCAATGATGGCGATGACCACCAGCAGTTCAATGAGGGTGAAGCCGCGGCGCGCGGAGGGCGAGGTGGGAAGGGCGAGTTTCAAGGGCGAAATTCCAAGTTCAAAGATCAAAGCTCAAGGGAAGTTCCAGGATTAAAGATTCAAGGGGGAGGAACCGGACGAAACCTGGCCGGTATGGCGGGGGTCGCGAAGCGTCTGGAGAGTGCATGCGGTTGACCGCCGCTTTGCGTGAGGGGCGGGGAGAGAACGAAAAGCGCCGCTGGAAGTCGCCGCACTCCAAACGCGTGGCGCGTGCCCGGCAGTTTGGGAGTGGCCTTCGCCTCCTCACGTCGGCGCCTACAGGCGGTCGCGGTTTCATGCCGAGTACGACGGATCCAGGCTAACGCCGCAGACGGAAGTAGGCGGCGCCGGTGGGCGGCAGGGTGATGTTCACTGGCGAGGCCGTGCCGCCGGGGACATCGGTCCAGCCAGCAGGGTTGGCGACGTCAGTGGCTTGTTGGAGCGTATACCCGGTCACCGACCACGTGAGGGTAAGGGTGGTGCCGGTGCGTTGGTAGCTGAGTTCGGCCGGCTGCGGGGGCGGCTGGGTGGCCGCGGCACGATGGCTGGCAACGAGCTGGGTGGCGCGCGCCTCGATGGCGGCTTCGCTCGACAGGGCCGAGAGGTCGTACACCGCGACTTCATCGATGCGCCCCTGGAAGCCGTTGTAGCCCGGGATGGCGGAGCCGACGAGCAGGGTGCTGCTGAGGTTCAGCGGGTTCGAGAAGGTGTTCCGGACGTAAGGGAAGGCGACGCCGTCAAGGTAGGCATCGGCGCGGTCGGCGACGCCGACGAGCCCGTCGCCGTAGAACACCCAGAGGACATGGTGCCAGGTGGCGTCGGAGATCACCGGGCCGAGGTCGGTGCGGACGCCGGCGAAGATCTCGAGCTCGTCGGGTTTGTAGTCGTAGATGAAGGCGGGGGCGTTGTTACCGAAGTTGAGGAGGTAATTCTGGCGTTCGGTTTCGTTGACGCCCTGGACCTGGAGCCAGAACTCGACGGCCCAGGGGGCGGCGAGCTGCGGGCGGCCGACTTCGAGCTGCGGGGTGCTGAAGTAGCCCTTGCCATCGAAGTCCGCGGCGTTGCCGAGGAAGAGGCCGCTCTGGATGGCACTGTGCTGGACGCGGCCGGCGGTGGACGCGGCGAGGTGGTTCTTGGCGGGATCGGGCGGCGGGACCGTCACCGGGACAAGCTGGCGGGCGTTGCCGTCGGCTTCGTCGAAGTTGTAGTAGAACAGCGGTTCCTCGGCGAGGACGGTCGCGGCGTAGGTCTGGCCGCCGGCGGTGCGGGCCACGCTGGAGTGGTTCGAGGCGATGCGCGTGGCCTTGGTTTCGACCTCTTCGACGCTGAGGCCGGTGAGGTCGTAGAGGGCGAACTCGTCGAGGGAGCCGGTGAAGGCGTTGACGGGGGCGACGGTGGCGGCGCCGAAGAGGAGGCGGGTGAGGCTGATGGCGCGGTTGAAGCCGCCGCCGGCGTCGGGGTAAAGGGTGCCGTCGATGAAGACCTCGACGCGGTTGGCGGGGCTGGCGTTGGCGGGGGCGGTGTTGTAGTTGACCCAGACGATGTGGTGCCAGTCGTTACCGGCGAGCATCGGGCCCTGGGCGCCGGAGCGGCCGGAGGCGCCAGCGAAGACCTCGAGGCGGTCGACGTTGTAGCCGTGGATGAAGGCGGGGGAATTGTCGGCGCCGGCAGGGCCGAAGTTGGCCATGTACTGGTTGCGGGCGAAGCCGAACTCGCCGTCCATCTGCATCCAGAACTCGACGATCCAGGGGCCGTCGACCGAGGGTTTCCCGAGCTGGAGGCTGGCGACGCTCATGTAGCTGAAGCCATCGAGGTAGATGGCGTTGCCGAGCTTGTCGAGGCCCTGGCCGAGGTCGGCGTGGCGCACGCGGGGGACGAGGCCGAAGGGGACGAGATCGTTCTGGGTGCTGATGGGCGAGGCGGCGATGGGCATGAGCTGGGTGGCCAGGCCGGTCATTTCATCGAAGTTCCAGTACAGCAGCGGCTGGTCGGCGAGGACCTGGGTGGTGTAGGCGGTGGTGAGCGGGAGTGCAGGGCGGGATGGCGGCAGTCAGGTGGCAGGATAACCAACCGAACAGCGGGCCAGCAGAGACACTTCCGAGGCCGCCAAGTGGAGTACGGGCGCATCGCCCGACGGAAGGGGACGGCATGGTGGCGGGCCGGAGGATTCAGCGCCAGTGATGGCGACGCGCCGTTGCTAGCCACTGGTAGCGGAACAGCTCAGTGGTGAATCACGGTGGCAGTGACGCGAAGGCGACAGTCTGGCCGAGGTTCGCGGTGGCGTCCCTGGGGCTGGGACGTGAGGTGGTAGCGCACGCCCGGCGGCGTGCCAGGCAGCAGCGGCGTAATGGCGGGCGCGCGGATCAGCAGCCCGCGCTCCCGACCTCGGCAGTGGGTAAGGAGTCGTTGAACGCCTAGATGGCGCTGGTTATCCGGCGACCGATAGGCCGCCGTCATGCGCCCGAGAAGCAGCGCCGAGATGAGCCAATCGGCGAAGTGGCAGGCTGGGAATTTGAAGCCGCCGCCGCCAGAACGCGTTGGGGTATTGAGACGTTGTCGTGAAAGTGACGCGGTTGGCGGGGTCCGGCGCCGGAGAGGCAGATATTTGGCGGCGACAGTGGTGCCAATTTGGGTGGTGACCTCCGTTGTCCGAGGTGCTCAGCCCAGCCATTTGAAGAACCCAGGCCGAAGAGACCAGAAAGCCAACCATAAATGACGGCGAGGCTGTATAATGCCACGCCTTCGCGAGAGGTATTGGCGGATTGGCCTGGTCGCCGGAACTGGGACGGGCTCAGAGGATCCGGGGCTCCAGGAGGTTTGACGACCGACATCAGGGCCGCGACAACGCTGGAACGAGCTGGTACCGTCCGGGTCGATGGCGTTGCCGAGCTGGGCCCCTTAACGGTAGCGCTGTAGGTGGCTTGGTGGCGTTGCCAAGCGACGGCAAGATCGTTGAGGGTGTTGTCAGTGGCAGGGAAGCTGATCAGGGCCGGTTGGCAGCTTGCCCTCAGCTTCAATCAGCTCCAATAGAGGCGGGGATTGATGGAAGGACGCTGGCGTAGGGCGAGGAGCTCATGGAGGTGGCGGTGGCGAGCCTGTGGGTCGAGACAGGCGCTGGGTGACGGTAGGTTTCGATAGCGGTTTCAATCCAGGGTGAGTCATGGGCAGCAGGCCGTCGGTACGGCCCGGCCAAGATACGTTTTAGCCACGCCCAGGGGCAGCTCGCGGCCAGGGAAGCGAGGCAGGCGTTTGGGGCTGGGCAGAGTCAGGAGGGGTAAGGCGTTGCCCGTCGAGAGACCGGCATCAGGCAGGCGCGCGCCCGTCAGTACCGCCGCGCTGGGCTCCGGCAGGAATAGTGCCGAGACACAGGCTCAGGCAGGGCAGTGGTGCCCAGGCAAGCCACCACCGCCAGCGAAATCTCGAAGTAGTCAGGGTTAAACATGGGCCTTTAGCAGGGAAGTGTCACCGCCAGTCAGGCCAGGGTAGCGGGTAAGTGGCATTCAGCCTGGGGCTGGAGCCCGATTCGGCCAGGCACCGTCGAAATGGGGTGGCCCGCACGGCAAGGCACCGCCAGAGCCCGGGCTGAAATCGCGCTGGCCAAGGCAGAAACCCGAGTACTGCAGGCACGCATGCTGGCAGTACCGGGTAGAGATCAAAATCGTTCAAAGTGGCCCGGCAACGGCAAAGCCTGGCCGTGGCCCATCACTCCAGCAACACGGAGGTTGTCTTCAAAAGCAGTAGTAGCGCAAAAAGCCTTGCCAAGGCAGTGAGACGCCAAGGCAGAAGCCTGCAAAAACACGAGAAAACGAAATTTACATTTCACTGAAACAAAAAAAAAAAGCCAAAAGGCAACACGTGCATCACTCCGCTCTGAACCTACCCAGCAAACCGCAAAATGCAAACTGCAGCTACCACAGAGGCCATAAACAGCCAAACACGCCACCAGGAGCCGCACTCAAACAAATGGCAACAACCACCACCACCATCACCACAGCGCGCAAAAACGAAATTTCAAAAATGCAAGCACCAAGCGGCCACGCCAAGTTACCCACAACGCCAAATGCAACCTCGTACTAAAAATGCAAAACACACTGCTGGCAGAACAGGCCAGCCACGGCACCTTGGCAAACGAATAGGCCGCCCGCGCACCGCATGCCGTGAAACCTAGCACCGGCCAAATTTACCCAGCTGGCCACATACCGCCAAAACGCAAAACGGGCCTCTGCCCAGCTGCAAAGGCAAACGCAATCTGCACATTTGGCCGTCAGCGCCACCGCCAGCCAGGCACACCCAGGCAAAAACGCCAAATCCATGCTCAAAAATCAAAAACGAAAGTACTGCCGTCACGGCAACCAGCAACAGCTGCAGCCACCCGAACAAACGGCTCCCGCAGCCCGGCAAAAGCAAACTTTCATCCCGCTCACAATACTGCCATCGCAGAAACCACCCAGCTCTGCGTAAAACAGCATCAAGGCAAAACCCGAGGCAGGCAGAAGGCAGGCTGGCAGCATTGCGCTGGGCAGGCACCCAGTGGCTCAGGCAAGGCACTGGCTGCACGAAAGCAAGTAGCCCGGCCGCCACACCACGCACCCAGGCTAAAAACGCCAACGAGAACCGTGGCAAAAACGCAGCAAAAAGCCAGGTAGCCACCACTGCAACACAGCAAAACGCCATCCCCGCCCAAACGAAACAAGATAAACGCACTGAGAGAATCGCAGCACCTTATACCCGGCCACGGGCTGCAAAACGCCTGGCATGCCGCACGAGAGGCCGAGAGAATGGCCGTGAAACGCCACCAGAAAGTGGCCCGCCACGCCAAAACGCCGAAAACACGGCAGAAGCTGCACAGTAGCTGCACCCCAGCCGCGCACTGCCACGAGGCAAAAACCTCTAAGCAAAACACTTGGTAAAAATCTCCAGTTGCGCTTGCGCTACGCCCAAACACCACGGCAGCTCAACACTCCAGCTGCCGTCACTCCAGAAACACCCATGCCTGCCGTAAAAGCAAAACGCCAGGCACGGCACATTGCCAAACGCACTCCCACCAGGCCTGAAAGCCATTGCGGCAATGCCGCATGCGAAACGAAACTGGTGAGGCATTAAACGGCAGGCTGCAAGCGAGAAAGGCACTACACACTTGGCAAACACCAAAACATTGTCAAACACCAGCCAATGGCCCAAATAAAAGCAAAAGCCGTAAAAACACCAAAACAACAGGTAAACCCGTAAAACCACACTCACCTTTCAAAACACCGCCAAAAGCCCAAAACACCACAACACTCTGCACATCCCAGCAAAAACAACAAATGCAGAAACGCAACAAGCAGCAAACTGCCCAGGCCTCCACAAAATTCACAACACCCCAAAACACACAAAAAAAATACCAATGAAACAGCCACAAACCATGGCCAATCGCTCCGCGAAACGCCCGCCGTACTTTACAGCAGAAAATTGCGGCAAATTTACACCAAAAACACAGCATTACACGCACCACAGTCACAATGAAACATCACAGCAACACAGCGCCAGCCACGAAACCGCCACTTCAAAAGTAAACTCCAGAAATCTCCAAAAAAGGCAGAAAAAAACGCTCAAAAACCTACACAAAAAACACACCATTAACAAACCGCCGCCAAAATTCCAAACGAAACGAAACGGCCCACCCAAAATATGCAAAACACCGCCACTGCAAAACGAAAGCAATGCCAGCAAAAAAAGTACAGCCACTAGCAAACTGCAGAAGAAACAACCAACCACACCAGCCACTGGTCAACGCGTACTTGCCAAAACAAAAAAACAGCCACCCACCACGGCTACCGTTCAAAACGCCATCACGAATCAGCGGCCACGCGTGCAGCAACGCACCAGAAAAATACCCATTCCAGCCCTCCAGCAAGGCTAAAAACAACGCCAAAACCCGCCGCACACCACCGCCACCACCACCGCCATCATTCAAGCAACAGCATGCAAAAAACAAAATGCCGAAACAAAAAACGAAAACGCTCACACCAGCCGTACGCTTTCCACATTGGCAAGCATCACGAAAGCATTCCGCCGCACGCCGCAACAAAAAACGCGCCGTGGCCAAAAGCCATTTCACTACAGCAACACGCCCAGCAAAAGTAAACAGTACGGGCCCAGGCCCAAACATCACAGCCGCCAAAATCCAGCTCGCCGCTCACATTGCCCCTGCATCACCACGAAACACAAAATAAAACGAAAAACGCGAAAACACAGAAAAGCCACCAGGCCACGCTTAAACGCAATCATCCGCCTCTGGCCAAATCACTCCCGCCACCACAACACAAAACCTGGCCACCAGGCCACAGGCTACCGAAACAACACTGCAAAAGTAAACAGCAAACGCAACAGGCAAACAAAAACACACCACCCACTGGTACGCCAAAACCTTCTTCCCTCGCTTCAAAAACAACCGAAACGCCAAAATCACTTGCAAAAACGCTTCCGGCCAAAATCGCTGCAAAACGCAACAGCACAAAAAACACAACATGCGAAACAACAACACAAAATTTAACACAGCCACCACCGGCAAGCAAAAGTAACTCAAAACGCCACTACCGCCCATCAAGCAACAAAAACACTAAATGAAAGCAACCAGCACCAAACAACAATCCGTCACCAACCATCACCAGCCACGCCCGCACCCATGCCAGTAACACCCAAAAACGTGCAAAACACGCTGTCAAAAAAAACACACAGCAAGTATTTTACAAAACGCACACAGCCCGTGCTGCTCCAGCCAGCCAAAACGCATTCACTGCAAGGGAAGAGGTCGCCACCGCGAATGGCGTCGACCGGGGTTCGCTGCGACCGGCGGGTCGAACGTTGCCGGGGCTGGCGGCGTCGCTGCCCCAGAGCGGTTCGCTCTTCCCCTGCCGGAAAAGGCGCGGGTCCTGGCCGGTAAACCCGGCGAGGATGAGGCCTTCCTTGTGGAAACGAAGAGGGGGCCGCTGATGGGGCGGACGTCAGGGGCTTCAGTTCCGGCGGCGGCTGCATGCGTCAATGCCGAAGAGGTCGAGTGCGGGGCGGGCGGCGGAGGCGGCGAAGCGGAAGCGGAGGGTGCAGGCGTCCGGGTAGGAGAAGTCGTTGGGGATGGGGCGGCTGACGTTGTTCTCGATGGTGCAGGCGTGCGTGGCCCAGGCCTCGGCGCTCAGGGGGGCTTCCAGTCCGAGGCCGGTGAAGACGGGCCAGAGGCTGTAGATGCCCATGTCGGCCATCGAGCCGCCGCCGAAGTCGTACCAGCCGCGGAAGACGGTGTGGGTGTAGTGGGGGTGGTAGGGGCGGAAGGTGGCCGGGCCGAGCCAGAGGTCCCAGTCGAAGCCGGGCGGGACCGGGGGCTGGTCGCGGGGGATTTCGTGGTACTGCGGCCAGACCGGGCGGTTGCTCCAGTTGTGGATTTCGCGGAGCGGGCCGATGGCGTCCTGGAGGATGTGTTCGACGATGCGGGCGTTCTCGCTGCCGCTGCCGTAGGCGAGGAGGTGGGTGGCGAGGCCGGTGGTGCGGGCAGTCTCGAGGACGAGGCGGTATTCGGCGAACGATTGGCGATGGGTTTGTGCGCGAGGACGTGCTGGCCCCGCTTCATGGCCGCGACGGCGATGGTGGCATGGAGGTGGTCCGGGGTCATAGTCTTGGCGGCATCGAGTCCCTCTCTGGGCGAGGAGTTCGCGGAAATCGGCGTAGGCAGTGCAGCCCTGGAACTGGCCGGCGGCCGTAGTTCGCCCGTACCAAATTGACCCAGGCGGCTTCGCGCGGCCGACCTCTCGCGGCCGCCAGAACGCTCGTCGATACCGGCGCGCCAGTTCAGACGGCCAGGGGTAGGTACGGATCACCAGGTCATGAATGCTGTGCCCCCCGCTCGATGTAATCTGGCTGTCGCGGTTGAGGTCGCAGACGGCGACGATCTGGATCTGGGGGTTTCGAACGCTGACCACCGAGCTCGCTGAAGCCCTGGGTGCCCATGCCGATGTGGGCGAGGGTGATCTTGTCGTTGGGGGCCACCTGGCCGGCGCCGCCGAGGACGTGGCGGGGGACGAGGCTGAAGCTGCTGGTGACGGCGGCGGTGGCGAGGAACTGGCGGCGGCGGGTGACGAAATTCATGCGGGTACGACGCGGTTGCGGGACATGGCCAGATCTCGGCAGGCACGCTAGAACGGCGGGAGTTGAAGTCAACGGAAACCCTTGGCGGCACCGACGCCGAGGCGGCGGTCTTGCGCTTCCTCCCACTCTTGCTCTTGCTCTTGCTCTTGCTCTTGCTCGAGTCCGATCCCGCACCAATACACCACAAATCTCCGGAGCGACAGGTCGAGGAAATGCTTCCACACCGAACATCCGGCGATATTGAGGAGACGGAGCAAGAGCAAGAGCAAGAGCAAGAGCAAGGGTAAGAGTAAGAGCAGGAGCAGGGATCCTGCACCGCGCCTTGGATTCGGGCATTCGACGCCTTGCCTGGAAACGCGCCGAGACGAGCGCCAAAACGTGATCTATGAGATCCAATCGATAGCCCGCGGCTCCCACCACAATTCAGCTTCCAGTATGAAGAGCGCCGGCTAGGCTGGTGGGCGTGTCCGGCGGCGGGGTGAGCCATCAGCCGGCAAACCAAGCAGTTGCCATGGCAGGTCATAGCAAGTGGGCGAAGGTCAAGCACTTCAAAGGTGCGATCGACGCGAAGCGGGCGAAGCTGTTCGCCAAGTTGTCGCGCGAGGTGACCATTGCGGCCAAACTCGGGGGCGGCGATCCGGATCTGAACCCGCGACTGCGGCTGGCGCTCCTGAAGTGTCGGAGCGCGAATCTGCCCTCGGACAACATCGAGCGGGCCATCAAGAAGGGCACCGGCGGCGGGGAGGCGGCGAGCTACGAGGATCTGACCTACGAGGCGTTTGCGCCGCACGGCGTGGCTTTGTTGATCGAGTTGAGCACCGACAACCGGAACCGCACGGCGGCGGAGATCCGCAGCCTGCTGACGCGGCACGGCGGGAGCATTGCCACGGCCGGGGCGGTGAGCCGGTTGTTCCAGCGGAAGGGCCAGATCATCGTGACGCGAGACGCGGCGGCGGAGGACACGTTGCTGGCGGCGGCGCTCGAGGCGGGGGCCGAGGATCTGCGCGTGGAACCCGAGGGCTTCGAAGTCCTGACCGAGCCGGCGCAGTTCGAGGCGGTGCACCGGGCGATTGAGGCGGCCGGGATCAAGTGCGCGAGCGCGGAGGTGAATCCGCTGCCGCAGGTGCTGGTGCCGGTGCGGGAGCCCGCGGCGGTGGAGACCGTGACGGGACTGATCGAGGCGCTGGAGGAGCACGACGACGTCAAGGGCGTGTATAGCAACGCCGATTTTGGCGGCGGCGAGGCGCCATGAGCAGCGAGGGGCGGACAGCCTTGCTGGCGGCATCCCGCCGGCCGGCGGGGGACGGTCCGGGGGGTGACGGGGAGCCGCGGGGCGGATCGCTGGTGGTGCGCATGCTGCGGGGGCTGGCGGACCTGTTGTACCACTATCCGCGGGCGTTCTTCTATCCGCAGGCGGTGCTGTTTCTGGTGGCGGTGCTGTACACGGTGCTGCGGCTGGAGTTTGACACGAACCGCAACCATCTGGTGGGGGAGGACAAGAAGTATCACCAGGCCTACCTGAAGTATAAGCGCGATTTCGCGGCGCAAGACGAGCTGGTGGCGATCGTGGAGAGCGGGGCGATTGAGAAGAACCGGCAGTTTGTCGAGCGGCTGGGGGCGCGGCTGGAGCGGGAGACGAACCTGTTCACGGACGTGTTCTACAAGGGGGACCTGAAGATGATGGGTCCGAAGGCGCTGCTCTTTGTCACCAACGAGACGATCCTGGTGGAGATGGCGCAGCGGCTGCGGGAGGCGCAACCGATGCTGCAGAACTTCGCGCAGGTGACGAATCTGAACGCCCTGTTCCGGATGGTGATCGGCGAGTTCCGGGGGGCGGCGCGCAACGGGGGGACGGAGCCGGAAGGGTTGCTCGAGGCGTTGCCGGCGCTGGGGCGGATTGCGGACCAGGCGGCGGATGCGCTGGGCCGGCCGGGGACGCCGCCGTCGCCGGGGATCACGGCGCTGTTCGGGGGGGGCGAGCAGGCGGAACAGGACCTGTACATCACGTTTGCGTCGAACCGGCTTTACCTGGTGACGGCCCGAGCGCGCAGCGACGCGTTGAACGGGCCGGCGGTGGAGCGGATGCGGGAGCTGCTGGCGGAGACGCGCGGGGAGGTCCCGGGGGTGAACGTGGGGCTGACGGGGGGACCGGTGCTCGAGGTGGACGAGATGGCGCAGTCGCAGAAGGACACCACGGTGGCGGCGGTGCTGGCGTTGGCGCTCTGCGGCCTGGTGTTTGCATTCGGGTACCAGGAAACGGGGCGTCCGGTGAAGGCGACGGCGTGTCTGCTGGTGGGACTGGCGTACACGTTCGGGTTTGCGACGCTGGTGATCGGGCATCTGAACATTCTGACGATCACGTTTCTGCCGATCCTGATCGGGCTGGCGATTGACTTTGGGATCCACCTGGTGAGCCGGTATGAGGAGGAGCTGCGGCACGGGCGGACGCCGCGGCAGGCGGTCGAGATTGCGATGGTGAACACGGGGCAGGGGATTTTTACGGGCTGTTTCACGACGGCGGGGGCCTTCCTGGCGATGGGCTTCACGGATTTCGACGGGATCCAGGAGATGGGGGTGATCAGCGGGGCGGGGTTGATCATCTGTCTGGTGCCGATGATGACGCTGCTGCCGGTGCTGTTGTTGCGCGGCCGGCAGAATGTGCTGGATCAGGTGGCTCCGCCGCGGGAGCACCCGGGCACGAAGCTCGAGGGGATCTGGCTGGACCGGCCGTGGGTGACCGTGGGGGTGGCCGCCTCGGTGGTGTTGTGGGCCGGGCTGCAACTGCCCAAGGTGTGGTTCGACTACAACCTGCTGAACCTCCAGTCGGCGGGGCTGCCGGCGGTGCAATACGAGCACAAGCTGATTGAGGGCGCCAACCGCTCGGTGATTTTCGGCGTGGTCACGGCGTCGTCGCTCGACGAGGCGCGGGACCTGCAGCGGCGGCTCGAGGCGCAGCCCTCGGTGGCGAGCGTGGACTCGATGGTGCCGCATCTGACGGAGGACCAGAGCCGGAAGCTGGCGCTGATTCGGGAGGTGAAAGCGCCGCTGGCGAAGCTGCGGTTTGCGGAGCTGGACGACAGTCCGGTGAACCTGGAGGCGTTGCGGCAGACGGTGCGCGCGCTGCAGGCCTATCTGGGGCTGGGGGTCTCCCTTTCTCTGCGCGGGGGCGAAGAGGCGCTTTCCGATGAACTGCAGGAGGTGCGGCGGGCGCTCCGCCGACTGAACGACGCGATCGGGGGCACGGAACCCGAGGAAGCGCGGCGCAAGCTGGGGGCGTTTCAACGGGCGTTGCTCCAGGATTTGCAGGACACGCTGGCGGCCATTCAGCAGCAGGACGACCGGGCGCGGCTGCGGCCGGAGGACCTGCCGTTGCCGCTGCGGCACCGTTTTGTGAGCAAGAGCGGAGACAGCTTCCTGCTGCAGGTCAACCCGCGATCCAACGTGTGGGAGCGGGCGAACCAGGAGGTTTTTGTGCGGGAACTGCGCGAGGTTTTCCCCACGGCGACGGGCGAGCCGGTGCAGTTGTACGAGTACACGTCGCTGCTGAAGGACAGCTATGTGGAGGCGGCGTATTACGCGTTGGGGGCGGTGGTGGTGCTGGTGTTGATCCACTTCCGCAGCGTGTTCTGCGTGCTGCTGGCTTTGGTGCCGGTGGGGCTGGGGACGTTGTTCCTGGCGGGGGTCATGGGAGCCACGGGGGTGCCGTTCAACCCGGCCAACATCATGACCCTGCCGCTGGTGGTGGGCGTGGGCGTGACCAACGGCATTCACGTGCTGAACCGGTTCGCCGAGGAGCACGATCCGCACATCTTCGGGCGGAGCACGGGACGGGCCGTGCTGCTCTCGGCGCTGACGACGATCTTCGGTTTCGGGAGCCTGATGACGGCGGAGCATGCCGGGATTGCGAGCCTGGGGCTGGTGATGGCGGTGGGGACGGCCACGTGCATGATGGCGGGGCTGACGGTGTTGCCGGCGCTACTCCGCTTGCTGAGCCGGGCCGGGTGGAGCCTGCCGGGGAAACGGCCTCAGCGGGGCCCCGAGCGGACCGCCGAGTGAGGGCAGCCACGCCGGGTGAGGGCACGCGCGCCGGGTGAGGGCACGCGCGCCGGGTGAGGGCACGCGCGCCGGGTGAGGGCACCCGGCCTACAGGAGGGAGACTCGTCGGCCGGCCTCCACCGGTGGGTCGCTTGTGAACCCCCCGGGGGTCTGCTACTCTGCGGCGTTGTAGTAATGCACAGATAGCCGAACTGAGACACTGAACTGGACAACCTTATGCCACACGAACTACCTGCTTTGCCGTACCCGAAGGAAGCCCTGGAGCCGCACATCGACGCGCTGACGATGGAGATTCACCACGGACGGCATCACAAGGCTTACGTGGACAACCTCAACAAGGCCCTGGCCGGGAACACGGCGCTCGAGGCGAAGGCCCTGCCCGCCCTCCTGGCTGATCTGGCGAGCGTGCCCGACGCCATCCGCGGCCCGGTGCGCAACAACGGGGGCGGCCACTGGAACCACAGCTTTTTCTGGAAGCTGATGGCGCCCAACGCCGGCGGCGCCCCGACGGGAGCCCTGGCCGAGGCGATCCAGCGGACGTTCGGCAACCTCGACGACTTCAAGGCGAAGTTCGAAGCGGCGGGGATGGGTCGCTTCGGGAGCGGTTGGGCGTGGCTGCTGGTGCAGGGCGGCAAGCTCGAGATTGCCTCGACGGCCAACCAGGACAATCCGCTGATGGGCAAGGCGGTGGCGGGCTGCGAAGGCCGGCCGATCCTGGGCGTGGACGTCTGGGAGCACGCGTATTACCTGAAGTACCAGAACAAGCGGGCGGATTACCTGAAGGCCTGGTGGAACGTGGTGAACTGGACCGAGGTGGGCAACCTGTACGCGGCCGCGGTGAAATAGCCTCGCTTTTCCGATCCAACGGCACATCTTGTCCGGGTGATGGCGACGAACACCTCCGCAAGCGCACCTCCCCGGACAAGGTTCCCCTGGCCCAGGGTCACCGCGGGGTGGCTGGCCCTTCTCGGGTCGGTGGCCCTGGCCCAGGACCGTTTGCCCCCCGCGCCGAACGTCGAGGTCGAGGAGGACGTTTACACCTACGTGGACGCCCGGAACGGGGCGGGGCCCATGTGGTGTTACGGGTCCACCTGCCTGGTGCGATTAGGGGAGCAGGTGTTCGCATCGGGACTGGAAACGGTGCCGGGGGCCAGGCCCTTGAACAACTGCCGCTGGCTGTTGTTCGAGCGGAAGACGGACAACTGGGAGCGGATGCGCACGGAATTGTTCAGCCTGACGCGCGAACCCTCGCCGCTAGCGGGATTCGGGGCCGGGGATTCGGGGCGGGTGTTCCTGTCGGCGCACCCGACGCTGAATCCGGACCAGGAGGCGGGAGAGGCCCGGTCGGAAATCATCGAGTTTCCGGCCGCGGACGTGAAGGGCGAACGGGGCGGCGCACGGCGGGTGCACGCGATTAACTGGGGCGGAGCCAAGCTGACGGAGCATTCGTACCGGAGTTTTGCGGCGGATGGCCGGAACGAGGAGATGATCCTGTTTGTGAACTCGGGGAACTGGGGGGTTTCCTGGTCGTTCATGGATAGCGCGGGGATCTGGTCGATGGCGAAGGAACTGCGCTGGCCCTGGGGAGCGACGTATGAAACGCCGCAGCCCGTGCGGATCTGCTATCCGAATGTCATGCTGAAGGACGGGGCGGTGCACTTCTGCGGGGTGAGTGACATCATCGAGCCGAAGAAGGCGTGGCGGGATTTCAAGAAGGAGCTGACGGGGCGGGAGTGGGACTACGATTTCCGCCGGCTGTTTTACATCCGGGCGCCGAACATCCGGAACGGCCTGTTTGGGAGCTGGGTGGAGGTGGCGAGCCGGGAGGACACCTGCGGGTGGATCAGCCCGGGCGA
Organism: Verrucomicrobiales bacterium; assembly: GCA_015075445.1. GTDB lineage: Bacteria > Verrucomicrobiota > Verrucomicrobiia > Limisphaerales > J093 > DSVZ01. The sequence goes on from JABTUJ010000061.1 coordinate 21,257, forward strand.
TCTGTGGGTGGACGACGAGGATCGGGTGCACCTGGTCTGGCACGAACGGGCGATTGACGAACGGTTGCGGCCGCGGTTCTTCCCGGCGGCACGCCAGAGCTACTCAATCCGTTATGCGCGGCTGCGAAACGACGAGGTGCAGCTTCGGCGGACGCTGGTGATGGCCGAAGAGGGCGGGACAGAACCGGGCTCGAAGGAGCGGCCGGCGTCGCCGCGGTTCCAGATCACGCCGGACCAGCGGATGTTCGTGGTGTACTACGTGGGCGGCACCACGCAGGAGGGCGAGGCGGTTTCCGAAAATCGGCTGCTCGAGATTCTGCCCAATGGCGAGGCGACGGCACCCGTGAAGCTGCCTTTGCAGCACCCGCTGGATCGGTACTTCACGGCGACACCGCGCGCCGGGTCACCGCCGTCAAACACCTTGGACATGCTCGGCACCCGGGCGGGGACGCCGCTGACCATCAGTTACGCGCGCGTGCGGCTTCTGCCCTGAGTGCGGAGGGCCGCACGGGCGCCAAGACGCGGAAGACTCGTCAGGGTAGCGGCGGTCAGCGCCGGGCCCGGGGCGAGGGCAGGAGGGGGAGCGCGTCGAACTCCTCCCGGATGCGCTGGAGCTCGAGGTCCTCGAACAGGAGCGACGGCGCGACGACCGCGACGGGGGGTGTGACACCGAAGTAGCCGAGGCCGACGTGGTTGAACACGCGGGGCTGGAGGCCGGCGGCCAGGATGTGGCGCAAGGCGCGCAGTTCGACGGGCGCGAATTCGAGGCCACGAACCGGTGTTTCCTCACCGCTCTCGACAGAAACCTTGAAGACCGCGACCGGATCCCCCAGGCGGCCGGGTTCGCCGGCGCCCGCCCGATTGAAATAGCGGATGAGGTCGGGTCGGCTTGAGAACGCGCCGGGCACCTGGAGGGTGGTGACGCGGAGGGCGAACTCAAGGCCTTCGTCGCGGGCGGCAGCGAGGAGTTCGGCCTTGAGGTCCTCGGGGGAGAGGCCCTTCTGGTCTTCGACAAAGAGGTTGGCGATGTGGGCCTGGGGCGCGCTGTTGGCGGGGCTGCGGGCGTGCCCGGTGGAGCCGGACAGCTTGCGAAGGGGGGCGCGGGCGCGGCACAGGGCGGTGAGGCGGCCGTCGGTGACGAGGTCGAGGCGGACCGCGGGGACGGCTTCGTCGTCGTAGCGGTAGTGGCCGAGGAGGGTCTCGCCCTGGAAGGCGACCTGGGCGGGGTCGTCCCAGACGCGGAAGGAGGCGGGGAGGAGGCGGGTTCCGAGGCGGGCTTCGAGGTTGAGCGTGGCGGGACGGCGGGTTTCGCCGACGGCTTCGGGGCGGCCGGCGAATCCCTCGCCCAGGAGCGAGTAGATGAGCTGGGGTCCGGCGAGGGCGTCGAACAGGACAGGCCCGCCGTAGCGTTCGAGGACTTCGGCCTCGCGGCGCTGGCGGAGCTGGGCCACTAGCTCTTCCAGGTCCTGGATGAGGGTGTCCATCGGGGGCAGATCGGCCACGGTCTGGCCGGCGTAGAATCGGCCATCGGAAAGCCGCATGCCGTCCGCGGCCTGCACCTGGGCGGAGAAGGCGAGCACGGCCCCGGTGTCGGGCGTACGAAGGCGGGTGCCCTCCGAGTTGACGAGGTACAGGTCCTGGGCGCCGGCGACGAGCTGCACGCCGGACTCAAGGATCTCGGGGAAGCGCAGGAACCGGGCGGAGAGCTCGCTCAGGCGGGCACGCCAGACGGCTTCATCGAACTCCAGGCGCGCCGGCGGGCCGGTCTGGCGGATCGGTTCTGCGGCGGAGAAGTCGGGGGGACGATCGACGATGTGTTTGTCCCGCAGGTAGGCGCGCTTGCGGGTGAGGGTTTCGACGGCGTTCTTGTAGTCGCGGTCGGTGGCGAGCCAGAGGGCGTGGCGCAGGGCGCGGTAGTCATTGGTCAGCGGGAGCGCGCTTTGCTCGACGAGGCTGCCGAAGCCGAACCCGCCGTCGGCGAAGTTGGTGTTGTCCAGCTCGAAGGAACCGACGCGCACCTGGGTGCGGAGCTCGCGTTGGCGGGTGCGGTGGCTGCTGAGGAGCGCGCCGTCGGCGGCGGTGAGGGTGTGAGCCAGGCTGTCCTCGACGCGGTACTGGATGAAGTAGGGCCGGTCGAGGCCGGGCATCTCGAGGGTCCGGGCCCGGGCGAGTTCATCGGTGAGGGCCTGGAACAGGATCTCGCCATCGGGCGAGACCTCGACCACTGCGGGATCGAGGGGCGAAGGAAGGAGCGGGGGGCGATCCTGCTCGCGGCGGCGTTTCTCGACCTCGATCTGGGCCACCAGGATGCTGGGGGAGATGGCCGAGACGGGCACGTTGCCGGATTCCAGCGCCACAGGTGCCGTTGAAAATGGCAGGGGTCATCCCCCGCCGCGAGGATCTTCGAAAAGCTGGTGAGAGGGGTGCCGACGATGTCAACGCCGCGCACCAGTTCGTCGGGGCGGCCGTCGGCGAAGACGCGGTAGACGACGACGGGGAGGACCTTGAAGGACTGGGCGCTGATACGGCGGGTGCCAGTGAACCCGCCGGCGATATCCTCGAACAGCAGGCCGAACGGTTTGCCCTGGCGCCGGCATTCCTCGAGCAACTGGTGGCGCAGTTCAGCGAAGGGCACCTGCTTCTCGGACTCGACGATGAGGTTGCCCATGCGCGAGACGACGTCGCGGCCCGGTTCCCGGCGCCCGTGGCCGTTGGAGCGAGGAAAGCCCTCGAGCGGCGAACGGGACAGGAGGAAGGTGCGGAGGATGCCGTTCTCGACAAGCGCGGTGTTCTGGGCGGGCACACCTTCGTCATCAAACGTGTAGAACCCGCGGAGGTCCTGTCCCTGGAACGTGGCGAGCGTGGGGTCATCGCGGACGCTGAGGAATTCCGGCAGGATGGGCTGGCCGACCTTGCGGGCGAAGGTTTGGCCCTCTTCGACGTCCTTCTGGCGGTGGCCCTCGATGCGGTGGCCGAAGATCTCATGGAAGAAGACGCCGCTGGCGCGGTTGCGGAGGATGGCCGGACCGGTGAAGGGCTCGATGAGGGGGGCTTGGCGCAGCGCGAGCACCTGGCGGATGATGCGCTCGAAGGCCTGGGCCATGGCGGTCTCGTCCGGCAATCCGGCCTCGCTGGCGGCATCGAAGGTGAAGGACTGGTCCAGTTCCATGCCGTCCTCGGCCTTGGTGCCGGCCGTGAGGCTGACGCGCCAAAGCTGGCGTCCGGTCTCGAGCCGGGTGCCTTCACTGGTGACCATCCAACGGTGTTCGGCCCCGCCGGTGAGCATGACGGAGGAGCGGTAAAGCAGGGGATGCTGGCGGGCGAGGGCTGAGACGCTTTCGAGGCGCTGGCGCCAGCCGGTGCGGTCGAAAGCGAGGGGGACCGGCGGTTCGCGGTGCACGGCGGGGGTTTCGCGGGTGAAATCCCCCGATTGATCGTCCTCGTCGACCTGGGTTTTGCGGTTGGTGAGGACCCGCTGGTAGCGTTTGGCTGCGGACTTGAACGCCCGGTCGGTGGCCCGCCACACGGCCTGCTGGAGGGCGTCGCGGTTGTCGCTGAGGCTGACCTCGACCGCGCCCGAAAACAACTGCGCCGAGAGATCGAAGCCGGAGTCGCCGCCGCGGATCTGGTGGGTGCTGTCGAGTTCGTAGTCGCCCACGCGGGCGTCCACCTGGAGGAAGCGGCGGTGGAAGTCCTGGTCGCGCAACGGGGCACCCAGCGTGGCTTCGAGGGTGGCGACCTGGCGTTCGGTCACCGTGTAGGCCAGGTAATAGGGCCGGGTGCCATCCGGCATGGCGAGGTTCGCCATGGCGTAGTCCAGTTCCTCGGTCAGCCAGGCGGTGAGCGGGCGGTCCGAAGTTTCGGGGTCGGCGGCGTGGAGGCGGGCGCCCAGGTGAAGGGCCACGCCAACAGCGCAGGATGCGAGGACGATTCTCATTTCCGGAGTGTCAAGTTGAGCGGGCAAGCCCGAGGCATTCCCACGGGCCACGCCGCCGCGCCGGCCTGGAAACCAAGTGAGGCCAAGGTCGACGCGAGAGTGTCGCAGCGGATCGGGCCAAGTCAACCGGCGCAGCCGGGACGGGGCTTGGCGGCCGGAGGTTGGCCCGCAGCGGAGCGGGACGGCAAATCGAGGTTGGCAGGGAGGATCTGAGGCGCGCCTCGCTAACCGTTGCGGTCGATCAGCGGGAGGCCTTGCTCACCGCACCAGGATGTGTTCTGCCTCAGTAAGGGGAGAGGCTCAAGGTCGGAGGGACGACGAATCGATGACGAAGCGGTACTTGACGTCCTGTTTGAGCAGGCGATCCCAGGCCTCATTGATCTGCTGGATCGGGATGAGCTCGATGTCCGACACGATCCGGTGTTGCGCGCAGAAATCGAGCATCTCCTGGGTTTCGGCAATGCCGCCGATGGCCGACCCGGCAAAGTTGCGGCGGGGCAGGATCATGGTAAACGCGGACACGGGCAGGGGGTGTTCGGGCGCCCCGACGAGCGTGAGGGTGCCGTCGAGCTTGAGCAGGCCGAGATAGGCGTTGAGGTCGTGCTGCGCCGACACAGTATCGAGGATGAAATCGAAGCTGTTGATGTGCTTCTTCATCGCGTCGGCATCCTTCGAAAGCACCACCTCATGGGCGCCGAGGCGCAAGCCATCCGCGACCTTCCCGGGCGAGGTCGTGAACAGGACCACGTGGGCGCCGAAAGCCCGGGCGAACTTCACCGCCATATGGCCCAACCCGCCGAGCCCGACGACGCCCACCTTCTGGTTGGGGCCGACCTTCCAGTGGCGGAGCGGCGAGTAGGTGGTGATCCCGGCGCAGAGCAGCGGGGCGGTGGCCGCCGGGTCGAGACCGGCCGGGACGCGCAGCACGAAGGCCTCGTCCACCACGATGCTGGTGGAGTAACCGCCGAAGGTGGGGCCGCCGAGGAACTTGTCCTCACCGTTGTAGGTGAAGGTGGGGAAGGCCAGGCAGTATTGCTCGAGGCCAGCCTGGCAATGCACGCAGGTGCGGCAGGAATCCACCATGCAACCCACCGCGCTGAGGTCCCCGGGCTTGAACTTGCGGACCTGGCTGCCGACGCGCGTGACCCGGCCGACAATCTCGTGGCCGGGCACACAGGGATAGACGGTGTTGTGCCATTCGTTGCGGGCCTGGTGAAGGTCCGAGTGGCAGACCCCGCAGAAGAGGATCTCGATCTCAACGTCGGTGGCGCCAGGCTCCCGACGATTGATGACGAGCGGGGCGAGGGGCGAGGTCGCGCTTTGGGCGGCGTAGGCATCGGCGATGGTCGTAATCATGCGCCGAGCATAGCGAGCCGGGAAGGTGCGTCACCCCCGAAACCGTGGCGACGGCTCAGGGGCTGTGAAACGGGGGGAAGGAAGCTCAAAGGTCAAAGATCAAAGGTCAAGGGAAGCTCAAAGCTCAAAGATCAAAGATCAAGGGAAGCTCAAAGCTCAAAGCTCA
>JABTUJ010000062.1 GCA_015075445.1 Verrucomicrobiales bacterium
ATGAGCCTAAAGCTGCATCACTGACTATCAACGGCTTAAGTCCTGTAGATCGGGATTTGTTTGGCGATTGTTTGGCTCTCTTGCCAAACCCTATCCCGCAGTCTTGCAAAGGTTTGCAGATGATTGCAAATGATTGCATGGCATTGCACGGCGTTGCGCTAAATCGGAACGGGGGCACGGGTACCCAGCAGTGACTTTGGTTGCCTCTCTACCGTGGTCCCAAGACCGGCGGCGGCGGATATGTACCGTACGAACCCCGACGGGATCACGTGGCGGGTCAAACAGGTCCTGGCCCGCGCGCTGGCAGGCGGGGCGGTCGAGGCAGTACCTCGGGCGGTCGAGGACGTTCGGGCCGTGGGGCTGGCGCACATCACCCGGCTGGGCGACACCGCGAAGGCCGCGAAGATGCGGGCCGTGTTCACGGCGTACATGGACGGCCAGACGCTCGACCAGGTCATGGCGGTGACGGGTTGCAGCCGCGGGTCGGTGTCCGGCTACCTGAACGAGATCGAACGGTCGACGGGATGCTCGGTCGCGCGGGGCAACCGCCGGGCGCTGAAGACCGACGGGCTGCAGGCCGAGCGAGAGAACGGCAAGCGCCGGGCATCGGTCCGGGATTTCCATTCGTTCCGCGTCACGTGGATCACCCTGGCCTTGGCCGCCGGAGTTCCGCTCGAGCTGGTCCAACGGGTGACGGGGCACCGGACGGTCGAGGTCGTGATGAAGCACTATTTCCGGCCCGGGCGGGAGGATTTCCGGGCCGCCATTTTCAAGGCGATGCCGAAGATGCTCGCGGACGGTGGGCAGCAGTCGGTGAAGGACCAGATGCGGGCGATCCTCGAGGGGATGACGGCTAGGACGTGGAAGCGGGATAGGGTGGAGTTGTTGGAACTCGTGGCGAAGCTCTGAACGTAAACCTGACATGCGGCGACACGACTGGTTCGATCCGGCGGTCACGACTCACCGAAGCGAATCCAGCGGGCTGCGCACGCCCAGGCCCGGCTTCCGCATCACGTGGGTGTAGATCTGCGTCGTCGTCACGTCCTTATGTCCGAGGAGCTCTTGCACGGTGCGGATATCCGTGCCGCTTTCCAGCAAGTGCGTGGCGAAGGAGTGCCGCTTATGCCGAGCTCGGCATAAGCGGCAACATGCCGAGAGCCGGATTATGCCGAGTTGGTGGGCGTTTTTGCTCGGGTGTTGAGGGAACCGCGATGTCTGTTTGATTTGAACTCGGCATAATCGGGAGCCCTGCAGGAAGGTCGGGAGGACGTCGAAGGACCAGAAGCGACGGGATTGGCCATTGAACGAATCGGGGGCAAACCAAGGTTGTTGCCCGTGTTTGTGTGGCTTGCTGTAGGTCCTCTAGTTCGTCTCCGTCGACTCAGAGCCCGCCCCAAAGTAAAGTTCCAGGATGGCGTGACCTTCGGATTATGCCGAGTTTCCAAGGTGAGAAATGTGCGATTCCTCAACCTTTCGACGGAAGAGCGTCTGTGACTCGGCATAATCCGGCTCTCGGCATATTGACGCAATACGTGCGGGGTCACGCGCTTATCCAATTGCGCTCGATGCGCGGCCTGTCGGATCGTGTGTTGGAACGTCGCATCGAGCACGTGATGCCGGCGACGCAGCCCAGTGCGCGGATCATTCATCAGTTGACGGGAGGGAAAGAACCATTGCCCTTCCCACGCTTTTCCAGCCAGAGGGTACTTGCGCTCCAGCCCTTCCGGCAGCCAAACTCCCGGTGCATCTTGGAGCTGGTCCTGACTGTGCAACCCACGCAGGCGCTCCCGATGAGCGCGCAAGCGCTCCACCAATGACTCGGGCAAGACCGTCACCCGGTCCTTGTCGCCCTTGCCCGCGCGGATGATGAGTTGGCACCGGTCCAGGTCCACGTCTTTGACCCGTAGGCCCAGCAACTCGGTCAAGCGCAAGCCGCTGCCATACATCAGCTCAGCCATCAGCCGGGGTACGCCCTCCAGAGCGCCAAAGAGCCGGTGGCATTCACCCTGCGTCAGCACCACCGGCACACGTCTCACCTTTCGCGCCCGGGTGAAGTCACCAAAATCCCCCAGGGAGCGCTGCAAGGCCTCGCGTAACAGGAAGACCAGCGCATTCAGGGCTTGCTTCTGGGTCGAGGCCGAAGCCCTTTGCCGCGTGGCCAGATCCGAGAGAAAGCCCTTTACCTCCGGGTCGGCCGCCTGCGCCCACCCCACACCCCGGGCGTCCAGCCAGGCGACAAAGCGCCGGGCCCACTCGCGATAGGTTCGCTCCGTACGCCAGGCATAGTGACGAATGCGCAACTCACGGATCAGGGTACGTTCCCATTCTGTTTGGCCCAGGTCCGCTGCTCCGACCGTCGGCACGCCTTTCAGTTGAGGACCCCTCGCGGCTTTCGCGTCCGGTGGCGTGCGGCCAGGAGCCTCGGCGATCGCGCGTTGTCGCCGGCCGGCCTCTCGGAAGAACCAGTTCAGGGCCTCTTGCCAAATGACGCGGGTGGGTTCGCTCAAGAGCCGTTGCGCCTGGCGCTCGAGGATGAACTGGCGTGCCGACGTAACCGTGGCTCCTTGCCGCGTCTGCTTGCAGAAGCGCAAGAACTGCAGCAGGGCGGCGTGATAGTGCGTCCGCTTCCACCCCGGCAGATCGGTTTGTCGAAGCACCTCGGCCCACTGGGGAAACCAGATTGTGCGTGCATCTGGGCTGGGCGTTGAGCTGTGCATATCTAACGGTTTAAGAACAAAGTGACTTTGTTCATCGTGCGGGTGATCGTGCAAGCCGAAAAGTAGTTGCGCCGCTGGTCTTCAACCGGTGTCCTTTCCGTCTAACTCGTTGCGATTGTGCTTGCCTGGACGATCCGGTGCGCCTAGGATTCAGGTTAATGTTGAATGAGATTCAACTTTGTCGTTCGCCGATCAGTTTGTCCCAATACTACTGTTCGGCGACTTCGCACATTCGATGACAACGCTCAAGATTCTCTTCATCTCTTGCTGCTGCCTGCTTTTGGGTGCAGCAGGATTGGCTGCTGTTATGGAGGGTCCGTCTGGCGTGCTTGCCGCTCCGCTCGTTGCTCTGTTTGGGTGGTTCTTTATCGTGCCGATCTTCCTACTGGTTTCGTTGATGTGGCTGATTTACGGACGCTGGATGCTCACTACCTCACGCAGTGTGATCTTCGTGCTGGGCGGCGCACTTATTGGCGCGGGTGTCATGTTTCTCGTGGCGCGCTCAGGTATGCGCGGCCCAGAGCCTGACTGGCTTGATGGCTACTTGCTCGGAGGCAGCGTGGCCGGTGGGGTTGCCTGTCTTATGATCGCTGTGTTGAAGCGACATATCGCCGAACCAGACGCTGCACCGAATGGCGGCCCCGCGACGCAGCTTGGCAATTCGGGAGTCACGGAGGGGCCGCCATCGGTGAGCTGAATCGTTGGACCATACCGGTGGCATGAGCGCATTTTCCAGATCGTCCCTCCTGGTTGCGGTGATCCAGACCACTGTGGTTGCCACACACGTCCACGCCCAGACCCGGACAACGAACACAGGTAGTGCTGCGACCCCGGTATTGCCCGAAGCCTTGATTTCAGCCGCCGACGCATTCCGGTCGAAAGGCAGCGGGCAGCGGTTGGATGAAGGCTGGCGCCTTTTGTCCCTGATTCGGATGAACCCGTTCGGACAAGACTCCAAAGGAGCTACGAACTTCTTTGTTGGCCCCTTGGTTTCCGAGCTCTCAGAGACGAATCTCACAACCGTGCTGGGAACACCTGACTGCGTCTACACGAATGAAATCATGGGCACGAACACCGCGTGCTACGTCTACACATGTGGATGGAATTCTCAGGGAATCTGCATTGAGTTCAGTGTCGATCTCATGGAGGCGCCAGTCGTATGGCTGCATCAGAGTTCACTTATCTCGGCTGCTGAGTGTGTACTGTATCGAAAGGAGGTTATTCCCCGACTCAAACCGCATTACGACAAGATCGTCGCCGCCTTGCGTGCTGGCGATCTGGAGGCAGACCCCAAAGGCCGATTGCAGCTTCCCGCGGATTATCCTGTTGTCAGCTTGGAGCGAGAGGTTTACGTGAGTCGAGAGGCTGCAGGTCTGATGGTTGCGTTCAAGCTCTGGACCGGCCGGAAGAGCAATATGGAAGGGTACTTGTATTCGGATGCGAGACTTCCGGATGCGGTGATAGGCCAGCACCCCAAATTGCGAATTGGGACATTAGTTGTTGCGGTCGAGCAGAGAATCGATCCTCACTGGTATCTGATCGCCTACAGAATCGATTAATGACTTGGTCCAACCAGACGGTCCAGCGAACGGCAGCCAGCCGTCGCGCGGGTTTGGATGAGAACATGCGCGACGGCTGACTCTCGTCGCTGACCATTGCGTTCGACATGATTAAGCGCGTGTCCTTCACGGTCGGTGTCGCGGTTGCCATCTTCATTGTCGCCATCGTGGTCCCGATTTCTGTGTACCGGTCACGAATGGCCAAAGAACACGAGCTGTACGCCTCCCTGCTCATCAAGCCTGACGGTATTGCGAATGTTGGTGACCTGCTTAAGCTGCAACCAGATATACGTGAGGTGTTTTTCGTCACCAACGCGAGTTCAGTTAGTGTGGTGGTGACATTGGAGCCACCCAAAGGAACAAGGCACACATATTCAGGCCCACCAGCGTATATCTTCGACGAGAATGGCCGATTAGTTGGGTGGAGTGAGGATACTGGTGATGACACCGAGTTTTGGAGGAAGTGGCCGATCTCCAGCACGAATGAGGTTTCCAAGGAAAGGGTATATGACATTGTCGAACCAGTCGCTTCACCAGAACCGCCGCCCCGCGCTTCCGGTTCGGAAGATCAGGGTTGATCGGACGCTCGATTCGTCGTCGGTGCCCGTTGTCGGCGGCGATCGGTGAGCTTTGTCGTTGGGCCATGGGATGGCGTCACACACAACTGTAGTATGAAGCTAAGAAAACGGGTCGGAGTGATTCTCGGATCTACGATCTTCTGTTACAGCGCTCTAATCATCGGATACCAGGCAGGTTACTATTGCGGATATGACGCTGGGCTTCTGGAAGGTCGTTTCGAGGATGATCTACTCTATCATTGGGTGATGCAGCACCCAGGGGCCGGCAGGCAGTATAGGCAGCCGTTACATCAGCGCACCCTTCAGGTTCATACCACCCGTAGCGTGAGTCGCATTGCGGAGCCGTATCGTGCGTCCCACATCATGATCAGTCGGAAGAACCTTGACGTCCGGAAGACGCAGGGAGTGAAGAACATTGTTGACACCATCGCTTTTCCGCTTTCACCGTCTCCATAGTGAATCAGACAGGGCCCAACCAGTCGCTCCACCGAAACGCCGCCCAGCGATTCCGTTCCAGATGCGCCGGGCCTCTGGAACGTCAGCTTCGCTGGCGGCGCCTGTCCCCGGCGGCGTTCGGTGAGCTGTGTCGTTGACGGCAGCGGGGTCCAGTCGGCGTCACATCCGTCAGTTCGCCGGCGCTAGAATCTGCCCTCTCTCTGCCGCTGAAGACTGAGAAGCACTCGGACGTCGATCGCCTCCCATGGCGGCGCCTTCGCATCCACTCGTTCGATTTCGCACGCGAGCGCAACACCTTCCAACAGCAACCGGCTGATGTGCCGGTTGCAGAACCGGGGGATGTAGCCCAGCTTGGCCGAGCCGTGGAGAATCTCGACGGCGAAGGGGTCATGGGGGTTCTCGGGTTCCGCCCGGAGCGTGAGCGTGGTTCCGGCCGTCAGTCGCGGCAGTTCGGTCGGGCCGTCGTAGTACCGGAAGCCGGCGATGGCGAAGTCGTTCATCAACACCTGGCGCCGCGACGTCGGCGCGGCGCGGGTGGGAAGGACGGCGGCGGGGAGGAGGGGGAGTCTGGCCAGGAGGCCCAGGAAGCCCCGTCGGGAATCGGCAGGCAGCGTCTTCATGGCGGCATTCTACTCCGAGCAGACTGACATCCGTAGTCACTGTGAACAAGATTTTCTTCGGCTCAGTCCTGGAACCTTGGTCACTGCGGATGAAGAGGTTAGGCCGCCCGATTCAATGAAAACGGCGACGGGATGGGTGATTTACCGGGTCGCCGTGCGCACGGATCCGATGTGCCCCGGTTCAGACTGGGCCGAGCCCATTCTGTCGTTCGGAACAGCTCACGCAACCAGGAAGGTCCGCACTTGACGAGTGACGGCAGCGGATGACCGGAGATGTGTCTCGCCTTTCTCAGTTCGCAACCTGTTCAACCAACGGCAGATCAACGCTGCAGGCAAGCTGCATCCGGCAGGCGGTTCACAGGTCCCGGCTGTTCCTTGACGATTAGGCTTCCTCCGTACGCACCAGCATGCACAATCCGCGGCCCGTAGCACGAATCACCGAGGGAAAGGGAAGATGGTATGGACATGGAATCGAAGTTGAATGCTCTCGCAGGCAATTGGTTGTGCGACATGGCGACAGGGTCTCGGCAGCAGGCGAGTGGGTGGGGTCAGACTCTTATCGCCTTGTCATCAAGAGAGATCGGCGACGGCGAGCCTCTTTCAACGCCATCATTCCGACTAATGGATTCAGATGCCTCTTCAACGATGCTCGTTGGGGGCAGTGTTACGGCCTGGTAACGTGTTTATGACGTGCAGGTTGCGCCATGGGCCGTTCGCCGTTGCGGTTGGCCCTCCCGACCCCGGAGGAAGTCCGTTCGACCGCGATCCATTTTCTGACTGAGGGGAACGAGGAGGAGGAAGCTCGGTTGCTCGCCTCCTGCTGGCTTGAACTGGGCGAGGTACACCTCGCCGACAGCAGAACTCGCCAAATTGACATCACCTTGCGCTGCAAGCGGAAGGTGCTGGAACGGTTGGAGTCTCTCGCCGGAGACGGGGAGCAGCCGAAGGCGCTGGTCCGCATTCGGAGGGCCGTCAACCTAGCCTTGCCGATCGGCTACGAGCTTGGCTCCCTGGGTGCTCGAGCGGCTGGACCGCGCATCACCCTGCCCGATGACGTCCGACCGCCGCCGCCAGAGATCCGGCCCGAGCCGGCGCCCGAGAAAGCACCCGCCGAGGAATCGTCTGCCGACCCGCGAGGCCCGCGGTATGTGTTCGAGCGGGTAGGTTCATCATGGCGGGTCGTCTTCGGGGGCGGGGCGTCCTTTCGGCTCGGTGACACCCTGGGCGCGCGCTATCTGAATCACCTGCTCCACCAACCGGACCAGGCCATCGCCGCTTACGATTTGGAGGGCGTAGTCCGGCCCGAGCGAGTTCAGGTTCGGCCGAGGAACTCGGTTCAGCGGCAGCAGGATCCGAAGGCTGTCGCCGAATACTTGCGTGAGTTGGAGCGCGTCCGGGCGCTCCTGGAAGCTGCGCGAGAGACCGGCAACCAAGTCGAGCAGAACAATTTGGAGGCCGAACTCGAGTCCCTGGAGGCCCAGCTCAAAGGGCGGGCATGTGCGGCAGACGCCGGGGAACGGGCACGGAACAACGTCCGCAAGGCCCTGAGCGCGATTCGGTTCGGGCTCAGGAAGGGAAACCGGCACGAACGGGCGTTCGCCGAGCACATCGACAAGACGATCAGTCTGGGCTTTCAGTGCATCTACCACCAGCCGCCGGGAATCACGTGGGAATAGGCCTGCTGGTGGTTTAGTCGGGGTGAACTCGAGGTCCCATTTGGGAAATCCTGGGAAGTTCCGGGAAGTCCAGGCTTCCCAACTGGGAAGTTTCGGGAAGTTCTGGGAAGTCTAGGCTTCCCAATTGCGAAGTCTCGGGAAGTTTCGGGAAGTCTGGACTTCCCAATTGGGAAGTTCTGGGAAGTTCTGGGAAGTTTAGGCTTCCCAATTGGGAAGGGTCACTTCCCGCCATTCAGGTGTGCGCCTGAGTGGCGGGTTTTGTTTTGGCCCCCCTCAGGCATGCGACGCGAACCGCCGTGAAGACCATGCCTGAAACCGTGCGACCCGAGCCCTCCGGCTCCGACCGGGGAGGTCGGCCGTGACCGGCCTCGAGGAATTGATCCAGGCCGCCCTGCTCGCCCCAGCCGAACGGAGGAGCGAGGCGCTGCGCGTCCTTCGCGGGGAAGCGCCCTCGGTCAGTCCCGCCCCTTTGCCGCCCACCCCTTCCGAACCTCACCTGACCCTGAGGGAGCTCGCGGCCCAGCTCAGCGTCAGCGTGTGTACGCTCTGGCGCTGGAAGGTGCCCGGCTATGCCCTGGGCGGACGCCAGCGGTACCGGCTCAGCGAAGTCGAAGCCTACCTCACCAGCCCCAAGTTCAAACGCCGCCAGGCCGTGCTCCGCGCCGAGCGTCGCGATCCCGTTCCCTCTCCCCCTCGAAAACCATGAACACAAACCTGTTCCAGAAGGCCCAACGCCAGCGGGTCAAACTCAAGCTGGCCATCACCGGTCCCGCCGGGTCCGGCAAGACGACCGCCGCCCTTCGACTGGCGCGCGGTCTCACCCGCAACGGCCGCATCGCGGTCATTGACACCGAGAACCGCTCCGCCTCCCTCTACGCGGACCTGTTCGAGTTCGACGTTCTGGACCTCGAACCCCCGTTCGAGGACCGGAAGTTCAGCGAGGGCATCACCGCCGCCGTCGCGGCCGGTTATGACGCCGTGATCCTGGACAGCGGCTCCCACTTCTGGGAGGCGGTCCTGGACTACAAGGACAAGCTCGACAAGCGCGGCGGCAACTCCTTCTCCAACTGGTCGGAGGCCACCCGGCGCTTCCGGGGCGTGCTCGACGCCGTCCTGCAATCCCCCATCCACGTCATCACCTGTCTGCGCTCGAAGATGGACCACGTCCTCGAGAAGGACGAGAAGTCCGGACGCCAGGTGGTCAAGAAAGTCGGCATGGCCCCGATCATGCGCGACGGGGTCGAGTACGAGTTCACGGTGGTCCTGGACCTGGACATGGGTCACCAGGCCGTGAGCAGCAAGGACCGCACCCGGCTCTTTGACGGCCGCATCTTCGAGATCACCGAGGCCACCGGCCAGAGCTTGCGCGAATGGCTGGACAGCGGCGCGGCCACACCGCCGCCCCAACCGTTCACGGCCCCGGAACCGGCACCCGCTCCCCCGCCGGCAACCGCCGAGCAGGTCCAGAAGATCACGCTCTATTGGCAGACGCTCAAGAAAGAGCCGGGCGCCGTGCCCCAGGCCCTCGCGTTCGCCGGGGCACCCGCGGCGCAGGATTGGCCGGAGTTGACCGAACCCCAGGCGGCCAAGCTCATCGCCGAACTGCAGCGGCAGATGAACGCCCTGGCGGCCCGCAACCAGGTGGCCGAGCCCGCCGCGCCGCTGGTGGATCCGAAGGTGGCGGCCCCACCGGCGGATGAGGTCCCGATGGATTACCCCTCCGACCTGGCCGGGTGGTTCGAGGGTCACGAGCAGACGGTCAACGAGTACCTGTGCCGGGTAAACTGGATCAACCCCGGCCAGACCTGGCGGGACCTCACGCCCGAGAAGGTGGCCCAGATCAAGGAACGGCGGAAGCGCTTCGCCAGCGCAGCGGCAATTCCCTTGCCGGCCGGAGAGGAGGTGGCGGCGTGAACGCGGTCCTGACCCTTACCGGGCTGGGTTCGCCCGAAATCACCCTCACGGCCGAGGCCCGGCGCACTCGGGACGCGCTCCTGGCCGAGGCGGGCGAATGCACGGCCGTCGGGGACCAGCTCGACGCCGACGCCGCGGCCGCCGTGCTGCAGCGGCTCAAGGGCTGGACCCGGCAGATCGAAGCGGGCCGCGCGGGCGTCAAGGCGCCCGTCCTGGCCTTGTCACGGAAGATCGACGGGCTGGCGGCCGAGTTGGTCGCCCCCGTCGAGGCCCAGTCCCAACGGATCAGCCGGCTGCTGGGCGAGTACCAGGCCGAGGCACGGCGTAAAGCGGCCGAGAAGCTGCGCGAACACCAGCGGCAGGAGGAGGCCCTGCGCCGGCAGGCGGCGGCCGAGATGGCCGCCATCGAGCGCGAAGCCCGCGGCACCGCCGAGGCCGAGGCGCGCAAGGAGGCGGTGGTCCAGCAGTACCAGCAGCAGATGGCCGAGGGGCGCCAGGCCCTGATCGCCGCCGCGCCGCCCCGGATCGCGGGCACGGCCGTGCGCGAGGACTGGAAGTTTGAGGTGACCGACATTCAGGCGCTCTACCGGGCGCACCCCCAGTTGGTGGTCCTGCAGCCGAACCACACGGCGATCCGGGCCATCGTGAAACACAACCAGAACATCCCCGGCCTCCGCGTGTGGAAGGAGGCCTCGACCATCATCCGTCACTGAAGGACCCTACCATGCCTGCCGTTGCCATCCCCGGCCGCTATGCGGCCACCGTCACCCAAGCCCAGTTCGGCCAGTCTCCCAAGACGGGGACACCCTTCCTCGAGCTGGGCCTCGAAACCGAGGAAGGCGAGCACATCAGTGCCTGGCTCTACCTGAGCGAGAAGGCCTTCGAGAACACCACCCGGCGGCTCCAGGAAGCGTTCGGGTTCGACGGCGACTACGAGACCGCGCCCGAGCAGATCCGGGGCAAACCCTGTTCGATCACCGTCGAGGAGGAGGAGTCCGACGACGGCAAGCGGCGCCTGCGCGTGGCGTGGGTCAACCCGCCCCGGGCAGCCAAACCGCTCGAGGAGGGCTTCCTGGCCCGGCTGAGCGCCAAGGCGCGGACGCTCGGGCTCGCGGCACCCAGCGTGGCCCCGGACAACTCGCCCAACTGCCCCTTCTGACCATGAGCTCGAAACTCCAAGCGATCACCGATCAGGCGGCGCTCACCCTGAAGGCCCTCGTGCGGGAGGGCGAAAAAGACATCCTCAAAGCCTGGGCGGCGTGCCTTGAGGAAGCCGAGGTGCAGGAGCAGAACCCGAAGCTGCGCCTGACCTTCACGATCACGCTGGACCTGGGCAAGGACCAGGCCGCGCACGAGCTGACCTTCGGCATTCGGCACCGGCTCAGCAACGTCACGCCGATCCCGGACCCGGACCAGACGCTCCTGCCGTTAGAAGGAGCCACGGACAAGACCACCGTCACGATCAAGACGCCGCAGGGTTCGGCCACGGCGCCGTTGGGCGTCATGAAAGCGGCGGTGGCCAAGTTGCGGAAGGGCAAGCCCTCCGCGAACTGACATGACCCTGCGTCCCTACCAACCCCGCTTCGTGGACGCCATGCTCGGCGCCCTGGTCGAGTTCGACCGGGTGCTGGGCGTGGCCCCGACCGGATCGGGAAAGACTGTCGTTTCCGGCGAGATCTGCCGGCGCTGCCTGCCCTTCGGTCCGGTGCTCTTCCTGGCCGACGCGCAGGAGCTGGTCCGCCAGGCGGCCGACAAGCTGGGAACCTGGGCGGGCGTGATCCCGCAGGTCGAGATGGCCGAGGAACACGCCCAGCCCGGGGACCGGCTCGTGGTCGGGACCACCCAGACCCTGAGCCGGCGCCTGGACAAGTGGCCCCGGGATTACTTCCAGCTCATCATCGTCGATGAAGCCCATCGCAATACCCTCGGCGCCATGGCCCAGAAGGTCCTCGGCCACTTCGCCTCCGCCCAGGTCATCGGCATCACTGCCACCCCGTTCCGTTCCGACAAACAGCAACTGGGCACCTTCTACCAGGCCATTCCCTATGAGATCAGCCTGGTCGAGTTGATCCGTGAAGGGTGGCTTTGCCGCATCGTCATCCGCTCGGTCCCCGCCGACATTGACCTCTCCGGGGTCCGGACCGTCGCCGGTGACTACCGTGATGATGACCTCGGCCAAGCCATCCAACCGCACCTCTCCCGGTGCGCCGAGCTTCTCGCCGAACACGCCCAGGATCGTCGCACGGTCGTCTTCCTGCCCCTGATCGAGACCTCGCGCCAGTTCGTCGCCGCCTGCCAGGCCCTCGGGCTGCGCGCGGTCCATGTCGATGGCACCGACCGCACCGGCCTCGAGGCCTTCCGCTCACGCCAGGCCGACATCATCGCCAACGCCCAGCTCCTGAGCACGGGCTGGGATCAGCCCGACGTGGACTGCGTCATGGTGTTGCGGCCTACCAAGAGCCTGGTCCTCTACAGCCAGATGATCGGCCGGGGCACCCGCATCCATCCCGGCAAAGATCATCTGCTGGTCCTCGACCCCCTCTTCCGGTCCGATTCCATGGACCTGATCCGGCCCGCCCGGCTCCTGGCCCATACGACGACCGAAGCCGAGAGCCTCCAGGAAGTCCTTGATGAAGCGCCCGCGCTGGACCTGCTCGAAGCCGCCGAGCGGGCCGAGGATCGCCGCCAGCAGCGCCTGGCCGAGCAACTGGCCCAGTACGCCCAGCGCAACGCCCGCACCGTGGACGCCCTCGAGCTGGCCCTCTCTCTGGGTGAGGAACGCCTCGCCGACTATGAGCCTGAGACCCACTGGGAACGGCAGCCGGTCACCGACAAGCAGGCCGAACTGCTCGCCCGGGCCGGGTTCGACCTCACCCGCATCACGTGCAAGGGGCATGCCTCCAAGTGGATTGACCTCCTCTTCCGTCGTCGGGACCTCGGTTTGGCCACCCCGAAGCAGGTCCGGTGGCTGGTCCACTTCGGCCACCCCAACCCGCACCTGGCCACCTTCGAGGAAGCCGGCGCCTACCTCGACGGGAAGTTCACGGGTCGACGACGTCGTTCCCTGGTTCCCACCCGATGAACGCGCTCGACACCGCCCTCCTGCTCCGTTCGGCCGGCGTGGCGACCATCCCGGTCAAGCCCGACAAGCGCCCGTTCTTCCCCTGGGCCAAGTGGCAGAAGGAACTGCCCTCCGAAGAGCTCTGTCGCAAATGGTTCCGCGCGGGCACCCGCCTCGCCATCATCGGCGGTGCCGTTCAGTGCCTGGACATTGACACCAAACACGCCCCGGACGGACCCGGCCTCTGGGATCGTTACCAGAAACGGTGCCGGGACTTCGGCCTGGCGGGGTTGCTGGATCGGGTCCTGATCCAGCGCACGGGCACCGGGGGCATCCACCTGGTGTTCCGTTGCCCCGCCCGGCTCCCCAACCTCAAGCTCGCCGAGACCCCGGCCCGGCTGCCCTTGCTCGAAACCCGCGGCGAGGGCGGTTACTTCCTCATCGCCCCCTCCCCGGGCTACACCCTCCTCCAGGGAGATTGGTCCCGCCTGCCCGAACTCAGCGCCGAGGACCGTGATTCGTTGTTGGCAGTCGCCCGCTCGTTCAGTGAGACAGCACCGAAGGAGGCCCAGCCTCCTTCGCTTGCCACCGATGCTGCGCCGGGCACGGACTACGACGCACGGGCCGAGGTCCCCGCCCTGCTCAAAGCGCATGGCTGGACCCCCGCCGGCACCTCGGCAAGTACTGGACCCGCCTCGGCAAGGCCCAGGTGTCTCGGCCTCCTGGGACGTCATCCCGGCCGGTTCTGGGTCTTCTCGACCTCGACCCCTTCGAGGCCAACCACGTCTATCGGCCCTGGCATGTGTTCGCCGTCCTCGAATGCGCCGGGGACTTCCGGGAAGCCGCCCGCCGGCTTCGCGCCCTGGGCTACGGCGCGCCGACGCCGAAACGCCTCAGCAGCCATCCCAGCGACTGCGCCGGAACCGGCCGCGGCCGTCGAGGCGGTGGTCGAACCCTTGCTCTCCCATCTATGCCTGGGAGGCCGAGGAAAACGCCGACTGGCCCCGGCCGGTCCAGCTCGTCCAGGGCGTCCTCTACCGGGGCGCCAAGGGCATGATCGCCGGACCGTCCAAGAGCCGGAAGACCTTCCTGCTCACCGACCTGGCCATCAGCGTCGCCGCCGGCGTCCCCTGGCTCGGGTTCCCCACCACCCCCGTGCCCGTCCTCTACGTCAACCTCGAGTTGCAGCCCTTCGCCTTCCGGGACCGGCGCCGCGAGATCCAGGCCGTCAAGCTCAGCCACCAACGGGCGCTGCCGCTCTTCTCCTGGCACCTGCGCGGCTACGGCGTCACCCTGTTCACCATCCGCGAGCGGCTCCTGCGCTTCTGCCAGCAGGAGGGCATCGGGCTGATCATCTTCGACCCGACCTACAAGCTCAACCAGCACGGGGAGGAGAATGCCGCCGAACCCGTTGGGCGCCTGCTCAATGACTTCGAGCAGGTCGGCCGCCAGACCGAATCGAGCGTCGTCTTTGGCCATCACTTCGCCAAGGGGGATGCCTCGGCCAAACACTCGATTGACCGCGCGTCGGGCTCGGGCGTCTGGGCGCGGGACCCCGATGCCATCCTCATGGTCAGTCCGCACCAGGAAGAGGACTGCGTGGTGGTCGAGATGCACCTGCGCAATTTCGCCCCGCAACCCTCCTTTGTCCTTCGCTGGCAGTACCCCTGCTGGCAGCGGGCGCCCGAGGAAGATCCCGAAGCCCTCAAGGGCGCCAAGGCGAACAAAGGCCCGGCCGGCCGGCAGTCGGCGGTCAGCCCGGAGCAACTGGCGGCCTTCATGGGCATCCCCGGCCTGGAAACCCTCTCGAAGACCGAACTGGCCACCCTGGCTGGGAAGGTCCTCGGAGTGACCTCTCGGACCATCTGGCGGAAGTTCAAAGAACTTGAAAGTGAGTAAGACTTATGACCACTGACATCACTGACAAAACCATTCTGTCACTAGCCGCACTGTCACTGACAAAAACCCCCCTTAAGGGGACGGGGGGTTTTGTCAGTAGGGAGGACAGTGCGGCGTCAGGAGGGGCGAGGGGAAATCCACCTCCCCAACCTCCTTCCTGCGAGCCGAATCACTGACCCCCCCCTTATGAAAGCCCATCCTAAAGCATCCTCACCCGTATCGCCGGACATGCTGGCTGCCAACTTCGAGCGTCAACTGATCGAGTCGGCCCGGCGGTGTATCGCCATGCGCCGGGCATTGTCCGGCGCGGTCTGCCGCTGGCGCCGGGCCGCGCGGACTGGACCGAACTCAGACATGGCCCTGGTCTTCATCTGGCGGAAGGGGATGCCTCCTCAGACGGAAGTCTGGCCCTACGCCCGCATTGAGCAACTAGCCGCCGCCGTCACGGAGGAAGAGGTCCGGGCCGAAATCGGGCGGTCGAGTGGAACCGGTGAGGCCGGTTCACCCGAGTGACCCTGCCATGAAATCCCTCTCGCCCACCCAACGCACCCTGCGCGCTCTCCGCGAGCAGGGCCTGGTCTGCGCCATCGTCGAGAAGTGGAACCCCTACGGCGGTCCCCACGGCATCCGCCAGGACCTCTTCGGCATCATCGACGTGCTCGCCCTCGACCCGCGGCGAGGCGTCCTCGGCGTTCAGACCACCGGCCAGGACTTCGCCGGGCACCTGCGTAAGCTCACCGAAGAGCGCGCCCAGGAATGCCTGGACTGGTTGCGGACGCCCGGCACCGCGCTCGAGCTCTGGGCCTGGCGCAAGGTCAAGGCCCAGCGCGGGGGCAAGCTCCTGATCTGGCAGCCCCGCGTCCAGGTCCTCACCCCGGCCGATTTCCGGCCCCAACCCCAGGAGAGCACGACGTAATGGCTGACTGCAACCAACCCCTGAAGGCCGAGTGTTTCGAACTGCTCGAAACCGCTACCCAAGACTTCGATTGGGATGCCCTCTACGCCCACCTCGACGCGGACGCTCGTGAAGAGGGCAATGACAAGGACCCGGTCGAGGTCGTGACTCGGCTGCTCGAGATGTTCCTGCCCGCCCCCGGCCAGCCGGTGATCCCCAGCCGCATCGGGCTGCGCGTTATCGCCCTGGCCTGGGTCCTGAACCCGGCTTACTTCGAAGGCGACCCTTCGATGAGCGAACTCGCCGCGCGCTGTGGCGTCCGTCTGCCCACGCTGGCCAAGCGCACCGGCCACTTCAGCCGCGTCATCCGCTGGCGCAATCACTGGCAACGCCATTCCTGGAACTGGGCCAAGGGGGCCAAGGAGCCGCCCGAAGGCGCCAAGCCCAAAGGGGGGGCGTAACGTTCCCGCTATAGGTAGAGAGTGAACGCGAAGCTGACATCCAGCGAGCGGCGTTTGCGCCGGCGAGAAGCGGCCACGGCAGGCGGGCAGGACGGTCAGCCTGATCCCGGGCTGAGGACGCCCGAGAACCGGCAGCGAACCGCCGCGACCGCCAGGGTCGACCCGGCCCCGGTGGGGGTAGGAAGTCTCCTTTGGACCCCGGGGAGGGTGGAGGGTGCTCGCCAGCCCTGACAAAGCGTATGAACGACCGAAAACCGAAGAAACGCGCAGGATGTCCGCCGGAGGCCTCCGGGCCGGCTGTGAACTGCGCCTTCGACGAGCTGGTCCCGCTGGAGAAGCTCGTGCCCAACCCACGCAATCCCAACCAGCATCCCGAAGTCCAGGTTCGGCTCCTGGCCAAGGTCATCGCCCACCAGGGCTGGCGCTCGCCCATCGTGGTGTCGCGGCGGTCGGGGTTCATCGTCTCGGGCCACGGCCGGTACGAAGCGGCGAAGGTTCTCGGGTTGGCAGCGGTGCCCGTAGACTTCCAGGACTTCGCCACCGACGCCGATGAGTGGGCGCACCTGGTGGCCGACAACCGGCTGGCGGAACTGGCCGAAGCCGACAGCGCGGCGTTGAAGGAAGTCCTGGGCGAGTTGAAAGCGGCGGACTTCGACATGGACCTGGCCGGGTTCGACGCCGAGGCCCTGGCCGCGCTCCTGGCCGGGACACCCGAGCCCACGGCGCCGGAGGACTTCCCCGAGGTGGATGAGGACCTGCCCACCGAGTACCAGTGCCCCAAATGCCAGTTCCGGTGGTCGGGCAAACCGTCGTGAGTGCGCCTGACCTCCAGCCCCTGCGCCGGGCCATTGACGGCTTGGACGACGCCATGGCCGGGTTGCTGGTCTGCCGCGTGTGTCTGTCGCACCAAGCCCAGGCGTTGAAGGCTCAGGCGGGCCTGCCGACCCTCGACCCGGGGCGGGAAGCTGAGATCCAACGGCGGTACGAACAGCGCTGGTGCGGTGCTTCCGGCGTGGCCCGCGCGATCCTCAACCTCTGCCGTGAAGACTGAGAAACCTCCCTACCGGGTGCCGAGCATGGCCGAGATCGCGGCGGTCCCGGACAACGGCCTGCGCGTGGTGTCCACGTTCAGCGGCTGTGGCGGTTCGTGTCTGGGCTACCGGATGGCCGGTTACCAGGTGCTCTGGGCCAGCGAGTTCATCCCGGCGGCGGCCGAGGTGTACCGGGCCAACCACCCGACCACGCCCCTGGACACCCGGGACATCCGCAAGGTCCAGCCCGCCGAGATCCTCGCCGCCACCGGGCTGCAGGCGGGTGAAGTGGATGTGGTCGAAGGGTCACCGCCCTGCGCTTCGTTCTCAACGGCGGGGAAACGGGAGAAGCACTGGGGCAAAGCGAAGCCCTACTCGGACACGGTCCAGCGCACGGACGACCTGTTCTTCGAGTACATCCGGCTCATCGAAGGACTCCAACCCAAGGTGTTCGTCGCCGAGAACGTCAGTGGCCTGGTGAAGGGTGTCGCCAAGGGCTACTTCCTCGAGATCCTCGCCCGACTCAAGGCGTGCGGCTACCGCGTCGGCGTGAAGGTCCTCGACGCGCAGTGGCTCGGGGTTCCCCAGGCCCGACAGCGGACCATCTTCATCGGGGTGCGCGAGGACCTGGGCAAGGATCCGGTGTTCCCGAAGCCTCTGCCCTACCGGTACAGCTTGCGTGAGGCGCTGCCGTGGGTGGTCCGGGGCAAGTACGGCCCGGCGTGGAAGGCCTCGGATGCGCCGAGCCCGACGGTGAGTGCGGGCATGTCGTACAACCCGGCCACCAGCCACCAGGGCCTGGAACTGGTCGAGGCGGTCATTCATGACACGAAGGGGCAGTTCCCTTCGGCGGGGGATGTCACCGACCGGCCGTGTCCGGCGATCACGGTCATGGGCCAGGGGCAGTTCAAGGTCCGGCTGACGGGCGGGACCGGAGCGGCGTTCGCCGAGAAGGGACGGGCCTACGACCTGGACCAGCCCTGCCCGACAATCCTGGGGACCAAACCCAACCAGTTCGAGGTCGGGATGGAGCGGTTCGCGATCGGTAAGGAGTGGGACAAGCTGCGGCCGGGTGAGGCGTCGGGGAAGTACTTCAACCTGGTCCGACCGCATCCGGACCAACCGTGCCCGACGATCTGCGCGTCGCACGGGCATCCGGGCGTGGCGAGCGTCACCCACCCGACCGAGAAGCGGAAGCTCACGATTGCCGAGCTCAAGCGCATCTGCGCCTTCCCGGATGACTTCGTGTTGACCGGCACCTACTCGCAGCAATGGGAACGCCTGGGTCGCGCGGTTCCTCCCGTCATGATGGCCTGGGTCGCTCGAACCATCCGCGATGAAATCCTCTCTTGAAATCCCCAAGCACTGGACGTTCCGCAGTCGGGCGGTCGCCAAGCACTTCACCCGACACGTGCGTGAGCAGTTGCCCTGGTACGACCTGGCCACCAATGCCGTCGCCCACTTCGGCCGGCACTACATCCCGCGCGGCGGCGTCGTGTACGACATCGGGGCTTCAACGGGGAACATCGGCCGGGTGTTGCAGGAGACCCTCGACCAACGTCAGGCTCGCTTCACGGCCATCGAGGAGAGCCGGGAGATGGCCGAGCGGTACGACGGTCCGCCGGAACTGGTCGTGGCGGACGCGGTGACGTTCGACTACCAGCCCTTTGACTTCACCGTCTGCTTCCTAGTCCTGATGTTCCTGCCCGTGGACACGCGGACCGCGTTCCTGCACCGGCTCGAGTCCCTGACCAAACCCGGCGGGGCGTTGTTGATCGTCGACAAGGTCCAGATGCCGCCGGGGTACGTCGGGACCGCATTCAGCCGGCTCACCCTTCAGCAGAAGCTCGCCGTGGGTGCCCGGCCCGAGGACATCCTGCGCAAGGAACTGTCCCTCGCCGGCTACCAGCGCCCGCTCGACCCGGGGATGATGCCCGAGAGGGCGCGGACCTTCTTCCAGGTCGGTGAGTTCGTCGGGTGGATCCTGACCGCGCCGGAGCGGTAGTCATGGCCGACACCGGCGCCATCGCCATCGCCCAACTCGCCCGGCTGTCCGGCTTAACCGACCGCCGGTTGCGTGAACTGGCCGCCGAGGGGTGGTTCCCGCGGGCGGTCGAAGGCGCCTACCAACTGGTGCCCACGATCCAGGGTCTGCTCCGGTACTACCGTGAGCGGGAGGGGTCCCGGATCATGCAGGATGCCTACGACAGCCTGGGTGCCTGCGCCGCCGCCACCGGTATCCCGCTGGGCACCCTCAAGTACGCCAAGCGCCAGGGTTGTTCGGCCTTCCGCGGCAGCCGGGTGTACCTGGCGCCCTTCCTGCGCTGGCTCTTCGCCTCGCCCGAAAGGTCCCGGGTCAACTACGACCAGGAACGCGCCCAGCACGTGGTCCTGCAGAACGCCAAGCTGAAGGTCGAGCTGGGCCAGTTGAAGCGCGAGTTGATCCCGGCCGAGGAGGTCACGCATCTGGGGGCGGAGTTGGGATCGGCCATCCGTAAGGTCCTGACCCGACTGCATCGGGTGGCTCCGTCCCTCGAGGGCCAGCCGGTGCCCGTGATCGAAGAGCGGTTGAAGGAAGAGGAGGATGAGGTCCTGAAGCAGTTGCACACGCTGGATGAGCGGCTGAGCGCGTGGCAGCGGAAGGATTGATCGCCACTGGACCCCTCGGCGGCGCGCCCTCTAAGAGGCTCGCTGTATGCAACTTGCATCTCTACCTGAGACGGTCCAGACGATCATCGCGCAAGCGGGCGGCCTGGGATTACAGGGAGCGTTCACCTACATCGGCGCGCGGGCCTTCAGCTACCGGTGCGCCGAGATGGTCGGCGAGTATCGGTCCAGCCGGCCTTCCCGACTCAAATCCGAAGGCGGCGAGTCCTTCATCGACTACGAAGTCGGTCTCGAATGCCGGGTGAACGGGAAGCCTGGCCGGCGGTGGACGCTCATCATCGCCTACGAACCTGACGACACCTACACGGTCTGGCTGGTTGAAGGCCACCGGGGCCGGCAGCCCGGTTCGATGGTCCTGGCCTGTGAGCGGGACGTGTACTGCGACACGCTCAAGAGCGTCATCGAGGCGGTCTATGACCGGGCGATCAGCGACCACAACGGCGGGTTCATTCCCCTCTCATGAACGGCTTCACCGTCACCAAGCACGGCCGCAGCCGCTTCTGGGCGCTGCGGGATGGCGTCGGCGATCTGGTCTGCCTCTGCGTCTACAAGCGCGGCGCCGTCGAGGTCGCCCGGCGCCTGGGGGAGCGGGAAACGCCCGAGGCCGCGGTCCTGCACGAAACCCCGCCGGAAGCTCATGCCGACGGGGGACATGGATTCTCCGAGATTCCCTTGGACAGTCTCCGCCCCCCCACCCGAGAGAGCTCACGTTCGGTACAGATGGACAACCAAAACACAGAAGGAAAGACAGCATGAAGAACAACGCAGACACCACCACGGAAGCGGCCGCGAAGGATCAGACCCCGAAGGCGAAGGCGCCCAAGGCCAAGCGGGAAGCCGCGCCGAAGGCCGAGAAGGTCGCCAAGAAGACCAAGGCCGAAGCGGACGGCGACGCCGAAACCGGCGACCGGTTGCCGGGGAACCTCGAGGAACTCAAGGCTACCAAGGGCGGGCTGGTTTCCTTCCTGTTCCTGAGCGGCAGGGACAAAGACACCATCGCCGCGGAGCTGAAGAGCGCCTTCAAGCTCGGGGACGCGCAGGCGGTCAAGATCGTCCGTCGGATCACCGGCCGGGTCCGGCTCTTCCAGCGCGTGTTCGAGCTGATGGCCGCCAAGTAGACGCGTCGGCCACGCCCGCCCCCCGGCCCCTCGGTGACCCCGAGGGGCTTTCTGCGTCGCCGGACCGCCGCCCGAGGCCGCCCCGAGATCAGGCGAGAACCGGTGCCTCGGCGGTTTTCCGTCCCCGGCCAGGGGAAAGGTCCTGCCCGCGGCTTCACGCCTTTGCGCGTCACGGCGGTCGGGTGATCTGTGCATTGAAGTTCCGGCGCCTCGCGATACCATTCCGCTCGTGAGCCCGAATCACGAAGGCCGGTTTCGCGTTCGGGCCGCCGCAGGGTGGCTCGAATTGGGCAACGGGTACTTGTGCGGAATGCCAGCCGGGCGTTCAGACTGAGGCTCCTCGAGGACACCCGCCCGACACCCGCCTTGACCCTCACCGCTTGCGAGTCCTAATTGCCTGCATGAGCACCCGCAGTCTTCTTGGCATCTGGTGGGTGGGTATGCTCGCCTGGCAGGCCTGGGCCGACCCGCCGGCCGGTTACTACGCCAGCGCAGAGGGCGAGTCGGGTGCGGAACTCAAAGCGGCCCTCCATGAGATTATCCGCGGACACACGGTCATTCCCTACTCCAGCAGTTCCCGACCGGACACAGCGGACGCGCTGGGCGTGCTGGACGCTCCGGCCGGACAATCCGGCGTGGTGCGGTTGATCTACAGCCGCCGGCTCGAACCGGTCAGCACCTTTGGGCAGAGCACCGGCTGGAACCGGGAGCACCTCTGGCCCAACAGCTACGGGCTGGATGACGTCCAACCGGCGTACAGTGACCTGCATAACCTGCGCGCGGCGGACATGAATGTGAACAGTGCCCGGGGCAACAAGCTCTACGACGAGAGTGACCGGACGGATGCACGCTTCAAAGAACCGGCCCACGCGGAAGCCCCGGCGACTTCGACGGACGGGGACTCATGGGAACCGCCGGATGAAGTCAAAGGGGACATCGCGCGGGCGCTCTTCTACATGGATGTCCGCTACGAAGGCGGGGGTGTGGGTGAACCGCAACTTGTGCTGACGGATGACCTGGCGCGCATCAACAGTGCGGCGACGTTCATGGGGCGAATGTCTACGTTGATTCAGTGGCACCGGACGGATCCGGTGGACGCCGAGGAGTCCGCGCGCAACGACACCGTCTGGACCGAGTACCAGGGCAACCGCAACCCCTTTGTGGACCATCCGGAATGGGTCGAGATGATCTTCCTGCCGGTGCTGACCATTTCACGGGACGGTGATACGGTAGTGCTTTCGTGGTCCGCGCACTTCCCGGACGCGGTGGTGGAAGCCGCGGCGGAGATCGGTTCCACCTGGACCCCCGTGAATCAAGCACCCGTGCGGAACGGAGAAGTCATCGCCCTGACTGTGTCCACTGGCTCCGGACCTCGGCTGTTCCGGCTCCGGCTTCGGTAGAATCCGACCCGGGAATCAGCCGCCTGGGCGGATTTCCGACGCGGGCCAGGGGTTGGATCCTGGACGTGGCGCCATAGGTATGAGGCGTCATCCGTTCCTCGAAGGGTTCTGTTCGGCCTGCAAACCGGCTGACCGCCGGCCTCCCTGGCAGTGGTGTGAAGAGCATGTCCACGTGACCACACGCACCAAGAACTCAAGTAGCCCGCTGCTTGACGGGACAGACACGCGGCTATGGCGGATGATTGGCGAAAATGCGGCCGAAATCCAGGTCTTCTGTTGCCATGGCCAGAACGGTCGCGGGCAACGGGTCCGTCTCCCGTAGTAGCCACCGATAGTAGTTCCCGTAACCGGCTACGGTCTCGGCCGGGTCGGGGGGCCGTAGTCCCAGGACGACCAAGTCTGCGTCGGCCGAGGACCGACGGATGACTTCAAAGGCACCCGCGGCCTCCAGCACCAGCACTTCCGTCCGTAGACGCAGCCGTGCACTCTCAACGAGGGATGCCAGTTCCTTGGTGGCCCCAGCCTCCTCCTCAGGCGATCCGACGACCCGTTTGAGCACCAATTCCGTTCCCCTCCACCGATCGCTTTGTTGCAGCAGGAACCCCAGGGCCAGCATGAAGCCCGCATTTTGCGAACGGCCACGCGACCAGACGTCGATGCGTCGCGGGGTAGGCCGGGGCGCACCGGATGTCTCGGCCGGCCCGTTCGTGACGGATAGTGTGTCGCCCGAGGGCGCGGCTTCGCGGACGATCACCAAGTTCCGGCGCGACTGCGCGACCGAAAGAACGAGTTGGGCGAATGCGGGGATGTTCCCTTCCTGCTCGGTCTCCCCCAGCAGCACAGTGTTCGGGACCAGCGGCCCAAAGCCGTAAGCCCGGATCAGATCCTGCGCGCTGCGCAGAGGATCGTCGCCGGGCAGGACGCGGATGAAAGCCTGCACGTCGCGTTCGCCGAGGTATTGCCGGACCGAAGCCCGGAGGCTCTCCGCCCGTTCCAGCGACCAATGCGCTTCCGGAATGATGGTGGCGACCGTCACAAAGCTGCGGTCACGCGAGAGGGCCTGGGCGAGTTCAATCAGGTACCAGCGAGCGGTTGGCGCGCCGCTGAAGACCAGCAGATTCGGGCACCAGGTTCGTTCATCGAACTTCCTCCCCGCCATGCGATAGAGGATTTGGCGTGCCCCAAACATCAAGATGCCCAGGCGCATGTCCCCCCAGCGTGCGCGCAAACTTCGCCGCTTCATCAGGGAGTAGAGCGTCACCGAGACGAGGGTGGCCAGGATGGTGGCACCCGGGCTCACCATCATCATCACCAGCACGCAGAGGGCAAAACCGCCCAAAGACAGCGCGGCGGGGACCCGGAAGGTCGGACGCCAGGAGGGATTGGCAATCGATTGCTCCAACCCGGCGGAGAGATTCAGGATGCCGTAGGAGGTCAGGGAAGAAGATCGAAGCAGGGGCGCGATCCGCGTTGAGATCGCCCAGAACGCACCTAAGCGAGTGCCAGTCCGAAGGAGGCAGCCGAGGCCATGCGCGGGTCGTTGCCCCGACCGTAGCCCTTGCCGAGAAAAGCCGGCACGACGCGGTCGCGAGCCAGGGCCTGCAGCGTCCGGGGCGCGCCCAGCAACGAACCCATCGCGCTGGAGAGCGACGCGGCCCACACCCCTGCGACCACGAGATCGCCCCAGCGCGCGACCTTCTGCATCACCATGGGGTCCGTGCGCAGCAGTCCGGCATCAGCAACGCAACGGTGAAGGAAGATCGGGATGGCGAGGTACACAACAAGACCGGTGAGCACCGCCGAGATGGTCCCGATCGGCAGCGCACGCGAGGGACGCTTCAAGTCTCCGGACATGGCAATGCCGGACTCGATGCCGGTCACGGCCGGAAAGAACACAGCGAACACCGCCCAAAAGCCCAGCGGCGCAGGAGCGGTCTCCGCCGGGAGGGGGAGCGTGGGATCTGCCGGGGCGGAAGCGCCGAGGAAGAAGGACACCAGCGAGGCTGCAATCAGAGCCAGGATGAGGAACTGTGACTTCAGGGCCAGGTCGGCAGACAGGGCGGCCAGTCCGGTCAGGACGATCAGGGTGATCACAGCGATCTGGCGCGGTTCCAGCCCGGGAAGGACGGCGGCCAGAGATTCGGCGAAGCCCGAGACATAGAAGGCGATCCCGAGTGCCTGAGCCAGGTAGAGAGGCAGGCCAATGGCAGCACCCGGCTCGAGGCCCAAGGACCGCGAGATAATGTAATAGACTCCGCCACCACCCACCGTCATGTTCGTCGCCAAGGCTGCGAGGGAGAGCCCCGTAATGAAGGTGATGCTGCTGGCCAGCAGCACGACCAACAGAGTCTCCGTCAGCCCGAGATTCCCCAGTACCCAGCCCAGTCGGAGGTACATGATGACGCCGAGGATCGTCAGGACGCTCGGCACGTACACCCCTTGGAAGGTCCCAAACCGGTAACCGGCTTTGTTGGGACTCGACATTTCAGAATTCTGCTCAGCGGTGGGCTGGTGCCGATGGGAACGCTCCACTCCCGTTCCGATCAGATCCGTTTGCGGCGCCCCGGGGGTTCATCTTCCGTGGGTCGCCGCAACCGTTCGAAGGCCGGCTGATCCCCCAGCGGAGCCTCTTGGGTGACGTTGTCCGCCTGCACCGCTCCGCTGAAGGTGGCATTGACCTTGAAAAGGTCCGGCCGGCGGTCCAAGCGAGGCGTCACCGTGCCGCCGCTTCGGGCTTCGTGCAGGTCGTCCAGGTCCAGGTCGCAGATCAGCAACATTTCTTCGTTCGCCTCGGCCTCCGCTTTGATGGCGTCGCGTGCGAACGCGAAATCCGACGGGGTGAGGACACACGCCTGGCCGTACTGGACGTCCATGTTGTGGACATCCGGCAGGTTCCCCACGTTGCCGGCCAGGGCCACGTAAACCTGGTTCTCGATGGCGCGGGCCTGGGCACAGTATCGCACCCGCAGGTATCCCTGCCGATTGTCGGTGCAAAACGGGACAAAGATGATCTCGGCACCCTGGTCGGCCAGGTAACGGGCGGCCTCGGGGAATTCGATGTCATAGCAGATGAGCACGCCGATCTTGCAGATCGGCGTC
>JABTUJ010000063.1 GCA_015075445.1 Verrucomicrobiales bacterium
CCAGATCCAGATTGCAGCGCACGGTGGCGGGCGTACGGTTCCGCGATGACGACGAACGAACTGCAGCGCATGTCGCGCGAGGAAAAGCTGAAAATGATGCACGCGCTGTGGGAGGACTTGGCGCGAGACGAGGAGAGCATTGCCTCCCCGGCCTGGCATGGGCAGGCGCTCGTGGAGACCGAGCAGCGGATGGAAGCTGGGGCGGAAGAGATTCATGACTGGGATGATGCCAAGACTGAACTTCGCCGGCGGGCGGGATGAGGCTGCGCCTGCTCGACTCGGCGTTGGAAGACCTCGATCGCGGGAGGCGTTTCTACGATCGGGCAGGGCGAGGGTCTGGGGGCGTATTTCCTGGACAGCATGTTCGGGGAGATCGATTCGCTCCTGCTGTATAGCGGCATCCACCAGAAGGTCTTCGGATTTCACCGACTCCTCGCCCGGCGGTTGCCGTATGGCATTTACTACCGGGTGGAGGAGGGCGGCGTGGTGGTTGTCTGGCGCGTGTTGGAGCTGAGAGGCTCGCCCTCGGGCATCCGGAAGGCATGGGGATGAAGGCGAACCACTCGGTCGAGGCGAACCGCCAGCCCGCGGTTCCGCTCGAGGCTGGGAGCCCGTGGGCATCGCGCATTTCCGCTCCACCACATTCTCTGCCAGTGGCCGCTCACCGGTGACGCCAGACGGGACCGAATCTACTCACATCCGTAAGCAACATTCCCCTCATGGACATCCCACGTATATTCAACATCAGCGAGAGTGCTCACCGCATTCACAACCCGATCACCCCCGAGAAGCTCGCCACGCTCGGCGCGGCCCTGCGCCTGGAATCCGGGACCCGGGTGCTCGACCTCGGCAGCGGTTCGGGAGAGATGTTGTGCACCTGGGCACGCGATCACGGCGTCATCGGCACGGGCATCGACCTGAGCCCGTTGTTCACCGCGCAAGCGAGGCGACGTGCGGAAGAACTCGGCGTCGCCGATCGAGTCAAGTTCACCCATGGCGATGCGGCGGGCTACGTATCTGAGGAGAAGGTCGGTGTCGCCGCCTGTCTGGGTGCCACTTGGATCGCCGGGGGAGCGGTCGGCACGATCGCGCTTCTGGCGCGGAGCCTGCGGGCCGGAGGGATCCTCCTCATCGGCGAGCCCTACTGGCGGCAGTTGCCGGCGACGGAAGCTGTTGCCAAGGGGTGTCTTGCCAACTCCATCGCCGACTTTCTCATGCTTCCAGGACTGCTCGCGTCTTTCGGCGACCTTGGCTACGACGTGGTTGAAATGGTCCTGGCTGACCAGGACGGCTGGGACAGATACGAGGCGGCCAAATGGCTCACCATGCGCCAATGGCTGGAAGCCAATCCCGACGACGCGTTCGCGAAAGAAGTGCGAGCGAACCTGACCTCGGAACCCGAGCGCTACGCCGCTTACACGCGTGAATACCTGGGCTGGGGTGTGTTCGCGCTGATGCCGCGGTGATGTGTTGGCGGATGAAAGGACCAAGTGACGCCAGCAAGCACCACATCGTTCTCCCGCTACGCCGCCAGGCTCAGTTGGGTTTGCCCCATCATCACCACCCTGACGATCGCCCTGTTAATGCTGGGTGGACAGATCTTCGCACGACGGACCATAGCGCTGACCGCATCGGCTGCGCTGTGCCTCCTCGTTATTGGCTTGCTGCTCGGCTTCGTCGCCTTGCTTGGGATTTCGAAGCAGGGCAGGAGAGGCATTCTGGCGCAGGCGATCGTCGGCATCATCCTCAACGGATTGTTGCTTTCCTTCCTTGTCGCGAGCTTGGTCGCATCGAGAGGAAGGCCAGCACACCAGCGCGGCAGCGTTGACGCTCCGGCCGTTCCGGTTGGAGGGGATAACGGGGAATGGAACGATGGCCTCCTGTTCCCCGCGGCCCAACAAGGCGGGCTGGGTGTTCTGGCGGGAGGGTGACGGCTCAATGGGGGCGGGGCGCGACGATTTCCTGGAGCATGGCCACGGCCTCGTCGACCAGACGTTCGCCCGTGCCCGGTTCGGCGTAGCTGTGCAGACCTGTCCAGACCTGGTAACCGCCGAGCTTGTGGCCCTCGAGGTTCGGGAGGTAGCCGATCCAGTCATTGGCCAGTTCGGCGATGTAGGTGTGTCGGAACGGCGAGCGGTTCTTGAGGTCGAGACCCAGTTGGGTGAACAGCTCGGCCGGCACGCCCACCCAGGCCAGGTCGCCGATGAGCATCACCTGCAGCCAGGTCTCGCGGGTCTGGCCCTGCTGCGGGGCGAGCACCCGGCGCATGTCGCGGAACACCTGGATCACCGTGTCGGCCCCGCCGCCGCAGTACGACTGACAGTAGCGTCGGACCGCGGCGTCCTCGGCGGCTTCGTCGAAGGTCCGCACGCGGAACTGGAAAGGACGCTTGTGGGCGGCCAGGCTTTGGACGGGACGCGGCCTGGCCTGGGCGAGCGCCGTGCGCACCGCTTCCTTGATCCGCCGCGTGGCGTCGTCGCCTGAGAGGGTCAAGTTGTGCGTTGAACCGGAGGCGCCCTGGATGAAGCCCACCACACCGCCCCATTCCTGTTCGAGCTCCTGGGCGGCCAAGCCGTAGAAGGACGGGGACCGTCGGCCCGGCGTCCGCGTCCCGATGGTATGGGTCGAGTGATTGAAGAGGACGGCCTGCCAGCGGTCGGATCCATCGCGAAAGGCCAAGACGGGGAGTTCCGGGTCGAAGGGCCCGGTGGGGCGCACGAAGCGGTCGCGGGGCCCGACCCAGTAGATCTGGCCGTCCTCGAGCCGCACCCGGCTGTTCTGGCCGACGGTGCTCTCTTCGCCCAGGTGGAACCACAGTTGGCAGGGGTCATGTGAGAGGTTGGCGTTGGCCTGCTGGACAGCGGTGACAATGCCTTGTTGCACGGTGCGGCAGAAGGCCTCGTCGCGTCCGTAGCCGTGCACCACCATCGTGCTCGGCGCGTGGTGGGTATGGGTGCAATTGATCAGGATGTGCGTGCCCGGGATGCCAGTGGATGCCTCGAGGGTCCGGACGACGGGGTCGAGCAGGTCGCGAGTGATCATGAGAATGTCGCAGAACACCAGCGCGATCTTGGTGCGGGCGCGGTCTTCCAGCACCACCGCCACGGCACGCAAGGTCCCTTCCTGACCCGTCGCTTTCCCCGGCGTGATGCCGCCGGCGATGACCATCGCGTCGTCGGCTTCGAGGGGCACCGCGGCGGCGCCCACACGCAGCCCCTCGCGGGCCGGGGCGAGGGTGTGATCGTCAGTAGCGAGGTTGGCAGC
Organism: Verrucomicrobiales bacterium; assembly: GCA_015075445.1. Taxonomy (GTDB): domain Bacteria; phylum Verrucomicrobiota; class Verrucomicrobiia; order Limisphaerales; family J093; genus DSVZ01. The sequence continues at coordinate 3,265 of JABTUJ010000063.1, forward strand.
GGGTTCGGCCGAGAAGCCTGACAGAACGGCGACGCCGCCCGCGAGGAGCCAGGCGAGGGCGAGGATCGGGCGAGCGAAGGCGGACACGGGGAACGGCGGGAGAGCCGGGGGACCCGGCCTACAGGTTGTAGGCCCGGTGCCCTCACCGGGCGGTTCAGGGGAAGTCCGGGGCTGCCATGGATGGCGAGGAGCGGTCAGGGATTCGTTCATAGGGAGGTCTGAGTTAGTTGGTCTGCCAGACACGGGCGCGGAAGAAGAGCTGACGGTTGGTGGCGGGATCGCTCCAGAAGGACGGCGTGTCGCCGCTCGCGGGCAGTGCATTGGTGATGAGCGGGCGCCAGGAGGAGAAGTTGGTTGAGGACTCGGCGACATAGGTGGCCTCGGGCTGGCCGGTCAATCCGAGTTGGAGGCCGCTCCCGGCCGGACCGGCGCTGCGGAGGCGGACCATCGCCGGTTCGTAGATCCGAAGCGTCCAGGGCACCTCGACACACCCGTCGCCGGTTTGCAGGAGGAACTCGACCCGCTCCGTGTACTCGCCTCGGGGCAACGTCGCGGCGACGGGGCTCAGAGCAACCGAGACGGTCTGCTTGTCGCCAGCGCTCACGGTCCCGGAGGCGGGTTCGAGCTGAAGCCAGGAGGCGGTGACGCTCGCGGACCAGGGGAGCGGCGTGGCACCGCGGTTCAGGATGAGGAAGGCCTGCGCGTCGGGCGCGAAGGGGCCGCCGCGGTTTCCCGCGGACACCACCGGGGCTTGCGGCCAGACCACGACGGGGGCGGGATCCAGGGCCCCGCGCAGATTCAAGCGTCCGCCCGCGCGACAGCGGCCGCGCAGGGCGGGCACGGGATCGGTGCTGTAGAGCAGGCGGTCGATCACCTCCTGGGGTGTGGCGGTGGAATAGGCGGCCCGCACGAGCGCCGCGGCGCCCGAGACAAAGGCGGCAGCCTGGGAGGAGCCGCTCATGGCGGCGTAGTTGTTGTCGGCGATGAAGAAGGTCGAGTGGATGTTCACGCCGGGGGCGGCGAGGTCGACGTTGGCGGCGCCGAAGTTCGATCGGTTCCACAGGCGGTCCTGGGCATCGGTGGCAGCGACAGCGATGACATTGTCCAGGGCCAGGTTGGGTAGGGTAATAAGCGGCAGGTCGTTGTCCTGGCCGTCGTTGCCGGCGCCGGCCACGAACACGATGCCGGCCTCGCGCGCGCTGGCGACGGCGAGTTCGAGCGCCGTGGAGGCCTCCGTGGTCACCCAACTGGCATTGATGACGTGGGCGCCCATGAGCCGGGCGTAATCAATGCAGGCGACCGCATCCGAGATCGAGCCATGGCCGGCGCTATTGAGGAACCGGCATGTCATGATCTGGACCTGCCAGGCGACGCCGGCCACGCCTTTGCCGTTGTCGGTCACCGCGCCGAGGATGCCGGCGAGGTGCGTGCCGTGGCCGGCGCTGTCGCCAATCGCGCCGGTGCCGGTGGTGACATTAACGCCGTGGACGTCATCCACGTAGCCGTTGCCGTCGTCGTCGAGGCCGTTGCCCGGCGTCTCGGCTGGGTTCACCCACAAGTTGGCGGCGAGATCCTCGTGGGTGCGCCAGATGCCGGAATCGATCACGGCCACGACCACGTTGGGAGCGCGGGACTGGAGGTCCCACGCCTCGGGCGCGTCGATGTCGGCATCGGGCAACCCGCCCTGTTGGCCGGTGTTGTGGAGGGCCCATTGGGTTCCGTTGGTGAAGGAGGGGTCATTCGGCAGGCCCACGGCGCGGACGAGGTAGTCCGGTTCGGCATGGGCGACCAGGCCGCTTTGCCGGTAGGCCTCGACCAGCGCGGGCACGTCGGCATCGGGCGGGACCTCGAGCACCTCGAGGCCCTGCAGGGCCGGGAACGTGCGCAGGACGTTCACGCGAGTGCGCTGGTGGAGGCTGGCCAGGGCGGGGCGGTGCCCGCCGGACCGAGGCAGGATCAGGAGGCGATCGGAGCGGAACGGTGCGGGGACGGGCGGGGGAGCAGAACACACGGATTCGGCGCAGAGGAACAGCCCGAAGGGGAGGACGAAACCGGCTAACGCGGGCGGACAGGGCGATGTTTTCACGTTTCACCTCGAGGGTGGGGGAGGGTTTACGAACGGGCGCATGGGTCGGATGGACGGAGTGCCCGGTTACCGCGATCAGGGGTACTCCCGAAGGTTCCCATTGGCAAGCCGGCAGGCCAAGCACGATACGGGCCACTGACCAGGTTCCTCTCGGCGACAAGCTGGAGGTATGGCGAGGGGAGTGGCTGGCGTGGCCAGAGGGCGTCGACCATCGGCGGAGCCCCCTTACGGCTTGGGCGCACGGCACGCCCGCCTTCGCCTATTGCGGCGCGGCGTATGTTTCGGACGTCCCGATCCGGGTGATCGCCGGTTTGCCCAAGCCGAGCCGGGACTTCTGTCTCTCCTTCAGCCGTCCCGAGGCGCAGTCGCAAGAACTGCTCCAAGCCATCGCCAATCTCAAGGTGCAGGCAGCGATTGACCTCATGAACCGGCCGGGCAGTGGGGAAGCACCCAGCCACGCCACGCGCATGGTACGAGCACTGGAGAGCACGCTGAAGGACATCACCGGGCGCTCGTTCGTGTTCCGGGTGACGAGCCGACCGACGGCCTCACTGGGGTCGAGTGGGGAGAAGCCAGGCTCTCCTTTGACCTGTTGCCGGACGGACTCCGGTCCATTATCGGCTGGCTCGTGCACGCCGTGGTCATGATGGACGCGTGGCTGGAGGGCAAGAGTGATCCTGGCCAGAACGAGGCGGTGTTCCTGCTGGACGAGGTCGAGAGTCATCTTCATCCCGCCTGGCAGCGTCGCGTGCTGCCCGCGTTTCAGCGGCTCTTCCCCAAGGCCCAGATCTTTGTCGCCACCCACTCTCCCTTTGTCATCGCCTCGCTTAACCACGGTTGGATTCACCGGCTCAAACTTGACAACGGGGTGGTCACGCCGCAAGACCCCCTGCCCGCCAGCCAGGGGGACAGCTACATCACGGTGGTCGAGGACATCATGGGCTTGAAGCAATGGTACGACCCCGAGACCGAGCAGCTCCTGACCAACTTTCGCGCCCAGCGAGACGCAGCCTACGGCGGAAACCTCGAGGCGCAGACCGAGGCTCGTCGGCTCGCCGACCAGATCGGCCAACGGAGCATGGAACTGGCGTTCGTCATGGGTCGGGAGCTCAATCAGATGGACCGGCAAATTGTCGGGCACTCGTCGGGTCGATGAGGAGGTTCACCAGGGGACTCGAGCCGGAGATACTGGCGAGGAACTGGAAGGCTTGGGGGAGAGCCTGGGAAAAGCGCCTGACTGCTGGCGGACGATTCCATTGGCATCAGACCGGAGGTCGTGCCGTGAATCAAGTGCTTCTGCCTCTGCTCAAACACCAGACCCAGGACCACTGCTCGTTCTGTGACATCTTCCCGTTCGACCGCTCCTTCCGCTGGGATTACACGCGCGGCACACTCGAAGTGAACGAGCGGGCGCCAGCCGAAGACCAGCGCCGCGCCCGGGCGACGATCCTGCTCTACCGGCTGAACGACCAGCATCCGACGTTGCGCCGGCGGGAGCTGCGTCGGCGTGCCAAGCTCCCTGACGAACCGATCGACCACTTCCCCTATCGGGACTTCCTGGGAGAACGGATGCTCGGCACGGCGTGATGCCTGTGCCGGTCCCCGGTCGCGGCTCGTGCGCCGAAGCAGCGGTGGCAGAACGGGCACTTCAGGTGTTTGGCGTGTCCGGGATCGGGCAAACGTGACCCGGGAGCGCACCCGTATTTGTTCCATTGCCAGCCCGTCCGGTTGTGGTATGAAGTACTCAGCTTTATCACCGGGGCTCCCGATGAAACCCGAAGCAACCGTTCTGGACCGCGCACGGATTGTGCCGTTTTGCAGGTGTATCCCGGTGAACCGGCGGAGGCGTCGGGTCAGACCAGGGACGGCCGTCCGTGGAGGACTTCCTGGGCCGGCGAGGCCAGGTCCTGGGACCTTGAACCTGGGGGCGCAAAACACGGGGCGGGAAGCTCAAAGCTCAAAGCTCAAAGTTCAAGGGAAGTTCAAAGCTCACGGGAAGTTCAAAGCTCAAGGGAAGTTCAAAGCTCAAGGGAAGTTCAAAGCTCAAGGGGAGGTCAAAGCTCAAGGGGAGGTCAAAGCTCAAGGGGAGGTCGAAGCTCAAGGGGAGGTCGAAGCTCAAGGGGAGGTCGAAGCTCAAGGGAAGGTCGAAGCTCAAGGGAAGTTCCAGGGTTCGAAGGGGGAAAGCCGGGCCAGACAGGGTCGGTTTGCCCGGCGGCACGAAGGCCGGGGCCGTGGGGGGACGCGCAGCGTAGGGAGGGCGCCGACTTCCAGCGGCGCTTTGCGTGAGGCAGCAGCCGGCGGGATGTGGGTTTGGGCCGGCGCCGGTTTGCCGCTGCTGGCGGTCGTGGTGGCGCAGGTCGCCTCGCTTGGCGGGGCCAGTGAACCTGCCTGGGAGGAAGGCCCCGGGTTCCGGTCCGCCCCGGTCCGCTTCGCGACGAATCGCCCCGCCGGTTTCACGCGGCTGCCACCGGACGCCACCGGGGTCGTTTTCGCCAACGTCCTCTCCGATGCCGCCGAGGCCCGCAACCGCCTCCTCGAGATCGGGTCCGGGGTGGCGCTTGGGGACATCGACGGGGACGGTCTCACCGACCTCTATCTGTGCGGCCTCGAGAACCGCAATAGTCTCTATCGCAATCTCGGCAACTGGAAATTCGAGGACGGCACGGCCCGCGCGGGGGTGGCTTGCGAGGGACAGTTCTCGACCGGCTGCGCGCTGGTGGACCTCGACGGTGACGGCGATCTGGATCTGCTGGTGAACAGCCTCGGCGGCGGTACCCGGCTGTTCCGCAATGACGGGCGGGACCTTCGCCGAACACGCAGTGCGGGTTTCGTGCGTTCAGCGCCACGTCGCTCGCCCTGGCGGATCTGGACGGCGACGGGGATCTGGACCTCTACGTGACGAACTACCGGAGCGACACGTTCCTGGATCAACCGGCGGGCTTGCAGTTCAAGCTGCGCCAACAACCGAACGGGGCAGTGACCGTCGAACCGAAGGAGCGTTTCCTTCTGCTGCCCGCGACGGCCGGCACGCCGCTGGTCATCGAGCGTGGTGAACCGGACGTCTTCTATGTCAACCAGGGCGGCACCCGCTTCGTCGCAGTTCCCTGGCATTTCGGCGTGTTCCGCCAGGAACCGGACCGGCCCATCGCCGAGACGCCGACCGACTGGGGCCTGGCGGTGCTGTTCCGGGATCTCGACGGCGATCATCTGCCCGACCTCTACGTCTGCAACGACTTCGTCTATTGGCCCGACCGGGTCTGGCTCAATCGTCAAGGCCGGTTCTTCCAGGCCGCGCCGCCGTACGCCTTCCGCACCTTCAGCCTCGCTTCGATGACCGTGGACGCCGCGGACATCAATCGCGACGGGTTCGACGATCTCTTCATCAGCGACATGATCAGCCCGCGCCGTGAGGCGCGCGCCTGGCAACGACCCGACACGCTGGATGACAACGTGCGCTGGCCGCGCCACGACCCGGCCTTTGCGCCGGAGGTGCCGCGCAACACGCTGCATCTGGCGCGCGGCGACGGCACCTTCGCGGAGATTGCCCAACTGGCCGGGATCGCCGCCACCGACTGGACCACGGCCGCGGCGTTCCTGGACGTGGATCTTGACGGTTGGGAAGACCTCCTGCTTTCGACCGGGAACAAGCATGATGTCCAGGACGCCGACGCGCTGGCGGCGCTCGGCAGTTCGATGGGCCGGAGCACCCCCGCCCTGCGCCAGCAGGAACGCGGCCGCCTCCCCCACCGCCGGAACCCCAGCCTGGCCTTCCGGAATCGCGGCGACCTGACCTTCGAGGACGCCAGCGTGGCGTGGGGCTTCCAGGTCGTGGGCGTCGCCCATGGCATCGCGTTGGGCGATCTCGACAACGACGGCGACCTGGATGTCGTGGTCAACGCCATGAACGAACCCGCCCGCGTCTACCGCAACGAATGTCCCGCGCCACGGATCGCCGTGCGACTGCGGGGCCTGGCCGGAAACACCCGCGGCATCGGCGCGCGGCTCACCGTGCGCGGCGGGCCCGTCACCCAAAGCCAGGAGATCATGGCGGGTGGACGCTTCTGTTCGAGCGACGATCCGATGCGTGTCTTCGCCGCCGGCGGGGCCACGCAACTGGAACTCGAGGTCGTCTGGCGCAGCGGCCGCCGTTCCCTGCTGACCGATGTTCGCCCGAATCGCCTGTACGAACTGTACGAATCCGGGGCCACACAACCACCCCGTCCGGCTCCCCCGCCGCCGACTCCCCTGTTCACGGACGTGAGTGACGGACTCAAACACGTGCATGTCGACGAACCCTTCGACGACTTCGCCCGCCAACCGCTGCTGCCCCGTCGCTTGAGCACCTTGGGCCCGGGCGTTGCGTGGGCGGATCTCGATGGCGACGGCTGGGACGATCTCGTGGTCGGTGGGGGGCGGAACGGGCGGTGCGCCGTGTTCCGCAACGACGGCCAGGGCCGGTTGACCGAGTGGGGCAAGGCGCCGGTTCCGCAGGTTAATGCACGCGATCAGACTGCGGTGTTGGCCTGGCACGGGGCGGATCGACGTGCGCGCCTCCTGATCGGTGAATCGAACTGGGAAGACGGCGACCCGGGGGCGGCCCCGTTCCGTGTCACCGTGCTCGGGACTGGAGGTACCGAAGCGCCCGCGCCGGCATTTCCGAAGCTGCCCTCAGCCACCGGCCCGCTGGCGCTCGGTGACGTGGACGGGGATGGGGACCTCGATCTGTTCGCCGGCGGCCGCGCCCTCGCAGGACGTTACCCCGCGCCGGCCACGTCGTGGCTCCTCACGAACGAGGGCGAGCAGTTCCGCGTGCGCCAGGAATTCCCGGGGCTCGGACTCGTCAGCGGGGCGGTCTTTGTGGATCTGGATGGGGACGGCGATCCGGACCTGGCGCTGGCTTGCGAATGGGGCCCGGTGCGCGTTTTCAGCAACGAGGGCGGCCGGTTGATGGACCGGACTGTGGCGCTCGGGCTGGATCGGTTCCGCGGGTGGTGGAACGGGATTGCCACCGGTGACTTTGACGGCGATGGCCGCCTGGACCTGGTGGCGTCGAACTGGGGCCGGAACTGGCGTCTGGACCAGCCCACCGCCGGGCGTGAACGCGTCCCGGTTCAGGTGGTGTTCGGTGAGTTCGCGGGCGACGGGATCCTGCACACGCTCGTGGCTTCGCTGGACCCGTTTCTCTCCAAGGTCACCCCGTGGCGGGAACGACGGGTGGTCGTGGCCGCGATCCCGTCGGTGGCAGCGCGGTTTCCGGATCACCATCGCTACGGCGCCGCGTCCGTCACTGAACTGCTGGGAGACAGCGCGGGGGAGGCAGAGGTGCTCGAGGGCGACACCTTTGATTCCATGGTCTTCCTGAATCGGGGCTCCTCCTTCGAAGCCCGCTCGCTGCCGGTCGAGGCGCAGTTCGCTCCGGGGTTTGGCCTCGGCGTGAGTGACTTCGACGGGGACGGAAACGAAGACGTGTTTCTCGCCCAGAACTTCTTCGGGACGGACCTCGAGACGTCGCGGCAGGATGCTGGGATGGGGCTGGTGCTGCTGTGGGATGGTCGGGGCGGTTTCCGGGCGTTGCGGCCGCGCGACTCGGGCATTGCCATCCCCGGCGAACAGCGTGGTGCGGCGGTGGCGGACTTCGACGGGGATGGGCGGCCGGATCTTGTGGTGGGGCAGTGGTCCGGACCGACGCGCCTGTTTCGCAACGCCCGGGGCGCAGCGGGCGTGCGGGTGCGGTTGAAGGGCGAGGCCGGCAACCCGTCAGCCGTGGGGGCGGTCGTGCGACTGCGGTTTGGCGACCGCTACGGCCGGGCGCGCGCGATCCAGGCGGGGAGCGGTTATTGGTCGCAGGACAGTCCGACGCTGACCCTGGCGGCCCCTACGACGCCAGCGGCGGTCTGGGTTCGATGGCCCGGCGGGCGGGAAGACGAGCAGCCCTGGCCGGAAGGGGCCCGGTTGATCGAGATGGCGGCAGGCCGGCGTTGAGCGGCATGGCGGCGAAAGGTACGGTTGCGCCATGACAAACCCTTCTCCTCGGCCGTGGGCCATCAACGTTCGGCGTGCTGCCATCCCGAGCTTGTGGTGCGGGCTTCCAGCCTGCACCTCTCGCGGTTCATGGCCCTTGACCAGCTCCAAGAGGAACAAGCCGCTTCCCGGTCACGGGTTCGTGGGGCTGGCCGGCTTGCTCGCCTGCCTGCTGGCCGCAACATCCGGTATAGCCCCGGGCGCGGAGGCCGCCGAGGTGCGGATCCCCGACGCCCGGCACATCGCCAACGGCTGGGAGATCCCGAGTGAAGGTTACGCGGACCAGCCCTACATCGTTCGGACCGACGACGGCGCCTGGCTCTGCGTGATGACCACAGGGCGGGGTCACGAAGGGGCGGCGGGGCAACATGTGGTGTCGCGCCGCAGCACGGACCGGGGCCGGACGTGGGGACCGCCGGTCGATCTCGAACCTGCCGAGGGGCCGGAGGCCAGTTACGCCGTGCTCCTCAAGGTGCCGTACGGACGCGTCTACGCGTTCTACAACCACAACACGGACAATGTCCGCGAGGTGCGCCGTGAGGACGGCGGCGTGTTCCGGCGGGTCGATTCGCTGGGCCACTACGTGTTCAAGTACAGCGATGACCACGGCCGCACCTGGTCGGCCCGGCGCTATCCGGTTCCCGTCCGCGAGTTCGCGTGCGACCGCGAGAACGTGTATGGCGGCCGGCTGCGTTTCTTCTGGAACGTGGGCCGCCCACTGCTGCTCGAGGATGCCGCCCTCCTGGTGCTGCACAAGGTCGGGGCCATGGGCGCGGGCTTCTTTGCCCAGTCGGAGGGGGTGTTTCTTCACAGCCGCAATCTCCTCACCGAACGGGATCCTGAGCAGATCACTTTCGAGACGTTGCCGGACGGCGACGTGGGGCTTCGCACCCCCGCCGGCGGGGGGCGCATCGCCGAAGAACAAAGCGTGGTCCGGCTTGGCGACGGCTCGCTCTATTGTGTCTATCGCACGGTCGATGGCTGGCCAGTCTGTGCGTACAGCCGCGATGGGGGACGTACCTGGACGCCGGCGGCTTACAAGACCTACACGCCCGGCGGACGGCGCGTGAAGCATCCGCGGGCGGCAAACTTCGTCTGGCGCTGTTCGAACGGGAAGTACCTTTACTGGTTTCATAACCACGGCGGGCGTTTCATCGGCGAGCTGGGGGCCGGGGGCAAGGACGGGCGCAGCCCGTACGACGACCGGAACCCGGCGTGGCTGGTGGCCGGGCGCGAGATCGACACAGCGCAAGGCCGCCAGCTCGAGTGGTCGCAACCCGAGATCCTGCTCTACGACGACGACCCGTTCATCCGGTTGAGCTATCCGGACCTGGTGGAGGAAGGGGGGACGTTCTATGTGACGGAGACGCAGAAGGCGCGGGGGCGGGTGCATGAAATCCCGGCGGCGTTGGTCGAGGGGTTGTTCGGCCAGTTCGAGAATCGGCGCATCGCCACCAACGGCCTGGCGCTCGAACTCCGCGCGCCGTTGCCGCGGGAGGCGGGCTGGCCCAGGCTGCCGGAGTTTCACCAGCGGGACGCCGGGTCGGAGGACCTGCGGGGCCGGGATTTGCGGGCCGGTTTCAGCCTGGACCTGTGGCTGGATCCGGAGGTCGTCGTGCCGGGTGAACCGCTGCTGGACAGCCGGGACGACCGGGGGCAGGGCTTGGGAGTGGCAGCGACGGCGGCGGGCACGATCCGGCTGACGCTCAATGATGGACGGCAGGAGGCGGCTTGGGAGAGTGACCGCGGCGGCTGGCAGGCGGGCCGGCCCCAGCACGTCGTCATCATCGTGGACGGCGGACCCAAGATCATCACGTTCGTAGTCAACGGTGTGCTGGGCGATGGCGGCGAGGATCGCCAGTTCGGCTGGGGTCGCTTCAGTCCCACCCTGCGCGCGCCGAACGGGGGCGGCACAGCGACGCTGTCGCCGGCGGTCCGGTCTTTGCGCCTGTACCACCGGGCTTTGCGCACGAGCGAAGCGGTCGGGAACCACGCGGCGGGGCTGTAGGGCTGCAGGGCCGCCGACTTTGGGATTGCGCAGCCTCGGTCGCGGCCTAAGCTATGGCAAAACCCCAACCTAACTGACGTATGTACTTCGGCGTTGACTACCACCCTGAACACTGGGTCTGGCCCTACGGCGGAACCGAGGAGCAACCGGAAGCCCGCTGGGAACGCGACGCCCAGCTCATGGTCGCCGCCGGCGTGAACGTCGTGCGCATGGGCGAGTTCTGCTGGGGCCTGTACGAGCGCACCGAAGGTCAGTACGACTTCGAGTGGATGCGCCGGGTCCTGGACATCATGAAGGCGCACAGCATCCAGGTGGTGCTGGGCACCCCCACGGCTGCGCCCCCGCTGTGGCTGGCCCGGAAGCACCCGGAGATCCTCCCTCTGGACGAGCGTGGGCTCGCGCTGCACGAGGGCACGCGGCACGCCTACAGCATGAACAGCGACACCTACTGGGAATACGCGCGCAAGGTTGTCTCCGCCCTGGCCGAGGCGCTCGGCAAGCATCCCCAGCTCATCGCCTGGCAGATCGACAACGGCATCGGCGGCCACGGCACCGAGTTCTCCTTCAACGAGGAGGCACGCCACGACTGGCAGGCCTGGTTGCAGGCGAAGTACGAGACGATCGACAACCTCAACATCTGCCTCGGCAACCGCTTCTGGAGCCAGTTGGTGAGCGACTGGGACGAGGTGCCCATGCCCATGCGCGCCCCCACGGTCCACAACCCCGCCCTGCTGCTCGACTGGATGCGCTTCGCCAGCGACACCTGCATCGCCTTCGTCCGCATGCAGGCCGACCTCCTCCACGAGCTCACCCCCGGCGTTCCGGTCACGACCAACCTCCGCGCCCTGACCCGCCACTACGACCACTTCGACATGGCCAGCGCGCTCGACTTCGTGTCGCTGGACACCTTCGCCATGGTCAAGAACCAGCCGGCCGAGAACGCCGTCGAGTTCGACCTGCTCCGGTCGCTCAAAAAGACCGGGGTCCGCACCCCGGACGGCGAGGACGGCTTCTGGGTCATCGAGCAGAAGGCCGGCAACGTCAACTGGCAGGAGGTGAACTCGCTGCTGCGCCCCGGCGCCGTGCGGCTGCACACCTACCAACTGGTCTCCCGCGGCGCGACCGGGGTGCTCTACTTCTTCTGGCGATCGCCCCGCATCGGGTCGGAGAAGTTCTACGGCGGCGTGCTCACCCATGACGGGCGCGGCGACAACCGGGTCTACCGCGAGATCAGCCAGATCGGGGACGAGATGAAGCTGCTGGCGCCGGCGCTCAAGGGCACCCGGGTGGTGGCCGAGGCCGCCATCGTCTACAGCCACGCCAACGTTTGGGCCCTGCAATTCCCCATGCAGCCCAACCGGCATTTCAAGCAGCGCGAGCACGCCATGCTCTTCTATAACGCCCTCCACGACCGCAATGTCCCCGTCGACTTCGTCCAGGCTCCCCAGAACGACGAGGACTCGGCCGCGCTCGCCAAGTACAAGCTCGTGTTTGTCCCCTCGCTCCACCTGCTGGCCGGGGGCGAGGCCGACCGCCTCAAGCTCTACGTCCAGAACGGTGGCACGCTCGTGAGCACCTTCAACACCGGCCTCGTCGACGAGCACAACATCGCTACGGATGCCGGCTTTCCCCACGACCTCACCGACCTGTTCGGCCTCGTCGTTCAGGAGTTCGACCCCATCCCGCCCGACGCCGAGAACCACGTCGTGTTCAAGGGCCACTTCCCCGCCAGCCACCTGTACAGCGCCCGGCTCTGGTGCGACATCATCGAGCCGCGCGAATGCGAAGTCATGGCCACCTACTCGCAAGACTTCTACGCCGGCCGCCCGGCCATGACCCTCAATCCCTTCGGCCTGGGCCGCGCGATCTACCTCGGCACCATGTTCCCGCAGGCCTTTTACTACGACCTCGTCGCCTGGCTCCGGCAACTCTGCGGGGTTGTCCCCCTGCTCAAGGTGCCGGACAACGTCGAGGTCAGCATGCGCGAGAAGGACGACACCCGGATCTTCTTCCTCCTCAATCACCAGAACTCGCCGGTGCGCGTCCACTTCTACAAGCCGATGCACGATTTCCTGACCGGCAACGCGCTCAGCGGCAACTACGACCTGCCGCCCCACGGCGTGCTGGTCCTGGACGAGAAGGTGGCCCAAGCCGCCCCCGCCGGTTAGACCACCGCTTTCACGCCGTTCGCCGGAAGGGCCCGCGTCCGCCCCGTGGGAGTCCGCTCGACAGGATCCCGCGATGGACCGTAGGCGCCGACGTGAGGAGGCGAAGTGGTGACTCCTCTGACGGACAACGCCTCCTCACGTCGGCGCCTACAGCGGGTAAGGAACCTACGGACTACGCCGCCCGCCGGTCGGCGTCCGGAGCGAAGCCAAAGGCCTTCAGGAACTCCGCGCACGGCGCTTGGATGCGTACAAAGCGGCGGGTGAACGGATCATCGTAGGCCAGCGCCGAGGCCCTCAATCCCAGACTCGCCGCGAAGCCGATTTGGCTTCCTGTCGGTCCCGTCGTCTTACGCCCTCGGCCTGTGGTGCGGGCATCCTGCCTGCACTGCCCCTCGAATCGGGTGGTGCGGGCATCTTGCCTGCACTGCCCCTCGAATTGGGTGGTGCGGGCATCTTGCCTGCACCGTTCCCCCGCGGCGCCTCGCTCGACCGCACCCCCGCCGCGCCCCGGTTCCCCATACAGTGTGTCCCCGACCACCGCGTGCCCTTCCGCTGCCAAGTGAACCCGGATCTGGTGGGTTCGTCCCGTCAACGGCCGCGCCTCGACCAGACTGATCGGGCCCTCCCGGGGATCGACGCGCGAGGCCAGCCACTCAAACACCGTCTCGGAAGGACGCCCTGTCCGCTGATCCACCCGCATGCGGCCGGGCTCCGCCGGATCTTCGGCAACCGGCAGACGACAGGTCCAACGTCGCGCGCGCAGGGCGCCGCGCACGACGGCCAGATAGCGCTTCTCCACCTGCCGCCCCTCGAACAAGGCGCTGAGCGGGCCCATTGCGCCCGGGCTGCGGGCCAGCAGCAGCACGCCGCTCGTCTCGGCATCCAGCCGGTGCACGAATCGCAGGAACCGGAGGTTGCGCGACTGTGCCCAGAACGCGCCCGCGGCGAGGCCGGATTCGAGGGCGGCCTGCAGGTTGCGGCTGGTCTGGCGCCAATGGACCGGCACCAGCAGCCAGCCGGCCGGCTTGTCGATCGCCAGCACCGTCCGGTCCTCGTAGAGAATCGGGATCCGCGTCCCGTCTCCCAACTCGATGTCGCGTGGCTTGGGCATAACCCCCTCCGTTCATCAAATCCGGGTCGAGCCGGGAGCGTTGGCGCGCCGCGCAGCGCCGCCGAGCGTCACCGGGCGAGCAGGGTGCCTGGGTCTTGCCCTGTCGAGAGCGCGTCCCAGCCACTTGCCGAGGCACCAGTCCGGGACTCGGAACGAATCTTGGCATCCCTTCAGAACCGCAAGCAAGGCATGCACGGCTGGCAGACTAAGGGGGCCGCCCCCAAACGTGTCACTCAGCACCAATGGAGAACTGGTTAACGAATCGACGGAGTCGGCAGCCGGGTTCGTACTCCCGTTGGAGCCGCTCCTGGTCCTTTCTGCCAAGCCTCGACCAAGTCGTGGGCGGCGCCGATCCACGGCCCACGTCAAATCCATACGGCAGGTTGATGGCGACCATGTCGGAAACAAGATAGCGATCATGCACATCCTCCCAGAGGAACACGTCGGCCCGGCGCCCGGCGCGCGCGAGCCGATGTCCCCAAGCCGCGAAGTCCTCCACCCATTGCGCGAGCGGCTGGACGACGTTCTCACCACGCCGCCTGCGCCAGCTCGCCCGGTGAATCTGAACCGAAGGGCGGGAGTGCGACGTCCCGGCCGCCAGGAGGAGTTGGGGAAACTCGTCGTAGTTCCGCGCGCAGGGATCGATGTTCGCGTCGATGAACATCAGGAGATTCGCGTGGCGCAGGACGAGCCCGAGGGCCTTGAGATACGCAGACGTGGATCGCGGGACCTCCATCGAAGGGGATCGCTCGCGCCACCAAGCGGCCGAGTTGAGCCGCTCGATCGATACCACAACTGGCGTGTCACCGTACTGGGTAGCAAGTCCATCGTGGGCGATGATCGCCCGACACGGGTGGTTTGGGTGAACCGCTTGCGCCTCCCAGAGCCACTCCTCGTCGTTGTCAGGCTCGCTGGGCAGAGCAGGGGCCACGCGAATCAGTCGTCGCCTACCCTGCGCGAACGCCCAAAACTCGCGCGCCGTGTGACTCGTCCGTTCCAATGCCAGGCCCCAGGCACCGTCGCGCATGTCGAGGAACACGCCTTCGGCTTGGCACAGATCGTTCAGACACCCCACGCCCGAGTCAAAGGCATTGGGGCTGGTCGCCCTCGTGTTGTCGAGAGCTCCGGGGCCAACGGCAAACGAGGCAAGCATGTCAGGCGAACAGCTCGCGGAAGCCTTCCTCGAAGAATCCCCCCGGCCAAGACTTGATCAACTCCCCACGCGGATTCAGCGGCATTTCCCGCGCGAGGCTCCCGTTCGGACCCGGCTCAACGAAAACCACCGAAACATGTTCGGGGCGCACGCCGGGTATGCCCGCGGGAAGGCGGTTCTCGTGGGTCTCCCGCATGCGCCGCATAATCCGCAGAATCAGATGCTCGCTGTGCGTCTCGAGCAGGAACGTGTTCCTCCGCTCGCCCAGGGCCGATTCAATGAACACGTCACCCAGCTCCGCCTGGAGCGCGGGATGGAGATGCAGTTCGGGTTGCTCGATGGAGACAAGCTGTTCCTGGTCTGCGAAGGCATGCACCAGCACCGGCAGCACCTGGCTGATGCCGACTCCGATGTCGCGATGGTTCACCGGTGTTTGTGTGTTCTGGTCCAAGAGCACGACGTCATCGAGCCGTTCCAGCACAGCGTTCTCCTCCAAAGCGGCGATCAACGAGTCGGCGAGCTTCTCCCAGTCGGCCCCCGGGCCACCAAACCACTCAGGATGGGAGTCCATCTCGTCCCACAGGGTATCCGCCAGCACCTTTCTGCCCTCACGCGGACAAACCAGACGGCGCACATCGAGAATGTACCGCGTGTTCAGACGTTCCTTTGCTCCGAGCCACTCGTTCAGTCGGGCCCGCAGGTTGCCGTCCCGGGCGATCAACTGCCAGGCAAACCCACCCCCCGCCGACCACTCCGGATCGGCTTCGACCCCCGGGACCGGCCATCGCGGTGGGAAGCTTCGGAGCGGACCAAGATACGCCAGCGCCCCCAGCAGGCTGGCCAACCTCTGCTCGGCAGTTTGCAGCACCCGGGACAGCAATGCCGGAAGCAGCCGCCGGACCTCGGCAGAAAGGGCGCCCCGCTGAACTCCTCCTTTCCCCGGCGATCCCGGGTCGCTTCCGTGCGGGAACCACTGGTCCACAACCCGCGAGGGCAAGAGTCCGTCCCGGTCCACACCCAGCTCGGTTGACGCAGCCCGGATGTGCTCCCCCAGCGCCCTGATGGCGTCCGCCGTGGCGGCTGACACCAGCCCGGCTCCCGCGTCAAGTTCGCGAAACGCCCCGGGCAGAAGCGGGTGCTCAGTGTTGATGTCCTGGATCTCGTACTCGGAGGTCATCCGCTCGGCGCGGAACCGCTCCAGCGAATCGGCACGGGCATCCCGCAGGTACGGAGCCACCGCGGGCAAAAATCCAGCCGGCTGCCGGTGCCTGACAGTCAGTAGATCCTCCATCCCAGCCCGGACCTTCAGTTCGTTAAGCCGTGCAGGGTGCCGGCGTCCAAAGTCACCGGCCGAATCCCTCCCACACTGAACAGAGAGGCCGAGCCCTAGGTCGTGCGCGACCCAACCACTCGCACCCGCCAACGGTTGCCGAGCCATTTCAACCCCGAGCTGCACTGAGTTCTCGAGCCTCCTCTGGTGGACGTAAGCGGCGAACCCGCCAAGGTCCACGGCACTGCCGCCCAAGCGTAGCCGCCCGACGTTCCATTGCCTCGTCTGCAGGGCGTGGTGCATTAACAACAGCGCATGCAGGACACTCGACTTCCCCGAGCTGTTGGCGCCGAAGATCAGGGTGAGCGGGCGGATGGGGATGTGCTGGGGCTCCCCGAAGGCCTTGAAGTTTCCTATCGTCAGTCCGGTCAACATGATTTCTGAAACGCTCGTCGCTGTCGCCGCAAGATCGCCGCATCCCGGTGGCTCAGTCCGCCCGCGAACACGCGACCTTGTGGTGCGGGCTTCCGGCCTGCACGCCCGGCTTCCTGGCCGTTCTGTCGCTTCCACCCGATCCGCCCGCTGCCAACGACGCCCGCAGGTTGCCACGCCCGCAGGCCGGGCACGAGCGCGAAAAGTGCAAGTGACTTGACCGGATGATCATGCCATAAGCCGGGCATGAACCGTCCGTTGCTCGCCCGCAGCGGCCTCTCGCTCGACCGACTTGCGAGCCTGGTCGCCCTGGCCGACGCCCGCGGCGTCAGCACCGCGGCCCAGGGCGATCCCGCGCGGCAAAGCCAGTTCAGCCGGCAACTCAAGGAGCTCGAGGCGTTCTTCGGCGTCGCGTTGATCGAGCGGCGACGCGGCGTGTTCCGCCTCACGCAGGCCGGCCGCGAGTTGGTCGAAATCTCCCGCGTCGCGCTGACGCGGCTCGAGGATTTTGGACAACGTTCGAGCGCGCAACCGACCGAGGTCCACCTCGGCGCGGGCGAAAGCGTGCTGGTCTGGTGGTTGACTCCCCGGTTCGGTCCCCTCCTTGAACGCCACCCGGAATTCGCCTTCAGCCTGCACAACCTGCAGTCGAACGAGATCACCGCCCGATTGCGCGACGGCCGGCTGGACTTCGGCATTCTGCGCCGGGCCGCGGTGGCGCCGGGTCTCGCCAGTCTCCCGCTGGGTGAAGTCACCCCGGCGCTGTTCCTCCCGCGCTCCCGACTGCCGAAATCCCGGCCGGTCTTGCCGGAACGCCTGCTGGGGGAGCTGCCGCTGGCCCTGCTCGAGGGCAGTCACGCGGTCAACGAAGCGCTCACCGTCTGGGCGGACGAACACGGCGTCCGCCTGCACCTGCGCTGGCGCTGCACCTCGCTCGTGCAGGCCGCGGCCGCCGTCGAACACCTGGGAATGGCGGCGGTGCTGCCGGCCTGGGCCGAAGCCACCTTTCCCCCCGACCGGGTAGCCCGGCTCGAACTGCCCGTCCTCGCGTCCCTCAACGTCCCCCTGCGGCTGGTCTGGAGCCGGCGACAGACGGCGGTCCGCCCCTTTCTGAGCGCTCTGGCGAAGCCCCTGGCCGCCTCGTTGACCAACGAATGAAACCAACCTCCCTCATTCGTCTGTCCCCATTCGCCTGTGAACCCAGGACGATGAACCCAACCTCCCGCATTCGTCTGTCCCCATTCGCCTGTGAATCCAGAAATGCGGGCTAAAACGATTGGCAATTCGTGTTCCGCCCGTATGCTCGCGGCCTGACGAATCGAAACCGAGCTATGGCCAGAACTGAACGAGCCCACATCCGCGCCCGCGAAGACGTGTCCGACATGCCCGATTGGCTGAAGGACAAGGAGTGCCCCCACAAGAAGCAGTACATGTCGGGCAAGCGCATCCTGCCCAGGAACCTGACCGGCAAGGAGAAGCTGACGCACCTCATCGACGAGGTTTTCCTGGCCTACAATTCCGCCCGCCTGCGCGAGGGCTGCCAGCTCTTCGTCGAGAAGATGCTTGCCCCGGATGTCACCATCGGCATGAGCTTGTCCGGCGCGCTCACCCCCGCCGGCCTCGGCTGTTCGAGCATCATCCCGCTCATCAAGGCCGGGTTCGTGGACTGGATCGTGGCCACCGGCGCGAACCTCTATCACGACATGCATTTCGCGCTGAACTACCCGGTCCACGCCGGCAGCTTCAAGTTCGACGACACCGACCTCCGCAACAACGACCTGGTCCGCATCTACGACGTCGTCATCCCCTATTCCGACGGCCTGATGGCCACGGACGACATCCTGCGCGAGATCCTCGTCCAGCCCGAGTTCCAGAAGGAAATGGGCACCGCCGAACTCCACCACCTCCTCGGCCGTTACTGCGCCGAGTGGGAGCGCAAGCACAAGCTCAAGGACGTGTCCGTCCTCGCCGCCGCCTACCGCGCCGGCGTCCCGTGCTACACCAGTTCGCCGGGCGACTCGACCATCGGCATGAACGTGGCCGGCGTCGAACTCCGCGGCAACAAGCTGCGGGTCAACCCCAGCATCGACGTGAACGAGACCACCGCCATCGTTCTCGCCGCCAAGCGGGCCGGCGGCAAGAGCGCCGTCGTGCTCTGGGGCGGCGGCAGCCCGAAGAATTTCATGCTCCAGACCGAGCCGCAGATCCAGGAGGTGCTCCGCATCAAGGAATACGGCCAGGACTACTTCCTCCAGGTCACCGACGCCCGTCCGGACACCGGCGGCCTCAGTGGCGCGACCCCGAGCGAGGCGGTGAGCTGGGGCAAGGTGGATCCCGACCGGCTGCCGGACGCCGTGGTGTGTTACACGGACACCACCATCGCCATGCCGCTCCTCACCCACTACGCGCTGGCCAAGCACAAGCCACGCAAGCTCAAGCGGCTCATCGACCGCCTGCCCGCCGCCATGAAGGCGCTGACCCGCGAGTACTTCACCCACAACCCGGTGAAGATGGTCGACGGGTCCGAACCCAACGTGCGCTGATCCGATCCGCCGCACACCGGCGGTCACGCTCGCATGGGGGGACTGGGCGCGGCCGCAGTCACGACAGCCCCCGCACCGTCGGCCAGCAGCCGCGCACCGACGGGGCATGCACGCGCAGCGCCGGGTCGTAGCCGATCCATCCAGGCCGCCCCTGGGCATCGACGAACGCCACGCCGATCGGGAGATCCGGCTGTTCATCCGCCACCCGGATCATCTCCGCCTCGGCCATGTCGCTCATCTCGATCCAGGCCGTCTTGAGCGCGACCGGGTCGAGCGCGCGGGCCTGGATTTCCTCGAGCTTGGCTGGGTCAATCCGCGCGAAGCGCCGCATCATCTTAAGCAACGAAAGCGGGTTGAACCCGGGGTCCTTGCCGCAAGCGGCCCAGCAGATCGCCGGCAGGGGATAGGTGCGATGGAGCTCGACGATGTCCACGTAATCCCTGGTTTCCGTGCGGGCGCTCAACGTCAGGGCCTTGTTGGTGGCGACATCGAACCGGTGCAGCCGCCAGCCCAGCAGGTTGTCCCGCTCGATCGGGAAAAACCGGAAGGCCGAGTCCGCCGCCCAGTCGATCTCGACCGCCTCACCCCCTCGCCGCGCCCGCGCCTTTCGAAAGGTCGATTCCCGCTCCCACTCGTCTCCGCGCGCCAGCGTTTCGACCTCAAAACCGGCTTCGCGCAAGTTCTTGACATCGCGCTCGCTGGCCCGGCTCACCTCCTGGGCCAGCTCGTGGAAGATGCCCAAATCATGGGAGAATCGTGCGGAGTCCTCCGCGACGTTCAAGACCACCCCGCCCGCGAAGTGGCTTTCCTCGCTCCGATTACCAGCCAAGACGGTTAGGACGAGCTGTTGGAGAGCTGTGAGAGGCATCGGTGCAGTTGCTGGGCCGCCCACCAAGCGCGGCGATCGCCATACTCGCGCAGGTGCTCGATGACCAGGCGCACATCCTCGACACGACGCAGGCGGGCTTCCGGATGGCGGAACCAGAAGCACTCCGGGTGATTGCGCACCAAGGCCGAGGCGCGCTCGATCAGTTCGGGCGGCGCCACTTCCTGCTCTTGCTCGGACAACCCAGCCATGCCGGCAATCTAGAAACGGGCACGCCCAGGGACAAGCACCGCCTTTCGGGCCGCCGCATCCCATGAACCGGGATGCAGCAGGCAGATTGGAGATTGCAGAGAGGGAATCCACCCAGGGCAGTTCACGATCCCTGCGCAGATCCAAGAGAACCACGTCGCGTCCCCAATCCCCGATGTTCGTAATCGGTGGAGGGACGCTTCGTCTTGGATTCTCCACCGATTACGAACATAGGGGATTAGGGGAAGGCGGAAATTCCCTCGGC
>JABTUJ010000064.1 GCA_015075445.1 Verrucomicrobiales bacterium
ATGGACAGCCCAAGGGGTCAGTCCCGCAGATTGTCACATGGCCTGCCGCGGGATCGTCCCCGGCGCGGCGGGGAGGTTGCGGAGTGAGAACCGCGGTGTCGGGTGGCGCGTCGTGAACCAGGGCCGACGCTGCGGGACAAGCGCTGGAGCAGTTGTCCGGCGTGTCTGGAAGGGTTGGGGCGGCGTTCGGGCGGGCTGCGGGTGAGGTCCGCGGTGGCGCTGTCGTGGATCGCCGCGCGGTTGCGGATGGGGGGCGCCGTTGTTGGATCGGCGGAGCGCACCGCGACGGAAGTGTCAATCTATGGGACCGAGGTCGCGGTTTCCCGGCGTCGTTGCCGCGGCGACTGCATTCATCATCTGGACCGGCGCCTGGTGGCTTCCCCACCCGGCTTTGGCCCAACCGGTCGTCCTCCCTTTGGAGAGCGTGGGCCCGGATAGGATACGGCTCCGGGTCACCGGCTCGACGACCTCCTCGTTGGCCCTGTGAGGGTGAGCAGATCCCTACGCCTCGGGTTCACGGCTCCTGACGGCCCTGAACGACCTGTTGCAGGGCTGCGGCAGCGTCGAAAGCGCGAACGCCTGTCGGCTACGGCGGCGCAACGCCAACGCGCCGCCCAGAATGCCCAAGGCCACAGCCAAAGCCGAGGTCGGTTCCGGGATGACGGAGAACTGCCCCGTGCGCAGGGCGGTGGAGACTTCCGAAACCTCACCGCCCGGCGGATAGGCAAAGTACGAGACGTAAGCATCAATGTTGTAGGTCTTGCCCGCGCGGATGAAGGCAGAGCTCAACTCGTTGTGGGCGTTGAGCGTGGATTCCCAGACACGGTCGTTGCCGACCTTGCCGCCCGGATTGGAGAGCGTATTGAACAGGAACGAATCGGGAGTCGTGCCGTGCTCGTACACGCGCCAGTAGAGGCGGGCACCCGAGACGGTGTCGCCGTGATCCTCCCAAGTCTTCTCCTGCGCGCCGTTGATGACAAGGGAATCATAGGCGATGTGGAACGTGCCGAAGTTGAAGCCGCTGAAGTCGGGATTGGCGGTAGCCGAAGGTGGCAAGTCGTAGTAGATAAGGTTGCCGTTGTTCGAGTCGCTGACAATGATGAAAGCCTCGAATGCGCCGGTCGCGGCGCGCACATGCATCTGGACGGCCGCTACGAGCATGGCGGCGGGGACAATCGTCAAGCGGAGTAAGTTCATGGTCGTGCGGATTCTTCACCAAACCCTGCTGCCCAACTGACGCGCCAACTGCTAGCAAGACATGGCCTCCCTGTCCATAGGCGTATGCACTAGTACATGGTCAGGACGCACTGGGGTCAAACATGGACATTTGACCTTCTGGCAGCGCCACAACGGCTGCCGCCGCGCGGCGGGGATTGTCAAATGTCAATGTTTGACCCCAGTGTCCGGGGGTGGGGGAGGAGGGGAGGAAGGGGGACGTGAGCCGAGGAGGAGGATCTCCTGGTGGTGTTCCATCCGGCGGGTCGTGAACAGTTTCCGCCCCTCGAGTTGCCAGTCCAGCCGGCGCATGTACCAGAGCCCGCCGGGTGTCCGCTCCTTCTCGAGCGCGACTTCGCAGCGTTTCAGGGCGCCCACGAGCCCGCCGACGACGCGGATCGGCGTGGTCAGCCGCCCCGCAGGAATTGTCAAATGTCAATGTTTGACCCCATTGCCTCCTGCGGGAATGCGGGAGGCCAGTTGTTCGGCGGGGTAGGTCCAGATCTCGGCCAGCGTCGGGTGATAATGCGGCAGCGAGGCGAGTTGCCCGACGGTCATCCGGCCGTGCATCGCGACCACGATCTCGTGAATGAGTTCGCTTCCCAGGGGTCCGACCACGCTCCCACCCAGGATCTCGCCGGTGCGCGTGTCGGCGAGCAGTTTGACGAAGCCCTCTGTGGCAGCGAGGATCAATGCCTTGCCATGGTCGGCGAAGGAGTAGCTGGCGGTGAGAAACTCGCGCCCAGCCGCACGGGCTTCCTTCTCCGTCAAGCCCACCGCCGCCACTTGCGGTTCGGTGAACACCACGCGCACGAGCAGGCGGTAGTCCATGTGCCGGCGCCGGTGCGGGTGCGCCAGGTTGTGTCCGGCCACCTCGCCTTGCTGGACGGCGAGATGAACCAGGTCGTGCGGGCCGCAACAATCGCCCGCGGCGAAGATGTGCGGCGCGCTGGTCTGTTGCTCGGCGTTGGCAAGGATGCGGCCCTGGTCCGTCCGCACACCGGCCTGGTCCAGATCCAGCGTGGCGGTGTTGGGCGACCGACCCAGGGCGAGCAGGATCTCCTCGGCGGTGACGGTCTCCACGCGCCCGGCGTGCTCAAAGCGGGCGGACTTGCCACCGGCGTCGCGCGTGACGCCCAGCAACCGCGTGCCGGTGAAGACGCGCAGCGTTTCCCGCCGCAGAGCCGCCTCCACCACCTGCGCGGCATCCTCATCGAAGCCACGCAGCACGTGTGCGCTGCGTTGGACCACGGTGACGGCCACGTCCAGACGCGCCAGGCACTGGGCCAGTTCGAGCGCGACCGGTCCGCCGCCCAGCACGATGAGCGAGCGCGGCAGCTTGTCCAGAGTCAGCACCTCGTCACTGGTGAGGTAGCCGACCGCGTGAAGGTCCGGGAGGGGCGGCGGTGAAACCACCGAGCCGGTGGCGATGACGAAATGCCGGGCGGCCAGGGTCGCACCGTCGCTCAAGGCCACGCGATGCGGATCGAGGAAGCGGGCGTGCGCACGGATCAAGCTGAAGCGGCCCTGGCTGAGTTGCTCGCGGCGATAGTCCGCCCAGCCGCGCACCAGATCGTCCTTGCGCTGGCGTATGGCGGGCCAGTCGAAATCCGCCCGGAGCGGGTGCAAGCCCCACGTGCCGGCGCGTTGCACCAGATGCCGGACTTCGGCGGCTTGCAGGAGGGTCTTGGTGGGCATGCAGCCGCGCAAGATGCACAGACCGCCTAGCTCCGGGCCACCCTCCACCACGGCCACCTGCAAGCCGGCAGCGGCGGCCGTTCGCGCCGCGGCAAATCCGGCACTGCCGCCGCCGAGGACGACAGCCTCGAATTCCTTGGTGGAACTCATGGGCGGAAAGCCTGGCAGGCCAAACGGCGAAGAGCAATGCGCGCGACAGTCACGGTGAAACTGCTTGCCGCGGGGTTGGTCCCACGCATAGTAACCGCCTGTCGAGGACGGGTTGGTAGCTCAGTGGTAGAGCAGCGGCCTTTTAAGCCGTTGGTCGTGGGTTCGAATCCCACCCGACCCACCACCTCAAAAGCCCAAGCAAGCCGACCCTGGTGGAGCTGGTTCTACGCCCTCGAACCTGGAACTTGGGAGCGTGCTTTGAGTTTTGCGCTTTGAGCTTGGGCTTCGTGTCCCGTGATCCGCCTCCTGACGTCGGCGGCTACGGGAGGGTGCGAAACCCCGGGGTCAGGCGAGGAGGCTCTTCACGACGTGGCCGTGGATGTCGGTCAGGCGGAAGTCGCGGCCCTGAAAGCGGTAGGTCAGGCGCTCGTGGTTGATGCCGAGGCAGTGGAGCAGGGTGGCGTTCAGGTCGTGGATGTGCACGGGGTCCTCGACGATGTTGTAGCCGTAGTCGTCGGTCTCGCCGTAGGTCAGGCCGGGCTTCACGCCACCCCCCGCCAGCCACACCGTGTAGCAGCGGCCGTGATGGTCGCGACCGTAGTTGTCGGGCTCGATTTTCCCCTGGCAATAGACGGTGCGGCCGAACTCGCCGCCCCAGATCACGAGGGTGTCGTCCAGGAGCCCCAGGCGCTTGAGGTCCTTGATGAGGGCTGCGCTGGGCTGGTCGGTGTCCTGGCACTGCTCGCGAATCCGGCGGGGCAGGTTGCCGTGCTGGTCCCAGCCGCGATGATAGAGTTGGATGAAGCGGACGCCGCGCTCGGCCATGCGCCGGGCCAGGAGACAGTTGCGCGCGAAGCTGCCGGGTTTACGGACATCGGGTCCGTAGTTGTCGAGGACGCTCTCCGGTTCGCCGGCGGTGTCCACCAGGTCCGGCACGCTGGTCTGCATGCGGAAGGCCATTTCGTACTGGGCGATGCGGGTCAGGATTTCGGGATCGCCGAAGGCCTCGTGGTGGCGTTCGTTGAGGCGGGCGAGACCATCCAGGAGTCGGCGCCGGCCGGTGGCGCTGACGCCCGGCGGGTTGGACAGGTAGAGGACCGGATCGTCCGCCCCACGGAACTGGACGCCCTGATACTCGGAGGGCAGAAACCCGGAACTCCAGAGGCGGGTGTAGAGCGGTTGATCGCTTTCCTTACCGTTGGAGATCATCACCACGAAGCCGGGGAGATTCTCGTTCTCGGTGCCCAGTCCGTAGCTGAGCCACGCGCCGAAACAGGGGCGCCCCGGCTGCTGGAACCCAGTCTGAATCGGAGTGATCGCCAGGTCGTGGTTGATATCGGTGTTGACCGTCTGATGATGCACAGGTCATCGAGCCACGGAGGCCATGCGGGACGAGTTCGCTGAACAGGCCCCGGACGGCCGTGCTGGGCGAACTTGAAGATGGGTTTGACCACCGGGAAGGCGCTCTGGCCCGAGGTCATGGTGGTGATGCGTTGCCCCATGCGGATCGAGTCGGGCAGCTCCGAGTTGTGGAGCTTCTCAAGCATCGGCTTGTAGTCGAACAGTTCCACCTGCGACGGCCCGCCCGCCATGTGCAGGTAGATGACCCGCTTGGCCCGCGGCGCGAAGTGAGGCACGCCGGGCAGTCCGCCCTTGCGCGTTGGGCCCGCGGCGGGAGCGCCCGGAGCCGCCGCCGCGCGGGCGGGGCTCAGGAGCGAGGCGAGGGCGGCGGTGCCGATGCCCGTGGCGAGGCGCCCGAAGAAGTGGCGGCGCGTGAGGAGCAGACGTTCTTCGCGGAGAGGATGCATGCTGAGGAAGCTCAAAACTCAAAGTTCAAAGTTCAAACAAAGCTCAAAGCTCAAAGCTCAAAGGTCAAAGGTCAGGAGGCGAAGTGCGAAGTTCGAAGTCCGAAAGTCGAAGTTCGAAGTTGAACGTTGGACGTTGGACGTTGAACGTTGGCAGTCCCCGGTCCCCGGTCCCCGGTCCCGTGGTCCACATCAACCTTTGGTAACGGCTTCATCGAGGTTCAAGAGGAGGTTGGCGACGGCGGTCCAGGCGGCGACTTCGACGGGGTCCAGGCCGGCGGGCAGCGGGAAGTCGCCGACGCTGAGCCAGGCCTTGGCGGCCTCACGATTGTCGCGGTATTCGGCCCGATGGGCGCGCAGGACCTCACGCAGGATCTGCAGTTCCTCGCGGTCGGGTTTGCGGCCGGTGACGAGGCGGAAGCCATAGGCGAGCCGCTGACCGTTGCGTTCGCCGCCCTCGGTGAGGAGGCGCACGGCCAGGGCGCGGGAGGCCTCGACGAACTGGGGATCGTTGAGCAGGGCCAGGGCCTGCAACGGGGTATTCGTACGGGGGCGCTTCACCACGCAGTATTCGCGGGTGGGAGCGTCGAAGAGCAGCAGGTTGGGCGGCGGGCTCTGGCGCTTCCAGAACGTGTAGAGTCCGCGGCGGTACTGGGCGGGGCCTTTGTCGGGAACGTACTTCTGTGAGTTGTTGAACGAAACGGCCTCCCACAGTCCCGGGGGTTCATACGGCTTGACGCTGGGACCGCCAGGTTGCTCAACGAGCAGCCCGCCCACAAACAGCGCCGAGTCCCGCAGCACCTCGGCGTCGACGCGGAACCGCGGGCCGCGCGCGAGCAGCCGGTTCTCGGGATCGCGCTGGAACAGCTCCGGCGTGACGCGGGAGGACTGCCGGTAGGTGGCGGAGGTCACGATAAGGCGGGCGAGATGCTTCATGTCCCAGCCGCTGCGCACCAACTCGGTGGCCAGCCAGTCGAGCAGTTCGGGGTGCGAGGGCGGTTCGCCCTGGACCCCGAAATCCTCGGTCGTTTTGACAAGGCCGACCCCGAAGAACTGCTGCCAGAGACGGTTCACCGTGACGCGCGCGGTGAGGGGATGGTCGGGTCGCAGCAGCCACTCCGCGAGGCCCAGGCGGTTCGTGGGAACGTCCGTGGGGAAGGGAGGCAAAATGGCAGGCACCGCATGGGCCACCTTGTCGCCCGGCTGATCGTACTCGCCGCGCAGGAGCAGGAAGGTATCCCGCAGTTCACTTCGTTCCTTGGCGATCAAGGTGGTGGGAATCGCGGCCTGGATGGCGGCTTCTTCTTCCCGCCACCGGGCCAGATCATTGAAGAGGGCGTGGAATCCTTCGTCGTGCTGGCGGCGATACCAGACGCGGAGGCGATCGACTGAAGTGCCGGGCAGCGGTTCCGGCAAGGAGAGCAGGGCGGCGATGTCGGGGGCAGGGAGGTGGGTTCCGGCCGGGGTGGCGTTGAAGGCGAAGGTCTTGGCGCCCTGGTGATTGACGATCTTGAGCAGCAGGCGGTTTTCGCCGGCCACGAGGTCGAGTCGGAACCGGCTTTGGACGCCGGGGTAGGGTTCGGGCTCCGGTTGTTCCGCCACCAGTTGGCCGTTCAACCAGAGTTTGAAGACGTCGTCGGCGCGGAGGGCGACGTCGAGCGGGGCGGGGGCAGGGGCGTGGATCTTGCGGGCGAGGTAATAGGCGCC
This sequence comes from Verrucomicrobiales bacterium, assembly GCA_015075445.1. GTDB lineage: Bacteria > Verrucomicrobiota > Verrucomicrobiia > Limisphaerales > J093 > DSVZ01. Next base: position 6,576 of record JABTUJ010000064.1, read on the forward strand.
GTGGACGCCGTGGAGGTCGTTGACCAGTTGATGGGCACTGCCGTCCTTGAGATCCGCGCGGTCGTGCCAGCGCACGTCGCCGCGCACGCCGGGGTAGGCGGCGGTGAAGTCGAGCTGGGTTTCGGGCGGGTAAGGGGTGGCAAAGCCGGCGCTCAGGCCCTCGGTGCGGAAGGGGCCGATCAACTGCCAAGGTTCCAAGCGGGGCGGGTCCAAGGCGCGAGCAAGGTCCTCGCCTTGGGCCACGGCGAGGCGGAACCGGGCGAGGGCTTGGCTGGGAGGTTGGCTGTCAAAGTGCAGTCGAACGCGGAGCTGGGGCGCGGCGTTCACGGTGACCGGGTGGGCGAGGGCAAACACGGCGGTGCGCGATTCCCGCGCGGCGTTGCCCGCGACGGACCAGGCGGTGTCTGGCTTGCCATCTACGGCGCGGGAGGCCGAGTGATCACCGTCTTGCGCGTCCGCGACCGCCAGGGTGAGCAGCAGTTTCTGGGGTGGCTGGTCCGGTTCGGCGGCGACGAGCTCGGCCTCGATCTCCGCGAGGCGGAAACGGAGGTCGCCCGATGGGGCGACTGGCTTCGGGGTGACAGACCCGGCGTCGTCATTGGGCGATTCGCTGGCCGGGAGCGGATGCGCGGGCAGGGCTTCGAGGCGCAACCCGGCGAGCGGGCCGGACGCGACAGGCAACAGAAGTTCGAAGACGTTGGTCCCGGACTGACTGAGGTCGGTGGTGCGGAAGCTCTGGTCGGCGTGGATTTCGAGGGGCGTCGCCGGTTCGCGGGTGGCGCGGGCGATCGTGGGCGACAGGGTTTGCCAGCCGCCGGCGAGGCGTGCGCGCCACTCGCGGGTCCAGGTTTCCTGGGCTTCGTCCAGGGCAGGGTGGGGGGCCTCCGCGCGAGCCTGATCCTCGGCGCGCCGTGTCTCGAGCCAGGCCAGTCGCTCGGTCTGTTCCGGGGACGGCAGCTTGAGGAAAGGATCCGGGTTGGGCCGGTTGCCGTCCATGACGGGTTCGTCGAGTTGATTGAAGAAGGCGTAAAGGCCGTAGTATTCGTGGTGCGTGATGGGGTCGTACTTGTGGGTGTGGCAACGGGCGCAGACCAGCGTGAGGCCGAGCCAGGTGGTGCCTGTGGTTTCGACGCGGTCGAAGGCGTACTTGGCGGCGTATTCGGCCTCGATGACCCCGCCCTCGCCGGTGCTCATGTTCGAGCGGGTGTAGCCGGTGGCGATCTTCTGGTCGGTGGTGGGGTTGGGGAGCAGGTCACCCGCGAGCTGTTCCCGGGTGAACTGGTCGAAGGGTTGGTTGCGATTGAAGGCCCGGATCACCCATTGGCGGTAGGCCCAGATGTCGCGTTGGGCATCGATGTGGTAGCCGTGAGAATCGGCGTAGCGGACGGCATCGAGCCAGTAGCGAGCCATGTGTTCCCCGTAACGCGGGGAGGCGAGCAGGCGGTCCACGAGGCGCTCATAGGCGTCGGGACGGCGATCGGCCAGGAACGCATTGACCTCGTCGATGGTGGGAGGAAGGCCGGTCAGATCGAGGGAGGCGCGGCGGATGAGGGTGGTCTTGGGAGCGCGCGGAGCGGGGGTGAGTTGTTCCTGCTCGAGTTCATTGAGGACGAACCGGTCCACGTCGTTGCGCGGCCAGTCGGCGTCTTGAACGGCCGGAGGCGTGGGGCGCTCGGGGGGGACGAAGGCCCAGTGTTCGGGCCAGGGCGCTCCGGCGGCGATCCAGCGTCGGAACGCCTCCTTCTGGTCGGCCGAGAGCTGCTTGTGGGAAGACGGCGGTGGCATGACGTCGTCTTCGTCGTCGGTGTAGATGCGGTGGATGAGGGTGCTGCGATCGGGGTCTCCCGGGACGATGGCGGCACGGCCGTGGCGGAGGGGTTGCAGGGCGGTTTCGCGGAGGTCAAGACGGAGGCCGGCTTTGCGGGCCTTGTCATCCGGTCCGTGGCAGGCGAAGCACTGATCCGAGAGCAGGGGGCGGATTTCGCGACCGAAGTCCACCTCGACGGCTGCGACGTGACCGGTGGTCAGGAGGACCAGGGCGCTGGCGAAGGTGGCGTTCTGGAGCAGCCGTTTCATTTCGTGGCGCCTACTCTAGCCGATAAGTGGGCGAGGCCAAACGCAATTTCGGCGGGGAAGGAGTTGGGCGCGGGGAGACGCTCGGCCGCGGGGCCGGGGTGGCATCTCGCTGACGCCGAGGCAGCCGACCGGGTCTTTGAGATCCGATATGAAACCGCTGCCGACCGTAGGCGCCGACGTCAGGAGGCGTAGTGAGATTGCGGGCCTACAACGCCTCTGACGTCGGCGCCTACGGCGGGCAGGCGATAGGCGGGGGAGGCAAAGGGGCGTTGTGCCTGGCCCACGACTCCTCCTGACGTCGGCGCCTACGCATGGAATACTGGGACTACGCGAGGAAACGGCCGCGGAGCAACGGGCCGGCGACGGCGGCGAGGAGGGCGGCGATCACGCCCCAGGTGGCCGGTTCGGGAACAGGGGTGGCGTGGACGACGATGGCGAGGGAAACGTCCGGGACCTCGCTCCACGAGGACCAGGGGCCGTTGTTCCGAGAACTGCTTGAATACCCGGACGCGGTCGAGCCCTCGTACCAGAGGACGATGCTGGACTGACTCAAGCTCGGCTCGGCCACGACCCAGTACGTCGTGTTGGGTTGCAGGGCGAGCGCGGCGGCCGTGAAGGTCACATTGCCCGAGTTTTGGGGGATGTTGCCTGCAGTCGTCAGGGCCCCCAGACTGCTGCCCGGGTGATGAACCCCGCCTTCGAAGACATCCTCGCAGAGGTTCAGAATGAACGAGAGCGAACTCCCACTCATCAACGCCAGACGCAGTGTCACGGACGTGAGTGTGTACGCCTGACTGCCCGTGGGGAACGACAGTGCCCTCCGGAAACCAATGCCGGTGCCCATGTTGTACGAGACCGCGGGGCCTGAGTCTTGGGCCGTTACGCCGTCGTACGTCTCGTAGATCACGACGGCGTGCGTGAGTTGGGTGGCGACCAGGAGGCCGGCGCCGACCTGGAGGAGGTTGCGGTAGAGCTTCATACCTTGCGATCCCGTGTCATCCCGTTGTTCGTCTCCGATGTATCCCGACCGGCGGACGCGCGTGTTGGTTCGGCTGCGCTCGGACACCGTAGCGGCTCCGCGTCGACGCCGACCACCTTGGGACGGCGGATGGCGAAGCGTCAATTGGGGGCACAACGTAGGGAGAACTGAATGCGCCGGGGGCGGCTGGCGTCCATTGCGAGGCGGCTCCGGGCCCAAATCAGGCTGGGGGGAAGAGCCCTCGGAGTGGCTGGTTGCAGGCGGAGATGGCGGTGGTTATGATTCGGGGTTTGCGCGCATGAAGAAACTGATTGTCGGTTTGATCATCCTGGGGGGGGTGGGTTTCCTGGCATACCGGCTCGGGCCCGGTTGGCGCACGGCTTTGGGCGGAACCGAGGAGGTGCCGCGGCTGAAGACGGCGGCCGTGATTCAGACCAACATCAGCTTCGCGGTGAACGCGGCCGGCGAGATCGGGCCGGCTGAACAGGTTTCGGTTCGTCCGGAGATCAACGGGCGTCTGGAGGAGTTGCCGGTGGACCTCGGCGACCGCGTGCGCCAGGGGGATCTCCTTTTCAAACTGGACGACAAGGAGTTGCAGCAGCAGCGTGCTTCCAACCTGACCGCCATCGAGCGGGCCAGGCTTGAGCTGCAGAAGGCGGAGCGCGACTACCTGCGGGCGCAGGATCTGCTGGCGGCGAACCTGATTTCCCAGGAGCTCTACGACAACACCAAGACGACCTTCGAACTCGCCAAGAACTCGCTGGACCGCGCCCAAAAGGATCTGGCCCTGATCGATGAGCGTCTCACCAAGACCGAGGTTCGGGCTCCTTTTGACTGCACCGTGCTCACCCGCCCGATCTCGGTCGGCCAGGCCGTGTCCGGCTCAGGCGGTTTCAACAGCGGGACCGAGGTGCTGTCCATTGCCGACCTGAACTACCTGATCATTAATGCCCACATCAACCAGGCGGACGTGCCGCGTTTGCAGCCCAACCAGACCGTCGAAGTGGGCGTGGAGGCGGTCGCGGGGTTGAAGGTGACCGGGGTGGTGGAGCGGATCGCCCCACAGGCCACCATCCGCAACAACATCAAAGGGTTTGCCGCGCGCATCCGGATCGAGAACCCGGATGAACGGATCCGTCCAGGCATGACCGCCAACATCAAGATCCCCGTGGCGTCGGCGGAGAACGTGGTGGCGGTGCCTCTGGTGGCGGTGTTCACCGAGAAGCCTTCCCCGACCAGCACCGAACGCGAGCGGTACGTCTATGTGGCCCGGGGCAACACCTTCGAGAAGCGCCTGGTGAAGGTGGGGGTCTCCGACTTCTTCTTTGCGGAGATCCAGGAGGGCTTGTCCGCCGGCGATGTCGTCGCGCTCGAGTTGCCGAAGGATGTCCTCAACCAGTCGCCGGCACCCGAAGCCGCGGCGGCCCCGCCGGCGCGTGCAGCGCGGCTGGCTGCTGCGAACACGCCGGCCCCAGCGACGAACTCCACCGCCACCCTCACCCCCACCCCCACCGACGCGCCCGGCGATCTGGCGAAAGGGGCGGCGGCGTCTACTGCGGCCGCAGCCGGAACGCCGACAACGGCCGACGTCACGAGTGCCCCGGCGTCGGGTCCAGCGTCGGGTCCAGCGACAGGAGGGCGGGCCCCGACTGGGGAACGCCCCGCCGGTGTGAGTGCGGAGCGCAGCGGCAGCGGCTAGGGCCGGTCAGACCTCACGCCAGGGTTTCCACGGCTCAGTTACCTACCTCTCGACCCTCATGGCACTGGTCGAACTCCGCGGCGTCAGCAAGATCTACCACCTCGGCGGCGAGGAGATCCGGGCGCTGGACAACGTCTCCCTGGACATCGAGCCAGGCGAGTTCATCTCGATCATCGGGCCCTCCGGCAGCGGCAAGTCCACGCTGATGCACATCCTAGGATGTCTGGATACGCCTACGCGGGGGACGATCACGCTGGACGGCGTGATGGTGCAGGATGCCAGCCCCCGGCAACTGGCCGCGATGCGGAACCGGAAGATCGGGTTCGTGTTCCAGTTCTTCAACCTCCTGCCGAAACTCAACGTGGTGCAGAACGTTGAGCTGCCCATGATCTACAGCGGGGTGTCCGGCCGGGAACGGCGCGAGAAAGCGATGGCCGCGCTCGAGGCCGTGGATCTGGTCAACCGCGCCAAACACCGTCCGAGCCAGCTTTCCGGCGGTCAACAGCAGCGGGCCGCCATCGCCCGCGCGCTGGTCAACAGCCCGCGCATCGTCTTTGCCGACGAACCGACCGGCAACCTCGACTCCCACACCGGCGAGGCGATTCTCGGGCTGTTTCGCCGGCTCAGCACCGAGGGGCGCACCATCGTGCTCGTCACCCATGATCCGGAGATCGCCGCCGTCACCCCCCGGCGCATCGAGATTCGGGATGGCCGGATCGCCCAGCATGTGGACCTGACGCTCGCCGGGTTGGACCGCCCCCCGCGCCCGGGATTCGTCGCCGAACCGGGTACGGCCGCGCCCCCGGCCTCATGAAGCGGTTATGGCAGCGCTTGGTGTTCGGCGGGATCGGTCAGAATGCCGTCACGGTGGACTTAGGCCTGGGCATCCTGCGGATTGGCGCCGGGCTCGCCCTGTGCCTGCTGTTCCAGAAGTTCCTGCCGCGGGACGGGGTGTGGGGACCGCCGGCGGGCTTTGTGGAGGACGTGACCAAGCTGGGGTTCCCGGCGCCGTTGTTCTTTGCGTGGACGGCGGTGGTTTCCGAGTTCTTCGGGGGCATTCTGCTGGTGCTGGGCCTGTTGACCCGGCCGGCAGCGCTGCTGAACGCGGTGACCACCGGCGTGGCCGCCTTTGGCTATCATCAGGAACTCGGGCGGGATGGCGCCGCGGCGTTCGGGTTTTTCCTGATCACGACGACCCTGACGCTGGCCGGGCCGGGTCGTTTCAGCCTGGACGGCATGTTCCGCTGGCTGCAACCGCGTTACCCGGGGCGGCCGCCGCCCCCCTGAGGCCATGAGTGCAGCGCCTTCCCAACCGCCCGCGACGTCCCGGGCCGAGCCTCCGGCCCATGCGGCGGTGAACCTCTGGACAACGATCGGGGCGGGTCTCCGCGAGATCTGGGCCCACAAGTTCCGGTCGCTGCTCACCATGCTGGGCATCATTCTGGGGGTCTCGAGTCTGGTGGCCATGTCGGCGCTGGTGAAGGGCATGGAGAAGGGAGCCAAGGAGGCGCTGGTGGCGATCGGGGGGCTGGAGAAGGTGCGTGTCGAGCCGCAGAACGTGCCCCCGGAGCAACTCCATTTGCTGGATCAGGCGGTGGGCATCACGATGAACGACGTGTACGCGCTCGAGGCCGGGGCGTCGCTGGTCACCCGGGTTTCGCCCGAGATGCGGGTGCCGGCGACCGTGTCGGCCAACGGCAAGCGGTTTCGCCCCTTCATCTGCAACGGCGTCTGGCCGGTGGCCCTCGAGATGAGCGAGCACGTCATCGCGCATGGGCGGATGTTCAACGAGCTGGACGATGAGATGGCCCGGAGCGTGTGCGTGATCGGTACGGCCACGCGCGACGAGTTGTGGGGCGCCCCGGAGGACGTGGGACGGGAGATCATTCCGCTGGGCGAGACCCTCTACATCAACGGGGTGCCGTTCACCGTCATCGGGATGTTCCCGCACTACGAGAGCGAGCAGGATCGCAAGGCCCGGGAGCTCGCCCTGGCGCAGGCGGCCGCGGCGGGCACCCAGGCGGGCCCGGCGCGCGATCGCGGCCGTGGCCGGCGGGGCAACTTCATCTTCTGGCTGAAGAACGCGACCATCTACATGCCGCTGAACACGGCCTGGATGAAGTTCCGCAGCGGGATGAGCCTGGCCGAACCGGGTCGCTGGGGAAGCCCGGGCACGCCGGCGACCGGGGTGATTACGGCCGACCCGCGCCTGTCGAATCTCGAGCTCAAGGTGGCCAGTGTGGACGTGCTGAGCGACGCCTTGCAGCAGATCCGGAACATCCTCATGTCCACGCACAAGGGGATCGAGGATTTCAACTTCCGCACCCAGGAGGACTGGGCGGAGAACATCAATCTGTTCATCCGTAACGCCCGGATGAGCGGCGGGCTCATCGCCGCCATCAGCCTGCTGGTGGGTGGCATCGGCATTATGAACATCATGCTTGCCAGCATCTCGGAGCGGGTCCGGGAAATCGGGATCCGGAAGTCGGTGGGGGCCACCACGGGAGACATTTTCGTGCAGATTTTGGTCGAGAGCGTGGTCATCGCGGTGCTGGGTGGGCTGGTCGGACTGGTGACTTCCTTCGGCCTGGTGCAGTTGATCGGCGGGTTCTCGCCCACGGACAACACCCCGATCATCACCGCGCCCGCCATGCTCCTTGCGTTCAGCTTCAGCGTGGTCGTGGGGATCCTGGCGGGCATCCTTCCGGCGGTGAAGGCCGCGCGGCTCAATCCGATCCAGGCGCTGCGCTACGAATGAACCTGCTCAACACCATCATCGCTGGTTTCAAGGAGGTCTGGGCGCAGAAGTTCCGGTCCCTCCTCACCATGCTGGGGATCGTGCTCGGCGTGGCCAGCCTGGTCGGCATGTCGGCGATCATCAAGGGCATGGAAAACGGCATGAAGGAGGCCATGATCGCGATGGGCGGGGCCGACAAGGTGCTGCTCGAGCAGCAGGACGTCCCGCCCGAACAGGAGCACCTCGCGGATCAAGCCCCGGGGCGGACCATGGCCGACGTCGAGGCGCTGCGCCACGGGGCGCCCCTGGTGCGGGTCGTGTCGCCCGAGATGCAAGTCAACGGCCTGATGGCCTCGCGCGGCGAGAAGCGCACCTGGCCTTCGGAAGCCGTGGGCGTCTGGCCCGCCGTGCTGGACATGAACCTGCATACCCTCGAGCACGGCCGCTTCTTCACCGAGTTGGACGAGGAGAATGCCCACGCGGTCTGTGTCATCGGAACCAGCATCCGGGACGAGCTCTTCGGCAACCCCGAGGAAGTGGGCCGTGAGATTATCCCCCTCGGGGAGATCATCTATCTGAACCGCCAGCCCTTCACCATTGTGGGGATGTTCCAGCGCTACGAAAGCGAGGAGGACCGCAAGCGTCGCGAGTACGAAGCGCGGCAGCCCAAGCAGGCGCAAGCCGGCCCCGAGCGGGCCCGCGGCTGGGGCCGGCGCGGCAACTGGGCCTTCGAACGTAAGAACCGCACACTCTACATGCCGCTGAACACGGCGTGGGTCCGGTTTCGCGCCGCCAGCGGCCAGGACGGCATTCCCGATCCGCGGCTGAGCGACATCGACATCAAGGTGGCCAGTCTCGACCTCCTCCAACCGTCGCTCCAACAGGCGCGCAACGTCCTCTTCATGACGCACCGCGGCATCGAGGATTTCGGGTTTCGCACCCAGGAGAACCAGCTCGACAGCATCAACCAGCAGATCCGCAACGCGCGCATGAGCGGCGGTTTCATCGCCGCGATCAGCCTGTTGGTGGGCGGCATCGGCATCATGAACATCATGCTGGCGAGCATCAACGAGCGCATCCGCCAGATCGGCATCTGCAAGGCCGTGGGTGCCACCGGCGGCGCGATCTTCACCCAGATCCTGATCGAGAGCGTGGTCATCTCCCTCATCGGCGCCGTCCTGGGCATCGCCGCCTCCTTCGGGCTGGTCCAGGTGCTGGCGTACATCAGCCCGACCTCCAACGCACCGGTCATCACGCCTTTCGCGCTCGCCGTGGCGGTCGCGTTCAGCGGTGCGGTCGGCGTTTTCGCCGGGCTTTTCCCGGCCGTGAAGGCGGCCCGACTCAACCCGATCCAGGCCCTCCGCTACGAGTGATCGCCCGGCCGAGGGCCACCATCACGAGGGGGTCGTCGGCCCGCGGCAGGGCGATCGGGGGCGACAAACGGGACTTGACCGGGAGGCGTTGCGGGTTCCCAGGATTCCGGCCATGCAACTCCTGCCTCCTGCCTTCGGCCTGGTGCTCGCCGGCTTCCTGCCAGCGGTCGCTGCTTCCCCGCCGCTCACGCTCGCGACCCCGCACTGCCGCTACACGCTGTCTCCGGCCGGCGTGAACCTCGGGTTCGTCGACCGCGCGTCGGGGCTCGATTACCTCCGACCCGGTGCGCCTTCACCCGCGGCCCTCGTACGCCGTGGCGGCCAGGAGTATCCCGCCACCGCGGCCGCGTTGGCAGGGGATCGGCTCACCTTCGGCTTCGGCGGCGCGGACCTCGAGGTCGTGCTCAGGGTCGAGCACCGTCCGGAATACCTGCGGCTCACCGTCGAGTCGGTGACGGGGGAGACGCCCGATTCACTCGTGTTCCTGAACGTTCCGCTCACGCTGGCCGGGAAGCCGGAGGAGCCGTTTGGGGCCTGCGCCTTCTCCCTCAACCTGTTCACGCGCGTGGACCAGCTCCCCGCGCTGCAGACCGAGTTGCGCGCCGCCTGCCATCGCAAGTTCGGACTCGTGGGCGCCCAGGTGGCGCTCGTCGCCGCGCCTCCGGACCGGATGCTGGCGGTGTTGCGCGAGGTGCTGGCCGACGCCAAGGACATGCCGCCTTGTCCCGTCGCCGGACCCTGGGCGGCCGACGTGCCGTTCAATCACGGGTCCTACCTCTTCAACTTCGGAGACCTCACGGAAACCAACGTGGCGGACTGGATCGCGATGGTCCAGAGCCTCGGCTTCACCCAGATCGATCACCACGGCGGTGGCGGTTTCTTCCGATTCGGCGATTTCGAGCTGAACCGCCGCAAGTGGCCGGACGGCTGGGAGGGCTTCGCCCGCATCGTGGCCCGCCTCCGCGCGGCCGGGATCGGCTCGATCTTCCACACCTACGCCTTCTTCATCGCCAAGGATTCGAAGTATGTCACCCCTGTGCCGGACCGGCGGCTGGACGCCTTCCGCACCTTCACCCTCGCCGAGACGCTCCCGGCGGACGCCGACGAGTTGGTCGTCCACGAGTCCACGGCGGGTTTGAGCACGATCACTGGCTTCTTTGAGCACAACAGCGTGGTGCTGCATCTCGGCGACGAGTTGGTGACCTTCCGCGGGGTCGGTCAAACGCCGCCGTGGCGCTTCATCGGCCTTCAGCGTGGCGCCCACGGACGCGCGCCGCCGCTCACCCGGCGGGATCCACGCGCGACACCTCAAGGAGTGTTTCGGCCTGTTCGTCCCCGACCCGGAATCCTCCCTCTTCGAGGAGATCGCCACTAACCACGCCGACATCGTCAACCGCTGCGGGTTCGACGGCATCTACCTCGATGCCATCGACGGCAGCTCGATCTTGCGCGGCGCTGACGAATGCTGGTATTGGGCGGACAAGTTCGTGTTCGCGATCCAGAAACGGCTGCACCGGCCCGTGGGCATGGAGATGAGTGCGATGTGGCACCACTTCTGGCAGTACCGCACCCGCTGGCAGGCCTGGGACTATCCGCAGCGCGGGCACCGGCGTTTCGTTGACCTGCACGCGGACACCGTCAACGGCGGGTTGCTGCTCCCCCTGCACCTCGGCTGGTGGAACTTCCAGTCGTGGAACCCGCCCCAGGTCGAGCCGACCTTCCCCGAGGTCGTCGAACACCTCGGCGCCCGCCTCATCGGCTGGGATGCCGGTATCTCCCTCACGGGCGCAGTGAATCGCGATCGCCTCCGCCAGGTCCCGCTGTTCCGTCGCGCCGTAGACATCCTTCGCACGAGTGAAGAACTCCGCCGCGCCGGGACGTACGATGCGGCTGCCCGGGCCCGGCTTCGCGAACCTGACCGGACGTTCACCCTGGTGACCGATGCGGCCGGCCAAGCACGGTTTCACGCCGCCCACCACGTTCCCCACACCGCTGCGGTCGCCGAACCCTGGACGCTCGCCTGGACCGCGACCAATCCGTTCGCGCCGCAACCCGTGAAGTTCCGCCTCGAAGTGCTCATGGGCACCGGCGCCCACGACGATCCCGAGGCCGTGGTGCTGGCCGATTTCGCTGAGCCGGACCTTGCCGCGTGGAAGCCGACCCAAGCCGCCGGCGTGGTTTCGTCCCTGGCACACGGACCGGCCGAGGCGGGTTCCGCGCGCGACGTCGCGGTCCTTGAAGCGACCAGTTCCGGCCAGGCTCCTCGCCACGCAGCCTGGGCGCGCTGGCAGCGGACCTTCGCCCCTGCGCTCAACCTCAAGCAACAGCCGGGACTCGGGTTCTGGATCGAGGGGGACGGACTCGGTGAGCTGCTCGCCTTCACGCCTCGAGGCCCTCGACACCTCGCGTACGGCGCCGTCGCCGACCAGTACTTGCCCGTGGTTCACCGCCGCCGCTTCGTGACTCTGCTCGAGAGCGAATCCACGCGCTGGAGCGACTTCGTGTGGAACGACGGCAAGGGCCTGTACCAGGTCTACCGGGAGACGGTTGATTTCGGCGCCATCGATTCCGTGAGCGTGGGATTCCAGAATCTGCCGCCCGGCAAGACGGTCCGGTGCCGTCTGGGTCCGATCCAGGCCCTGCCGATGCAGCCGTGTACGGTCAGGCAACCGGCGCTGACGGTGAACGGTGTGACCGTCGTGTTCCCGGCGGAGCTAAGCTCCGGCAGTTGGCTTGAGAGCCAGGGACGGGAGGAGGGCGTTGTGTACGGACCGACCGGCGAACGGTTGGCGACGGTGCCGCTGACGACGCCGCTACCCGTGCTGCGTTCCGGGGAGAACCGGTTGGCGTTCACCTGTCTCCCTTCCGAGGGCCCGTCGGCGCGGGTGAAGGTGACGGTGTTCAGCCAGGGCGACCCGCTGTGATCGGCCGTTGCCGGGGCTGTGCTGGACTCCGGCGACCGGGGATCGGGCGAGCCGCCCTGGCTTGAATCAAGGACGGGGCTGGCGCATCTGATGAACTGACCCCTAAGGACTGCGTGACCGGGCGAAGCGGAAGGGCCGGTCGGTCGGGAGCGTCAGCGGGCTCTGGCTGTCATCCGCCTGGTCGGTCCACGGGCCGTTGATCGTGTCGGCCAGTTGCAGCACGCCGGTCCAGTGGAGCACCACGTTGGCCCCCTGCCGCTGCACCATCAGGGTCGGAACGACGGCGTTGGGATCGATCAACACGCCGGCCCGATAGGCGCGGAGCGACTTGGGATTGTCCGCCTGGTTCAGGAGCTGGAGTGCCCGGTCCTTGACCGAGAAGAGCTCGAGCATCAGGCCGGGTTCCTGGTTGCGCTTGCTCTGGAACCAGAGCACCCGCAGCGGGTAATAGCCGGCCTGGGGCGCCACGACATCAAAGAACTGGTTGCGGGCGTAATAGGTCGGCACGCGCTGGATGTCGGCGGAGTTGTCGAACAGGCTCAGCACGGGTGCGAACGACGCGAAGCCGGCGGTCACCTTGTGGCCGCCTTCCGTGTAGAGGCCGAGCTTGTGATAGCCCTCGGACAGTTCGAGGTAGGTGAGCAGCTCGATCGCCACCCCTTCCACCACCACCCCCAGACTCGAGATGATCGGGATGCCGTCGTCGTTCGGGAAGTTCAGGCTGGCGTCGGTGCCGGGCGCGAGTTCGAACCAGTTCACCACGCCGGTTTCCACGACGGGGTTGACGACCCACTTGGTCCAGTCGTCACCCGCCTCGTTGATGTACAGCGTGCCCGTGAGCTCGTTGGTCAGCCGACCGGCCAACTGCACATCGGCCAGTGCTGCCACGTTGCTGTGAAGGCTGGTCACGGTGGATTGGGCGCTGCTGATCATCGTGGCGTGAATGAGCCATCCCGGATTCGCCTTGTCGAGGTTCGCCAGGCTGCCCGCCGTGGGCAACACGGTGTAGGGCTCGACTTTGAACACGAAATCCTTCGACTGCGTCTGGCCCCCGGCCGTAAGCGAGAGGCTCACCGTCTGCAGAATGCCCACCGGGAGCAGCGCCGGATGCCGGCCGACGATCGTCGTGACGCCACCGGTCTTGTTGACGGTGGGCGTGACGGCTTGCCCACCGCTGCGGACCACGACGCTCGCCGGATCCACCTGGTCCGCCCCGTCGTCCTGGACCTGGATCTCGAACCCGTACGGGTTTCCGCTGAACAGGGTCTCGAGCGTCATGTTGCCCGCCCCGCCCTCGGTGAGGGTGAGCACGACGGATTCCACCCAGTCTACCGCCCAGCCATCGGAGGCCCCTTCCTGGAAGGCGGACAAAGCGATGGTCTGGCCGGGGGAAAGCCCGAGGTCCGCCAGCCGGATGCGGGCCTCGACCGAGTCTCCCGCGTGCGCGAACTCGAAGTTCTCGACGAGTGCGGTCTCCTCGTCCAACGGGTCGTACGCGTACACGCCATCCGGTGCGCCGTTGCGCCAGCCGATCTGAATGACGCGCTCGGCGCCGATGGGCTTCTGGACGCCGGTGGGATTGCCTTCGTACTCGGCGTTGCTGCGGCCGGTGGCCGGGTTGTTGTCGGCGTCCAGCAGCCAGTGGTAGTAATACCGGTTCACCTTGCCCTCCGGCGTCTGCTCGACCGAGGGCAGTGCGATGCCGTGGACGGCGAGACGGAGGTAGAGATAGCCGCCCTCGACCGTGGCCTCGACGCGCTTGATGTCGCCGCTTGAGTCGCCGAGGTCCTGGGGATCATCGACACCCGCCACCAGGCCCGCGCCCGCCGCCTCGGTCCAATCCTGGAACTGGCCGTCGATCTTCATCCGCCCGCCGGCGGGAGGTTCGAGGGTGAGGCTGGCCGACTCGAGCCAGTCGACGGCCCAACCGTCCGAGGCGCCCTCCTGGAAGGCCGAGACCGCGATGGTCTGGCCCACGCTCAGCCCGAGGCTGGCGAGGGGGATGCTGGCCACGAGCGTGTTACCGCTGGCCTGGGAGGTGAAATCCGTGACGAACACGTTGTCGTCATCCACGGCGTCGTAGACCTCGATGCCATTGGGCTTGCCATCGCGCCAGCCGATCATGACCACGCGCTCGGCGCCGAGGGGCTTTTGAACGCCCGTGGGATTGCCTTCATACTCGGCGTTGCTGCGGCCGGTGGCCGGGTTGTTGTCCGTGTCCAGGAGCCAATGATAGTAATAGCGGTTCACCTTGCCCTCGGGGGTCTGCTCGACCGACGGCGCGGCGATCCCCTCGACGGTCATCGACAGCCGCAGGCTCTCGCCTTCGACATGGGCCGTGATCGCCCGGATGTCGCCGCTGCTGTCCCCCAGATCGCTCGCATCAGCCACGTGGGCCTGGGACAGCGCCGGCCCGGTGAGGGCGAGCTGGGCCGATTCCATCCAGTCGACCGCCCACCCGTCGGACGCGCCCTCCTGGAAGGCGGACACGGCGATGGTCTGGCCCGGGCTCAAGCCCAGATTGGCTAGCGGAATCACGGCGTGCAACGTGTTGCCGCCCGTCGCGAAGGAAAACCCGGTCAGGAACACGTTGTCGTCGTCCAGGGCGTCGTACACCTCGACGCCGTTGGGCTTGCCGTCGCGCCAGCCCACCATCACGACGCGTTCGGCGCCGATGGGTTGCTGGACCCCGGTGGGATTGCCTTCGTACTCGGCGTTGCTGCGGCCGGTGGCGGGGTTGTTGTCCGTGTCCAGGAGCCAGTGGTAGTAATAGCGGTTGACCTTGCCCTCAGGGGTTTGCGCGGTGGACGGCGCAACCACGCCCTGGACGGTCAGGGAGAGGTAGAGATGATCGCCCAACACGTGCGCCTCCACGGCGCGGAGGTCGCCGCTGCTGTCTCCCAGGTCTTGCGGATCGAGGATGATGGCCCGCTCGCCGGCTGCGTGGAGCGACACGCCCGTTGCGGCCAAGGCCAACCCGAGAAGCGGAGCGGCCCAGGAGACCGGCCGGAGGGGCCGCCGTGGGCCGCGAACATTTGAAGTAGTCTGCATCTTTGTACGAAATCTGGCGTTGTGTATTCCGGACGACCTGCCTGCCCCGCGTCGGCCACGACGCCCCGGGAAGATCGTCCCACTGCTGACAAGGGTTTGGAATACCCAAATTTAGTTCCGCCGTAAACCCCGTTTTCCGCTGCGCGGCGCCCGCGGGTGTGCGACACAGATCTTCGGATTGTTCGTTCGGGGCTCGGTCTTGCGCCGAGGCACCTGGAAAGCTAGATACCGAAAGGGTGGCTGTCCGCTGCGGTTGTTCTCTGTGTCCTCCCGAGCTCTGCGCTGAAAAGCCGGACCAGGATTCAGCACAGAGCTCGGGACGACACAGAGGATCAGCCGGCGACGCAGCCGGAATTTTGTCTCACGCCCGGCGCGCGCGGGCCCGAAGTGCCGGGTTCCGCGCCCAACGTGAGGCGCGAGCGGTCGGGGGAAAAGAGAAGCCGGACGGTGGGCCCGTCCGGCTCTTGCGGCGGTCGCAATTGGCGGCTTAGCGCTTGGCGCGATAGTACTTGGCGCCGCCTGCGGCGGGTTCGGTCAGGGGGCTGGTGGCCGAGGAATCGGTCCACGGACCGTTGACGGACGGGGCGGTCTGGAGGGTGCCGGTGAAGGTCACGGTCACGTTGCCGCCCTGGGCCGCGATGCTGACGGTCGGCTTCGGCTGCGGGGAAGCCGTCCGGGCGCGGAAGGTCCGGAGCGCAGCGTTGTTCTCGCGATCGTTGAGCAGGATCTTCTCGCCCGCCGACGTAACGCTGAACCACTCGAGGTTGGCGCCGCCACCGCCTTCGTACCAGACGCAGCGGAAGGGATACAGACCGGCCGTCGGCACCAGGAGGGTGAAGGTCGAGTCGGCCGCGCCGCGGCCGCCGTCGAATTCGCCCACGGCCGGCGTGGCGTCGGGGGTGAGCGAGGCGGTGAGGCCGCTGGCGATGGCGGTCTTGATCTTGTCACCGTCCGGCATCGAGATCATCACTGCGGGGATGTCCTGATAGCCGGCGTCGCCGACACCCATTTCGGTCGGGAAGACGCCTTCGGCATTGAACTCATCGCGGTTGTTCACCACGACGACGGCGATGGCACCGGCGTTCTTGGCGTTGAGTATCTTGGCCGAGAACTGGCAGGTGCCGCGGTCCACAAACGCGATGGCGCCGTTGAGGGCGGCCGCGTTCACAGGCGCATCGCAGCCTTCGTTCGGGTCCATGTACACCAGACGTCCGCTGACACCCGCGGTGAACGGTTTGCTCGTGGCGACGGGAGCCGAGAGGGCGTGGTAGCTGCCGGCGGCGGAGGCGGCGCCGGTGACGACCAGGGCGAGGTTGTTCGCCGGGGGCGTGTCGGTGGCGGTGACCTTGAAACCGTCGTCGCTGTTGACGCCCATCGTGTAGAGGCCGGCCGCCGGGAACTCGATGTACGTGATCACTTCGGCGGCGATGCTGTCGTCCGGCTTGCTGCCCACCCCGGGGATTCCCGGGATGGGATCGTCGGGCCGGCTGGGGGTGCTGGCGGTCTGGAAGTTGCCGACTTCGGCTGAGGCATAATCCTGGTTCCAGTTCACCATGTTCATCACGAACTGGCCCCCGGCGGCGGTGGAAAGATCCGCCACATTCGGGCCGATGACCCCGGCCAGTTGCTGCTCGGCGCGGTGCGTGCGGTTGCCGAGGGAGGTCGAACCGGGCTGATCCACCTGGTGGACGCGGGCCCGGAATCCGGGCTGGGCGTTATTGCCCGTGCCGGGGGCGGTCCAGAGGTCCTCGCTGAGGGGGAAGTAGGCGGCGACAATGGCGCTGCGGGAGTCGCTGATCTGCGCGCCCTGGCTGTCGGTAAAGGAGATGCCCACGGCGAG
>JABTUJ010000065.1 GCA_015075445.1 Verrucomicrobiales bacterium
AATCAGCATCCGCCGCCCGGTGCTCACCTCGATGATGAGCCTGGCGCTGGTCTTGTTCGGCGTGATCAGTCTCACGCGCCTGCCGGTGCGCGAGCTGCCCAACATCGATCCGCCCATTGTCAGCGTCTCGACGGTCTATCCCGGCGCCAACGCCCGGGTCGTCGAGACCGAGGTCACCGAGCGGCTCGAGGAGGCGATCAACAACATCGAGGGCATCAAGACCCTGACCAGTTCGAGCCGCGAGCAGGTCAGCAACATCACCGTCGAGTTCGACCTCTCGCGCGAGATCGACCTGGCAGCCCAGGACGTGCGGGATCGCGTGGCGCGCGTGCGCGGCCTCCTGCCCGAGGACATCCTCGAGCCGGTGGTGGCCAAGCAGGAGTCCGACGCCCAGCCCATCCTCTGGATCTCGCTCAACAGCGACCGCTACAGCCCGCTCGAGCTCACCACCCTCGCCGAGCGCCAGATCAAGAACCGCCTGCAGACGGTCACCGGCGTCTCCTCCGTCATGATCGGCGGCGAGAAGCGGTTCGCCATGCGGCTCTGGCTCGACTCCGAACGCATGGCCGCGCGCGGCGTCACGGTCCTCGATGTGGCGCGGGCCCTGCGCGAGCAGAACGTCGAGCTGCCCAGCGGCCGGGTCGAAAACCTGGACCGCGAGATGACCATCCAGACCCAGGGCGAACTCAAAACCCCCGACGAGTTCAACCAACTGGTGATCTTCAGCGACGGCACCCGGCTCGTCCGCCTGCGGGACGTGGGCGAGGCGCGGGAGGGCGTGGAGGACGAGCGCACGGTGGCGCGCTTCAACGGGATGCCGACCGTGTTTCTGGGGGTGGTGAAACAGTCTCGAGCCAACACGGTCGAGGTGGCCCACGGGGTGAAGGCCGAGCTCCAGCAACTCGAGGCCAGTCTGCCGGTGGGCGTGAATCTGGTGGCCGCCTACGATTCCTCCATCTTCGTCGAGGAGGCCATCCACGAGGTCTGGCTCACCCTGGCCATCGCCTTCGTACTGGTGGTGATTGTCATCTTCGTCTTCCTCCGCAATCTGCGCTCGACGATCGTTCCCGCCGTCGTCATCCCCGTGTCGGTGGTCGGGGTGTTCACCGTCCTCTACGCCATGGGGTATTCGGTGAACATCCTGACGATGCTGGCGTTGGTGCTGGCCATCGGCATCGTGGTGGACGACGCCATCGTGGTGCTCGAGAACATCTTCCGGCACCTCGAGGCGGGCGAGCCGCCGTTCCAGGCCGCCTCCATTGCCATGCGCGAGATCGGCTTTGCCATCATCGCCATCACCGTCTCGCTCGTGGCCGTCTTCGTTCCGCTGGCTTTCCAGAGCACCACCACCGGCCGCCTCTTCATCGAGTTCGCGTTTGCCCTGGCCGGCTCCGTGGTCATCTCCGCCTTCGTCGCACTGTCGCTGACACCCATGATGGCGGCGCGCATCCTCCGGCCTGTCGACAAGGCGCAACATGGGGCGTTGTTCCTGGCGTTCGACCGGGGCTTCAACGCCCTCAATCGAGGCTACGGACGCCTCCTGGGCTGGTCCCTGCGCCACCCGGTATTGGTGCTCGCCGCGGGTGGGGCGGCGCTTGGGGTGATGGTCCTGGCGTACCGCGGGCTGGACCAGGAGTTCCTGCCCGAGGAGGACCGCGGCATGTTCATCTGCTTCGCCGTCGCCCCGGAAGGTTCCACCAGCGAGTACACCAGCCGCATGGTTGAGCAGATGGACCACATCATCAGCGAGATCCCCGAAATCCGGTCGCGCGGGTCGATTGTCGCCCCGCCCTTCAGCGGGCCGGGCGTGGCCAGCCAGGGCGTCGCCTTTGTCCGCCTGCACCCCGAACGGGAGCGGAGCGTCCAGGACATCGTCACCGCGCCCGGAGGGCTCCGGCAGCGGTTGTTCACCGAGGTCGAAGGCGCCCTGATCATCCCCAACATCCCCAAGCCGATCAGCCGCGGATTCGGCGCCCCGTTCCAGTTGGTGATCCAGCATCAGGACCTCGACGCGCTCAACGACACGGCGCAAGCCCTGGCGGCCACGCTCCGCACCAACGGCTTTCTCATCAACGTGCGTTCTTCCTTCGAGGTCACCAAGCCCGAGCTGCGCATCGACATCGACCGCAACCGAGCCGCCGCCCTGGGGGTCTCCATCGCCGACATCTCGCGCACGCTCCAGATCCTCTTCGGCGGGCTGGACCTGAGCAAAATCAAGGTGGCGGGCAAGGAATACGATGTCATTGCCCAACTCGAGCGCACCTCCCGGCTCACCCCACGGGACCTCGAGCGGCTCTACGTCCGCAACCAGCAGGGCACGCTCATCCAGTTGAGCAGCGTGGTCACCCACCGGACGGGCGCCGCCCCCAATACCATTGAGCACTACGACCGGCTCCGCAGTGCGACGATCACCGCCACCCCGGTCGGCGTCACCCTCGGCACGGCCATCGCGCGCGTCGAACCCACGCTCGCCGAAATCCTTCCCGCCGGATTTCTTTATGCCTGGGGCGGCGAGTCCCGCGATTTCCGCGAGGCTCAGGACCAGTTCTGGTGGATCCTCGGGCTGGCCATCGTCGTCGTGTACATGGTGCTGGCGTCGCAGTTCGAGAGCCTGATCCATCCGCTGACCGTCATGCTGGCCTTGCCGCTGGCCTTCGTGGGCGGCTTCGGCCTCCTCTGGCTCATGAACGCCGGCGGTCAATGGGGCATCCTCCCAGTCCTGCCCGCCATGAACTTCAACCTGTTCAGTCAGATCGGGCTCGTCCTTCTGGTGGGATTGGTGACGAAGAACTCGATTCTGCTGGTCGAGTTTGCCAACCAACAGCGCGCCCGGGGCGTGGCAGCACGCGAGGCGATGCTCCACGCCGGTCAGATCCGGCTGCGCCCGATCCTGATGACCAGCTTCTCGACCATCGCCGGCATCCTGCCCATCGCCATCGGCTTCGGGGCGGGCGCCGAAAGCCGACGCCCGATGGGCATCGCGGTCGTGGGCGGCCTGGTCACCAGCACCTTCCTCACCCTCTTCATCATCCCCGTCGTTTACAGCGTCTTCAGCCACGTGGCCGACCTCTTCCGACGCCGTTCGTCTCCGGCCCCCGTCCCGCTCGCCCCCTCGCTGCCGCAGCCCACGCCGCAGGAACCGGTCGGCTGAATGCAACCGTCCACGCCGGCACCTCCGGAGGGGACGGTAGGAGTCGAGGTGACGAGACTCACGCCAGGTTGGAGCCTCCTCACGTCGGCGCCTACCGCGGGCATGAGATTCCGGGGCTAGGATCGGACCTTGGCGCGGCCCTTGGGATACGTGCGCTGTTGCAGACCGTAGAGCGTGATGATCCGTTCGATGGTCCGTTCACTGATCCTGAGCCCGCCGTGCCGGAGCAGAACCGCCAGATCGGCCGAAGAGGCTTCCGGGTTCTGATACCGCTGCCGCACCACCGCCTGGACAATCTCGTCCTTCCGCCGGCGTGTGTACTTGCGGCGATGCCCCTGCAGCAGGGCCCCCGCGCCATGGTTGCGGAACTGCTGCAGCATCTTGTAGTAACCCTGGCGGGAGTAGCCAAACTTGGCCGCCGTCCGCCCAATGCCCAAACCCGCACACTGCCCCTCGTAGAGCATGGCCAGCTTCAGCGTCAGCTTGTCCTGTGCCGGGATCGGCAGGGCGCCGGCGGGTCCCGCGAGCAGCGCGCGGTCTTCTCCAAGGAAAGTCACCAACGCCTGGGGCGAGCCGTTCCGTCCACCTGCCGAATCTCGAGCCGTTTCCATCACTCTCCCGTGCGCAAAAAGCGCCCGAAGTCCGCAAACGGCAGCGAGGCCACCACCTTGCCGAGAATCTGATCGCGCGCCACCACCGCCTGGACGATCTGGCTCCGCTCCAGACTCCGGTTGTCGCCCAGCAGGGCGTACCGGTCCTCACCCAGTCGCCCGCGGCTAATCCGCAACCGCCCCGCCAGGAGGGGGTAACCCTCCACCACCGGCACGCCCTCCACCTGCAACCGGCCCTCTTGCACCTCAACCGTCTCGCCTGGCAAACCCACCACCCGCTTGATGATCAGCTCACCAAAGTGCCGGGCAACGACGACCTCCGACCGGCCGGGCCCAGCCGAGCGATACGCCCGGCGGTCGACCAGCAGCAACTCGCGGTTGCCCAGCGTGGGACGCATGCTCTCGCCCACGCTCAGCACCAGGCTGAACCGGGCGTGAAACAGCAGCGCCGCCCCCAGTATCCCCGCCCCGACCAGCAGCAACCGTTTCATAGGACCCATCACCCGCCGCTGGGCATCGCCCCGGACGCCACTGAACCCGCCCCGGCTTGAGCAATCACCCCGCCCGCCAACGCGGACTGCACCCGGTGTTTGGCCTCAAACTCCAACGGGATATGCGTCACCTGCCGGAATCCCTCCAGCACCGCGTCCAGCCGTCCGCACGCCCGCCCCGCGATCAGGGCCGTGGGCGCCAACTGGCCCACCAAGTGCTCGGTCGGCCGGCGATACAGCAGGTCCAGATACACCTCCACCCAACGCGCGTGATCGCCCTCGCTCGCCAGCAACAACAGCAAGCCGTGCGTCAACACCGGCTCTTCACCCGTGCCCCGGAACTCGGCCAATCCCTCCTCGAGTTCCCGACGCGCCTGCGCATGCACCTCCGCCATCGCAACACCCCCTGCCCTTCCCGCCGTCCGCACGCCCTGGACGCTCTCCACATCCCGCACCTGGACCCAGTAAAGATACCGCAGCGCCAGCGCCCGCAGCCGGGTCCGCATCTGATCGACCTCGGAGAAGGACTCGGCCGACGCGAAATACTCGGCGCGCGGTACGACCGCGAGCGGAGAGGCGCCGCCGGACCCCGCCACGAAGCCGCGCAGCGCGAATCCCGTGCCGCCCGCAACCGCGATCAGCAGGAGGGTCAGCCCCAATCGAGGAGGTTTCATACGTTCATCCAGGGATCCCGGGGCGTCCGGCCAGCCCGCCGAGGTCCGCAACCCACGGCCCGTTCCCCTTCCTACCTGCGCAAAACGCCCGCCGAATCCGCCAGGACGGTAACCGGCGTCATGAGGACTGGTTAAGCTCACGGATGGCGCGTCGGAGCCAGGACCGGGCGAAGGTCCAGAGGCCCTCGGCCGTCCGCTTGGCCACTCCCAGCACGGTCGCCGCCTCCTCCATCGTCAACCCGACAAAGTACCGGAGCTTCACCAGTTCCGCAGCGGCGGGGTCTTCCCGGGCGAGTTGATCGAGGGCGTCGTGAACCGCCAACAGCTCATCCGCCGGCGCGCTCAGTACCAGCGTGTCCTCCTGCAGTTCGATCGGCTCGAGACCGCCGCCGCGCTTCTGGCTGTGCTTCCGGCGGGCGTGTTCGACCAGGATCCGGCGCATGGCCTCGGCCGCCGCCGCAAAGAAGTGCGCGCGACTGCCCCAGTTCCGTGGGCTGGATCCGAACAGGCGCAACCACGCTTCGTGGACCAGGGCCGTGGGCTGCAGCGTATGACCAGGCGCCTCCCGCGCCATCCGGCGCGTCGCGAGCTGGCGCAGCTCCTCGTAAACGCACGGCAGCAACGCCTCGGCGCGCGGCAAGTCGCCGCCGCCGATCGCATTCAGCATCCGGGTCCAATCGTTCATCACCTGGCCCAGGTCGAAACCTGCATCCAGGGAGACGTTGGCACCGGTCTTGAAGTTACTGTTCCTTGGCCGCGATCGCGGCAGATGTTGGCGCGCGGTAATACCGGATCCCGGCGGCGTCCGGGGAGAGCGCCGTGGCCTCCACCAACGCGCTGCCGTCCGGGGAAAAGAGCAGCTCGGTGGCCCGCCCTCCGAGGCGCTGGATCGACAACAACTCCTGCTGCGTCGCCACGTGCCAGAGCTTGAGCGTGCTGTCGTCACTCGAAGTGGCCAGCGTGCGGCCGTCCGGCGAGCAGGCCACGGCGTGAATCCCCTGCTTGTGGCCACGGCAATCCCCCAGGTGCCGGCCGGTCGCCGTGTCCCAGAGCTGCACGATGTGGTCAGGTCCCGCCGCCCCGCTGGTCGCCAGCCATGTCCCATCGGCCGCGAACGTGGCCACGGGCGCGAGGGCGGTGTCGGTCTGGATCCGGGTCCGCCGCACCCGGGTCGCCGCATCGTAGAGCTCCAAGGCGCGGCCGCGCCCGAGCACCGCCAGCCAGCGGCCTTCCGGCGAGAACAGCGCGCGGCTGGCCGGCGTCTCGATGGGCAGGGCCGTCTGCGTGCCCAGATCCCACCACCGCATCGGCTCCTCCCGCGCCCCCGTCACCAGCGTGCGGGCGTCGGGCGAGAGCACCACCTGATGCACCGGGCGGTCACTCACCTGCCACGCCCTCGCCTCTCCGTCTCGCAGGTTCCGAACCTGCACCGTGCCGTCGGGACGCCCCTCCGCCAGGGTCAGCAAGTCGGCGCTCAAGGACAGCCCTGGACGGAAAAGAAACGGCTCGGGCTCCAGTGGAACCTCCTGGAGAATCTCCCCGTCGGGCTCCGCCTGAAACGCGAGGCGCCCCCCCGGAAGCAGGACGGCGAGCGTCTGCCCGTCCGGCGAAAAGGCCAGCGGCCGGGCCAGGCCGGGGCGGAAGTCCCGGGAAGCCGCCCGCTGCGTGGTCCACAGCTTGACGCTGCCATCCTTCCCGCCGCTGGCCAGCATCCGGCCGTCGGCAGAAAACGTCAGCGCCCACACCTCGTTCCGATGACCTTGCAGGGTGGCCGTCGCCCGGCCGGTGGCGAAATCCCAGAGGCGCAAGGAATGGTCCATGCTGCTGGTGGCGAGGGTGTGTCCATCGGCCGCAAACACGACGCCCGTGATCCGGCCGCCGTGCTCGACCCGTTGCGGATCGCCCGGGAGCACCGCCGCTTCGTTCCCGCTCTGCGTGTCCCACACACTCAGCACGAACGTCCCCCGGCGGGTGGTCTGGTTCCGCGGAGCCACCAGGAAACGACCGTCGGGCGAGAAGGCCATCTGGTGGTCGCCCCCATACCACCAGCCGCCCAGAAAGAACAGGTTCGCCGAGGCCTCCAGCCGCACCCGCACCTTTCCACTCTCCCCGTCCCACAGGCGGACCCCCTGCCAACCATTGGCCGCGAGCGTCCGGCCGTCGGGGGAGAAGGCCAGCGGCCCGAATCCGCCCGCAAACCAGCTCCCTTCCGTCCAGTCCTCCGTCCGCCACACCCGGATCCCGTCCCGGGCGCTGGTCGCCAACCCGGAACCCTCCGGCGTGAAGGCGACGGGGGCGCCGTTGCCTGGCGGCAGACGATGCTCGGTCCAGCCCGACACCTTCCACACCCGGACCGCCCGGGGATCCGCCGCCACCAGATGCGTACCCGCGGGATGAAAGGCGACCGACACGGCGCCGAAAGCCGCCTGGAACACCGAGGTCCCCGTACCCACATCGCAGACCTCCAGCCCGGCACGCGATCCGATGGCCAGCCACCGGCCGTCCGGGGAGATCGCCAAGGCCTGCACGCTGTCGGGCCGCGAAGGCAGCGCCACATGTTCATCGCCCTGGCACCGCTGCCACAGGTAACGCCACTCGAAACCGCGCAGGTCCGGCTCTCCCGGCGTGGCCCGGTGTTTGCCCACCAACTGGACGGCCCGACCCAGGTTGCCGGCGAGCAACGCCTGTTGGGCCAGGTTGATGTCCGCCACGTACTCGTTCAGTCGCGCCGCCCCCCGCTGCCGTTCGGCTTCACGGCGCAGTTGCCCCTCGAGCACCTGCGCGGTCACGGCCACCCGCTCGGCGCGCGTGGCGCGGACCGCCTGCCAGATGCTGACGGCGGTGCCGGCGATGAGCGCCAGCACGACCCCGGTCACCCCCGCCAGCGCCACGCGGTGACGGCGGACGAACTTGCGGGACCGGTACAGCCGGCTCGGAGGACGGGCCAGCACGGGTTCGTCCGCCAGATAGCGCTGCACATCCTGCGCCAGTTCGCTGACAGTCGGATATCGCCGGTGCCGCTCCTTCTCGAGACACTTCATGACCACCCAGTCCAGGTCCCACCGGACCTGGTGGATCAACCGCGGGACCTCGACGCGACGTTGCCGGGCGGCGTCCGTCAGTGCCGCCTCGCCCAGCGTCTCGAGGCAGTTCGAGGGGTGGGCTGGCTCCACCTCGCGCAGCGTGCGCCGGCATTCATCCCAGCCGGCGCTGAGCAGCCAGGCCGGGTCAAACGGGGTCTTCCCGGTGAGCAACTCGTACAGCAGCACCCCCAGACTGTACACGTCGGTACGCGTGTCGATGTCGGCCGTCGCCGGGCCGCCAAACTCCGCCTGCTCCGGGCTCATGTAGGCCGGTGTGCCCAGGAACGCAGTCACCGCCGTGTGCAGTGTCTGCGCCGTCAGGCGTTGGCCCACGGCCTTGGCGATCCCGAAGTCGATCACCTTCGTCACCGCCGTCCCGTCGTGCACGGCCACCAGGATGTTCGAAGGCTTGATGTCGCGGTGAATGATCCCCTTTTGATGCGCGTGCTGGATGGCGTGGCAGGCCTGCAGAAACAGCCCCAACCGGTCGCGCACCCCAAGCTGGTGACGGTCGCAGTACTCGGTGATCCGGGTCCCGCGCACCCACTCCATGACGATGAACGGTCGCCCCGCCTCCGTCGCCCCGGCATCGAGCACCTTGGCGATGTGCGGGTGGTCCATCAGCGCCAGCAACTGGCGCTCCGCTTCGAACCGCGCCACCACACTCCGGGTGTCCATGCCCAGCTTGATCACCTTCAGCGCCACCCGCCGGCGCAGGGGCTCCTCCTGCTCCGCCAAATACACCACCCCAACGCCTCCCTCCCCGATCCTCTCGAGCAGTCGGTAACGCCCGATCCACCCGCCCACCGCCTCGTTCTCCCAAGGTTCGGCGCCGTCCGCACCCGCCCCCCCACTCGCCCCATCCCGCGCCGCCACCGCACCCGCCACCGCCGGGGTCTCGAGGAACTCCCCCAGATGCTCCCGCTCGCGCAGCAAGGCCTCGATGTCCTGGCGCAACGCCTCATCCCCACCACAGGCCTGCTCGAGAAAGGCCGCTCGCTGGGCCGCTCCGCCCAACTCGAGCGCCGCCAGGAACACCTCGCACCGCCGCCCTGGCACCACACATTGAAGACCATCGCTCATGCTATGCCGGATCCCGGCACCCGCGCCGCCCCGCCCCCGCCGCCGCTGGTGCCGGATCCATGCTCCGTCCCTTCCTGCGCAAAACCAGCGCAAAATCCGCGCCCTGGTGGAATGAGCACCTCCCGAATTCACTGCGGACGGTTGACCGCATCCCACACCGGGCCAACTTCTGCGGAGAAGGCATCGCATGACCCTTTTCATTCTCTCGTGTGTGACGGCGGTTGCCGTTTCGTTCTTCTGCTCGCTGCTCGAAGCGTCGCTCCTAAGCCTGGACGACATTCACCTGGAAACCAAACGCCGCGAGGGGCACACCTACGCCGCCCTCTGGCAGAACATGAAGCGGCGGATCGACCGTCCCATCGCCGCCATCCTCATCCTCAACACCGTGGCCCACACCGGCGGCGCCACCGTCGCGGGCAGCGCGTTCGACGAGATTTTTGGTGACGAATGGATCTGGCTCTTCTCCGTCATCTTCACGGGGGTCGTCTTGGTCGGCACCGAGATCATCCCCAAGGTGATCGGCGTCAGTTTCGCCGAGCAACTGGCCGTCGTGCTGGCGCGGCCCCTCGCCTTCCTTACCCTCGCCCTGACGCCGTTCATCGCGGTGACCGAGTGGGTCGCCCGGCCGTTCAAGCGCAAGGGCACCGAGCGCCGGCTTACCCTGGCTGACCTGCGCACGGTGGTGAACCTGGCGCGCTCAGAACGGTTGATCGGCGCCGAGGAGGAGAACATCATCGTCAACGCCACCAAGCTGCGGACGCTGCCCGTCTCGGCGGTCATGGTGCCCCGCCATCGCATCGTGATGTTCGACGCGCGCCAGTCGAACGTCGCCAACTTCGAGATCGCTGCCACCACGCTCCACACGCGCTACCCCGTCAGCCAGGACGGCACCGTCGAGGGCATCACCGGCTACGTGAACTTCAAGGAAGTCGTGGCCATGATGCCCAGCCGGCGCGAGGCGCAGATTCAGCCCTTCGTCCGGCCTCTGTCCAGAGTCCCCGCGGACGCCAGCCTCAACCAGGCCCTGCGGGCCCTGCTGGCCCGCCGCGAACACGTGGCACTGGTCGAGGACTGCATGCACCGTGTCGTCGGACTTGTTACCCTCGAGGACGTGATGGAGGAAATCGTGGGAGACCTGCAGGATGAGTTCGACTGGTTGCCCGAGGAAATCCTCCACGTCGCCCCCCACCGCTGGAAGGTTGGCGGCGGCGTGCGGCTGTCCGCGCTCGCGGGCCACACGGGCGTGACGACGCCAGGCGATCCATCCACGATGCTGTCCGACTGGGTGCGACACTCCTTGGGACGCGATCCGGTGGCCGGGGACGTTGTCACTGCGAAGGACGCACGCTTGACCGTGATTCAAACGCGCCGCCGCCAAGCCCATCGCATCCTGGTGGAGACAACCTGAGGAGGACTCTCAATCACAGCACGCGCGGCCTCCAACCGCCGCCCGGCGGCCAGGTGGCGGGTCCGTGGCGGCGGAACGGAGCTCGTCCGAGCGACGACTGCAACCGCACCTCGACAAAGTCGCGGGATATCTGCCACCCGCGACCCCCCGCTTCACGGCTGGCGTCCGAGCAAGGTCACATAGCTCGCCGCGGGCAGGTCGAACTCGACTCGGCCAGTCTGCGACGCCAGCGTCCCGCCCTCCGCCATCCCGCGCGTGGCGTCCGTCACGAACACGCGAAGCTCCTGAAGTGCCAGCGGCAGGCCCTTCAGGCGGGCCCGGCGTGGCCCACCGTTGTTCACGAGGTGGATGGCGTAGATCCCGTGGGCCAAGTCGCCAAAGGCCGCGCTGGTCACCTCGCGACGATTCGAGGCCAGCGGCAGGGAGAAGGCCGGTCGTGGTGTGAGCCCAAGCTGCTTCAGATTCCAGAAGCGCTGCGTCGGCTCAAGCGGCCCTTCCTCGCCATACACCCCGCCACCCCCAAGCACCGAGTAATCCGTCGTCAGTTGCCAGGGCATCAGGGCACCCGGCTGCGCCACCGCGCAGATCCGGACGTACAGATCGATCTCCTGCAGTTGAAACCAGGGCTCGAGCCGCACACGGGGGTATTCGTGCAGACGGGCGTCCGGGCCTGACTCGGTGACGAGCAAGGGCACGCCCAACCGCAGGGCGGCGTCGCGCCACAATTCGAGGTCGGCCGTCGTGCAACCACGCCACGTATGGAACGCGACCGCCCCGAGATATCCGCGGAGGCGAGGGTCGTCCAAACCCGGGGTGATCCATTGCAGGGCGGCCGGCGTGCCGTGCGCCGTGTCGCCCAGGAGCAGGCGGGTCGCCAGGCCTCGCTCCTGCAACCGCTGCCCCATCTGCCACAGAAACTCGACGTGTTCGGCCGGAGTCTGGCGAACCTCGACGCCCGTCTCAGGTTCGTTGAACGAGAACAGCGCGGCCTCCACCCCGTAGCGCTCCTTCAGAAAGGCGAGCGCCCCGACCAGTGAATCCACGATGCGCTTCGACTTCGCCGGATTCAGCGCCGTGCCCCGCAGCCCGGCCGGCTGATTGACCGCCCGCGCCCAGCGCGGCACGGACCAGACGCTCACGATCACCGGCATGCCACGTCGCGTCAGCGTCCGCGCCATGGCCATCGCCTCCTCCACCCGCCGGTCGAGGCCGCCGCTGCCGGCCACCACGAGCGGGTCGCGGTCTTCGTCCGGATGCCACGGCGCCCACGGCAGCTCCACCCGGCCCCAACTCACCGGGAGGTGGTCCAGGCAATAGCCGATCACCGCCGGGTCCGTCTTCGGAAACTGCAGCCGGAAGTTCCCGCCGATGCCATCAAATCTTCGCCCCGGCTTCGACGGATCCAGCGTGAGTTCCACCGGTTCCGGGTCCGGAACCGCCGTGACCTCAAACGCCAGGCTCAGCGAGGCCCGGTCACCTCTGATCGGGGTGCCGTCCAGGAGCTTGAGATACACCTGCCGGCCTCCCGGTTCGCCCGGCGGCGGCGCCATGAACGGTTGGTCGAGCCGCGGATCGTTGAGCGCGGTGGCACGATTCGACTGATCTCGGCGCAGCCGCACCTCGACCGGGCGCTCGAGCCTGAGATCCACCGTCCGGTTCCAACCCGCAATCCGGACTTGCTGCCCCGCCCGCGGAAGCCCCTCGGTCAGATGGGCGTCCGCGCCGGTGGTCCCGTCCGCGGACACGGATCCGGAATCCATGACCTGGACCTTGGCGTCGCCGAAGTCACGACCCGGGAGGTCCACGCAGAAGAAGATGCCGGCCATCTCCCGTTTCTCGACCACCTCGACTTCGATCGTCAGCACGGCCTGACCCGGGACGGTGTCGGTGAGGACCTCACGGAACGCCACACCGGCGATGCGCGATTCCACGGTCCGCTGGCTGGCCGACCGCACGTAGCGGGGTCGCTGCAGGTATTTCACCGCCGCGGCATATCCCGACCAGTCGGGCTGGACGATGCGTAATCCCGCCTCGAACTCGACCCATTCGCCTCCGACCCGTACGCCGTGGAGATTGCCCCATGGCGTCAGCATGGTCTCTGCCTGGAGCGGCGATACGGACAGGCCGGCGAGCAGCAGAGAACAGGTTAGCCAAAGGACGCGCTTCTTCATGAGAACTGGCTGATGCACGTAGCTTGTCGAGAGGTAAACTACAAGCGAATTGGCGGTTTGGCGGCAGCGAAGGGACGGTCGTACAGCCGGACCGGTCCCAGCGACCGCTGTGGCCTGTGGACGGTCGCCCGCTCAGTCCGCCGGGGTACGCAGCTCCAGCGCGGCGTTGACGGGCGGCCCCGGCACGGCCGTCCGGCCGCCCCGCGGCCAGCGCACTTCCACCGACTCGACCGCCTCCGCCGACCCAAGCCCGAAGTGCAACACCGTGGGATGCTGACCGCGATGAGAGTCCCCGCCGATGACCCGGCGAATGAGCGCCGTGCCATCCGGCAACCGGACGGTCAACTGCGCGCCCACGACCGGGCCTCCTCGCGCCCCGGCCCGCAGTCGCACTTCGAGCCAGTGACCGGTCTCAGGCAGTTCGTTCCGGAACACCTGCAGCGTCTGGCGGCGCTCCGGCCACACCTCGAAGGTCGTCAGCACCAGGTCCACCCGGCCGTCCCCGTCCAGGTCTGTCATGGCCAGGTTGCGTGAGTCCTCGGTCAAGGCCACGCCCAGCAAGTGCGCCACCTCGACAAACCCCGCGCCGCGCCGATTGAGAAAAAGCCGGTTCTGTTCCCAACCCCCGTAGGAATGGCCACTGCCCCGCAACCGGTTGATCTTGGCGGCGAAGTAGGTGGCCGCCACCGGGCTTTCCTTTGAGTCGGCCGCATAGACGTCGTGCAGCCAGAACTCGGGTTCGTACTCCACCACCGACGCCCGCGTCTCGTGCCCGTTGGCAATCGCCAAATCCGGCCAACCGTCGTTGTCCACGTCGGCCGCCGCGCAACCCCAGGACCAACCGCTGCGCGCCACCCCCACTTCGGCCGCGACGTTCCGGAACCGCCCATCCGCCCCGGCCAGCAACAGCTTGTTGCCTGCAATCATGGCCGGCGCCATCGCCAGGTAATCCGGCCGTTCCGGCCGCGCCAATCCCAGATGAACCAGCCGCGACGCCGTCGGGCAATGCATTCCCGTGACGAACCAGTCCAGGCGGCCGTCCCGGTTGAAGTCCGCGAAGGTGTGGGCCATCCCGAAAGCCCGCGGGTCACCCACCCAGGCCGCCGTGCGCTCCTCAAACCGCCCGCGGCCGTCGTTGGCATACACTTCGACCCCGGCGAAGTCGCTCACCACCGCCAGATCCAGATCCCCGTCGCCGTCCAGGTCCACGAGCGAGGCAGCGTAGGTGCGACGCCAGCGCTTGGCTGCCAGACCCGCGCTCTCCGTGGCGTCGCTGAACCGGCCTCCTCCGTCGTTGAGCAACAGGTACGCCGGATACCCGTCGTTCGCATCGTAGTACGGCGTCGGCATTTGCCCCCCGTCGTATGGATTCTTGTACTGCCCCAGCCAGACATCCAGATCCCCGTCACCGTCCACGTCACCGCAGGTCAACGCCTGCCCGTAGCGGATGCGTTCCGGCGCGGGCCACACTTCGCGAGCCGGCCCGTCGAAACCGCCCGCCGCAGTGCCAGGCACCAGATACACGCCGTCAAGGCGCACCCCCAGGAAGTCGTCCCGACCATCCCCATCGAAATCCGCCAGCAACCCCGTGAAGAGCTGCGGAAGCGGCGGCCGGCAAAGCTCCGTGACCTCGAAGCGATTCCCCGCGCGCCACGAGTACACCCGGTTCCGCGACGCCAGCACGATCTCGGGGCGACCGTCGCCACTCAGATCGTGGAGAATCAGTGGATCGATGAAATGCGTCCTCGCGGGCGGCCGGATCGTCTCGTGCAACACCCGCCGAAACCCGGGTGGGCCGTCGCGAAGCGCCAGCGTGAACCGACGCGCGTCCAGGCGCCCGAGCCCTGGCGGCTCACCATTCGACCCGCTGGGGACCCATTCCACGCCCAGCCGCCCTTCCAGGGCTGCCCGGGATTCCGGCTTGTGCCGCGTGAGATGGGCACGTACCGCGAACTCGCTCCTGCGCGGATGCCCATTCTCATCCACCTCGAAGCGTTCGTGCCGGAACTCGACCTGATCCAACCTCCAACCTGCCGCCTCAAGGCCTCGCAGCCAATCGCTCCAGGCGGCGTTGGACCACGCCTGTCCCCCAGAATCGGGCGGACCGTTCCCGGTGTCGGCCCGCGGTTGCAGGAGCCGGATGCCGTGGGGAAGCAGCTCAGGATCGGCCCACCGGGGAAGCAGAATCTCGAGGAACGCGACCGCGCGCAGAGGCACCCAGCGGTTGGAGGCCGCGTGAATCCCATCCCACAACTGCTCGATCACCCGCCCACAGCGCTGCGCCAGGTACTCCGGCACCCAGACAGTTTCGGCCGCCCGCCGCTCGCGTTCCTCGAGCGCCAGCAATTGCGGCAACAGACGCTCTGCGGCCGCCAGTTGCGCGCGGCGATCCGGCACGTCCGCCGGCCGCCGCCACCACCACGCACCCCAAGCCACCGCGCCCAGCAACGCGAGCAACAGCCACAACCGCCGTGTCGGGCGAAGCGCCTTCACACGCGCGACATGCCGCCACCAACCGGGCGACAGATCAAGCCCGGTCCGTGGCCCCAGCCCGCGACCGCGGGAACAGCCGGTGCCACCAGCGCGCCAACCGCAGGAGCACGCGTCCGGACAACCCGAGCCGGTTGCGGCGCGCGAGCGAGGCCCCGCGCGCCTGCAACAGCTCCACCATGGCCGTCCGCCCGAACAAGGCAGCGAACATGAGGGGTGTCATGCCCAGCCCGTTGTCCGCCTCAAGGTCCGCCCCGTGATCCAGCAGCAGCGCCGCGATCTCGAGGTCGCCTTTGAAGGCCACCCCGCCCAACGGCGTCTGGCCACGGTCATTCCGGCGGTCCACCTCGGCCCCGTGCCGCAGCAGCAGGCGCACGGTCTCGTGCTGGCCATGGTAGCTGGCCAGCATCAGCAGCGAGTTGCCCCGGGCATCGGACAGATTCACCGCCAGCCCGTGCTCCAGCATGGCCGCCAGCGACGCCGTCTCGCCTGCGCGGGCGAAATCCAGCGCCATCTGCTGCAGCTCGGCGTAGCGCCGCTCCTCCGCTTCAGTGGTCGAGGCACTCATGCCCGCGTCCCGCCGTGTGGTCCTCCACCGACCGTTTTCCAGCGGTGGTAGGCGCCGACGTGAGGAGGCGTCGTGCGCGGGAGACACCGCGAGTTCGCCTCCTCACGTCGGCGCCTGCGGTCTGTCGGGGGCAGGCTGGGCGGCATTGCGGGCGAGGAGCCAGAGGACGTCGGCGAGGCGGTTCAGGTAGACGAGGATCTCGTCGTTCTGGAGCTGGTCGGTTTCCTGGAGGAGGCAGATGCGGCGTTCGGCGCGGCGGCAGACGGTGCGGGCGAGGTCGAGCGCGGCGGACAGGGGGTTG
The DNA here is from genome assembly GCA_015075445.1 of Verrucomicrobiales bacterium. GTDB lineage: Bacteria > Verrucomicrobiota > Verrucomicrobiia > Limisphaerales > J093 > DSVZ01. The sequence goes on from JABTUJ010000065.1 coordinate 16,032, forward strand.
TCGCCGGGCATCGCCCAGCCGCGGAGCGGGGGGTTGGCGGTTTCGAGGGTGGCGACGAGTTGGTCGAGGCGGGAGGTGAGGTCGGGGGTGACGCGCTGGAAGCCGTCGGCGACATAGCGGGGCAGGTCATCCGTGGCGGTGGCCAGTTCGCCCATGAGGAGGACGAGGTCGTGTTGGATGGCGAGGAGGGTGGTGTCGAGGGGCGGCCGGGGGAGCGAGGCGCGGGCGAGGCCGAGCGCGGCGTTGAGTTCGTCGACGCATCCGTAGGCCTCAACCCGGGGATGGTGTTTGGGCACGCGGCGGTTGTACATCAGGCCGGTGGTGCCGCGGTCGCCGGTGCGGGTTGCGATGCTCATGAGGGTCGAGGCAGAACGGGGTCAGGGTTACGGGGATTCCGGCGACAAGCCAGTTGACGCGGGGTGGGAGGGACTTATCGTGCGCCGCGCACCGGCTATGAACACCAAGCTCCTACTGAAGACGGTTTTTCTGATTGTGCTGCTGTTGCTGCTCGTGTTGATCGGGCTGTACAACCGGCAGTCGGTCGCGTTCGTGCTGCCCCCGCTTTTGACGAAGTCGGTGCAACTGCCGGCGGCGCTGATGTATTTCGTGTTCTTCGCGGTAGGGCTGTTTGCCGGCACGCTTCTGACCGCGGGGGGAGGCCGCAAGGGCGGAAGCGGTGCCGGCAAGGGCAGCAAGAGCGACCGTTGAGTCCGGCTATTGCCGCATGCGGAAGTAGCGCTGAGCGCCGGCGGGCGCGGTGCGGTACGGGCTTACGGCGTTCGCCACGGGGGCCCACGTGCCGGCGTTGAGGCTGTCGCGGGCTTCGAGCACCCCGCCACCGGACCAGGTAATCTCGACCTGCCCGCCGGCGAGGCTGACGTGCAGCGGGCCGGGGCTGAGCGGGGGCAGCTCCGTGAAGGTGTACGGCACGCCGCCGCTGGGCGGAGCGAGATGGAGGAGGCTCCAGCCGGAACTGATCAACTCGAACACGACGGCGATATTGTCGCCGGCGAAGACCGGCAGGCCGTCGGTGTCGTAGGTGGCCTGCCGGGACAGGCGGGCCTCGAACTCGGTGGACTGGCTGGCGGGAGCGAGGAGCAAGTCCAGACCGCTGACGGTGCCTTCGTTGAACCCGCCGTTCTTCTGCTGGTAACCCCCGCCGTTCTCGATCATGACCTCGGCGCCACTGCCGGCCACGGACCGGCCCGTGGCGGGATCGGCGTCGGTGTCGAGGTTGAAGTGGTAGTAGTGATTGACCGGGAAGGGTCCGACGGGGGCGTGGAAGCTGAAGCGGAGGTAGAGAAACCGCTCGTCGTGCGCGAGGTAGAGGTCCTTGAACTCGAGGCCCTCGGCGGTGAGCTGCGGCTGGGAGTCGGCCACGGGAATGCCATTCCAGTCCTCGAAATCGCCGTCGATCACGATGGCCGAGCGAAACGGCACGGCGGTCTGGACCGCGTTGCCGAAGCGGTCGGTGACGCCACGGATGGTCAGGACGTAACCCGCCCCGAAGGTCTGGGCGCTGGTGGTGAGTCGCACGACGCTGGGGTTGGCCGGGTCCGGGGCGGCGCTGAGGACGGTGACGCCACCATTGAGGGTGTAGTGGGCTGCGCCGGCGGCGGTCGCGGGATCCAGGGGTTCGGAAAAGGTGATGATGATCTGCCGGGCGGAGCCTTCGAGCCCCACGACCGCAGGAGGCGTGGTGTCGAGGGTGACCGTCACGACGGCTTCGCGGCTGGTGACGGAATTGAGGCGATTGGCCACAGTCACGGCATAGCGGCCGGTGTCGGCCAGCGTCAGATTGGCAAACGTGAGTTCGGCGTCGGTGGCTCCTTCGAGGAGGGCGCCGTCCTTGTACCACTGGTAGCTCAGGAGCGGCGAACCGGTGACGGCTACGGTGAGCACAATGGCCTGGCCCTGGGCCGCGGTGACGTCGGTAGGGAGGGCGGGATTACTGAAGGCGACAGGGACCCCGGTGGTGGTCAGCACGGCGCTCCGACTGACGACCGTCTGGCCCTGGCTGTTGCTGATTTCGAGGGAGTAGCTGCCGGCATCGGTGACAAGGACGACCGGGATCTGGTACGTGGCGGCCGTGGCGCCGGGGATGGCTTCCGCGTCCTTGTGCCACTGGAAGGTGAAGGGCGGACTGCCGATGATGTTGCCGACGCTGAAGGTGGTGGATTCGCCTTCCACCACGGTGCGGTCGGCCGGCTGGGTCGGGTCTTCGATGGCGGGCGGTTGGCTGTCGGTGGCGGTCAAGGAGAGGCCGAAGACCAGGTCGGTTGGCGTGGCGGTGCTCTGATGGACTTCAACGGCCAGGACGTTCTGGCCCACGACTAGGGCGGAGACGGGGAGGCTGAACACCTCGGCCTGCCCCGGGGTGGCGGGTCCGCCGGTGGCGGGCGTCTGGTAGTTCGGGTCGCCGGCTGGCAGCCGGAGCGATTTCACGAGTGCGCCATTGAGGTAAAAGGCGGCACCGTCCGAGAGGTAGGCGGACGCGACGAGTGCGAGGCCGGTGACGTCGGCATTCCATTCGAAGGGGGCGCGGAGGTAGTAAGTGGTACGGCCGGTGGCGAGGGCGGTCTGGACGGGGTTGGGATAGACGCCGGCGGGGGCGCCGAAGCCCAGCAGGCCGGGGCCGGTCAGCCAGCCCCATCCGACATGGTCGAACTCGAGCTCGCGCCACTCGGTTCCCTGGTCGATGCCGCTGTCGTCGTAGTACCAGGGGGCGGTGGTCAGCGGGAGGAGGGTTTGGGTTCCGGTGGCGGGCGGGGGTGTGGGGGCGAACTCGTAGGGGATGGCGGCGGCGAGGTCGCGGGAGTTCCAGCTCAGGTCGAGGACATGCAGGCTGAGGGTGATGAGGTCCTGGACGAAGACCGGCAGTCCTTCGGCGTCGCGCACGTTGCGGGAGATGCGGGCCTCGAACTGCGTGACCTGGCCGCCGGGGGCCACGGCCCACTCGAGGCCGGAGCCCGCACCTTCGTTGAAGCCGCCGTTCTTCTGCTGCCAGCCGCCGCCATCCTCGATGAAGAACTCGGAGCCCACGCCTGCCCAGGCATGACCGGTGCCGGGGTTGTTGTCGGCGTCCAGGATGATCTGGTGATGAAATCCGGCGTAGTTGGCGGGAGCGTGGAGGGTGGCGCGGACGTAAAGAAACTGCTCGTCGTTGGCGATATAGACGTCTTTGAAGTCGAAGGCATCCGGGGCATCCGCCTCGTCGGCGAAGGCGATCGGGACTCCCGCCCAATCGGTGAACTGGCCATCGATGGTGATGCGTTTGAAGGTGCCGGCCTCGAGGGCGAGAGGGCTGGCCCAAGCGAGGGTGAGGACGGCCAGGGTGAGCGCGTTGAGGGAAGGTTTCATAGGGTTCATCAGCATCGAGTTCGTGCCGTGTCGAGGGAGGTGCGAGGCCTTGGGTGAAGCGGCGCGACCGGAGCCCGTCGGCAGGCTGGGGGCCAACGTAGAGCGAGGTGCCGGCTTGTCAATGCTGGCGCGGTGGCCACCGCCCGGGGCGAGCGCAGCGGGGGCAGAACGCGGACCTCGATCGGCACTTGAGGGGAGGAAGCAGCCGGCGGGACGCCCGCGCCACCCGTCCGGAGAAACGGCAGTTGGTACGTAGAAAACCCTAGGCGATCGTCCCAATATTCAAGGGCTCGATTTTTTGCGATGTTCAGACCGTGATGCTGGTCGTTCAAGGGATTCAGTTGCCGCCAGGGAATGGACGGCCGGCATCCCCTTACCCGGACCTTTTCCTGTGGGACGAGCTGGAATTTGCGACTGCACTGGGTGAATTCTTGGCTGTGCGTTTTCTCCCGGGGAACGGCGTGAGCTCCTACTCGATCAGGAGAAGGTCCCGGTAAGGGCAGTGACGGGCCGCGCTCCAGGGAATGGAGGGTGGTGGGACGGAGTCAGGTCGCGTGCCAGGGGTCAAGTACCGATGGTGCGACTGGCCTGAGGGAAAAAGGGAAACCCGTACCCACGGGGAAAGGGAAACAGCGGCCCGTCCTGCCCTCCTCCCCTTTGGCCACCCCGGCAGGGGGATCGGCGGGCGAGATCCAACCGGCTCACCGGCTCACCGCCTCCCCACATCCCGAAGACCGGCGGTGGCGGTTGCGCTTGGGAGGGCCTTCGCTATCTTGCCCCAGTTCGCGCTGGTGTTTCAGGCGCCATCGACCCTCGCGCGGCTTACGCTCCTGACGGCGGTCTGATTTCGGGTGGACCGGATTCCTGGGGATGCCGAGGGGAGCCGGCGCGAGTAGCCGCACCACCGCGGTCGCTGTCCCGTCGCTGCACGCCGGGTGGCGGGTCGCCGTCCGTCCCGTGGCAAGCCCCTGAAGAGATTATGAACCAAACCAAGAGCATTCTGGTGGGCGTCGACTTCTCCGACGGCGCGCGGGCTGCGTTGCAGCAAGCGCTGCGGGTGGCGACGCAGAACGGCGCGGTTCTCCACCTGTTACACGTGATTGATGAGCTGGCCTTGGACGAACTGGCCAGGGCCTCGCAGAGCCCGCCGGCCGCGCAACGAGCCGACGCGCTCGAATGGGGCCGCCGGGCGCTGCTCCGCTGGCTTGAACCAGTCGCCTTGCCCGAAAACTGCCGGACCGAGGTTGCCGTGGGCATTCCCCTCGACACGCTGCTCGCCCGCGCCCGGGAATGGAGCGCCGACTTGATCGTGGTGGGCGCGCAAGGGGGGAACACCGCCAGTCCCCAGGCCGGTCCGTTGGCGGTGCGCGTGCTGCGCGAAGCGCCGGTCAAGGTGCTGCTCGTGGACAGCAACCACGCGCAACCCTTCCAGACCATTGTGGCCTCGGTGGCTTTCACCCCGACCTGTCGCGAGGTGGTGGAGCAGGCCAGGAGGCTGGCCGCCTTGGGTGCGCAGCGCGTGGATTTCCTGCACGTCTATGATCCGCCTTGGCATCGGTTGACCCACGTCCTGCCGGCTTTGTCGGCGAACCAAGACTTGCAGCAGCAATACGTGAACATGCTCCAAACCCAGTTGCGGGACTATGTCGGCGAACTTCGCGGCCTGGAGGCAAGCTGTGTGCTGCAGGAGGCCACCCGTCACCGTTGCGGCATCTCGGCTTACGCCCAGACGCACCAGGCAGACCTCATCGCGTTGGGGATGAGACAGCCGGGCGGTCCCCGCAACGACCGTGCGGATTCGACGGCGGAGCGGCTGGTGCGGGAGTTGCCTTGTTCGGTCCTGGCGGTGAAGCCGGCGTCCGCCGCACCCGCGGAAGTCCAACCGCCGATCGCTGAGGGGTCACCAGCCGAAGCCGCCCCAGGGGCATTGCCTGCTAGCGCATGAACCTCGAGCCGAGCGGGTGCCCGGGTGGCCGGTGGCGGCGCGACGGCGCGCTGCGGCTGGCGTTGCTGGCCGCACTGTGGTGGGTGTTGGCGGGCGCCGACACGCGGTCGTGGATCGTTGGCGTGCCGGTGGTGCTGGCAGCGACATGGGTCAGTCGCGGGTTGACGCCTGCGGTGGCGTGGCGCTGGAGCTGGACCGGGGCGTTTCGCTTCGCCGGGTTCTTCCTCTGGCACTCCCTTCTCGGCGGGGCGGACGTCGCGTGGCGCGCGCTGCATCCGCGGCGGCCCTTGCGGCCGGG
>JABTUJ010000066.1 GCA_015075445.1 Verrucomicrobiales bacterium
GCCTCCCGGTCCCGTGCGCCCGATGTCGGCACCGGCGGTGGCCAGCAGTTGCACCATGGGCTCGTCGCCCTGTTTCGCCGCCAGGTGAAGGGCCGTCCAGCCGGCCTTGTCTTTGGCGTTCAAGTCCGAGCGGGCGGCGATGTGGTGGCGCACGACGCCGTAGTCGTTCTCTTGAACGGCGGTGTGCAGCGGCTTGCCAGGCGGCTTGGGACCACATCCGGCCGCGATAAGGGCGACGCCGAGCGCGAGCAGCATCCGGGGGAGCGAGGGCTTCATGCCGGGGAAGATAGCGCGGCCCGCCGTGGATCGCGAGCCGCGGTTCAGAGGAGGTTGGCGGCCAGTTCGGCGAGCTCAGAACGTTCGCCCTTCTGGAGCTCGACATGCGCGGCGATGGGCTGGTCGCGGAACTTGCTGACCACGTAATTGAAGCCGTTCGAGGACGAATCGACGTAGGGGTTGTCGATCTGGTAGGGGTCGCCGGTGAGGATGATCTTGGTGCCGGAGCCGACGCGGGTGAGGATGGTCTTGACCTCGAGGGGCGTGAGGTTCTGGGCCTCGTCGATGATCATGAACTGGTTGGCGATGCTGCGGCCGCGGATGTAGCTGAGGGCCTCGACGACGATGGCCCCGGCGCGCATGAGGTCGGCGGTGCGCCGGTTCTCGTTGCCCATGTTGAGGTCGCTGAGGAGTTCGAGGGCATCGTGGATAGGCTGCATCCAGGGATTGAGCTTTTCCTCGAGGGTGCCCGGGAGAAAGCCAATCTCTTTGCCCACGCTGATCGTGGGGCGGGCGACGACGACGCGGCGGAACTCGCGGTCCACGAGGGTGCGCTTGAGTCCGGCGGCCATGGCCAGCAGCGTCTTGCCGGTGCCGGCCTTGCCCATGAGTGTGACCAGCTTCACCCGGTCGTCGAGGAGGGCGTCCAGCGCGAAATGCTGCTCGCGGTTGCGCGGCTTGATGCCCCACACGCCTTCGCGGGAGTCGAGAATGGGGATGAGGCGGGTGCCGCTGGCGTCCACCTTGGTCAGCACGGTGCGCTTGGGAACGCCGACCTCGGTCAGGGTGCAGTACTCGTTGGGCGGGACGGGGTGTTCGAGCCCCAACTCGCCCTGGGCCCGGAAAGCCGCCAGTTGCTCGGCCGGGACGGCCCGCTCGGAGGTGCCCGAGTACAGCTCGTTGAGCTGGATGCGGCCGGTCTCGTAATCCTCGGCCGCCAACCCGAGGGCGTCGGCGCGAATGCGGAGGTTGATGTCCTTGGTGACGAGGATGGTGGGGCACTCCGGGGTCTGGTCCCGGAGGCTGAGGGCCGTGGCGATGATGCGGTGATCGACGCTGTGCCCGTTGGTGGCCGGGTGTCCGTTGGTGGACTTCGGCAGAAAGACAATGCGAAGGTGGCCGCCGTTGGGCAGGCGAACGCCTTCGCTGAGCCGGCCGCTGCCGCGCAACGCGTCGAGCTGCCGGGACACGCTCCGGGCGTTCTGGCCCAGCTCGCTGCCCTCGCGCTTGAAGCGGTCGATTTCCTCGATCACCTCGATGGGCAGCAGGATCTGGTTCTCCTCGAAGCTGAGCAGCGAGTTGGGGTCGTGGAGCAGGACGTTGGTGTCGAGGACGTAGTTCTTTTTCACGAGCGGTTGAACTTGGCGCGGGCGAGCCGCGTGTACCAATCGCGCAGCAGGGGATAGGCAGCCGGCAGTTCCTGGCAGCCGCCGTAGAGGTAGTTACCCAGGATGCCGTGAAGGTTGAAATCCACGAACAACGGGCGTTGCCCGAGCAGAAAAGGCTTGCTCAGGAGCATCTGCTCGCACGGGGCCAGCTTGTAGACCAGTTCGGCCTGGAGCTGCGGCTCCTGTTCACGCCACTGGTCCAGGCAGCCCCGGCCGAACCGGCGCTCCTTGTGGCGCAGGAACGGGAGCCATTCCTTCGCCGGGAGCCAGCGCCGATAGTGGGCGTCGTTGAGCTTGAACCCGACCGCCTCGACCTCGTGTTCGAAGTAGTGCCAGAGCACCTGCTGAATGCCCGCCCACTCCCGCGGGAAGAGCCCCAGGCCGAACCGGGTGTCCAGGTACTTCGCGACCACCTGCGAGTCCTCGTTGGTCTCGAACACCACGGTCCCGCCTTCCTGGATGACCGGCACCTGGTAGTACCGCTTCTTGGTGAGCCGCCAGATCAGCGAGCGGTCCGAGGCAGCCGTGAGGTTGGTGACCTTGAAACGCGCCCCGGCGTATTCCAGGAGCCGGTGGATGACCAGGCAGAACGGACTGTAAGGAAGCTGGATCAGGTGGATCATGCGCCGGCTCGCCGAACCTCACGCATCCGCGCCCGCTCCCGGCGCCGTCGCCCCTGGTGTGTCGGTGGCCTCTTTGGCCGGACCCGGCCGGGCCTGAGCTTCCTTCAGATCGAGGCTCTGCCGAACGCGGGTCTTGACCTCGGCCAAGCCGGCGTGGCGGACGCGCTCGAGGTGTTGGCGGCCCTGGGCGAACTCCCCGTGCATCCCGCAGAGCCGTGCCATGTGGATGGCCACGCCCTCCCGTTCCAGCTCGTCGGTGGCCAACCGCTCCGCCTGCCGCCAGGCGGCGATGGCCTCGGCCAGGAACTGTTCGCGGGCCTTGGCCTGCCCTGCGGCGTCCGGGGCGGCGGCCGGCTGCAGGTAGTAGTAGACCTGGGCCAGGTCCGTGGCGGTCTTGAAATCGTTGGGGACGAGCGCGAACGCCGCCCGATACAGATCTAGCGCCTTGCGCAACACCGCCTGGTCATCCGCCAACCCGTACAGCTCGAGGGCGTCGGCGCGAAACACGAAGACCGCCGTGGCCAGGTTGTAGCGGTAAAGTGGCGTCTGGGGGCTGAGTTCGACCGCCTTCGCGAAGTACTCGAGGGACTTGCGCGCCGGGCCGAAGTGGCTGAAGTGGTCGGCCAGGTTGTTCCACGTCGCCGGGTTCGTCGGTTCAAGCTCGCGCGCCTTCTCCCACTGCGCGACCGCCTCGTCGTGCCGGCCAAAATCGCTCAGCATACTTCCGTAAGCCAGCCGGGCGCGGGTGTGCTTCGGATGGCGGCGCAGGAAATCCTGGTAGCCCTTCTCGACCGACTCAAAACGCTGCTTGATGCGGGCGTTGAGCGTGATGGCGGCCAGGTCGTCGGCCGGACCCGACTGGCTGGAAGCGGCTTCAATCCAGGCGTCCACCTCCTCCTGCGCCTCGTCATCGGCTTCGAGCAACTGGCGGTATTCCCGCTCGACGGGATCCTGGGGATTCACGACCGGCGCGTGGATGCCGGTGGCTTGGGCCAGGACATTGCTGGCGGCCACCACCTGGTTGGTGGCGACCAGGGCCGACAGCAGGCCAAGGAGCAGTTCGTTCACGGCCGGAAACTAGCGGGACCAGGCCGCGCGCACAAACACCAAGTCGGTGACACCTTAAGCCCCTACCGTCGCGGTTTCGTGGGGAGGTACAACGTTCCGGGACCGATCTAGTAAAGCGGGTCGTAGTGCTCGGGTCGGGTGCCGTGGCTGGGCGGGACCAGTTCCACGTGGCCATCGGCGAACACCACCGTGCCGCGACCGTTGCGGAGGTACTCGTTCACCGGCACGGCCTGGGTGCGGGAGAACTTGTGTCGGCCCGAGATCACGTTCCCGGGGGGAACCCAGCGGCCATCATCCACCACGGACGAATGGTTCCGCGGCGATCCGTTCTCCTCAAGGAGCAGGATCTTCATGGTGGGGTTCTTGATCGAGGCCGACTTGAAATGCAGCGGCGGCGCGCCGGCTCCATAGAGCGAGGCCATGCCGCGATTGTTCAAGCCGTCCACGTGGCTGACAAAGGTGTAGCTGTACAAGTACGGATTGGCCCCGCTCGGCTGGCGGCGCCAGGCCATCTCGCGGTCCACCGCATCACGGTCCGTAGGGCAGCGGAACAGGTTGGTGGTGAAGCTGCCGATGTACTTGGCGATGGCGCTGTTCTGGACGTTCGTGAAGAACGACTGCGGCACGCTCGGGTCGTTCGAAGGGCGCAGGGTCAGGTTCCAGAAAATCCAGTCCTCCTTCATCGCCACGTAGGATCCTTTCGAGGCCGTCCCGGGGAAGGTGTCCTTGTTGTCGTCCACGTACATCAGCATGGCCAGGCTGAGCTGCTTGAGGTTGCCCCGGCAGACCGACTGCTGCCCCTTTTCCTTGGCTTTGGCCAGCGCGGGCAACAGCATCCCGGCCAGGATCGCGATGATGGCAATGACCACGAGCAACTCGATCAACGTGAAACCGTTTCGCGTTCTCATAGGGCTTGTAAGTTCGCTGGAACCGTCGCCAATGCCTTACCCCCTGTCAAGGATAGGCACCCGCCTTCTCGACCCCGAAACGTCGGCGGACGTGCCCCACGCCCGACGCCTCAATCCGCCCTCCTCCGCACCCCCATGCGCACGCTCAATCTGAAGGCCGGTCACCCGACGCTCGAGCTCGCCCGTCAACGCCTGCGCGACGCCCTCGAACTCGCCCGGCGCGACGGAACGCGCGTGCTCAAGATCATCCATGGCTGGGGCTCCGGCGGCGAAGGGGGCGTGCTTGCCGTCGGTCTCCGCCGGTCGCTGCGGTTGCGCGTCCGCGAAGGCATCGCCGTGGCGGTCGTTCCCGGCGAGCGGTTCTCAGCGGACTCCACCGAAGGGCGGGCGCTGCTCCAGCGCCATCCCGCGCTGCGACGCGACCCGGACTGCAACCGGGCCAATCCCGGCATCACCCTCGTTGAACTGGCGCCCCTCGCGCCGGCTTGAGGGGGAGGGGAGCAGCGGCAGGGGCGAACGCAAAGCGGCGCTGTCGCCGCACTCATACGCCCCGCGCTGCCCGGCGGGGGGACTCGCGCCAGCGTTTGAAGTGCGGCGACTTCCAGCGCCGCTTTGCGTAGGCGTATGAATGACCTGCGCCGTTTCCGGTCTGTCGCCGGTTCCAGTCTTGCCGGGGCGGCCGCGTCGCGCTACGACTCCCTTCATGCAACGCCCTGCTTCCTGCTCCCGCCGTGCGTTTCTGCGCTCAACCGCCACGGCTTCCCTGCTGACTCCCCTCACCCTCCAGACCGCCCGCAGCGCCGCCTCGCCCAACGCCAAACTGCAGCACGCCTGCATCGGCGTCGGCGGCATGGGCGCCGTGGACCTGGACCAGTTCCGACAGCACCCGCGCGTCGAGATTGTCGCCTTGTGCGACGTCGATGCCCGCGCGCTCGAGACTGCCGCGGCCAAAGTGCCCGGCGCCCGGCGTTACCGCGACTGGCGCGAACTGCTCGAACGCGAGGGCGACCGGGTGGACTCGGTGAACGTGACGGTGCCGGACCACATGCATTTCCCGATCGCTTTCGCGGCGATCCAGCGCGGCAAACACACCTACGTCCAGAAGCCGATGTGCCACGACGTGGCCGAGGTGCGGGCGTTGAGCGAGGCGGCGGCGAAGCGGCGGGTCTTCACCCAGTTGGGCACGCAACTGGCGTCGGGAGCCGGCGACCGCACCACGGTGCAGTGGCTCCGCGAAGGCGTGCTCGGCGCCGTCCATCACCTCTACCTGAGCGCGAACCGCCCCGGCGCGGTTGAGCACTATCGCCCCGTGGGGCCGCGTCCTCTGGCCGGGCAAGCCTCTCCGGCGCATTTGGACTGGGACCTCTGGCTGGGCACCGCACCGGAACGGCCGTTTGTGCCGGACCTTTATCACCCGGTGAAATGGCGGGGCTGGCTGGACTTCGGCACCGGCTGGTCCGGCGACATCGGCTGCCACATCTTCGACGCGGTATGGAAGGGCCTGCGGTTGGGCCCGCCGAAATCCGTGGTGGCCCGCGTGCAGGAATCGTGGCGGAACTCGCCGGAACGTCGGGGGGACACCTGGCCCCAGGCCAACCACATCACCTGGGTCTTTCCCGGGAGCGTGATCAGTGCCGGGAAGGACCTCACCGTCGAGTGGTTTGACGGCGAGTTCTGGGCGCCGCAGGAGGTTCGGGCGCTCTACTCGGTGGAGGATTATCCCACGGAATCGGCCCTCATCCTCGGGGAGAAAGGCGCGCTGCTGAATCCTCTGGGCAGCACGCCGCTGCTGCTGCCGGAGAGCCGGTTCGCGGAGGTGAAACGGCCGCGGTTCGACGCCCGCAATCACTACCACCACTTCGTGGACGCCATCCTGGGGGGAGAGCTGTGCGAGTCCCACTTCGCGCAGAGCGGGCCGATGACCGAGGCCATCCTGCTGGGCGCCGTCGCCGTGCAATGTCCCGGCGAACGACTCGAGTGGGACCCGGTGGGCCTGCGGATCCCCAACCATGCCGGGGCCAACAAGCTGCTGCGGCGGCAGTACCGGGCGGGTTGGGAAGTCTAAGGCTATCGATCCGGGGCGGAGGTGTGTTCGCTCAGCCAGACCATGTCGCGGTTGTTCGGCGAATCCACGCCCAGCGTCAGCCAGTTGTTGTACTTGACGGGGGCTTTGGTGCGGGCGTCCACCCACTTCTTGATCTCGGCATGGCCGTCGGCGAAGGAGAAGCCGCAGGCGCCGTTGTGCGAGCTGGCGGGGTAATCGAAGATGTACGCGCGGCTGGGGTTGACGGGATCGGCCATCCAGACGCCGAACGCCCCGTTGTTGATGCTGTCGGGATGTTCATCCACGAACACGTGGATCAGGGTCGGCGAGCCCACCTGAAAATCGGGCGTCTTGTAGTAGACCTTGAACTTCGGCTGGCTCACCCGGTAGTTGAGCCAGTTGCCGCCGGCCGGGTCGGCCACGGCGACGCTCATGGCCACGCTGCGGACGCGGGGCAGGGTTTTGCCCAGGCGCTTGATGGTGCTCTTGTCTGAGGGGCATTTGTAGATGCCGGCGGCGCTCGCGCTGTAGGGGGCGAGCAGGGCGTGCTTGGGGTCGGTGAGGTAGAGGGTGTTGGTGTTGTCCGGGCTGCCGGTGAAGTCGAGCCAGCCCTTGACCCAACTGCCCACCGCGTCGCCCGGCTCGAGGTTTGGGACCAGCTTGTCCTGATGATCGTCCGCGTAGAGGGCGTGGGCGAGCTGGAGCTGCTTGAGGTTGCTCATGCAGCCGATGCCCTGCGCCTTGGCCTTGGCGCGGCCCAAGGCGGGGAGCAACATGCCGGCCAGGATCGCGATGATGGCGATCACGACGAGCAGTTCGATGAGGGTAAAGGCCTGCCGCGGATGGCGGGAACAGGTCGGAGAGGAAGGACGTGGCAGCTTCACGAGCACAGACGTTGGCATTGATCGGACCCGGGTGTTTGCACGCCGACGATTCCACGGGCGGCAAAACCCTGGCAAGCGGATTCCACCCGGCGATGGGAGGCCGCGGCCCTCGCACAGCGGGAGCGCGCCACTGGCCTGCGTACGCCCGGCGTCAGGGGTTCGCCACCGGGACAACGGCACCGACCTTGCGCGGGACTTCGTCGAGCACGAGGAACCAGCCACGCTTCGGCGCCACGGGAATGCGGTCCGTCGGCTTCCACACGTGTTCGGGCTGCATGCGGGCGATGGGGGGCGCATAGAGCGTGGTGCGCGCGGGATCGAGGCCCAGCGCTGCCCAGTCGATGGCTAGCGACACAGGTGTTTCCGCCTCCAGCCAGCTCCCCACGGCTACGAAGGCCCGCCCCGGCTTGCGATACACCGTGGCCAGGACATGCGGATGGTCGGTCTTCACCGGGACGTCCTCGAGGAAGTAGGGCAGAAACTCCGTGCCCGACAGACCGAACTCGTCCCAGACCGCCCACAAGCCACGCGGATCGCCCGAGTGCGGCAGGCGCGCGGTCTCGCCAAACACCATCCCCCGCCACGGGTTGCCGCCGTCCAGCATCTCGCCCATCAACCCGAAGGGCAGACTGGACATTTCGACCAGCCAGAAGTCGGGCGACACGGCGCTGGCGTCGAAGCCTTCCCCGAGCCACAGCCGGTCCAGGTAAGGCAGGATTTCCATGTAGATCGTGAGGTTGTTTGCGAACCCGGCCCAGCCATTGAAGTGGTTCCACGTGTGCAGGTCGATCAGCCGGCCGGGACGCCGGTCCAGGATCCGCCGGGCCCGCCGCAGGCTGGTGGTGTCCAGGGCGGTGTCGTCGATGTAGACGCCGTCGAAATCCGAGTGCTCGGCCAGCCAGCGGAGGCCTTCGAGGTAGAAGTTGTTCCAGCGCGAGTCCGGCGTGGTGATCACCGAGAGGTCCAGGTCGGCGTAGGGCGGGCCCACCCGCGCCTCCCAGGCGGGGACGAAGTCCTCGCGCAACTGCTCGGTCAACCAGGCGTGCGGACCGTTCGGGTGGAGCAGCGTGCACGCCCCCGGCCCGGGACCCGGCAGGAAGATCTCGCCGTTGAACGCGTGCAGCGGGAAGAACTCGGCCATGTTCTGGGTGATCTCGCGGGTGGTGTAGTAGACGCGCAGGCGGATGTCCCGCTCGTGGGCGCGCCGCACCAGATCGCGGAACACGGGGAACGAGTCGTCGCTGTAGGGATAGTTGATGTACGGCGCGTAGAAGCTGGCGTGGTGAACGTTCATCACGTTGGGTCCGCGCCGGGCATCCGCCTGGGCCAACGCCTCGTCGATCACGCGCCGGTCCGCCCCGCCCAGGTGCGTGAACCGCACCGCCCACTGCTGCTCGGTGTCCAGCACGCGGAACGGCGTCAGATACAGCTCGAAGATGAAGTCGAGCGCCTCGCCCGCCGCAAGGGTGCGCGGACCGGTGTAGGCCCGGACCACGACCCGGCCGTCCCGCGCCGGTTCGACGACCACGCCGCCCCGGCCGTTGTTGCCCCAGGACGTCGGAAGCCGCAGCGGTCGAAAGGCGTAGTAGATGTTCACCGGCGGCCGAAGATAGTCGGCGTCCTTGAAGCGCAGCATCATGCCGGCGTTCACGTGGCCCAGCCAGAAGCAGTCCTGGCGTCGCGACACGTCCCATTGCCACCGGACCTCGGCGGGTCGGCGACCTCCGGGTTGGTGCAGGCCCATGAAATAGCGGGCGGCGGCCTCGGCGAAGGGCACTTCAAGCCGGACATCGGTCAGGTCGGTGGACCGTTCGGCCACCAACCGCAGCCGCACCTCGCCCGAGCCGGTGTAGTCCAGGCGACCCGCAGTCTCGAGCCGCATCCCGTCGGCCACACTCCGCGCCTTCCAGGTGGCCTCCAGCTCCGTGCGTTCGAGCCGCTCGAAGACCGGCCGCCACACCACCGGCTTCCCCACCGTCTCGACGACGAAAGCCATGGGCGCGGCCAGGACCTCACATCCCGCCTGTTGGAGGCGGGTATTGGCAGCCGAGAAGTAGCTGGTCGCCCGCGAAGGCAAGCCGTCCTCGCCCAGTTCCAGGCTTCGCCCCAGCACGCGAACGGTGCGACCCTCCGCCTCCACCGCCGGGAAGGGCCGCGTCAACGTCGTCTCATGGCCCACGGTCGAGTCCAGCCAGCGAAGGCGCGACAGGTTCCGGGCGATGGCGTCTCCGCCGTCAGTCACCGGCGTGCCTTGGACTTCCAGGCTGATCTCGACCGGGAGAGTGCGCTCCGCTCCCAAGTGCACTTGCGCCGTGCCGCGATAAACCCCGCCGGCCGTTGGCGGGACGGCCACGCCCATCCAGAGGATCTGCAGCCTGCCCGGCTCCAGGCGGAGGGTCTTGCCGAAAGGCTGTCCAAGGTAGTTGGTCCCGCCGAGGCTGAGACAGCGGACGGCCACGCCGGGGATCTGATCCCCCTCGCGAACAAGGTCGCTGCAAGTCAGCGCGAGCGGGCCGGTCTCCCGCAGCGGGTACAGGCCGATCTGAAAGACGTAGAACTCGCCGGGCCTTGCCACACCCTGAAAGGCAGGTCGTGCTGACAGGGTGGGCGTCAGGGGCGCCCCTCGGCGCACCGGACGATCGCGCGGCTCAGTGAACCCGAGCGCCACAGCTTCGGGACGGGCTTGGATCAACTCCGCCAACCGGGTCAACGGCGCGGGAGCCGCGCCCGGATCCGCCGCGTGCACTTCCAAGAGGCCGGTCCCCAGGCAAAGACCAAACCCGAGGGCCAGGAGGTTCGGAACTCTGTGTGGTGCAGGCGTCCCGCCTGCCTCGGTTCGACGCTGTTTCATGTGCTTCTGGGTGTTCGACGCGAGCTTCGGTGTGGGAGACGGAGATGGCAATCTCTTCTGCCGCCACCCCTTGACGCCAGCCGCGGCCGGGCGTAACGATTCCGGCGTATGCTGGCCGCTACGAAAGAGACCCTCTCCTCGCCGGCGCCCCGGGTCGACCCGCTGCCGCTGGAAAACGGGGACCGCATGCGGTCGGGCGAGTTCCTGCGTCGCTACGAAGCCATGCCGGAGGTAAAGAAGGCCGAACTGGTCGAAGGAAGGGTGTATATGGGATCTCCTGTGCGTGCCGACTCACACGGCAAACCTGACGCGTTGATCCAGGCGTGGCTAGGCCTTTACGCCGCCGTGCACCCCGGGGTGGGAGCCTACACGAACACCACGGTGATTCTCGACGCCGACAACACCTTCCAACCGGACGCGTTACTCTGCCTGGACCCCGAACGCGGAGGCCGGACCCGGATTAACGCCAAAGGCTACCTGAGTGGCCCACCGGAACTCGTCGCCGAAATTACCGCCAGCACCGCCTCGCTGGACCTCCAGGAAAAGCTCCACGTGTACCGCCGCTGCGGGATCCCCGAGTACCTGGTCTGGCGCACCGCCGAAAACCAGCTCGACTGGTTCGTGCTCGAGGAGGAGGAGTATCGCCCGTTGACCGCCGGCGCTGACGGGTGGTTGCACAGCCGCGTCTTCCCGGGGCTCGTACTGGACGTTCCGGCCTTGCTGGCCCGCGATGCGGCGCGCGTGCTCGCCGCCCTGCCCGCTCTGCCCCGCCCGCCGGCACCGTAACCGCAGCGCGGCGGCCTTTCGTCTTGCGTTCCCATTGTGGTGCGGGCTTCCAGCCTGCACCCCGTCACACCTGTTCCGGCAGTTCGAAGCCCGGGCGCCGCGGACGGTCGAGGTAGGTGTTGGCGTCAGGATCGTCCACGAACACTTCCTTGACCGGATCCCACCGGAGCTTCCGCCCCGTCCACCGCGCGATGTTCACCAGGTGACACACCGTGGCGGAACGATGGCCGATCTCGACATCCGCCCGCGGACGCTGTCGGCTCTTGATGCAGTCGTACCAGTCCTGGATGTGATCGCCGCCCAATGCCCGTCCCGCACGCACGGCCTTCTCGGCCAACTCCTCGTCGGGTTCGGAGCGGACGATCCCGCGGTCGATCCGGATCCGGCCTTTCTCGCCGATGAACAATCCCCCGCCAGCCGGGCCATCACTCAACTCCACCACCGTGCCCGTGGCGTAGCGGAAGAACACCCGCGGTTCACGGCAGATCTTCTCGCCCCGGTCGCGCCCCTCCGGTTCCCGGTAAGTCGGCGGTGCGTACTTCGGCCCCACCGTCCACAGCTCGACCGGCCCGCTCTCGTCCATGCCCAGCGCGCTCTGAATCTGGTCGAAACCGTGCGAGCCCCAGCCGGTCACTTCGCCCCCCGACCACGGGCGGAACGAAATCCAGCCGGGGTTGGCCCGCGGCGAGAACAAATCCGGATGGTAAGGCACGACCGGCCCCGGACCGCACCAGAGATTCCAGTCCAGGCCATCGGGAATCGGGTGAGCCGGGAAATCCGCCTCCCACGGCCCGGGGTAGTTCTGGGCGACCACGCGGGTAACCGGGCCAATGGTGCCGTGGCGCACCAGATGGCACCCCACGATGTTCTCGCGCATCGAGCGTTGCTGGCTACCGGTCTGGAACACCCGCTGATACTTGCGCGCCGCCTCGACCATGCGTCGCCCTTCGCGGATGGTCAGGGTCAGCGGCTTCTCCCCGTACACGTCCTTGCCCGCCTGGCAGGCGTGGATGCAGACCAGCGCCCGCCAGTGGTCGGGTGTGGCCGTGAAGATCGCATCCACGTCGCGACGTTCCAGGAGGCGGCGGTAGTCCAGGTAAGCCTCCGCCTGGTGCCGCGCCGCGAACTCCCGGGCCCGCCCCAGGTGGGCGTCGGCAAAGGCCACCACCCGGGTTTCCTTCAGGCGGACGGCCCCGGCCAGGAGCGCCGAGGCCTGCCGGCCAATGGCGATGAAACCGACCCCGATCCGGTCGTTGGCGCCGGGTTGCCCGTCGGCGGCCAGCACACCGCTGGGCAGGATCTGGGGAAAGACCGCGGCGCTTGAGGCGGCCAGGGCCGAGCGGCGGAGGAACTGGCGACGGGTGACGTGGGCAGCAGCACTCATAATCGGGGTTGTGTTCCGGGCTGGTTTAGCCCAAGACCGCCGGCGGAGGAAGCAGGAAAATCAGCCAGGAAAATCAGCCGTACCGTCCTTCCACATAATCCGCGGTGCGCGAATCGGCCGGCTGAAGAAAGAGCGCCTCGGTCCGCCGGTGCTCGATGATCTGACCCAGCAACATGAAGACGCATTCATCGCTGATGCGCCGCGCCTGCGCCATGTTGTGCGTGACGATGATCAGCGTGTACCGGCCCTTCAGCTCGCACATGAGCTCCTCGATGGCCCGCGTGCCCTCGACGTCCAGCGCCGAACACGGTTCGTCGAGCAGAATGACCTCCGGCTTGAGCGGCAGCAGGCGGGCAATGCACAGCTTCTGCTGCTGCTCGAGCTGCAGGCTGGTGGCCCGTGCGTCCAGCCGGTCCTTCAAGTCCCCCCAAAGCCCCACCTCGGTCAGGGCCCGCTCGACCGCTTCGTCCAGCCGCGCGCGGGACAGCTCCCGGCGGGGATGATGGATGCGCAGGCCGAACACCACGTTCTCGTAAACCGAGATCGGCAACGGGTTGGGGCGTTGGAAGACCATCCCCACCGCCTTCCGTAACTCAATCAGCGACACGTCGGGGTCGTAGATGTTCCGGCCCAGCACCCGGATCTCGCCGGTCGTGGTCACGCCGCCGTACCGCTCGTTCACCCGGTTGAAGCAGCGCAGCAACGTCGTCTTGCCGCAGCCCGAGGGGCCGATCATCGCGGTGATCAGGCCGTGCGGCAGCGCCACGTTCACGTCCACCAACGCCTGGAACGTCCCGTACCACAGGTTCAGGCCCTTCGTCGTGATGGCGTGTGGCGCGGTCGGGTTCATCCCACCATCCCATTCACGTACTCGTAGGTCCGCCGCTCCCGCGGGTGTTCCGAGAAGATGACCTCGGTCCGGTCCAGCTCCACCAGCTCCCCTTTCCACAGGAACAGGGTGCGGTCGGCCAACCGGCGCGCCTGCTGCGTCAGGTTGGTGACGAGCAGGATGGTCACCGTGCGGCGCAGCTCCTTCAGCACCTCCTCGATCCGCATCGTGGTCACCGGGTCGATGGCAATCGAGAACTCGTCCAGACAGAGAATCTCCGGCTGATGCGACAGGGCCCGGGCAATGGTCAGCCGCTGCTGCTGCCCTCCCGACAGCCGCGTCCCCAGGGTGTGCAGGCGGTCTTTCACCTCGTCCCACAGCGCCGCCTGCCGCAGGCAGCGCTCGACCAGCGCTTCCAGTTCGTCCCGCCGTCGCAGGCCCGCACACCGCGGCGCAAACGCGACGTTGTCATAGATGGACAACGGCAGGCCCACCGGCAACGGGGCCACCATCCCGATCTTGCGCCGCAGCCCGAACACGTCCTTCACCTGCCGCACGTCCACCCCGTCCACCTTCACGCTCCCGGTCATCCGCGCATCGGCCGTGAAGTCGATCGTCCGGTTCAGACACCGCAGCAGGGAGGTCTTGCCGGCTTGCGCCGGGCCGATGATCCCGAGGATCTCATGCGCGTGGACGTCGAAGGAAACCCCGTGCAGCGCCTCGCGCGTGCCGTACGCCAGCCGCAAGTCCCGCACCTCAATCCGCACCGGCGCGTTCATCACCACCGCTTCCGGTTGCGCAGCCACAGGCGGAGGCCGATGGCCGTGGCGTTGACCAGCAGCACCGAGGCAAGCAGCACCACCGCCGTGGCGTACGGCACGGATTCGCGCACGTTCGGCACCTGCGTGGTCACCGTGTAGAGATGCATGCTCAGCGCCATGCACTGTTCATCGAGCCGATACGCGAACAGGTCGCCACGGGCAATCGCCTTGTAGAACACCGCCCCCGTGAACATGATCGGCGCCGTCTCCCCCGCCGCGCGGCTGACCTGCAAGATCACCCCGGTGAGAATCCCGCTGATCGAGTTGGGCAGCACGATCGACCGGATCGTCTGCCAGCGCGTGGCGCCCACGTTCCAGCACGCCTCCCGGAAGGAGCGCGGCACCGCCGCCAGCGCCTCCCGCGTGCTGGCGATGATCACCGGCAGCGTCATGATCGCCAGCGTGAGCGAGGCCGACAGGATCGAATACCCGAACCGCGCCGCGTAGACGAACGCCCCCAGCCCGAAGAGCGCATGCACGATGCTTGGCACCCCCGCCAGGTTGATCACCGCCAACTGGATCACCCGGTTGAACCAGTTGTCGCGCGCGTACTCGTTCAGATACACCGCCGCCAGCACCCCGATCGGCGCCGCCACCGCCAGCGACAACCCTACCAGGTACAGCGTCCCCACAAAGGCGGGCCAGATGCCCCCTTCCGTCATGCCCTGCCGCGGAATGTCCAGGACGAACTCAAGCCCGAGCGATGGCCACGCCTCGTACGTCAGATGCCCCACGATGGCCACCAGCGGCACAATCATCGCCGCCGCCATGGCCAGAAACACGCCTCGCGCCCAGGCCTCGAACCGCTCCTTGCGCCGCACGAACGCCGTCCGCACGAACCGGCGTTCCGCCCCCGCATCGCTCCCGGACGGTGCGCCCAGCCCGCCGGCGTCGCGCCCGCTGCCCTCACCCGTCGGTTCCTGGAAGGGGACGTCCGTCATCGTCTACTTGCGTCGCCACCCCCGGATGACCAGGTCCGCGACCAGGTTCACCACAAACGTCAGGCTGAAGAGCAGTACCCCCGTCAGGAAGAGCACGCGATAGTGATCCGAACCCGCCGGGGCCTCGCCCAACTCCGCCGCCACGTTCGCCGTCAACGTGCGCACGGAGTCGAACACCCCCAGCGGCAGGTTCACCGCGTGGCCCGTCGCCATCAACACGGCCATCGTCTCGCCCACCGCCCGCCCCACGCCCAGCAGCACCGCCGCCAGCAAACCGTTCCGCGCCGCCGGCAGCAGCACGCGGTACACCAACTGCCAGCGCGTCGCTCCCAACGCCAGCCCCGCCTCCCGGTACGAGTCCGGCACCGCCTTCAAGGCGTCCTCCCCGATGGACACGATGATCGGCACGCTCATCAGCGCCAGGATGATCCCCCCGTTCAGCAGATTGACCCCCACCGGCGCACCCGTGAAGTGGACAATCAACCGGCTCATCACCGTCAGCCCGATAAACCCCCACACCACGCTCGGAATCGCCGCTAGCAGCTCGATCACCACCTTCAGCGTCTCCTTCAGCCGCGGACCGCAAAACTCGGACACGAACACCGCCGCCCCCAGCCCGAACGGCACCGCCAGCACCATCGCCAGCGCCGTCACGCTGAAGGTCCCCACCGTCAGCGCCAGCGTCCCGTAACGCACGTTCGACGCCGACGTCGGATACCACTCCACACTGAACAGGAACGGCAGCAGCTTGAAATGCTCGCCCCCGAACAACACCGGCGCCGCCTCCCGAAA
Organism: Verrucomicrobiales bacterium; assembly: GCA_015075445.1. Lineage (GTDB taxonomy): Bacteria > Verrucomicrobiota > Verrucomicrobiia > Limisphaerales > J093 > DSVZ01. Next base: position 15,596 of record JABTUJ010000066.1, read on the forward strand.
CACAAAGAAGAAAATCGCCAGCACGAACAGCACCGCACTCACCCCGCTGGTCCGGATGACCCCCTCGATCACGCGCTCCCCGGCCCGCGCCCAGCCCGATCGCCTCGGCCGCTTCCCCTCGCCCTGTCCCCGCGGGGAGTCTTGTGGTGCGGGCTTCCAGCCTGCACCCCCCCCCGCCGCCTCCCTCCCCGACGCCACGCCCTCACCTCCCGCTGCCCGGTGGTTCGGATGCTCAGACTGTCCTTCCCGCCCGGTCATGGCTCAGGGCGCACCTCCGCCCAGCCTCACCGGCACGTAACCGCAGTCCCGGACCACCCGCTGGCCGGCCTCTGACAGAATCCAGTCCAGGTAATCGCGCAGCGCCCCCGTCGGCTCGCCCAGCGTGTACAGGTGCAGTGAGCGCGCGATCGGATAACGCTGGCTCAACGTGCTCTCCAGGGTCGGCGCCACCGCCGGCCCGTCCGACCGCGCCGCCACCCTCAGCATCTTCACCCGCCCGTTCGCATACCCCATCCCGCTGTACCCGATGGCGCACGGCGTGTTCCCCACCAACTCGACCACCTCCTTCGATCCGTTCATGTCCAGCGAGCCCAGCTTGAAATCCCGCTGCTGCATCACCCGCTCCCGGAAGAACTCGTACGTCCCCGAACTCGACTGGCGACTCACGCGAATGATCTGGTCGCGCCGACACCCCGGCACCTGCACGCCCAGTTGCGACCAGCGCGTCACCGGACCGTCCTCGCGAAAGATCGCGGACAACTGCTCGAACGTGATGACCTCAAGCGGATTGTCCCGGTGAACGAAGATCGCCAGCGCGTCATAACCCGCGATCACTTCCTCCGGCTCGCACCCCGTATGCCGCCGCACTTCCTCGACTTCCCGGGGTTTGATGTCGCGACTCGAATTGGCCAGATCAATCGTGCCCCGCATCAGCGCGGCGATGCCCACCCCCGATCCGCCGCCCGACACCTCGATCGCCACGTCGGTGGTCACTTCGCGATACGCCTCCGCCCACGCTTGCGCCAGGTTCACCATGGTGTCCGATCCCTTGTTCTGGATCACCACCGAGGCCTGGTTCCGTCGCCCGCAGCCGCTCCCCAGCAGGACGGCCAGCACGCCCACCATGGCCCATCGTGCCCGGACGCCCCTCACGCGGACCCCGCCCTCCCGGCGCCCCCGTCCGAGCCCTTCTCTCCCTCCTCCTCGAGCACCGCGCCCACCAACGCGCGAATCTGGGTCTCCAGAAACGCGTACGTTCGCTCGAGGACCTCCTGCACCTGTTCGACCGAACCCGCCACGGTCGCGGGATCCTCCACGGCCCAATCCAACTGGACGTGGTTATGGGCCGCCCGCGGCACCACGGTCCGCACCTCAGGCGTCAGCGCCACAATCACCTGTTGCCGGTCCAGCTCCGGTACCTGCGTGAGGCTCTTCGGCGCGCGCCGCTCCAGGTCAAAACCCTTCTCGCGCAAGAAGAGCCGGGTCCCCTCGTGCAGCGGCCGCGGATCCAGCCCCGCGCTCATGAACCGGAACTTCGGCTGCCGCAACCCGCCCCCAATCGCCTCCGCCATCGGCCCCGCCCCGGCATCATGCCGGTCCAGAAACAAGACCCGGTACAACTCGGTCCCGGGGTGCTTGGCGTACTCGCCCGTGCACAGATACAGGGTCTCGAGACACATGTCCCGCGCCTCGTCCGACACCCGCTCCAGCCGGCGCGTGATCGTCAGGCACGGGTCCAACGCCTCGAACGGCAACCGGCCATCCCGATACGCCTGCACCAGCTCGGTGCGCAGTTGCGTCTTCAACGCATCCACCGTGTCCTCGGTTTCGATGGTCGCCCGCGCCAGCGCCACATCCTCGGCCAGAAACGCCCGCACGGCGTCTCCCAGCATCCGGACGGCGAGATCGGCCATCTGCTGAAACCGGGCCGCTGGCACCTCGAACTCCCAGCGACACAGCTTGGCGGCTTGATGCGCAATACTCTCCGCACAGTCTCCCGCCCGCTCGAGTTCCCCGTTGATCTTGATGCTGCTGTAGGCAAACCGCAGCAGCCCCCCCGCCGGCTGCTGCCGCACCAGGTACTCGAGGCACAGCCGGTCAATCTCCTTCTCCAACGCGTCAATCCGTTGATCCCGAATGACCACCGCCCAGGCCCGCATCCGGTTCCGCTGGAGAAAAGCCTCCACCGCCCCGCGCACCGCGCGCTGGCAACCCTCTCCCATCTCCACCAGGCGCGCCCGGATCAGATCAATGTCGCGCTGCAGCGATTTCTCGAGGTGCAAGTGCATGTCGGACGGCCGTGAGCGTGCCCAAGCGCCCACGCATTGGCGACAGTTTTGTGACGTTTGGGTGACAAATCCCCCTGCTTTCGCACTGGCCTTTCGCCCCGGCTTTGGCCATTCTCCCCGCGAAGTCCGTCGCGGTCCGAACCAGGCGCCGCGTTTGGCCCTGTCGGGGACATCCCCCGCGCCCGCCCGGTCGGCCTCCTCGGGAACCACCCGACGTCGCCGGGCCCTGAATGCCGCCCCGGACCTTGAACGTCCTTCTGGCTAGCTATGTGGAGTTTGCAGTGTTTGCGTTGGGTGCGCCGGGCCAGCACGGGGCTGGCCTTCCTCCTCGTCCTCACCTCGTGCCAGCGGCATGAGCAGGGCACCGACCCCCGGCCGCCTCGTCCCGCCAAGACCAGCCGCCCGGCCAAACCCGCCGAGCCGGCCCCCGCCGAAACACCCGCTCCGGCCAAACCCGAGCGCGAACCCTTCGTGACTTACAGCGCGTTGCACGACGAGGAGATCAAGGTGATCCTCCGCCTCGCCGACGCCGAGCGCTGGGAGGAAGCCGAGGCCCGCGCGCGCGCCCTCGAAGCCAAAGACCCGCAGGACCCCGCCGCCAAACGCCTCCTCGGCTGGGTCCAGAAGGAACGCGAAACCCAGCGCACCAAGGCCCTCGAAGACCGCATCCGCGAAATCGATGCCAAACACTCGGTCTTCAACCCCACCATCAAAGACCTCATCACCGAGAGCAAGGACCGCGGACTCCCCCCCCGCAAAGACGTCCGCGACCTCGTCGAGCAGATCGAGTCCAGCCCCTACATCCCCTCCACCTTCGGCAAAACCAACCGCATGGACGGCGTCCTCTTCGACCTCGAGTCCCAGGAAAGCCGCATGGCCCGCATCCTCGACAAGCCCATCTCCATCCAGCTCGATAACACCACCCTCAACGACATCATCTTTAACATCGGCCAGACCGAGGGCATCAACTTCGTCGCCGACAAGGCCCTCCCCGCCTTCGCCCAGAAGCTCAGCATCAACATGGAGCGGGTCAAACTCTCCGAGCTCCTCCGCTACATCGCCCGCAACCTCGACCTCCATTTCCAGGTCGGCGAAGACCTCGTCTGGATCGTCGACGGCAAAGACCCCAAACGCGCCATGGAGGAAACCCGCTTCTACAAGCTCCGCCGCGGCTTCGTCCTCCCCGCCCGCTTCGGCCCCGACGAGGTCGTCCAGACCCGCACCGTCGCCAACAACGTCCAGACCATCACCGAGGTCCAGAAGCTCAACGCCTTCGTCAACGACATGGCCCCGGCCACGATCTCCCTCGAACGCGCCATCACCAACTTCTTCACCGGCTCGAAGTACATGATCGACTACGAGCGCAACCTCATCGTCGCCTCCGGCACCCGCGAACAACTCCAGGTCCTCGAACAGGTCATCCGCGAGTTCGACCAGCCCCTCCAGCAGGTCTTCATCGAGGCCCGCTTCGTCACCATCACCGAAGCCGCCTTCCTCCGCCTCGGCGTCGCCTGGGAATCCGGCCGCACCACCTTCGCCACCGACACCGAGGGCGACAACTCGACCGCCACCGCCCTCGGCCTCGTCAACCCCGCCCTCGGCATCCAGGAGGTCTTCACCAACATCCTTAACCGCCCCACCCTCACCGCCACCCTCTCCCTCCTCGACCGCAGCGGCGAAAGCCAGTTGCTCAGCGCCCCACGCCTCACCGTCATCAACAACCTCCCCGCCCGCATCAGCGACGGCAAAATGCAGTACTACTACGAGGAGTATCAGGTCAAACAGCAGATCCTCGAACGCCGCTCCTCCTCCGCCGTCGTCCCCGCCGGCAAGCCCACCAAGATCCAGTCCGGCGCCAGCCTGGACGTCCTCGCCAGCGTCGGCGGCGACGGCCGTACCATCTTCCTCGCCCTTCGCCCCTCGGTGAACTCCCAGGTCCGACTCGTCCCCTTCGCCACCATCACCGACAAGGACGACGCCGGCAATGTCGTCAGCACCTTCGACATCAAACTCCCCGAGTACCGCACCCAGGAAATCGCCACCCGCGTCGCCATCCGCTCCGGCCAGACCGTCGCCATGGGCGGCGTCCTCGAACGCGAACAAACCACCTACGTCGAGTCCGTCCCCGTCCTCGGCAACCTCCCCATCATCGGCGCCGCCTTCCGCCGCCGCACCGAGGTCGACCGCCCGCGCTATCTCCTCATCTTCGTCACCGCCACGCTGCTCTCCGAGACCGGCGAGTTCCTTCTCTACGACGAACCGATCACCGCCGCCGCCCCAGCCGCCGCCCCCGCGCCCGCCAGCTCCGCGCCCAGCAGCTTCATACCCCCCTTCCCCTCCAGCCCCACGGCGGATCGCTAATCGCCCGCGCCATGTCCCTCCCCGCCGTCCCCTGGTTGCACCGCTTCCTCCCGGTCCTCGGCCGGCGCCTGCTCGTCATCGACCCCGGCCGCCGCTTCACCAAGGTGCTCGTCGTCGACGCCGGCCTCACCCGCCCCCGCGTCGTCCACTTCCAAACCCTCCAGGGCGCCGCCGCTGAACCCCTCGCCGCCGAGGAGGTCGACAGCCAGCTCGAAGCCCTCTTCGCCGCCGCCGG
>JABTUJ010000067.1 GCA_015075445.1 Verrucomicrobiales bacterium
TCCGTGGGCGCTGCCCACGGCTACGATGGAGCAGGCCTTCGGCCTGGCATCCGGTGCGCCGTCCGTCACGGAAGGCAAGGAAGGTAAGGAAGGTAAGGAAGGTCAGTCGAACCGAGAAGACCACGTGCTCTTCGTTCCCTTCGTTCCCTTCTGTGAAAGACCCATCATGAAAACCGAACTCCCACTCTCTGGTCCGCTCCGTCAGCATCTGCCATTGCTGGTCTGTCTGGCCATCCTCTCACCGCCGGCCCACGCGGCCACCACGATCGAGTTCTCCATGCCGTACTATTTCGTGAGTCTGAGCGCCGGGTACTCTAACGCGGGCTCGCAGGCGGTCGCCGTCGAAGGCTTCCCGGACGTGACGGCGGTGTTCGTCGAGCGCAGCGGCGACCTTGGCGGCACCGTGGCGGTGGACCTGGCCACCGCGGCAGACACGGCATTGCCGGGAGTGGACTACACCGAGACGGTCACGAATCTGGTGTTCCAACCGGGCGAAACCGGCAAGGCCGTCCTCATTCCCATTGTGAACGATCAGGTCGCCGAGCCATTCGAGACCTTCTGGGTCAACCTCAGCAACCCCACGGGCGGCGCCGTGCTGGGCCGTCGCAAGACGATCACGGTGCGGATCACGGACAACGATCAGGGGATTCAGTTCGAGCTTCCCGACTACACCGTCAACGAAGACGCCGGAACCGTCACCCTCCGCGTGCTCCGTCCGGACGAGGCCGCCTCGTCCTGCGCCGTGGACTTCATGACCGTGGACGGGACGGCGGTGGCCGGTGTGGACTACGTCGCCATTCGGGGCACCCTCGAGTTCGCCACAGGCACGCCGCTGAAATATGTGGTCGTCTCCCTTCTGAACGATGCAGTCCGACGGGCCAACCGAGAGTTCCAGGTCCGGCTCGGCAACTTCACTGGCGCCGGCGAACTCGGAAGTCAGGCGTTAGCCACCGTGACGATCCTGGACACGGACGAGGTGGTACAGTTCGCCAGCACGAACGTCACCGTGCTCGAGGACGCGGCGCTGATCCGCCTCATTGTGACGCGGGGGGAGAGCACGTCGGCGGGCAGTGTCGAGGTCGTCACAGCGAATCGAGGAGCTCGGGTGGGGGTGGACTATGTGGGTGTGACCAACACGTTGGCGTTTGCCGCGGGGGAGCGCTTGCGGCGGGTGGAGATTCCGCTCCTGAATGATGGCCTCCGCGAAGCCACGAAAGGATTCCAGGTCCTGCTGCGCAACCCGACCGGGGCGGTGACGCTCGGGAGGGATTGCGTGGCGACGGTGGCGATCCTCGACAACGACCCGGGGTTGGGGTTTGCGACCAACAGTTATCAGGCTTGGGAGAAGTTTCATGCGGTCGAAGTCCAGGTGGTACGCGGCAGTGACGCGTGGCTCGGATCATTTGCGGTGGATTACGAGACGTACGACAGCTCGGCCCGCGCCGGCACGGACTATCAGGCGGCCAGCGGAACCCTCTCGTTCGAGCCCGGGGAACGGGTGAAGGCCCTTCCGCTCACCCTGCTCCGGAATCCGGTCGGGTCCGCGACGAAGACGTTTGGCGTGCGCCTGCGCCATCCAAGCGGGCCGCTGCCCATCGTCCGCTCCCTCACCTCGATCACGATCACGGACGAGTCACAAGGTCGGACGGTCTGGGTGCGACCGCCGGTGCGCGGGGAGGCGGGCTTGGTGGAAGGCCGGGTGGAGCTGTCCTGGCCTGGCGCTGCTGCCGTGTGGCGCGCGGACGCCATTACCGGTCCGTGGGAGGAGTTGGGCACGGTGGACAGTCCGTTCGTGCTGGGGGCCGGGCCGGCGGCGGCCGGATTCTACCAGCTCCGCAGTCCGCGGGCGGCCCGGGTTTACCTTCCGTCGGGCTATGATAAGGCCACGCCCATGCCGCTGGTGCTGGTGTTACATGGCGCCGGGGATACGACCTACATCGTGGACTACTTCGGGATGGAACCGCTCGCGGAGGTTCGCGGATTTCTCCTCAGTCATCCGGCGGGGACCACCGACCCCGAAGGTTATATCGGCTGGAACGCGACAGAAGAAGGCTGTGTGAAGGGCGCGGATGATGCTGCCTACCTGCGCGGCTTGATCGAGGCGCTCGCCGGGCAGTACGCCGTGGATCCGAAGCGGATCCATCTGGCCGGCCATTCCTGCGGCGGCGCGATGTCCCAGCGCATGGCCTGTGACCATGCCGACCTCATTGCCGGTATCGCGTGCTACGCCGGCTACATGGAGCTTGACCCCGAGCTGCGGCGGCCCAGTGAACCGGTGAATGTGCTCGTGCTTCATGGAACCGCGGATGATATCGTGGCTTATGGTGGCGGAGTCGGCGGCAAAGGAGACGTCTGGGGAGCCCGGGGACTGGCCGTGGCCCGAAACTGGGCCGCCTACAACGGCGGCGCCGGAGCGGTCTGGGATACCCAGCCCGTCCTAGACTTGGATCTGACGCTGCCCGGGCTCGACTCCACGGTGTTGCGGTGCGACCTGCCCTCCCGGCGGGGCGGTCGAGCTGTGGACCATCCATGGAGGGACGCACATTGCGTGGCAGTATGACGAGACGAGGCGCTCGCAGTTCCAGTACGGACTGATTGACTGGCTGTTGGCCCATCCTAAGCCGTAGTGGCGGCACAAGGCAATGATGACCACGACGAAGGAAAGGCGTGAGTCACTCTCCCCGGCCGAAGGTTGGAAACACCGTAGCCGTGGGCACCGCCCACGGACCGCGGGCCCGGTGCGCCCTCGCCCTGTCAGGGCAGGCCATCGAGCCGGCTCCAAGCCGAGGCGGTCACGGTCGGGTTTGCCCTTTCAGGGCGCGGGAACATGGTGGGGCGTAGCCCGTGGGCGTTGCCCACGGTTACGCCGGCTGGCGCCCTTCGGGCGGGACCGAACCCGCAAGAAGGTGAGATGCGCCCGGGGCACCAATGAGTCTTCGTTACCTTCGTTGCCTTCTGTGAGTGAACACGCATGAAACCTCAGTGCCAGGAGAACCATGAACACGTCACGATCATCGCTGCGACACAATCGATTGTGCCGCGTCGCGGCCTCAGCCGGGCGCCCTTGGTGTGTTGGCGTGCGGGTTGGTGACCCGCCGCACCACTTGTCAAGGGTCTGGGCAAGACCCCGCCCGAGAACTCACGCCATCACTGCGGGCTCCAAGTCCGCGCTCTTGGCTGCTGCGGTGTTCCTAGTCTGGCTCGCCAGGCCGTTGCGCGCCGAGGTGCTGGACGACTTCAGTGGGCCGAGGAAGTTCGCCGTGAACGGCAGCACGAGCGCCGCCGTGCACGCGCTGGCGGACGGTCAGTTGAGAATCACGGTACCGAAAGGAGACCACTTCGCGGCGGCGGAGTACTTGCGGACCTATGTGTTGCTGGAAGGTCAGCCGGTCGAATTCCGCACCGACCTCGTAAGCCTCGACGGCGACTCGATGGAGGCGGGCTTCTGGGTGGACTTCATGGAGCGTCTGGTACCATCCACGCGCACGCCCTATTACGGCGTCTGGCTGAACTACGACCGGATCCGGCTCTGGAAGGAGGAGGACGCTGGTGGGGGATCCGGTTGCGTTTTCTTCGATCAAGCCCTGTCCGCGCCGACCGAGCCTCTCACTTTGAGTTTCACCTTCACCCGACTGGGCAGCAGCCTGAAGATCGCCTCCAAGGTGGCCCGGCGAGACCGACCCGAGGAAGTGGTTGCGGATTTAGAGGTTCTCGACACGACCGGGCGCGAGCGCACCACCTGGGGCGCCGACAATTGGGGGCCGCCAGCAGGGCCAATTCGTTTGATGGGTTTGGTGTGCGTGAACACAGAACAGGCTGACATGCGCGCCGAGGCCATCTTCGACAACGTGGCGTGTTCCGTGGCTCCGACGCCTGAAACCGTGACCATCCGCCCGACCGCCAGCGGCGAAGTGGAACTGGGGTGGATGGGGTACGGCATTGCGCTCGGAGCCGAGTCGCTGCTCGGCCCGTGGAGGCCCTGCACCGAGGTGGTCGAAGGGGAGATGAACCGGCAGCGAATCCCGCTCTCGCGGGGACGGCCCGGCCGGTTCTTCCGCCACGCTGCCGGTATTGCGCTGGCGCCGGTGTTCGGGAGCTCTGAAGATTGGAACATCGGCCCCAGCGTGGTGGGTGGCCAAGAGGCACCGAGATTGAGTGTCGCGGGAGGCCGTGGCCGCATTCTTGGCGTGGGCAACCGCAACAACGAGGACTTCGTGATGCGATTCGCTGGCGCTGGGTATGAGCTCTTCGGGATCCCCTACGGCGACGCCGTCTCCTCCGTGGACATTCTGCGCTGGGACGCGGCGATGGAGGACGCGGCCATTGGACTGGTACTGCGGGCGAGACCGAGCACCGTCCTATGGGACTGTCGCACCGACGGTCTGCCGCAGGATCGCTACGCCGGGCTCTTGACCTTCAAGAAGGCGGGCAGCGCGTCCGAGTCGGTGCTGTCGCTGACCGGTCCGGGCGGTGAGGTCCTCGAGCGGCGGCGGTTCCCGGCGTTGGATCCAACCCGGCAATACCGACTGCGCTTCTGGACCGTGGGGGAGCGGTTGACGCTCGAGTTGTTCGTGCTGTCGGATCTCGAAACCCCGATCGTAACCTGCGCCGCTACGGACGGACGGATTGCCGACGGCCTCGACGCGCTGTGCGGGATCAAGTCGGCCAGCGGCAGGTACGACGTGACGATTAACCGTTTCGTGCTGAACGCGGCGACGCGGTAGGGCGGGCGGTGTTGAACGGGATGATGCTGCGGGGAGGAATACAGAGGTGAACGAGCGACGACGAAAAGCGGCGCTGAAGCGCACGCACTCCAAACGCAGTGCGAACTTGGTGGTGGCCGGCAAGAGTGCAAAGCAGGTGGAGTGCGGTTCGGTTGAGCCGAGAGGTGCCGCAGCCTGTAACCTGCGGCGCTCCACGCGCGGTGAATCCCCCGAGACGGCTGGGTGTTCGGTCGTCGTATTCGTCCGGCTATGCCACTTGCAGGGCGAGGGGATGGTGCGCGTGGTCCGTGGGCGTTGCCCACGGCTACGATGGGGCAGGCCGTTGGCCTGCGTGCCTTGCTCCCCTCTCTGCGCCCGTTGTGTCTCAGCGGTGAAAGGCTAACGCTCAAAGCACTGACTCCCTTGCGCCGGCTACGACTCGACGATCTCGGTGATGTTCTCGGCGTCAATCAAGACCCAGCCTCCGGACTCGCCGAAGTAGAAGATCTCGCGGCAACTCCGCGGCGCGCCGAAATCCCGCGGTTCCTTGAAGATGTACTCCTGGCCGTTGCTCAGGCGCACCGCGAAGGGACGGAAGGGTTGTCGCTCGACGAATTCTCTGACCGCTGTCGTTTTCATGCCGGCCACGGTAGCGCCGCGCCAATCAGCCCGCAACGGGAAGATCGGGGAAAGCGGGTCAGGACGCGGCACGTCGGTGACGCGGCGGGCCAGGCCGCCGGCACGTCGCCGCAAGAAGCCGCTTTTCGTTGGACGACAAACGAGTAGAGTGGGCGTGAAGCCAGTGCCAGGAATTCTCAGCGAAGACGGAGGGATGTGACGATGAGGGCCTCGAGATGGCCGGGCGGGAGCGGGCCCCGTGTGGGCGCCGCGGAGGCGGGGGGACTGCCGCACTCGAAGACCGGGCGGCCCCCGGCGTTGGTAGCGCCGGCTTTCCAGCCGGCACGCCGCCGACTGGAAAGTCGGCGGTACAGGCACCCAGGGCGCCCCGGCCTGCCTGGCCGCTTCGGGGCCTGGCTGCCAGCATTGGCATTGGCGCTGGGCTTCGTGCTGACTACGTGTGCGGCCGACCACGGCCTGGCGCTGGCGTATCCAGTGGACGGGAGCCACATCACGATTGACGGCGACTTGTCCGATTGGCCGGACGGCCTGCCGCGCTATGCGCTGGGCGTCATGGTAGTGGGCGCGAGGCCGACCGATGCGGAGGACTTTTCCGCGTGGTTCCGGCTCGCCTACAGCGAGCCAGAGAACGCGCTGTATGTAGCGATTGAGGTGCAGGACACCCAGCGCGCGGAGGCCGCGACCGATCCGATCTGGATGTTCGGCAGCCTTGAACCGGCCATTGCCCAGGTGCGTGTTCCGGCGGGCGATGCCAGCCAGGAACCCCTGGGATTTCTGCAGGCGGAGCAAGAAGCACATACCGTGACCTCCTACAGCTCCGGAGGCTGGATCTACGAGGCCCCCCGCCACTTCCAAGCGCAGGTCCGGTCCCGGGGAAGCCAGCGAGTGTACGAATACCGCATTGACCTGGCCGGGGTGACCCAGGGACAACAACGGCTGCGCCCGGACAGCGTCGTGGATTTCAATGTCTGGCTCGGGGACGCGGACCGGTTGACGGACGACGCCCCCGGTTGGCAGGAGAGCTTCGTGGGCTGGGCGCACGACGCTGGACAGGCGTGGCTGGTCCGGTCGAACGCCGCGACGGGCCGGGTGGCGGGCCGGGTCACCCTCTGGGATGACCAGCCGCCCGGCACCGAGAAGGGGATTCGGATAGAGGCGGAAGGCGCGCCGGGGGCGGTGGCGCACGCCGTGACGGACCGGACGGGCACGTTTGACGTCGAGCTGCCGGTCGGGACCTACCGTGTCGGAGTTTGGCAGCGAGGGTTCGCGACCAGGACGAGTGTTCCCCTGGAGGTGAGAGCGGGTGAACGGGTTCACGTCGAGTTGGTTGCCCCGCCGGTGACTGGCCTTGAGATTCCCGTCAGCGCGCCGCGGGTGGTGTCGGTAGGGCGGGGGAGCCGCCTCGGCCAGTGGCTGGCGTACGGCGTAGCCGAGGGTCTGCCGCGGGCGACGGTGAACGCCCTGCTTGAAGACCGGCGGGGGGCACTCTGGCTGGCGACGGCCGGCAGCGGGGTGATTCGGTTCGATGGAGCCTCCTTTGCGATCTACTCCCAAGACAGCGGGTTGCCGGGGAGCGATTTCCTGGCGTTGGCCGAGGACGGCGACGGGTACCTCTGGTTCGCAACAGATCCTGAGGTGGGGAGCGGGAGGCTGCTCCGTCTGGACCCCGAGACGAACGTCTGGACGCTGTTCGAGGCGGAGGACTGTGCGGGGCTGGCACCCATCCGCCGGTTGGTGGTGGACGCGGACGGGTCCCTCTGGATTGGCGGGGACTTCGGACTCAGACACTGGGACGCTGCGCGCCAGCAATTTGTCCAGTACACGGCCGAGCAAGGGTTGAGCGGGGACTTGATCGCCGCGCTGCACCTGGGGAAGAGCGGACGGCTCTGGGTGGGTCCTTGGTTCAGCAACCGGCTTTGCGCCTGGGAGGACGGGCGGTTCGTGGCGCATCCCGCCCCGATTCCCATGTGGAGCTGTCGGCATATCCTGGAGGACCCCAGCGGCGGGCTCTGGGTCTGCGGGGCAGCCACGACGAACAACGCGTCCGACCCGCGCCTGTTCTGGCGGTATGACCTCGAGACCGGCCACTGGGAGCGCCTGCGGGGTGGTGGAGGCGCTGCGGGTGGGTGGGGAGCGAACGCCCTGTGTGCGGATCGTCAAGGCCGGGTCTGGTTGGGCCACGACGACGGCTTGTTCGTGTTCCGCCACGACCGTTTCGAGAACGTGAGTGTCGAGACCGGGTTGCGGGGGGAGGCGGTCCGGGCGCTCCTCGAGGACCGGGCGGGGCGACTTTGGATTGGGGTCGAGGGCGGCGGGCTGCGGCGGCTCGAACCGGCCTGTTCCACCTACACCGTGGCCGACGGCCTTGCGGACAATGCCGTCCTAAGCCTGGCGCATTGGGAGGGACGCCTCGTCGTGGGCACTCGGAGCGGAGCCAGCCGCAGCCGACTCACCGAGCCGCTGGCCTTCGAGGACTTCGCGTCGGGCTTCATCCACAGGCTGCGCCCGAGCCGCTGCGGGCTGCTGGCCACCCGGCAAATGCGAGCCTGCCTGATCGGAATGGAAGTGGACGCGGGCGGGACGAACGTGCTGGCGGCGCTGGCCCACAGCAACCTCGTCGGGTACCAGTCCGATGTCCTCGAGGATAACGACGGCTCGATTTGGTTCGGTTTTGTCACGACGGGGCTGGCGCGGTGGCGCGACGGGCAGATGGACTGGTGGACCCCGCAGAACGGGCTGCCGACCAACCGCGTGAGCTGCCTCGCTCTGGATGCCCAGGGACATGTCTGGATCGGCACCCTCGGCAAAGGGATTCTGCGCTATGACGGGGCCTTTCGCACGAACACCACGGCCGACGGTCTTGCGGACAACCGGGTTACGGCCTTGGTCGCTGACACCCGCCGCGGCCGCGTCTGGGCCGGAACCGCCAAGGGCCTTTCGGGTTACGACGGTCAGCAATGGCGCTCCTTCGGAGGAGGCGGCCGTCTGGACACCGGGGACATCCGGTGCCTGACGGTCGACTGGCAGGGCCGCGTCTGGGTCGGCACGGCCGGCGGCGGGGTGAGCATCTACGATCCCACGCTGGACGTCTTCCAGTCGTTGTCGTGGCAGGACGGATTATGTCATGACACGGTGAACGCGCTGCTCGAAGACGGGGGCGGCGGCATGTGGATCGGCACCGAGGACGGCTTGTGCCGGTACCTTCCGCACACGAATGCGCCCGCGATCCGGATCACCGGGCTCATGGCGGATGGCGAGGCTTTTCCGGTGCGTGGCTTGGTTGGGCAACCGAGGCCGCCAGTCGTCGTTGGGGTCCAAGACTCAGACCCCGACCGCCAGGCCAGGAGCGTGCCCGCTGACGCCGCAGTCGAACTGGCCGGTCGGCCCAGACGGCTGGCCATCGAGTTCGAGGGCGTAAGTCTGGGGAGCCACCCCGACGACATGGTCTATCTCTGCCAGTTGCTGGGCTACGAAGCGTCGGAGCGTCCCGTGTATGCGCGGCAGGTTGAGTACACCAATCTTGCCTACGGGACCTACGAGCTCCGCGTGCGGGCCGTGGATCGGGATTTCAACCGGTCATCGGTGGCCTCGCTGCCGTTCGTGGTCCGGCGGGACTACGCGCAGATGGCTTTGGTCGGCGCGCTGGGGTGTGCGATTTGTGTCGGCTTGGTCACGTCCGGACTGGCGGTGAAGCATCGTCGGCAACGGAACCGGGCGCTGGTCGAGCGCAACCACTCCCTGGAAGCGGCGAAGGAAGCGGCCGAAGCCGCGAACCGCGCCAAGAGCCTGTTCCTGGCGAACATGAGCCACGAGATCCGCACCCCGATGAACGCGATTCTCGGGTACTCGCAGATCCTGCGTCGGGACCGCACGACCACGGCGACACAGCGCCAGGCGCTGCAGACGATTGAGCGGAGCGGACAGCACTTGCTGGCCATGATCAACGACATCCTGGACCTGGCCAAGATCGAAGCCGGCAAGATGGAAGTCCGCACCGCGGATTTTGACCTGCTGGGTTTGGTCCGGGACGTGGCGGCCATGTGCGCGATCCGCTGCGAACAGAAGCAGCTCGTGTTTCGGGCGGAGTGCGGGACGCCGACCGCCGAACCGCACTGGGTGCGCGGGGACGCGAGCAAGTTGCGGCAGGTGCTGGTGAACCTGCTGGGAAACGCCGTGAAGTTCACGGAGCGTGGTAGCGTCACCCTGCGTCTCACGCCTCACGAATCACGCCTCACGAATCACGAATCACGAACCACGCCTCACGAATCACGCCTCACGAATCACGAATCACGAACCACGCTTCACGAATCACGCTTCACGAATCACGCTTCACGAACCACGCTTCACGAATCACGCTTCACGAATCACGAATCACGAATCACGGCTCCCCCTTCCCCCTTCCGCTTCGAAGTGACCGACACCGGCCCGGGTATTCCGCCGGAGGTCCTGGGACGCCTGTTCCAGCCGTTTCAACAGGGTGGCGAGGGGCTCAAGCGTGGGGGCACGGGTCTTGGGCTGGCGATTGCCCGGCGCCAGGTCGAGCTGATGGGCGGCGAGCTTAACGTGGCGTCGGTGCCCGGTCAGGGCGCACGGTTCTGGTTCGAGATCGCCCTGCCCCCCGGGGCCGCGCCTGTGACGCAACCGGGCCTGGACGAATCCCGCTCGGTCTGGCGTCTGGCCGCTGGAAGTGAGGTCCGGATTCTGGTGGTGGACGATGTGCTGGAGAACCGGGCGGTGCTCTCCCAGATGTTGAGCGCGGTTGGGTGCGACGTGATGGTGGCCGGGAGCGGAACGGAAGCGCTGGCGCAGCTCACCGGACCGTTGCCTCACCTGATCTTCATGGACATCCGCATGCCGGAGATGGACGGGAAAGAGACGGCGCAGCGGATTTGGGAGAAGTTCGGACGGGAACGGATCAAGATCGTGGCGTGCTCGGCGTCGGCCTTCGACCAACAGCGACGGGAGTGTCTGGCGAGTGGGTTTGACGGGTTCATCGGCAAACCTTTCCGCCTGGAGGAGCTTCTGCTGTGCCTGAAAGACCTCTTGAAGGTGGAGTTTGAGTACGAGGAAGCAGCCGAACCGGTGGCCACGGGGAAGCTCGCGCCGTTGCGGCCCGGAGAGGTGATCCTGCCCGCCGGGATCCTGGGGCGGCTCGGCGAGGCGGCCCGGCGCTATAGCGCGACGCGGCTCGAGGCCTGTTTCGTGGAACTCGATCAGGGAGGCGAGACCCAGCGTCGAGTGGCCGCGCACTTGCGCCGGCTCGTGCGGGCGGGGGACCTGGAAGGCGTGGTGAACTTCGTGAAGGAGGTGCGCCATGACTGAGCCTGTGCCCACGGCATCGCCCGGGAGCGTGTTGGTCGTGGACGACCTCCCGGACAACGGCAACCTGCTGCGGCAAACCCTGGAGCCGCAGGGCTACGAGGTGCTGCTGGCGCCCGACGGCGAGGCCGCCCTGCGGATTGCCCGGGAGGCGTATCCGGAGGTCATCCTGCTGGACGTGATCATGCCCGGGCTGGACGGGTTTGAGACCTGCCGGCAGTTGAAAAGAATCGACACAACGAGGGCGATCCCCGTGATCTTCATCACCGCGCGGGACGAGACCGAGTCCATGATCGAGGGCTTCCGAGCCGGCGGGGTCGATTACATCACCAAGCCCTTCCAAGCCGAGGAAGTGCTCGTCCGGGTCCGGACGCACCTGACGTTGCATCGGCAGGCGGAGGAACTGCGCTGCAAGAACCAGGAACTGCAGGCCGAGATCGAGAAGCGACAGCAGGCGGAGGCGTCGCTGAAGACCGCCGATGAGCGGCTGTCCTTGCTTACGCAACAGGAGGCGGCGCGCTGGGGGCTGGAGGGTTTTGTCGGCCGGAGCAACGCCGTCCAGCGATTGGTGCAGGACATCCGGCGTCTGCATCAGTTCGGTCTGAACACCAGCGTGGTGATCTCCGGCGAGAGCGGCACGGGCAAGGAGCTGATTGCCCGGGCGATCCACTATGGCCATCCGCGGACGCGAGGCGCTTTTGTGGCGGTGAACTGCTCGGCCATCCCGGCTGAGCTCTTCGAGTCCACGCTGTTCGGACACCGCAAGGGGGCCTTCTCCGGGGCCACCAGCGACCACCAGGGCTGCTTTGAGCGGGCGGATGGGGGGACGTTGTTCCTGGACGAGATCGGCGATCTGCCCCTGACCCTGCAAGCCAAGCTCCTGCGGGGTGCTCGAGGCCAGGCGCCTCGTGCCGCTGGGAGGAAGCCAGGAGACGGTGGTCGAAGTGCGGGTGGTGGCGGCGACCAACGCCGAACTCCAGCCGGAGCTCGCGGCCGGCAAGTTCCGAAGCGACCTCTACTTCCGCCTGGCGCGCTTCATCATTGAGGTGCCGCCGTTGCGGGAACGGCGCGAGGACATCCCGCTGCTGGCCGACCATTTCCTCCGGTTGCTGGCTCGCGAGATGGGCATGCCCAAGACCCGGCTGCGCCCGGAAGCGCTGGCAGCGCTGGAACGGTACGACTATCCCGGCAACGTGCGCGAGTTGAAGAACCTGATCGAACGTGGGCTGATCGAGAGCGGCGGCGGGGAAGTCGGGATCGAGCACCTGCACTTTCTCGGGTTTTTTCCCCGGCCGCTGCCGGGGGCCGCCGCGGGTCCTTCCGCGGGGTCCGCGGACGGCGCGGTGACGGGGCACGGCGGCGGGGCACCGGAAGAGCGCATTCTGGCGTTTGCGAGGGAGCACGGCACCATCAGCAATCACGAGTGCCGCGAGCTGCTGGGGGTGGGGATGCAACGCGCCTGCTATCTGTTGCGGAAGCTCCACCTCGCCGGCCGTCTGGAGCGTGAGCACGGCCGTCGCTGGGCGCAATACCGGTTGCCCGGCACGGCGCACAATGGGGTCAAACATTGACATTTGACATTCTGGACCCGCCCCACAACGCCTGCCGCCGCGCGGCAGTGATCCTCAAGCATCTGAGGCTGGAAGGACACGCCTCAGGCTATGCGCTGGTGACGAGCGAACTCAATGGGGTCATCGACAGCGACAGCGTGGTGTTCGGGACCCTGGCGTCGGGACAACCGCAGATCGCGGTCTCCCGGTGCGGGATCGTCCGGGTGATCGGCAACTACACCATCCGCCGGCGGTCTGGCGCACGTGATGTGCTGGGGCCAGGGAGTCTTTGATTGCCGCAACAAGACGATCACGGTGAACGGGACCCGGGCCTTTTCCTGGGCCTTCGCCGCGGCGTCGGAATGCTCGCTGATGATGTTCAACACGAGCACGTTCAGCGGCTCGGCCACGGGGAAGCGGTAGGACATCGTGACCAATGCCGTCATCCAGACCGCCGGCGCCGGGGTCAACCTCCTCCCCGGCAACTCGGCCGGGACCACCGCCACTGGGGGGCAGTATGCCTGAGCCGAGTCGCCGCCCGGCTCCTGAATGGGCTTTGCGCGGCGCGAAGGGAAGGCGGAGGGCATGTGAGGACAGTAGGGGCGAGCCAAATGCCTTGCGAAACGGCGCGAGAGATGCTTATAGTTCTGGCATGACGCTCGGCCCGCAGCGCCTGTGGCCAAGCCGCCCAGGCGGTTCGCGGCAGGGTGGATACAACACGTCATCGAACACCTCCCCCACGGTTTCAATATACGAACCGCCAGTCGCTTAATCAACGTTAGGCGTCATGAATGTGAATTGGGTGATTGCCATTGTGCTGTTGGTGGGAGTCCCATGGCCGGTGCACGCCACCCGGCAACTCCGCGATCCGCTGTTGTGGAAAGGAGAGACGGTCTATCCGGAACCAGGGCCCACGATCCGGGATGCCTTCCCTAAAAACGGGCGACCCCGTTTTGACGCACAGATCTCCATCAATCAGAAAGGCTACAGGGCAACTTGGGAGATAAAGGGCGATACGCTCTGGCTGATATCACTGGAGGGGAAGATGGAGGGCAAGAAGGTCGGCATCAGGGAGCTCTTCGACGGGAGAAGCGCGCCATTGGCCGCAACGTGGTTCTCCGGGACAGTGATTGTCCCTCGTGGAGAGGAGATCGGGCTCATGAAGAAGGGGGAGCTGCGGTACGTGTGGACAAAGGAAACACACATCACAGTTGAGAAAGGCAAGGTCACGAAAGTGGAGGAGATGGTCTTCGACCCCGACAAGACACCAGTATGGGGACGCAGGAATCGCCTAACGAACCGCTCGACCGAATGACGAGGAGCGCGGCCAGATTCGTGTTGGGCCTCGAGCAGCCGCGGCGCGCTCCTCGTCATCGGCAGCTTGTCGTTCGGCATAAACAATCTTCACGCCCATGTTTGCCAATGCCGGAGTGCCAATGATCTTCGTCCACTGGCCGCTGATGCTATGTGCGCTGCTCCCGGTGATCCTCTTGGAAGCTCTGCTGATCCGCCGATGGCTCGTTCTGTCCTTTCGTGATGCGTTTGTGGGCGTCGGAAAGGCAAATGTTCTCTCGACACTCGTCGGTGTCCCGTTGGCATGGTTAGCGATGTTCGTGCTGGAGTTGGCGGTGATGTTGCCGTTCGGGCTAGTGGCCGAGACCTCCGAGTGGCAGTCGGCCGGTCCTGTCTGGGAGATTCTGGGGTTCCTGCTCAGCGTTGCCTGGCTGCCGCCCGCCGAGGATTACTTGCACTGGATGGTCCCTGCAGCGGTTGCGCTTTTGCTCGTTCCATGCTTTTTTCTCTCCGTGCTGCTTGAGCGGAGTTCATGCTTGAGGAGTTGGCCAGCGGCAGAGCCAGCGCGGGTTCGGCGGGGGGTATTCGCTGCGAACCTGGCCTCCTACGCTCTGTTGTTTGTTCTGGCGTGTGGCTGGGTTGGGTTTGAGTTGGTCACCAAGGGCGCACACGTGGAGACACGGCGCGCCGAACTATCCGGTCCATGGAACGGTAGCCAGCCGATTGGCTCGGAGCCCCACACAACGTCACCGGCGGCTGGCTCCCGTCGCTGACTTCATCGTTCGGCGAATTGATCACCATGAAGTGTCCGGCGTGCCAAAGCGACATGGCCACGGGACACCTGTTCTGCGGCGGTGCGAGTATCGACTGGGTGCGTGACGAGCAGCCAGGCTGGAAAAAGTTCCTGACCATCGGCAACCCGCACTTGACCGACTTTCAGGGCAGGCTTCCCGGCTTCCATTGTGCGCGTTGTGGCTTCCTGGTCGTGCCGCACGACAAACTCAAGACGAAGCAATGAGCACCCTGCCGAACCACTCGGTCGAGGCGAACCGCCGCCCCGCTGCTCCGCCCAGCGTTGGCAGGCAGTTCGGATCGCTCTTCTGCGCTCGACCCCGTCTGCCGGCGGCGGTCGCTTCACCTCATTGTTCGGCAATCATGTCGCGTCTCGTTTTGCTAGTATCGGGTCTGACTGTGTTCACTGCGCAGGTGATTGTGCAGGCTCAACTTGAGCTCGCCATACGGATCGACAGTGTACCTATAGTATCGGTCAGAGGTCCCACGGGCACCGTTACTCAGGTCCAATGGACTGATGAACCCCAAGACGCAATTCGCTGGTTTCATCTGGGCCACGTGGAGCTGCTTGGTGGGGACCGATCGCTCACCGACCTTGGCTGGTCGTCCAGTTGCTTCCGATGTTATCGCGCTGTCGGGGTACCTTCGACTAACATGGTCCTCATACCGGCAGGGACTTTTCAGATGGGAGGCAACCTAAATGACGGAGGTCCGGACGAACTCCCAGTCCACTCCGTTTACGTGAGTTCGTTCTTCATGGATCGAAGTGAGGTCTCAAGATCGCTCTATGACGAGGTATATCAGTGGGCCACAAACCACAATTACGCCTTTGAGCGCCTTGGTCTTGGAGAAGCCGGCCACCACCCGGTGCAGGGGATTACTTGGTTTGACGCCATGAAATGGTGCAATGCACGGTCAGAAAAGGAAGGACGAACTCCCGCCTACCGGATCGGGCCTCTCGTATACAGAACCGGTTCGGAATACCCTTCAGTTGATTGGCGCAACGGATATCGGCTACCCACCGAAGCCGAATGGGAGAAGGCTGCCCGAGGCGGACTTCGCGGGATGCGGTTTCCATTTGGCAACACAATTGCGCACAGCCAAGCCAACTATAACAGTCGTAACGACTACGCCTACGACGTTAGTCCGACCGTTGGGTACCATCCTAGTTGCGATGGCTGGAGCAGAGCCTGCACCACGCCGGGCCAGTACTTCCCCGATAACGGGTACGGTTTGTACGGCATGGCTGGCAACGTTGGTGAACTCTGTTGGGACTTTTACGAAGCCGATTATTACACCTCGTCACCGGTGTCGGACCCACGGGGTCCCCCGTGGGGCGCATACGCTGTGATTCGCGGTGGCGGCTGGTACGAGGACGCCTCGATGTGCCGCGTCGCGAATCGTCACTACCGCTTCGCATGGGGCGGCGACATCAGCAGCGGAGTCGGGTTCCGTTGCGTTTTGCCGTGATGCCCGCAATGAAGGAGAATACATTGCCCAACCAGTCTCTGGACCGAATGACGTGGAGCGCGGGCGGCTTCGGATGGGGCCTCGGCCGTTCAGGGCGCGCTCCTTGTCATCGGTCAGCGTGTGGTTCGGCTCCATGAAGAAGCAGGTGGTCATTCCTTCCCTGGTCTGCGCTGCCCTCCTGGCAGTAAGCGCAGTATTTACTCTAAATCGCACACCGCACATCAAGCCACCGCTCACGTTACGGTATGTGACGACTGGCCTATTCACCAATCGTGGCTATGTGTATTCAGGGACGGTCCTGTGGGCAACGAACCACACTGACCGTCCATACTCGGTGATCCAGACTCACGTAGACGTTCACGTTGGCGCAGACTGGACATGCGTCTCCACCCAGGAGGACGAAGTTCTCTTTCACGTGGTCGATGCATCTCGGACTACTAGACATCTTCATCCCCATGAAGCAGGCTACGCTACTCTGCAGCTGTCCAACCGCCCTGTAACGAGCACGTGGCGACTGCGCTTCACGGTCGCCGAGCAGCTTCGAGGTCTAGCGAGTGCCTCCGCACGTTGGCGGGCGTTTAGGGCACTCTCGGCGCTTCCGTCCCCCTATCGACCTCCGATTCGCAGGCTCAACCCGTGGGACGAGAGCTCAGAGGTTTCAGGACGTATCGTGGAAGTGACCACACAAGAGGTACGCGACCAATGACTTCTCGATCAACCGAGCACGTATTCGCGGGACTTCGCGAGCGCTCCACCGCAGCCGCCGAGGCGGTCGCTGAGGTTGGTCGTTGGGTGATTCCACGGATGGCCCATGGTTAGAGCGCTTTACAGCCTCGCAATTGTCGCCGTTGGCTTCGCGATTGCGATACTCATGGACTGCCGGGACGTCAAAACGGGGGCTGCCAATGACCCAGATAGCCTGTTCCGCCGAACGCAATGGACCGTTTGGCTGTTTCCGGTTTCTGTTTTTGCCCTTAACTGGTGGCTCTTCCGCGGCCTCCCACCACCCGGACGCCTGGCAGTGTGCGTCGGAACGGCAGTTCTACTCTGGTTGATCCAAATCGCGCTGTTGTCCACTATCGGTGCGGAGATTCACTACCGGATCGGGGGAGCAGACTGATGAGCCCAACCAGCCAGTCGAGCGAATAGCGGCGGGCGGACGCCGTTTCCCGCACCGCACGCCACGGGCCGCCGCCATCGTTCAGTTTTGTCGTTCGGCAATGGGACCATGCAAGTAATCACGCACACGGATGATCGGCGCCTGCTCTGGTACGTCGGGGGGTGGATCGCCTATTGCCTGTTCGCAAGCGGCATTCTGGTGCGCGACCGGGTACGGGTGAGGGGTGAGTTGCAGCGGTACTGGGCATACCTCACGATGCCGTGGAAGTTGGCCGTCTTCCTCCCGGCCCTCATCTTCGTTACCTTTGCCGGTCGATTCACCGATGACGAGACGTGGGACGTGATCACTGGAGGTGGGATGGCTGTGCTGACTTTTCTTAGTGCACCTTGGTGTCTGGGCATGGTTTATCAGGTGCTGGCCGGTCGCCGTCCGCGACGATACCTGTTCGTCGCCGCAGGACTGTTGTTGTTTTCCAGCAGCTGGTTCTACGATGGCTATTTGCTGCTGCGGGATGGCAGCTACACGACCCGCTGGTGGAGCAATGTGATGTTGTCGCCGATCATCTACCTGGCTGCGGAACTCCTGTGGAACCTGGAGGCACGAGGACGCTTCGGCGTCCGACTCGGATTCGTGCGGGGGGATTGGCCCAATCGTCCGTCCGATGGCAGACTTCTACCGATTGTGTTCGTTTCGATTGCGCTCATACTCATCGCAGCGTTCATTTTGGTGGCGTTTGTGCAGTGGAGGCTCCCGTCGATTGGCCGGTGAGATGATGCGATAGCACGAGATCGGGCGGGCCGAACGCCGAACTGTGGGGAGTTGGGCTAACGGCATCGCCGGTTCGCCGTCTGTGCGCAGGGATCCTCTCCCGCGACCAAGCGGGTCGTGACTAAT
>JABTUJ010000068.1 GCA_015075445.1 Verrucomicrobiales bacterium
TCTCCCGCCGACACCACATATCCCACCAACACCTTCACCCCCCCAGCCCCCTCCGCCACCCCCACCGCACACCCCCGCACCCCCGGATGCTGGCCCAACTCCGCTTCCACCTCCCCCACTTCCACCCGGTACCCCCGCACCTTCACCTGCCCGTCTTTCCGCCCCACAAACTCCATCACCCCGTCGGCCCGGCACCGCACATAGTCGCCCGTCCGGTACCACCGCTCCTCGCTCCCGCCACCCCACCGGTCCGGCACGAACTTCGCCGCCGTCAATTCCGCGTCGTTCACATACCCCAGAGCCACGCCCTCGCCCCCGATCCACAGTTCCCCCACCACCCCCGTCGGCACCAGTTCGCCCTGCTCATCCACCACTTGACATCGCGTGTTCGCCAACGGCCGCCCAATCGGCACCGCCTCCCCCGCCGCCACCGTCCCGGGCTCGATCCAGTGCGCGCACGTGAACGTCGTCCCTTCCGTCGGCCCGTACCCGTTGACCAGCCGCACGCCCGGCCACTGCTCCAGCGCCCGTTGCACATGCCGCACCGACAACACCTCACCCCCCGTGATCACCTGCGGCACCCCTGCCAGCATCGACGGCCGCTGCTCCACCACCTGGTTGAACAATCCCGCCGTCAGCCAGACGCACGTCACCCGCTCCGCCCGGATCAACTCCTCCAACGCCTCGAGTTCCGGCAACCCCGGCGGTGCCACCACGCACGTCCCGCCGTTGAGCAGCCCGCCCCACAGCTCGAATGTCGAGGCGTCAAACGCGGTCGGCGCCAACAGCAGAAATCGTTGTTCCGGCCCGAAGGCCACATAGTCCTGACCTCGCACCAGCCGCACCACCGCCCGGTGCGGCACCGCCACCCCCTTCGGTCGCCCCGTCGAACCGGAGGTGTACATCACATACGCCGCCTCCCCTCCGGTTCCCCGCCATTCCAGGTCCGCGGTCTCGTTCCCGCTTCGCGCGCCCGGCTCCGCGCCCACCGCCACCGTAACGTTCGCCAACCCCAATCCCTCCAGCCCGGCCGGCAATCCCTCACGGCCCAACCACACCCGTGCGCCGCTGTCCTCGACCATGTGGCGGAGTCGGGCTGCGGGATACTCGGTCGCCAGGGGCACGTACACACCGCCAGCCTTCAGGACCGCCAGCACCCCCATCACAAACTCAACCGATCGCTCCAGCGCGACCGCCACCGGTGTGCCCACCACCACGCCCGCGGCCCGTAATCGACGCGCCCAGTCGTTCGCCCCCCGGTTCAACTCCTCGTAGCTCCACCGCTGTCCTGCCCCCACCACCGCCTCGGCCTGCGGCGACCGCCGGACTTGCTCCTCGAACACCCTGTGAATCCCCACTCCGCCTGGACAAGAAGTCTCCGCCCGGCGCCGCGCCGCCAAAAGCCCTGGCAAACCGGCTTCCCGCACTTCAACTCGAGCCGTCTCCCCCTTCACTGTCATGGTCAAATTCCCCGCATGACACGGCACCTCTGATGATCTCGCTGAACCGGCGCGCCTCGCGCCCTCGCCCTGCCTCCGACACGCGTCATGCTTACCAGCTCGCCCGGCCAAACTCAACCCCAAACCCGATTCCAGCAACCGTCGAACCTCCCGACGCTGCCGCGGATCCCCCACCACGGGGCCGGCGCGAACCGTGGAGGAGCGCGCCGGTTCCCAACGGCGGAAAGCGCGAAGCGCCGGGAGCGTGCCGCCTTCCAGCGATGGAAAGCGCGAGCACCGGAAGCGTGCTGCCTTCCAGCGGTGGAAAGCGCGAAGCGCCGGGAGCGTGCCGCCTTCCAGCGGTGGAAAGCGCGAGCACCGGAAGCGTGCTGCCTTCCAGCGATGGAAAGCGCGAAGCACCGGAAGCGTGCCGCCTTCCAGCGGTGGAAAGCGCGAAGCGTCTGGAGTGCGGCGTCTTCCAGCGCCGCTTTTCGTCACGCGAATCCCGCACGACGCTCAGCTCGTCGTCCCGAACCGCTGCAGCAGATACTGAAGCTGCTGGTTGATGTTCGCCTGGGCCTGCTCCATCGCCACAAAACTCGCGATCAACCGTTCGCGATTCTGCAGCACCAGCTTCTCCATGTCCGCCACCTGGGTGTCGATGCTCCCCGCCTGCCGCGTCAACGTCGTCTGGCGCGAGGTCACTGAACCCGCCTCCCCAATCGCCTTCTCCAAATACGCGTCCAGCTTGACCGCGAGTCCGTTCGCGGCGTCCGAGAAGAACGCCTCCACCGCCCCCAGGTCGTCCCGCAACAACCCGTCCAACCCCGTCAGGTCCGCCGTCGAGAAGCTGTCGTCGTAACCGTTCGTCGAAAACCCGAGCCGCTCCAGCCGCGTCAACGACCCGGACAAACCACTCAGCGTGCCCGCCGCCAGCCCCCGCAGTTGCCGGCTGAGCTCGTTCACCGTCGTGTCCTCCGCCAACAGCCCCGCGGTCACCTTGCCCTTGGCATCGGTTGAACTCGCCGTCTGCGCGCCAATCTGCCCCTGGGTCCGGTTGTACTCCGTGACGAAATCCACCACCGCACTCCGGATGCGCCCCGTGTCCACCCCCACCGTGACCGTGAACGCCCCTTCCGCCAGCGCCGTCACATTCAAGCCGCTCAACCCCGAGCTCGCGGCCGTGATCGTGTTGCTCTGACTGATCAGCGTCCCGCCCCCGTTGACCGTGTATTCCAGGTTCCGACCCAGCCCCAGCGACCCTCCCAGCAGTCCGCTGGCCGCCAGGAAATTGCTGTCCGGACCGTCCTCGAGCGCCACGCCCAGGCTCCCGGTGACTTTGTTCGTCAGGGTGAACCGGTCGTTCACCGCGTCATAGCTGGCCACCACCCCCGCCGTCGACGCGTTGATCCGGTCCAACAACCCGGCCACGGTGTCCTCCGCCGCGTCGTACGCAATCGTCACGCCGTTGATCTTGAACGACCCGTTGCTCCCGCCCGTCAGCGGCGTGCCTAAATTCGCCTCGGCCAACGTGCCGCTCAACTTCACGGCGCCCAGCTCGCTGTGGCTGGTCACGGTGCCGGTCCCGTTCCCGTACAACTTCGCAACCGCGAGGAAGTTGCTGCTGTCCGTGGCGCTGCCCAGGACGATGGGCCCCGCACTGCTTAGCGTGATCCGGTCCGTGTCCGGATCGTACCCCGCCGTCACCGCGTTGCCGGTCGCCGTGGCGATCTTGTCGAACACCGCCCCCAGCGTGTCGGTCGCCGCCACCGTCACCTGCTGCCCGTTCACCGTAAACGTGCCGGCGGTAACCGCCGTGGCGAATCCCGCCGAACTCAGCGCCAGCCCGGACACGTCGCCCGTGTCATGCACTCGCCGCCCCGCATTCGCCGTCCCCGTCTGCACCGACGCGGTGGCGAGCTGCGAGACGGCGAACGTGTATTGTCCCACGGCCGCCCCGGCTGCCACCGCGACCGTCCCCCGTGTCGGTTCGTTCGAAGTCGCGGTTCGACTGTCGTACAGCGCCGGATCCTTGAGCAGGCTCACGCGGTTGCGCAACACCCCAAGCTGGGTCTTGAGGCTGCCCAACGCCTGGTTCTGCTCCTGCAGCCGAAGCTGCTCGGTCAGCAATTGCCTCTGCGGAGCCCGCTCGAGCTCCGTCAGTTGCTCCACCATCGTG
The DNA here is from genome assembly GCA_015075445.1 of Verrucomicrobiales bacterium. Taxonomy (GTDB): domain Bacteria; phylum Verrucomicrobiota; class Verrucomicrobiia; order Limisphaerales; family J093; genus DSVZ01. The sequence continues at coordinate 3,619 of JABTUJ010000068.1, forward strand.
CTCCAGTCGAACCCCGAGGCTAATCCTGATATGGGTGTGCTCATTCAGTCGCCACCTTGGCTGCATCGGTATCGGCAAAAACCCGCACCCCCTTGAGCACCAACTTCAACCCCGTCCGCCTGACAGCCCTCCCCTCACCCTCGGAGCGAGCCCGCCACCCACCTGGGCACCGCTGCAGCGAAGCCGCCGCTGACCCGACCACCGGTGGCATCAGGGGCTCCTGAGCCAGCCTCCCGGGGGCAACTTTGTCCTGCTCGTCGACCGGCAGGCGGGAGAAAATTGCCTCTCTCACCCTGCTTCACCACCGAACTCCCCCTTGTTTTCCTCGCATTCGCCTCATGGCATCCACGTTGCTTCACCCCTCCGCCAGGTGGTCATGATCGAAGCCCTGTTCAACCAACCCAACTACGTCGGCGCCAAAAAGGTGCTCGAAGCTACCGTGCTGCGCCACGAGGCCATCGCCAGCAACGTGGCCAACCTCGAAACCCCCCAGTACCGCCGCGTCGACCTTGCCCCCTCCTTCACCCAGGCCCTCCAGCGCGCCCTCAGCGCGCGCGATCCCGCCCAGATCGCCAGCCTCCGACCCCACCTCGCCGTCGACGCCGCCGCCGTCGCCAGCAACAAGGACGGCAATAGCGTCCGCCTCGAAAACGAACTCGTCCAGCTCAGCCAGAACTACGTCCAGCACGCCCTCCAAAACCAGCTCGTTACCGGCAATCTCCTCAAACTCCGGCTCGCCATCACCGGCCGCTCTGTCTAACCGCCATGCCCCCCCTCATCCCCGGCGTCACCAGCACCACCGCCGCGCTCACCGCCGAGCGCACCCGCCTCGACGTCATCGCCCAGAACGTCGCCAACGCCAACACCACCCGCAGCCTCGACGGCCTTCCCTACCGCCGCCAACAAGTCGCCTTCGAAACCATCCTCGACGCCGCCCGCACCACCGCCGGCGGCGATGTCCAGTTGGGCGGCCCCCGCGTCAGCAAAATCCGCCCCGACCCCCGCCCCTTCCCCAGCATCCACGAACCCGGCCACCCCGACGCCCACCCCGTCACCGGCCAGCTCCTGCTCCCCAACGTCAGCGTGCACGAGGAAATGGCCGACATGATCGCCGCCAGTCGCACCTTCGACGCCAACCTCGCGGTCTTCAGAACCGCCCGCCAAATGACCATGCAGGCGCTCACCCTCGGCAAACGCTGACACCCGCCCCTCTCATCCCTGACCCATGAACAGCGTCAGCCCCCTGCGCGCCGCCTTTCCCACCCTCCCCGCCGTCACCCCTCCAACCCCCGGGCCCGGCGAGGTCGGCCGCCTCCTCCGCCCCGATGCCCCCGCCGCCGTCGGCCCCGCCCCCACCACCGAGGCGCGACCCGCCGAAGGCTCCTTCGCCAGCATGCTCGGCCGCATGGTCGCCGAGGTCAGCACCAAGCAAAGCCACGCCGCCCAGGCCGTCGCCAACCTCCAGTCCGGCCAGCCCGTCGCCATCCACCAGGCCATCATCGCCATGGAGGAAGCCAGCGTCTCCTTCCAGCTCATGGCCGAGGTCCGCAACCGCCTCCTCGAATCCTACCAGGAACTCATGCGCATGCAGGTCTAACCACGGCCGCCGATGCTCCCCAGCCTCTCTAAAGTCGGCCAGCAACTGCTCGCCATCTGGAAGCAGCTCGGCACCAGCCAGCGCGCCAGCATCCTCCTCGCCACCTCCGTCGTCCTCGGCGGCCTCACCCTCTTCGTCTATTGGTCCAGCCAAACCCCCTACAGCCTCCTCTACGGCCGCCTCACCGACACCGAAGCCGCCCGCGTCATCGCCGCCCTCGACGAGGCCAAGGTCCCCTACCGCATCGGCGCCGGCGGCGGTACCCTCTACGTCCCCGCCGACCGCGTCCACGCCACCCGCATGCAGCTCGCCGGCCGCGGCATCCCCCGCGGCGACGGCGTCGGCTTCGAGATCTTCGACAAGCCCAACTTCGGTATCTCCGACTTCGTCCAGCGCGCCAACTTCGTCCGCGCCGTCCAGGGCGAACTCGCCCGCACCATCAGCCAGCTCGACGACATCGAGTCCGCCCGCGTCATGATCGCCCTCCCCGAAAACCGCCTCCTCATCGACAAGGACAAACACCCCACCGCCTCCGTCTTCGTCCGCCTCCGCGGCCAGTCCCCCCTCGCCCCCCAGGCCATCCAGGCCATCCGCTTCCTCGTCGCCAACTCCGTCGAAGGCCTCAAACCCAGCTTCGTCTCCATCATCGATAACTCCGGTAACCCCCTCTCCGAACACCACGACGAAGACTCCTTCGCCGGCCTCGCCACCACCCAGTTGGCCGCCCGCCGTAACCTCGAGCTCTACCTCGCCCGCAAGGCCGAAGGTATGCTCGAAAAAGTCCTCGGCCCCGGCCAGGCCATCGTCCGCGTCTCCGCCGAAATCAACTTCGATACCCTCTCCCGCATCGAGGAGAAGTTCGACCCCGACGGCCAGGTCATCCGCAGCCAGACCAAGAACGACGAGAACAACGACACCATCACCGGCGCCCCCGCCGGCGACGTCGTCGGCATCAGCGCCAATACCCCCGGCGAGACCAACGCCACCAGCGTCGCCACCAACCCCGTCACCAATACCAAGGACAAAAAAACCGTCAGCACCGTCGAGTACGAGGTCAGCAAAAGCACCATCAACTACTCCCAGTCCGGCGGCGCCATCAAACGCCTCTCCACCGCCGTCACCGTCGCCGCCCGCACCCAGGGCGCCGGCCCCAACCGCCAGATCCTCTCCCGCACCCCCGAGGAGAAAGAAGCCCTCAAACGCGTCGTCCAAAGCGCCCTCGGCACCGACCCCGAACGCGGCGACCAGATCGTCCTTGAGGAAATGGTCTTCAACGACGAAACCACCAGCGGCCTCGCCGAACGCTTCGCCCTCGAGGAACGCCGCCACTGGTGGCTCCAGCTCGGCCGCACCGCCCTCTACCCCGCCCTCGCCCTCGCCATCCTGCTCGTCTTCCTCCGCCTCTTTCATCGCACCCCCGCCGACGCCCTCGCCCTGGGCATCCCCCTCCCGCCCCTCGGCCGGAACGGCCACACCCACGGCAACGGCCACAGCAATGGCCACGGCCCCAACCCGCTCCCCTCCCAGTGGCCCTCCGAACCCAACGTCGTTACCGTCGAGGTCCTCAACCAGCTCGTCCGTGAAAACCCCGCCAACATGACCCAGGCCATCCGCGCCTGGCTCACCCGGGGTTCGCCCCCGCCCAAGTAACCCCACCCACGCCCCCCCATGCCCGAGGAGGTCCTCCAGTCACCGGGAACCCGCGCCGACCCCGAGTCGGCCGAACTCGCCCGCCTCACCAAAATCCAGAAACTCGCCGCCCTGCTCGTCATGCTCGGCCCCGATAGCGCCGCCGCCATCCTCAAGAGCTTCGAACCCGCCGAGGTCGAAACCATCACCAGCGAAATGGCCCGGCTCCCCATGATCAGCCAGACCCTCCAGCAACACCTCCTCGCCGAATTCTCCGACGTCGCCCTCGAAGCCAGTACCTCCCTCGCCGGCGGCCTCGACTTCGCCCGCGCTACCCTCGAAAAAGCCCTCGGCGTCTTCCGCGCCACCGAGATCATCAACCGCATCGCCCCCTCCCGCGGGTCCGTCGCCGCCATCCAGGGCCTCGCCGACATGGAACCCCGCCAGATCTACAACCTCCTCCGCCACGAACAGCCCCAGACCATCGCCCTCTTCCTCAGCTTCGTCCCCCCCGACAAGGCCGCCGCCGTCTTCGCCCTCCTCCCCCCCGAAGCCCGCGAACGCGTCCTCGAACGCCTCGCCACCCTCTCCCCCACCCCCGTCGAAGTCGTCGAAAAAGTCATCGCCGTCCTCAACACCCGCCTCGGCGTCCGCCAAACCCGCGCCCTCAACCAGACCGGCGGCGTCAAAACCGCCGCCGACATCCTCAACGCCATGGAGAAAACCTCCGGCAAGTCCCTCCTCCTCTCCATCGAGGAACACAACCCCGAACTCTGCCAGGCCATCCGCCAGAAAATGTTCACCTTCGAAGACCTCGCCAGCCTCGAAACCCCCACCCTCCAGCGCATCCTCCGCGAGGTCGATATGCGCGACCTCGCCATGGCCCTCAAAACCGCCAGCGACAAAGTCAAAGCCACCCTCCTCGCCTGCATCTCCAAACGCGCCGCCGAAACCGTCCAGGAGGAAATCACCTACATGGGCCCCGTCCGCCTCCGCGACATCGAAAACGCCCAGCTCCGCGTGATCGACGCCGTCCGTAAACTCGAGGCCGACGGCGACATCGAGCTCGGCAACAGCCGGCCCAACGCCCTCCATGAAGTGGTCTAGCCCCATCCCTTGCCCCCAACCCCTCCGGGACGTCCGCCTCGCCGACCCCGCCACCCGCCAGCGCGAACGCGAGGAACAAGCCTACACCCGCGGCCTCGAAGCCGGCGAAAACCGCCTCCGCGAACAGCTCCTCCAGCAGCGCAACGAACTCCTCGAACTCCAGAACGGCGTCCTCCAAAGCCTCCGCCACGCCGCCCTCCAGGTCGCCCGCGATACCGAAACCACCCTCCTCGACCTCGCCTTCGAAGTTGCCCAAAAGGTCGTCGCCGAAATCCCCATCAGCCGCGAACTCGTCGAGGCCAACCTCCGCGCCGCCCTCGCCCAGGTCCAGGAAGCCACCCGCTTCCGCATCCACCTCCACCCCGACGACCTCGCCCTCCTCCGCCAGCACGGCTCCGATCTCCTCGCCGACCCCCCCGGCCCCCAGACCATGCAGTTCGTCCCCGCCCCCCACATCGCCCGCGGCGGCTGCCTCGTCAAAACCGACTTCGGCCTCATCGACGCCCGCCGCGAAACCCGCCTCGAACTCCTCCGGCCCGCCCCCACCCCATGACTTCCACCGCGGCCGCCCCCCACCACCGACTCGGACTCGCCCTCGCCCACGCCCGCCGCGTCCGACCCGTCGAGTCCCGCGGCCGCGTCGTCCAGCTCATCGGCCTCGTCGTCGAGTCCGAAGGCCCCCTCGCCGCCGTCGGCGAGGTCTGCCGCATTGAGTCCGCCCGCCACGACGAAACCACCCTCGCCGAAGTCGTCGGCTTCCGGAATCACCACCTCCTCCTCATGCCCCTCGGCGAGGTCCACGGCATCCACCCCGGCAGCGAGGTCATCGCCACCGGCGCCCCCCTCACCCTCGCCGTCGGCGACGCCCTCATGGGCCGCGTCATCGATGGCCTCGGCCATCCCCTCGACGGCCTCGGCCCCATCGCCGGCCCCCACGACGTCCACCTCCACCTCGGCCCCCCTCACCCCCTCAAACGCCAGCGCATCCGCCACACCTTCCGCACCGGCCTCAAAGCCATCGATACCTTCATCCCCTGCGGCCGCGGCCAGCGCCTCGGCATCTTCGCCGGCAGCGGCGTCGGCAAATCCACCCTCCTCGGCATGATGGCCAGCCAGGCTGAAGCCGACGTCAACGTCATCGCCCTCATCGGCGAACGCGGCCGCGAAGTCCGCGAGTTCCTCGAAAAAGACCTCGACGAAGCCGGCCGCCGCCGCTCCGTCACCATCGTCGCCACTTCCAACGAACCCGCCCTCGCCCGCGTCAAAGGCGCCTTCCTCGCCATGGCCATCGCCGAACACTTCCGCGACGCCGGCCGCAACGTCCTCCTCATGATGGACTCCGTCACCCGCTTCGCCATGGCCCAACGCGAAATCGGCCTCGCCGTCGGTGAACCCCCCGCCACCCGCGGCTACACCCCCTCCGTCTTTTCCCTCCTCCCCCAGCTCCTCGAACGCGCCGGCACCGGCGAGCGCGGCTCCATCACCGGCCTCTTCACCGTCCTCGTCGAAGCCGACGACATGAACGATCCCATCGCCGACGCCGTCCGCTCCATCCTCGATGGCCACATCGTCCTCACCCGCGAGCTCGCCACCCAAAACCACTACCCCGCCATCGACGTCCTCGAAAGCGTCAGCCGCCTCACCCGCGACCTCCTCTCCCCCGACCAGCTCGAACTCACCGCCCGCGCCCGCGAACACCTCGCCGTCTACCGCCGTAACCAGGACCTCATCAACATCGGCGCCTACCCCGCCGGCAGCAGCCCCGTCATCGACGAAGCCATCCGCCTCCACGACCCCCTCCGCCACTTCCTCCGCCAACCCGTCGACCAAGGCTCCTCCCTCGACACCAGTTGGGCCGCCCTCGCCGCCGCCCTCGCCCCGCCCCCGAAACCGCCGCCGCGCGCCCCCCGCCCAACCCCATGAAGGCCTTTCGCTTCCCCCTCCAGGCCATCCTCACCCTCCGCCAACAGCGGGAACAGGAGGCCCAGCGCCAGTACGCCCGCAAATTGCAGGCCGTCGAGACCGCCCACCGCAACCTCACCGCCACCCGCCGTGAGCTCCAGCACCTGGCCGACGAATACCACCTCCGCTTCCGCCAAGGCGCCCAATCCCAGGACCTCCGCCGCCTCGACCTCTACCGCCACGCCCTCAACGACCGCCTCACCCGCTTCCAACAGGAACTCGCCGCCGCCCGGAAAGCCGCCGAACGCGCCTGGCTCGCCCTCGTCCAAGCCACCCAAAACCGCCAAGCCCTCGACCAGTACCGACAGAAACTCCGCCGCGCCTACGACTACACCCTCGCCCGCGACGAACAACGCCTCCTCGACGACCTCGCCGCTCGCGCCCCCACCCTCGCCGGCGCCTGGCGCCAACCCGCCCACAACCCGCCTTCCCCATGATCCACCTCCTCCAATCCCCCTGGCTCGCCGCCGGCCTCGGCACCCTCCTCTACTGCGCCACTACCGCGTGGTTCCTCCGACCCGCCCAGTTCACCGCCGGACCACCCCACCCCAATGCCAGCCCCGAGGAAAGCCTCCGCCCTCTCCAACCCTCCTGGGCGTTCAAAAATCCCGAGCTCGACCAGATGCTCACCGAGCTCCAACAGCAACGCGAAGCCGTCAAAACCCGTGACCAGGAACTCCGCGACCTCGAAACCCGCCTCGCCGTCGAACGCCAGGAACTCCACGCCATCACCCAGGAGGTCTCCCGCCTCCAACGCCAGCTCGACGCCGACTTCACCGCCATCCGCGACGACGAACTCACCAACCTCAAGCGCCTCGCCAAAGTCTACGCCGCCATGTCCCCCGAAGGCGCTGCCCGCATCCTCCTCGAGTTCGACGACGACCAGGCCGTCAAGCTCTTCGCCCTCATGAAGGAGTCCGAGTCCGCCGCCATCCTCGAACTCATGGCCCAGGACGGTCAGCTCGCCGCCCGCCGCGTCGCCCTCCTCTCCGACCGCCTCCGCCGCCTCCGCGCCAAGACCCCCGCGGCTCCACCCCGAACCCCGTGAACCCCACCCCCAGCCCACACCGCACCCCGCCCACCGCCTGCCGGCCGAATCCCCACCCCCGGCAGGAAACACCCCTCGTCTCGGGACACGGCCGCCAGGCCAGGGCTGCTTCCCCTGTCCAACCTTTCCTGCCCGCCCTCCACGCCTCCCTCCGCGTCGCTGCCCCACTCCCGTCCCATTGTGGTGCAGGCATCTTGCCTGCAACCCGCCCTATCCCCCCTGGTGCCGCAGGCCTCCTGCCTGCCCCATTCTTCCTGTCCTCCACGCCTCACTCACCGCCTGCGCACCTCCCCACCCCCTCTCTTCTTGAACCGCCCCGAGAGGGCACCGGACCCACAACAACCTGTAGGCCGGGTCCCCCGACCCGGCGGGATGAGTCCATAGCCCCTGAGCCGCTCCCAGAGGAACAGGCCACTCCCCCTGAACCAGCCACCCTCGGCCCGGCAGAACTGCCCCCCGAGGGCGCGGCCACCCCGCCCATCTTCGCCACAACAACCCTGCCCCCCGCCGGTTACCCAAAGTCGCCCGTCCCCGATGCCGCGAGGTCCCTGCCGCGCCACCCCGAGTCGCACACAGACACGCCTTGGCCACCGCCTCACACCGCCGGCTCGAAGGCCCACCAGCCGACCCCCACCGCACCAGGAACCCTCCTCGATGCCTCGTCCAAGGCCGCCCCCACCATCTTCCCCTCATCTAGGGCACCCCTCCATGCCTGGGGCTCCGCTCCAGCTCCCACTCTCGCCTCCGATCTCCCCTCCGATCTCCCCTCCGACCCCGCCCCTCCCGAGGTCGGCACGCCCGTTGCTCCCTCCCTTTCCGGGATGAATTCTGGACCGCCAGGGGTCAAATCCGCCGCTGCGCCCGAGCAAAAACTGCCGGTCGATCCCGAATTGTCCCCTCACCCCGCGGCCCGGAGGTCCCCCAGGGAAACGGAGATCCCCGTCGCGGGGTGGGGGGGATCCCCCCGCACCCTCGTCTCCAGCGATCCCTCCGGGACTGAAGCCCGCCACACGATCGCGTCGCCACCGCCCGACGCCGCCAACACCCTCTTCGAAAGCGCCACCGCCGCCGTCGTGCGCCTGCGCCAGTCGGGTCGCGACGAGTTCGAGGCCACCGTCCGTCCCGACGACGACACCGAGATCCAGCTCCGCGTCACCTGGCAGGGTGATACCGCCGAAATCCAGGCCGAACTCCGCCGCGGCGACGTCGCCCACCTCACCGCCCGCTGGCAGGAACTCCAGGATCGCCTCGCCCTCCACGGCATCCGCCTGGGTGCGTTGCACAGCGGGCCAGGCACCGCGACCAGCCATTCCCACGACCACCGCCACGCTCACGATCCTTCCACCATGGCTGAATCACCCGACGCCTTTCGACCGGCTCTCACTTCCCGCCCCGAGCACACCGCTACCGCCCTTTCCCTCGCACCCGCCGCGGCCACCACGCGCCACGGCTGGGAGCGCTGGGCCTGACTCCATCACCATGAACACCATCGACGCCCTCAACGCCATCGGCCCGGGTGCCTCCGCCACCGCTTGGTCCACCGCCACCCGCATGCCCGTCCAAACGCTCGGGCAGGACGACTTCCTCAAGTTGCTCGTCGCCCAGCTCAGCGCCCAGGACCCCATGAACCCCCAGAAGGACACTGAGTTCGTCGCCCAAATGGCGCAGTTCAGTGCCCTCGAGCAAAGCCGCGCCATGCAGTCCGACATGGCTGGCCTCCGCAGTGAACAGCAGGTCCTGCAGGCCAACGCCATGATCGGTCGCACCGTCGCGTTGCAGAACGAAGCCGGTAACATCGTCACCGGCGTCGTCAGCGGCTTGCTCGTCGAGAACGGCGCCCCACGTATCGTCGTCAATGGCCAGCCCTATCCCCTGAGCCAGTTGCTCGGGGTCACCGACGTCCCGCCAACCACCTGATCCTATGCTCCGCTCCCTCCATACCGCCGTCACCGGCCTGCAGGAATTCCAGCAGCGCGTCGATGTCATCGGCAACAACATCGCCAACATCAATACCGTCGCCTACAAGGGAGCCCGCGCCACCTCCGCCGACTCCTTCAGCGACACCCTCCAGGGCGCCGTCGGCAACGCCCTCCAGATCGGCAACGGCGTCGCCACCGGCACCGTCAGCTCCGTCTTCACCCAGGGCAGCCTCCTCCAAACCAACGCCCCCACCGACCTCGCCATCGCCGGCCAGGGCTTCTTCACCGTCCGCAGCCCCGTCACCGGCGAGATCTACGCCACCCGCGACGGCTCCTTCGAGGTCGATAGCGCCGGTTACCTCGTGACCAGCGGCACCCGCCTCCGCGTCCAGGGTTACTCCGACGCCGCCCTCGCCGCCCGCGGCGACGTCAGAATCGATCCCACCGGCGCCCCGGCCGGTGTCCCCGCCGGCGCCCGGGTCGCCTCCTACCTCATCGACGGCACCGGACGCGTCCTCGTCGCCCTCGACGACGGCACCCATTTCACCCGGGGTCAGGTGCTCCTCCAGCAGTTCACCAGCCCGCAGAGCCTCACCAAGGAGGGCAACAACCTCTTCTCCAACCTCGCCACCGCCGAACCCCTCGCCCTATCCGTCCCCCCAGGCTCCGCCGGCCTCGGCACCATCGAGGCCGGTTACCTCGAAATGTCCAACGTCGACCTCACCGGCGAGTTCGCCAACCTCATCACCGCCCAGCGCGGCTTCCAGGCCAACTCCCGCATCGTCAGCACCAGCGACGAACTCCTCCAGGAAGTCATCAACCTCAAACGCTGACCCGGCCCATGCCTGCCAACCGCTTGGATGCCCCGCGACCCGACACCGGTGCGGCCGACCGACCCGGCGAGTCAACCCCCGTCGCCAGCGCCCCCGCTCCCGCGGGTCTCCAACCCTGGCTCCCGCTCCTCCTCGCCGTCCTCCTCCTCCCCCTCGTCGCCTACGCCATCACTTCGTTTGTCCTCGTCCCCAAGCTCCAGAAGGCCCTCGGTCACACGCCCGCTCCCGAGACCGCCGCCGCCACCACCGACCCCCACGCCTCCAGCGGACACGGCGCCCCCGCCACCCCAGCCAACAACCCCCCCGCCGGCCCCGGCGGCCGCGAGCAGGTCGCCTTCTCCAAGCTCCTCGTCAACGTCGCCGGCACCATGGGCTCCCGCCTCCTCATGGCCAGTGCCACCCTCGTCAGCAACGCCCCCGACTTCAAAAACCGCGTCGCCCGCCACGAAGCCCAGCTCCGCGACACCGCCTGCGGCATCCTCGGCACCAAAACCCTCGCCGACCTCGAACGCCCCGGCGCCCGCAACATCATCCGCAGCGAGCTCATCACCGCCTTCAACAACGTCTTCGGTGATACCGTCGTCCAGGAAATCTATTTCACGGAGTTCGCCATCCAGTAGCTCCGCCCCCCATGTCCGCTCCCTCCGACCCGCTCGCCAACGGCCCGGAAGTCCTCTCCCAAAGCGAGGTCGAACGCCTCCTCTCCCAAGTCCACGAGCAGGAAACCACCACCACCGTCTTCGGCCCCCAGGGACAGCCCGCCCGCTACCGCTCCGAGGACATCCAGCCCTTCGACTTCCGCCAGCCCGCCTTCCTCGCCCCCAGCGAGCTCCGCCGCATCCGCCTCCGCCACGAGGACTTCATCCGCACCCTCGCCGCCGACCTCTCCATCTACCTCCGCGTCGAGTTCGGACTCCGCATGGCCAAACTCCAGACCCTCAGTTACCAGAAACTCGTCGACAACCTCCCCAACCCCAGCCACCTCACCCTCTTCAAGGCCGAACCCCTCAAAGGCATCTGCCTCCTCGACCTCCACCCCCACCTCGGCCTCACCATCGTCGACCGCCTCCTCGGCGGCCCCGGCCACTCCGTCCACGCCAGTCGCGACCTCAGCGACCTCGAAACCGCCCTCCTCGACGAGGTCGTCCACCTCATCCTTAACGACTGGTGCAATCAGTGGCAGAAGCTCCAGGACCTCCGCCCCGTCGTTCTCGGCCACGAAACCACCCCCCGCTTCCTCCACACCGCCGCCCACGACACCGTCATGCTCGTCCTCTCTCTCGAAGCTTCGCTCGGCGACTGCCTCGAACCCATCCAGCTCGCCTTCCCCTACTTCACCCTCGAACCCCTCGTCCGCCAGCTCGCCAGCCTCACCACCCCCGAAAAGGACGTCGGCACCGCCACCACCGGTCAACCACGCTGGCGCCCCGACTACAACGACATCCCCGTCTCCATTACCGCCGAGTGGCGCAACCTCGAAATCCCCGTCCGCTCCCTCGCCCAGCTCCGCCCCGGCGACCTCCTCGCCCTCGAACCCGAATGCTTCGAGCAGGTCGTCGTCAGCCTCGCCGGCCAACCCAAGTTCCACGGCCGCCTCGGTACCCGTGACACCCGCTGGGCCGTCGAACTCACCGCACCGCTCCCCCCTTGAACCGCGCCCATGAACGCCACCGAAACCCCTCCCGCCAACCTCGACGTCCTCCTCGATGTCCCCGTCAGCCTCACCGTCGAGCTCGGTGGCTGCCTCATGTCCATGCGGGAAGTCCTCCAGCTCGGCGTCGGCTCCGTTGTCCAGCTCGACAAGGTCGCCAGCGCCCCCGTCGAACTCCTCGTCAACCGCAAGCTCATCGCCCGCGGCGAGGTCGTCGTCGTCGAGGACCGCTTCGGTATCAAAGTCACCGAAATCGTCAGCGCCACCCCCCAGCCGTGAACCCCCGCACGTCTCTCCATGGACCGCCCGGTGAGGGCACCGGGCCTACAGCAACCTGTGGGCCGGGTCCGGGCACCGGGCCTGCAACCTGTAGGCCGGGTCCCCCGACCCGGCGGGGAGGGTTCATAGCCCTTGAGCAGATCCAAGACCACCACGTCACCTCCCCAATCCCCGATGTTCGTAATCGGTGGAGAGACTCCCCGTCTCGGATCCTCCGCCGATTACAGACATCGGGAATCGGGCTCAGGAAGGTGCTCCAGGTACCTGTGGTGCGGGCTTCCAGCCTGCCTGTGGTGCGGGCTTCCAGCCTGCACCCTGCCCCGTCCACTGTCCTTCCCATGAACCGCCCGGTGAGGGCACCGGGCCTACAACAACCGGTAGGCCGGGTCCCCCGACCCGGCGGGGAGAGCTCCTGTCCTCTGGGCAGTTCAACGCGAAACCGGTGGCTCGCCCCGATCCTCCCTGCCAGCCTCCTTCTTCTCCCCTGGCTCGTCCTCGCCACTTCGACCCCCCCCCCCCCCCGAAACCCCCCCCCCCCCCCCCCCCCCCCCCCCCCCCCCCCCCCGCACCCCAGCACCACCCCCCCC
>JABTUJ010000069.1 GCA_015075445.1 Verrucomicrobiales bacterium
CATGAAACCGCCACACTCTGTAGGCGCCGACTTGAGGAGGCGAAGCCGCGTCGCCCCCAGCACCCCGCCGACTCCTCACGTCGGCGCCTACAGCAGGTATCAGATTCTCGGGCTAGCGACACGCGCCCCGGAAAACTAACTATTGCCGGCGGCTGCGGCTGCCCCCAATGATGCTGAAGCTTGGCATGAGCAACGCCCCCATCGTAACGCCCCCGGCCCAACCCGCCGTGGCCAACCCGCCGGCCGACCGGCCGGGGCCCGTGGTCCCGCCCAAGAAAGGTGTGCTGCGGCTTCTCGGCGAGGTGCTGGACCACGGCGGTCCTGGCTACCTGCAGTTTGCCATCACCAACCTGTGCAACGCGGACTGTGACTTCTGCGGGTTCGCCCGCTCGAAGTTCGACCCGAAAGCCCGCCGCAGCGTCACGCTCGCAGAGGCGCGGGACGTGGTGGACATCTGCGTGCGCAATCACATCGGCTACCTCCTGTTCGTTGGCGGCGAGCCCATGGTTCACCGGGATCTCCGCGCCATGGTGAGGTACGCGTCCGAGCGGGGGCTCCGGCCCATGCTCTGCACCAACGGCGCGCTGTGGACTGACGAGAACCTGCACGGCCTGGCCCGCGACGGGCTGAGCAGCGTGATCATGTCAATCGACGCCCACGACGTGGCCAGGCACGAGCAGAACCGCGGCCTGCCTGATGTCTGCCGCAAGATCCGCCATGCCAACGAGGTCCTGGCCCGGCTCGGCATCCAGACCACGGCCAGCATCACGGCCAGCCGGTTGATCGAAGATTACGACCGGCTGCCGCCGTTCCTCGAGAGCTTGGGCTTCACGACCTGCACCTTCAGCTATCCCCTGACGACCCTGGGTTCGACCTACCTCAGCTTCAGCAACAGCGGCCTGGTGAACTACACCCGCGACGAACTCATCGAGGTGTTCGAACGGATCAAGCGGATGAAGCGTCGCAGCGGCTATCCGGTCGTCAATCCGTTCGAGTCCCTCACCGAGATGCAGCGTCACCTGCGCGGCGAACCCGAGCGGTTCGGCTGCCTCGGTGGCTTCAAGTACTTCTATCTCGACTGGAAGCTCGATCTGTACCGCTGCCACTACTGGGAGACGCCGATGTGCAACATCTATGACTTCGACGCCTCCAAGCTCATCCGCGACGGCTGCACCCGGTGCATGATCGACTGTTACCGCGATCCGAGCGTCCTGCAGTTCGCCGCGGTGAGCCTGCACGACGCCTGGCACCACCTCAAACACGGCCGCCTCGGCGCCGCCGCAAAGTCCCTCCTGGACCGCCGCAACCTCACGTCGCTGAAGGCAGTCTGGGAAGATCGCAAGTACATCGGCGGCGTGTAGCCCCCTGCCCGTCGCTGGAGGTCGAGATGTGATCACGTGCACTTCCCCGGGGGCCGCGCTGGCTTTTCGCTACCGACGCGGCGGGCTGCACCTGCCGCGCCTCGGTCTTTGGCTCGACGCCACTCGGTCCGTGAAACGTCCGGAACGGGCCTTCGTCAGCCATGCCCATGCGGATCACGTGGCCCGACACGAAGAGGTGATCGCAAGCCTCGCCACGGCCCGCTTCCTCCAGGCCCGGCTGGGCGGGAAGCGGACCGAGCACCTCTTGCCATTCGGGGAGACACGCGCCTTTGACCACGGCGAAGCTCCCTACCGGCTGACGCTCTTGCCGGCCGGCCACATCCTCGGCAGCGCCATGGCGCGGGTCGAGGCCGAGGGGGAAACCCTGCTTTACACGGGGGATTTCCAGCTCCGCCCCAGCCCGGCCGCCGAACGTTGCCGGCCGTGCCCCGCGGATCTGCTCGTCATGGAAACGACCTTCGGGCGCCCGGAATACTGCTTTCCGCCCCGTCCGGAGGTGTGGGACGCCGTCGTACGCTTCTGTCACGAGACGCTGAGTGGCGGTGGGACGCCGGTCCTGCTGGGCTATTCGTTGGGGAAGAGCCAGGAACTGCTCCTGGGACTGGCCGAATCCCGGCTTCGCTTGGCGGTGCATCCCCAGATCCAGAAGCTCACCGTCGAGTACGAGCACCTGGGGCGTTCGTTCCCGCCGTACGAACTGCTCGACGCCCAGACCCCGCGCGGGTGCGTCGTGCTCTGTCCTCCCAGCGCCGCCCGCTCCCCCTGGCTGCATCGACTCAAGCCCATCCGCTCCGCGGTGGTCACGGGTTGGGCCATCGATCCGCGCTGTCGGTACCGGTACGGCGTCGAGGCCGCCTTCCCGCTCAGTGACCACGCCGATTTCCCCGACCTGCTGAGGATGGTCGAACAGGTGGCGCCCCGGCAGGTTTTCACCTGTCACGGTTTCGCGGCCGATTTCGCGGCCACCCTTCGCGAGCGCGGGGTCGAGGCCTGGGCGCTGGGTGAAGCCGACCAGCTCACCCTGCCCTTGGGCTGGCCGGAGGTTCGGGCATGAAAACCCGCTCGTCCCGTTCCGCGCGCGGCGCGACGTTCCAGCCGAAGAACCGGTTCGCGGCCACGCACCTGGAACCCGACCCGGACGGGCTGGAGGAAGTCGAGGCGCCGCTCCCGCGCACCCAGTTCATCCCCGATCACACCGAGACTCTCATCACGTACAACGACAGCCCGGACGTCGGGTTCTCCGCGAGCCTCAATCCTTATCGCGGCTGCGAGCACGGCTGCATCTACTGTTACGCGCGGCCGACCCACGAGTACCTCGGGTATTCGGCGGGCCTGGACTTCGAGTCGCGCATCCTGGTCAAGCACCGGGCGCCGGAGCTGCTGCGGCGCGAACTGGCCGCGTCCGGCTGGCAGCCGCAAGTGCTGTCGCTGAGCGGCGTGACCGACCCCTACCAACCTGTCGAACGTCAGTTACAGCTCACGCGCCGTTGCCTGGCCGTGCTGGCCGAGTGCCGGAACCCAGTGACGCTCGTGACCAAGAACCGGCTGGTGACGCGGGATATCGATCTCCTGGCCGAACTGGCACGGCACCGGGCGGTGGCGGTGTGCGTCTCGGTGACGAGCCTCGATCCGGAGTTGCGGGCCGTGCTCGAACCACGCACCTCGCCGCCGGCGGCGCGTTTGTCGGCCATTCACACGCTGGTCGCGGCGGGCATCCCGGTCGTGGTCCTGGTCGCCCCTGTCATTCCGGGGCTGACCGATCACGAATTGCCCGCGATCCTCGCTGCTGCCGCCGCCGCCGGAGCGCAGCACGCCAGCCTGCAGATGTTGCGCCTGCCGCTCGGGGTGGCGCCGCTCTTTGAAGACTGGCTGGCCCGCCATTTCCCGGAGCGAAAGGAGAAGGTGCTGACGCGCATCCGGGCCGTGCGCGGCGGGCGGCTGAACGATCCACGGTTCGGGCTGCGCATGCGCGGGGAAGGCGTCTTCGCGGAGCAGGTGCGGCGGCTGTTCCAGGTGGGGTGCCGGCGGGCCGGGCTCTCGGCGGGTTGGCCGGAGCTCTCGGCCGCGGCATTTCGGCGCCCGCGGACAGCGCAGCTCGAACTGTTCCAGTGAGGCGGGCGCGGCCGGGTTCCGGGCCATTCTCCCCGGTGAAGGATTGTCCGGCGGACGCGCAACCGGTGCTCTGGCCCTGCGAAAAAAAAGCGAAAAAAGTCACCCCCCCAGCCCCGTAGATGTCCCACCCCCTGTGCCAGACTCAGGGCATGCAATGGAACGATGCTACGAACAGGTCCGCTGAACAGTTGGAACTGACGCTGGGTGAAACGGTGGGGAACCCCCCGCCCGCGCACCGCCGGCCGAGCTCGGAGCGGGCGACGTGGTGGTTCGCCCACATCCACGCCCGACTCCGGAACGCCTGGCGCCCGGCACCGCCGGCGCCGCCGGCGCGCCCGGTGCAAGGCGGTCTGCGCCTCTCGCCTGCCTTCGCTCACCCCGAGCCGCGCTGAAAGGCGAGGTTGGTCAGGGGCCACCTCGCCTGGCCGAGCCGCGGGGAAGGCAGGCGAGAAGCCGGCATCACCCGCTCAGGGAGAACGCGTGGCCGTCCACCACCAGACCGGGACCAGCACGACGTTCACATACACCGCCGCGAGCAGGTCATCCGCCGTGATCCCCCATCCGCCCGGCAACGATTGGCTGCGCCCGACCGGCCAGGGCTTGAAGACATCGAAGCACCGGAAGGCGAGGAAGGTGGCGAAGGTCACCCACCCGCCGCCGTTGACGAACAGGGCCGCCGGTGAGGGCAAGGCCCGGTGCTCGAACCAATGCCAGCCCACCCAACCCGCGAAACAGACGGGCAACGCCACCAGTTCGTCCAGCACCACCGACCCGGGATCCTTGCGGCCCAGGAGGATTTCGGCCTGACCGCAGGCCCATACCGACACCGCCACGCCGAGCAGCGTACCGACGCCGTACCAGGCCAGGGAACCCCCGGCCAGCAAGAGCGCGGTCCAGCCGATGCCCAAGAGCGACCCGAATGTTCCGGGGGCTACCGGACAACGGCCTGCTCCAAAGCCAAGCGCGAGCAGCAAGACGAAGGCTTTCACAGGAGGAGGGGCCCGTCTGAGGCGCGGCGCCTCGCTAGAGATCGTCCAGGTACAAGGCCCGATTGCGCCACAGATAGAGGCTGCCGGAAACGAACGTGAGAATCACCGCCACCCACTTGGCAGCCTCGGCGAACAGATCCACCCAGGGATGGCCAAAAACCGTGAGCCCGAAGATGGCTTGGCCCACCGGTCCCCAGGCGGGATAGCTCACCAGGACGAGCAGGGCGATGATCGCCACAATCTGGGTGACGGTCTTGTGTTTGCCGAAACCCTCCGCGGCCAACACGACGTTCTTCGCGGCGGCGAGCAAGCGCAGGCCGGTGATGGCGAGTTCGCGGGCGACGATGATCACGACCATCCACGCAGACATGAGATCGCGTTCGACGAAGGCGATGAAGGCCGAGCAGATCAGGATCTTGTCGGCCAGCGGGTCCATCAGGATGCCGAAATTGGTGATGAGCCGGCGACGGCGGGCGATGCGGCCGTCGAAGAGGTCGGTCAGGCTGGCCGCCACGAACAGGCCCAACGCCAGCGTGTCGCTGATCCTCGAGTCCAGGAACAGCGCCAGCAAGAAGAGCACCGTCAGGAACAGCCGCGATACGGTGAGCTGGTTGGGCAGATTCATCGGCCCGGGCGTTGTAACGCACCGGGGCGTCCGCGCCAAGGCCAACCTCGCGTCATTCGTCGTGCCGATGCGGTTCGCGCCGCCGGGCGGGGTCGCCGAACTCACGGGTCAGCCGTTCGCGGAGGCGGAGGCGGGCGCGGAGGAGGCGCACCTTGACGTTGACCTCGGTCAGGCCCAGGGCCTCGGCAGTTTCGCGCACCGAAAGGCCCTCGACGTCGCGCAGGAGGAAGACCAGGCGGTGCTTCTCGTCGAGTTCGGCCAGGGCGGCGTCGATGAGTTGCCGGGTCTCGTTGTGGGCCACCAATTGCTCGGGCGAGGCGCGCCAGTCGGCGATGTATTCCGGGTGGGGCACCCCGTCGCCGTCGCCGGTGGCGTCGGTGGCTTCGTCGAGCGATACCAACTCCAGGCCATTGCGCTTCCGGATGATCTTGAGAGCGGCGTAGGTGGCGATGCGCAGAATCCAGGTGCTGAAGCTGGCCTCGCCACGGAAGCCGGCCAGCCCCTCGACAGCACTGAGGAAGGTCTGCTGGGCGACGTCCTCGGCGTCGTGCTCGTTGCGGAGCATGCGCAACGCGAGGGCGTACACCCGTCGCTCGTGGCGCGCCATGAGCGCTTCGAACGCTGCCAAATCGCCCGCCTGCGCACGGCTTACCAGGGTCGCATCCGTCACCTCGGTTTCGGGGGCATCGGTCATGATCGGGCGCTTCCGGTTTCGACGGCATCGGATGGGCGGAACACGAGCGCCAGTGTGCGAAGCCGGAGGGGGTGGGGTCAATGCCGAAGCCTCCGTCCACACCCCGCGGGATGGTTCGCCCGCTCACGCAAGTGGGCTGGAAGCCTTGAGACCTGTGGGAGCGGGCCCCGGAAACCAGACCGGGTCGCAATGAGTTGCGGATTTCGAGGCTGCCACGGATGCCGAGGGGTGTCGGCGGGGCGGGAGGCTTCGCCGGCCGCAAGTTGGCCAACTTGGCGCCGGGTTTGCGCACTACCGAACGATGAAGCGGATCGGGGTCGAAACCCGTGAGCGGTGGTGGCCGGGCCGGGTGGCCGGGCGTCATGACCACCCGGTGGCCTCGGCCGTGAACCAACAAGAAATTCCCATTCAGGATTATCATGAAAGTCATCGTTCGTTCTCGGTTCGCCCCGCGTGGGCGAGGTCAACGCCTGGCGCCGGTCCGGGTCGCGCCCAAGGTCCTGGCCGGTCTGGCCCTGCTGGGGCTCGGGTGGTTCGGCGCGCGCGCCGACGAAACCTGCATGTCGCCGTACATGCCCAAGATCACCGGTCAGGAGGAATTTGTGTATGTCTGGACGCTGGGGGTCGAGGGGTGGGGGGATGAGTCGGACAAGGTGGTGACACTGGATGTCCGGCCGGGTTCGCCCACGTACGGCCAGGTCATCCATAGCGCGTCGGTGGGCGGACGCCACGAGGCGCACCACGGCGGCTTCACGGATGACCGCCGCCAGCTCTGGGTGAGCGGGCTGGATACGAGCCACATCTTCATCTTCGACGTCGCCACGGATCCGGCGCGCCCCCGGCTGGTGAAGACGATCAAGAACTTCGCCCAGAAAACGGGGCTCGTGGGCCCGCATGGTTTCTATGCCCTGCCGGGGCGGATGCTGGTGCCCTGCCTCTCGAATCGGAAAGACCGGGGCGGCGCCACCGCCCTCGTGGAATACAGCAACGACGGCCGGCACCTGGCCACGCACTGGATGCCCACCGACCGCGATCCGCGCGGGGCCGAGATCGAGTCGGTGGCGGACGGGTACGGGTACGATGCGCGGGTGTTGCCGCGGAAGAACGTGATGTTGAGCTCGTCCTTCACGGGCTGGGCGAACTACATGCGGGAGTTTGGCGATCTGGTGCAGGATGCCGAGGCGATGAAGCAGTTCGGGCAGACGATGGTGCTGTGGGACTTCCACGCGCGGCAGCCGCGCAAGGTGTTCCACGTGCCCGGGGCGCCGCTCGAAGTCCGTTGGGCCTGGGGACCGCGCAACAACTTCGCGTTCACCGCCACGGCGCTCACCTCGAAGCTCTGGCTGGTGTTTGAGGACCGCGACGGTCAGTGGCGGGCCCGGGAAGTTGGGCATGTCGGGCCGGAAGGGCAGGGGGTGTTGCCGGTCGACATCAGTCTGAGCGCCGATGACCGGACGCTGTTCGTCGACGCGTTCGGCGATGGCAAGTGCTACGTGTTCGATGTCTCCCATCCGCATCACCCCCGGCTGGTGCACGAGAAGGTCATCGGGCGCCAGGTCAACATGGTGTCCCAGAGCTGGGATGGAAAGCGGCTCTATTTCACCAGCTCGCTCCTGGCCAAGTGGGACAAGAAAGGCGAAGACAACGAGCAGTACCTCAAGGGCTACTCGTGGGACGGACGTGAGCTCAGCCCGCAGTTCGCCGTCGATTTCGCCGCGGCCAGGCTCGGCCGCCCGCACATCATGCGCTTCGGCTCCGCCAGCCTGTACAACTGAACCCCAGTCGGGAACGGGACGCGGTCGTGCGCCGCGTCCCGGCCCGGCACCCGTTTGAACATCGAACCCGAGATTCCCATGATTACTGTCTTTCCCTTCGCTCGAGTGCTGCTCGCCTCGCTGATCCTCCGTGCTTCTCTGGGCCTGGCTGCGGCTCAGGCCGACCGCCCGGATGCGGCTGTCCCGGAGGAGGCGATTGTGAAGCCCGACCTGATGAAACGCCGTACCGCGGAGTACGATTACGATCCACCGGCCGCCGGCAGCTATCAGCTCCCCGTGCTCCAGCCGGCGGTGGACGGGACGGTGTTGGGCACCGATTTCAAGCCGGTGCGACTGCATGATCTCATGCGGGATCGGGTGGTGGTGCTGAGCTTCATCTACACCCGTTGCACGGATCCCAAGGCCTGTATGCGCGCCACCGGTGCGCTGAGTGAGCTCCAGCGCATGAGCCGTCAGTTCCCCGACGTTGCCCAGCGCCTGCTCCTGGTGACACTGAGCTTTGACCCGGCGCACGACACCCCGGGGGTCATGGCGCGGTACGGTCGCGTCTCGCTCGGGTACGGCGTGGGATGCGAATGGCTGTTCCTCACCGCGCGGACGCGGGAGGATCTTGCCCCGCTCCTGGAGGCGTATGGGCAAAGGGTGGATGCGCGCCAGAAGCCCAGCGCGTTCGGTCCCTACTACCACCCGCTCCGGGTCTATCTCATCGATCCCGCCCGGCAGATCCGCAACATCTACAGCTACGGGCTGCTGGACCCACGGCTGGTGATGACTGATGTCCAGACGGTGTTGCTCGAAACCGACGCGTCTCGCAGACGCTAAACCGGTCGTTACGTGAGACGAAGACGACGGGAAGAGAGACTGCCCGCGAAAGCCGCGAAGGGACGCGAAAAGGGGGGAGGGCGTGGGGAGAGGGTGATTGTGGTCCGCCGGCTTTGGCGCCGGTTCGGGTTCTTGGCGGGCAGCGTCTGGAGTGAGGAAGAGGGGAGGAGAGGTTGCCCGCGAAGGGGGGAACGCTGATTCGGCTGGGTTGCCAGGAGGGAGGAGGTCGGGTTAGATGGCGCGCATCTCCGTATGAAGAACGATGCGCGAATTGCCGTTTGGAAGCGGGCTGGGGAAGCTCCAAGATCCAAGGTCAAAGCTCAAGGGAAGTTCCAGGATTCCAGGGGTGTCCGCGCCACGGGTTCTTGGGGCGCCTCCCCAAACCCCATCCCCGATGTTCGTAATCGGCGGAGAATCCAGGACGGGGAGTCCCACCACCGATTACGAACAGCAGGGATGGGGGAAATGATGGGGTTCTCTTGGATCGGCTCAGGGGCCATGAACCCTGCCCGCCGGGTCGGGGGACCCGGCCTACAGGTTGTTGGCCCGGTGCCCTCACCGGGCGGTTCAGGGGAAGGGGCCATGGACTCTGCCCGCCGGGTCGGGGGACCCGGCCTACAGGTTGTAGGCCCGGTGCCCTCACCGGGCGGTTCAGGGCGAACCGGCGGGACAAGGGCGCGACAACGGTGGGGGTGCACACTCATGGGGCTCGCCGCAGCACTGCTGTTGGGGGGAGCGGGGCGGGCTGCCGAGGTGTGGACGGCGGATGTTGGTTTGTCTCCTGGGACGTCGGTGGACGTGGTGCCGTGGGGCGAGCGGGCGTCGTGGGCGGAGGGTAGGGACCTTGGGGTGTGGTGGGAGGATCCACGAGACATCGAGCGGGTGGTGGTGACGTTTGCGGATGCGCCGCCGGATCCCGCGACCGTCCGGCTCGAGTGGTGGCACTCGCGCTGGCCGGAGCATCGGATTCCGCGGGATCAGCCCGCCGGGGCGGGGGAATCCGGCTGGGGACATCTGGGTGACCTGTACCAGGGGGAGTGGCGCGAGGCGGATGTTTACTTTCAAGCCGACGGCCGCACGTGGACCTACACGTTCCGACACGTGAACCTGAAGGAGTTCCCGGAGCTGAGGGACTTCAACGCGGAGTACCGGACGACCCTGAGGTTGCGGTTGTTGTTCGATGGACCGGCACCGGCGGTGGAACGACTGGCGGCTTACACCGATTCGGTGTGGAGATCCGGACGATTTGCCATCGAATGGGTGCCTGAAGCCGGCGAGTCGCACGAGTGGCATGGTCGATTGGAGATGCACAATGGGTACGCCGCGAAGATCGAACGCATGGCTTCGGCCGCCGCGGTGGCGGTGGGCCACGACGGGGCATGGAGCTTTTCGAGCGCCGGCCAGAGCGCGGGCATCCTGGTGGATCTGTGGTACACGGTCAGCCCGAACATGAATACGTTCGATGGCACGGTCGCGACGGCGAGGATGGGCCGGCTGGGCTTCAGTTTTTCGCCTGCAGAGGCTTCGCAGAGCTACATGCTCTACATGCCGCATGCCCGCGCGGCGGTGAGCACCAGTCCGTCGTTCGTTGACCTCCCAGTTGCATTGATCGAGCGACACGGTTTGGGCGGGAGCCTGTCGCTGTACCACGCCGCGTTGTCGCTGGCCGAACGCACGAATGCTCCTTCGCTGTATCGGCGAGTCTTCGCCGAGCCCGAGCAGACGCTGGCGCGGGCGCTGGCCGAGCAGCCGCCGAAGCCGGGCCGCATCTACCTGCCGCTCGGGACGGAGGGCGGGCGGCAACGGTTTGGGGTGAACCCGGATGGCTCGGTGTTCTGCGTCAATGACCGGATTGATCAGCCGCGCGGGCGGGACACGGCGCGGCGTCGCTGGGGCGCCCAGCGGCTCGAGTACGATTTTGCGCTGCCCAAGGGCGAACCGGTGAAGCGATGGATCGAGGACGAGTGTCTGCCGATCCTCCACACGCAGTGGGAGCGGGACGGGATCCGGTACACGCAGACGGCGTTCGTGACGCGACTGGATCCGGGCGGTCTGGGTTTCCCGGATATGCGGGCCGACGACACGGCGGTGCTGGTGGTCAAGGTTCACGGGCAGAACATCGCGTCGGAGTACCGGTTGGCGCACGCGACGTTGTCGTTGCGCGCGGATGGTCGGCGCCTGCCGGTCACGACGCGGAAGGGCCGGCTGTACGCGCAGCATCCGGACGGCGACCGGTTGCGGGCGGTGGTGGAGGTGCAGGGGTCGGTGACGGGCACGGTTGAGGATGGCGAGGTGCATTTCGCGGGCCACATGCCGCCGGGGACGGATGGGCACATGGTGTTGCGGATCCCGTTCATCACGCTGGAAGAGGAGGAGGAGATCCAGCGGTTGGAGGATCTCGAGTACGTGGCCGAGTTCCGGCGGGTGAAGGCGTTCTGG
This sequence comes from Verrucomicrobiales bacterium, assembly GCA_015075445.1. Lineage (GTDB taxonomy): Bacteria > Verrucomicrobiota > Verrucomicrobiia > Limisphaerales > J093 > DSVZ01. Next base: position 10,839 of record JABTUJ010000069.1, read on the forward strand.
AAAGGGCGGGCAGACGCGTCCACGCAAATCACGACGCCGATCGCGGAACTGAACAACTTCTATCGGGCGCATGTGTCGCATCTGCTGATCAACTGCGGCCGGGAGGTGGGGGCGGACCGGATGGGGGCGCGGGTGGGGAGCTTTAGCTACGGCGTGTTCGGGAACGAGTCCTGCATGATGATCACCGATCTGGACCGGCGTGGGTTGCACGCGGAAGCGGAACGGTGTTTGGAGACGTTCCTGCATTACCAGGGGACGGTGGCGTTGCCGGGCGATTACGCGTCGCAGGAAGGCGTGTTCAACGGCGCGGGGGGTTGGGAACAGGGGGGCTACAACCAGCATCACGGCTGGATCTTGTGGGCGATGGCGGAGCACTACTGGTACACGGGTGACCGCGCCTGGCTGCGACGGAATGCCAGTGCGTTGATGGCGGCGTGTGCGTGGATTGCCCACGAGCGGGATCGGACGCGGGAACTGACGGGTCGGCGGGCGATTGAGCGCGGCCTGTTGCCGCCGGGATCGCTCGAGGACATCGGGGACTGGCGGAACTGGCTGTCGAATAATGTGTTCAGTTGGTGGGGCATGCAGGCGGTGGCGCGGGCGCTGGAGGACGTCGAGCATCCGCAGGCAGCGCCGTTGCGCGAGGAGGTTGAGGCGTATCGGCGCGACATTCTGGCCGCGTTCGAGGAAGCGAGCCTGCGGGCGCCGCTCGTGCCGCTGCGAGATGGCACGTGGGTGCCGCAGATCCCGAGCGAAGTGCATCGCCGCGGTCGGACCTTTGGGTGGATCACGGCGACGCTCGAGGGGCCGATCTATCTGTTGCGCACGGGGCTGTTGGCGCCGGATCATCCGATGGCGGTACCGATCCTGCAGGATTACGAGGACAACCTGTATCTGTCCGATCGCTACGGGTACTCGTGGGAGAAACACGGGGCACAGTGGTTCAGCCGGGGCGGGATTTCCATGCAACCCAACCTGCTTTGCTCGCCGCACCCGTATTTGTTGCGCGACGAGATCAAGCATTTCCTGCGGGCGTACTTCAACGGGTTCGCAGCATGCTATTACCCGGACACGCAGATGCTGTGCGAACACCCGTTGCCCGATTTGGGCGACTGGCGGGGCGACCACTACAAGTCCAGCGACGAGGCCAACTCGGCCTATTGGTTACGGTTGATGTTCATCGAGGATGACCGGGGAGACGACGTGCTGCGGCTGGGGATGGCGCTGCCGCGGGCGTGGCTGGCCGACGGGGAAGCGCCGGCGATTGAACGGGCGGCGACGCACTTCGGGCCGATGAGCCTGCGCTTCCGGTCCGAGGCGGATCAGGGGCGGATTCGGGCGGTGGTGGATCTGCCGGTGCGCCGGGTGCCGCGGCAAACGCTGCTTCGGTTCCGGCATCCGGAGGGCAAGCCGGTGCAGCGTGTGGAGGTGAACGGCCGGGCGTGGGACCGATTCGACGCGGCGCGGGAGTGGGTGGACCTGACGTCGCTGGAAGGTCGCCTTGAGGTCACGGCTCACTACTGATCCTACTCGCCGTACTTGAGGGCGTACACCTCGCTCAGCACCTTGGCCGACAAACGTCCGTTGGGCAGCACCCGGGAGCGAGCCTCCTCGAACGGGCGAATCACAATCCCTTCCGCCGGTTTGCCGGGCGCGTAGGCTTGCTGGTTGGCGAGGCTCACCAACTCGTCCAGGGTGAACGCCAACTCGCCCTCCCACACGAGCCGAACCATCGGCACCCCGTGCGTCCGGCAGAACTCAGCCAGGTCCTTGTGGCTGACATAGGTTTGGCGGCCGATGTCGAACAGGTTGAACGCCGCCAATCCAACCCCTTGCACCCCGAGCCGATTGCTTTGGATGCCCGCGCCGTGCACCTCCCCTTGCAGCGCGAAGTCACCGCCCAACCCGGCCAGTGCCTCCGCCAGCTTGAGCTGCCTGGCCACCTGCCAAAACGTGTTCTGCTCGTCCTCGAGCAGGTCGAGATTCCGCGAGCACACCCCGAACTGCCCGTCCCGCCAGTAGAACGTGCCGGACGTGCCGTCCACCTTTTGGGTCAGGCCGCAACGCCGGCCGCGGAACTCCTCGAGCGCTTCCGGGTACGAACGCAGATTCGGCTCGTCGGTCTTCCGCAGCCAGGACGGAAAACCGCCCTTGGCCACCCCGGCCAGGTTCGCCGCCAGCGGTTTCTCGTACTTCACCAGTCCGATCAAGGCGGTCACATCTGCCCCCGGGGCATACGCGCCCGGCGGCAACACGCTCAGGGGCAATGCCAGTCCCTGACTCACTTGACCCCGGAAACGCGACACCTTCAGCCGGAACCCCTGCTTCCGCAGGAACTCGTACTCGGGGCGCTCCGGCAGGATGGTGTCTGGTTCATGCCAGACACAGAGGTCGCCCGGTCGGAACTCGTCCTTCTTGATAACCGTCTGGTAGCCCAACACGGTCGCCGCCTCGATCCGGTCCGCCCCTTCGATGGGCCGGACGTCCCGGATCACCTGAATGCTGCTGAGGATCATTGAATCCATATCGACTCCGAAGGTAGGGAGGGTTCGCGTGGCCAGCGACAATTAAAAGTGACCGGCGCCACTAATAGTTGTCGTTGATCATTCGCGAAAAGGGGTCAGTTCTTGACTTTGTCATATCCTGTTCCCATGCCCTCGGAGCGTGGGGGCGGGCCCCGGGGACCTGGCTCCGCGTCAAAGTCCCATCCAGAACTCACTAGAGACGTGTTGGGAAGTCCCCTCGACGCGCAGATCCACTTTCTCCGTGTGGCCGGCGGCGTGAACATTCATTGGGATGGCGGTTGAGAAGTTGATCGGCATTTGAGGGTATTGGGGTGTGCCACCGCGATGGGACTGGGCACGTTGAGGGGTGTGCCGGCAGGGGCCAGCGCTGGGATCGGGGGGGAGAGTGCGGCGAGCCTCGTGAGGTGAGGCGGCGAGGAGGAGTGGCCTCGGGAGGAGCGGATCAGCCCTCGGCCTTGTCCTTCATGCGATAGCTGGGGCCCTCGATGACGACGGTTTCAGCGTGATGGAGCAGGCGGTCGAGGACGGCGGAGGTGATGGTGCTGTCGTTGTTGAAGATGGAAGGCCAGTGTTTGAAGGGCTTGTTGGTGGTGAGGAGGGTGGAGCCGCGTTCGTAGCGTTGGCTGATGACCTGAAAGAGGAGGTTGGCACCGTGTTGGTCGATGGGCAGATACCCGATCTCGTCCAGGATCAGGAGTCGTGGGCGCAGGTATTTTTTGAGTTCGCGTTTGAGGTCGCCGCGCTTCTGGGCGGCAGACAGGTCGTTGATGACGCTGATGGCGTTGGCGAAGAGCACGGCGTGGCCTTGGAGGCAGGCGGCATAACCCAGGGCGGAGGCCAGGTGGGTTTTACCGACGCCCACGTTGCCGACGAAGATCGGATTGACATGGTCTTTGAGGAAGTCGAGGCGGAAGAGATTCTGCACCTGGAGGCGGTTGACTTTCTTGGGCCAGTCCCAGCGGAACTGTTCGAGGGTTTTCAAGACGGGAAAGCGGGCGGCGCGCACCCGGCGCTGGATGGTGCGCTGTTGACGTTGGAGGAACTCGCCTTCGACCAGACGGCTGAGGTAATCGACGTGGGTCCAGGAGGCCTGGGCGGCCTCCTGAGCGAGGGCGACGTACTGGGCCTTGATGGCGGGCAGTTGGAGCGCGTC
>JABTUJ010000007.1 GCA_015075445.1 Verrucomicrobiales bacterium
ACGGCTGAACGCGTGGCAGCGGAAGGACTGATCGCCACTGGACCCCTCGGCGGCGCGCCCTCTAAGAGGCTCGCCGTATGCAACTTGCATCTCTACCCGAGACGGTCCAGGCGATCCTCGCGCAAGCGGGCGGCCTGGGGTTAAACGGCGCCTTCGCCTACATCGGTGCCCAGCACTTCACCTACCGCTGCGCCGAGGCGGTCGGCGAGTACCGCTCGGCCCGGACTTCCCGGCTGGTGTCCGAAGCCGGCCAGGGGTTCGTGGATTACGAGGTTGGCCTCCAATGCCGGGTCAACGGGAAGAGGGGGCGTCGGTGGACGCTCATCGTCGCCTACGAGCCCAATGACGTGTACTCGGTCTGGCTGGTCGAGGGGCACCGCGGGCGGCAACCGGGATCGATGGTCCTGGCCTGTGAGCGGGACGTGTACTGCGACACGCTGCAAAGCGTCATCGAGGCGGTCTATGACCGGGTGATCTGCGACCACAACAACGGGTTCATTCCCCTGTCATGAACGGCTTCACCATCACCAAGCACGGCCGCAGCCGCTTCTGGGCGCTGCGGGATGGGACGGGCGAGCTGGTCTGCCTCTGCGTCTACAAGCGCGGCGCCCTCGAGGTCGCCCGGCGCCTGGGGGAGCGGGAAACGCCCGAGGCCGCGGTCCTGCGCGAGACCCCGCCGGAAGCTCATGCCGACGGGGGACATGGATTCTCCGAAATACCTTTGGACAGTCTCAGCAGTACATCCGAGAGAGCTCACGTTCGGTACAAGTAGACAACAACAAACGCAGAAGGAAAAACAACATGAAGACCAGCAAGAACGGCAGCAGCAGCAAGCAGAACAGCACCACCGAAACCCTCCTCCTGCCCCCGAAGGCGAAGGTTCCGAATCCCTGCTTCCCGGCCGGGGCACAGCGCCTTGACATACAGGATGACGCGGCGACCGTCGAACCGGCGGCGAAGGAAGATGGCTGGCAGAAGGCCCAGGAACTCGCGGCGGGCGCGAAGGTCAAGAAGCCGGCGAAGGCGGCGAAGGCGGCGAAGGCGGCGAAGGCGGCGAAGGCGGCGAAGGCGGCGAAGGCGGTGAAGGGCGATGATGACGCGGAAACCGGTGACCGGCTGCCGGGCAACCTCGAGGAACTCGAGGAACTCAAAGCCACCAAGGGCGGGCTGGTCTCCTTCCTGTTCCTGAGCGGAAAGGACAAGGAAGCCATCGCCGCCGAGCTGAAGACGGCGTTCAAGCTCGGGGACGCGCAGGCGGTTAAGATCGTCCGCCGGATCACAGGCCGGGTCCGGCTCTTCCAGCGCATCTTCGAGTTGCACGGCCTCATGGCGGCCAAGTAGTCCGCCACGCGACCACGCGACCCTCCGGCCGACCGGAGGGTCGATGTGTGAGTGCGAACGTCCTCCGAACCCCGGTCCCAAAATCCCGTGAGAATCCTTGGACAGGCTCCGCCCTCCCACCGTAGAGAGCTCACGTTCGGTACGAATAGACAACCGGAACACAGGAAGGAACGACAACATGAAGACCAGCAACAGCAGCAAGACCGTCCAAGCGACCCCCACCGAGTGCGACAAGGCCCAGCGCGCCGTTGAACTCCTCGCTGACCTGGCCGTGAAGGTCCGCGAAGCTCGGAGTGAACTGGTTCTGGCCGGGGTCGGCACCTTCGACATGGCGAATGAACACCAGTTCCTGATGGGACTGGATGACAGGCTCGCGAAGATTCACGAGAAGCTGGCGTCCCGCGTTCGGCGGGCGCGGTCGACTACGGACTTGCGGATGACCGTCTTTGCGGCGGTCGGCACCGGTCCCCAGGAATGCGTTCAGATCAGTGGTGGAGACCGAGTCGGCGCCGTGATCATGTTCCGACGGTTTGGGGAATCGTGGCAGCGGGCTCGCATCACGCATCGGGTCGACAGCCGGCTTCTCCTGGAACTGGTCTGACCGGCTTTCTCCGCCCCCCCCGGCCCCTCGGCAACCCCGAGGGGCTTCTTGCGTCGCCAACCGGATGTGGCGCCTATCGTGCGTGATAAACCCTTCAATGCGGGCCTACTAGAGCCGAAAGGTGCTCTCGTCCTACGGGCTTGAGGATTGAAGTGAGTTGATGGTTCTGCTGACCGAAGCTACTGCTCGAGCTCGGAGTTGCTGAATGGAGAAAAGAATTGCATTGGCAAGCGCGGCTCGGCTATAGTGACTCCGGTGTTGGGAGGGGATAGAGGAAGGGAATGAGAACAACCAATCTAATGAACAAAACTATGATAACTCCAAGACTGCTCATTGCTTCTGTAGCCCTCGCGGCACTGGGAAGTGGGATTGCGCAAGCGCAGGGTTCCATCATCGGCATCTCTGCTCCACCTGATGCGCAGGAATCCCCGACGCACGCCGCTCTAGATGGCGGCTATTCCGTACAGGCTCCGCCGTTTCCATTCCCGGTCGATTACGGAGTCGGATACTTGATTAACCCCACCTGGGGCGACGGCTACTTCGGACTTCACTCACACGTCTATTCCAGCCCGAACATTCCTGACCCGGCGACTGCTGTGATTACGTTCCAGTTCGATATGCCAGTTACCGTGGATCAGTTGGAGGTTATTCAGCACGGCAACGCTATCACGCGCGTTGAGGCCTTCGTCGGTAGCTCGCTCGGCACCCTGGGTTCAGTCGGGTCGGTCTTTGGGCTGAAGGGTGACGTGACCGGCAGCTCTCAGTTCGGTGAAACCGAAAGCGATCTGTTCGACTTCGACAACACGATTGCCGGAACCTACTTGCAGCTAGTAATCCGGAAGACCAGTTTGGAGAACGGTTGGGCAGCATATCGAATTTTCCCGCGAACTGCCGACGGTGACCGCATCGAAGCAGCCACGGCCCCAATTCCTGAGCCGACAGCGTATGCGTTCGTGGGTGGACTTGGCTTAGTCGCCTTTGCGGCATTCAGTCGTCGTCGCAAGGTCTGATGGACACAACGGAGCCCTTTCTCGGCTCAGGCTGAGTGGCTTCGTTACCGAGGTCGGTCGCGCTTGGCATCTTGGATTACGGGCCGAGCACGGCTGTTTCGGGGTACGTCTGAATCCATAACAGCGAAGTACTCGTCCGCCTCACCCGACCCCAAGCCCCTCGGTGACCCCGAGGGGCTTTCTGCGTCGTCAGACCGTCGCCCGAGACCGCCCCGAGATCAGCCGCGAACCGGTGCCTCGGCGGTTTTCCGACCCCGGCCAGGGGTAAGGTCCTGCCCGCGGCGTCGCGCCGTTACGCGCTACCGTTCTGCACTATAGGTGTGGGACCATCACCGCATCCTTTGGTGGCGGGCTTCTGCGCCGCCTGCAAACCGGCCGACCGTCGGCCTCCGTGGCAGTGGTGTGAAGAGAATGTCCACGTGGACGAGACCTCACCGCTGCCCGGCCGCTGGCGTTCGGACGCCTCCCCCTGGGTCCGGGCTGTCATGGAGGACTTCGCCAACAACGCCATCCGGGACATCGCCGTCCAGTGCGCCGCCCAGAGCGCCAAGACCCAGACCGTGATGAACTGCGCCTGCTGGGCCATTGCCGAGGATCCCGGCCCCGCCATGTGGGTCACCGCCACCAAGGATGAACTCCGTGACTTCCTCCGCGACCGGTTGACGCCAACCTTCGAGACCTGCCGGCCGGTCAAAGAACGACTGTCCGAAGTCACCCTGACCGGGTTCGCCTTCGACGGGATGCCCTTCTACGCGGGGTGGTCGGGGTCGAAAGCCCGGTTGCAGTCCAAACCCATCCGGTGGCTCTTTGCCGACGAAGTGCGCAACTACGCCCCCGGCCGGTTGGAAATGGTCCTCAAACGCACGCGGTCCTTCTGGAACTCGCGCCGGTTCCTCATCTCGACGCCGGGGACCAAGGGCGACGCCATGGACACCGCCTACCGCGCCGGGGACCAGCGGGTCTGGCACTTCGAGTGTCCGGCCTGCCAGCACCTTCAGCCCCTGAAGTTCGAACAGCTCAAGTGGGATTCCAACGACCTCACCAAGCCCGAGGGCAAGTGGCGGTTCGACGTCCTGGCCGGCACCATCCGCTTCGAGTGCGCGGGGTGTGGGCATCGGATCAAGGACACGCCCGTGGACCGGCGCTGGATCGAGAACCACGGCCGCTTCGTGCCCCAGAACCCCAACGCCCCGCGGTCACGGGTCAGCTACACGTGGAACGCGCTCCTGCCGCACTGGATTGAGTGGCGGGCCATTGTCGAGGAGTTCCTGGGGGCGGTGGATGCCATGCGCATGGGGGGTGACATCGAGCCGATGTTCACCTTCGTCACCGAGACCCTCGGGGAACCCTGGGACCTGGACCGGTGGCTGGTCACGGGAGATGACTACCTCCAGGAACGGAAGGCGGACTACGACTTCGGCGACCCGTGGCCCTTGGAGAAGACCCGATTCCTGGCGGCGGATCGCCAGGCGCGCGCGGGCGAGCACTACTTCTGGGTGGCGCGGGCGTTCGGGCCGGGCGGGGCCAGCCGGCTGATCGGCTACGGCCGGTGCAACACCACCTCGGAACTCGAGGAAGTACGCCGGCAACTGAACGTGCCCGTGGTCAACGCCATGGTCGACACCGGGTTCAAGGCCTCGGAGGTGTACCGCTTCTGCCTGGGGACGGGGTGGAAGGCGATGAAAGGCGATGACGCCGAGTGGTTCCTGGCCCAGGACCCGCGGACAGGCAAGACCGTGCGGCGGGTGTGGCGGCGGGTGTTGGTGGACCCGACCCTGGGGGCGCGGCGCTCACGGGTCCGGAGGCATCTGCCGCTGTTCCAGTGGTCCAACCCGAGCCTGAAGGATCACCTCGCGCTGTTCACGCACGGGGTGGTCGGCCAGTGGACCCTCCCGCGGAAGGTCGGGCGGGATTACCTCGATCAGATGACGGCCGAGGTACGGGAGGAACGGGAGGACTCGCGGGGGCGGAACACGGGCGTGCGGATTCGGTTCCTTACCGACCAAGCAGAAAGATGGCTGCCGCCAGCACCTGAAGGGACCTAAGAACCGAGACAGGTCGAGCGTCGTCCACAAGCGGGCTGGGGGTGTTCGCCGCTGAAACGCGTGCAAGTAAACGCACACCGCGCACTGCCGGATGCTGTGCCGGGCTGACTGCTCCACCGTCACCGAAATCAACCACCCCTACCTCGACGCGGCGGACAGGCCGCACCTGGCCGGTGGGCGTGAGCCAGGAGAGAGCTCGCAGGGCCTGCATTATGTCGGCAACGGCCGGAGAGACCGGGGTGAGAACGGAAGGGAATCTTCGGCGAATCCCGGCAGATGTGCGTTGGACTTCACTGGCACCTTTGACGCAAACGACGGGGCTCGACCTAACACAAGTGGTTAGACTGAGTGTTGTGTTTTCTCCGTTGCCCAATGACTCTTGACAATCATCTGAGAACCGGATAGTCCTTCAGTAAAGAGTCGTGCTGGGGCTGATACAGGGCGAGATGGAGTTCAGCCCCTCACCGCTTGGTGCGGCACCCACGGAGATCGAGGCGCGCTCCATGAACATCGAATCTCAGGTTAGGCTCATCGTCACTTCATCGATGGAGGGCCGGAGCGGTCTGTCGCACTGGGTCACCTGTCTTTGCTCCTTCTTCCCGTGACGTGCCAACTACCCGCGCTCACCTGCCGGTCGTGAGCGTACCGAATGCTCCCGAACCGTTGACTTACCCTCCCGCACCATGAAACCAGATGGCTGGCTCCGACCGACGACGCTGAGTGTGTGGCTGCTGCTTGCAGCCGCGGGAACGCGGGCCGACGGCACCAACGCCCTCGAAGTTCTGGACCGCGGCCCGCATCACCGCGTCGTTGCGTACGAGTACTGGTCCAAAGACGACGCCGGAAACCTCGTGCCCGCAAGAAGCACGTACACGGAGTTGGCCAGCGGGTTGCATTACTCGGAGGATGGGGAATGGAAGGAATCGGTGGCGCGGATCGAGCTCTCCAAGGAAGGCGCGGTGGCGCGGCGTGGCGGTTTCCGGGTCACGCTCAGCCCGGATGTGCAGGCAGCCAGCGTGGTGGATGTGCGGACGCCTGACGCCAAACGGTTCACCAGCCGGATCGCTGGTCTTGCCTACTACGACTCTCTCAGCGGTCAGAGCGTCCTGCTCGCCGAACCCAAGTCCAGTGTGGGCCTGCTGCTCCCGCCAAACCAGGTTGTCTATGTAGAGCCCGTCCCAGAAGTCCCTGTTTCCGGATGGGAGACGATAGGAGAGGAAGGAGAGTGAGCCTGGTATAAGCCATCATGACAGCTCGGGCACGCTTTCGGCCCGACACCGCTATGGGTTGTGGTTTTTCCAGACTTCTAACGACACGGCTCCGCCGAGCCTTGCACTCCCATCAGCCAGACTACTGCCTAAGCCGCGTCGCGCTGCTGCTCCGCCGACGCCGCCACCCGCTCCATCCGGGCCAGCACCCAAAGATTGTGGGCCAGCACACTCCAGCTTACCCCCAGCGCCCGGTGCTCATACCCCTTGGCCCGCAGCGGCCGCCCCAAGAAGTCATTCTTCAGAATCCCAATCCGCCCCTCGGTCTGCGGCCGCCGGCGCTGGATCTTCCCAAACCGAGCCCCATGCCGACGGCGCTGCAATTCCGCCACCCCGCGCGGACACAGCCCGTTGAAGAGCCCCGCCTCCGCCAAGAGCGCCCGGTTGGCCTTGCAGTCAAAGCCGCGGTCCCCGCCCACCGCTTCGAGCACGCCCGCCGGCAGCCAGGACTGCAGCCGTTCCAGGCTCGCCGGCAACTGCCGGCTGTCCGCCGGCGCACTCTCCTGGTAGAGATGCCAGTCCACTACCAGGCCCTGCCGCTGCTCGGCCAGGAAGAGCGTGTTGCCAAACTCCACCGCCGCCCCGGCCTTGCCCCGCACGATCACGTGCAGATCGCCCTCGTAGAGACTCAGGATCTTGTCCGCGTTGGCCACCGGCCGCTCCCCGATGATCCGCTCATGGGCTTGCCGGACCGCCCGGGGCAACTGCGCCAGCACCCCGTCGATTCGGGCCAGCACCTGCTCGGCCTGGGCCCAGGTCCAATCCGTCTCCTGCCAATGCGTGTCGAGCAGATCCCGATGCCGGCGAGCGTGTTGTCGCACCACCCGGCTCAGGCGCTTCATCTCCCGCAACACCCGCTTGCGCGCCCGCTTCGCGTCGGCCCGTTTGCCCGCCTGCACCATCGCGATGCACTGCTGGTTCATCGCCCGCAGAAACTGCTCCGGGGCCGGCATCCGGCGTTTGAGCCCGTGTGCCCGGATCAGGCCGGTGGCCTTCATCAACGTCCGCGTCGCGTCCCGCAGCAGCACCCAGTCCACGGGGAAATGGATGTCCGCGGCCACACACGTGCTGTCCATCCACACCGTGTCCAGTTCCAGTTCGTTGGCCAGCCAGAGCCGGTTGAACCCCGTGGTGGCATCGGTCTCCCGCGCCGCCTGCACGAGCCGGCGGACCAGGGCCTGCACCTGCGCCTCCGGCAGCCATTGGAAGTAGCGCGCCAACTGGCTCTTGCTCGGCACCCGCACTTCCTCCAAGCGATCCACCCCGCAGAACCACTGGAAGAGGGCGCACTCGGCCAGCCGACGGCTCATCCCCCGAAAGTCCTCGCCCAGCAAGCGCTGCAGCACGTTGCAGCGCAGCGCCTGGGCACTGGTGCGCTGATACTTCGTCTGCTCGTGCGTCGTGGGCACCCGCTCCGGGTCTCGGGCCAGCCATCCCGCCAAACTGCGCTCCACAAAGAGCGCTTCGACGCCGCTGAGTCGCAGGAGTTCATCGATCCGGCGCAGCTCGGCTTCGAAGCGTTGATAGTCCACATTTCCCCGGACCGTGGGAAGGACTGGACGAAGTTCGCCTTGCAGCGGTATGATCTGGGCCATCGGGCGTTGGTTCATTGTATGTCTGACAAGAGCATAACGCACCGATTTCGGGCATGGGAGCCTTTTCTGGCTGCTATGCCCGTTTTTCTTTGGCGCAGCGCCTCAATACCCACGGGCCTCTCCTTCCGCTGGGACAAGCTCTATGTAGACGCCTTTGATGATGTCTCAGCAGATGTTCGCTACACCTACACCATTAGCGGACTGGAGCAAGATGTGATCATTCTCGAACAAGTCCCACCACCCGAGTCATTTCGGTTTCCGCCTGAGAGCACGAGACTCGAGGTGTGGACGGAGTTCCTTTCCGCCCCCGCGCCGGTCAAATCCGAACTGGTGCTCCATCGGCAGGAGGACGAGGCGCAACGCACGGTTATGGCCCAACCCGATCTCACGGACACGCTGCTGGATTTCGGTGAGACGATGATTTGCCTGGGCAGGGCATTCTCGGTGCCGGAGGAGGACCCCACGGTCGCTCCCTTGGCGCAGGACGATTTGGTCGTGGTGAAGCGTTGGGAAACGATCGCGGATCGGACCTTTCTGATTGAAGCCGTGGAGTATCAGGCGATCAAGCCACACTTGGAGCGACTTCCCGGGAGAACCGCCCAGGTCGCTCCGTCGCCCAGGGGAGTTCACGCCTCTCGGCGTGACGCGCTCCCGGCCCTCGCCTCCCTCACGCCTGAGGACCCACGCGCCATGGAAGTCGCCAGTGCGCCTTACCAGCCGCGAGGTCTGGTGTTGGACTATCTCCAGATCCACTGCGCCACGAATCTGACACTCGCTAGCAACACGACTTATCGCGTAGTGAACAACCTCGTGCTGCGTGGAACGACCACCATCCAACCCTGCTATGTGAAGTACGCGCCCGGGACCTCGCTGGTTCTGTACGGGGAGATCGCCTGTCAGACCTCTAGCACGAACCAAGCCTACTTCGTGGCCGAGACGGACAACTCGGTAGGTGAGACGATCGTGCCTGGAGCGCCGGTCGGCCAGTGTGCCATGTCGCCCTTGTGGCTCCTCTCGGCGAGCAACGGCACCACCTTGGCTTACCTGGACATCCGTAACGCTGCACGGGCCGTGACCATATTCTCGCCGTCGATGGGCCACACCATTCAGCATTCCCGGCTGGTGGACTGCGGTATCGGGGCGTGGGCGGCTTCCACGACCGTTAACCTCTCCAACCTGACCGTCTGGAACGTGCCGACATTGAAGTACAACGGGGGCTACGCGACGTTCACGGAGACCAACACAGTAACGCGTTCGGGTTGCAGCGCCAATGATCTGCATGGCAACTCGATCAGCGCTGCGGCCGTGATTTCCCCGGGCACCAACATTCTCGGGGCCATCAACTGCCCAGGCGATGAGGACTTTTTCTCCATCAGCCTCAACGCGCCTGCCGTGTTGGAGGTGTACACCACCGGGGCCACAAACACCTACGGCCACCTGCTCAACGCGAGCGGCAACGAACTGGCCGCGGATGATGATTGCGGTTCCGGTGATAATTTTCGAATCAGTCATGTAGTGCCAGCAGGCACACACTACGTCCGGGTACGACACGCCAGTCCCTCGGCCACCGGGGGCTACACGCTGCGTGCGGAAGCGAACGCGGTCGGCCCCGCGACCGTTGCGCCCATGGTGACAGGCGTGACCTTCAACCCAAGCGCTTTGCTGCGAAATGACTTTACCGGCTGGGTCGGCTTCCGCTTCGCGGTGGGGGCGTCCAACCTCACGTTGACCGGCCTGGGCCGCTGGGAGCTGAGAGGAAACAGCAATGCGCACACGCTTAAGCTAGTCGCCATCAACGGGGTTGACGTGCCGGGAGCCTCCACTACGGTCCAAACCGCAGGCGCAGCCACGAACGCGTTTGTCTACGCGAACCTCCCGAATGCGGTGACGCTGTTTGCAGGCAACAGCTACTACCTGGTGAGCTGCGAGGCCGAAGGCGGGGATCGCTGGTACAGCCATCCCGACTGCCAACTGGCCATCAGCGCGGAAGCCACGGGCCTGGGTCCAGGTTGGTCCTACCTCTCCCCGACTCAGTACTTCACTGTGAACACCTCTCCGCCCGAGAGTTACGGCCCGGTGAGTCTTCATTACCTGGTCCTACCCCCAGACAGTGACGAGGACGGATTGCTCGATAGCTGGGAGTGGCACTACTTCGGCAACCTGCTTCAAACCCCTGAGGGCGATCCCGACGGTGACGGTCTGAGCAACGGCGAGGAGTACGCGTCTCAGCTCAACACCAATCCCAACGACTCGGACACGGACTATGACGGGTGCAGTGACCGGCAGGAGTGGCTGGCGGGTACCGACCCTCTAGACGAGGATAGTTTCACGCCGCTCCGGTTGGGGTACTGGCGCTTCAACACGACGGACCGGATGGGCGAAGCGGGCCAGATGCCCCTTGAAGCCTACGGGGTCGAGTCCGTTTCTGGTTGGGCTGGAAATGCCGTGCGGGTTCCGGGTCTGGCTCCCGCCAACCTCAAGTACCGCGACGTCGAAGCCAGCGGATTGGCGAACATCAACTGCCGGCGCGGTACGGTCCGGTTCTGGTTCCGCCCGAACTGGTCAAGCAACCCAGGGCCGGGTGTGTGGGGACGGTTGCTCGAAACAGGTAACTTCATTGACGGCGGCGCGGATGGGTTCTGGTCCTTGTACCTGAATACGCCGGGCACTAGAATCGAGTTCTACACGCAAGGCGACGGTAGTTCCGGAGCGTGGCTCGCTAACGCGGTGAACTGGTCGGCCGGTACGTGGCATGAAATTGTGCTCACCTACAGCCCGACGACCAGTGCCCTCTGCGTGGATCGGGTCCTCGTCGCCACCGGCACCGGCGTGAGCCACTACCCGAGCAAGGCGGTACGACTGGCAACGGGTCTGAATGTGGGAAGTGACTGGTTCGGAAACGAGCGCGCCAACGGCGACTTCGATGAACTGGAGACTTTCAACCACGTTCTCGCGACCAATGATCTGCCTGCGGCGATACGCATGACCTCGCCGGTGGCCGGCACGAACATCACTTTCGGCACGAGCATTGCGTTGGAAGCGGAGGTGATCCCGGGAAGTAGCCCCTTGGCGGCAGTCGGGTTCTACACCAATGCGTGCCTCTTTGCGTCGGGAAGCTTTATCAGCAACCGCCTCTATCGCTGCACCTGGAGCAGTCCGCCGGTCGGCAAGTACGCCGTCCATGCCGTGGCAACGGACAACCAGGGCAGAACGAATGTCTCCAATCTGACCGTCTTCACGGTGAACCCGACCGCCGCGCTTCCGACCGTGAGCATCACCGCCCCGACAAACGGCTTTACCGCCAAGGCAGGAGCCGATTTTATAATAGTCGCGAATGCTCATCATACATCCGGTATCGCAGAGGTTGATTTCTACGCTGGCACGAACTTCCTCGGCAGCGACTTGACGCCACACGTTCTCCCCGGCCCTCCAGCGACTACCAACTTCACGGTCACGGTGAATGGTCTCAACCCGGGCACCTATGAACTGACGGCGCGGGCGAAAGACCATGCTACTCCGGCCGGCCGGGATTCCTCGGCGGCCGTAACGATCACAATGCAGAACCCTGTACCCTCCAGCGCCAACGGGTACTGGGATCCTAGGTTCGGGAACTTCGATCCACCTGGACCGACCTGTCATCAGTTGGGAAGTTCGCTGGTGTTTGACTCCTCGAATGTGCTGGTGTTCGGAGGCAGATACTGCAATTCGGGTGGATCAAGCACGTTGATCATAAACTCCAATTGCGACTGGATTCTGCCCTTCGGGTTCCAGGAATCGGGATTTGTTGATGCGCTCTGTGCATCAGGAACCAACCTCTACCTTGGGGGGCGGCTCAACTTCCCACTCCCGTCAACGGCCGTCCATGTTGGCAAGCGAGTTGGCACACAGATCACCGAAATCGGCGACGGTCTGGACTTCAGCGGTGCCGTTCTCTGCGGGCCTCGGCTGGAATCTGACCCGAGTGTCTGGGCCATCGCCGTGATCGACGGCGAGGTCATCATCGGCGGTGACTTCACCGCAACGGGCACCGATTCACTTGAGGGGCCAAACACGAATATCACATACATTGCGCGACTGCTCCCCGAGTCCGACAAGTGGAGCGCCCTCGGCTCCAACAAACTTAACGGTCGCGTGAGCGCACTAGCCGAGTTCCAGGATACCCTCTACATCGGCGGTCGCTTCACCGCCGCGGGCCTGGACAGCGAAGTACGGTACCTGGCTCGGCTCGTTGATGGCAGTTGGGAGGCGGTCGGGAGTGGGGTCAATGGCCCTGTTCTCGCGCTGAAGGCGCACCGCGGCCGATTGTTCGTCGGCGGGGCATTCAGCACGGCCGGTGGACTGACCAATGCGAATTGCATCGCGGCTTGGGATGGAATCAACTGGAGTCCGATCAACCATGGTGTGGGTAATGGTACGCCTGAACTTCTAGGGGTCCCATGCACTCCGACCAACCAAGTCGCAGCCATCGCGGCCCGCGGAGACGATCTGTTTGTGACCGGCGACTTTACGACGGCCTGGAACGGCGCTAACCCAGTCAGCGCGAACTACATCGCCCGAGCTACGTGGAGTGAGGACACACAGTCGTGGCAGTGGAGTTGCTTGGCCGAGGGATTGGCTTATGACGCCGAGGCTCCGAACCACTCCGAGTTGGCGACGGGGAGGGCCCTCGCCGTCCAAGAATTGCCTGACGAGAGCGGCTACGAGGTCATCGTCGCCGGTTCCTTCAACAAGGCCGGTGGGGTGGTGGCAAACCATGTGGCGCGATGGCTCGTAGGACAGTCCGCCTGCTCGACCAACGGGCCGTCGATCGAGGTCATCGTACCGAGTCCTCACGCGAGGATAACCGACACGAGCATCACCTTCCTCGCTGAAGCCGATCCTAACGTCATCGATGTCGGATTCTACCTTGACGGGAGCTTTCTTGGCGGAGTTTACGACGACAACGTGTTGGCTTGGAGTTATGGTCCCTTTGACGTGCCTCCGGGATCCCATACGGTTAAGGCGGTTGCCCAGGACGGCACGGGGAGCTTCGGCGCTTCGGCTCCGGTGCACTTCACCCGGGTTTCGGCAAACGGACCTGTCGCGTCGCCGTCGACCTTCCACGTCAATTCCCAACTCGGCGCGACCAACCTGAACGTCCTTGACTACGTGACGGGTCAAAACCCTCTGCGCATCGTGGATGCCAACAGGTGGGCAAACCCTTTTGGCACCAGCGCGGGCGGCTCAGCGGAGATTGCCTACGGAGGCACAGCGTTGGTTTTCAGACCCAATCCTGACGCGTTCGGCACCGCCGTGGTCAGCTTTGAGGTCGTTGACAACGGCGGCCAAACGAATACCGGTCACGCGACGGTGATCGTGCACGCGCCGCCGCAAGTGAGCATCACCTTACCCGCCGAGGACATCGTAATCCCCTCAGCTACGGCCACCAACAGTATCGCGGGTGCCGTCTGGGATTTCGACAGCGCGATCAGCAACGTGAAGCTGTTTGTCAACGGCACACTGTACGCCACGCAATCCAACTTCCCTTTCACATGGACAGGCAACGGGGCCGGATTCTACACCTTCGTCGCCATCGCCCAGGACTCGGACGGTCTGACCAACACCTCGACGCCGGTGACCCTCATCCTCGACCCGCCCGGTGGCGTCCCGCCCGAGGCCGCCATCACCAGTCTCGTCAATGATGAGATGGCCGTAACCGGAACGTTGGCCTACACCGACTATCCCGTGCTCCGCGACGGCCTCTACGAACTGCGCGGGCGGGCGCGCGATTTGGACACCCCCGCCAGCACGTCCTACCAGGTCCTCGTCTCCCGGCCAAGTGAGCCGGACAAGGCCGTACTGAACGTCACTCCGAATCTGCTTGATCCCCAGGGATTCCACCACGGCCAGGACACCGAGGGCGTCCTCGGAATGATCACCCTCAGCAGTTTGCCCAACGGCGTGTATGACCTCACGCTGATCGTGCGCAGCGCGGGTGACGTGGCGAGGGATTCGGTCCGCTTCGCACTCGAGAACGACCTCAAGATCGGTGCCTTCTCGTTCAGCGAACAGGATCTGAGCCTCCCAGTCGGCGGCCTGCCCCTGACCGTGGTCCGTACGTACAACTCCCTCAACCTGACCGAAGGCGATTTCGGCCCGGGCTGGACCATGGCCCTCAACGACGTGGACGCCGAAATCGATGAAGACCGCGCGATGACGGACCTCTTCGCCAGCCTCGGCGAGGACGCGTATGACCGCACTGAGCTGCAGTTCAGCCGTCGCACCGGGGGCGGGCGCAACGTCACCCTGACCCTGCCGGAGGGACGCCGGACGACGTTTGTTTTCACCCCGCGCATAGGCCCTCTGGCGGAGGCCTATGCCGCGTGGAGCGCAGCACCAGGGATCACGGCGGAGCTCCAGATGCGTGGCGACACGAAGATCAATTTTCTCAATCAGGGCTGGGGCCCGCCGGTGTGGTCGGGCACCGACGGGATGACCCCGTTCGAGGCATACGACATCCAGGGCTTCAACCTGCGCCTCCTCGATGGCACGGTGTATGAACTGACGCGCGCGCCGGCCTTGCCCGGTGCTCCTTGGGTATACTTCGAGGAACCCGACAACCCCGGTCAGTTCAACCGGGTCCAGCCGTTCTCCGGAAAGTTGCAGGTAACCAACATCTGGCAGCCCAGAGGCGACTGCATTCGGGTCACGCCAGGAGCGATCACCCACTATCTCACGAACGGGGTGCCGTCGCGGACCATCCTGATCTCACGCGACCCGACCAGTGGTCGCATCGCCGAGATTCGAGATCCGTTCGCAAGCACCAACGGGCTTGCCCTCGTCAAGTACATCTATCACGCGGACACGGGCAACTTGCTGCAAGTGCATCGGCTCGTGGACCGCGCGGCGGCCGCTTACGTCACCAACAAGTACCACTATGACCACCCGCGCTTCCTCCATTTTATCACCTCCATCGAGGATGCCGACGGCGTCCCGGTGGTCCGCAACGAATTCGACGACGTGGGCCGTCTCCTCAAGCACACGGACGCGGACGGCAAGGTGATCCGGTATGTCCACGACACGACGGACCGATTGGAGCAGGTCATCGACCGCCTCAACAACACCAACTGCTTAGCTTTCGATAAGCGGGGCAATGTCGTCGCCATCACCAACGCGCTGGGGACTACGGTCCAGAGGATTTCGACCTTCGGCTACGACACCAACAACAACCTGATCGCCGCCACGAACGCCATCGGCGTGGTCACCCGCGTCGGTTATGACACGCACCATCTCCCCCTCGCGATCACCAACGCCTTCGGCACCTCGCTGCAACAGGTCGCGACCAATTCCTACGATTCAACGGGCCTCCCGCTGGTCAGCACGGATGCTCGCGGCTTCTCTTCCACCAACGCCTACGACAGCCGAGGTTCGCTCCTCACCGTAGCCAACGCCGACGGGGTTGTGGTGACGAATGTCTATGACACGACCCACGGCTGGTTGGTGGGAACCCTGGACGCCACCGGCGTTGTCACGACCAACTACTACGATTCAGCCACGGGCGATCTCCGCCGAAGCTGCGTTGGCTACTACGCGGGTGGCTCCTGGATGCCTGTCTCCACCAACGGCTACGGTTACGATGTGAACGGCAACCGAATCGCCTTCACCAATGCCCTCGGCGTCGTCACGCGCTACGGGCACGATGCCCAAAACCGGGTGATCGCCGTTACCAACGCCCTTGGTCTGTCCGAGGAGTCCAGTAGCACCACCGTCTACGACCTCAACGGCCGTGTGGCACGGACCGTCAACGCCCTGGGCGTCATCACCGCGTTCGGGTACGACGCGCAGGGACGCCGGACCTCGGTGACCAATGCTCTGGGGACCGCCGTCCAGCAGGTTACGGCGTATGCCTATGACGCCGAGGGCAACCTCACGAGCGTAGTGGATGCGCTCGGCCGCTCGACCGACTTTGCTTACGACTCCCTGAAGAGGCAGGTCAGGACGATCTTCCCGGCGACCGTGACGGGTGGCACGCGCACCGGTATCACGAACGTGTACGACGCGCTGGATCGCCGCCTGGCGGTGACCAACCAAGCGGGGTTGAGGACTGGTTTCGGCTACGATGCCCTCAGCCGGTTCACTTCCGTCACCAACGCCCTGAACAGACTGACCAGCTACCAGTATGACGCCACAGGCAACCAAACCAACCAGATCGACGCCTTGTCTCGCTCGACGAAGTTCAGTTTCGATGCCCTGGGACGGCGTACCAAGCGCGAATTGCCGCTCTCGGCATGGGAGGGTTTCCGCTACGACAGGGCGTCCCGCTTGCTTGCCCAGACAAACTTCAACGGCACGATCATCACCAACCAGTACGATCAGGTCGGACGGCTCTGGAAACGGTGGAACGGCGCCACCCCGGTGCAGACCAACCTCTATTCGGCGCTGGGACAATTGACCAACCGGCTTGATGCCAGCGGCACGCACACCTGGATCTATGACGCCCTGGGCCGGCTCAAGACGAACTCCACCCCAGCGGGCAAACTCTACTACACCTATGATGCAGTAGGCAACCTCCTGACCCTGGGAAGTAGCACGGCCACCACAGGCGTGACCAACAAGTACCAATACGACGCCCTCAGCCGGCTTACGAACGTAGTTGATCTGCGCCTGAGCACCGGAAAGAAGAACACCGGCTACGGCTTCGATGCCGTGGGGAATCTGCAGTGGGTAAAGTACAACCCGAATGGCCTCACCAATCTCTACCGCTACGACGCTCTCAACCGCCTGACCAACCTAGTGTGGGCTAAGACCAACGCGCTCCGAGCGGGGTTCGGCTATGTGTTGGGTCCTACGGGCAATCGATTAAGCCTGGCCGAAACCAACAACGGAAGCCTCCGCAACTACACCTGGGGATACGATGACGCCTACCGGCTCACGAGCGAACAGATCGCGACCACGGCGCCAACCGGCACGCTAAACTACGGCTATGACGACGTCGGCAACCGCTTGAGCCGCAACGCGGCGCTGGGTCTGCCATCGCAGTCCCTTAGCTACGACCAACGGGACCAAATCGACAACGACGCGACGCCCACGACGGCGAGCACGTACTTTGATGCGAACGGGAACAACACGGCCTACGGCGGGACCTTCACGTACGATTGGGCGAACCGACTGCTCACACAGGCCAGCCCATCCGTCACCCTGACGTATGATGCGGACGGGAACCGCATCAAGAAGGTGGCCGGCGGCGTGACCAACTGGTATCTGGTCGCGACCGTCAATCCCAGCGGCCATCCCCAGGTAGTGGAGGAGCTGACCGGCACCACTCCGGGCACCCTCAGCAAGGCCTATCGCTACGGCCTGGATCTAATCGACCAACGTGTGATCAGTCCTGCGAGCACGCGTTTCTACGGTTATGACGGCTTGGGCAGCGTGAAGTTCCTGACAGACACGGGCGGGACCATCACCGACACCTACACCTATGACGCGTACGGCAATCTGATCGCGAGTGCGACGCCGACTTCCAGCCACTACCGCTTCACCGGCGAGCAGTGGGACTCAGATCTGAGCCTCTATTACCTTCGCGCCCGGTACATGCACGCCGGTCTTGGGAGGTTTCAGACCTCGGATTCCTTCCAGGGAATGTTGCAGGAGCCGCCCAGCCTACATCGTTACCTCTATGCCTCCGCTAATCCAGTCAACTTCGTGGATCCAACCGGGATGTTCTCGCAACAGCTCGGCTATCTTGCCGAGGACGCCATCCAGGAAATTTATGCCATGGATCATCCTGGGGATGCGGTGGACAATGGCCGGTGGACTCGGTTTGGCGGGGCAGGAAATCCCGCTTTCCGACTCAAGCCTGACATCTTGAATCATTCGACAAAGCGATGGGCCGAAATCAAGCCGTTCAGTTATAGCGGACTCGCCAAGGGCGGCGCTCAATATCTTCTCTATTCCGGAGCGTTTGCTCCGTTTAGGTACTATCCAGACGCGGGTTGGCAGCCTTCGACACATTTCACCGAGGCTGGAACAGTTCCAATCTTCTTCTTCAATGCGGGCGGGGTCATTTTCTACACGGACGCACTCGATATGGCCGAGGATGCTACTGCATTGGCTACTGTTGAGCTGGCACGACAGTATTTCCTAAAGAATAGCGCTCGACTCGCCGGGCGCACGCTTGTTCCGGCGCTGTCGCGTATCGGCGGGGTTGCCATTGGCGGTCGATCAGCGGATGCGGCTCGATTCCAGACGCATGTCGGTATTGCCGGACTGCTCACTACGTTAGGAGGACTATGAAAAATGGCGTTGAGAGGACGTTTCATCCGAACGGTCAGATGGAAAGCGAAGTCACTTACGTGAATGGGCTGCCTAACGGTGTCTCCAAGGGTTGGCACTCAAATGGAGTGCTCGCCTCGGAGTATCCAGTCAAGGATGGTATCTACGATGGGGTGTCCAAACAGTGGAATGAAAAGGGGGAGTTGCTCGGCTCATTCGAGATCAGAAATGGAACGGGAATCATTAGGATGTGGTATCCCAACGGACAGCTTATGGGTGAAACCTCAATGCTCCATGGGAAGTGGACCGGGCGGCAGCGCGGATGGTTTGAGAACGGGGATTTAATTGGCGATCAGTATTATATCGAGAATCAAAAGGTCTCGAAGAAGAAGTACCTCGCGGCCTGCAAAGAGAATCTCAACTTTCCGCGCTATGAGGATTGAGGAATTGCTAAGTGCTGACAGCAGCAAGGAAGCTTTGGCCTGGCTTCAGAGCGGAAAGCTAGACTCGCGAATGCTCGGCGAACTGCCGACCACTGCGGCTTCGATTGAGATCGTGCAAGAACTTTATGCCCTCGGTGCGGCACGAGTCACAGCGGTGAACATTGCCACCTACGACACCGGAGAGGAGAACACGGGCAAGTTGATTGTGTCGCTTCCGAAAGAATCCAGCGCACGCGCGCGAGTGTTTGAGTGGTGCGCAGAACAGGCTGAACAACTTGGCTTTGAACCGGAGCGTGACGTTGGGCAGGAACACGTCTTCGTGATGCTGGACTGAACTTGAAATGGCCCCTTGCGCGCATCGTGCCACACTGATCGGGAGACTCCTTCTCCTAGCCGTATTCCTTCTTGCCGGCCTCGCCGAACCTGCCTGCGCTCACGCCCTCATCGCAAGCGCCGCGCCGGGATGCTCCGAATCACCCCTGAGGGGCGAAACATCCCGTCGGCCAGAAAGTGCATATTCGGCGATTTTCGTCCCCGAAGACCAACCGAACATTGGGTTTGTTGCACACGGCAACCCCGTCAACCGAATCGACCCCAGCGGACACAATGACTTCATCCAGACAATCATGACGTCGAAGATTGGCACGACGCTCATGACTCTTGGAGGGCCAGCAATAGCAGCAGCGAACCGTGCCTTGCCGACCATCATTCGTGGAACGGCTCGAGCAATGGAGGTCGCACAGCGCGTGGTTGCCAGCGGTGGCGAAATCCTGGCTTGGGAATCGCCGGTAATGATGAGGGCTAGCCAAGCTGGGATGCAAGTGATTGGCCGATTCAAGCTGGATATGATTGTGAGATTACCAGGCAAAGCCATCAACACCCTCATCGAAAGCAAGGGCGTTCCTTGGGATCTTTACACCCGGCATCCCGCAGGTTGGCAGAACGTCCTCAACAGCCTTGGACGGCAATCCAACGCATTTGGGCAAGCTGCACAGTCTCAAAGTGGGGTGGTTATCGAAGAGCGAATGATCTACTTCACGTCACGCATCCCTCAGGGCTTGGAGGCTGCCGCAGCAGAAGTGGAAGCGGCTCTCGCGAACAACTACCAAGCTGTGCTCTGGGGCTAGAAGATGCTGGAGGAGTTACTCGAAGGCAAATGAGCGAGCAACACTTTGAAATAGCAGGCTTGCCACTGCCAACGCTGTCGGTGGCCGTCGAGAGAGCATTGCCGCTGCTAGAGCGCCTCGCTCACGAAAGCAAGATGCTGTGTCTGGAGGCGCACTTTCTGGAGTTAGACGGCCTCAAACGTTTAGCGCAGATCATTTCATCCAATCGTTTTGCTTACTATTGCTGGGGAAGTCTGGGAGATGCTGCCGAGCTTGAGCGGCCGGAGTTCCAGCGAGTGTCACAGGCTCGGTTTCTGTTTGAGAACGCGTCACTTCTATTGAATCCATTGAACATCGCGCAGCCTTACGACTGGGCTGGGTGTCCGCCTGAAACGCTCTCCGTCGTGCTGGAACTTAAGCACGCCTACCCACTCAAAGAGGAAGACCGCGAGCCGTCCTCGTCCGTCACCCGGTTGCTGGCGGACGTTGCAGCAGGAGTGCTTGAGCAGAAGCCGGAACGCCCCGTCAAGACAACAAGCCTTCGGAGGGATGAGTTTCGCACTCATCAATACGCTATTACTGTCCCCGTGACCCATGCCGCCCACCTAACCAAGGAACTATGCAGCGCGTTTGGTCTGCGGAACGGACTGGGTTCCTATGAGTTCTTGGGCACGGCGGCGGAATGTGCTGAAATCCAGCAGGACGCCCGTTACCGATTTGAGGGCTTCCCGGAGAACTGCTGGAGCCTAAATAGAGCTGGTCCCAGCGGAAGGAGAGGCCCGTGGGTATTGAGGCGCTGCGCCAAAGAAAAACGGGCATAGCAGCTGAAAAGGCTCCCATGCCCGAAATCGGTGCGTTATGCTCTTGTCAGACATACAATGAACCAACGCCCGATGGCCCAGATCATACCGCTGCAAGGCGAACTTCGTCCAGTCCTTCCACGGTCCGGGGAAATGTGGACTATCAACGCTTCGAAGCCGAGCTGCGCCGGATCGATGAACTCCTGCGACTCAGCGGCGTCGAAGCGCTCTTTGTGGAGCGCAGTTTGGCGGGATGGCTGGCCCGAGACCCGGAGCGGGTGCCCACGACGCACGAGCAGACGAAGTATCAGCGCACCAGTGCCCAGGCGCTGCGCTGCAACGTGCTGCAGCGCTTGCTGGGCGAGGACTTTCGGGGATGAGCCGTCGGCTGGCCGAGTGCGCCCTCTTCCAGTGGTTCTGCGGGGTGGATCGCTTGGAGGAAGTGCGGGTGCCGAGCAAGAGCCAGTTGGCGCGCTACTTCCAATGGCTGCCGGAGGCTGCAGGTGCAGGCCCTGGTCCGCCGGCTCGTGCAGGCGGCGCGGGAGACCCGATGCCACCACGGGGTTCAACCGGCTCTGGCTGGCCAACGAACTGGAACTGGACACGGTGTGGATGGACAGCACGTGTGGCCGCGGACATCCATTTCCCCGTGGACTGGGTGCTGCTGCGGGACGCGACGCGGACGTTGATGAAGGCCACCGGCCTGATCCGGGCACACAGGCTCAAACGCCGGATGCCGGCCCCGGAGCAGTTTCTGCGGGCGATGAACCAGCAGTGCATCGCGATGGTGCAGGCGGGCAAACGGGCCGACGCGAAGCGGGCGCGCAAGCGGGTGTTGCGGGAGATGAAGCGCCTGAGCCGGGTGGTGCGACAACACGCTCGCCGGCATCGGGATCTGCTCGACACGCATTGGCAGGAGACGGATTGGACCTGGGCCAGGCCGAGCAGGTGCTGGCCCTGAATCGACGGGGTGCTGGCGCAGTTGCCCCGGGCGGTCCGGCAAGCCCATGAGCGGATCATCGGGGAGCGGCCGGTGGCCAACGCGGACAAGATCCTGAGTCTCTACGAGGGCGATCTGCACGTGATCGTGCGGGGCAAGGCCGGGGCGGCGGTGGAGTTTGGCAACACGCTCTTCCTGGCCGAGCAGCGGCAGGGCCTGGTAGTGGACTGGCATCTCTACCAGGAGAGTGCGTATGGACAGCCGGCAGTTGCCGGCGAGCCTGGAACGGCTGCAGTCCTGGCTGCCGGCGGGCGTGCTCGAAGCGGTGGGCGGGGACCGCGGCTTTGACTGCAAGGCCAACCGGGCGCTCTTGGCGGAGGCGGGCTCTTCAACGGGCTGTGTCCGCGCGGGGTGGCGGAATTGCAGCGCCGTCGGCATGGGGCTCGGTTTTGGGAAGATCCAGCGTAAGCATGGCCGCAGACCGAGGGGCGGATTGGGATTCTGAAGAATGACTTCTTTGGGCGGCCGCTGCGGGCCAAGGGGTATGAGCACCACCGGGCGCTGGGGTAAGCTGGAGTGTGCTGGCCCACAATCTTTGGGTGCTGGCCGGATGGAGCGGGTGGCGGCGTCGGCGGAGCAGCAGCGCGACGCGGCTTAGGCAGTAGTCTGGCTGATGGGAGTGTGCGCTCGGCGGAGCCGTGTCGTTAGAAGTCTGGAAAACCACAACCCATAGCGGTGTCGGGCCGAAAGCGTGCCCGAGCTGTCATGATGGCTTATACCAGGCTCACTCTCCTTCCTCTCCTATCGTCTCCCATCCGGAAACAGGGACTTCTGGGACGGGCTCTAAATAGAGCTTGTCCCAGCGGAAGGAGAGGCCCGTGGGTATTGAGGCGCTGCGCGAAAGAAAAACGGGCATAGCAGCCAGAAAAGGCTCCCATGCCCGAAATCGGTGCGTTATGCTCCTGTCAGACATACAAAGAACCAACGCCCGATGGCCCAGATCATACCGCTGCAAGGCGAACTTCGTCCAGTCCTTCCCACGGTCCGGGGAAATGTGGACTATCAACGCTTCGAAGCCGAGCTGCACCGGATCGATGAACTCTTGCGACTCAGCGGGGTCGAAGCGCTCTTTGTGGAGCGCAGTTTGGCGGGATGGCTGGCCCGGGACCCGGAGCGGGTGCCCACGACGCACGAGCAGACCAAGTATCAGCGCACCAGTGCCCAGGCGCTGCGCTGCAACGTGCTGCAGCGCTTGCTGGGCGAGGACTTCCGGGGGATGAGCCGCCGGCTGGCCGAGTGCGCCCTCTTTCAGTGGTTCTGCGGGGTGGATCGCTTGGAGCAAGTGCGGGTGCCGAGCAAGAGCCAGTTGGCGCGCTACTTCCAATGGCTGCCCGAGGCGCAGGTGCAGGCCCTGGTGCGCCGGCTCGTGCAGGCGGCGCGGGAGGCCGAGGCCGCCACGGGGTTCAACCGGCTCTGGCTGGCCAACGAACTGGAACTGGACACGGTGTGGATGGACAGCACGTGTGTGGCCGCGGACATCCATTTCCCCGTGGACTGGGTGCTGCTGCGGGACGCGACGCGGACGTTGATGAAGGCCACCGGCCTGATCCGGCAGCACGGGCTCAAACGGCGGATGCCGGCCCCGAGCAGTTTCTGCGGGCGATGAACCAGCAGTGCATCGCGATGGTGCAGGCGGGCAAACGGGCCGACGCGAAGCGGGCGCGCAAGCGGGTGCTGCGGGAGATGAAGCGCCTCAGCCGGGTGGTGCGCCAGCACGCCCGGCGGCATCGGGATCTGCTCGACACGCATTGGCAGGAGACGGACTGGACCCGGGCCCAGGCCGAGCAGGTGCTGGCCCGGATCGACGGGGTGCTGGCGCAGTTGCCCCAGGCGGTCCAGCAGGCCCATGAGCGGATCATCGGGGAGCGGCCGGTGGCCAACGCGGACAAGATCCTGAGCCTCTACGAGGGCGATCTGCACGTGATCGTGCGGGGCAAGGCCGGGGCGGCGGTGGAGTTTGGCAACACACGCTCTTCCTGGCCGAGCAGCGGCAGGGCCTGGTAGTGGACTGGCATCTCTACCAGGAGAGTGCTTAGCGGACAGCCGGCAGTTGCCGGCGAGCCTGGAACGGCTGCAGTCCTGGCTGCCGGCGGGCGTGCTCGAAGCGGTGGGCGGGGACCGCGGCTTTGACAGCAAGGCCAACCGGGCGCTCTTGGCGGAGGCGGGCTCTTCAACGGGCTGTGTCCGCGGGGGGCTGTCCGCCGTCGGCGGGGTGTTTGGGAATTGCAGCGCCGTCGGCATGGGGCGGTTTGGGAAGATCCAAGAATGGCCGCAGACCGGCCGGCGGATTGCCAAGGGTCTGAAGCACCGGGCGCTGGGCGGCTGCGCGTGCTGGGCCCATGAGCACCGGGCGGGTGCTTGGAGTGGCTGGCCCACAATCCTTGGGTGCTGGCCCGGAGCGGCGGGTGGCGGCGTCGGCGGAGCAGCAGCGCGACGCGGCTTAGGCAGTAGTCTGGCTGATGTGAGAGCACGGGCCGGCGGGACCTGTGTCGTTAGCGGTCTGGAAAAACCACAACCCATAGCGGTGTCGGGCCGAAAGCGTGCCCGAGCTGTCATGATGGCTTATACCAGGCTCACTCTCCTTCCTCTCCTATCGTCTCCCCATCCGAAACAGGGACTTCTGGGACGGGCTCTAAATACTCCCTTCAATGCTCCTTTTGCGCTCGCTCGGCAAAGCTTTGTCCATCCGCTGCCGAACATCGAAGCGGTACATCTGCCGGATGCTGCTGCGGCCATCCCCGGCTTTGGGGAAGAGTGTGACTCGTTGTGCAGTCGTCAGGAAATACCTTTCATGGAAACTGGGTGAGAACGAGGTGTCTCCACGCACGCAGGGCAATTACCTTTTGCTTTCACAACAAAAGCTTGGTTACGCGATGTTTGTCGGATTCGAGCAATGTGCGGATGGTGATCCCTCCGTAACGCGATTTGCATCAGTGGTTGCGCCGGTCATAGAGCGCCATGGAGCCACGCTGAAGAAAGTCTCAAGCATCCGGTAGCAGAGAAGTTCAACGGTGTTCCGCCAAACGGTGAGAAGGAATTTAGCACCGCTCAGGCCGCGGTGAAGTTGGTCGGCCACCCGCGCCTGTGTCACGCAGGCTGCTAAAGGCAGCCAGCGCGCCACTCCGCGCAGGTGGCTCCACCAACGGCGGGCCAACCGGGAATTAGTGGCGCTCGCCAATTCGCGCCAGGGCTCCGAACGTTCGGGCGTCGCGGGTGCAATCGTTGCGGCCTGGGAGTTCTTGCGTTCCGGCCCTGCGTTCGCCAGTGAGCGCTCGCAACGCTGTTGAAGTCGCTGTCGCGTGCTGAGACTATCAGTGCGTCACTCAGAGCCACACTCTACGGCTCGGCCCGAGTGGGCCCCGGTCCCGGCCGAGGACATCGCGCCCGGGGACGTCGTCCTGTTCCGGGTCGGCCGGGTGGTGAACCACGTCGGGGTCGCCCTCGGGGACCAGCGCTTTTGCCATTGCCTGCGCGGGCACGGGGTCCTGATCTCCCGGCTCGATGACACGACCTATGCCCGGCGGTTCGTCATCGCGTTCACCCCGCCCGGGGCCGACTGACCATGTTCAACAGCGCCAGCGACATCCTCCCGCCCCCGCCGCCCAAGGCCCTGGGCAAGGACCCCTCCACCCTGGCCACCGATGAGCACGGCCGCCCGGTGCCCTACCTGGCCGGCCGCGCGCGGCTGGGCCTGACCTGGATCAGCGAACCCTGGGGCGTCCGGTCGGTCCCGGTCCGCAAGAAGGTCGGCAAGAAGCGGCAGACCGTCGGCTACAACTACTTCGCCAGCTTCGCCGGAATGCTCTGCGTCGGGCCGGTCCAGACCTTGCACGCCATCATCGTGGACGATGAGACGGCCTGGGAAGGACCGCTGAACGCGGGGAGCAACGACTCGGCCGAGATCACCGTCGAGGGCCGCGGCTCGCTCACCCTCTACTGGGGCACGGCCACGCAGGGGGTGGACGCCGAGCTGGCCGGCAGCGGGGTCGAGCATCCCGCCTATCGGGGCCAGTGTTACGTGGTCTTCAACGACTGGTTGCTCGGCGAGAACCGCAACCAGGTGCCCGGCATCCAGTTCGAGCTGACCCGGCTTCCGGTGGTGATCTGGCTCACGTCAGTGCGGGCCTCAACGGCGAGGTCAACCCGATTGCCGCCCTGGGCGAGCTGATGACCGACACCCGGTTCGGCGCCGGCCTGCCCTCATCGGCCCTGGACACGGTGGGCTGGAACGCGGTGGCGACCCAGTTGTTCAACGACGGCTTCAGCCTCTCGGTGTTCCTGGATCAGGTCACCCGCCTGGACGGGCTGCTCAACGACTTCCTCGAGTACCTCGACGCCGCCCTGTACCACACGCCGGCCGGAAAGCTGAGCCTTCGGTTGTTGCGTGACAACGTCACACCGGTCGCCCTGGACGCCGGCAACCTGCTCGAATCACCCGACCTGACGGCGCACGGGTGGACCGAGGTCGTCAACGAGGTGGTGGTCCGGTTCAAGAACCGGGACCGGAACTGGCAGACGGATGCGGTGAGCTGGCGCAACCCGGCGGCATTCAACGTCACCGGTCGGCCGCTGACCCAGGCCATCGAATGCGACTGGATCACCGACCCGGCCGTGGCCTGGAAGGTCGCCATGGCCTACGGCAAGAGTCACAGCCTGCCCTGGCTGGAAGGCCAACTCCGGGCCAGGCGGTCGGTGGCGGCCGCTCTTCGGCCTGGGGACGTCGTGGCCCTGACCTACCCGACGGCTGGCATTGAGGACGTGCGCTTCCGGGTCCTCGGCGTCGAGGTGCCCGGACCGGAGGCGCCGGACGTGCTTCTGACCGTCCGGGAGGACTCGGCCCACCTGATGGTCAATGACTACCCGGTCCCGGCCGATTCGGCGCTTCAGCCGATCATCTACACCCCACTGCCCAGCCATGACGTGCTGGTGTTCGAGCTGCCTCTGGCCTGGACCGGCAAAACGGCCGCGCGGCTGCTCGTGCTGCCCGCCCGGGGCGAGACGCTATCGAGTGCCTGGACCCTCTGGTGGGAGCGGTCTTCGAACAGCTTCTCGGCCGTGGGGGAAAGCGGCCTGTTTGGCCGCCGGGGCACGTTGAATACCGGCCTGAATGCGGCTGGCCTGTTCTACCACGAGGGCGGTCTCGATGTGACGTTCACCAGCCCGGATGACGACCTCGAGGACATGCCCTTCGATGAGGGCGTCGGTGCCCGGCGGTTCCTGATCTTCCTCGGCGACGAGATCCTGCTGGGCTGGTCCCCGACGTTGGTGTCGGCCGGCCGGTACACCCTGAGCGTGGTCCGTGCCCAGTTCGGAACCGTGCGGCGCACCCATGACGTCGGGGCGGAGTGTTGGTGTGTCCAGCTCGGGGATCAGCCCTTGTTCGAGTGGGACGCGCCCAAGTGGGCGCTGGCGGTGGGCTTGAAAGTCCAGCCCCGAATGCTCCACCTCGAGGTGGGCCTGGCGGACGTGGCCAAGATCACGCATCCCATCCTGCTGCGAGCCCTGCGGCCACTGGGCCCAGCCAACCTGACGGCCAACGGAGATGGCGTGGCCCCGACCTACTCAACCGGCCAGGATGTGGTCCTGGACTGGGACCTGACCAGCGAGGGCCGGGATGAGGCGGAGCCGGAAGTGGACCTCGAATGCCACGCGGACCAGGCGGTTCTCGAGCTGTGGGCTGGCGGGGTGCTGAAGGGAACGCTCTACGTGAACCGGGTCGGTCCCTACACCCTGACCAACGCTGTCCTTGTCGCCGCGCTGGGCGCCGAGACCGACTTCACCGTCCGGGCCTACCTCGCCCTGGGCGGGCACCGCAGCCTGGATTGCGACTCCGTAACCGTCTCGAAGACATGAGCACCATCGTACCGAGCCGACTCAATGACGTCAGCAACGCGGCCCTGTTCCGCGAGTTGACCGCCGACAACTTCACCCTCCTGGCCGAGGACATCGCCAAGCAGGTCGCCACGTACCAGAACGGCTCGCCCACTACGATCATCGGCCCGCCGACCTCCGGTGCCCGGGTCCTCCACGAGTTCTCGTGATCCCCCGGCGGGGAGTGGCGCTGCACCGGGGCCGGAACGCCCGGGACCTGGCTCCAGATCAGGCCAGCGGCCGTCACCGCCGATCCGGCGTCGGGCGCAATCCCAACCGGGTACCTGGTTTGGAGCGTGACCGACGGCGCGGTGAAGCGCCACGCGCGGGTCCCCTCCGGAGATCACCGTCGGCGCGGGTACGTCCGAACCAAAGGTCGGCTTCCACGCGCGTGACCCACGGCGCAGCGGGCTGGCGCGACCCAGGCTGCCGTCACCTACGCTTCGCAGATCATCAGCGACCCGCCCACGCAGGCCGAAGTGCAGTCACTCAACGACGGCTTGATTGCCGCCGTTACGCTGCTGAATGAAATTCGGACCGCACTGATCGAGAAGGGGACCATCAAGGGGTCTTTGTAGGGCAGTGCAGGTTGCCCGGCAACCGGTCGGGACCACCGGCACGGGGGGCAGCACGCGCAAAATTGGGCGAAGTGGCGCTTGCCCGCCCATCTGCAGCGTCACCCACCTGGCACATCAAACGTCATTGGCGGAGACGTCCAGGGAGGTGCCGGTCTCAATGACGTCCCGACATTCTTGATTGTGTGGGCTGCCGACGGTCGATCCAGGACGATGGCGGGCCCGTGCCATCCTCAGCCAGAACGCGCGGCACCGAGAAGACCCAACGCCTCGCAATTCGCTATAGCACCATCGTAAAGCCGTGGGCTCCATTAACGGCATGCGGATCCAGATCACCGCAGACGCATGGAATGTCGTTGGATCTCCCCGGATCACCGCGGCCTCATAGGAGCCCGCAGCCGTCTCCCACGCCCGCATCCGCTGTTCGCCACCGTCGCGCCAAGACCAGTGACCAGGAACAATGAGAGTCTCCTCGCGCATGTAAGGCGCAATGGCAGGGCGGTGGTCCTGAACACTGTCGTGGGGAACAGCGGTTCCAGGCTGCCTCCGCTCTGGACGAGAAAAAGACCGGCCGTAAAGCCAGCGCCAGCTCCGGTGCCATCGGGTCGAAACACGGGCGCGTTCACCGGGGCGCCAGGGGAATACGTATCGAAGTCGATCAGGCCCTGACCATAACCGCCCACGCATCCTACCACGCACAGCCCTATGATCAATCGCGGTTTCATAATGAAATCCTGTCTTGAGATGAGCAACACGGCCAATGGTCGGCACCGGCTCAGATCCTTGGTTCACGGCTGGATTGACGTGATCCAAGTGCCCCACGCATTTGCCGTTCGTGTTCCGGGTTTGACGGGCCTCTCAGGGTCAAGTTCAGCATACTCCTGAACGGTCCAAAACGCAGTGCCGTTCGGATCCACACAGGTGAAAGAGTAGTCACCCCAGCGGACACTATAGATTGGCGGTTGTTGTTGATCGTCAGGTGGCGTCACGCTTGCCATGCGCGCGTGGTAAGCCCGGCCCGCTTGGACCAGAATCGGTTTGGTAGTGACACCGCTGGACTTTCGCCCCGCGTAGAACGCGCCAACATGCTCGCTCCCACGCGAACCCGAGAACCCCAGCAGCAGGTCCCCTGAAGCACTCACCGCCACCGAGGGCATGTAGTACCAGTAGGGAGTGCTGCTGGCCGTGTCGTACACCCGGCCGTAATCCGAGTAGGAAAGCGTCTGAGCATCGGCTGATGCCTGTAGTCGGATCCATTGGATGGCGGAACGATCCACCGTTCCACCGTCATATTGATTGTTGCCTCCACCGTCGAGCCCGACATGGTGGCAGGTCCAAAGGTAGGTCGTCCCGCCGATGGTCCGAACCATCGCGTTCATCAACCGGCTGCCAACGTCAGCCAGTTGGACTTTGAGATTGTGCTCGGCATCGGCCGGCGCTTGCGCAGCTTTCAGGCTGTTTCGGAAAACGATGTCAAAGTAGGGCGCAGGCGCGCTGCCCTGTACGTCTGTCCACGGTGATAGAGGTGACTGAAGTTCGAACAGCCTCGTCGTGTTGATCCACTTTAGCCGGGCGTAACGAATCTTGCCGGGCTGGTAAGGCGGACCGACCTGAGGTGCCGCCTTGAGGACGAGCCAGGCGACGTCGTTGACGGGATTGGGTTCGAGGTTAACTGCGGGCTGGATGACCGACTGCGTGTCGCCGAGCGCAAACTGAAAGATGTTGCTGGAGTCGTCTGGCTGGATGGGGCCCGCCCTGCTGACTGAACCAGGCGGTCAGCTTTGAATCGCCGCTACCCATTGCACCCAGTTGCCGCCACCGTCAGGCCGATGCAGCGGGGCGATGTACACACGCCGTTCTTGTCCAGGCCCAGTGTTGGATAGTCGGTGTCATGCGCAGCCAGGTTCACCGGGACCAGATACTTCGTCCAGTTGTTCGCGACCCAGTTCGTATCCGTCAGGTCCGGTGAAGTGCCGAGGGGCACGGGGTTAGCATACTTGCTCACAGCCAGGAGGACCTTCTTCGAGCCAAGGTCGGTCTGGCAGGCGAACCACCGCTGACTTAGCGCGTCGTAAACAACCCGCGGGTCCGTCATCGAACTCTTCGGGTAGATGTCGGGCGGATTACCCCCTAGCGACAAACCGAAGAAGACCCAAGGCGGCGCTTGTCGAATTCGCCTGCCAGTGCCCTTTTCGAAGACAGCCACCATCCCGTTGAGGGCCTCCACGAAGTAGTTCTCGCCGGCGGCACCCATTGTGTCCGCAATCTGTCCGGCATCATCGCCGCCAGCGAACTCGTCGATCCCATCCATCCCGCGGAAGCTCTTGTTTGTGTAGAACAGCGGTGCCGAGTAGCTTCACGTTCATGGGACCGCTGACCGGGCCCTGCACATTCTGCATCTCCACCCCGGAAAGGACAATCGTCGAACCAGGCGTGCTGTTTTGGATCCCCGTCTGGCAGTTCTCGAAGAGGCTGTTCTGGACGTAATGCGGAACCGTCACGCCCGGATTGCCGTCATAGCGCACCGCCATCTTGGCCCAGCGAAACCGGCTGCTCTTCACGGTGGTGCTGAAGTTCACGTAGTACACCCACAAAGCCGGGTAGGCGTGGTGGGTGGGCACGCTGCCCTGAATGCCGTCAATGTCTTCGCCGAAGCCGTCATCGGCGTGGGACGTGAAGACCGGCGTTTGCAGCGTATTCGGGAACGTCAGCGGCCCATAGACCAGCACATAGGCATTGTTCGTGAGCTTGACCGTACAGCCCGGTTCGAAATGGATCGCGCCCGGTCCCATGTAATAGCTGCTGTGGACGTAATAGGTCTTGCCCATTCGTAACGTGCAAATCCCACTGCTGCAGGAGGGTACCTGCTCGAAGTCCACGATGACGCCTGCCGGCTGATAGGCACTCAGCGCCAGCTCTACGGGCCGTGACTCTCCCGTCCGATCTACGCGGGTCGTCCGCCAGTCACGCCCTGGACCCTCTACCGCTCGAGCCTGTCGCGGCAGGCCTTCCCACAGCGGTGCAGTTGCAGCCAGGCTGATCGACTCGACGAGCACTCCACCGCCGCCAGGCAAGGGCTCCCATGTCTTGCGTACCGGCACGGCTTGATCCCTCGCACGAATCGTGCCGACGCTCAACCCCGCTTCCCCATCCGCCGCGCCCACAGCGAAGGCGTGCCCCAGCAGGATCGAAATGCCCTCGAAGCTGATGGTCACGTGATCTTCGGCCTGGGCCTGACCATCGGCCTGGGTGATCACACGGTTGATCTCCGGCTCCGGCGCCTCGACGAACTCCGTGATCACGGCCAACCGCGTCGTGACCGGGTCAAACGACTCCGGCAGAAGAGGTTGCTCGCGAAGCGCGACGCTTTGGCTGAAGCGGTTGTGTCGCCATTCCAGGATCACGTCGGCGAGGACGCCGTCGAAGGCGTCGCGGGCGACCAGGCGGTTTGGCGGCACCAACTCGATGGGTGCGAGGGCTTTGACCGTCGCCAGCGTCACCCGTTGGCCAGTTGCCTCATCGTACCACTCAAGCGCGCGGACGCCCCCGCGGAGGCGGGCGCCTTCCGGCGTCTCCAGATCGAAGACGCTTTCACTGTTCAAGTCGTGGCTAAAGATCGCGCGCACCGGGCCGTACCGCGCGATAGCACCCTCTGGGAAGCTCTCGATCAAATCCCTGCTGGGCTGCCAGTCGCCGGTTTCGGCATCAAAGAAATGCAGTCCATTCTCCAGCAGAGTCCATTCGTTCGTTCGAAATCGAGCGAACCCCTCCGTGTTGGCGACCGCCGTGATGCGCTGATAGACCGCGAAGTCCTGCCCCCGCTCCGCGACGCGGATCTCAGAAGACCCGAGGCCCTGTTCGGTGGAATCAGGAGCTCGAGGCTCGGTTTGCGTCAACGCGCTCACTGCAGCAAACACGCTGATGCCGAGGGTGAAAGGAGATGAGAGGTTGGGCTTCATGGACCGTCGGGGTTTACGGGCTCACATCGCTGTCGCTTGCCACTTCCACAACGCTGTCCATATAAGACAATGAGGTCGGAAACATCAAGCAAAACGCGGTGCTGATGTGTTCTTATACCAGATATGTCATTCTGTTACAGGCCATCCTCACAGACAGGTGATCGCGAGGGGGTATTACCTTGAGACCAATGGCCCTCATCGGGCCGTCTCCGGGCGCCAGAATGTTTGGCATTTGTTTGGTAGTGCACCAGAGATCGTCAGAGATCGTCAGGGTGCGTCACAACGAGCAAGCGGGATGCCAACTTCTGGGAAAGCTCCTGAAGGCCAGCGGGATAAGTCCTTGATGATCAACGGCGGTTGGTTGCGGGGGTAGGATTTGAACCTACGACCTTCAGGTTATGAGCCGGACGGTCTGCCATTCAGATTCAACGCTGCCGAAGGGGCGTGTGGAGACGGTTCGCCGGCTGAAGGGGGTGGCAGGCTTGTTACGGGGGCGAATCGGACGGGAGGGGTTGTCAAAGGTACCGGCGCGGGCCCGCGGGCCAACGGTGCAGGCTGATGTGCCTGGGTGCCTCGACAGGGCGAAGGCGCCCAACCAGGTGGGCGAGGCCATCCGTTGTCACGATGCGCTATGGCGCCAGATGTTGGGTGCGTATTTCGGACTTATTCGGACAAGGATTTCGGAGTTAATCGGACACTGAATTCGGAAACCATTTCGGACAGCGATTTCGGTCAAAGTCGGACAGGCATTTCGGCGGAAGTCGGACAGTTTTTGCGAGGTCCGAATTCGGTCCGAAAGGGTCCGAAACGGCCCCAGAGGAGTGAGTGACGCGGGATAAACAGCCAGAAGAGTGGCGCCTCAGAACGAGGCGACCTTCATGGCACGAAAACCTAAATCCATGCGTCACATCAGAGACATCCTCCGACTCAAACACGAACACCGGCTCTCGGTGCGCCAGATCGCCCGCAGCTGTGGTCTACCCCCCAGCACCGTCAGCGACTACCTGGTGCGAGCCCAAGCCGCAGGCCTGAGCTGGCCCTTGCCCGAGGGACTGGACGAGCCGCAGATTCACGAGCAACTGCTCCGCCCCACGCGGGCCCGACCGAGGCAGCACCGGCGGAGCCCCCGCGGCCGCTGCCCGATTGGCCCGAGATCCACAAAGAACTCGGACGCCGTTCGGTCACGCTCCGCTTGCTTTGGCGGGAATACCGCGAGCGCTATGCGGAGGGTTACGCCTACACGCAGTTCTGCGCGTATTACCATCGCTGGGCCCAAACGCTCGACCCCGTCATGCGACACCATCATCCGCCCGGGGAGAAGATGTTCGTGGACTGGGCGGGGCAGACCGTGCCGGTGCAGGAGGCCGACGGCTCGGTGTCCGAGGCCTCGGTGTTCATTGCGGTCTTGGGCGCCAGCAACAAGACCTTTGCCCGCGCGTTTCCCGACCAGAAGCTGCCTTCCTGGATCCGGGCCCACTGCCAGGCTTACGCGTTCTTCGAGGGCGTGGCGCGCGTCACGGTTCCCGACAATCCGAAAACCGCGGTGATCAGCCCCTGCCGTTACGAGCCCTTGCTCCATCGCACCTACCAGGAGATGGCCGAACATTATGGCACCGTCATCACCCCGCACGCCCCCGGCGTCCGCGCGACAAGGCCAAAGCGGAGGGAGGGGTGCTCATTGCCGAACGGCAGATTTTGGCCGCCTTGCGCGACCACACCTTCTTCCACGTCGCGGGGGTCAACCAAGCCCTCGAGCCGCTGCTGGCCCAGCTCAACGCCCAGCCGTTTCAGAAGCTCGAGGGCTCACGCGACCGTTGGTTTGACACCCACGAAAGCCCAAGCTGCTGCCGCTGCCCACGACGGCCTTCGAGCTGGCCACCTGGACCAAGGCCGGTGTGAACATTGATTACCACGTGGTGGTCGACAAGCACTACTACAGCGTCCCCTACCCCCTGATCCATCACACGTTGGAGGTGCGCCTGACGGCCTCCACGGTCGAGCTGTTTGACCACGGCAAACGGGTCGCCGCTCATGCCCGCAGCTTCCAGCCGGGCTTGTTTACGACCCTCGACGAACACCGGCCCAAGGCGCATCAGAAACACCTGGGTGGACGCCGGGGCGCATCGTGCAGTGGGCGCAGAAAACGGGGCCGGCCTGCGCCCAGTTGGTGCAGCGGATCATGGACGAGCGCCCGCATCCCGAGCAGGGCTTCCGTTCGTGTCTGGGCATCATTCGGCTCGGCAAGGCGGCCGGCCCCCAGCGGCTGGAAGCGGCCTGCCGCCGGGCCCTGCACTTTGGCACCTGTTCCTATCGGAGTGTCGAATCCATCCTCCAACACCGGCTCGACCAGCAACCGCTCGAACAGGAACTGCCCCTCAAGAGCCCGACCACGCCAACGTGCGGGGGCGCGACTATTACCGCTAAGCCGCCGCGCTTTGTGTCTATGCTCACCCATCCCACCTCGGAGAGATTACGGGCCCTGCGTCTGGACGGCCTGCTGGAGGCCCTCGAAGAACAACGCCGCCAAAGCGGCATCCGCGAACTGGACTTCGAGGAACGCCTCGGGCTCTTGGTCGAACGCCAGTGGCTCTGGAGGGAAAATCGCGCCCTGGCCGCGCGGCTCAAGAACGCCCAGTTGAAGATCGCCAACGCGACCCTCGAGGACATCAACTACCGGCATCCGCGGGGACTCAAACGCGCGCAGATCGAGCAATTGCGCGCCTCGGCCTGGGTCCAGGAACATCGCAACTGCCTCATCACCGGGCCGACCGGGATCGGCAAAAGCTACCTGGCCTGCGCACTGGGACACCAAGCCTGTCGCGAGGGCCTGCGGACGCGCTACTTCTATGCGCCCAAGCTCTTTCGCGCTTTTGAGGCCGCGCATGCCGACGGGAGCCTGGCCCGCCTGCTCAAGACCTTGGCCCGACTGGACCTGTTCATCATCGATGACCTCGGGCTGGCGCCCGCCAAGGCCAGGCAGTATCGCGACCTCTTGGAGGTCCTCGACGACCGCATCGGCCGCGGCGCCACGCTCCTCACCAGCCAATACCCCGTGGCCCAGTGGCATGACACGATCGGCGATGCCACCGTCGCCGACGCCTTACTGGACCGTCTGGTCCACAACGCCTATCGCCTGGAGCTGGACGGCAAGTCGCTGCGCGACCCCAAGGCCATGACGGCCGATTAGCACCCGTTCCCTCGGGCCTCCGGCCCGTTCGACCACCGACGGGTCTGCCCCGTCCGCCTTGGTCATGGTCACCGCTACGTTAAGGCTTCCTGCGAGGGGTGGCGGTCGATTCGCCACCCCCTCTTGAACCCGGACATCCGACACGATGGTGAGCAAGCCCGAGGGTGGGCGGGAGCCACCATTCCCGCCCTCCTGCAGCCGAACACTTACGATGCGCCTGGCCGTTGCCACAAAGCCCGGATCAAGAGAAGTCTCCGTGTTCAGACTCACCGCCGACGCCACGGTTCGGGTCGAGCACCACGCGCCGTCGGTTGCGGCGCCACGCCCTTGATCAGCCTCTACCCCGCCGCGCAAGGACCGGCGACCATCGGGCGACGTCACCGTCGCCGACGCCCTACCGGAGCGCCTGGTTCACAACGCCGATGGTCTGGAGTTGGACGTTCAATCCAGGCCCGTCGCCCATCCGCTCCTGCGGATGAACCCCAACTCTCTCCCGCCTCCGGACCATTCGACCGCAGCCTGGGCCGCCCCCAAACGGGACCCAGGCGCACGCTGCAGACCGCGAGCGAGAGCTCGAACAGCCTGGTCTGCAGCGGCGCTACCCCGTTTTGGGACGGCCCAGGCTGCTCGCTCTCCTCCCTCCGAGAGCCGTGCGTCGCCTTCGGCTCCGATGATCTCCTCCGCAGCGGAACCCTTGACCTCAATTCGGACAGTAGAGTAGGAATCTCGCTCAGGCGTCGCTCCGCTCCGGAAAGTGTCCGAATTGAGTCCGAAACGGCTGTCCGAATATTTTCCGAAACGCGTGTCCGATTTCGCCGAAATCCGCAGTTGGGAGAGACTGGCAAGAAGCCGGCGGCCGACGGTCCCTCGAAAGTGAACCGATGCGGCCCATGATCTTGCGAGCCGGAACGGCCTGGATGAACCCCAGCCGGATAAGGGAAGGCCGCACCAAGCCGCTGGCGGCGAAGTCAGCGTCGCCAGCGTCGATCGTTTCATCGAAGCCGGCTGCGGCGTGGTGGAGTTGGGTGCGGATGCCGCAGACCAGCCAGTCACCGAACCCGGGGAGTTGAGGTAGCGCCACGGCAGGACGTGGCTTGAAGGTCCCGTCCGCCTGGGCCAGCGGCATCAGGACGATGGCGCCTTCCCTCAGGGCGCGTAGTCAGGATTTGCCTCCACGATTTGCTCGGCGCCGTACTCGTTCATCCGGACCGCAGGCGCGCGCCAAGTTCTCCTCGGCGGCGCTGAACCAATGCTCACGCTCGACTTCGAGCGAGTCCGATCTACCCTCGACAGGCAGCAAGCGAGCCGACCGGTTCAGCGCCGCGCGAGATCAGGATTGGCTCTCCCCTTTCCACCACCGCGAGGAGCTGATGCCGGATCACGCTGGAAACTGTTCGATCGTCACTGTCACTCATCTTCGCGACCGTCCGCCCTTGGCGGAGGAATCGGGCCCTCTCCCGCATGATCGGCGCGCGCCGGTCACCCTGATTCCTCGATTTCGCCGACGCGACGCGACCTCCTCGCTTGGTCCTTCCGACCGCCAAAATGTTTGGCGATTGTTTGGTTCCTTTTCAGAGCTTTTCAGAGCTTTTCAAACCTTTTCACGGAGAGGCGGAATTCAAGACCGTGCCAAGTCGGGGCGAACTTTGCTGAAGGCCAGCGGGATAAGTCCTGATGATCAACGGCGGTTGGTTTGCGGGGTGTGAACCACCGACCATCAGGTCATGAGCCTGAAGGGCACACGGTCCTTCACTGCTTGTCCCGGTGGGCGGTCGCTCACCGAGGACGTTCGGCCACTGCCACAAGCCAGCCGCACGGGCGGCGAGCAGACGAGTCTCGGGCGCGAAGTGGTCCCTGGTGGGATTGGGAATCGGGCAGGGGAGTGTCCGCGTCGATTCCCGAGAGGAGAGACGACGACAGCTACGGGCCGGGGCTTCCACCAACGTATCGCGCGAGG
Source organism: Verrucomicrobiales bacterium (assembly GCA_015075445.1). Taxonomy (GTDB): domain Bacteria; phylum Verrucomicrobiota; class Verrucomicrobiia; order Limisphaerales; family J093; genus DSVZ01. The sequence continues at coordinate 37,010 of JABTUJ010000007.1, forward strand.
ATGGCCTGGAGGCGGCGGCGGGTGGCGGGGGGCCAGGCGGCGCGCGGGGTGAGAATGGCGTCTTGGAGGGCGTGGTGGCAGGGCCAGGAGGGCGTAGGGGGAATCTCGGGAACAACCCGGGTGATGATCTCCTGGGCGTGGGTGGCGTTGGTGCGGAGGTTGTCGAGGATCATCTCAACGGTGACGTGGGCTTCGTCGGCCTTCCAGGCGTCGTAGTCGGTGACCATGGCGAGGGTGGCGTAGGCGATCTCGGCTTCGCGGGCGCACTTGGCCTCGCCGAGGTTGGTCATGCCGATGACGTCGTAGCCGAGCCGGTGGTGGGTGAGGGATTCGGCCTTGGTGCTGAAGGCGGGTCCCTCCATGTTGACATAGATGCCGCCGTCGTGAACCCGGAGCTTGAGGGCGCGGCACTGGCGGAGGAGAAGGGCCCGGAGCTCTTCGGCGATCGGGTGGGCGAAGGCCACATGGGCGACGATGCCCTGGCCGAAGAAGGTGTGTTCGGAGGACTTCTTGGTGCGGTCGACGAACTGGTCGGGGAGGACGATGTCGCACGGCCGGTAGCGGGCCTGGAGGGAGCCGACGGCGCCCACGCTGACGATCCAGGCGACGCCGAGCTGTTTGAGGGCGTAGATGTTGGCGCGGTGGTTGATCTCGCTGGGCAGCAGGGAGTGGTTCCGCCCGTGGCGGGGCAGGAAGACCACGGGGCGCCCGGCGAGCTCACCGGTGAGGAGGTCATCGGAGGGCGGGCCGAAGGGGGTGCGGGCTTTGATCCAGCGGCGACGCTGGAGGGCGGCCATGGCGTAGAGGCCGCTGCCTCCGATGATGCCGATGCGGGGAGTGGATGGGGTGCGGGTCATTCGACGGTGACGCTCTTGGCGAGGTTCCGGGGTTTATCGACATCGCAGCCGCGGAGGACGGCGATGTGGTAGGCGAGCAGTTGGAGCGGGAGGATCCCGAGGAGCGGGAAGGTGAACTCGTCGGTGCGGGGCACGTAGAGGACCTCCGTGGCTTTGGCCGCGAGGGCGGTGTCACCCTCGGTGGTGAGGGCGATGACCGGGGCCTGGCGGGCGCGGACTTCCTCGAGGTTGCTGAGGGTCTTCTCGTACAGGAAGCCGTGCGGGGCGAGGATGACGCAGGGGCTTTCCGGGGTCATGAGGGCAATGGGGCCGTGCTTCATTTCGGCGGCCGGGTAGCCCTCGGCGTGGACGTAGGAGATTTCCTTGAGCTTGAGGGCGCCTTCGAGGGCGACGGGGAAGTTGATCTGGCGGCCGAGGAAGTAGAAGTCGCGGCGGTCGGCGTAGCGGGCGGCCAGGTCGCGGAGGGCGTCATTCTGGGCGAGGAGCTGGCGGACTTGATCGGGGACTTGTTCGAGGGCGCGCAGGACGGCGAGCCCGCGGCTGGGGGACAGCGTGCGGAGGCGGCCGAGGAAGAGGGCGAAGAGCGTGAGGACGGTGACCTGGGAGGTGAAGGCCTTGGTCGAAGCGACGCCGATTTCCGGACCGGCATGGAGGTAGATGCCGCCGTCGGCTTCCCGGGCGATGGTGCTGCCGACGACGTTGCAGAGGGCGAGGACCGGGTGGCCGCGGCGTTTGGCTTCGCGGAGGGCAGCGAGGGTGTCGGCGGTTTCGCCGGACTGGGTGATGACGAGGACGAGGGTGTGCTTGTCGAGGGGCGGGTTGCGGTAGCGGAATTCGCTGGCGTACTCGACTTCGACCGGGAGGTGGGCGAAGGCTTCGATGAGATGTTCGCCGACGAGGCCGGCGTGCCAACTGGTGCCGCAGGCGGCGATGACGATGCGGTCGACGGCGCGGAGGTCGGCGGCGCTGAGGTTGAGGCCGCCGAAGCGGGCGGTGGCTTCCTCAAGGTCGATGCGGCCGCGGAGGGCGTTCTCGATGGTGGCGGGCTGCTCAAAGATCTCCTTGAGCATGTAGTGGGGGAAGGCGCCCCGTTCGGCGGCTTCGGCGCCGAACTCAATCTCGCTGATCTGGACGCGGGCGGTCTGGGTGCCGAGGCTGGTGACCTGGAAGTTGTCGGCGGTGACAGTGGCGAGGTCGTAGTCGTTGAGGTAGACGACCTGGCGGGTGTGGGCGACGACGGCGGTGGCGTCGCTGGCGAGGAGGTTTTCGCCCTGGCCGAGGCCGAGGATAAGGGGGGAACCGCGGCGGGCGCCGACGATGAGGCCGGGTTCATCGGCACTGATCACGGCGAGGCCGTAGGTGCCGATGACTTCGCGGAGGGCGCGTTCGACGGCCTGGGTGAGGCGGGAGCGGGCGGGGTCACGGCCGGTGGCGAGTTGGGCGTAGTGGACGCCGATGAGGTGGGCGAGGACCTCGGTATCGGTGGCGGAGAGGAAGCGGTGGCGGGCCTCGAGGAGGCGCTGGCGGAGGCGGTCGTGGTTTTCGATGACGCCGTTATGGACGACGGCGATGCGCCCGGAGGCATCGGTGTGGGGGTGGGCGTTGGCGTCGGAGGGCGGGCCGTGGGTGGCCCAACGGGTGTGGCCGATGCCGAGCGAGCCGGTGAGCGGGGCCTGGGTGAGCAGGGGGTGGAGACCTTCGTCGATCTTGCCCTGGCGCTTGCGGAGGTCGAGGCGGTCGTGTTCGAGGGTGGCGATGCCGGCGCTGTCGTAGCCGCGGTATTCGAGGCGACGGAGGCCCGCGAGGAGGAGCGGGGCGGCGGGTTGTTTACCGACGTATCCAACGATGCCACACATAGATGTTGTCGCGGGGCGGGCGACCGGCCGGAGCGGGTTGCGGCTTGCCAGCGCGGCGGCAGACGCTATAAGCGAAGAAAACCGCGTGCAAGAAAGGACTTCACCACATGCCAACGAACTCAGCCGCAGCGAGTGACCCGGGTCGGGTCCTGGCCATCATCATGGGAGGCGGCCAGGGGAGCCGGCTGTTTCCACTGACTCGCGAGCGGGCCAAGCCGGCGGTGCCCCTGGCCGGCAAGTACCGGCTGGTGGACATCCCGATCTCCAACTGCATCAACTCGGGGGTGCGGCGCATCTATCTGCTGACGCAGTTTCTGTCGGCGTCGCTGCACCGGCATGTGTACGGGTCGTTCAAGTTCGACCATTTCTCGCGAGGGTTTGTGGAGATCCTGGCGGCGGAGCAGACGGCGACGGACGCGTCGTGGTACCAGGGGACGGCGGACGCGGTGCGGAAGAACCTGGTGCACTTCCGGGGGGTGGACTTCGATTACGCGCTGATTCTGAGCGGCGATCAGTTGTACCGGATGGACTACCGGCCGCTGGTGCAGCAGCACGTGGAGACGAACGCCGAGGTGACCATCGCCACCATCCCCGTGGTGCGGAGCGAGGCGCAGTCGCTGGGGATTCTGCAGATCAACCCGGAGCGGCGGATTGTGCGGTTCGTCGAGAAGCCGAAGGAACCGGCGGTGCTGGACGAACTGCGCCTGGACGCGGCGTCGTCGGCGCGGCTGGGGCTGGCGGAAGGCGCGGAGCGGTTTCTGGCGTCGATGGGGATCTACGTGTTCAACCGGGATCTGCTGAGCCAGTTGCTGGAGAATGACTACACGGACTTCGGCAAGCACATCATCCCGCGCGCCATCGATACGCACCGGGTCTACTCGTATGCGTTCCAGGGTTACTGGGAAGACATCGGGACGATCCGCTCCTTCTTCGAGGCCAACCTGGACCTGGCCTCGGAATTGCCCCGCTTCAACTTCTTCGACATGACGTCGCCGATCTACACGCGGCCGCGATTTCTGCCGGCGTCGAAGATCAACGGGGCGTCGCTGGACCATACGATCGTCTCGGACGGCTCGATCCTGAACCACTGCAAGATTTCGCAGAGCCTCGTGGGGCAGCGGTACCTGGTGGATGCCGGCAGCCACATCACCCGGACCGTGATCATGGGCGCGGACTACTACGAGTCGAACGACTCGATCGCCGAGAATGCCCGCTCGGGCCGGCCGCGGATCGGGATCGGCAAGAACACGCGAGTAGACACGGCCATCGTGGACAAGAACGCCCGCATCGGCGACAACTGCGTCATCACCCCGCACGGCAAGGCCGAGTCGTACGATCACCCCGAGAACCTCTACTACATCCGCGACGGCATCGTCATCATCCCGAAGAACGGGGTGATCCCGAGCGGCACGACCATTTGAGCGTGGGCCACATGCTCCGCGTCTCTGGCCGACGCCCCCGCGCGTGATGCGTGCCCCGGTTGTGCAGCCGCGCCTTGCGACCTCACTGACCTGCCTTGGGGTGGGCGATGGGTTGTTGTCGGCGACGCGGGGTCACGCGGCGTTTGTGTATCGTTTCGGCGGGACGCAGTTGCTGGTGGACTGCGGGGAACCCGCGGCGAGCTCGCTCTGCCGGGGAGGATGGCAGGCGGAGGATCTGGCGGCGGTGTTCATCTCCCATCTGCACTTTGATCACGTAGGCGGGTTGCTCACGCTGCTGCAGGCGCAGGGACTGGCGCCACGTCACCGGCCGCTGCCCGTGTATCTGCCGCGGGTTGGCATCCCGCCGCTCCGGACCCTGATGCAGGCCGGCTGCATGGGCTCCCTGCCGACGCCACTGGCGCTTTCGCTGGAGGCGTTGCGGGTGGGTCGGGCGGTCCGGGTCGGTGAAGTGACGGTGGCCGCGCGACATTCGACCCACCTGGAAGTGATGTGCGGGGGAACCTCCGGCAACGGGCGGTTTACCGAGGCGTTCAGTTTCTTGCTGGAAGGGGCGGGTCGGCGGGTGGCGCATTCGGCGGATCTGGGAGGGATGGAGGACTTGGCGGGTCTGGTGGAGGGACCGCTGGACCTGCTCGTCTGCGAACTGAGCCACCTTGAACCGGCGGCGGTCTGGAAGGTGCTGGCGGGGCGGCCGATCCGACGGGTGGTGTTCGTGCATCTGTCGGCGACGCAATGGCGGGCGCGGCGGGTATTGCGGTCGGAAGCGCGGCGGGCGCTGAGGCCGATGCGGGTGGAGATTCCGGAGGACGGGGTGCGGGTGGCGTTTTGAGGGGGGGCGCAGGCGAGACGCCCGCACCACAGGGATGACGGAAGTGCAGGCGGGACGCCCACACCACAGGGATGAGGAAAGTGCAGGCGGGACGCCCACACCACAGGGATGAGGAAAGTGCAGGCGGGACGCCCGCACCACAGGGATGACGGGAGTGCAGGCGAGACGCCCGCACCACAGGGATTGGGGGTGGTTTGGGTCTTGGCGGTCGGGGTGGGGTCCGTAGACTGCCGGCGCGATGTCGCGCATGCTTAGAGCCTCGGGGTTGCTGGGCCTGGCCACTCTGGGGAGCCGGGTGCTGGGGCTGGTGCGCGAGCAGGTGTATGCGCACTTCATGGGGGATACACCGGTGGCCAGTGCCTTCAAACTGGCCTTTCAGATTCCCAACCTGTTTCGCCGGCTGCTCGGTGAAGGGGCGTTGACGGCGGCGTTCATCCCCATTTTCAAGCGCAAGGAAACGACGGAGGGAGAAGCGGCCATGTGGCAGGCCGCCAACGCGACGGCGTCGGGGTTGGTGATCGTGACCACGGCGCTGGTGGGGTTGGCGGTGGTGGGGCTGAGCGTGGTGCTGGCGGCGGGGCAGGTGGGGTGGACGCAGGACGGGCAACCGGTGTTCCCGCCGTTTCCGATCCCGCTGCTGTCCGAGCACACGGTGCTGGTGCTGCGGTTGCTGCGGCTGATGTTTCCGTACCTGATCCTGGTCTGTCTGGCGGCGCTGTGCATGGGGATCCTGAATGCGCGCGGGTATTTTTTCATTCCGGCGATGGGCGCCACGCTGTTGAACGTGGTCATGATCGCCAGTGTGTTGCTGCTGGCGCCGCGGTTTGGCGAGACGCTCGAGACGCAGGTGTTTGCGCTCGGGGTGGGGGTGTTGGTGGCGGGGTTTGCCCAGTTCGCGTTCCAGGTGCCGACGCTGTTGCGGCAGGGCTTCCGCTATCGCTGGGTGGCGCCGTGGGGCAATCCGACCCTGCGGGAGCTGGTGCGCAAGATGATCCCGGCGACGATTGGGGTGGCGGCCTTTCAGGTGAACGTGCTGCTGATCATGGTGGTGTCGTACTGGGTGGACAAACACGTGGTGGCCTCGTTCGACTACGCGGTGCGGCTGATGGAGTTTCCGCAGGGGATCGTGGGGATCTCGCTGGCGACCTACCTGTTGCCGACGCTGTCCGGGCTGGCGGCCGAGAAGAACTACGGGGAATTCCGCGCGACGCTGCGGCAGGGTCTGGGCTACATGCTGTATCTGAACCTGCTGGCTTCGGTGCTGCTGATGATCCTGGCGGAGCCGATGGTCCGGCTGCTGTTCGAGCGGGGCGCGTTCAGCATGGCGTCCACGCAGCGGACTTCGAGCGCGTTGCTGTGTCTGGCGCCGGGCCTGGTGGCGTTCTCGGGGGTGAATCTGCTGGCGCGGGCGTTCTACGCGCTGGGCGACACCAAGACGCCGATGCGGGTGAGCGTGTTCTGTCTGGCGGCGAACCTGTTCCTGTCCTTGTGGCTGGTGGGGCCGCTGCGGCAGGCGGGGTTGGGCGCCGCGAACAGCCTGACGGCGGCGCTGAACTGCTGGCTGCTGGGCCGGGCGTTGCGGCGCAAGCTGAAGACGCTCGAGCTGGGTGAGCTGCGGGCGAAGCTGGTCTCCTTGCTGGGGGCGACGGTCGTGGCCGGGGGCGTGGCGTGGGGGTTGCTGTGGCTCTGGCAGGCGCGGCTGGGCCACGGCACGTTGCTGCTCAAGCTGGGCGAGGTGTTCGTCCCGGCGTTGGCGGCGGCGCTGGCGTACTGGGGCGTGACGCTGTGGCTGCGGGTGCCCGAGGCGAGCGAGGCGATCCGGATGCTGCGGAGGCGGGCGCAACGAGGGGAGGGGGGAGGGGAAGCGAGCTGAGGTTCGCAATCATCCTCTCTCCCTTTCGCGAGGGCTTGCGTCTGTTTGCGGGCCGCTCTCGTGTTGGCTCAGGCGGGCTGAACGCGCTGAGTTACGGGACCAGTCTCATCTTCCAGTCGTCCGCCATGAGCCAGCCGTACGTTGGGCCGTAGCCCATGATCCCGGCGCCGGCCGTGAGCGGGTAGGTGTGCAATTCGCCGAGGTACAGATGCATGGCCAGGGCCATCGTGCGGAGGCTGCTGCGGCACTCGGTGGCCCGGGCGGCGGCCTTGCTCCGCGAAAGCGCTGGCAGCAGCAGGCCGGCGAGGATCGCGATGCCGGCGATCACAACCAGCAGCTCGATCAAGGTGAAGGCTCGCCTCCCGGAGCGGGAGGGCAAAGCCGTTCCCGCGTGCCGGTTCATGGCGGCGCCATCCGCCAATGATTGACAATAGATGTTGGTTGTCGTTAGGGTGCCGCCATGAAGATGGGCACCATGAACATCTCGTTGACGCCTGAGCAGGCCGAGTACGTCCGGCGCACGGTGGCCCGCGACTTTGGCAACGCCAGCGAGTTCTTCCGCGACCTCCTGCGCGAACGGATGAAGCGGGAGATCGAGGCCGATCTGGCGCTCCTCCAGTCCACGACTCCGGGCGCGCCTGCCGGTCCGAGCGAGGCCGAGCTCGCGTCGGTCCTGAAAGCCCAGAAAGAGGTTCGCCAACAGCTCAAACATGCGCGTCGTGTTTGATGCCAAGGTGGTCGTGGCCGGCGTTTGCTGGCAGGGCGACGGCTGGCTCTGCCTCATCCGGATGGCCCGCCGCCAGGCGTTTGCCTACGGGACGGTGGCGACTTTGGAGGAAACCCGCGAGACGGCGGTGCGCGTCATCCGGGAACGCCAACCCACGCACAACGCCAGCGCCCGGCTGGACTGGTATCTGGACAACGTGCGCCGGGTCGAGCCATCGCCCCTGGGCAAACGCCGCAGCCGGGATGAGCGGGACGATCCCTATCTGGCCGCCGCGCTGGCCGGGAAGGCCCAGGTCCTCGTCACCTATGATCACGACCGGCTCGATCTGGGAAAGCCCTTTGGCATTCCCATCGTGCGGCCCGCCCGCTTCCTGGCGATGTTCCATCCGGGGTGAGACCGCTGGAATCCCGCCACCAACCGTCGCCAACCGCGCCCCGCCATCACGAAATCCCGGACCTGCCGTCAGGGCGGATTCCTGCACCGACCCGCCCTGTCCAAGCCGCGTATCATCTGCTCTCAAGGGACAGTGGATGCTGACCGGGTCGCAGGAGGGGCCGTTCATGCAGGGGGTGTCTGAATCAATGGCGGGCCGGGCTGCGATCCTGCAATTGCTGCCGCTCTCGGTGCGCGAGTCTCCGCGTGCGGGAGCGACCAAACCCGCCGTGGCCCCGGGCGTTCGCGCGCAACCGTGGCCGGAGTTCCTGAGGGAAGGCTGATCGCATCATTCCCTGCCCCAGGTCTCCGGGTGGGGTTGGCCGTCGTTGTTCCAACGGTGGCGCTTCGCTACGGACAGCCAGTTCGTCTGACGGGCGGTCTCGACGTGGCCGTCCACGAAAACCAGGTTCGCCGCCCCGCCGTGAGGTTGGCCGGGCCAGAACGTCCCGTTCGTGGAACAGACATCGAACCAGCTCGAGCCGCCGAAGATCCGGGGGACGGGAAACCCGGGCGGCAGGGCGGTCGTCATCCCGGGCGCCACGTCGCCGATGGCGATCATGTCCGAGGGGGCGAGGACGCGGGATTCCGTCGTCGGGCGCACTTCGTTGCCCTCCTGATAGCCGCCGAGGCCCAGGTTGGCCGGGCTCTGGAACCGGGCCGTGCCGGAGGCGTTGTAGGCATACTGGCTGTTGGCCCGCGCCCCGTCCTCCTTCCGCAGGACCCAGGGGCAACGGAGGGTCCGCATGGTGGCGGCCTTGGTGACGAATTGGTCGCCCTGCACCCCCACCCAGGGGACGAGGGTGTATTTCCAGTCGGACATCGCCAGCACGCCCCACTCGCTGCTGAACCCGACGAGGGCCGAGCCGAACGCCCTCGGGTACTGGTCGGACTCGTCGGTGTACATCCGCAGGGCCAGCCCGAGGGTGCGGAGGTTGTTGCGGCACTCGGTGCTCTGGGCGGATCGGCGGGCCCGGCTGAGGGCCGGGAGAAGGAGGCTGGCCAGAATGGCGAGGATGGCGATGACGACGAGGAGTTCGATCAGGGTGAAGGCATGACGCCTATCCCTGGATCCTCCCTCATCGCGAGTGCCTTCCCGTCGCATCAGGGCCTCCGCAACCGGTAGAATTCCCCAGTGCCGGACACCTCCAGGGTCATGACGTTCCGGCCGCCCTCCACCACCGGTGTCCCGGCAACCGCCGCCCAGGAGTCGGCCCCCAGCGTCCCGGTCTTCTCGAGGACGAAGCCTGAGGATGTCGTCGGCCAGGAAAGCATCAGTCCGGAGTCGGTCCGCGTCACCTTCAATTCGACCGTCACGGGGACAGGTTCGGCGAGGCGGGCGACGAAGACACCCCGACCGCCAGCCGCGGCGTCCGGGGCATCGAAGAGGGTGTTGCCCAACTCGACCGTCCCACGAGTCCCCCCGAGGATTGCCAGGCCGCCGCCGCGAGGATCGCAGGCGAGCGCACGGATCTCAGTGTCCCCATCCCTATTGAAGGTCTGCGTCAGCCACATGGGTTTTCCGGTGCTGTCGAATTTCACCACAAAACCGTCGGTCGCCATGGTGGTAACGGTGTGGGTGCCGAAGGTGAGACGGCTTGGTTGCCGGACTCCGTTGACACGCGGACTTTCGAAATATCCCGCCGCGTAAGCATCGCCGCGGGCGTTCACCGCGAGAGCCCGGTAATTGACAAAATCAGGGTCAAGCTCCTCCGGGCGACGCTCCCAGAGCAATGTGCCGTCCGGATTGAACTTGGCCAGGACGAGACCATCAAATCGTTTGGTCACGAAAGCGTTGCCTTCCGCATCCGTGGCAATTCGCGTGACAAAGCTTCCCTGGGGTTTGGCCCAGAGAAGGTCCCCCGAGGAGCTGAACCGGATCAAGGGAGAGCCGCTGATCGCTTCCCCACCCGGCCCGAAGTTGATGGTGGCGCCGTTCCAGTTCAGGAATAGGGAGTTCCCGGGGCCGAGCGCGATCTGGCCTGCGAAGACGTTCTCATCGGCGGACTCCCCGGGGCGGATCCATTCGAGGGTTCCGTCGGCGGCATACTTCGCCACGAACGCATTTCGCGCCCGGGTGGTGAGCGGGGCAGGCAGGACGGTGGAACCAAAGGTGGCTGCGCTCCGGGTGTAGATGCCGGCCATGAAGTAACTGCCGTCCGCGGCGATGGCGACGTCATTGGCATCAGCCACCGCCGCTCCGCCATCGAGACGCACCCATTCGAGTTCACCGCCCGGCGCAATGCGCGCCACGTAGGCGGTGCCGTTGCCGGTGGTGCTGATGCCCCGGCTGGTGAAATAGGTCGCCGGCATGACCGGGTTGTTCGGGTGTCCACGCAGCAGGCTGCCGGCAACGTAGGTGTTCCCCGCCGCATCGACGGCGAGCTTGCTGATGTTGGGGAGAACCGCGAGTTGCCAGAGCAGGTTGCCGGCAGGATCCAGCTTGAGCACGACATGGTCGGACCAGGTCTTCGACGTCGTCAGGCTGGTGGCCCAGTTGTCCCAGTTGTAGTGGGCAACGATCACATTCCCGTCCCGGTCGACCTGGGTGTCGATGGCGTGGTGCGGTGGATCCTGGAACGTCAGAAGACTGGCCCACTCGAAGGTGGGGACCTGACCACGCACGGAAAACGGGTGGTGGAGCGCCAGCACGAGGGTGAGCGCCATCGGCAGGAGGAATCGTCCAAGAGAGTTCATGACCGGAGGCAGCAGGGACGCAGCGGGACTGAGGGTTGGGGTCAAGGAATCACCGATGCCGCGGCCAGGCGCAGCAGATACACCCGGAAAGCGGTGTCGGCCGGATCGCTCCAGCCCGCCACGCCGCCGGTCAGGAACACGTTGCCTTGCAGGTCCACCCTCACATCCCCGGCGCGGGAGTTCCGGTCGGTGATCACCTCACGCAGGGACCAGCTGTCCTCCCCGGTCGGAGCGTTCTGCCAGGGCTGGTGCGGGACGTTCCGCACCAGGGTCCAGAGCGGCGTCGTGCCGGTGGGATTGACCACGCCGGACACAAGGATGCCGCCGGCTCCATCCGTGGCCAGGCGATAGGCCCAACTCGCGCCCGCCGTCTGGTCGAGCAGGGTCTGCCACGTCGTCCCACCGTCCGCGCTCATCCGTACCCGCCAACCCGAGGGATTCAGACCATTGATACCGCGGGAACCGCAGACGTAGAGCCGGCCGGACGCGCTGTCGTTCACCACATCGGCGGCCATGCTTTCGTTGACCACGTCTCCAGGCCAGGCATCCACCACCTGCCACGTGCCCTTGGCACCCTGCTGCTGGCTGCGCAGCACCGCCCATTTCGAGTTGATCTCACTGACCGCGATCACCGCCGGGGTCGGACTAAGCGGGTTTCCCGGAAAGGAGGCGATTGCCGGACGAACATTGAGGGAACGGGACTTCAGGTTGGACACTTCCTCCCACACACCACCCGGTCGTTGGCGGCGGATGACCCATCGCTGTTCACGTCCGCTCGTGGCAACACCGGTGACGAAGACGTTACCTTGTCCGTCCACGGTCATCCCCGTGGCCAGCGATGGGGTCGGATCCTTGCCGAGGAAGAATATCTCCTCGAGCATCCAATGATCCCCGCCAATGACCGAACGCAGGGCGGTCCACACGGACGTGGTCTGGTTGCGTTTGACGGACACCGGTGAGGAGCCGATGGCATAGACACCCAGGCCGGGTTGATGAGTCAACCGGGTCACCCCGTCGAGCGGGCTGTGCAAGGTTTCAACCAGGTACTCGGTCGCAGTGTCGTCCGGCGTCAACCGGAACAGATTGGGGCCCGGGTAGTCCCGACGGAGTCCGACCAGCACGGCGGGGTGGGCGGGGTCGGATGTCGGGTCCAGCACCAGGGCGTCGCCCAGGCCGAGAGGTGTACCATCCTCGAGGGGGAGAATCACTTCCGGCTCCTGGGATCGGGCGAGGGCAGCGCTCGCGGCCGCGAGCAGCAGGAGCCAGGCGAATCGCCGGAACGGTTGGCACAGGGTTTTGGAGAGGCGGGGTTTCATGGTCAGGGTCAAGGTGGTGCGTCGAGGTTTGTGGTTGGACATCAGTTCTTCCGGGCCCAAGCCGGGCACGAAGTCCCTGATCGCACGCCGACCGCAAATCTTTCAGGGAAAGTTCCCGTCGATGCTTCTGGGGAGCGGGTGCCCCGCCTGGCTTGGGTATGGCTCGAGCACCCTTCCGGCCGGCCGGGTGGAGCAAACGTCGGCAGCCGGACGGAGCATTCGTCCCGGCCGGAGGTGATGGCGGCCCCGGCCGGGGGGGGCGGCTGGCCGCTTCACTGGAACAGATCCGGCGCGCGTTGGCGGAGGGAGCGGGCTAGGGCGGAGAGTTTTTCAGGCGGCAGCACCAGCAGGGCGCCGGTGTCGCTGAGTTGACGGCCCGCGGCGAGTTGCGCGAAGTCGGCGACCACGTCGGGCGGCAACGTGGATTCGCGGAGCGGCATCACCCGGAGCTGGCCGGGGTGTATCGCCGTCATCACGCGGCGATCGCCGGTCATGATGGCCCAAGGAACCTGGTCGGGCTGCGCCAGACGCGGGGTGACCGGCTCGGCCCAGTCGGCATCCCAGACGCGCACCTGGCGGTCGTCGTTGCGCGTGACGATGAACCGGCTGTCCGGGCTCCAGCGGGCGAAGTGGACGGCGCCGCCCGGGCTGCGCAGCGGGCCGTGCAATTGGGCACCCGTCTGCGGGTCCCAGACCAGCACCTGATCGTCGTGGCCGGAGGTCAGCAACCGGCGGCCGTCGGGAGCCCATTGCACCGAGCGCAGGTTGGAGGAGTGGGCGATTCCCTTCGAGAGGATCCGCCCGGTCCGTGATTCCAGGACCCAGACCGGGCCCAGACTGCTCATCAGGGCAAGCTGGCTGCCGTCCGGCGAAAAGACGGCGTTGAAGGCCGGCAAGGACACCGGATCGCCGATCACGGCGCCCGAATCGAGGTCAAGGAACCTGAGATGTCGGCGCACCACAGGACTGTCCTGGGCGGACGTCTCCCACCAGAGGGCGGTCCGGCCATCGGGACTCAACGTGCCCACTTGGCCCGTGCGGGCGGGCGGCACTTCGACGGTACGCTCCAACCTCGCGTCCGAGGTGCGCCAGAAGCGCACGCGTCGGTCCGCCCCGCAGGTCAGCAGGTGCCGGTCGTCGTGGGTGAAGGTCACTTCAGAGATCGGTCCCGGATGTTCGAGGGGGATGCGTCGCGTCGAGTCACCCTGCACCTCCACAAGAAGCATGCCGGTGGGCAGGAGCGCTCCAGGCTCATAGCCTCCGACGGCCCATCGATTGGCCTGCCGAGCACTGGCCAGAGGAAGGAGTTCGGCGGTGAGGTCATCGGGGGAGAATTCGGCCAGTAGACGGAGATCAGGGTCGAAGATTTGCACGGAGCCATCCGCGAGGCTGACGGGGGTGCCAGGGGTGGCTTGCCCCATGAGTCGGCTCAGGTTCGCCGTGGAGGTCCGGTCGAAGGGGACAGGCAAGGTGAGGCGTTGGCCGGGCGGCGCGGGCGGGCGGCCATCCCAAATCCGGGCCGTGCCGTCGCTGCTGGCGGTGAGCAAGCGGTGGCCGTCGGGGCTGAACCGAACCGCGTTCACCCCCCAATGGCTGTGGCGCAGAGGGTCCGTGACGGGACGTCCGCTGTGAGCTTCGAAAACCCGGGCGACATAATCGCCGTTGGCCAGGGCCATCCATTGGCCGTCGGGGCTGAAATCCCATCCATGCAGACCCTGGAAATCCGGGTTGAGAAGCGGCTCGGCCGGCTGCCGGATGGCGTAGGCGTGAAGGCCCCTGGCGTCACCGGTTCTGAGTCCATCCACCAGGAAACGACCGTCCGATCCGGGAGCCACGCCCAGCGCCAGCCAACCCCCTGTCGGAATCGGTTCACCCAGGCGCTTGCTGGCTGGTACTTCCCAAACCTGCACCTCGCTCTGTCCGTCCCCGCCCAGTTCGGTGGTGCCCGGGTGAGGAAACGTGGCCGTCACCAGGTGTTGTCCATCATCGGCCAGCAACGCGCGCACCACCGGCCAGCGGTGTTCCAGCGGCGGACCGGCAGGCTCACCAGACGGCAGGTGCCAGATCCGCGCGGTGCGGTCCAGGCTGGCGGAGGCCAGCAGGCTGCCGTCTGCGGTGAACGACAGGAACCGCACTTCATCCGTGTGTCCGCGGATCTCGACGACCTGGCGGTGGTCGCGAAGATCGAACACCCGGATGACATGGCTCCTATCCGAAGTGGCCAGCCATCGGTCGTCGGGACTGAAGTGGGCGCAGATCAGATCCTTGCCCGCGCCCGGCGCGATGACATCGGGGGAGAGCAGCGTGCGTCCGGAGGCGGCGTCCAGGACGGCAAAGCCATTGGGTTCAGGAAGGCCCCCGTGGAAGAGTCCCTGTTCCCAGGAAGAGCTGGCCAGGAGCCGTGCGCCGTCCCGGGTGAACCGGAGGAACCGGACCTCGGCGCCCATCGCCAACGGGCCCCAGACCCGAGCTCCGTCCGAGGCCGCCCAAAGGCGGAGTTCTCGGTCCGAGGTCCCGGTGGCGACCTGCGCGGCGTCCGGGCTGAACGCGCCGGCGGTCACCGAGCTGTCGTGAGGGAACACCTGGAGCACGCGCGGGATCAGATCGAGGGTCTGTTGGATGCGGATGCGGTGGATGGACGCTTCGACGGGACGATCGGCGAGCAGCGGGAGGGCGTCGGCGAACCAGAGGAGCGCGCCGGGGGCATCCCCCTCGTCGAGCAATCGCACCCCGTTGGCGATGTCGAGCCGGACGATCCGTTGCCGGTTCTCCTCGCCAAGCCGGGCGAGGTCCCGGGCCAGGCGGGTTTGTTCCTCGGCCAACAGGGTTTTCTCCGCCGCGAGCCGGGATTGTGTTTCGGCCAGCATCCGGTTCTGCCGGGCCAGTTCGCGAGCCTCTTCAGTCCGGCGTTGTTCGACGAGGAACGCGAGGCCGGCGAGGGCGGCGACGATGGTGATGAGGGCGCCGGCGCGGGCCACCCGGCGCAGGCGACGTTCCATGGCGCGCATGTGGGTGACCGACCTGCCGCTTTGGAGCAGGGCGAGGTCGGCATGCAGTTCGGCGGCGGTCTGGTAACGCTGTCGGGGATCGGGCTGGCAGGCGCGGAGGATGATCTCGTTGAGTTCGGTCATCCGGGCCATCTCGGTGGGTCCTTGCTCGACGAGGTGGGTGGCGAGTTCGGGGTATTGCTGCCGGTCGCGGCCAGTGGCCATTTCGTAGAGCACCTTGCCGAGGCTGAAGAGGTCGGCCTGAGGTGTGCCGGGGCCTTCGGGCGGCACGTAGCCCTCCGTGCCCACCATCGAGAGGGTGGCCTCCGCCCGGGCCACCAGCCCGATGTCGGCGAGTTTCGGGATCCCATCGACGAAGATGATGTTGGAGGGTTTGACGTCGCGATGGACCAGGCCGTGCCGGTGCAGGTGATCGAGGGCGGTGGCGAGGGCGAGTCCGATCCGCAGACATTCATCGAAGGGCAGCCGACCCCGATGGAGCAGGTCGTGCCGCAGCGTCCTCGGCTGGTAACCGCGTGGGTCCGTGGGCCCAGCCTGCAACGGGCGGGAATCGGCGTCCGCGACGCCCGGGTTCCGGACCTCGGCGGCATCCGCCAGTTCCATCACGTAGTAGAAACAACCGGCGGCGGCATGGCGACCGACGTGCAGGATGTGGAGCTGGCTGGGGTGCGTGCGCGACACCGGTTCGAACCGGCGGATGCCGTCCAGCTCGCGTTCGAACGGGCGGTCGTGGTCGAAGGACCGCCGGAACACGAGCTTCACTGCGCGCCAGGAGCCCATGACGCTGCGGGCGAGCCAGACCTCGCCGTAGCTGCCCCGGCCGATGCAACGGATCAGTTGGTGATCGGGGATGACCGGGGGGACGGGCGGCACGTCGAGGGCCCCGGCCGGCGCGGGGGAGATGGTGCTGCTGATCTCGTTCAGCAGGCGGTCGCGCTCCAGGGGATGAGGCTCAGGCATGGTCGTCGAGGGAAGGGACGGGGTTCTTCAGTTTGAGCACCGCGCTGTGGAGGAGGGCGCGTCGTACCCGGAACGGGTTCCGGTTCCCGGTGACCCGGTAACGCGGTCGGCTGTGGAACCTCCGTCCCGCCACGATGCGCGCGCCGAGCGCGCGGAGGACGTCCGTCGTTTCGCGGAGGATGGCGGCAAATCCCTGGGTCATCCGAGGCCTCCGTCCGTTTCCATGCGGTGCCGGATGCGCTGGGTTTCCTGGCGCAGCAGGGCGGTGATCCGGTGCTTGGCGAGGTACACCTGGGCGATGTTGACCCGCAACGCCCGCACCACCTCCCGGACCGGCCAACCCTTGACCACGTAGAGGTCAAACACCTGGAATTGTTTGGCACTCACCCGGGCTTTGACCCGTTCCATGGCCACCTCGGCCACGTTGCGTGCCCATTCCTCCTGCCAGACCTCCCGGATGATGTTCCCTGCTGGATCGGGAATCCGCTCCAGGACCGGAGTCCGGCCGTCGTCGGCGAAGTGGTCGGCCTGGGAGGGCGGACGGACCCGGGCGCGGCGAAGGTGATCATTCACCCGGCGTCGCACGATGAGCTCGAGCCAGTTCTTGAAGGAACCGCGCCCGGCGCGGTGGAACCTGCCCTCCCGAAGTCCCTTGGCGGCCGCGAGGACGGTTTCCTGGACCACGTCCCGGGCATCCTCATTGGACAGCCCGCATCGCAGGGCGATGCCGTAGAGGAACCGCCAATAGGTGTCGAAAAACTCCCGCCAGCTTTCGTAGTCGTCCCAATCCCGCATGCGGCTCAACAAGCTGTTCCGCGTGGGGATGAACTCGTCCATGGCCTGATCCCGGGGGGCGGCGTTCACCAAACCCCTTATCGCACGTCGCGCAGGAAACTTTCACGGAATTTGAGAGGGTCCGTGAGGGATCTTTTCAGTCCCGTCCCCACGTTTCCGGATGGGGCTGGCCGTCGTTGTTCCAACGATGGCGCTTCGCCACGGACAGCCAGATCGTCTGCCGGGCGGATTCCACATGGCCGTCGGCGAAAAGCATGTTCGCGCCGCCGCCATGGCTCGTCCCAGGCCAGAGGGTGGGATCGGTCGAACAGGGGTCGAATCGGCCCGAGGTGATGAACATCGGGCCCATGGTGGGGCCGGGGATGATGTCGCCCACCGCGATGAGATCCGCCGGGGTGCGGACGGTTGACTCCCGGGTGGGCCGGCGCACCCAACCCTCGCCGGAACCGCCGATGCCGAGGTCATAACTGGACTGAAACGGCGCGGTGCCGGAGGCGTTCATCGCGTATTGGCCCTCACCCCGTTTGCCGTCCTCGTTGGACACCTTCTGCGCGCAACGCAACACCCGCATGGTGTCCTGGCGATCGGTGAACCGGTCGTCGTTCACGCCGATGAAGGGGATGAGCTTGAGCTTCCAGTCGTTCATCATCAGCCAGCCGTACTTCTCGCCGTAACCCATGATCCCGGCGCCGGTCGTCGGCGGGTAGGCGTGGAAGTCGCCCAGGTACATCTGCTGGGCCAGCCCCATGGTGCGCAGGTTGTTGCGGCAATCGGTCGCCAGGGCTGCCCCCTTGCCCGGTGACAGCGCCGGCAGCAGCAGGCTGCCAAGGATCGCGAGGATGGCGATCACGACCAGCAGCTCGATCAGGGTGAAGGCACATGCCCGTCCGTGGTGGGGGAATAGGTCCCGGCGCTTCAGCACCGAGGGACTGCTCTGATCCCCCTGGAGCTGCAGTCGTGGATGGTGGAATCTCGACACGGAAGGGTGGGTCGCCTACGGTTCTCGCATGGATCTGAAGCTGACCGCCGAAATCCACCGTGATGGCGAGTGGTTCGTCGGTTTTTGCCAGGAAGTGCCCGAGGCCAATGGCCAGGGACCCACCCCCGAGGAGTGCCTGCAGAGCCTCAAGGACGCCGTGCTGCTCCTCATGGAAGATCGCCGCGAAGACGCCCGGCGCCGCGTGACCGGCGATGTCCGGGTGCTCGAACTCGCGTGAAGCGGCGCGAGTTCATCCGGCATCTCGACGGCTTCTCCAAACGGAAAAACCATGGCCCGGGACCGATCTCGAGGGTGACGACGTTCCGGTCGCCGGCAATCCCAAGACCAGAAGCTGTCCCGACGTATCGCAAAATATGCGATCCAGTCGCATTTTACGCACATGTGGATTCCGCCCACCCTCGAACCCAGCCTCCGCCAACTGGCGGCCACCCGCCCCGTCGTCGTGCTCACCGGCGCGCGCCAGACCGGCAAGACCTCGACGCTCCGCCGGCTGTTCCCGGACCACGACTTTGTGTCCCTGGATCTGCCCAGCGAGGCCGAGCAGGCCGAGAAGGAGCCGGCCGTGTTCCTCCAGCGGCACCCGCCTCCGGTGATCCTGGACGAGGTGCAATATGCCCCCGCCCTGTTCCGACACCTGAAATCGGTGGTGGACGCCCAGCGGGACCGCGCCGGTCAGTTTCTTCTCACCGGCTCGCAGAAGGTCACGCTGATGCGGGGTGTCAGCGAGTCGCTGGCCGGCCGGGCCGCCATTCTCGAATGGATCGAGGCCAAATGAACTGAACTTCCCGACGCGGCCGACCTGGTGAATCTCCGGTTCGCGCGCGAGGCGCTGGGTCGCGCGAAGGTCCGGAGCGCCGCCGTCGTGTGCCGGGCGCGGAACGGCTTTCCCCTCGACGATGGCTGCCGTGCCGTGCCGGTGGAAGAACTGTCGTAAGCCGAGGAATGAGGAAAGCCCTGGCGACGCGGAGCACCCGGCAATCCCGAAACACCACTTGAAGTGAACCTGGACCGCGTCAGCGCCGCATGGAAGCCAGGCGGGGTCCAGGAGTCCGGCAGATATGGTGGAACTGGTGGACCTCCTCGCGCGGCGAGGAGTCGCGGCCCGCAGCGCGGCGTAGCTGGTGACGGAGCTGACCTCATCGCCATGTTGGTTCTGCCCGCTGAAAGCGGGCAAGTTCCTCGCAGCGCGAGGAACTCCACCACCCAAGGAATTGAGGCCCGCCGCACCAAGGCCAGGCACTCCGCGCCCACTAACGACACCAATTCGCAATGGTCTCATGGCTTCTTCAACCGGAAGAACCGCGGGCCAGCGCCGATCTCAAGGGTGACCACCTTCTGTTCGCCGACGATCGCGGACGCGGTGGCTTCGGGCTGCCAGTCGGCCATCGGAGCCAGGGCGGGGCTGGATTCGAGCTGGAAGCCGAGGGCGCTGGCTGGCCACGTGAGCGTCACCGTGCTGCCCGAGTGGACGATCCCCAACGCCACCGGCGCCACGAAGAACTCGAACTCCGCCAGGCCGCCCATGCCCCCCGCCGCCAGCAACCGGTCGCCCGTCACCGCCAGTTGATGCGCGTTCACCGCGGCGGTGCCTCCGACTTCGCGCGGACGAGTCGGCTCGCCAACGTCAAAGACCCGGATGCCACGGACTGCATCGGCCACGTAGGCGAAACGGCCCGACACCGTGATCGACCGCGCCTGATAGGGGCCGGGCGCCAACCCCACCCGCCGCGGCCGGGCCGGATCGCTCACGTCCAGCACCAGGAACCCCTCCACCCCGTCGGCGAGGTAGGCGTGGTGGCCCGACAACGCCACGGCTTCCGCCGCGCCCCGGACCAGGAAACCGCCCACGAGTTGCGGTTGGGCAGGATCGGCAAGGTGGAGCACTTGAAGCCCGGCCTCGCGGCAGGCCACCCACGCATGAGAACCGTGCCACACCAACGCCAAAGCTGGACCCGGGGTGGCGAACCCGGCCAGTTCGCGGGGCGACGCCGGATGGGACACATCCACCACTCGCACCCCGCCGGAGGCATCGGCCACGCAGGCCGTGGTTCCGGACACCGCGACGGCGCGGGCTTCGCCCGGGGTGTCGAGCACGCCGAGGGGTTGCGGGTTCGCCGGATCGGTGGTGTCCACGATCACCAATCCGACCTCGCCGGCGGCGACCAGAGCCAGGGTTCCCGCGCTGACCACACCCCATGCCTTGCCGTCGAGGGGCAGATGGCCGAGGCGAGCGGAGGCGTCGGGTGAACGGCGATCCACCGCCTGGAGGCCTGCCTCGCCCAACGCCAGCCAGGCCAGGTCGCCTTGTGGCGCCACGCCCAGGACCGGTTGCTCGACGGCGAGGGTGCGGGCGCGCGGGAGGGTGGCGGTCGAGACCCGGTAGCTTTGCAGTCCCCTCAAGTAACTGCCGGCCCACAAGACGTCACCAGCAAGGGTCCCGTACTCGGTCCCAAACACGGTGGGGCCCAGGTCCACAAGCACCTCGGGTTTCCTCGGATCGCTTAAATCGAGGACCTGCCGCCCGCCGAGAATCGCGCGGTTCCCCGTCAGGGTGACGGTGGCCATGAACTCGGAATCACCCCCCCGCAGTTCCGTGTGCTGCGCAAGCAGCGAAGGATTGGCCGGATCGCTGACATCCAGGATGTCCGCGTGGAGGGCGTTCTCTGCGGGCCACCGCTCCACGAAGCTCGTCACCACCGCCAGTTGTCCGGACACGGCGACGTCGCGGGCCACCGCTGGCACCTCGTAGGAGGCCACGGGCTGCGGATCGGCTGGATTGCTGGCATCGAAGATCTCGAGCACGCCGGTCTTGGATCCCCAACGGTCATTGCTGACGACGAACACATGGTGGCCGGACATGGCCACCGACTTGGTCCCCGAATTCGGATACCGGATGCCTGCCCGGCCCCGGGAGACGGGCCTGGACGGATCGGTGACGTCGAGGAGGAACAAACCCTCGTTTCCTGCCGTGGCGAGCAACCGGCCTTCCACCGCCACAGTGTAGAAGTACGAACCGCTGCGGAAGGTGCTGGTGCGGCGAGGGGCGACCGGATTGCTGACATCCAGGGTCTGAACACCGCCATAAGAGGCGGCGAGGTAGGCGTAGTCGCCCGCTGCCGCCACCTGCCAGACGACATTCCCGGGACGGAAGGTTCCCAACAACCGGGGCGCTTGGGGTTGGCTGATGTCCAGGATCTTGACCTCTTCTTCACCCCCGAGAAACGCCCGGGATCCGGAGACGGCCATGTCGTAAGCGACGTAGTCCCTTCGACGGACCGCCACCGGAGTCATCACGGCTGGGTTGGAGATGTCGTAGCTGGTCACGCCGCTTCGGGAGTTCACCACCGCCAGCGTGCCCTCCACTGCAAGGCTGGGACCCGCATCAAAGGTGGAACTGGTGAAGCCACCCACCCGACGGGGCGCAGCCGGATCGCTTGTGTCCACGATGTCCACGGCGATCCGGTTGAGGTCTGCGGAGAACACCTCCTTGGCCAGGTACAGGTGGGGTCCGTTTACGGCCATGCTGGTCGCTTCCCCTCTGGTGGAATAGGTCCCCAACAGCCTGGGTGACACTGGATCGGTCAGATCGATCACCTCGAGGTTCGAACGTCGGCCCACGTTGGGAATCCACCACGACGCCCAGTACGCGCGCCGACCCGCAACGGCGATTGCGGAGACCACCTCAGCCGGCGCCACCATTTTGTGACGGCCGACCCATCGCGGGGACGCAGCATTGGCGATATCGAAGACATCCAAGGCGAATTTGCCGGCCCAATCCTCATCCGCACTGAGGCTGGCGATGCAAAGCAACCCGTCGTCCGCCGCCGCTCCGAACAGCGAGAAGCGGTGGGTGTCCGGCTGTGCGGGCAGGAACCCTTCACCAACAACCTTGGGCTGCGTCGGGTCGCTGAAGTCCACCACCGTGATCCGGGCAGGCGGAGCGTCGGGTTGATCGCCAGGGAACGTCCCGTGAACCACGTAGGCACGGGTCCCCGACACGGCCAACACGCCGCGCTCCATCAACAACATCCCCGCCACCTTCGGTTGCGACGGTTCAACGAGGTCCACCACGAACAACCGGTCCTCCTCCATGTTGGGATCGCCCTCCATGACCAAGGCGTAGCGACCCGCCACCGCCAGGCGCCCAATTTCTACGGAATGGTGGCGTGACCTCCCCTCGGCGGACGGTCCCCAGCCGGTTCGATCGCCCTCGGGAAGCGGTGGACGGTGGGTGCCGTTGGCGATCACCTTGCCGCCAGCCAGGGCCATGTAGGTGCCAAAGAGGTAGCCGCCAAACGCATCCTCCGGCCAACCGCCCAACGGCTTAAGGTCCAGGTCTTCGGCGGCGGCGGGAAGGCCGATCAGGCAGGCGAGCAGCACCACCAGCTTATGGGCACCCCATGGCAAACACCCCCAGAACCGGCAGAAGCAAGGTCTGTCGACAGTAGACTTCAAGCGCGGCGTCACGGCTCCGGCATCCGGCGTTGGGAGACAACCCGCCGGCCCTTGCAGGCCGGGCCAGGTCCAGGAAAAGACAACGGGTTTCATGGCGGTCAGGCGGCAGTTCTTGACGGTTCAAGGGGTCAGCTTGCGAACGATCCAGTGATTCAAGCCCTCGTTGTCCCGGGCGCGGCCAGACACGAACACGTTGCCGGACGGATCCACGGCGATGCCGTTGGCCCGGGTTTCCTGCCAGCCGGCGGGAAGCCAGCCTTCGCTCGATTCCCAGAGGACCGTGTTGACCAGCTTGCGGTTCTTGCCAGTCCCCACCCAAGTGGTGCCGGGTGTTCCGCACCGCACCCACCACCGCAGGGCGCCGGAGGCATCGCGGGCGTATCCGCAAGCAACCGGGCGGTCCAGACCCAGTAGCGCAAGGCCGGTCACCATGGCGTCAGACCCAGCAGGAACCACGTTGTCGGAAATGGCCCAGGTGATTCCACCGTCCGTACTGGTTCGCACCATCCAATGGTTCTTGCCCGTCTTGGCGTTGTAGGCGGAACCCGCCACGTAGAGGGTACCGCCTGGTGTCACCATCGCCGCCTGGGCCACGCTGCGCAGCCATTCCTTGCTGTCCACGAAGCGTTCCCGGGTCACCCAGGTGCCCGGTTCCCCATGGAGACTGGTGCGCACGGTCCAACCCGGGCTCGAGGTCCGACCCGCTTCCGTTGCCCCCACCACCACGACTCCGAGGTCGGGATGAAACGCCACCTGCCACGCCTCGGCGGCGGTGGTCTGCACGATGCGATCCACCGTGGTGAACGCCGACTCCGTAGGCTTCCGCCGACG
Organism: Verrucomicrobiales bacterium; assembly: GCA_015075445.1. Classification (GTDB taxonomy): domain Bacteria; phylum Verrucomicrobiota; class Verrucomicrobiia; order Limisphaerales; family J093; genus DSVZ01. The sequence goes on from JABTUJ010000007.1 coordinate 60,088, forward strand.
CACGATCCAGGTGGATTGTCCCCAGCCATTGTTGACGGAAGAAAGCGTTCGTCCCACGGCATACACCGTGCCATCCCTCGGATCGACCTGGATGTCGGCGCACGAACTCCAGGTGCTGCCGTCCAGGTTGGGTTGGAGATCGGTCGTCACCCAGGTCGCACCGCCATCGGCCGATTCGCGCACCAGCCAGGCGGGATCGTAGGAGGTGCGGGGACGCAGCTCGCCAACGACCAGGATGCGGCCCGAAGCGGGATCCCGGGTCACGCCCCGATAGTGGGCTGATCGCCAGTCCTCCTCGTTCGGCCCGGCATAGGGGTCGGGAGATAACCAGGTACCCGGCTGACCGGCGGACGCTGCGGCGCTGGCACGGACGAGACCGAAGCCGTCGGGGAGCGGATCCCCGGTGACCCAGGTGCCCGAGCCCACCGCGAAGAGTTTTCCCCACGCGTCCGCAGCGATGTCGGCGCTGCTGGCCGAGAGGGCGGGATTCCCCAGCGATTCTTCCGGGCTGGGCCAGTCGTCCACGGTTTGCCAGTTCTGGCCTTGGGCCGGAAGCACCAAGGCCACGGCCAAGAGGAAGGCCGAGCCCGCGGAAAGGTTGCGAATGCTAGGAGATGAGGTGGGTTGCGGCCATGCGGCATCCCTTTGGGTGTCTCGTGATAATATTCTTCGCTCCAGGGCCCGGGACGTCCCGCCGCCCGGCCAAGGCTGACAGGCCCATGAGACGTTGTTTCGTCTCGCTTCCTCAACCGGAAGAACCTTGGACTGGCGCTCGCCCCCAGCGTGATCACCCTGAGGTCGCCCGCGGTTTGCGGTGCCGCGAGATTCCGGCACCCAATGAGCCACTGGGATCACGGCGGGGCTGGATTCGAGCTCTGGCCGCTGGAGGGCGCTGGCTGGCCACGTCAGCGTCACCGTGAATGCCCAGTGGACGATCCCCAACGCCACCGGCGCCACGAAGAACTCGAACTTCGCCAGGGACGCCCATGCCCCCGCCGCCAGCAACCGGTCGCCCGTCACCGCCAGTTGATGGGCGTTCACCCGCGGCGGTGCCTCCGACTCGCGCGGACGAGTCGGCTCGCCAACGTCAAAGACCCGGATGCCACGGACTGCATCGGCCACGTAGGCGAAACGGCCTGACACCGTGATCGACCGCGCCTGATGGGGCCGGGCGCCATCCCCACCCGCCGCGGTCAGGGCCGGATCGCCCACGTCCAGCACCAGAACCCCTCCACCCCGTCGGCGAGGTAGGCGTGGTGGCCTGATTAGCCGCCACGGCTGCTCGCCGCGCCCAGACCAGAAACCGCCCACGAGTTGCGGTTGGGCAGTCGGATCCGGCAAGGTGGAGCACTCAGCCCGGTCCGCGCGCGGCAGGCCACCACGCATGAACCGTGCCACACCAACGCCAAAGCTGGACCCGGGTGCATGAACCGGCCAGTTCTGCGGGCGACGCCGGATGGGACACATCCACCACTCGCACCCCGCCGGAGGCATCGGCCCAGCCAGGCCGTGGTTCCGGACACCGCGACGGCGCGGTTTCGCCGCTAGGGCGTCGAGCACGCCGAGGGGTTGCGGGTTCGACGGGCCGGTGGTGTCCACGATCACCAATCCGGCCTCGCCGGCGGCGACCAGAGCATGGGTTCCCGCGCTGACCACACCCCAGGCCTTGCCGTCCAGGGGCAGGTGACCGAGGCGAGCGGAGGCGTCCGGTTGACGGCGATCCACCACTTCAAGGCCTGCCTCGCCCAACGCCAGCCAAGCCAGGTCGCCTTGTGGCGCCACGCCCAGAACCGGTTGCTCGACGGCGAGGGTGCGGGAACGTGGGAGAGTGGCGGTCGAGATTCGGTAGCTTTGCAGACCTTTGGAAACGGTGCTGGCCCACAGGATGTCTCCGTCGATGGTCACGTAGTCGGCCGCCTGGACCAAACCTAAGTTCTTTCGTAGTTGTCTCGGGTCGCTGAAATCGAGCACCTGCGGTCCGCTGAGGACGGCTCGGTTCCCTGGCAATTGGACGGTCGGGCGTGACTGGAACCTGAGATCCATCGGGTGTTGCACGAGGAGAACGGGATGGGCCGGATCGCCGATGTCCAGGATGTCGGCGAAACCGGTGTCGAGGGTTTCGGCGAGGATGTCGGCGAAACCGATGGAACTAGGCAGCCTGCTTGTCACCACGGCGATTGGCCCGGACGCAGCGACGGCACTGGCAATCGCCGGCACCTCATAGGAGGCAATGTGCTGCGGGTCGGCCGGATTGCTCGCATCGAAGATCTCGAGCACGCCGGTCTTGGATTCCCAGCGATCGCTGCTGACCACGAGCACGTGGTGGCCGGAAATGGCCACCGACATGGAGAAGGGATCTGGGTAACGCACGCTCGCCCGGCCCCGAGACAATGGCCTCGACGGATCGGCGAGATCGAGGAGGAATAGCCCCTCTGTACCCGCCACCGCAAGCAACGGACCCTCCACGGCCACGGCCCCGAATTCTGACGTGCTGCGAAACGTGCTGATACGGCGGGGGGCGGCCGGATCGCTCACGTCCAGGGTGTGCAGGCCCAGCCCAGACGTGGCGACGTAGGCGTAATTGCCGGTGACCGCCGTCTGGATGATGGCCCTTTCGTTGGCCGTCCGGTAACTTCCCAGCAACCGCGGAGCCTCAGGTCGGCTCACGTCCATGATTTTCAACGAGTCCCCGCTCGTAAGGAACGCTCGGTCTCCGGCCACGGTCACGTCTTGGGTCTGAAAATCGAAACTACGTGACGCCAATCGGCGCATCACGACGGGATCGGAAAGGTCGTAGCTTACGACGCCGCTTCGGGAGGTCACCACCGCCAGTGCGTCCTCGATGGCGATTTGGGAATAAAGGGTGGCAGCGGAAAAGCCCCCGACACGCCGGCTAGCTGTCGGATCGCTTGCGTCCACAATGTCCACCCCGCCCCCACGGCCTGGATCGCCGTCCTTCGCCACATACACATGGGGTGCCTTCACCCCCAGACTGGTCGCGTCCCCGGAGCCGCGAAAAGTGCCCATGAGTTTGGGTGACGCCGGTTCAGACAGGTCCACCACTTCCAGCGTGTACCTCAAGACCCCTACCGCTGGTGTGTGAAGCGCCCAGTAGGCGCGCCGTCCCACCAACGCCAGCGGGTTGTTGGCATAATCAGCCCCATTGGCAGTCTCATATTGGCCGACCCACCGCGGGGCCGCGGGATTCGCTATATCGAAAACGTCCAACGCGAACTTGCCGGACCAATCCTCGGCGGCGCTGAGACTGGCCACACACAGCAAGCCGTCGTCTGCAACTATGCCGAAAGAGTAGAATCTGTGGGTTCCCGGCCGCGCGGTCAGCGACGCTTCGCCCACGACCCGGGGCTGCGTCGGATCGCTGAAATCCACCACTGTGATCCGGGCCGGCGGAGCCTCGGGTTGGTCGGCAGAGAAGGTATCCACCATCAGGTAGGCATGGGTTCCTGACACCGCCAGGGGACTCCTGCGAGCATGACCAAAACGACCCTTCGCACCTGTCCAAAGCATGCCCTTGAAGGTCGGGTTCGACGCATCCGCGAGGTCCACGACGGACAACCGGTCGTCGTCCAGGACCAGGGCGTATCGGCCGGCCGCCGTGATGTGGCCAATGTCCCTGAACGGCAGGGAGCCCAGCACCTCGAAAGGAGGGTCTCCAGCCGGTTCGACCACCATCAGGGAAGGGGTGGGACGTTGGGTACCGTTCGCGATCAACTTGCCGCCAGCAAGGGCCAGGTCCATGTCGTTGTTGCCAAACGCATCTTGCGGCCAGTGGCCCAGCGGCATGAGGTCGAGATCCTCTGCCACGGCCGGAAAGGCGAGGAGGCAGCCGAGCAACATCGCCACCCAGCAGGCGCCCCATCCCAGGCGTCCCTCGAGCCTCGTGGCCAAGGTGGTGTCGCCGGGAGTGGTGGCGTTCGACAGCCTGACCGGGAGGTCCGGCGGGAAGGGACTTTCCGTCCTCCCTGGCGGGGAAGCCACGGGCTGGGAACAGGCCAATGCGTTTATCGTCGGTGGAGAGCAGGTGGACATTGAGCCGTCAAGCAGGCAGTCATGAGCTTGGGTTGCATTGGACCATCCCTGTTTGGTGTTCATGGAGCTTCAGTCTGGGTTTCGGCCCTGCTGATCACGGACATCGTCAGTTCCCGGACCTGCTGGAATCGCTGGTGGGACTCCGCGGCCAAGTTTCCGGGTGCGGTTCGTGGTCGGCGTTCCAGCGACGGCGTGCCGCGTCGGTCGCCGCCACCCAGGCCTCCGTCCGGCCCGTTTCCACATGCCCGTCCACGAACAGCAGGTTGGCGCGGTTCGCATGGCTGTTCCCCGGCCAACCCCACCGATTGGTCCCGGCGGGAACGAATCGGCTGTTGGTGCCGAACATCCTCCCCAGTGTCTGGCCCGGCTGGATGTCTCCGACCGCGATCATGTCCGAGGGCGCCCGCACCCGGGACTCCGCCGTCGGGCGGTAGGTCCGAGAATCGCCGTAGCCTCCCTCCGCCGAGCCTCCGAGACCGAGGTTCAACGGGTCGTGCATCGGGCCGGTGCCGGCGGCGTTGTAGGCGTACTGGCCCTCGCCCCGCCGACCATCCTGGTTCGAGACGCGCTGTGGGCAGCGCAGCGTTCGCATGGTCGCTTCCCGGCTCACGAAATGGTCGCTCAACACCCCGACGTGCGGCACCAGTTTCTCCGTCCAATCGTTCATCATCAACCAACCGTACTTGTCACCGTAGCCCAGGACCCCAGCGCCCATCGTCGAGGGGAAGTGATGGTGCTCGTCCAGGTACATCCTCAGGGCCAGGCCCATCGTCCGCAGGTTGTTCCGACACTCGGTGGTCCGTGCGGCGGCCTTGCCCCGGGCGAATGCAGGCAGGAGCAGGCCGGCGAGGATGCCGATGATCGCCATGACAACCAGGAGTTCGATGAGGGTGAAGCCCATCGTTGGCCGCCGCCCAACCGTGCATAGAAGCCGGTGGCGACGCCGGTGGACGCACCGGACGGGGGGCGGGTTGAGTCCGCGGATCCCCGCTACAGCCAGTGCTGGGTTGGAATCCGCGCCGCTCACGGCTTCTTCAGTCGGAAGAACTCCCCGTCCTCGGTGACCGGGATCGAGAGGGTCACGGGCGTCGCTCCCAACGTCACTCCCGGCCCGTCGGTCCAAGTGGCCAGGTTCGAACTGCGCTGGACGATCGCCGTTGTGCCCGCCGGCCCGTTCAGCCGCAGGCTGAGGCTGCCCGGACTCGAACCCGGCAGGACCTCCAGTGCGAGGGGCGATTCGGACGACGCAAGGGGGAAGACGCTCAAGCCATCCCTCGCTCCGGCCACAACCAACCGGTTCCCTGCCACCACCGAGCGCTGCGCGTCCAAGGTGCTGTTGCCGCCCAGCATCCGCGGCTGGGTCGGGTCGGAAAGGTCATACAGTTTCATCCCGAACCGGGCGTCGGCCACGTAGGCGCGATCGCCGTGCATCACGATGTCCCGCGCCGGCCCGCCCCCTTCGATCACCCCGACCCGACGCAGCCCGGTGGTTTCGTCGAACTCCAACATCGCCAGGCCTTCCTGTCCATCCGCCACCACCACGCGGCCCCGGTGCAATGCCACCGCCCCGATCCTACCGCCCCGGTTGTAGCCGGCGATCCTACGGGGTTGGGCAGGGTTGCGGACCTCCAACCCCACCAGGCCATCTCCCAGGCACGCCACCCACAGACGGTCGTCCTCCAGGGCCAGACCCACGGCCGGGCCGCTGGTGGAATGGGTGGCGAGCAGCCTGGGTTGATCCGGTTGGCTGATGTCGATGATCTGAACACCACCCGAACCGTCGGCCACATACGCCGTGCTCCCCACCACCAAAACACGGCGGGCGTCTCCCGGCGTGTCGAAGCTACCCAAACGCCGGGGCGCGGCAGGATCGGCAACGTCCACCATCACCAACCCTTCCTCCCCCGCCGCCAGATAGGCTCGGGTGCCGTCGAGGGTAGCGTCCCGAACGATGCCCAGGGTGGACAAACGCCCGAGGACCGGTCCGGGCGTGGAGCCCCGGCCATCCAGAACCAGCAACCCGGCCTCGCCCGCCGCGACCAGGAGGGTGGAACCGAGGGTGGCGAGTCCGAAGGCGGTCCCTTCGAGATCGTGGGTTCCCGACAATGGCAGCGAAGCCGGCCGCACGGCCAAGGTGGTCACCGTGCCGCCTCCCGCGAGGAAGAGGTGATCTCCGGAAACCCGCACCCGGGAACCCTCGGCCCCCGCGAACCCGGCCATGCGCCGGGGACGGACCGGATCGCTGAAATCGAGCATCACCACCGCGCTCTTGTTGGCGATCAGCTCATCGTCCAGAAACCTACCCAGGTAGGCGGTTCGGTCCACCAACACCATCGAGGACACCCCGCCGAAGTCTCCGGCACGGTCCAGTTCGATGTCGGCCAGCTTCACCGGTTGCGCCGGGTCGGCGAGATCGAGCACCTGCACCACGCCCACCTCCTTGCCGTCGGGAGCAGGCGCGGACCCCGACACCAAGGCCAGATTTCCGGACGCCGCCACCGCCCCGGGACGCCACGGGAGATTGTAGGATCTCAATCGACGGGGTGAAGCCGGGTTGCTGACGTCGAAGATGTCGAGGGCTCCCGTCCACAACGAGGTGCTCTGGTTGCGGAATCCGCTGGTGACGAGTGCCCGTTGTCCGTCCATCGCGAGGTCGGTGGGGTTTTCCCGGTAGCGGATCGATCCGAAACCCATCCGGCGTGGTGCCGCCGGGTTCTCCAGGCTGAACACCCGCAACCCCCCGTTGTAATACTCCAGGGCGCACAGCACCTGGCCCGAAACCTCCACCCAACCCACCCCCTGTTGAGTGGTCCAGGTACTGGTCAACTGCGGTTGGTCCGGATCGCTGATGTCCACGGTGTGCACGTGGACGTTCCCCGAATAAGCATGGTCGCCTGAGACGGCCAGTCGGTGGGTGGGATCGGGAAGCTCGATATGGCTCAGGGTTTTCGGACGGGCAGGATCGGTCAGATCGAGGATGGCCAACCCTTCCCGCTCGCGGGACACCACCGCCCGCTGCCCCGAGATCACCACGTCCGCGCTGCTGCCGGTGAGGGTCAGGTCGGATTTCAATGCAACACCCTGGGGATCGGACACGTCGAATCCGAGAAGACTCATGGTCGTCCCCAATACCGCCAGTTCGCCGGCCACTGCCACCCGGGGCGAGCCCAGGGTGGGATACTCCGTCAACCGGCTGATCAGCGGAATGCTCCCCGCCCACACGGGAGCGGCAGGATCTGACACGTCCAGGATGTCGAACGAACCTTCGCCCGGCACTCCCCAACCCCCATAACGGATCACCCCCCGAGCCACATACACCCGCGATCCGGCGACCGCCAGGCTGTCGATGGGGGCAAACGTGTCCTGGGAGAAACCGAGGGGGGCAGGCCCATCCGGGTGGGCCAGATCGATCACTTCGACCCTCGACCGCCAGTAACTGGGAACGCTGACATCGTGAAGGCTACTGGCAAAAAACGCCCGGCTCCCCGAAACCGCCACGGAGTCTCCTCGTTCCCACGACGACTGATGAACCCCCGCCCAGCGCGGTTGCGCCGGATTCCGAACGTCCGCCACCCGCAACGCGGTGTCCCCAACCACCAGGCAAAGGTGATCACCGTCCGCCGCCGCGGCCTTCACCCCGCCCCAACCGGAGTCGAGAGCCAGACAACCCACCTCGCGCGGTTCGGTGGGGTCCGACCAATCGACCGCCCGCACTTCCCATTCCCGCGGCCAGGTCCCGGGGGGTGCCTTGCGGGTCCCGACGACATAAGCGTGAGCCCCCGAAACGGCGAGGCGCAGATCGTACGATTCGAGGCCGCTCATCCAGACGCCGAGCAGGCGGGGTTGGGCCGGTCGGGCGAGGTCGAACACCATCAGCCGTCCTTCGGTGTCCAACGCGAGCACCTTGTCTCCGGCCGCCACGATCTCACGGCTGAGCTCCGGGGTGGACAGCCGGCCGACGATGGGGGGAACGCCTTCCACCGACATGTCGAAGACATAAAGGCCCGAAGGGCTGATGCCAGTGACGACCGCATGGGAGCCCACCACCGCCACACCGGCCTGCCGGATTCGCGCCGGCGCCTCGGGCCATACCGAGACCGGCACAAGTTCCAGGCCGGTGGAACGAACTTTGAGGCCAGGCCACATTCCCGTCCCAAGCAGCAGGAGCATCAGCAGGTGGTGCCAACTCCGGTTCCCGACCCCTCCAAGCTGCAAGGTGCGCTGTGTCATGGATGGGTCTCCTCACTGGACTGCCAGTTTCCGCACCAGCCAGACGTCCTTGCCCTGGGCGTCCAACCCGCGACCCAGCACAAAGACGTTGCCCACGGCATCGGCGGTGATGTCCCCGGCCCCGGTGTTCCGGCCTTCCCACTGGAACAGGTCGCTCGTGCTCCAACTGAGGCTCGTGACTTCGACCCAGTTCCGACCCTGCTTCCCGCGCTGCGTGGTCGGCGGTCCCGACCGCCGCACCATGAGGTGTTGCCGACCAGCGGTGTCCTGCCAGGTGCCTGAGACGTAGATATTCCCCGCCGCATCCTCCGTGATGCCCCCGATGTTCCACGCCCGCGCGGTCGCATACTGGAAGTTCTCCGAAAGGGTCCAGCTCTTCCCACCATCGGCGCTGAACCGCACCACCCAGTTGTACGTGTTCGATTTGGCGTTGTAGGCCGGCCCGCAGACCACCAGGCACCGTTTGCCCGCCGCATTGGGACGCGTCACCAGCACGCCCATGGCGGCGCTCCAACCCCAATCCCGACCCGACAACGTGTCCACGATGCTCCAGGTGGCCCCGCGATCGCCGCTGCGGGCCACGGTCCAACGGTCGTTGGGATCCCCCACCACGATCACGCTGCCATACCCGCCGCTGGAGCCGTCCGGGTCAAAAGCAAGACCCCAGGCAGACTGGTTGTTGGGCGCGATGGCGGGGAACGAGAGCGTGGTGAAGGCGCTCTGGCCCTGGGCGCGCTTGCGCACCACCCAGCCAATGTTCCGGCTCGAACCGGAGGCATACACATCCCCCCACGGATGGACCTTCACATCGGCGCAACCCGCGTAGGTGCTGCCGTAGGCGGCCTGAAAGGGAAACCGCTCGTCGGCCTCGGTCCAGTTGACCCCGCCGTCCAGGCTTTCACGGACCAGCCAGCCGATCACCGAACCATCCGCGCTGCGGGCGTTGCCGCCCACGAACAGGCGGCCGAAGGCATCGGCGGCAAAGGCCCGATGGTGCGAGACCGGCAGGTCGGGATCCACCAGCGCGGAGAGCGTGGTCCAGGTTTCACCGGCGTCGTCACTGAAGTTGACCACGCCGACCCGCTGGGTGTCGTTTGGGTCCAACGCTCCGGAGCCGACGGCGTAGAGGTGGCCGAAGGCGTCCGTGCCGATGTCGCCGACAAGGGAGCGGGAGCCTTCGACATACTGGAAGGCGTTCACGGTCTGCCAGGTTTGGGCCTGCGCCGGCAGGAGGAAGGCTGCCGCGAGCAGAAAGGCCGAGCGAGCGGTGAGGGAGTGGGTCGTCCTGGACGATGCCTCTTTCTTGTTCATGGAGTTTCAGTCTTGGTTTTCGATGGTCTTGTTCGCAGACATCTTTCGCTCCCGGACCTGCCGGCGGCGGTCGGCGATCTCGGGGTCCGGGTTGCCGGGACCGGCGGCGGTCAAGGCGTTCTCGAGGATTTGCTCGGCAGCGTCGAGTTCGCCGCGCTGGGCTTGGACCCAGCCGAGGGTGCTGAGGAAATCGGGATCGTTGGGGTTGGCCTCCACGGCGCGGGTGGCGAGCGCGAGGGCTTCGTCCAGGTGCCGGCGGTGTTCGGCGAGGAACTCGGCGAAGGCGGACGCCAGTTGCGGGTCGGCGGGCGCAAGCGGCAGCGCCTCTCGGAACCATCCTTCCGCCTCGTCGAGCTTGCCCTGCTTGGAACAGGCGATGGCAAGGTTGACCAGCATCGGGATCCTTCGGGCGGGTGGCGCGTCCGCTTCGCGGGCCACCAGACCGCGGAAGATGGCCTCGGCTTCCGCGTGTCGGCCGCTCATCGCGAGCAGGATCGCCAGGTTCCCCCGCGGACTCCCATATCCGGGGTCGAGTTCCAGGGCCCGACGGAACTGTACCTCGGCCTCATCGAGACGGCCCAGCAGGCGCAGGGCGTCGCCCAGGTTGTTGTGGAGGACGGCCGAGTGGGGATCGAGTTCGAGCGCCCGGCGATACCAGTCGGCGGAAGACTCCCAGCGCCGCAGTTGATAATGGAGGTTGCCGAGGGAGAAGCGGGTTTCGACGTTCGTCGGACCCAGCGTCGCCGCCTGTTCCAACGCTGCGATGGCGGCCGGCAGGTCTCGCTGGCCCGGGGCGCGAGCAGACCCCGACTCCGCTGGCGCGGGTGCCTGCCTGAGGAGGTCCCCGAGATTCGACCAGGCGAGGGCGAAGTTCGGCCGGAGTTCGATTGCCCGACGGTACCGTTGCTCTGCCTCGGCCCAGCGGTCCTGATCGTGGTAAAGGGCGCCCAGATTCAGGTGGAACGTTGCTTCATAAGGTGCCCGTTCCAAGGCTGCCAGCCAGGTCTCCTCCGCGGCTGCCCACTGTTCCGCTTGCTGAAGCGTCTCAGCCAGATACGACCAGGCGACCGGACAGGCGTCGTCCAGGGCGATGGCTCGCCGGGCGGCCTCGGCCGCCTCGGCCAGGTTGCCTGCCTTGAACAACAACTGCGCCCGGAGTTCCCACGCGCCATGATCCGCGGGCGCCGAGGTCACCAACGCTTCGCTGGTGACCAAGGCCCGGTCCTCATCGCCCAGCAGGGACTCGATTCCGACCAGGTGTTTCCGGATGGCGACCACCTCCGGGGCAAGGCGGGCGGCAAGGGTGAGTTCCTCGTGCGCCCGCTCGAAGCTGCCGATCTTGCGCAGTGCGAGGGCCAGGTTGAAGCGATAGAGGGCGCGGTCCGGCGCCAGTGCCACCGCCCGGCCATAAGCCCGGATGGCTGGTCCCAGCGCGTCTTCGAGTTCGTGGAGCACGCCCAGGTGATTGAGGGCGGCCGCCCGGAGTTCTGCGTCGGCGCCGACCGCCTCCGCCTCCGTCTGGCGACGTCGTTCCTCGTCCGCGGTCACGGGCGTGGCCCAAGGCGTCTCAAGCCAGCGCCGGCTCAGGGCATCGAGGGACTGCGCCGAAGCCAAATCCAGGCCCGGCGTCGCCAACTCACCCGTGCGCCGCAACGATTGCACGGTCAGCGTTTCCTCCTGTTCGCCACGCCCCACACGGAGCATCAAAGACCCACCCGGCCGCAGCAGAAGATCGCGTTCCACCTCCGAGGCCCGGCTCACGGCGCGGCCCTCCAGGGTCAGGACTACGTCGCCCACCTGGAAACCGGCCTGGGCGGCGGGTGTTCCGGGCCAAACCTGGCCCACCCGCACCTGCGCGGGCCGGGGCCCCGCCGGGGCTGTGGTCAGGGCGGCTGAGTCCTCCGGCACGTCGCGCAACTCGACCCCCACCCAGCCTCCGCCGCCCACCAACTTCTCCGCCGCTTCCGGTCCGTCCAATGGCCGGCTCATCAGCGACCACTCCGTGCCGTCCGCCAGCGTGACGACCTGCAGGGTTTCCCACCGCCGGGGCTCGGTGGGAGCTGAATCGGCCGTGGCCGTGGATTCCGTCATCGCTGTTGCGCGAACCGAGCCGTGGGCGTTGAAGAAATCCACCGCACCTTCCTTGACCGTGAGGAGCGCGAAGAGGGTCGAGGGCTCGGGATTGGACGTTGAGCGTTGAACGTTGGACGTTAAACGTTCCCCAGACCTCTCCGATTCCTGATTTCCGCCCTCCGCCCTCCGCCCTCCGCCCTCGGACGCCTCATTGGGGATTTGCGCGCCCAAGCTGGAGCGCTGGAGCTTCACGCCAAACTCTGTCCCGCGGGCGACGGCGGTGGCGAGGTCGGTGCGGATGGCGTATTCAGGCGCATTGGTGCGCGTCTGGACCTTGGTCCAGATTTGACCGGCAAACAGCCGCACCTCCGAGGGACGACTGAACTGTGCGTTGGGCGTTGCACGTTGAGCGTTGGGCGTTGCACGTTGCCCCCTGTTCTCCGGGAGTCTCACCACCGTATTGAATCCCAAGCGCAAGGTGGTGCCGTCGTGGAACCGCACCTCGACCTTGTCCGCATCGCCGGTTTCGATCCGGTCGCCGAGATGAACCGGCGTGGAGCGCTGGACGGCAACGGCGGCGCGCGCGCGCGGGTGCTGGACCGTGGGTTCGCCATCCACAGCCGTGAATTCGCCGATCTGAACCAGGCTCGGCGTGACGGACCTTTGGGAGAGAAACAGACCGATCGCGAGCACGGCCGCGGCAGAGACGTAAGCCATGGCGGGGCGCAACCAGGGAGAGGGTCGGTTGGCAGTCTCGGATGCGGTGCGACTCTCGGCCGGCGGCGCGGAGCGGCTGCCGGTGAACCAGGACTTGAGCCTTTGCCCCAACGGTCGGCCCGGACGAAGTGAGCTGACCGCTTGCTTGCCACGCGTTTCGGCCATGACCTGGACGATGAGTTGCTCGGTCGTGGCGCCGCGCAGGACCATGAAGATGGATTGCTTGACGCGCTCATGGGCCTGGGCCGATCCGAGCAAGACCTCGAGGGCCAGGTGGATATTCTGCTGGTCGGCGAGGGTGCATTGGGCGGCCGGGTCGTCTGCCAACCGACTTTCGAACTCGACAAGCTCATTGGCCGCGATTTGACCTTCGAAATAGGCGGCGAGTTGGTGCTGGGTCAGCATGGCTGTTTGCCTCCCCGTTTGCCTTCTATGCAGGCCTTGAGCTGCTGGCGGACACGGAAGAGGGTGGTCCAGACCCAGGCGGTGCTGCGGTTGAGGTTGCGGGCGATCGCCTCGCTGGAATGGTCGGCATGGTACTTGAGGTCCAATAGCCGTCGCATCGTGGCGGGCAGTTCCTCGATGCATTGTTCGAGAACCTCCGCCTCCTTCGAACCGGCGACCGCATCCGCCCGATCCGCAAGCTCGAGTCGCCGCGCGTGCGCGTAGCGCGTCAGATTGGACTGCTCCCGGCTGAACCGCTGGATCTCGGCCCGCAGGAGGTTCCAGGCGATGGCGCGGAGCCAGGTGCCCAGCGATGTGCCGGCGGTGAACTCGCTGATATGCCGAAAGGCATAGACGAAGACCTCATGCGCCAGTTCATCGACGAGATGCGCGGCCGGCGTCCGCAAGGCGATGAACGCCCGGACATGGGGGAGGTGCAGGTCCACCAACGGTTCGAAGGCGTTGAGATCGCCGTGTTGCACCCTGAGGATCAGGGCGTCTTCGGCGGCAGGATCAAGGCTTGGCCCGGACGACTTCATCAATTCCGCCCGCATATAGCACGGGACGGATCAAACCTTACACATTTCTTTCGCCCGGGCGTTTCAAGTGCGGCAACGCAGGCGGCTGCGCTCGACATCCCGGCCGAATTCAGCAGGTTCCAAAGGCTCCGAGTCCAGAACTCCTGACATAGCCCTGTTAGATCACTCGGGTGCGGTGCGGAGAACTCCATGCGGTAGAGAGCTACCGCGGCCTGATCCCCCGGAGAATCCATCCGTCCAGCGGCAGGTTGGGCTCGCGCCAGACCGCATGGTGGAGCGCGACCATGGCCCCAGGGTCGTTGAGCAGCACCCATAATTCCTGGGGGGCCAGCGCGTCGAGGCCCTGGCATCGCGCCCGGTCCAGGGAGGTCGCTGGCGCCCGTGCAGGCGCGGCGCTGGGCGGTTCCAGTGTCGGGGAGGAAGGCTGGCGAAGGGCCGCCACGTGCAACGCATTGATCTTGGGGTCCAAGACTGCCAGGGCGCCATGCGCAAGCGGCCGTTGAGCCAGCTCGGCCTCCAAGGCCGGAGCATAAGAGGCAATCGCCTCCGCCTCCGGCGGCACGCGCTGCTCCTCCGGAACCAGGAGCAGCCCGCGCCGGCGCAGCCAGGCGCCCAGGGCGGGAGAACTCAGCAGCCAACTGAGGGGCGCCGCGAAAATCATCCCGAACAACAAGGGGCTGAGCCAGGCGAGGAAGACCGGGCTGTAAACCCAGGCAACGATTCCCCACGCCACTCCCAGCAGGGTGTGCCACCGATGCAGGCGCAGCGCCGTGCCGAACGCCAGGGCTTCCTGCGCAGCCCGGCTCTGCTTGCCCCAACCCACATTCGTCCCGCAAAGAACGTCAATGATGAAAGCCGTGTGGCAGAGCATCAGGACCGGCGCGAGCAGCGTCGAGGCGCGCGGCACATCCTCGTTGTAGATCGGGAAGAGGATGGCGGTGGGAGCCTGAAGACGCGGGGGCACCGAGCCGGACGCTGGGCCGGGTCACCTCGAAGACGCTCTCCTGGCCCTGGGCCTTTCCCACTCGGGTTGCGAGCACCCTGCCGTCCGCGGAGGGATCTGTCGTCTGCCAGCGAAGGCGGTAGGCGAACGTCAGAGGTTCGCCGGGCTGCGGCAAGGAGGACGGGTACCAGGCCGCGACGATGTTATCCATGGCCTCGGTCGCGGTGAGAATCTCCACCAGCCGAACGCTCCCCGCCGGCCACGGGCCGATCGGTTCCACCCACGCGCTGGGACGCAGATGGTAGGTCGCTTCGAGGTCCTGATGGCTGGCAAAGTCCCGGTCCCGCCGCAGCAGTCCGAAGCCCCGGAGAGAAGCGACCTCGAACACGCTGGAACGCGTCCGGCGGACGATTCAAGGTGTTCTCGCCGAACCAGAACATGCTGGTCAACGGCGCGATTCCCACCTGTTCGGCCGCCTGGCGAAAGAAGAGCGCCGCCTTGACCTCCGCGGTCGTTGCCCCGCCCGGGTGGATCTGGAACTGATAGGCGCCCGCCACGCTCGGGCCATCCAGCAAGGCGTAGATCGTGACCGTGTCGGTTTCGGGCTCCGGCTTCCCAATCCAGAACTCCCGAAACTCCGGGAACTCCTCGTGCTCGAGCCCCGCGTTCAGCGCCAGACCGCGGGCCGACAGGCCGAACCTCTGGCCGCGTCCCACCATGCGAAAGTAGCTCGCCCCCAGGAACACCGCGACTTCATCGAAGGTACCGGGCCGGTGAAGCGGGTACTTCAGCCGAAAACCGGCGTAGCTCGAGGCGCTTGAACTTTGAGCTTTGAACCCTGAACTTCGCACCCTGGTAAGCGGACGCCCTGGGGTTGGGACCTTGCCACTGGAGCTTCCCTTGAACTTTGAGCTTTGAACCTTGAACTTCGCACCCTGGTAAGCGGACGCCCTGGGGTCAAACATTGACATTTGACATTCCACGAGCCCCCCCGCCAACGCCGGCCGCCGTTCGGCGAGAAATGTCAAATGTCAATGTTTGACCCCATTGCCTCTTTCAGACCAACCGCCAGCCGGGCCGGTAGGTCTTGCGGATGAGGGCGTCGGCTTCCGGACAGTTGGTGGCGCGCATCGCGGTGGGGTCCCAGACGAGCTTGCGGCCGAGCCGGTAGGCGGCGTTGCCGAGGTGATTGGCCTCGGTGAGGGCGCCGGCATAGTCGAAGTCCGAGCCGGTGGGTGAGCCGGTCTTGCAGGCCGCGATCCACTCCTCGTGATGGCCGGGCGAGGAGGGGATGAACGGGGTGGGGCGTTTGAAGTCCTGGAACTTCTCCTCGGGCAGGAGGAGGTGACGGCCATAGTCGGCGAGCAGCAAGCCTTCATCGCCAACAAAGAGGATTCCCAGGTCCCACTTGGGGATCTTGCCTTCGGTGTAGAGGCGGGGCTTGAGCGCGCCCTGGTACCAGGTCATGGTCACCGGCGGCATGTCGCCGCGGGCACCGTACTCGTAGCGGGCCAGCATGGAGGCCGGCGCCAACTCGGGGTGCGGCGGGGGGCCCTCGGCCTCGATGCGCAGCGGGTGGCGGAGTTTCAGCGCCCAGAACGCGAGGTCATTGATGTGACTGCCCATGTCAGACATGGTGCCGCTGCCGAAGTCCCACCAGCGATACCATTTGGGGCCGGGCCAGTAAACTTCGTGGAACGGCCGTTCGGGGGCGGGGCCGAGGAAGAGGTCCCAGTGCAGGCCGGGCGGGATGGGGCTGGAGCCGGCGGGGCGTTCGCGGACGCTGACGATGTCGCCGTAGGCTTTGGCCTCCTCGGCGGTTTGCCAACCCCAGGCGCGGCCGACCCAGGTGTGGGCCTCCCGCACGGGCCCGATGGCCCCCGACTGAACGAGTTCAACGACGCGACGGTAGTTGTCCGTGGCGTGGATTTGCGTGCCCATCTGGGTGGCGACGCGCGCCGCGGCGGCGGCCTGGGCGACGAGGCGGGTTTCCTCGATGGAATGGGCCAGGGGTTTCTCGCAGTAGACGTGTTTGCGCATCCGGAGGGCGGGCAGGGTGGCGAAGGCGTGGGTGTGTTCGGCGGTGCTGACCACGACGGCGTCCAGGTCGCGGGCCTCGTCGAGAAGCTTGCGGAAGTCCACGTACTTGCGCGCGCCGGGGAAGCGTGTGCCGGCCTGGTTCAAGCGGTCCTCGGCGACGTCGCAGAGGGCCACGATGTTCTCGCTCTTGACGGCGTCGGCATTCCCGCCGCCGCGGCCGCCGGCGCCGATGATCCCGATGTTGAGCTTGTTGTTGAGGTTCTGGCCGCGCAGCCAGGCGGGGGCGCCCAGGAGCACGCCGCCGGTCAGGGCGGTCGCGCGCAGGAAGTGGCGACGGTTGAGGGTGGAGCGAGAAGCCGCGGGACGAAGGGACTTGGTCATGGCGTTTGCGTACGCCGGAGGCCCGGTTTCGACAAGGCAATTTCGCGAAGGTCGCGGGTGGCAGCCTGCGCGCGTCTGGGCGGCGGACCGGGTTCCTGCCGTGTGAAGTTACGGGCCCTGAGGACCGGCCGAGCGAAACAAGCTGTCGAGGAGATCCAGCTTCTCCTGGACTTTGAGCCTCGGCGCGAAAACTGAGGCGAAGGGGGGCGGATTCTTGCGCGGTAGCTGAGGGGAACGGGGCGCACTCCCTCGCTTTCCACGACTCCCCCTCCGGATCCTTGGGACCCTCGCAAGGCTTGCCCTGCGAGGGTCTTTTGTCTCCGATTCTCGTGTGTCAAAAACAAGCATCGGAGAAGACTGGTGCCAGAGCCATCTGGCGGATCAACGGCTATATCAGTTGCTGGAGAAAGTCGATGGTGATCTGGTCCAGGAGGCCCGTGATCAGGGCTGCCGTCATTGTCAGGGCAAGCTCTACCGCAGCGACTACGCGCGTAAGCCGCGGGGTGGCCCCCTCTGGGAGGTGCGTTTCAGCTTGTGCTGCGGCCGCGAGGGCTGCCGGCGGCGAAACACCCCGCCCTCGGTGCGCTTCCTGGGACGCCGGGTGTATGCGGGCCTGATCGTCGTCCTGGTTTCGGCGATGCGGCACGGCCTCAAGCCCGAACGGGTGCGGCGGCTGCGCCAAGCGCTGGGGATTGATCGCCGGACCCTGGAGCGCTGGCGCCAGTGGTGGCTGGGCCGCTTCGTGGAGAGCGCGTTCTGGCGCGACGCTCGCGCCCGGTTCCTGCCGCCGCTCGCCCCCCCAACCATGCCCCTGTCCCTCTGTTTGAGCTTCGCGGTCCACGAGCGCCCACGGTTGGTGGATCTGCTCCGATTCCTGGCGCCGATCACGACGCCCAGCGCCTGGAGCGCGCTGGCTGGGTGAGGCTCGCTCGCCCTCGCGCAGAGGATGCCCGGCGACAGCGGTGGAGACCGGGCGTAGAACCTCCGCCGCAGGACCGAAACAGTCGAAACAACCCACACGTCGCACTCCATGAAAACCTCCTCCTCAACCCCCCGGCCGCCGGAGCGCTGGGCGCACTTCCGTTTCAGCATCATCGGACCGCTCTTGGCGGCGCCCCCCGCGCGTGGCCAACTCCAGGCCCGGCTCCAGGAACTGGCCGCCCAGCAGTGGCAGCACCCCCTCACCGGCGCCGGGGTCCACTTCGGGCTCTCGACCCTCGAGCGTTGGTACTACCAGGCCCTGGGCGCCCAAGCCGGGCCGGTGGACGCCCTCCGCCGCAAGATCCGCTCCGATCACGGCCAACACCCCTCCCTGACGCCCCGCCTCATCCAACTGCTCACCCAGCAACATCAGCAGCATCCCAGTTGGAGCTACCAACTGCATGCCGACAACCTGGCCGTCCTGGTCGCCCAACAACCCCAGGCCGGGCCCATGCCCTCCTATGCCACGCTCTGGCGCTACATGAAAAGCCACGGGCTCTGCAAACGCGCCCGCCGCGGGCCCGTGCACAGCCCGGGCGCCCAGGCCGCCGAGCACCGCTACCAAACCCGGGAGGTCCGCAGCTACGAGAGCGAATACGTCAACGGCTTGTGGCATCTGGACTTTCATCACGGCTCCCGGCGCGTGCTCCTACCCGACGGCCAATGGGTCTATCCGATCTTGCTCGGGATCCTCGATGACCACTCCCGGCTCTGTTGTCATCTCCAATGGTACCTGGCCGAAGGGGCGCGCGAGCTCTGCCACGGCCTGAGCCAGGCGTTTCAAAAACGCGATCTGCCCCGCAGCCTGCTCTTTGACAACGGCTCGGCCATGATCGCCACCGAAACCCAAGCCGGACTCACCCGCCTGGGCATCGTCTTCGAAAACACCTTGCCCTATTCGCCCTACCAGAACGGAAAGCAGGAAGCGTTCTGGGGTCAGGTCGAAGGTCGGCTCCTGCCGATGCTCGAAGGCGTCGCCGATCTGAGCCTGGACCAGCTCAACGACGCCAGTCAGCCCTGGGTCGAGTTGGAGTACAACCGCAAGGTCCACGCCGAGCTCCAGGGTCAAACCCCCTTGCAGCGCTTTCTGGCCCACAAGCATGTGGCCCAACGCTGTCCCTCGGCCCAGACGCTCCAGCACGCCTTCACCACCGAAGTGCGCCGCGTGCAGCGCCGCAGCGATGGCACCCTCACCCTGGAGGGCATCCGCTTCGAAGTCCCTTCCCGCTTCGGGCACCTGCGCGAGCTCTGGTTGCGTTACGCCTCCTGGGATCTGAGCACCGTCCACCTGGCCGATCCCAAGACCGGCGCCCTCTTGAGCCGGATCTATCCCCTGGACAAAAGGAAAAACGCCGAGGGCCACCGGGCGCCTCGGACTCCGGCCGCGGCCCCACCGCCACCGAGTGCGCCCACCGGCATGGCGCCCTTGCTCCAAGAGCTCATCCGCCAGTACGCCACCACCGGTCTGCCCCCGGCCTATTTGCCTGACACCCCCCACCCGCCCAGCGCCGTATGAACAAACGCCTGCTCAACCTCTACGGCCTCAAGTTCAATCCCTTCTCCACCCAGGTCCCCGTCCCCGCCTTGTGGTCCTCACCGCCCATCGAGCACTTCTGCTGGCGCCTCGCCGAGCAAACCGCCGAAGGCGGCTTCGCCTGGGTCTGGGGCGATCCGGGCACGGGCAAGAGCGCCACGCTGCGCATCCTCGCCGAACACCTGGGCGGGCGGCCCGACCTCTGCGTCGGCACCTTGACCCGGCCCCAGGCCAAAATGGCCGACTTCTACCGGGAACTGGGCCATCTCTTTGGCGTGAGCCTCTCGCCCCACAACCGCTGGCACAGCGCCAAGAGCCTGCGCGAAAAATGGCTCGCCCACATCGAGGCGGCCGCTTGCCGGCCGGTGCTGCTCATCGATGAAGCCCAGGAGATGAACACCGCCGTCCTGGCCGAACTGCGCCTCTTGGCCAGTGCCGACCTGGACTCCCGCTCCATCCTCACCATCGTGCTCGGCGGCGATCAGCGCCTGGCTCACCGGCTGGAGGAACCCGACCTCTTGCCCATCGCCAGCCGGCTGCGCAGCCGGCTGCGCTTGGAAGCCTTGCCCCCCCAGCAACTCCGGGACGCGCTCCAGCACCGGCTCCAAGCCGCCGGCAACGTCCAGCTCCTGAGCCCGGGCCTGCTCCAGACCCTCTGCGAACACGCCGCCGGCAATCTGCGCCTGCTCCTCAACCTGGCCGACGATCTCCTCCTGGCCGCCGGCCGGCAGGAACGCGATGTCCTCGACGAAAAGCTCTACTTCGAGGTCTTTGCCCTGGACCCCAAACCCTCCAGAAAATCATGAATCCCCTCCCGGTCCAACGCGCCAGCCAACTCGACAGCCGCGGGCCCCAAACCCAATGGCTGGTCGAAGAGCTCTGGGGCGATCAAGCCGTCGGCATCCTGGGCGGTGAGCCCAAATGCTGCAAAAGCTTCCTGGCCCTGGACCTGGCCGTGAGCGTCGCCAGCGGGGCCGCCTGCTTGCGCCAGTTCCCCGTCCGGCGCCCGGGGCCCGTGTTGCTCTTCCCCGCCGAGGACTCCCTGCCCATCGTGCGGCAGCGCTTGGAAGGCATCGCCGCCGCGGCCCAAGTCCCCTTTGCCTCCCTGCCCGTGCAGGTCATCACCGCGCCCACGCTCCGGCTGGACACGGCCACCGACCGGGAGCGCCTGGCGCACACCGTCCAAGACCAGCGGCCGATCCTCCTGATCCTGGATCCGCTCATCCGCCTCCACCGCGTCGAGGAGAACGACGCCACCCAGATCGCCGCGCTCCTCTCCTACCTGCGCCAGCTCCAACGCCAGTTCCATCTGGCCGTCCTGGTCGTTCACCACGCCCGCAAGGACGCCCACGGTGCACGGCCCGGCCAGGCCTTGCGCGGTTCGAGCGAACTCCACGGTTGGGGCGACTCCAATCTCTATCTGCGCCGCCAAGGCTCCCAACTGACCTTGGTGACCGAGCATCGCGCCGCGCCTTCCCGCGATCCGATCCCCCTCCAACTGGTCGCCTCCGGGACCACCCTCGCCTTGCGCCTGGCCCCCGGGCCCACGGCCCCGCCCGACGCTGGGCCCACCCCGCTTGAGCGCGTGCGCCAGGCCCTGGCCCAACTCGACCAACCGGTGCCCGTTCAGCAACTCCAGAAACGCTGTGGCCTGCGCACCGCCACCGTGTGTTCGGCCCTGGCCCAACTCGCCGCTCAAGGAGAAGTCCTTCGCCACACCCAAGGCTATCAGCTCAAGCTGCCCTTGCCCCTTTCCCGCCCTACGGCCCCCCCGGGAAACGGCAACGGGCAACACGTCCTTTGCTCCAGCGGAGGATAGGGCAACGCTGGGAAGCGACCCGAGCGCCGATCTGGAGCCTGCACACAGCAGAAGGGCCGGACAGTCTTCCCTTGGAAGGCCGTCCGGCCCCACGCTTTCTGCTGGAGCAGCCCCCAAGCGATAAATCCCAGGGGGTCTGGGGGACAGCGTCCCCAGCGTGGCACCCGCTCACCCGACCACCGGAAACCGCCCCACACCCCTTTCCCTCATGTTCCGTTCCAGGACCGCCATCAACTACCCTGCAACCGCTCTTCCGCCGGAATGCGATTGGGATCAGCGACAGCGACGAGCCGATGCAGTTCCCCCTTGCGCAGGAGCATCGGCAGGCTGAGTCGATCGGCGAGCCGGCGGAAGAACTCCTCGGCGAAAACGCTGAGTTTCCGGCGCTCGGTCTTGGTCTCCCAGATCAGGTGGCTGGCCGGAGGGTCGGCCTCGCGGAAGATCCGGAAATCGTGGTCCGAGCCATCGAAGACCTGTTCGTGGATGAGCCGGTCAAGCACCTCCTGGACTGCCTGCCGGTGGCCCTGGAACAGTTCGAGATCGCGATAGGCTTCGGCCGCATACGCCGCGAGCAGTTCCGGGGTGACGAAGTAGTTCTCGGCTTCGTAGCGTCGCCAGTAGGTGACGAGGAGCCCGGCCTCGCGGCTGTCGCTGCGCCCCTGGCCATCGTTGTCGAGAATCGCCACCCCCCGGAGCTGCGGGAGGAGTCCGCGGAGGCTGAGGAAGTGCTGCCGCGGCGTCACGCCGAAGCCGCCCTCGACGCGCTCCAGCGCGCTTTCGAGTGAGGCTTCCGGGAAGTTGTCCTGCACGTAATAGGCGTTGAGGCGGTCGTCCCAAATGCTCACCACGGGATGCCCGAGTCGCTCGGCCAGGGCCCGCAAGATGTCCACGTCGGTGCTGCCCTCGACGTACAGCACGTAGCCTCGTTCCCGGGCTTTGACGTAGTGTTGCGCTCCATAGTGTTTGAGCGCATTGCGGATATCGGCCTTGGCGGCCAAGTCATCCGCCTGGCCGGCGAGCAGCAGGGTCAGGTTCCGGTCGATGGCCTCATCCAGGATCACCTCCGAATGGGTGACCAAGACCACCTGGGACCCGTTGTCGTGCGCGATGTCCCGGAGCAGCACGTACACCTGCTTCTGACGCAGGATTTCGAGGTGGGCATCGGGTTCGTCAACCAGGAGCACACTCCGCTTGTGGGAGAAGAGGTAGGCGAAGACCAGCAGCAACTGCTGGAAGCCGCGGCCGGCGACGGCGACATCCAGCCGTTCCCTGGCCCCGGGCTGCTCGTAGAAGAGGTCGATGGCGCCGCGGGCCGTCTCCTCAGGAACCCCCAACTCCACCGCGAACAGCCGCCGCATGAGATCCACTACCTGTTGCCAGTCGGCCGGGTTTTCCCGGGCGACGATCAGGCACAGGTTCCGGAGCACCTGCGCGGTCTCGCCCTGGCCCAAAAGCACGTTGATGCGGCCCGTCTTGAGGACGGGTTCCTCGGTCGTCAAGCCGGACATCGGATAGAGCAACTCGACGTTGATTTGCGCTGCATGCCGCAGCAGGTCCAAGTCCGCCATCGTTGCTTCGTCCGGCGTGCAATAGACCAGTTCATCGCCTTGGTGGCGGAACTTCATGCGGACGGGAACCACGGTTCCCTTCCAGAACAACCCCACCGTGATGGACATCGGGATGCTGTCGCGACCCGAATGCACCTTCGCGTTGTGCCAGAAGTAGCGCGTGCGCTGGACGGGTACGGCCGTGATGGCCATGCGGTTCAAGGCCGTGGCGGTCCGTTCCTTGGCCGACGTTGCCTCCTTGACGTCCAGCCAGGTCTTGACCGCCTGCGACCAGAGCGCAATGGCCTGGATGGCGCTGGTCTTGCCGCAGTTGTTGGGGCCGATGAAGACCGCCGGGTGGTCCAGGACGACGCGGTGGGTGCCACCGAAGCATTTGAAGTTCTCGATTTCGAGGTAATGCAGCAATCGCATCGCGACCGGAGCGTACGCCGAAGCGAGGGCTTGACGCACGCCAATCTTGCCGGGGCGAGAGGAGGTTGGGCTGGGCGGTCTTTCCGTGGGCGAAAGGTCCCCGTCTGCCCGGGATCCGTCGTGACCCCGCCGCGTGGGGGCACGCGGCCTACAGGCGACACCCTGGCTTTACGCCCGACGGGGCCGCGGCGTACCGTCGGGTCGTGTCCGGCCGCGAGTGGAACCCGTTTCTGCGATTTCCGAAGGCGTCGCTGGCGGTGGCGGCGTTGCTCTGCATTCCCTTGCTCGGGCCGATGGCGCGGTGGTCGGTCAGCGCGGAGGTGCGGGCGCTGCTGGCGGGGGACGAGCGGAACCTGGCCAGCTTCGAGCAGGTGCGCGCCTTGCTCGGGGACACGGAAGGGGTGGTGATCAGCCTCGAGTTGACGAATCTCTTTTCCCTGCCCGGCCTCGCGGTGGTCGAGGCAGTCAGTGAAGCGTTTGCCCGGCAGCCCGAGGTGGTCGAGGTGAAGAGCCTCACGCACGCGGTGAAGCCGGTTCGGCGCGGGTTGAGCTTTGAGATGGTCCCGCTGGTGCCGCCGGCCCCATTCGAGGCGGAGGCGCTGGCGGAGTTCAAGGTGTTCTGTCTCAGCCACCCGCTGGTGCGCAACCTCCTCGTCTCTGCTGATGGCACCCGGACGCTGGTGACGGTCCACTACGCTGGGCGCGCGATCACGGCGGCGGAGCAGGCGCAGTTCCGGGCAAAGGTGGAAGCCACGTTGGAGCCGTTCCGGGCGGCGGGGGTGCGGATGCGCGTGCTGGCGCTGCCGCTGATTGAAGAGGAGATTCGTGGGACGTTGCGCCGGGACCTGGGACGATTCGTGCCCGCGGCGCTGATCGTGGTCCTGGCGGTGCTGGGCTGGACGGTGCGGTCCGTGCGTTGGGTGCTGTTCACGCAGGTGAACCAGCACGCGGTGCTGGCGCTGCGGCCGGGGGTCAACGGTTGGCTGGGCGGGGAACTGACGGTGTTCTCCGTGTTGCTGGTGCCGCTGGTGGCCGGGCTGCATCTGACGTTGCTGATGCATCTGCTGACGGCCTTCCAGCGGGCGGCGGCGAGGGGAGAAGAACCCGGCGCGGCGTTGCGGGAAGCGCTGGGGGTGGTGGCGAAGCCGGCGTTGCTGGCGACGGTGACGACCGTGTTCGGGCTGCTCTCGCTGGCGACCAGCGGTGTGCCGCAGGTGCGCGACTTCGGCTGGCGGGGCGCGGTTTGTCTGGCCTTCATGCACGCCTTCACCTTCGGGCCCGGTCTGGCGCTATTGGCGCTGACCGCCGGGCGAGGTTCCCGGTCCGGTGGGGTGAAAGCGGGACCGGCGCGCGTCGGGGCCGGCGCGGAGTCCGACGCTGATATGCCGGCGGCCTACGTGCGGTGGGTGGGCCGCCACAAGCGTGCGATCAAGGTCGCTGGCATGTTGGCGGTGGTGGTGGCCGCGGGCGGCCTGGCGATGCTCCGGACCGATGTGCGGCTCATTGAGATGCTGGGGCGGGGCAGCCCAACCCGGCAGGCATTGGTAGAACTGGACCAGGCCTATGGTGGGATCAACGTGGTGTCGATCGCGGTGGATTCGGGCCGGGTGAACGGGTTGAACGACCTGGCGTTTCTCCGCTATCTCGACCGCGTGCAGCGCTTCGCCGAGGCGCGGCCCGAACCGACCGGGGTTTTTTCCTATGCGCAGGTGCTGGCGATGATCCACCAGATCTGGGAGGGCGGGGGGAGGGAGGCCTTGCGGTTGCCGGACAACGCCTGGCTGCTGCGGCTGTTCACGACCGCGCTGCGTGCTTACGAGTTCCCGTTCCTGACGGCGCTGGCCGATCCGGAGTTCCGCACCGCGCAGTTGGTGGTTCGGACGCGGGACATGCCGGCGGGGGATTACCTGCGGCTGATTGAGGAGGTGGTGCGGTTCGCTGAACAGGAGCGTCCGGACGGCGTGACGGTGTCGGCGGCCCAGGGGTTGCACGCGATTCTGGAAGCGGATCGCCGGATGCTGGGCAGTCAACGCGCCAGCGTGGGGTGGGTGTTGGCGGCGATCGGGGTGGGCCTGACCGTGCTCTGGCGCTCGGCGCGATTGGCGGGGCTGGCGTTGCTCACGAGTGTGGTGCCGGTGGCGCTGGCGCTGGCGGCGGCGGGCTATGCCCAGGTCCCGCTCAACTCGATCAACGTGATGGTGGGGGCGTTGGCGCTGGGGATTGCGCAGGACGACATCGTCCACTTCGTGACGTATTGGCGGGAGGCACGCAGAGCGGGGTTGCCGGCCCCAGCGGCCCTCGAACGCACGCTGCGGATCAAGGGGCGGCCGATCGTGTGGACCAGCGTGATCCTGGTGGCGGTGTTTGGCCTGTTCGCGCTGTCGGGCTTTCCGCCGGTGGTGCAGTTCGGGCTGCTGCTGGCGGGGGCCTTTGTGGCGGCTCAAGCTGCGTTGCTGCTGTTCTTGCCGGTGGGACTGGATCGGGTGGCGGCCTGACGCGCCAGGCGCCGTTCCCAGTACCACGCGTAAAACACGGGGACCGAGAACAGGGAGATCAGGTCGAAGATCATCCCCCCAATCACCGGCAGGACCATGGGCTGCATGAGGTCGGCACCGCGGCCGCTGGCCCAGAGGACGGGGGTGAGCGCCAGGAGGGTGGTCAGGCTCGTCATGAGGGCGGGGCGGCGACGGCGCAGGCCGGCCTCGAAGATCCGCTGGTGGACCTCGTCCCGGTCGCGGGGCGGGGTGAGGAACTTGTCGCGGATGTAGGTGCCGAGGAGGATGCTGTCGTTGAACATCACCCCGAGCAGCACGAGGAAGCCCACGGTGACCGCGATGGTGAGCTGAGCGCCCCAGAGCCAGACGAAGAGGAGGCCACCGGCGGTGTTGACCAGCGCGTTGCAGGCGACGATGACCCCGGTGATCAGCCAGGATTGAGTGCCGATGTAGATGAGCACGACCATGATGCCCAGCGAGACCAGGATAACCCACGCCATGGTGCGGTCCGCCTTCACCTTCTGTTCGTAGCGGCCGACCCAGCGATAGGTGGCGCCGGGCGGGAGTTCGAGCTGACCCGCGCGGAGTGCGGCCCGCAGGCGTTGTTCGGCCGACCGGACGACCTCCACTTCGGCGGCCCCTTCGCGCACGTTGAACATGACGTATTGGGTGCGCTTGCCGCCCTCGGAACGGATCGCCATGGGGCCGATCGTGTAGGTCAGTCCGAGCTCGTGGGGGCGTTGGGCGAGGATGCGCACCGGCGCGATCCCGGGCTGATCGTCGCGGAGCTCGGAGGGGAGCGGATCGCCGGCGGGCACGGTCCATTCGGCACGGCGCGGACCGAGCAGGTTGAAGTTGCGCTGGTGTTCGAGCGGCAGCCCGGCGAGAAAGGCCTGCGCGTTGGGCGCGTCCTCGGCGAATTGGAGGGTGTAAGTGGTGGGGTGGGCGAGGAGGTTGCCCAGCGGGACGGCGCCGTGTTCGCCCGCCATTCCCACCTGGAGTTGCAGGAGTTCATCGGGATCGTCCCGTCGCTCGCGCAGGTACCGCAGGCGGACTGGATAGCGGAGCGCCCCCTCGATCGAGAAGGTGACCGGCATGCCGCCATAGGCCACCTCGACGGCCTCGAGGACCATCTCGGTGGTGAACCCGAAGCGGGCCAGCTTTTCGGGATCGAGGCGGACCTCGGCGTAAGGCTTGCCGCCTTCGCGCTGCATCTGTACATCCGCGGCGCCGGGCACGGTCTGGAGGACCTTCTCGGCCGCTTCGGCGAAATGTTCGAGAGCGGCCTGGTCTTCGCCGAGGATCTGGAGGGCCAGGAGGCTGCGAATGCCGGTGGACAGCATCACGACGCGTGTCTCGATGGGTTGCAGCCAACTCGGCGCCACGCCGGGCATGTCGGTCAAGGCGGCGAGGGTGTCCCGCACCTCGCGCAACGTGCGCGGGCGGCGCACGACCTGGCCGTCCGGTCCGGCGATCTCGTGGACGGGCCATTCGCGGTAGGGTTTCAACAGCACGACGGTCTCGATCATCCCGATGGGCGCCGGGTCCAGCGCGGTTTCCGCCCGGCCCAGCTTGCCCATCACGCCGGCGACTTCCGGGACGGATTCGATGGCGCGGTTCTGGATCATCATGACCCGCTGCGTTTCGCCGAGCCCGGCGGTGGCGGGCACGGAGGGCATGAAGAGGAGGCTGCCTTCGTCCAGGGGCGGCAGGAAGCTCGAGCCAATCCCCGGGAACCAGAGGCGGAGGGTGGCGTCGAGGCGCGTGTGGGTGAGGTCACCGCCGACGAGCGCGAAGGCCTGGCGCAACGGCCAACTCAGGCGCGGCCATCCCAGCCCCACGAGGTAACCGGTCAGGGCCATGAGCGAGACCGTGCAGGTGAAGGCGACCTTGTGTCGCTGGATGCGCGTGTAGGCCCAGTTGTAGGCGACGTGGATGGCGCGGCTGGTGGGATTGCGTTCGTACTCGACCAGGCGCTCGCGGCCCAACCGCCAGACGGCGGAACCGAGCAGCAGCGCCATGACCGGCGCAAAAAGCCAGCCGGGCACGGTGAGGGCCCAGCGGCCATGGTCCAACGGCAGGGAGAACCCCGCGGGCCAGAACCATCCGAAAGCCAGCCCGGCCGCCAGCCCGCTGAGTCCCAGCAAGGGGAGCTTCCGCAGCTCCCAGGGGGGCAGGAACAGCCGGCACAGCACCGGGACCAACAGGAGTCCCACCAACACCGCCCCGCTGATGGCCAGGGTCTTGGTGATGGCCAGCGGAATGAAGAGACGCCCCGCCTGGTCCGTCAGCGCGAAGATCGGCAGGAACCCGATGACCGTCGTGGCCGAAGACGTTACGAGCGGGCGGGTGACTTCCCGGGCGGCTGCCACCACGGTCTCGACAATCTCCGGGCTCGCGGGGGAGCGGGGCATGGCGCGGCCTTCGCGCCGGCAACGTTCGCGGAGATCCAGCAGGTGCTGCGTGATGTTCTCCGTCATGATGATGCCGAAATCCACCATGACCCCGATGGCGATGGCGATGCCCGCCAGGCTCATGATGTTCGCGCTCACGCCGGCGGCCCACATGATCAGAAACGAGAACAACATCCCCAGCGGCAGGCTGACCGCTGCGGCCAGGCTCGCCCGCAGATGGAGCAGAAACACCGCGACCACCAGCGTCGTCGTGATCACCGCCTCCTGAAGGGTGGCAATGACCGTCTGGTGCGTCTCGAAGATGAGCTGCGAACGGTCGTAGAACGCGACCGGCCGCAGGGCTTCGGCTTCAAGCGTGGGTCCCAGGTCCAGGAGGCGCTGCTTCACGCCCTGAATCGTGCGCTTGGGATCCTCCCCCACGCGCATGGCGACGATGGCGCCCACGTGTTCCTGGTAGCCATCGGCCAGGAGACCCTGGCGGACCTGGCCCCCCATGTGGACGTGGGCGATCTGTCCCAGCCGCACCCCCGCGCCCCGGAGTCGGTCGCCGCGGAGGATGATGTTCTCGACGTCCTTCACCGAGCGGATGAAGCCCCGCCCGCGGATCATGCTCTCGACACCGCTCTGCTCGACGCTCATGGCACCGACGTCGCGGCCGGCGGTGCGCACGGCGGTCATGAGCTGTTCGAGGGTGATACCCTGTTCCTCGAGGCGGGTGGGGTCCACGTCGATCTGGTACTCGCGCACGACGCCCCCCACCGGGGCCACTTCCGCCACCCCGGGCACGGCGCGCAGGGCCGGTACAACGATCTGATCCAGGAGATAGCGCTTGGCCTCGAGGTCGCGGGGTCCCTGCAGCGCGAAGGCATAGACCTGACCCATCGCGGTGGCGTCGGGTCCGAGTTTGGCGGTGACGCCGGCGGGCAGGATGCCCTGGATCTGGGCGAGGCGTTCGAGTGTGCGGGTGCGGCATTCGTAGAGATCCCGCCGGTCTTGGAAGATCACATAGACGTAGCTCGAGCCGTACAGGGACAGGCCGCGCACCGTCTGCACACCGGGCAGGCCCTGGAGTTCGCGCGCCAGCCGGGAGGTGACCTGCTGGTCCATGTCCTCCGGGCTCTTGCCGGGCCACTCGGCCCAGACGATCACCTGGTTGTCGCTGAGGTCGGGGATGGCATCGAGGGGCACCTGACGCCAGGCCCACAACCCGGCCAACGCGAGTCCGAAGGCGACGACCAGCGTGAGGAAGGCGTTGCGGATGGCGAAGGCGATCATGGCGGGTGGAAGGCTGGCAGGGCCTGGCGGCGAGGCTGGATCGACTCCTAGTGCGCGTGGGCGGGCCCTGGCGCGCTGGCGCCCTGCGGATAGATCAGGCTGGGCGTGCCGGCGAGTTGCGCCTGGCTGTCGATGAGGAAGGCGCCCTGGGTGGCCACCTCGTCACCGGGAGCCAGCCCGGCGCGCACGACGTAGAGGTCGTTGCCGTTCTCGTCCTCGAGTCGCGGGCCGAGGACCAGCGGGGCGAGTTCGAAGCGGAGGCGGCCGTCGCGGGAACGTTCGGCGACTTTCCACGCGACGTTGCGCACGCCGGTTGAGAGGACGGCGGTCTTCGGCACCAGCGGGAACTGGCCCCAGGTGGATTCATCGGTCGGATCGGCCGGGGTCAGGTCGGGCGCCAGCGCCACGCGGAAGCGCGCTTCGACCAGGGAGCCGGGCAGCAGGAGGGAACGTACGCCCGTGAGATCGATGCGGACTTCGCGGGCGCGGAGAGAAGGGTCCAATTCTTCAGCGACGCGGCTGACGGTGGCTTCGATCTGGGGCAGCGGACCGTTGTCGTCGCTGGCGAGGAGCGCGGGTTGGCCGAGCGCGATCCAGCGGGCCCGGGTTTCGGGCACGTGGACGACGAGCACAAGGCGGTCGGGGTCGACGAGCCGCAGCAGCGGGGTATCGGGCACGACCTCGCGGCCGACCGCCAGGGCGTCATTCACCATCTCGAACTCGCGCAGCAACACCTGGCCGGCGAAGGGTGAGCGGATCGTGACGATGTCCTGCACCGGCCCGCCGGCGAGGAGGGCGTCGGCGACGTCACTGAGGTTCCAGCGGGCGAAGCGCTCGCGGAGGCTGTTCACGAGGGCGGCATCACCGAGCTTCTGCGCAGCCTGCAGCTCGCCCTGCGCGGCGATGACCTCCGGGCTGTACAAGTCGATCACGGGGGTGTCGGCATCGACCTGCTCGCAGCAGCCGGCGGTGGCTTGATGGCGGGCGACGATGCGGCCCGCCACCCGCGGAATGACCAGGCGCGTGAAGCGATGGTCGTATTCAGCCGTGCCGTACGCTCGCACCGTGGCGACGGCGGGTCCGTGTTTCACGATGGAGGTTTGCAGCCCGATGCGGCGGGTTTGTTCGGCACTGAGTTCGCCGGCGGTGACCCGGGTCATCTCCATGCCGCAGACGGGGCAGCGGCCGGGCTTGGTGCCGATGAAATCCATCATCGGACAGGCGTAGCGTTCACCGGTGGCGGCCTGTTCCGCCTCGGCAAGGACCGGATCGACAAAGAGGGCCGTACCCGGCAACAGGGCGATGAGGGCGAGGCCGGTGGCGAGGCCGAGGCCGGCGGTCATCCAGGGTTTCCAGGCGCGCATGGCTCAATCCTCGACGGTTACGTTCTGGCGCGCGGCGGGGAGGTAACGTTCCGGTTCGCGGGCGAACTTGGGCGGGCAGGCGCGGCAGCCGAAGCCCACGAGGGTTCCGTCGTGTTCGGCGGGTTGGATGGAAGGGTCCACCTCCATGCCGCAGATGGGGCAGACGGTGTTGATGGTTGAACCGGCGGGGCGGGCGGCCGCGTGGTCGGCGTGCGGCGCGTCAGCGGCACCAGCCTTCGGAGGCGGGGGCCGTGGCGATGGAGCGTCCGGTTTGGGTTCGGGCGGCGTCGTGTTGTTCACGAGCGGGGCGTAACCCGGCGTTTCGATGTGCCCGGCGTGGTTGGCGTACGGCTGGTGAAGGGCGGAACGCACGGCTAACGCCAGCACCGCGCCGGCGAGGAAGGTGGCGACGAAGAGAGCAAGGTGACGAGTCATGGTTCGGGAGCTGGGGGTTCAGGGGTTGACGGGGAACAGGTGGACGGGGGCAAAGCGCCATAGCTCAGCGCGAGCCACCCGGTTGGCGACTTCGGCCTCGATGACCTGGGTTTCGGTGGCGGTTTGACGATCGAGGATCTCGAGGATCATGAGCACTGGCAGTCCGCCGCCGCTGGGGCTGCCGGTGCCCGCGGCGCGGATCAAGGCTTCGTACTCGGCATCGAGGCGTTGGTGGGTTTCACCGGAGAGGCGGCGTGCGGTTTGGACGAGACGTTCGGCTCGCTGGACGCGCGTCAGCAAGGCCTGGAAACGATGACGAACCGCCTCGGCCTCCGCCCGGCTGGCAGTTACCTCGGCGTAGGCACCCTTCTCCTCGGCCCGCGCGTAACGGAGTCCGCGCCAGGGGAGTTCAGTCATGAAGGCGATGCCGATGGTATCCATGCTGCCCATGGGGTCTTCCTCCCGCTCGAACCGGAGCCCGACCGCGGTCATGGGGCGACCGGACGCGCGGGCCATGCGCGCCATGGCCCGGGCTTCCGCGCCCTTGGCCACAGCGAGCTGGAGCGTCGGCGCCCTTTCGATATCGACTTCCGGTGCCGTTGGGGCTGCATACGGCGGTAGAGGAGCGTCTAAGCTCAGCCCGAGTCGGCCGCGGGCGTCGGCCAGAGCGTCGGCGGCCCGCTGTTCCTCGCGTTCGAGTTCGAGGCGCATCGCTGCGATGCTGGTTTGCAGGGCAAGTCGGTCGGCGATGCGGCCGCCGCCCGTGGCCACGCGGGCGTCCACGGCCGCCAAGGTTTGCTCGGTCCGTTGGATCTGCCGGGCGAGCAGCGCTACCCGGCCTGTGGCCGCTTCGCTTTCGGCGAGGGCCATGGCGGTGTCCGCGGCCAGTTCACCTGCCATCACCGCGTACTCGGCTTCCGCGAGCGAGACGACGGCAGCGGCGCGTTCACGATCGGCGGCACGTTCGCCAGCCTTGGGCAAGGGCTGTCGGAGGTTGATCTCCCACATCGGGTTCTCGCCGGTGGGCTTGCTGACCTGCGAGATCATGCCCTCGAGTTCGGGGTCGGGGAAACGGCCGGCGGAACCCAACCGGTTGCGCGCGGCGGCTGCCCGGGCCCGCGCCGACGACATCATGGGAGCGCGGGCAACGGCGTCGAGCAACGGCGTCGTCGCCAGCGCCGAAGACGGCTCCGCCCGCGACCCGGCGGGGGGAGGGGGAGAGGGTTGGGCTGCGCCCATCACCGCTCCCACGAACATCGAACCGACCCAAAACCTGAGCTTCATCCAGACCATCCATGGAAAACCGACTCAACCGACCCAAAGGGACACGAAGTGCGCCGGCGATGGGCACACTTCACCTGGGAGGGTGGGTCAGCTCAGATCAAGAAGCAGCAGTGCCGCACATGGAGCGGCACGGCCGGGAGGGCGTGGGGCCGGTCGAGCCCCGGAGGGAGAGGAAGATCGGTTGGATGGCGAGCTGCGCGGAGTTGGTTGCCGACCGGGAGGCCGGCCCAATCCCCGAGGTTACCCCCGCCCGGAGCGGGCAGGGCAGGGGCGGGGGCAGGGGGGGCAGAGGAGTCCGACTTCTGAAAGCAGCAGCCAGTCTGCCCGCAAGGACAATGCGAACAGACGGGGTCCGCGGCGGAAGGGACCGGGCTGGTCCAGACCGCCAGCGGTGGCATCACCCAGAGCACGAGCGTCAAGAGCCAGGCGCTCCAACGCTTCACTTGCGGGTGACGGCAGGGAGTCATGAGTCCCGAAGAGGACGCGCCTCGCTAACTCTTGGCCTTGGGGAGCTTGGCCGCGATCTTGGCCGGGTCTTTGGCGAAGTTGGCCTTGCAGTCCTTGCAGCAGAAGCGGAATTCCTGCTCCTTGAACACCGCCGCCGGTCCGTCCTCGGCGACGGGTTCGCCCGACATCAGACAGGTCTTGAGCGGGTACTTCTTCACCTTCTTCGAAGCCTCATCAAACTTGGCGACGAGTTTCTTCGTGTCGCGGTCGAAGTCCTTCTTGCAGGACTTGCAGCAGAGCATGACCTCGCGGCCGTCGTGCTCGAACACGAAGGCCTCGCCCATGCTTCCGAGCTTCTCGCCGGAAACCAGGCAGGTCTCCAGGGGGTAGGGTTTCGGGGCCTTGGCCTTCTTGGCCTCGGCGGCGCCCACGGAAACGGCCCCGACCAGCAGGGCCACTGCCCACAACGATTTAAGTTTCATGTCAATTCTCTCGGTTAATGGTCCGCGTCACCGCGGAAGATAGACGCTGGATCCCGGTTCGCCACTCAAAATCTCCGGGTGAAAATCTGTCCGCCCCGGCGGCCGGTCGGCTATCCTCGCGCCATGACGCGTCATTGTCACCATTGCGGCGGGGTCTGGCCCCACCGCAGCGCCCCGGGTCGCAGCGACGTTTGCCCGCAGTGCCAGCGCGATTTGCGCGTCTGCCTCAACTGCCGTCGCCACGATCCCCGCGCCGCCTACGAGTGCCGTGAGCCGCGCGCGGAGCCCGTGTCCGACAAGGACCGCGCCAACTTCTGCGAGTGGTTCGACTTTGCGGAACGGGTGTTTGCCCCCAAGACGGGCCCGGACCCTGCGGCGAAGGCGCGTGACACGTTACGTAAGTTGCTCGGGGACTAACGCGATTCCCGCGTGCCGGTACCGGCTCGAACGCCGGTCGAGGGCGCCGACGTGAGGAGGCGAAGGGGGATGTCCGGCGAGACAGGCGACTTTTTGGTTCTTGAACAGGCGAATGGGGACAGGCGAATGAGAAGGCTGAACAAAGCATTCGTCTGTCCCCATTTGCCTGTCAGACTGGTGGCCAACGCGAAGGCCCCCTGGCGTGAGCCGAGCACGAGGGCGCGCACTTTGCGCATCACGGCGAGGAGGATTGCCTACGGAGTTGCCACGGTGGTTGAGGGTGACCAGAGTGCGGCGATGAACACATCCCCGCGCTGCTCCCGCCGGCGGTTTCTCACACGCTCGGGCGCGGCTGCGGCCAGCCTGGCTTGGGTTGGTCTGCCGCTGCTGACGTTCCGGCGTTCGGTGGCCGCGGACGCAACCGCCACCGAGTTGAAGTGGATCGCGCGGATCGCGGACCCGGAGATTCGTGCGGGAGTCGAGGCGGCGGTGCACAAGAACCTCCTGCCGGCAGCGACCGAGCGCGTCTATCCGGGTCACTTCACCATCAACGCCGACGGCGGCGGGTACGGCAGCGACACCACCTGGCCGGGCCTCGATTCCTGGCAGATGATCGGGCCGTACCTCCAGCTCGGGCGCACGCGGATGGTGCTGGACTACTTTGACTTCGTCCGGACGTCGCAGCGACGCGACGGCAACATCCCTTTCGCGATCTTCAACGGCGAGACGCGGCCGGGCGGGTGTCTGCGGGGGTTGAAGTACCCGGATGACGTCTTCACCTATCGCCCGCCCAAGCGGGAGGGTCTGCCGGCCTCCAGTCAGGAGACCCGCTCGTGGGTCGGGTTGTTCGAGCATTGGCAGACGAAGGGTTACCCGCTCACCACGTTGGGTTCGATCTGCTATCTGCTCACCGCCGCCGAGATCTTCAACGCGACCGGTTCAGCCTCGTGGCTGCGGGAGCGACTCCCGTCGGTGGAGGCGGCGGCGCGCTTTCTCCTGACCCTGCGGCAGGCCCAAGGGCTGATTGGCGGAGCGGGTTTCTACATCGAGTCGCCGCCGCGCGAGGGTTGTGACGGGGTGACCCAGTGTTACGCGGTCCATGCGTTCAGCGAGGTGGCGCAGTTGTGCGACGCGGCCGATGCGTCGGCAAAGGCGAGCGAGTGGCGGGGGCACGCCGAGCGGTTGGCGCGGGATTTTCGTGAGGTCTTCTGGCGCGAGGATCACTTCGGCGAGTACGTTCATCCCGAGCGTGGGCTGGTGGACATACACGGACTGTCCGACGTGAACTGGGCGGCGGTGGCCTTCGGTCTGGTGGAGAAGGAGCGTCTGCAGCGGCTCTGGACGCGGCTGGTGGCGGAGCCGGGGTTTTGGGCGGGTGACATGCCGACCCAGTTGGTAACGAAGCCCTCCGCCTACGAGCCGTGGGAATGGCAACGGTCCGAGGATTGCCCGGGCGACCCGCTCAACGACGTGGCGGCGATGGGGCGGGTGTGGCATCTGGAGACGCTGGCGTGTGAGCGGATGGGGGCTCGCGCGCGGTTGGTGGAGTCGGTTCGCAAGGTGTGCCGGGCGGCGCGGGAAGACGGTTACTGGCGTGAGCGGTATCATCTTAAGCCGGACGGCACCGTGTCCGCCGACGGTTCCCAGAAGTACTGCGAGTACGCGGCGGTGCTCGTGCGGGTGGTGCTTCGAAATCGAGAGCTGTTCGCGGGGTAACTGGTGCACTCCCTTCTTGCGCCAGGCTGGGGGCGTGGCGGAATCTCTGTCCCATGCACCCGATACGATGGACGGTCACGTTCTCGGCGCTGGTCTTTTCCGTGATGCAGGCATTTTCCGCCGACGCTCCGGATCTGCAGATCTGGCCGGTGGACCCGCTGATCAAGGTCTTTCCAGACGCCCGCCCCGGCCCCGTGGGTACGGCGACTGCGGAGGTGGCTCGCGGAGAACATGCCTCCCTGCAATTCGTCGTGTACTCCGAACACGCGATCAGCGGACTCCGTGTGGAACTTGCCGAACTCCGGTCGGCGCGCCAAGCCGCCACGCTGTCGCCGCGCGCGCCGCGTTTCGTGGGTTATGTGCCGGTGGATCGTCCCACGCAGAAGCCCTCGGCCGACCAGCTTCGACCGCCGCCCGCCGATTATCCGGACCCGCTGCTGGAGACCGCGGCGGTGGACGTCCCGGCCGGTCGCGCCCAGGCGATCTGGATCACCGTGCCGGTGCCCACCAACGCGCCGCCGGGGCGGTATCGGGGCACGGCCGTGGTGTCGGGCACCATCGCTGGTGAACCGGTGCGAGTGAGCCAGTCGCTGCGACTGCGCGTGTATCCGGCGGTGGTGGCGCGCTCGCGCCTGTGGGTTACCGACTGGTTTGCGATGCACTGGCGGCATATGGCGATCGCGCCGGAGCCGGAATCGGAGGCCTACTATGCGTTGCTGCGCCGTTATGCGCGCAACCTGGCGGACCACCGCCACAACGTGGCGCTCATCTCCCCGCTCGGCCTGGCCCGGTTCAGTGCGGGGGAGCAGGGGCGACTGACGGTGGATTTCAGCCGCTTCGATCGTTGGGTCGAAATCTTCCGGGAGGAAGGCGTGGTGGGACGGATCGAAGGCGGGCACATCGGCGGGCGCAAGGCGGGGTGGGAATCGGAGTTCGTCGTCACCGTTCACCAGGTGAAGGACGGGCGGGTGGTGGCGGCTTCGGTGGATCCGGCCAGTGCGGAGGCCGAGGCGTTCTACGCGCAGTTCTTCCCCGCGCTGGTGGCGCACCTCAAGGAGCGCGGCTGGCTGGAGGCGTATCTGCAGCACCTGGCGGACGAGCCGATTGCCAGCAACCTGGCGAGCTATCGGGCGATGGCGGCCCTGGCCCGGAAGTACGCCCCCGAACTGCGCATCGTCGAGGCGTGCCACACCAAAGACCTGGTGGGGTCCGTGGATGTCTGGGTGCCCCAGCTCAATTACCTGGAGAACGACTTTGAGCATTACCAGGCCCGACAGCGCGCGGGCGACGAGGTCTGGTACTACACCTGCGTCTTCCCGCAGGGTGAATACGCCAACCGGTTCATCGAACAACCGCTGATCAAGACGCGCCTGCTTCACTGGATCAACTTCCGCTATGGCATCACCGGTTATCTGCACTGGGGTTACAACCACTGGACGTCGGACAGTCCTTTCACCCACACGACCCGTGCCCACGGCGGTCCGCCGTATCTGCCGGCCGGCGATCCCTGGATCGTCTATCCGGGCAAGGACGGGCCGCTGGACTCGATCCGGTTTGAGGCGATGCGGGATGGGATCGCCGACCACGAGTTGTTGTCTCAGCTCGGTGAACGCGATGCGGCGCTCGCGCAGCGGTTGGTACGGCAACACATCCAGGCTTTCGATCGGTACGACACGGACGTTGCCCAGTTTCGGGCGACGCGCCGGGAATTGCTGCGCGGCCTGTCGCGTCCCTGAGCTCCACACCCCGTAGGCGCCGACGTCAGGAGGCTCACGCGCGAGGCAGAGTCTCGTGACCTCGACTCCTACCGGCTGTTGCCGACTGGCAACCGTCCGGGCGGTTCGCTAGGCTGGCCGGCCATGACGACACGCGTTGCTCACGACTCGACCACGCCGGGGTTGCTGCTGCCCGCCGGTTATCAACCCCTGTTGGGGGTCAAGGAGACCGAGCGGGCCATCAAGAGCCTGAAGGACTTCTTCGAGTTGAACCTGGCCACTGAACTCAATCTGAGCCGCGTGACGGCGCCGCTGTTTGTCCAGGGCGGCACGGGCATCAACGATGACCTCAACGGCGTCGAGCGCCCCGTCTCGTTCCCGATGGCGCACCTGCCGGGCGTGCGCGCCGAAATCGTCCAGTCGCTGGCCAAGTGGAAGCGGCTGATGTTGGGCACGCTGGGTTTCGAACCGGGCTACGGACTTTACACCGACATGAATGCGATCCGGCCCGACGAGGTGCTCGACAGCATCCACTCGTTGTACGTGGACCAGTGGGACTGGGAACGGGTGATCACGCCGGAGGAGCGGAACGTGGCGTTCCTGTGCAAGATCGTGCGGAAACTCTACACGATTCTCAAACGGACCGAGCACTTCGTCTTTGAGCGCTATCCCGCGCTGCGGCCGGCGTTACCGGAGGACATCACCTTCGTCCACGCGGAGACCCTCCGTGCCCAGTATCCCGACCTGACGCCGAAGCAGCGGGAGCGTGCCCTCCTTCAGGAATGCGGCGCGGCGTTCATCATCGGGATCGGCGGCGCGCTGGGCGACGGGACGATCCACGACGGGCGGGCGCCGGACTACGATGACTGGTCGTCGCCGGGGGAGAACGGGTACCTGGGGTTGAACGGGGATTTGCTGGTCTGGAACCCGGTGCTTGAGCTGGCCTTCGAGCTCTCGTCCATGGGGCTCCGGGTGGATCAGGCGGCGCTGCGCCGCCAACTCGAACTGCGGGGTTGTCCGGAACGCGCGGACCTGTTCTGGCATCAGAAGTTGCTGCGGGGCGAGCTGCCGCTTTCGATTGGGGGCGGCATCGGCCAGTCCCGACTCTGCATGTACTTTCTCCGCAAAGCCCACGTCGGCGAGATCCAGGCCAGCCTCTGGCCCGACGCGATGGTGACCACCTGCCGCGCGCACAACATCCCGTTGCTCTGACGGGAGGCGGCCTCAGTCCCACGCGCGCACCAGCGGTTGCAGTTGGTCGAGGAACGGTTCGAGAGCATCCGCTTCGTGGAACCAGAGGGCGCCGCGCACGCGGACGGTCTGGCCCGGGGGGCAATCCGGGAAGACCGGATCGGCATGGAGGCAGGGCACGAGGTCATTGCCCCAGGCCCGCCCGCAGCGTTCCCAGGCGGTAATGACCCAGCGCCGGCCGTCGTCCGAGCGCACGGCGGCGAAGGGCGGTCGGAACACCTTGTTGGCGGTCGTCTGCGCAGCGAATCCCGGGGCCGCGCCGAGCATGACGCAGTTCTGCACCCGCAGCCCGGTAAGCGTTTCGGACGTGCCGTTACGGAGCCAGAGGGTGAAGGCCACGCGGTCGGGGTGGGGGTGGACTTCGGCCCCGAAGGCAATGCCGTTGGGCAACGTCCGTTCGCTCGTGAGGTATCCCGCGGGGTGACGTTGCCATTCCAGGCGCTCGAGCTTGATGCCCCGCGCCTCCCACAATGTGGGGATGTGAGTGTGGGCGAGGTAGGTGAGGCCGAGGTTTGAGAAGATCGCCTCAGGCACGTCCACCACCACATAGCCGCCGTCGCGCCAGGGCGGGAAGACGCTGACCTTGGTCTCGCGCTGCGGCATCACGGCGCCATCGAAGAAGCCGAGGCGCGGGTGGCGGCCGCCAGGGAACGGTAGAACCCGCAACGACTCACCCGGCGGGAGTGGTGGCGGCTCTTTTCCCCCAATTTCAAAGCGGTCCAGCGCGGCGGCGACTTCGCCGAGGGTGAGGCCGGTGGCCGCACTGATCTCGCCGGCGCTGTACTGGTGGTAAACGGACATGGATTCGAGGGCCTCACGGAGTTCGTGATCGTTGCGGGGCGGGCGGAAGTCGGCCAGCAAATCGGCGAGCTGGAGACGGAGCCAGGCCGGGACATCGCGCAGATCACCCCAGACCTGCGGGCTTGAGAACAGGTTGGGCGTCAGTTCGGCTGTGAGCAGTGCGGTCTGAAACAAGCCGGTCTCGGCCAGGACTCGGCCGGCGGGGCTGAGGATGAAGCTGTCGCCGTAGCCCAGCCGGTCCGGTCGGTTGGTCTTGACGACGTTCGCCCGCGCCACAGCCATTTTGAGCTGGGCCGCGAGACCGATGTGGCAATTTCTCACCCAGCGCCGGTGATCGTCGGCAACGTCCGCCGCGATCTCGTTGAAGTGCGGTGTGAAGAGCAGTTCCGCTCCCTGCAGTTTGGCCGCTAGCGCGACGTGGGGATAGGACGTGTCGGCGCAGATGGCCACGCCGAAGCGGACGCCGTGTGCGGCGAAGACCGGGACATTCTGACCGGCCGAGAAACCCAGTGCGTCGCGATCGTCGGGCGTGAGCACGACCTTGTCGGCATAACCCAAGAGCCGGCCGCGCTGAATCACGAGCGCGGTGTTGTACAAGGCCGATCCCGCGCGTCGCGCCAACCCGATGACGACGACGACGTCATGTTCGGCTGACTCGCGGATGAACGCCTGCAAGGCAGCGTCCTCGAGCCCCCGGGATCCCTGTTGCACCGCTGCGGCGCTCGCGTAGCCGGAAAGGAAGCATTCGGGGAAGGCGAGGAAATGGCTGGCGCGTTCGCGGGCCTGCTGCAGGACGCCGCGGGCGGTGGCCAGGTTCGCGGCGAAGTCCCCGTCGCGGCACGGGCCTTGGTAGACCGACACGCGCACCGGCTGTTCAAAGGCCTGGACCGGCGGGGCACCGGTCAGGACTAACGTCATCGCGATGAGGCCAAACCAGAGAGGACGGCCGGGCTGAGTCAGAGCGTGCATGGCGGTCAGGATGGCGCACGGAGGGCCGTCTGAAAAGCCGCGAGGCGCCCAGAAATGCGCAGCCGGTTTTGCTTGCCGCTGCCGCTTTCCGCCGGAGACTGGGCGCCGTGAAAACTCTCCTCTGCGGCCTGACCCTGGCGGCCGCTTGTCTTCTGGCGCGAGCGAGTGATCGGCTCGTGTTTTACGTGGCCCCGAACGGTGATGACCGTTGGTCCGGACGGTTGTCCGCGCCGAATGCCGAGGGGAACGACGGTCCTTTCGCCACGGTTCAGCGGGCGCAACAAGCGTTGCGGGGAGTCCGGGCGACCACGCCGCCAGCAGACAGTGCGCCGCGTCCGGAGGTGCAGCTTCGCGGCGGCACCTACCACCTGGACGGTCCGTGGACACTGACGGCCGCGGACAGCCATACGATCTATCGGGCCTATCAGGCCGAGCGACCGGTGCTCAGCGGCGGGGTCCGGGTCAGCAACTGGGCGGTGGGCAACGATGGCCGCTGGCGGGCCGATCTGCCGGCCGTGCGCGAACAGGGCTGGCATTTCACCCAACTCTTCGTGAACGACCAGCGCCGTCCGCGGCCGCGTCTGCCCGCCACGGGCCACTACCGGATCGCGGGCGAACTTCCGGCGAGTGAGGAGGCGCGCGGCGGGATTGATCGCTTTCAGTTCAGCCCGGACGAAATCCGTGCGGACTGGGCCAACCTGAATGACGTGGAAGTGTTGGCCTTCCACAACTGGAGCATGTCACGACTGCCGATCCAGTCGGTGGACGGTGCGGCTGGCGTGGTGAAGTTCTTCGGCACCAGCCCGAGCACGTCGGCGTGGGGGATCTTCCGCAAGGGCAACCGGTACCTGGTCGAGAACGTCAAGGAAGCCCTGGCGACACCCGGCCAGTGGTACCTGGACCGGCCGCGCGGCGAGTTGACCTACCTGCCGCGTCCGGGCGAGACGCCGGAGAACACGGTCGTCATCGCTCCGCGCTGGCCGCAGCTTCTGGTGATCGCGGGTGAGCCCACGGGCGAACCGGTGCGGGATGTGCGGATCGAGGGTCTGACGTTTGCGCATGCCGCCTGGCCCATTCCGCGCGAGGGCCAGGCGATTCCCCAGGCGGAGATCAACCTCGATGGCGCCATCCGGGCAACCCATGCCGAGGAGATTGTGTTGAAGGGATGCGCGGTCCGACACGTGGGCGCCTACGCGATGGCTTGGGGTGAGGGCTGTCATTACAACCTCGTGGAAGGGTGCGAGATGATCGATCTCGGGGCGGGCGGCGTGAAGTTGGGCGCGGTCGGCCTGACGGGGTGGGGTGGGCTGAATGCGGCGCGGACTGCGGCCGCGCCCACGAGTTCGCACAACACCGTGCGGGATTGCACCATCGCGTTCGGCGGCCGGATCCACCCGGCGGCCATCGGGGTCTGGATCGGCCATTCCCCGTTCAACACGATTGAGCATAACGAGATTTACGATCTCTATTACTCGGCGACGAGCATCGGCTGGGTGTGGGGTTATGCGCCCAGTCACGCGCACCACAATCGGGTGCTCTACAACCATCTGCACACCCTCGGCCAGGGCGTGCTCTCGGACATGGGCGCGGTGTACACGCTCGGCATCTCGCCGGGCACGATCGTCAGTCACAACGTGATCCACGACGTCCATGCCTTCGACTACGGCGGGTGGGGGCTTTACACCGATGAGGGGTCGACGGGGGTGGTCATGGAAAACAACCTCGTCTATCGGACCAAGACCGGCGGATTCCATCAGCACTACGGGCGGGAGAACCTGATCCGCAACAACATCCTGGCCTTTTCGCAGACCGACCAGTTGCAGCGCACGCGCAAGGAGGCGCACGTGTCATTCACCTTCGAGCGCAACCTCGTCCTCTATGACCGTGGCACGTTGCTGGGCAGCCAGTGGGCCGACGACCGGGTCCGCGTGGACTCGAACCTGTACTGGAACCGGGCGGGCGACGTGCGGTTTCCGGGGAACCGTTCGCTCGAGGAATGGCGGAAGGCCCTTGGGCATGACCTGCACTCGGTGGTCGCGGACCCGCAGTTCCTGGATCCGTCCCGCCACGACTTCCGGCTGGCGGCTGGTTCACCTGCGTTCGGGCTCGGGTTCGTGCCGTTCGATCCCCAGAAGGCGGGCCGTCTCACGTCTCGGACCCTGACCGCGGGTTTGCCGCCGGTGCCGCCGAGTTTTGAAGGGTTGCCCTCGCTGCATCCTTGACCCGACTCCTTCGCCGGAGGCCGCGGGATACCTGGAAACCCCTGGCTAAGGTAGGCGCCGACGTTAGGAGGCGAAGTGCCGAGGCCTGCGCGACTACAACGCCTCCTCACGTCGGCGCCTACGGTGAGGAGGCGTTGGTGTCTACGGTGAGGAGAGGTCGGCGGCTACCGTGGGAAACGAACGTCCGGTTAGCCGCGGAACATGCCGGGGGGTAGTCCGCCCCCGGCGCCGCCCATCCCGCCCATCCCGCCGAGCCGGCCCAGCATCTTCTGGAACTTGCCCATCTTCTTCATCATCTGCTGCATCTGGGCGAAGCGGTTCAGGACGTTGTTGACCTCGCTGACCTTCACCCCGCTGCCGTTGGCGATGCGCAGGCGGCGTTTGGCGTTGAGCAAATTTGGCGTGCGGCGTTCCTGCGGGGTCATGGCGCAGAGGATGCCTTCCATGCGCCGGAACTCCTTTTCGCTCTTGCCCAGATCGGCGTTCTTGACGGCGTCGGCACCGCC
Organism: Verrucomicrobiales bacterium; assembly: GCA_015075445.1. Lineage (GTDB taxonomy): Bacteria > Verrucomicrobiota > Verrucomicrobiia > Limisphaerales > J093 > DSVZ01. The sequence continues at coordinate 102,922 of JABTUJ010000007.1, forward strand.
GGGGAGCAGGGTCACGAGGTTCTCGAGCGGGCCCATTTTCTTCATCTGGCGGAGCTGCGCGAGGAAGTCGTCGAGGGTGAACTGGCCCTTGCGCATCTTCTCCTCGAGCTTGCGGGCGTCCTCGAGGGAGACGTTTTCCGCGGCCTTCTCGACGAGGCTGACGACGTCGCCCATGCCGAGGATCCGCTGGGCCATGCGTTCGGGGTGGAAGGGTTCGAAGTCGTCGAGCTTTTCACCGACGCCCATGAGCTTGATGGGGCGGCCGACCACGGCCCGGAAGCTGAGCGCGGCGCCGCCCCGGGCGTCACCGTCCAGCTTGGTGAGGACGGCGCCGGTGATGCCGAGGGCTTCATGGAAGTGGGTGGCGACATTGACGGCCTCCTGGCCGGTGGCGGCGTCCAGGACCAGCAGGATCTCCTGGGGTTGGACGAGGTCGCGCAGGCGGACGAGTTCCTGGACCAGCGGCTCGTCGATTTGCAGGCGGCCGGCGGTGTCGAAGATGAGCGTGTTCCGCTGGTTGGCGGCGGCGTAGGCGAGGGCTTCGCGGGCCAGGCGCAGGACGTCGGTTTCGCCGCGCTTCACGAAGGTGGGGACATCGAGCTGGGCTCCCAGCGTGGCGAGCTGGTCCATGGCCGCGGGGCGGTGGACGTCGGCCGCGACGAGCAGCGGGGTGCGGCCCTGTTTCTGAAGGAGCCGCGCGAGTTTGCCGCTGGAGGTCGTCTTGCCCGAGCCGTGGAGGCCGACCAGCAGGAGCGAGGTGGGCGACCCGCGGAGGTCGAGGCCCGCGTTTTCCTCGCCGAGCAGGGCGACGAGCTCATCGTGGATGACCTTGATGACCTGTTGGCCGGGCTGAATGCTCTGGATGACTTCCTGACCCAGGGCCTGGCTCTTGACACGCTCGACGAAATCGCGGGCGACCTGGAAGTTCACGTCGGCCTCAAGCAGGGCCAGGCGTACGTCCCGGAGCGCCTCGGCGATGTTGCTCTCGGACAATCGGCCGAGACCGCGCAGGTTGCGGAAGACATTCTGGAGCTTGCTGCTCAGCGAATCGAACATGGCCAGACGTTAGCGCCGGGGCGGCGGCGAATCCAAGCGGTCTTTGGCGACATCGGCCCGGGTGAAACGGCTGGAACGGGTTGGCCCGCGAAAGGCGCGAAGGGACGCCAAAGGGTGAGGAGCCCAGTGACAGGCGGTTGGGAGGCGGATTGCGATTCTGGAGGGCAGAGCTCCGGCGGGATCGCAGGGGTGGGGACCGCAGTCGGGGGGGGCGGTTCCTTTTCGCGTGCTTACCGTGTTTCGCGGGCAGGTGAGTGGCTGTGGGCCGGGGCTAACGCGGCGGCGAGCGCCCGGCTCACGACCTCCGCGCCGTGGGCGTTGAGGTGCGAATCGTACCGGGGGTTGTAGGGGAGTTGTTGGTCCTCTACGAGTGTGGCGACCAGGGCGGGGGTGAGGTCGAGAAAACCCACCCCGGCATCGGTGCACCGGCGGGCGACGAAGCTGGGCAGATCGGTGGGTTTCCAGCCCGACAAGTTGGCTTCGCCCTCTGCCGTCAGGCGCGCCTGCCCGTGCAGCACGCGCGCCTTGCAGGGCATGTACGCCAGCCAGACCCGGACCGCCCGCGCGCGGCCCAGCTCGGCGTAGCGGGTGAGGAACTGCTCGAACGCCTCGATGGTCCCCGGGTCCAGGCTGACGCTCGCAGGCGCGGTGTTTTCAAAGGTCAGCGCGACCTCGCCCGCGGGGCCGGACCAGAGGGCATCAGTGAACAGGGTCTCCGGCGGTGAAGGCGGATCGGGGCGGCCGATCCAGTCGGCCAGCGCGCCGAGGAAGGACGGTTGCGGTCGGAAATCCTCGGGCTCGTAACGTCCCTGGGCGCGGGCGATGGCCAGGGCGTGGGACTCGCGGTCCAGATCATCGAGGTCGTTGCCCTCGTAAAACACGATGATCGTGTGACGCGTGGCAGGACTCAGGCCGTACGTCTCGAGGTAGTGGAGATGAGTCAGGGGGCCGGTGTGGCTGACGCCCAGGTTCAGCACCCGCCAGCCGGTGTGTTCGCCCAGGCGGGTGGTGAAGAGCTGTTCGTACGGGAGGTAACCCAGCTCGGTGAAAGAATCCCCCGCCACCGCCACCTCCCATTCTGCAGGACGCGGTTCGTTGCGGAAACCGAAGGCATCGTACCGGACGGTGATCACGGGTTCGTTCCGGTAATCATCCGCGGGCCAGCGCAGCGTCTCGAGACATGTGCGAATCACCTGGCCCCGCCACGCGAAAGGACCGGGCCGGCGGAAGAAGGCCTCGCCCGTGGGTACCATGGGCTTCTGGTAGAAGGGCGGCAACCGGCGCCGGGCGGCGTCGAGGCCGCGAAAATCGAAGCCCACCAACCGCGCGCCCCCTTCGATCAGGGCGACCGCGACGGTGAGGCCGAGCAGCGCGAGGCACAGGTCGAACGAAAGGCGGGTCAGGATCTTCGGGCGCGGCAAAGCCGCCAGCGCCAGCAAGAGGAGCCCGATGACCAGCAGCACGGGTTGCAGCAACTGCCAATGCAGGGCGGGGTGGGGGGCGAGGTGGACGGCACGCGCGCCCCCGAGGGACAACCCGCCCGTGGCCAGGTGCAAGAAACAATGAAGTCGCCGGCTGGGACGCATACCCGCCTCGATGAACCCGCCGCACCGTGGCAGAAGCGTCGCGGGAATCCAAGCAGGTTTGGCCTGTAGGCCGCGTGCCCCCACGCGGCGGGGTGGGTGGGGAGATCGGGATCGCCGGGTGTGGGCACCCGGCCTACAGGCGAGGGTCCTTTGGACCACCGATGCAAGGAGAAGCGCTTGCTTCACTGGGGGGACGGCGGCAGGCTGCCGCGGCATCGGCGGTTGTTGCCAGGCCATGTGCGCGTTTTCATCCAAGCCCTCCTCCTCGGCCGGGCTGCGTCCGGGACGGCCCGCGGGGTTCGGTCGCCCGGTTTGGCTGCTTGCGTGCGTGGCGTTGGTGCTGATGTGGGCCGCTGCGGTGGCTCGCGGTGGAGCGGGGATGGCCGAGCCCGGGTTTGTGATCGAGAAGTGGGAAAACGAGGAAGGGCTCCCCCAGAATGCCGTGATCGCCATCACGCAGACCCGCGACGGCTACCTTTGGCTCGGAACGCTCAACGGGTTGGTCCGGTTCGACGGCCTGCGCTTCACGGTCTTCGACGAAAGCAACACTCCCGGGCTGCCCAGCAGCCGGATCGTCAGCCTCTTCGAGGACAGCCGCACCAACTTGTGGATCGGCACCGAGACCGCCAGCGTTTGCCTGGCGCGCGACGGTGAGGTGATCCCCTTCCAGCTCGGATCGGGCGGTCGCGAAGGGCGGTTGGCCGCGGTGTGCGAAGATGCCCGGGGAGCGGTCTGGCTCTACACGCTGGACGGGCAGTTGGCACGCTACGACGGGGAGAAGATGGACGTCTGGCGTTTCGGCGCCCAGCGACCGAGCCAGTTGCGCAGTCTGGCGCGGGATGATTCGGGCCTGCTGCGCGTGGGGGTGGACTGGGGCCTTTTTGCCATCCGGACGGAGGCGGCCGAGCCGGGGACGGACTTGCCGGTCGTGCACGAGCTTCCGGTGGGCAAGCTGGACTTCCTGCTGAGCAGTGCGAGCGGGGGACATTGGCGCCTGGCGGACGGGCGGATCGAACTTTGGCAGATCCAGGGCGTGGTGCGGCGACACAGCCTGTACCCGTGGGGACGGGCGCCGGTGGCGACGGCCTGCGAGGACCTGGAGGGCAACCTCGTCGTTGGCACGCTCGGCGCGGGCTTGTTCTGGTTCGGCGCCGACGGTCAGGTGGTGACGGTGTCGACGAACCAGGGTTTGTCCCACAATTTCGTGCTGTCCCTGTACGCCGACCGCGAGGGCAGCCTCTGGGTCGGCACCGACGGCGGCGGGTTGAACCGGGTGAAGCGCCGGCTGTTCGACGTCCTGGCGCCGACGCGCGGAGCGGTGGTGCAGTCGGTGGCGGAGGATGCGGAAGGGGGGTTGTGGATCGGCTCGAACGGGGACGGAGTGGGGCACTGGCGTGACGGGGAGTTCGAGCGGTTCGGTTCCGAACAGGGGTTGTGGAACGAGTTTGTCCGGGCCGTCGTGGTGGATCGCCAGGAGCGTGTGCTGGCGGGGACTTGGGGGGCCGGCTTGTTCGAGCGCCGGGGGGACCGCTTCCTGCGCCTGGCCGGCATGGGTGGGCTGTCGCCGGTCGTACTCGCGCTCTTCGAGGACCACGCGGGCCAGCTCTGGCTCGGCACCCAGGGTGGATTGGCGGTTCAACAGGCCGAAGGGTGGAAGCTCTTCACCACCCAGGACGGTCTGACCGCCGACTTCGTGCGGGCGTTCGCGGAAGGCCCGGCGGGATGCCTGTGGATCGGCACGGTCGGAGGCGGGCTCAACCGGTTCGAGAACGGCCGTTTCACGGCCTTGCGGAAGGCTGACGGTGCGCCCAGCGACAACGTGTCGGCGCTCTGGATGGATGCTGAAGGGGTGCTGTGGGTCGGCACCGACGGCGGGGGGCTGGGACGCTGGCAGGCGGGGCGCTGGACCCGGTACACCACGCGTGAAGGCCTCATCAGCAACAGCGTGGGTTACCTCCTTGAGGACGGTGAAGGTTTTCTCTGGGTGGGCTCGAACGCGGGTTTGCAGCGTGTGCGGAAACAGTCGCTGAACGATCTCGCCGGCGAGTTTGCTGCCGGGCGTACGGGCGTGCTGGTGGGGCGGGTGTATGGGAAGCCGGATGGACTGCCGATCAGCGAGTGCACGTTGGGCTCGCAACCGGCCGCGTGCCGCAGCCGGGACGGCACCTTGTGGTTCCCGACCATCAAGGGCCTGGTATCGGTCCGGCCCGAACGGCTCGTTCCGAATCAGCAGCCGCCCCCGGTCCTGATCGAGGCGGTGTTTGTCGATGGTCAGCCGGTCCAGACCAGCCGCTTCCGCGCCAGCCCGCCGCAGTCGGTGACGCTGCGTCCCAGCGCGGAACGCCTCGAGATCCAGTACACCAGCCTCAACCTGCGCGCGCCCAAGCAAGCCCGGTTCCGCCATCGTCTCGAGGGGCATGAATCCTCCTGGACCGAGGCGGGCAACGACCGCGAGGCCCGCTATGTGAAGATCCCGCCGGGCAACTACCGGTTCCAGGTCATCGCCTGCAACGAGGACGGGGTATGGAACGAGACCGGCAGCGTGCTCGCCGTCACCGTGTTGGTACCGTTCTGGCGCACTTGGTGGTTTGTCTCCAGCGCCATTCTTGCGCTGCTGGGAGCAGTGGTGGTGGTGGTCCACCGGGTTTCCACTGAGCGGTTGCAGCGGCAACTCGAGGCATTGCACCGGCAGGAGGCGCTGGACCGCGATCGCGCCCGGATCGCCCGGGACATCCATGACCAGCTCGGTGCGAGCCTGACCCAGGTCGCCCTCCTCGGTGAAATGGTCGAGAGCGACAAGGACTCCCCGGACGAAGTGGCTGGCCACGCCCGCCAGATCGCGCTCACGGCCCGCGAAACCACCCGCGTCCTGGACGAGATCGTCTGGACGGTCAATCCGTCGAACGACACCCTCGAGGGCCTCATCAACTACATCTGCAAGCACGCGCAGGAATACCTCGGTGTGGCCGGCGTCCGTTACCGGCTCGACGCGCCCGCCGCGTTGCCCCCCATCCCCATCCCTCCCGAAGTCCGGCACAACCTCTTCCTCGCGGCCAAGGAAGCGGTCACCAACATCGTCCGGCATGCTCACGCCACCGAAGCCCGGCTCCGTCTCCAACTCGAGGGGGGCCAGGTGCGGATCGAGATCGAGGACAACGGCCGCGGTCCCGGCGGCGCCAGCAACCCCGCGGCCCAGACCCGCAATGGCCTCAAGAATATGCGCAAGCGACTCGAGGACATCGGTGGCAGCTTCACCCTCGAACCCGGCGCGGGCGCCGGCACGCTGGTTCGCCTCACCATCCCCCTGCCGTCCTCGACCCCCTCCGCCACCACCTCCCACCCGCCCTGACATGCCCATCACCATTTCTCTCGTCGAGGATAACGACCAGTTGCGCGGAACCCTCTCGCGCTTGCTCGCCCGGGTGGAGGATTTCCAGTTCCTGACCGCCTATCCCAACGCCGAGGACGCGCTGGCGGGCCTGCCGCAGGAACGGCCGGACGTGGTCCTCATGGACATCAATCTGCCCGGCCTCAACGGCGTCGAGTGCGTGCGCCGCCTCAAGCCGCTCGCGCCGGACACCCAGATCATCATGCTCACGGTGTACGAGGATACGGACAACATCTTCAACGCCCTGGCGGCCGGCGCGACGGGTTACCTCCTCAAACGAACCCCGCGCGCTGAGTTGATCGATGCCATCCGCGACGTGCGCCGGGGGGGGTCGCCGATGACCGCGCACATCGCGCGCAAGGTGGTCCAGTCCTTCCAGCGGGCGGGGACCTCTCCGCAGCCGACCGAGAACCTCTCCGAGCGCGAGCAGCAGGTGCTGGATTGCCTGAGCCAGGGACTGATCTACAAGGAGATCGCCGAAAAGCTCGGCATCAGCTACGAGACCGTCCACACCTACATCCGCCGCATCTACGAGAAACTCCAGGTCCGCACTCGCACCGAGGCGGTGGCCAAGTTCCTCCGGCGCTGAAGCGCGCCCCGGGAACACGGGTTCATCGGTGTGGCCTGACGTCCGGCCCCTTCACTCGGTCTTCAGCTCGCGGATTTCCCGGACGCAGGGCAGCGCCACCAGAGCCTCGAGAAACTCGTGGAGATGGCGCCGGGGCAAATGCAGGTCAACTCGCGCCCGCCGGTCCCCCTCCGCCAGGTCCGCCAGTTCCCGGATCTGCCCGCTGATGTGGAACTCGTCGCGCAACCGCTCGAATCGTACTCGCGACTTCCCGTGATCCGGATCGAAGACCAGCTCGATGCTCACCGCTTTCATGCCCCCCAGGCGGTCGATCTCCCATCTTCGGATCCCCGAGAGCGCCACCCGCACGAGCACACTCAGCCCGGTCCCCGCGGCCGGGTAACCTGCCCCCACCGTGATGCCAATGGCCGCCGTCATCCAGATGACCGCGGCGGTGGTCATGCCGCTGACGCCGCCCCTGAGTGCAGGATGGCCCGGCACCCAGGAAACCCACGCCCGTGACGATCTGCGCCGCCACGCGCCCCGAGTCCCCGGTGCTGGTCGTGAACACAAAGGAGACCATCGTGAAGACCGCCGACCCCAGGCAGACCAGGACCAGCGTGCGCAACCCCGCGGGCTTGTCGCGCCGTTCGCGTTCCAGCCCCACGATCGCCCCCGCCACGATGGCCGCGAGGGCGAGCCCCACTTCCAGCCACGGCGAAGGCAGTTGCTGACGCCAATTCCCGGTGAGCCACGGTACCCAGTGCATGGACTTGAGCGACGGCTGCGGTTTGGTTTGGGATTCACCACCGGCGCCTTCCCGCAAGGCGCGACGTCAGAGATACTGCCACAAATGCGCCGGAACAAAAGCGCTTCCTTTCACGCCCCTCCCGCGGGACGCGGACTGCCCGGCCGCGGGCGCATCGCTCGTGGCGCCCCAGGAGGAACGCGAAGATAATCTTGAGAATGGCCGGTCCCCGGCCGCAACCTCGGGCCGGACATCCCGTAAGTGCACACGCCGTGTTCAGCCCTTGCCGCGCGGGGTTCGCCCCCGTCCGACACGGGCTGAGAATGGCACGATCAACCATCCAGGAAGCCATGAATGCCAATGAGCGAAGGGAGCGTTCGAGAGGGGAGGGCTTGCGGTCCAGTCAGGTACGACGGACGGCGATTTCCCTGTGCCTGGCCGGCGCGGCCCTGACGGCCGGCAACGCTCAGCCGCTCGAACAACACTACCAGGCGGCGGGTGCCGCCTTCGCTGCCGGTGACACGGCGCGGGGCAAACGCGAGTTGAAGCTCGCGTTGCGGGACAATCCGATGCACGCCGAGGCGCACTTCCTGTTCGCCTCACTCCTCGCCCGCGAAGGGAACCTCGACGAGGCGATCGCGGGCTATCGGGAGACCCTCGCCCTCAACCCGAACCACGCCCCGGCGCGGTACAACCTGGGTACTGCACTGCTGTGGCGAAGCGAATGGGTGGCCGCCGCCCGCCAGTTCGAGGAAGCGCTGGTGGTCCAACCCGACCACGTCCCCACTTACAACAACCTCGCCAAAGCCTACTTCCTGGCCGGCATGCCTGAACTCGCGGTGGCGAGCTACCGGGAGGCGTTGCGACGCGACCCCGCCAATCCCGTCGCGCGCCAGAGTCTGGCCCGGCTCACCGGGAAGGCGGACGGTTCGCAACGGCCGCTGTCCGATGGTTCGCTGCCTTCGCTCCCGAACACCACGCCGTCGAGCCTGACAGGTTCGGCCTCGCTGCTGGCGGCGGTAGTCGGCCAGCCGGACCCCGTACCCGCTCCCCACGCTCTGGCCTCCTTCGAAGCGGACCCCGGGGCCGATGCGGGTGAGACGATCAGGGAACTCCAGGAACTGGCCCGCGACCTGCCCCATGTCACGGTGGAATGGCGCGGCCGCCGCCTCGCGCTCGCCGGTTGGACGAGCGGACCCGGCGAGCGCAAGCTGCTGGACAAGATCGTGGCCAACCGCGCAGATGTGCTGGATCTCACGACCGACGACAACGGCGACCCGCACCGCTTGCTCGAGGTGGACGCCACCATCTTCAAGATCCTGGGGATGGACTCCGAGAGTGCCGGGCACAACTTCCTCCGCCGCGTTTCCGTGAATGCCTCGCTCGCCGACGGGGCACTGGCCGCGTGGAACTGGCTGTACACGGCCGCCATCAGTTACGAGGTCAGCATCGCCACAGCGAAGACCTCGACTTCGAACTCCTCGGCAAGAATCCCAAGCAGAAGAAAGCCAAGCCCTGAACGAAATCGGGCGCTTCCGGCTGAGGCGCGATCCGGCAGGGGTTTCCTCGGTTCCCCCGGTGATCACCCCACCGCGTCCCTGGGCCTCCAAGGTCCGGCGGCCCCTTTACCTGTAAGGTTCGTTCTTATTCGGTTCTGAAGGGGAATGAAACCGGGTCACCGCCTACACACACATGAATGCTCTCTGCTTCCTCGCCGCCATCGGGTTCGGAATCGCCCTCGCCGGATGCAGCCCACGTCAGGAACCGTCGGTGCCCGACCCATCGACCTCCGACGCGGCCGCTGCGGATCCGGGACGTCAGGAGGCAGGCGCCCTGGAAGGGGAATGGACGACGGTTTCCCTCACCCTGGCCGGAGAGTCCGTCGACGTCAGCGGAGCCACCATCACTTTTGTGGGGGGTAGGATGATCATGAAAGACCCGGCGGGAAGTACAACCACGTATCGGTACCGGGTGGATCCCACGGCGAAACCGAGGACCCTCGAGATGACCGAGACACAGGACACCAACGCACCGCCGCGGTTCGCAATCTACGAACTGGAAGGAGAGAACCTGCGGCTCGGCCTCGGAGGCGAGGGAAAAGCCCCGGCGGAGTTTGGTGCCGACGGCAGCCGCGTGTTCCTCTTGCACCGGCACTAGCCGATCTGACCGCGGAGACCCAGCGACGAGTCCTGGCGTTGGAACGTCGAAGTGGCGAGGTGCGCCTCGCTCATGACCAAGCCGTTCGTGGTTCCCCTCCGACTCTGCCGACCGGGGTCGGACCACGCCAAAGCATTGATGATCTGCGAGTTGAATGGCCGGTGGCCTGCTGTTGAGCGTTGATGGGCGCCTTTTAGCCCGGAGCTCTTGCGGTAAGCACCGCGCCTCCACCACGACGGCAGGCTCAGACACAGGGCCACCGATTGCCTGAGCTCTGTCGTTCGAGCCGATGCGACCAGGCGCCGCGCAACCGACGGCAGGCGGGCTTCGGCGCCAGGAACCAGGCCGGAAACCGGCTCCAAGGGCCGAGGGGAGGGGAGCGGGAGATGACAAAGTAAAGAACTGACCCCTTTTCGCAGGAATGCCATCTGTCAGTCATGCACCGCGGCCGGCAGCCAGCAGCCGGGATCGCTGTGGAACGGGTCGCCGTGCAGGGCGAAGGAAAGACACCGCAGTCCGCCCCGGCAGAGCCGTTCGAGAGCGCAACTTTCGCAGCCGGAGGCGATGTGGCCAGGGTTCCGCAGGGCACGCAGCACGGGGTGATCGAAGTACAGGTCGCGCAACGGACTCTCGAACACGTTGCCAATGCGTATGGGCATCCGGCGGCACGGCAGGAGATCGCCGTTCGGTAACAACGCCAGTAACGATTCCCCGGCCACACAGCGATACGGTCTGCCGTCACCGCCAAGAAACTGCAGGGCGCGGTGCTGCGCGACCTCGGTACGCTTCCGGGGCCACCATGGCCAGCGCCGGCGCGCGGTTTGCCGGGCCGACTTCAACAGCACGATGTACTCGCGCGTTTCCGCGGGAGTGAGCGATCCGTTGACGCCTTGGGTGCCGGCACCCCGCGGGATCAAACGATCCGTCCAAACCCGGGTGACGCCCAGCTCCTGCGCCAGTTGCGCCACGGCCGGGAACTCCCGGAAGTTGCCCCGGTGAGCCGTGAAAGAGATCATCACCGGAACCCGCACGCTGTTCAGCTCCCCGATGGCGCGCAACACGCGGTTGAAGCTCCCCGGGCCACGAATGCGGTCGTGCGTCGCGGCCGTGCCTTCGAGGCTTACCTGGACGTAACGGGGTCCGAGACGGGCCAGGTGATGGGCGCGGACCTTGTCGAGCAGATGACCATTCGAGAGCAGGGCGAAGCTGAACCGGTCGCGCCGGTCGGCGAAAACGTCGAGCAGCCGCATCAGGTCCGGATGCACCAGCGGTTCGCCGCCGGTCAACGTCAGGTGAAGCCGGCGTGGGCCTCCACTCACCGCGCGCCAGTCCGCGAGCAACCGCTCCAGTTGGCCGAGGACCTCGAGCCAGGCGTCATAGCCGACTTCCGGGCTGTCGTAGGATTCCTGGTAACAGTGGGCGCACCGCAGGTTGCAGCGCTCGGTCAGGTGCCATTGAAAAGTGAAGCGCCGCAGGCTAGCCAGGGCCTTCTCGCGTTCGGAGGGTGTCGCGGCGGCACCGGCTCGCGATGTGATCCAGGGCCAGGTCGAGTTTGAGCTCGGGCTCGGCATAGCTGATTATCCACAGCCACCGCGCCCACCACAACCGCCGCCGCAGCCACCGCCACAGCCGCCGGCGGAGGCGGCTTGAGGAAAGCCGTCCGCCAGTCTCGCGTAGGGGTCGACCGGGGTCGGACCACGCGAAACCGTTGATTGCCTGCAAGTGGACTGGCCTGCGGCGCGCTCTTGATCGCTTGCGGGCCCTCTTCTGGCCGGGTTCCTCCCTGCAACCACCGCAGCGCCACCGCGGTGGCTGGTCCAGCAACAGAACCGCCGGGCGCCTGCTTACCGGGGCTCCTGCGGCCACGCCGACGCGACGCAGGGGCCGCGCGACCGAACGCGGGCGGGCTTCGGCGCCAAGAATCGAGCAGGAAACCGGCTTCCAGCGCCAGCCACGAACGAGAATGACCGGATGGGACGTTGACGTGGAATCGCTACCAGTGGTCCGACCCTCGCTCCGAGGGAAGTCGATCAGGACATGACAAGGTAAAGAACTGACCCCTTTTCTTTTCGTCGGTTCACGGCGGACCCGCGGAAAGGACGCACCGGAACCCGTAGACGAGGGTGTGGTCTTTCGGTGGGGCGTTGTGCCGCCAACTCACACGGCAGCGGATGGCCGTGTCGTGCCAACTGCCTCCGCGCAACACCCGGTCCTCACCCGGACCGGAGCCGCGCGGGTCCACCAGGGGCGTACCCCCGTACTCGCCGTCGTACTCGCCGTAGCGGTCCCAGCACCACTCCCGAAGGTTGCCGGCCATGTCGTACAAGCCATACCCGTTTGCCGCCAGATCCCCCACCGGACTGGTGAAGGGACGCCGCTCCTCTTCCGGAAAGTAGGCCGGATGAAACCCCTCGTCCTGGGATACATCGTAGTCCCAGCCGGGCCTCCCATGTTCCCACCAGCTAACGTAGTTCGCCTGGCTGTGGTCAATCGTGTCCCCCCACGGGAACCGCTTCCCGCTCAATCCGCCTCGCGCCGCATACTCCCACTCCGCCTCCGTCGGCAGTCGGTACCCCACGTTCCACCGGACCCAGTCCTCCTGAAGATCCACCCGCCCCGTGCGATAGACCGTCGTCCGAGCCGCACTCGTGTAGTAGGCAGGGACCCGCCCCTCCCGCTCACTCCGCGCGTTGCACCACTTCACTGCGTCGTACCAGGAGACGTAGAAGACGGGATGGTCGGCTGCCCTTCCCCCACCGCCTTCGAACTCGTACCCGTGGTTGAGCGCCCACCGGGCCACCTCTTCCCACAGCGCCATCGTCACCTCGAACGCGTCCATGGAGAACGCGCTGACCGTCACGGGATGCACGGGGTACTCCAGCCACCCCGGCGCCCACACTTCCCCAAACGCATCTCCCATCTCGAAAGTCCCCGAGGGGATCTGAACCATGCGGGGGACGCTACGGGCCCATGCGACCCGAAAGAACCGCATCTGACCCGTCACCTCAAGTTCATAGGCGAGCGTGTTGGTCGTGGCGACAAGCAGCGGCGGATCGGTCTGAACGTCCTGCCAGGGCTCGGCCAGGTTGCTGGTTGACTGCAGAGAATACGATTCACCTGGTTGCGTCGCCCAGGTGATCTTGATCCGGTCAGCCCCATCGAAACTGATCTCGCTGTGGATTGGAGGCAGGCCGGCGGCCGTTCCCTCGACCGTGAAGGTCAACAGAGCATACAGAATAGCTTTCGAGTTCATGATAGGGGACCCCACACCCTACTCCAGCACGGCTCGATAGAACTTGTTCGCGGAATTCGCCGGCGGCGGCAAAGCCACCAGCGTCGAGGAATCCGTGCTCTTGCACACGGCTACGGGAACCCAATCGGCAAGGTCCATCGAAGCCTCGATGCGATAGGAACTGCCCACCACGCCGGTCACTTCCAGTTGGACTGAGCCGTCTGGCTTCGCCTCGGGCCGGCTCAGTTTGGGAGCGGTGGCGGGCCAACCCTTCCGTATGCGATGCGCCATGTACTCGGCCACGTAGAGACACCCATCCTTGTCGACTGCGATCGCGCCCGGGTGGTAGAACCTGGCCTGGGCTCCCGTGCCGTCGTCACCGCCCGGCATCCCACTGGCACCCGCCACCGTCGTGACTTCTCCTGTGGGCGTGATGCGGCGAATCGTATGGCTGGCGCGCTCCGTCACGAAGACGTTGCCATGGACATCCACGGCAATCCCGTGCGGCATCTTGAATCGAGCGACATCACCCGGGCCATCGATGGGGTCGGAGTGGGGTTGACCCGCCTTCCCGGCGAACGTGGTAACGACGGCGTCCGGCGTGATGCGGCGAATCGTGCCGTTGGCGGAGTCCGCCACAAACAAGTTCCCGACAGCGTCCACGTCAATGCCGCACGGTTGGTCGAAACGCGCGTTGCTCCCCGTCCCGTCGGCGCTTCCCATGTGGAGTTGAAAGTCCACGCTCGTCTTACCCGCGAAGGTGGTGACCCACCCCTCGGGGGTGATGCGTCGCACGGCGAAGTTGTTGTTGTCGGTGACAAAGAGAATACCCCCCTCACCGATCGTGATGTCATTGGGCGCGAAGAATCCGGCCTGGCTCCCGAGCCCGTCCGTCCATCCCCACTTCCCGGGGGTTCCCGCAAGCGTACTGACCATCCCATCCGGCGTGATCTTGCGTAAGGTGTCATTACCGCCCTCCACTACGTACAGATTCCCCGCGAGGTCCACCGCCATGCCCCGTGGGAAGGAGAAGCGCGCCGCGCTCGCGGGACCGTCGGTACTCCCGTGTTCGCCTGCCTTGCCCGCCACCGTGCTCACTATTCCGTCGGGCGTGATCTTGCGGATGGTCTCATTGAGCCCATCGGCGACATACAGCACGCCGCTGGTGTCAATCGCCAATCCGATGGGCCAGTTGAACCGCGCGGAGGCTGCCGGGCCATCGGTGCTGCCAGCCTCCCCGTTCCCGGCGAGGGTGACAAAGGTGTAGGGCGTGTAGTGGAGTTGGGCATGCCCGACCCAGGCGAGACCGGCAGCCACCACGGAGAGTAGAAGGGTTTTCATCGTTCCTGCCTGCCATCTTGGCTATTGAAGGTCCACGGTGAAATGAGCAATGCCGATGCCAAAACCGGGTGGTCAGGCCGTCAACCGGGGTGTGCGCCATGACGCCCAGGTGACCCTGACGTGGGCAATGAGCTCACCCGGCTCTGCTTGAGCTTCTCGTTCCGATCACTCGGGGTCGGACCACGCGAAGCCCTTGATTGCCTGCAAGTTGACTGATCTGCGGGGCGCTCTTGATCGCTTGCGGGCCCGATTCTGGCCGGGTTTCTCTCCGCAAGCACCGCGTTGCTCTCACGATCACCCGTCCAAGAGCAGACCCGCCGGGTGCCCCTGCTACCTGGACCTTGACGTCGGCGATGATGCGATCCGGTCGCCGTGCCACCGACGGCAGGCGGGCTTCGGCGCCAGAAACCGGCCCGGGAACCGGCTGCAAGGGCCAGCCGCGAACGCGGATGACCGGAGGGGACGTTGCCGTGGAACCAGTTCCTGGGGTCCGACCCCGAGCTCCGAGGCAAGGGGAACGGGATATGACAAAGTAAAAAACTGACCCCTTGGTGAGTTCCAGTCACTCGCTCAGGAACCTGAGGACGGCAGTACCGGGCTCGAGTCCTTCGTCCAGTTTGAGGAAACCGGACCGCGCGACGCGCTGTTCGGGGTCCAGCACCACATAGAAGGACCCCCAACTCATGCCTCCACCCAGTGCGCCCGTATGGCCCGGAAAACCGTAGGTCATCCATGTGGGGCCAGTCACCTCCCAGAAATAGACCAGCACCCGTTCCTCGTTGTACTCGCTCAGGGGCGGACCCAGGTTCGCCAACACCTCGGCCCGCGTCGTCCGGCCAGACTCGATGAAGGCCACGCTGCCGGGTTTGATCCGCCAACCGGAAGTCACCTGCGCACAGCCGGTGAGCAGCAGGAGGAGCGCGAGGACCGTCATGGCTCGGAGTGTCGAGCGGGCTCCATCACAGCCCGGCAAGGGCGCAAGCGCAGCCCGGCCCGCCCCGATCGCCTGGCGCTTGCGAGCCATCTCACGGATTGTTGTGCCGCGTTTCACAGGGAGAAGCCTGGGGATCCTCACGGGTGCAGGCGATCGTCACGACCCGGCAGACCGGTCCACAGCTGAAGGCGCCTCGCGAAGACACGGGCCTCCGGCGGCACAGACTCCTCGCTCGCGGGGAAGCTGCGAAGCCACACCGTCGGCCGACCATCAACGAGCTTCAGTCCGACGTCGGCCGTGTAGCAGGTGCTGCCTTCGCCCTCGTGCGCCACGTGGCGGAGGAGCACGCTTCCGAACTCGTCCAACGCCTGGCGTGTCCGACGCAACACCGAATCTCCGTACCGAAGCACCGAGACTACCTCACGGCGTGCGAGGTCAAGCTGCCAGAGACGGTTCACCGGTCCGAACCCGGAAGCAACGAGCAGCAGACCGGCCAGGATCCGGAAGGTCCACTGGTGCTCGACTTCCTCCGGCCTCAGCGGTGCCTCATAGACGAGAGAGCAGACGAACAGGAACCCTGCCGCTGCGAGACCCAGCAGGGACCGGCCGACCTGAGTGCCGGGGCTGGGCCGTTCGCTGAGGTCGAGCAGCACACCGTCCGCCTCCCGACCGGCTTCGCGAAGATGGTTCTCGGGCATCATGCGTTTCGGTTTGCCAGCGGCCGGCTTGGTAATGACCGCCAGCCGTTCCGATTATCCAGAGAAGCGTTTCGGGTGAATCCTTACAGGCCGGGGTCGGACCACGCGAAGCCCTTGATTGCCTGCAAGTTGACTGATCTGCGAGGCGCTCCTGTTCGCTTGTGGGCGCCTTTTTGGGCCGGGTTCCGCCCTGCAAGGATGGCGTCGCCACTGCGATGGCCGCTCCAGATTCAGGGCCCCCGGGTACCTGCCACCTGGACTTTGGCGGCCGCGCCGACGCGACCCGGGCGCCGCGCAACCGACGTCAGTCGGGCTTCGGCGCCAGGAACCGGGCCCGAAACCGACTGCAAGGGCCAGCCTCGAACGACGATGACCGGAGGGGACGTTGACGTGGAACCAGTTCCTGTGGTTCGACCCCTCGCTCCGAGGGAAGGGGAATGGGATATGACAAAGTAAAGAACTGACCCCTTTGGTTCAGCCAAGGGTGGGAAGGCCGAGGTCGGTGAGGTAACCGAAGGTGGCATCGTAGAACTCCGGCAGCCGGGTCGGATCGTCCGGGTCGCCCGGCGGTACGAAGATGGCCATGCCCTGGCGGGCACGCGTGAGCAGTACCCGATAGGCATTGAGGAGATACCTTGAATTCCAGGACAAAGAGTAGCGGCCCGACGAGCAGGACGACGTCCACGCGCCGACCCATCCGCGGGATGTTGAACTCGAAATAGATCGAGCCCTCCAGTCCGCGAAGGCCCTCTCGGAGCACGTCGATTTGCGCCAGCCACGCGTCTCGCTGGGCGGGCTCCACGGGGAAGTCGCTCTTGCGCGTCAGACGTCCGATGATGGTGTCCGATTCCGCCTCCAGGAACTCAGCGATCGCGGCGTGATACCACGCGCGCTCTATCCGGACTGGGCCAGCAGCAGGTCCTGGCTGGGCTTCCATGGGCGGGAGACTGCCAGGTTGATCCTGGGAAGTGAAGTCCGCCCGCGGTTCACCGGTGGCGTTGCGCGGCGCGGGCCCCGTCCGGTAGGCTGGCGGGCCGATGCTGACGTTCGCGGGGTTGACCAAGAGTTTCGCGGGACGGACGCTTTTCGCCGAGGCGACGTTGTCGCTGGTGAAGGGCGACCGGGTGGCTGTCGTGGGCCCGAATGGAGCCGGCAAGTCCACGCTGTTCCGGATCTTGCTGGGGCAGGAGACCGCCGATGTAGGCGAGGTGACGTGGGGGCGCGGCACGCGCCTGGGGTACCTGCCCCAGGAGAGCGAGCCGGCCGGCGACGAGACCGTGCTCGAGATCGCGTTGGGCCTGACCCACGCGGGGACACGACGGCCCGCCGGCGATGATCGGGAGCTGGTGGACGTCGGCGACGGGCCGCATCCGGACCATGCGCCGGACGGCGAGACCGTGGCGCGGGCGAAACAGATCCTCGCGGGACTGGCGTTTCGGCAGACGGACTTCGACCGGCCGGCGAAGCAGATGAGCGGCGGCTGGGTGATGCGCGCGCATCTGGCGCGGTTGCTCGTGCAGGAGCCGGACCTGCTGATGCTGGACGAGCCGACCAACCACCTGGACCTCGAGGCCCTGCTCTGGGTGCAGGAGTACCTGCGGGCTTACCCGGGCTCGATGCTCCTGATCTCGCACGACCGCGAGTTCCTCAACCAGCTCTGCACCCACGTGGTCGAGCTGCGCCAGACGCGGCTGCTCAAGTACACGGGCAACTTCGACCGGTTCATCGAGCAGCGGGCCGCGCTGGAGGAAACGCTGGAGGCCACGTGGAAGGCGCAGCAGCGCGAGATCGACCGGCTGCAGCGGTTCGTGGACCGGTTCCGGGCGAAGAACACCAAGGCCGCGCAGGCCCAGAGCAAGCTCAAGCAGATCGAGCGGCTCAAGGAGGAGCAGGGCGAGGCCCCCGGCGGTCCCGAGGCCACGGTCGGGTTCAGCTTTCCCCAGCCCGAACGCAGCGGCCTGCGCGTGATCCGGCTCGAGGAGGTCGGGTTCGCCTATCCCGGCGACGGGGTGCGTCCGCCCTTGCCGGTGTACGATGCCCTGGATTTCGAGGTGGAACGGGGCGCACGCATCGTGCTGGTGGGACCGAACGGGGCGGGCAAGTCCACGTTGCTGAAGCTGCTCTCAGGCAACCTGACGCCGCAGGCCGGCGAACGTCGGCTCGGCCACAATGTGCACCTCGGCTATTACTCCCAGTTCCGCACTGAGATGTTGCGGCCCGAACGCACCGTGCTCGAGGAGGCCATGCACACGCCGCAACGCGTCACCGAGACGTTCGTCCGGACGGTCCTGGGCAGTTTCCTGTTCCGGGGCGACGACGTGTTCAAGCGGGTGTCGGTCCTGAGCGGGGGCGAGAAGAGCCGGCTGGCGCTGGTGAAGCTGCTCCTGGACCCGCCGAACTTCCTGCTGATGGACGAGCCCACCACGCACCTGGACATGGCCAGCATTGACGCGTTGATCGAGGCGCTCGAGCCCTACACCGGCACGCTGGTGTTCATCAGCCACGACGTCCACTTCATCCGGGCCATCGCCAACCAGGTCATTCACGTGCGCGCCGGGCGGCTCACGCCGTACGCGGGAGGGTACGATTATTACCTCGAGAAGACCGCCCAGGCCGCGCGGGCGGGATTGACGGGCGACGGTCCCGGAGGTGCGGCGCCGGCCAATCATGCCCGGGTGGTCACGCCGTCGCCCGGGGCCGACGGCACGGTCTCGAGAAAGGAACAACGCCGGCTGGCGGCGGAGGCGCGGCAGGCGCAGTCACGGTTGAAACGCGAGGTTCAGCAGCAGGTGAAGGCGCTCGAGGACGAAATCGCCGCGCTCGAGGTGCGCGAGAAGGAGTTGGTGGCCGAACTCGAGTCGCCGGCCACCTACGCCGAGCGCGGGCGCGCGGTGGAGATCAACCGCGAGCTCGCGGAGTTGCATGAGCGGTTGCCCGGGCTGCACACGGCGTGGGAGGAGGCGGCGACGCGCCTGCTTGAGTTCGGTGAGGGTTGAGCGTGTTGGTGCCGAGGGGCCAACGAGGTGGCGGGCGGTCATCGACTTCTCACAGAAGGTAACGAAGGAAACGAAGAACCAGCCAGTCGTTCGGTGCCTCCGCTGCCTTCTTTAAAGCACCAACTCGTGGTTTGCTTTCATCGATTTCGAATTGTAGCGAACGAGGTGGCGGGCGAGGGCGCCCGCCACAGCGCCCGGGGCGGGCGCGGTCCCCAACCAAGGCGGACGAGGCCGCGGAAGGGTTCATCTCTTACGGTAGGTCAGCAGGGCCGAACCGGGTCGGGCGTTGATACGGACTTCGAGGCCGCGCTCGATCAACTCGCGGCCCGCCACCGCGGTTGTCGTGCCCGCGTCCAACTCGCGCACGGCGTAGGCCGCGTCCGGGCGAAGCTGGCGGAGGGGCAGACGCGCGGACTCATACGGGCTGTCGGGACGGCGCAACACGACGACCAGGCCGTCGCCGGCTTCGGGGCGGTCGAGCTGGTACGCCATCCAGACGTCGCGCGCCTGGGAGTAGGGCGTGAGCGGGTAGTAATCGCCGAGGTAGAAGTCGCGGATCTCGACGTACTGCGCCAGCGTGCGCCGGGCCCAGTCGAACGGGAAGTCGGCCGGGATGCGTTCGGCGGGGACGTCCCCCGACACCCACCAGTTCAGGCACAGACTGCTGCACATGCTGCTGCGGAACTCGTAGTCGTCGCCGGGACGATCCTGGCTGGTGGCGCTCAAGGGCACCCAGGCCAACAGGCCGTAGGTGTGGCATTGATGGGCGATTGGATCGCGCGGTCCGTCCGTACGCCAAAACGGAGTGGAGCGGCCGACGGTTTCGAGGTCGATGCGACGGCCGCCGCTGGCGCAGTTGTCGATGAGGAGGCCCGGGTGCCGGGCGCGGAGGCCGTCCCAGAACGCGTACAAGCCTTCGATGTAGCGGATCTCCGCCATGCCCTGGCGGTCGGGCGCATCGGTCTTCTGCCAGAACCCGAGTGGGTCGATGTTGAAGTCCTGGCGGTAGCACCCGAGGCCGAATTCCTCGATGCGATCGCCGATGAAGCGGGTGAGGAACTCGCGCGCCGCGGGTAGGCCGAGGTTGAAGAGGGCGTTCTTGCCGCCGGTCGTGAGGAGCCAGTCGGCGTGGTCGCGGTGCCACGGCGTGTCGCGGTGGACGCGTTCGGGCTCGAACCAGAGCATCAGCTCACGGTCGTGTTGTCGGAGGGCATCGCTCAGCGGCTTGAAGCCCTCGGGGTAAAGGGCGGTCTTGACGCGCCAATCTCCGACGCTGGTGGGCCAGCCGCCGGTCCCGTACCACTCGGCGTCGATCCAGTAGTAGTCCACCGGAAGGCGTTCCTCGACGATCCGCCGGATGTTATCGAGGTGCACCTCGGCGTGGGTGCCGCCCCAGTTGCCGCAGGTGATCGGCGGCGTCATGGGCCGGCCGTGGACGGTGGGACGGTGGTGCGCGAGCAGGAAGCGGCGCAGGAGATTCTGCCCGCGCCAGCGATCGCCCTGGTAGAACAGCAGGAGCATGCGGGGCGTGCGGATCTCCTCGCCGGGCTTGAGCACGAGGCGCGTCTTGGCCAGGCCGGCCTGGAGCGAAACCGTGCCCTGTGGGTCCGCCGAGAAGTCCGCCGCCCATTCGCCCGTCCAGCCGATGGCCGTCACGACCCCGCCGCCGGCACCTTCGACGTTGAAGAAGGGGAGCACCTGGCTCGAGGAACGTCCGCCGCCGGGTTGGAGGTGCAGGTTCGCGCCGGGCTTGAGCACGGTGAGTTGTGGGGCGAAATCGTCGAACGAAGCGACACCGCCCTTGGCCCAGTGCAAGGTTGTGGTGGGCGAGGGCGGGAGGGGCAGGGCGGTGTCCAGCGCCAGGAGGTTCTCGATCATGGGCGTGTCGGCCGTGCCCGCGTTGCGGAGGTGCGCCACCCACTCGATGGTGGGGAAGTCGGCGAACGCCACGGTCTCAAGGCGCACCTGCAGGCCGCTGGCGGGGTCGGCGTAGGTGAGTTCGCGGCGGAGCAGGCCGTTGGCATCAGCCGACGCGCGGAGACTCCGGGTCCAGGTGGGGAGCAGGTTGGTGCTGGGGGTTTGGCCGAGCCGGAACGAGAGGCCGAACGGGTTGGCTTCGGCGGCGTCCGACCACGGCAGGTCTTGGAGACGCAGGCGGGTGCCGTCCTCGAGTTCGACGGTCGCAGCCGCCCACAGCGCCTGATCCCAGCCGCGGCCGTCTCCGCCGTCCTTGACCCGCAACTCGAAGGCGAGCGCGCCGTTCAGGGGCACGGACAGGGGGCGAGGCCCGTCGGCCAGGCGCAGGACGGGCGTGGAGAAGATCTCGGCGCCGCCCACGAGCACGTGGAAGGTCACCGACCCGTTGCCGAGCGCGGCGCCGCGGCGGGTGTCGTCGTTGTTCTCAAGACCGACGTCGGCGGTGAAGCGCCGGCCGGGGTGGGCCAGGCGGACTTCGAGGTGTTTGGTCGAGTTGAACGCCAGGCCGTGCGGGTAGGTCTGGTCGCCGAGTTGGAACGGTGTGCCGCGCCAGGAACGGCCGCGGCTGACGCCGTCCGCCGTGTCCTGATGAACAATCTTGAGCGAGGAGCGGGCGGAGGGTGGGGCGGCGGGGAAGGTGGCGTCGAACCAAGCCCGCGCCTGTTCGAACTCGGCCGGCGCCGGCGTGACCGCGCGGGCGGGCGGGGTCGAGTTGAGGAAGACCAATGCCGGGAGGAGGCCGAGGCCGAGGATGGGGAAGGCTTTCATCGTGATGCAGGGCAGCGGTGGAAGCCTGCGCCAGGGACGGGGTGTTGACAAGACCGGGGTACGGCTGGGAGACGAAAAGCGCCGCTGGAAGACGCCGCACTCCATACGCGTTGCGCGTGCTGGGCGGTGTGAAGGTCGCGAAGCGTCTGGAGTGCGCGCGGTTGACCGCCGCTTTGCGTCACGGCCGGGGGAGGGGGCTGTCCCCGGGTCCGGGCTTGACGGCCTTCGGTGTCCGGCCACGATCCGCCCATGAATCCACCTCTTCCCGCCAACACGACGGAGCGCATTTCCCCTGCCACGGCAGGACGCGTGGGGCGCCGTGATTTTCTGGGCACGCTGGGTCTCGGCTCGCTGGGGGCCGCGTGGGCCGGCAGCGCCTTGTGGTCCGGTCGCGGCGCGGATCTGCGGGAACAGGCGCGGCCGTGGGAACCGGTGTCGGATCGCAAGGTCCGCGTGGGCATCGTGGGCTACGGCGTGTGCCGGTTCGGTGCGGACTTCGGGTTCCAGGATCACCCGAATGTCGAGATCGTCGCCGTGAGCGACCTGTTCCCGGACCGGCGGGCAGGGTTGATGAAGGCGTGTCGGTGCGACCGCTCGTACGAGTCGCTCGAGTTGTTGGTGAAGGATCCGAAGATCGAGGCGGTGTTTGTGGCCACGGACGCCCCGAGCCACGCGCGGCACTGCATCGAGGTGCTCAAGCACGGCAAGCACGTGATGTGTGCCGTGCCCGCCACCTGGGGGTCCATCGAGGAAGGGGAGGAGTTGCTGGCGACCGTCCGGGCGACCGGCCTGAAGTACATGATGGCCGAGACCAGTTGCTACCATGCGTCGTGTCACGCCATGCGGACGATCTATCGCGCCGGCGGTTTCGGGAAGCTCGTGTACTCGGAAGGTGAGTACTACCACTACACGACCGAGCCGATTGCGTCGTATCGGAACTGGCGGGTTGGGGGCCCGCCGCTGTGGTACCCGACGCACTCGACGGCCTTCTACGTGGGCGTCACCGGGCAACGGTTCACGTCGGTGTCGTGTCTGGGATTCCGGGGGACGCGACCGCAGCACCAGCCGGGCGGCAATGCGTACGGCAACCCGTTTGCCGATGAAATTGCCCTGTTCGAGACCACGGAGGGGGGCGTGTCGCGGATGTTGATGAGCGGGTCGGTGGCCCGGCATGTGGAGGAGACAGGGCGGGTGTTTGGGGAGCGGGGCCGGATGGCGGGGATGCAGTACTGGGGCGAGATGGAGGAGCAACTGCCGGACATTTCGCGGCCGCCGCTGCCGCCGGGGGTGCCGGCAGGCGGGCACGGGGGATCGCACGGCCCGCTGATGAACGAGTTCATCACGGCCATTCTGCAGGACCGGTCGCCGCTGGTGGACATCTACGAATCCCTGGCCATGACCATTCCCGGGATTGTGGCGCACACGTCGGCCTTGAAAGCCGGCGAGCGGCTGAAGATTCCGCAGTACGACCGCACGGCAAACGCATCAAAATGAATGGAACGTGGACCGGATGTGCCATGTGGGCTGCCGACTCCCCCGGCGTGGAAGCGCACGAGGCGCGGGGATCAGAAGTTGGTCTCGACCATCGGCCGGTAGGTGAGTTCGTGGACGACGACATCGTCCGGCGCGGTGAGGCATTGCACGATCATCCGTGCCGCTGAGGCCGGTTGCAGATAGTCCGGTCGCGGTTGGGCGCGGAAAGTGGTGTTGACACCGCCTGGGTAAACCGCGGTGACCTTCACCCCGAGGGCCTGGGCTTCGCGCAGCAGACAGCCGGTGAAGCCGTGCAGCGCGTGCTTCATGGTCGCGTAGATGGCGTAGTTCGCCGGCTTCATGTGAACCACGCTGCTGAGCACGTTGACGATGTGGCCGGAACGCCGCGGGCCCATCTCCTTGAAGGCCTCGCGCGCCAGCAGGATGGGCGCCCGCACGTTCAGGGCGTAAGAGGCATCCAGCGCTTCGGGTGTCAGCGCTTCGATCGGCTGCTTGGCCAGGTTGAAGCCGGCGTTGTTGATCAGCACGTCCACCCGGCCGAGCGCCCGGTGGGCGGCGGCATAAAGGGCGAGCGCCGCCTCGGCCGTTCCCAGGTCCGCCGGTTCTCCGGGACAGCCGAGTTCCTGCTGCAGGGCGGCGAGTTGGTCGGCATCGCGGCCGGTTGCGAAGACGCGGAAACCTTCGGCGTGCAGTTGGCGGGCAAGCTCGCGGCCGATGCCACGGGTTGCGCCGGTGATCAGCACGGAGCGGGAAGGGGACTTCACAGGTGGGTCCGGGGTGGGGTGGTCAAGGGCGAGGCGCAGTGGCAGCGGAGATTGTCCGGCGCCGCTCCGACTCACGGGGGAGCCGGTTGTCCGGAGGGGAACGGGAGGGTCTGGGGACCGGAAACCGGTGGCGCGGCCGGCTCCTGGGAAATGGTCAGGGTCATCTCGACGGCCGGGCCCTCGCTGCCCGCGACAATCCGGGGAAGCACATCGAACTGCGTTGCGAGACCTCCGGCGCCGCCCGCAGCGATCTGCGTCTGCTGCCCATTGATCGTCGTGATCCGGGGTGCCGTGATGACATCGACCTCCCCGCTGTCGCCCAGTTGCCGGAGCAGCAGTGCGACGGCCTCGGCGGAATAGGAGGTTTGGGCCCCCGTCACATTCTCACTGCGCAGACTCCCCAAGCCGGCTGCTTCCAGGGCGCTGTCCGGGCCGAGCAGGAGCGTGTAGCTGACGGTGATCGGTGCGGCGGCGTCGCCGGTGTCGCCCTTGATCTGGGGCGTGACAAGCACGATGCCCCGTCGGCCGTCGGGGGCAAGCCAGCCGCCGGTCACCAGCGTCATGCCGTTCCGCACCAGGGCTTGGGTGGGCGGCAGGAGCAGTTTCCCGGGTTCTTTCGGGTCCTCGGGGGCCGGCGCTGGGGTGAGCGGCGGCGGTTGTTCGCCGGTTGCCTTGGCGGCGGCCCGCAAGCGGGAGATCTCCGCGCGCAGCCGCATCAGCTCGAGGTGCCCGGCGCGCAACCGCTCCAGCTCGGCCGCGTCGACCTGGTGTTGGGCCAGCCGTTCGTTCTCGGCCTGCAGCGCCGTGAGCTGCGCCGCTTGCGGGCGAAGGGTGCGGAGTTCCTCCTGGAGCTGCTGGCGTTGGAGGTGCTGGAACATCACGACCGCCAGCAGCAGCACGCCGGCGGCACCGGTGACAAGGGTCTTGGTCTTCATCATCCGAAGCGGGGTCAGTCAATAGTACCGGGCGAGAAAAAGCACAATACTATTGACTGACCCCGGAGAGTCGCAGCGTGGTGAGCCGGTGGGGTTCGAGTTCGCAGGTGGCCGCACCCGCCGCGATCGGCAGGGGCGCGCGGTTGTCCTCCAGCGTGCCGCAATGCCACGCGCCGGTCAGCGGTCGTCCAGGGAATGCGACGTGGGCGGTGGTGCGGCGCTCGCCGAGGTTGATCAGACGGAGGATCGTGCCGCGACCGTCCTCCGCAGGCTTGGCGTGGGTGAGGACCACATGCTCGCCGCGGACTTCGAGCAGGCGGCCTTGCCGGGCGTTCGCCTCGTCCAGCACCAGGTGGGTCATCGGCGGGTTGGCGGTCTGCTGGCCTTCCAGTACGGCGCGGGTGGCGTCGAACGGCCCGTGGCTCGCAAAGCTGTAGCGGACCTCGACGATCCCGGGCTGGCTTGCCCGGAAGTTGGTTTCCCAGTAGTTGTTCAGCGGCCAGGCCAGTAGCAGAGGATGCCCTCCCCGCGGAATCGCGTCCTGTTTCCGACCAAAGTTGAAGCCGCCGATCTGCACCAGCGGCGCGTCCGGACAGTAGAGCGTCACCCCGAAATCCGGCTGGTGCACGCTGGCGAACGTCTCGACGGTGACCCAATCCCGGCAGGAGCCGGGAATCTGCCCGGCATCGAGTTCAGTCGGAATGCCGGCGGTGTCGAAGTGAGCCCGCCAATCGGCCGCCAGTCCGAGCGGGAAGGTGAAGTAGAGGGCCTCCGGCGAGCGGATGTCCTCCTTGAGGAAGCGGGCTCGGAGGTCAATCAACGGTGAGTCGGCGTGGAGGGTGAGGCGCTGTTCGAGTTGGCGGATGCCTTCGACGGTTCCGCGGATGATCAGCGTGGCGGAGCGGGCGTGTTGTTCGACGTTGCAGGTGACCGTCCCGGTGTAGGACGTGCGGGTGGCCTCCCAATCCGGTTTCCAGCCGGTGCGGCCGTACCGCTCGCCCTCGACGCTCCGGACATGAAAGGCACTTCGTTCCCGGTTGGCCGGGCGTTCGTGCACGGGTTGGAAGAGGCCCCAGGGGGAGTCCGGCGCCAGCACCTGGCGATGCCGCGCCTTGTCGAGCAGACCGGTGACCTGGCCGCGGGCCGGATCGAAGCTCAGCCGGTAGTGATCGGTCTCGATGAAGTCGGCGCCTGTCCGGACGCTGTCGGCATGGGGGGCGGCGGGCAGCGCGGACCACGGGACGATCTGCCAGCCGAAGGGCTCGAGCTGGAGGGGGCCGTGGAGCTGGGTGAGCGGGCGCGGGGTGAGCTCGCGTTCCACGCCCAGGTAATGGGACTCAATCTGTTTGCCGTCGCGCTTCCAGATGCCGGGAACGTAGTAGGTTTGGCGCAGACCGGTGGGGTTGACCACCAGGACCCCGGCGGAGTTCCAGGACTGCCAGGGGTTGCCGGCCAGGCGATGGAGTTCGCGGCGCAGATGTAAATCGGCGAGCGGTTTGCCGTGGTGCGCCGGCTGGGCTTTGAGCTGCCACTGGGTCACGACGAACGGGTTGTCGGAATCGAGGGTGTTGTAGGCGCCCCAGGTGTGCTCGTTGTACAGGTTGAGATCGCTCCAGAGGCGCGCCACGGCGGCGGCGGTGTGGGTGTCGGGTCCGTTCCAGGTGCGCAGCAGGTCGATGGCGTTGAGGTTGGCGGCAAGCTTGCGGGCCAGGACGGTTTCCGCCGCCGAACTGCCTGCGCCGAAGTTCCAGTAGTCAGTCCAGTCGCCGCTGACGACGGGGAGGTGGTCGCGGGGGATCTGCCGGAGTCGGGCGAGCAGCTCGTTCGGCGTGACGAGGCGCAACCGCGGCTGCCGGCCCGCCTCGTTCCACTGGCGGACGATGCCGGGCAGGTCCTGGTTGGGCGGCGAGTTGTCGTACATGTACGGGGCGTGGGTGGCCGAGAGATAGACGAAGTCGTAGGGGTAATTCAGGCCGTGGAGATGGCGGAGGTATCGGTCCAGACCGGCCTGGATGGTGGCGAGGTTGCGCGAGGAGGTGTCGCACCACTGGTCGAACATGCTGTAATGCTCCCCGTTCATCACGAGCAGTTCGCGCCCGCTGGGCCCGCGCCAACGGTAGACGGCCGGCCGGGGCATGGGGGTGCCACTGAGATGGAGGTTGATGCCCATCACGAGGCACTCGATCCCGCTGTCGAGCAACAGATCGACCGCGCCCCACGGAAGGCCGGTGACATCGTGCTGATGGACGGTGCGGATGTCGGCGCCCAGTTGTTCACGCAGTTGGCGCACGGCGTAGAGCTGCCGGGCGAGGCCCTCCGCTGAGCTCAGCGGGGTGGTGTTGTACTCGAAGCCCGAAATGCCGAAGCGGCCGGTTGCCACGTGTCGTCGGAGCCGGGCGATGTCCTCCGCCGGCGCGGTCTCCAGCCATCGCAGCAGGGGGGAGGTCACCTCGGCCGTCCAGCGTAAGCGCGAACCGTCGTCGGGCCAGGATTCCGTGCGGTCCAACAGATCCAGTGCGGCGTCCAGATAGCTCTTCTGCAGCTCCCAGTAGAGCGATTGGGGATGGGTGTAACCGATGTCCACGTGGCTGTGATGCAGGATCAACACCTCCCGGCAGAAGGCGAGGTCGGGTGGCACCGGGCTCGCGGCGGACGTCGAGACCCCTTCCGTGGCGGCGTGGCTGGCAGCGGCCGCCATCCAGGACGAGAGGAGCAGGGGGATGCTCCTGGAAAGTGCGGTTCTCATGGGGCTCAGGGCGGCTTGGTGGTCAGTTCAGGAGCAGTTGGAAAACCCGGAGAGCGCCATCCACCACCCGAACGCGGACCGTGTGTTCGCCCGCCGGCAGGGCGTCCGCCAGCAGGAGCGCCCATGGCAGATGCAGGCTTTGGCTCCACGGGGTGGCCGTGTTCACAATGCGCTCCGGGCCGTCGTCGATCTGGAAGGCAATTGTGCGGGCATCGGGACCGCTGGTGATCATTAAGCCGACGCCGGTGCCGGCGAAGCGGAACTCGAACGCCGCTCCGGGGGTGCTCGCGACGAGTGCGGGCACCGCGACGTAGCCTTCCCGCGTCCCCTTGCCGTCGGTGGGCTTCCAGGAGGGATCGAGCACGAACCCTTGGAGAAGGCGCGCCGCCCGCAGATCCCCAAACCGGCCGCGGCCGTAGCTCGCCGGATCCAGCGGCGGCGGCAACGGTCGTTCCTCGATGGTCGGCGTCGCCCGCGGCCAGGCGACATCGAGCAGGCGCGTCATGCTGTGGGCGTACACCTGCTGGCCGTAAGGGGAGGGATGCAGATCGCGGAAATCATCAGCCCAGGTGAACTCGCCCGCGGCAATGCGTTCGTACACCTCGAGCGAGAGATTGACCGAGGGACAGCCGTAGTGTGCCGCCACGCGCTCATGGGCAGCCACCGTGTAGGGCACCTCGCCTTTGGCCCAGGTCGCGAGATGTTGGTCGTGGACAAAGTGGAGCAGCACGATGTCCGTCGGCGGGCTCACCTCGCGGACGTGGCGCACCACGCCTTCCAGGCCGCGCAATGCCAGCAGCGCCGCATTGGCTTGGCCATCGTAGTTGTGGTCGTTCACCGCTGCCTCGACGAAGAGCAGGTCCAGAGGCCCGCGGGCCAGGACATCCCGTTCAAGACGGAACGCGTGCGGCACCGATCCCAGCGACGGCACGCCGGCGGCCACAAAATCGAACTCCGTGGATGGGAACCACTGCTGCAGATAGCGCATCAGGGCGTCGCGCCAGCCCGGATTGTACGTGATCGAGCCGCCCAGGAACGCCACCCGACCGGTCTTGCGCTGTTCGAAGGCCGTTTGACTTCGCGCCAGGCCGTCGCGGAGGGCGAAGTATTCCCGGCCCTGCGGCAACACGCCGGAATGGCGCATGATGAACCGCGCGGACGCGAACGCCTCCGGCAGCGGGAAGTGGTGCCCCTGGCTTTCAGGCGTGCCTTCCGGGACGACCACAAGATCCAGCGTGTGGCCGAGTCGCGCCAGGCGGCGCTGGGCTTCGAGGGTGTTTTGCTCCGGCGGCACGACGCGGTCGTTCAGGCTGATCACGTGGCGGAGTGGGATCTTCGCCGTCGCGATCGGGGCCAGGAGATCCAGGGGATTGCCCGCATACCCCCGGAGGGCCGCTTCGTCGTGCAGACCGTAATAGCGGAGTGCATCGGCGGTTTCCTTTTGCGCGCCGGGCCAGCCGAGCGGCCAGCTCTTCAGGTCCATGACCGGCGTGTCCGCGTAAATGCAGGCGACGCGCTCAGGATGCCGCGCGGCGTAACGATAAGCGTGAAGCCCCCCGCGACTGACCGCTTCGAGGGCCGGTCGGGAAGCCATGCCGCGTTTCCGGGTCAGGTGGTCGTAGAAGCGATCCAGCAAGTCGAGCGCCGGGTCGCTCCCGAGCATCTCAAGGCACTCGAGGTAGCCCACGGCCCAGCCGGTCCGGAGGAGTTCGAGGTCAACCTCCGGGTGGAAGTCGGGGAAGGACGTGCGCCACACCCAGGGCCGGCCCGGCGCCGCGAGAGCCGGCTGCGTGAGGAAAGCCGGCCGACCTTCGACGACGAAGTGGAGTCGCCGAAAGCCGTGCCAGTCCGAGGTCGGGTCGGCGGCCGACAGCGTCCACGCCAGTGCCAGGAGGGCGACGACGAAGGGGGTCCGTTTCACGGGGGCGATGGGACCACGTTGACTGCGTGGTGGCCAGCCCGTTTGCGGGCCGCGACTTCCTGTGGCGCGTTTCGTCTCCCCCTGCACGCACTCTCCACCATGAAGTGCAGCGCGCTCCAGCCGCTGCGCGCGCCGAAGCTGCTTCCGCGCGGAACGTCGGAAAATCGCTTGGTGCTTCGGCGGATCTTTGTCGACACTGGTTCCATGTCGAGCGTCCCGTCGAACGACCGGTCCGCGCCGGCGCCCTTGCCGCGTCTGGCAGAGGTCCGCCAACTCTTTCCGGAATCCCCGTCCCTGGACATCCCTCGCATGATGCGGGAGGAGTTCGGGCCGGTCGCGCGACGACTGAAGCCCGGGGCGCGGGTGGCGGTGGCCGTGGGAAGCCGTGGCATCTCCCGACTCCCGGAGATCGTGGGGGCCGTGCTGGAGTGTCTGCGCGCCGCGGGGGCCCGGCCGTTTGTGTTGCCCGCCATGGGCAGCCACGGGGGCGGGACGGCGGAAGGGCAGATCGCGCTGCTCGGAGAGTACGGCGTGACCGAGACCGCGCTGGGCGTGCCCATCCACCCGAGCATGGCCGTGGAAGAGATCGGTCGAACTTCCGACGGCTTGCCGGTGGTGACGAGCGTCGAGGCGTTGCGGGCCGATGCCGTGGTGCTGGTCAACCGGGTTAAACCGCACACCGACTTTGGCGGCGACCTCGGCAGTGGCTTGCTGAAGATGCTGGTGGTGGGCCTGGGCAAGCAGGTCGGTGCCGCCCAGTTCCATGCGGCGGCGTCGCGGTTGGGCTACCTGACCGTGCTGCGCAGCTTCGCGGAAGTTGCACGGCGGCGGTTGCCGCTGCGGGCCGGTCTGGCGATCGTCGAGAACCAGCGCCATGACCCCACGCGGCTGGCGGTCGTCTTGCCGGAGGACCTCGAGGGGCGGGAGCAGGTGTTGTGTGCGGAGGCGCGGGCTCTCATGCCGCGGCTGCCGTTCGACAGGGTGGACCTGCTCATCGTGGATCGGATGGGGAAGAACCTGAGCGGCACCGGCATGGACCCGGCAATCATCGGGCGCATGATCCACGGCTACAGTCTGGCCGAGGATCTCGAACCCCGCACACCCCATGTGCGCCGGTTGTTTGTGCGCGATCTGACGCCCGAGAGTCACGGCAACGCCATCGGCTTGGGGTTGGCCGATTTCACCACCACGCGGTTGGTTGCGGCCATGGACCGGGAGGTCACGGTGACCAATGCGTTGACGGCCCTTTCGTTGCAGGGCGCCAAGATCCCCATCGCGTTCGGCACCGACCGCGAGGCGATCACGGCGGCGTTGACCACGCTGGCACTGCCGGACCCGACCCAGGCGCGCGTGGTGCGGATTGCCGACACCCTATCCGTCGAGCGGTTTGAGGCGTCGGAACCCTTGCTCGAGGAAGCGCGGTCGCGACCGGACCTCGAAGTGCTCGGACCGGCGGAGCCGCTGCATTTCGGGGACGACGGCAACCTGGCTATCCACTTGCCAAGGGGCGGTGGTGGGGCGATATGTTCGCCCCTCAGGCGGGCCAGTTTAGCTCAGTGGTAGAGCATCCGATTTGTAATCGGACGGTCGTCGGTTCAAATCCGACAACTGGCTCCAGCCAGAATCCCCAATGTTTTCAAGGGTTTTCTCGGTGTTACTCCACTGAATCGGATGGTGCCTTAAGAGCCGTCTTGGACACTTCTTGGACACTTTGCGGGGCGTGTTTGTGGGCTTGGCCAGTTCTGGGCCACTCGCCCGGGGATGCGGGCCGGTCTTGCGGTTCCTGGCCCGGTACCTTCGCGGCTCGAGGATCATGGCCCGGCTTTCATTGGGCGGGGGGTCTGGGCCACTTCTGGGCCACTTCACCGGCCGCCGGCCTCGAGGGGGTGTCCTCACCCGTCCCGCTCGCGAACGCGCTTCCTGGGGACAGTAGGGCGCGCCGTTGGGCAACCGGGGGGCCCGGGGCCCGGCCGGTCGGGGTGGGGCCGAGCATTTCGCCGAAAGGCTAAGCTTGGGCAGGGCCTCGGGGTCGGGCCTCGGGGGCGCCGCGGGTCGGGGCGCGGTCCGGCGAGCGTGCGCCTGGGGCGTCGCCGTGCACTCGAGGGGACCTTGCTCCCTGGGCGACGGGTCCAAAAAATGCCAGCCGTGGGGCGCAACGGTTTCGGCGAGACTCGCGGCGAATTCTGGCCCACTTCCGGGTGCGCGCGCGTGGCAAATCGCCCGGCGTCCCGTGGTGCGGTCGGGGTGCTGTGCCCTTCGCCAGGCAGGGGGCCTCTCACCACGCGGCTTACGCTGTTCAATTAGGTCGGACGATTCATGGGCTTGACATCCCGAAACCTCGCATCAAATCAGCAGTTCTCATTTTGGGAGCTGAGGGCTGAGACCGACAAGGCGGCGGCGGGGGTGACGGAGACTTCCGGCGGCAGGGGCCTGAAAGATTTTTGCACTTTGCGGGACTTCACTCTCTTCGCTACCTCCTGCGGATGGCGAGCGAGTGGATTGTGCAGGGCCGCACCCTGAGTGCGGAGGACCTGCCTAGATCTACTGGCGGGCCGCCCATCCCACCTGGCACCGGGCCCGCCTGGCGCGCGAACTCTGTGCCCGGTGGGGTGGCGCAACGGGTAAGCAGCCTGGCGACATGCGGCCGCCCGCTCGCTGCTGCTCAAACTGGAAGCCCGCGGTTGATCACGTTACCGCCAGGGGCTGGCCCCTCGGTCAACGGCTGCCGCAACCATCGGGCCCTCGCGCGCATGGGGGCGGCGGGGATCCAGGCCTCCCTGGCCAGCTTGCACCCGCTGCACCTGAGGCGGGTCGCTCCGGGCACGGCGGAGGCCCGGGAGTTCGGGGCTCCGCTCCAGGAGCACCATTACCTGGGTCACCGCAACTGTGTGGGCGAGAACTCCTCCAGTACCTGGTGCGCGATCGCCAGGATCGCCTGCTGGCGTGCTGTTTGGTTCAGCCGCCTGGCAGTGCCAGGCCCGCGACGGTCACCGGCTGGAGCCTGCCCGCCCGGCGCCGCCACCTGGGGCTGATCACTCGTCAAATACCTGCCTTGATCCTGCGCGGGGTGCAGCCGCATCTGGCTGGCCACCTGCCGCTCTGACCTGCCGCTCTGAGCGCCGACTGGCAGGCGCGCTACGGCATCCGATCCACCTGGTGGAACCTTCGTCGAGCCCGAACGCTTTGCCGGCACCAGCTACCAGGCCGCCGGCTGGATCCGGTCGGCGCCACCACCGGCCGCGGTCGCAACGGGGGCTGCCCCCTGGCGCCCGATCAAGGAGGTCTGGCTGTGCCTGCTCGGCGCGGACTTCCGGGAGCGCCTGCACATGAGCTGCCTGGCTGCCACCCTGGTAACATTTGCTTGCGGCGCACCGGCCGGGTTGACGGACCGGCGCAGGGCCGCAACTGCCTTATGCGATGGCGGACTTCTTTGGCCCGGCCGCCTTCGCCGTCTTCTCTTCACCCACCGCCCTCCTCGGGCCTACCAGAAAGCGATGCAGCGGGCCCGGGGGTCAACAACGCCCTGAGTCTCTTTGGCATCCAGAGCTCCTCCGACAACCAGATCCGCGGCATGCTCGATCCCGTGTCGCCGGCCGCGCTCTTCCTCCCGGTTCACGACCAGATCTACGAGGCGCCTGGCGAGCAGGGCCTTCTCCGGCACCTCCGGGGGTTCCACGACCCACCCTCCCGGCGCTGGACGGCACGTGGTAATACCAGCCCCAGAAGATCCACTGCCCGTGTTGTTCCTCGCTCCAGCACGCCAACGGCCAGACCACCTTCATCACAGCGCCCTGACCCGGTCCCCGTCGCCCCGGGGCGCGCGGAGGTCATTGCCCTGCGGCCTGAGTTCACCCCGCAGGACGGCCACATAAGCAGGATTGGCGAGTTGGCCGCGGCCAAACGCTGGCTGGAGCAGAACGCCGCCCGCTATGGCCAGGGCCCCGTCACTCTCTTGGGCGACGATCTCTACGCCCACCAACCCTTCTGCCGGCGCCTCCACGGCTTCCACTTTATCTTCACCTGCCAGCCCGACTTATATTTCACCCTCTACCGCTGGTGAACCTGCTCCAGAGGCCGGAGCTGGAACCTCTGCCTCCGCGTCAAGGTCGGCGGCCAGTGGCACACTTACACCCACCGCTGGGCCAACCGTCCTGCTGGTTGACGGGGAGGACGCCCTGCGCGTCAACTGGTGAACTCACCGTGACCGATCCGCAGGGCCGGGTCCTCTACCATAACGCTGACTGGCCGCTGAGCCGAGCCGAACGTGGCAGCTGTCGTCGCCTCTCGGGCCGCGCCTGTTGAAGATCGAGAATGAGAACAACACCCTCAAGACCAAGGGCCATCATCTGGAGCACAACTTCGGTCACGGCCACAAACACCTCGCCGCCTTCCTGCTGGCCTTGAACCTCCTGGCTTCCCTCTTCCACACCGTCCTGGTTTCACTGACGAGCACTACCGCCCATCCGGGCCAGCTGCCCTCGCGCCAGACCTCTTCGACGATCTGTGAGCCCTCACCCGCTACCTGCACTTCCCCAGCTGGGCAGGCCTCCTGCGAACCCATGACGCGGACCGAGATCGCCCCTCACGCTGCCAAGCCAACCTGAGCCAACTGGCCTGCCCAGGCGAGGTGCCCACACCGGCGATCGGGGTGAGGGTCCCAAGAACCTCCCCTGAGGCCGCCGACCGATCCCAGGCGCCCAGCCGCGACTCCGGTTGCGCCGTACGCCGCGGTAGCCCTGCCAACACCATCGCCCCTCGCCCTCGCCCTCGCCCAGTTGCCTTCCCAACCCCGGCGTGCTGAGCCGTTCATGCCAAAATGAGAACTGCTGGCATCAAATTACGCCCGCTGGACGTCCGACAAACAAACAGATATGAATAAGGGCAATATGACCGAGTGCGAACGGATTTTCTGTGCCCTTCATCGTCCTTCTTGATGGGCGCTGGTAGCGTGATGAGCTTAGCAGGCCACCTCTATAGCTAGAGCTTGTCCCAGCGGAAGGAGAAATGAGAAATCGGTGCGTTATGCCTTGTCAGACATACAATGAACCAACGCCCGATGGCCCAGATCATACCGCTGCAAGGCGAACTTCGTCCAGTCCTCTTCCCACGGTCCGGGGAAATGTGGATTCATCAACGCTTTCAGCGCCGAGCTGCGCCGTGGATCGATGAACCCCTGCGACTCAGCGGCGTCGAAGCGCTCTTTGTGGAGCGTAGTTTGGCGGGATGGCTGGCCTGAGACCCGGAGCGGTGCCCACGACGCACGAGCAGACGAAGTATCAGCGCACCAGTGCCTAGGGCGCTGCGTGCTGCAACGTGCTGGGTAGCGGCTTGCTGGGCGAGGACTTCGGGGACGAGCCGTCGGCTGGCCGAGTGCGCCCTTCCATGGTTCTGCGGGTGGATCGCTTGGAGGAAGTGCGGTGCTGAGCAAGAGCCAGTTGGCGCGCTACTTCCAATGGCTGCTGGAGGCGCAGGTGCAGCCCTGGTCCGCCGGCTCGCAGGCGGCGCGACCGATGCCACCACGGGGTCCAACCGGCTCTGGCTGGCCAACGAACTGAACTGGACACGGTGTGGATGGACAGCACGTGGCCGCGGACATCCATTTCCCGTGGACTGGGTGCTGCTGCGGACGCGACGCGGATGCTGATGAGCGCCACCGGCCTGATCCGGGCACACGGGCTCAAACGCTGGATGCCGGCCCCGAAGGCTTCTGCGGGCGATGAACTGTGCAGTGCATCGCGATGGTGCAGGCGGGCAAACGCCGACGCGAGCGGCGCGCAAGGGTGCCAGGGAGATGAAGCGCCTGAGCCGGTGGTGACAACACGCTCGCCGGATCTGTCGACACACGCATTGGCAGGAGACGGATTGGACCTGGGTCAGCCGAGGTGCTGGGCCCGAATCGATTAAAGCGGCAGCGTTCTGGCGGTCCGGCAAGCCCATGAGCGGATCATTGGGAGCGGCCGGTGGCCAACGCGGACAAGATCCTGAGTCTCTACGAGGGCGATCTGCACGTGATCGTGCGGGGCAAGGCTGGGGTGCGGTGGAGTTTTGGCAACACGCCTTCCGCTGAGCAGGCGGCAGGGGCCTGGTAGTGGACTGGCATCTCTTACCAGGATGAGTGCGTTACGGACAGCCGGCAGTTGCCGGCGAGCCTGGAACGGCTGCAGTCCTGGCTGCTGGCGGCGTGCTCGAAGCGGTGGGCGGGGACCGCGGCTTTGACTGCAAGGCCAACCGGGCGCCTGGCGAGGCGGGGCTCTTCAACGCTGTGTCCATGCGTGGCGGGAACTGCAGCGCCGTCGGCATTGGGGCCTGGTTTGGGAAGATCCATGCCGGCCGCAGACCGAGGGGCGGATTGGGATCTCTGAAGCATCGACTTCTTGGGGCGGCCAGCTGGCAAGGTATGAGCACCGGGCGCTGGGGTAAGCTGGAGTGTGCTGGCCCACAATCTTTGGGTAAGCAATGGATGGAGGTGGCGGCGTCGGCGGAGCAGCAAAGGACGCGGCTTAGGCAGTAGTCTGGCTGATGGGGAGCGGCGCTCGCGAGCCGTCGCCAGAAGTCTGGAAAAACCACAACCCCAGCGGTGTCAGCCGAAAGCGTGCCTGAGCTGTCAGTGATGGCTTATACCAGGCCTACCTCCTTCCTCTCCTATCGTCTCCCATCCGGAAACAGGGACTTGGGACGGGCCTCAGCTACAACACTTCAGATGATCCTGACCGATTAGCGATCGCGTCCGATTGGCGGATGGTGGGCCAAGACATCTCAGACGCCGTTGGTGCACAGCAGGGTAGGTTTAAGCAAGAGGCTTTGAGCGGGTGAATGGTGTCGCGCATCGATGAGCGAGTCGTCGGACGACAGCGGTTCCGCGGGAACGGACAGGCAACCGGGCTCCGCAGCGCACGAGCCTGTTCCGGTAACTGACTTCCTTGCTAAGCACGTCCCGAAGGCTCTGGACGCTGTTACTAAGGAGAAGCGAAAGGACCTTTCGGCGTTTTCTGTCGTAAGGGCGGAGGTATCGACGGTGCGTTGCGGCCCTTTGCCTTGCCCCGACGATTTGGCGGCCTACAACACCATCATCCCTGATGGAGCTCACCGGATCATGCAGATGGCAGAGGCGCAGTCGGCCCACCGCATCGAGATCGAGAAGGTGGTGATTACGAGTCAACAGGCCCAGGCTACACGCGGGCAGTGGTTTGGCTTCTTGATTGGGTTGGCAGGTCTCGGCTGCGGAACTACGGCAGCCATGTTGGGTCAACCCTGGGCGAGAGCATCTATCGCCGGTACGACTCTCGTCGGTTTGGTCTCGGCTTTCCTGTTCGGTCGCCAAAAAGTCGCGCGGACCCTCGCAGAACGACGGCCTGATCCACCAGGATCAACTCCTGTTGCGAAAGAAGTTCGGAAGCGCAGAAGCTGAGGGAACCGGCGTGGGTCGGCGTGGCGGTCGGGTCCGGAAAGCAAAAGCCCCGGCCGTGGGCGAAAGGATAACCTCACGGCCGGGGTGCACTCCGCCACGGGTGAAGGAAGATCACTCTGCCGGGAGCGCCGCGGTCACCTCGAGCAAGTCGCCGGCCGGCGTTCGCACGTACAACTGGCCGGCGATAAGGCCGAATTGACCGCGGGGAATCGCGTCGGTTGAATCGAATTCGCGGACCGTGCGGCGGTCCCGGGGGCGGAGGTGAACGGTTCGGGTCTTCATTTCAAGGGGTCGGCGTCGGTCACTTCGTCAGTCAATCCAGCGCGCAAGGCTTCCTCGGCGTCGAAAACCCGGTCGCCCTTTCGGAGCCAGTTCCACGTTTCCCGGACCGGCCGGCGGCATCGGAGGGCGAGCCAAACCGTGAGCTTGCGGGTGTCGGCCTCGAGTTCCCGGGCGGCCTGGGCCAGCGTTCGCGCGGTCCCGGCCAGCAGCGTTGACGGCGCGTGCACCAGCAGGCGGGCCCCGGGCCGGGCGAGTCGGCGCCGGGCACCTTGGAGCAAGAAGCAGGCGGCGCTTCCCGCGAGTCGGCCAACAACTGCCACGCTCGCCGGGTGGTCCCAAAGCTCCCGCGCCATGCGGAAGGCAACGGCCGCGTCGCCCCCGGCCGAGTCGATTGTCACGACAACGCGCGCAGCCTTCGCCAACGTCCGCTCCCAGCCGTCCGGCAGCGCGAGGATTTCGCCCCGCACGCTCACCCTGGCCGTACCGTCGGGAAAGCCGGCCGCAATGGTCACGCCGGCCTCGGTGACAGCCTCACCCAGTTGCGCCACGGCGGCCGCGGCCGCGGCGGCCCGTCGGGCTTCGCTGTTCAGGCGGTCTTGCTCCAAGAGGGCCGGCCGCTGGCAGTACGCGGCAAGCCATTCGCAGTCCCTGTCGTGACCCCCATGGAGTTCCTGAGAATGGCGCGCTCGCCGTGACCGTGACGGCCGCGCGATTCCCGCAGGCTGGGCGGAGTGCGGTGGGTTCTGTTTCGCTGGCACGTCCATCGGGATGGGCTTTTCGATTGACGGGCACGGTCGGTACCGCCACAAGTGTCCTCCAGATACCCAGCCCGACTATGGACCGCTCATGCATCGTCACACGCCTTCTAACAATGCTTCTCGCCGCGCTGGCAGGTTCCAATGCAGCTCATGCTTCAGCGGGGACCGAAGAGTATCCGGACCAGTACTTCGAACGTGATGGAATCCGCCTTCGTTATGTTGTCGCGGGCCGGCATTCGGGTGAGTGGATTGTCTTTCTCCATGGGTTG
Source organism: Verrucomicrobiales bacterium (assembly GCA_015075445.1). Taxonomy (GTDB): domain Bacteria; phylum Verrucomicrobiota; class Verrucomicrobiia; order Limisphaerales; family J093; genus DSVZ01. The sequence continues at coordinate 140,948 of JABTUJ010000007.1, forward strand.
TGGGGGAGCGTCGAAACCGATTGGACCCACCCCATTGAGGGGGACCACAAGATCTTCAGCACACTGGCGAGGAACTTCAGAGTGGTCGCCATGGACTGCCGTGGACACGGCAAATCGAGCAAGCCCCATTGCGAAGGGAGGTATGGAAAGGAGATGGTGCTTGATGTGATTGGACTCATGGACCACCTGGAGATCAACCGTGCGCACTTGGTTGGTTTCTCCATGGGATCAGTAATAGGCGGGGCTGTCGTGGTGAAGTATCCAGACCGCGTGGTCAGTGCGGTATTCCTCGTGGGGGCGCCGATGACACCCGATTCCGACACCCTTGCCGGACGCCGTCGTCAATTCGTTGAGGACGTAGATGCGAGAGGTCTTCACGCTCTTCCTGACATCTGGCGTGCTGGCCAGGATCCCTGGGCATTGGTCGCTGTTAGTCGAAGGACCTCCGAGTTCTTCGTGACAGTTGAGGATTTGCGCAAGAACGAAGTTCCTCTCCTTGCGATCACTGGCACCGAGGATTTCGCCAGACCGACGATTCAGTTCCTGCAGAGAAGGATGCCGCACTTGGAAGTAATGGTCCTCAACGGTGCGACGCACGAGACGGTAGCCACACAGACGGGCGTGGTGGCTCGGATCGACAGAGAGGATGGATCTGGTTGTGTGCTCTGGTTTGTCGGCAGCAGCACGCGAACCCGGCGGGCTTTAGCGGATGCCTTTCTTCTCCACCGTCCAGCCAGCCATTCGGGCCACGCCGCTGGGGTCGCCCTCGAACATGGCGGCGGCCCGAGGGTTGCCCTGGAGCTGCCACTGGAACCACGCGGTGGCGACCTTCGCACAATCCCTGCCATGGGGCTGGGAATAGGTGCTGCCGTGGCCGACGTTCAGGTTCGCGGCGAAGGCCGGCACATGGTTGATCCGGCGGAAATCGTCCATGCCGTTCTTGTAGGCGATGTTCCTCTCGCCCCGAGGATGTAGATCACCGGCGTGTGCCGGTTCTCCAACTGCGCCTTCACCAGCCTGGGCCTCCCCCCCATGCCGCTGCCGGGGTTGCCCAAGATCCCGCTGATCGTGAGCGCCGCCTCGCTCTCGCTGGGGGGGTGCGGACGCGGCCACCAACCATAACTTGAGGGGTTTGCGCTTCCCCCAACTTCCGTGTGTGAAGAGCGGCCTGGAACAAGGCACGAAGGCGCTTGGCAGCCTGCTCAATGCCGCGCCAGGCCCATGTTATGGCCGCGCTCGCCCAAGTCGAGCTGGGGTGCCGTGTTACCTCGTCGCCGGTGGACGTCCGCCGGCAGGCGGGCGAGAACCTGCGCTGGTTCCTCACCGATCCCGACGCGAGGGTGCTGCGCCGCCAGATTGAGCCCGCACTCGCCGTCGGCGCGTTCCAGCGCGCGCTGTCGCTCCTTGACCAGGCGCTGGCTGCCCTCCCAACCTCGGCTGGGCGAGCGCGGCCTGGGCCCAGGGGTTGCGGGAACTCCGGGAGCGGGCTGAACCGTACGATCAGTCCAACCGCCGCGCCCGGTAGAAGCGGGCGCCCGGGCTGGCCGGCGGAGGATCGCAGACCCGCGTGACGGGACGCGGATCATGGAACTCGTGCAGCGGTGACCAAAATCGCAGGTCACTCGAGACCTCGACGGCGAACGCTGTGACCCTGTCCGCAAGTACCCAGAAACATGAACGGTCGGTGGCCTCGCGCGTGGCGGGGACGAGCCGCAGCGGCGGCACCGCTGGTGGGGTGGCGAGATAGAGGCGCAAGATGTTGTTGCCAGGATCAAAGTCCCAGGGGGAGTCGTCGGTCCTCACCTCCACGACCAAGTCCACGGTTGCGGCCGGCGCGGGAGAACGGACCACGAGTGTCATCACTTCCGTCTCGCCTGGCCTGAGCACGCCGAGGGCGGTGAACGCCAGAGGCGCACCCGTGCCGTCAACCTCGCTGGCGTGAACCCGGCAAGGCAACGAAGGTAGCGCACCCTCGTTGGCCACAAGGATCTGGACCGTCCACTCGTTGGAGGCCGACAGGAACCATGACGGCGAGTGCACTCTCAAGTCGGGAAAGAGCAAGGGGAGCGCGATAAGGTTGTTGGTGCGGTTGACGTCCGCGAGGAGCTGCTCGGGGTCGAGAATCGCCTGGAGCTGGATAGGCCCGTCTGTGGTGGGCACCTCGAACGTCCCCCTCACCAACACCGTCGTCCCCGAACGCAGCCGGTCCGGCAGCACAAGGCGGACGGGCTCCAGCCCGGCCGATGCCGGCTGAGCTTCGAGCACGACCACAACATCGGAAAGCGCGCGGTCTCCGTGGTTCACGGCCTCCGCTACGAATTCGGCCCGCGTGCCCGGCCGTGGATTCGGGGGCCAGACCGAGAGTGAGCCCTCCACCCACCCAAGGTCAGTCCGGTCTTCGTGCACATGTTGATAGAGATCCGTGCGGGCCAGCCAGGCCCCCGCCTCGGCAGCCTGTCCTGGTTCGGGCGGTTCCCGCCGGCTATAAAGGAGCAGCACAGCATCGGGACCCAACCCGCCACCGACCAGGCCGCTCTCGCTGGCCTCGTCGGTGCTCAGCGCCTTCGGTTCACTCCACGTGTCGGACTGCTTATCGTGGCGTAGCACCCAGACGTCCGATCCGGTGTCGCGTCCGGGCCCCACCCACGCCAGCCCGTAGATGGCGCCGTGATGGGCCAGCAACCGGAAGTTGGCTGCCCCCGCAGAGTAACCCGGGCGGCCGGCGATCTCCCGCCGCGTGAGATCCAGGTTGCGTGCCAGCGAGAACTCATCCTGGCGCAGCCAGGCGAGCACGAGTTCTCCCTCCGAGCTAATCACCACCTGCGGGTTGTCATCCGGCACCTCGTCCTGCGTCAGACGCCGGACTGGCTCCCACGTTTCGCCCACGCCGCGCAAGTAGAACAGCTCGTGGTCGTGGATCGTCTCGGTCCGCCCGTCCGTGTCCACCGAGAACACGACGTGGACCTCTGCGCCCGAACTCTCGGTGGCAAAGCGGAGGACCGGCCGGGTGAACTCCGCAACCGCGCGAGGAGTAGACCACCCGCCAGCCCCCCACCGCGACACCATGATCAGGTCGGGCTGTTCGGTCGTCGCGACCAACCGGTTCCCTGGGTTTGCCACCCACAGGATCACGGCGTTCGTGGGGCTGTCGCCCGCCAGCCTCGGGCTGCGGTCCAGATGCCCGTTGTGCGTGAGCGCCACCTTGGGAGACCACGCCTGGATGGCGGGATCCAGCCACGCAGCGGAAACCTCCAGGCTCGGCCAGGTCGTGTCAAACGTCGCCTCGGCTGGCACCGGCGCTCGGGTCTCCTCCCAAACGGCCAGCACCTGCCCATCCTCGAACAACCGCACGCGCGGGTGAAAATCGGGCGTCCCGTCGCCGGCGATCGTGGTGGGGTTCGACCACGTGCCGGCCGCGTAGAGCGCGCACTGCACGACGGTCCGGTTCTGCGCGGGACGCGCGGGATCGTCGTGCAACCAGACCAAGGCTGCCCGGTTACTCTGACACGAGAGGTCCATCTCGGGGAACGGGAACGTGTTCAAAACCAACGGGCGGGGTTCCGTCGGCGAACCCAGGACCAGTCCCGGGTTGGCCCGAGCTACGTTCCGTCTCGCAGCCCCCCCGAGGAAGCACGCTGGGTCGGCGGCGTCCAGATAGGTCCGCGGCAAGGGGCGGCTGATCAGGGGCAACTCGGGAGGCCGGCGCCAGGCCAGTCCCGGGCTCGGCTGGGTCCACTCCCAAACCGCCAGCGGCTGCTCCCACGTCCAGAGGAACGCGTGGATCAGCAGTCCCCAAGCCACACTGCCGGTGCTCTGGTAGAAATACGGTCGCTCGGGCCAGCGGAAGTCACAGGTCATGCTGCCTTTCCCCCAAACCTCCCCCGCAAAGAGATCATCAATCCCCACACCCCCGGCGACGCGGCCTTCCACACCGAGTGTACCGACCACTGACGTCTGGAACGATTCCACGTGGGTCACGCGCCCGCCGGCCGTCCCCGAAACGGTCAACGCTCCCTCGACGTACCAGGGCAGGGGGAAAGTGCCCACCAGGGTGATGAAGTTGCAGTGAAAACGGCTGGAAAGCTCTCCCCCGAGCCCGACCTCGAATGCCTGGTTTTGCCACGCACCACTCGGCTGGCTCCACTGCAACTCCCCTTTCACGTAGGGAAACCAGTCGAACGCCGCCTCCTCGATCTCGCAGGGCAGGCGCACGAGGCCCTTGGGCAGGCGGTGGGGGTTGACCCGGCCCAGCCGGATCAATTGCTTGAGCTTGTCCACCAACTGGCGCACCGGTGGCCGGCGGTTCCACAACCGCTCCAGCTCCGCATTCGTGTCCTCGTCGTCCGGGAGGTCGTTCCAAGCCAGGGTGAGCTGCGCCGCGCCGGTGCTGTCCACCGTGCAGTCGAGTGAGGGTAGGAAAGCCAGGGTGAAGCCCAAACCCTCGAACATCGGCGTGCCTTCGGGCACCAGCCCGCTGTCGCTCATCACGTCGAAGAACGACACGTTGAGTTGACCCGCGTTCTGGTACTGGTAGCGACCGTTCTTCGGGACCACCACAAACCGGCTCCCCCCCCATTGCTGCAGCGGGGGAGGCGCCACCACGAGATCGGCGGTCCGTGACCAAGAGACGTACCCGTCCGCGGCCTCGGCGTATACCTCCAGGCTACCACCGACGGGAATCACATCCCCCACATCAAGAACCGTCCGCACCGGGCGGACGGCCGGTGTGCTCCAGGCACGGCGCCCCGCGAGATAGTGAATCAGGCTAGGTTCGCGCCCCCCCCAGTCCACCTGCACCTCGAATTCCACGTTCAGTGGCACGTTCCCAAGGAAATGCAGCAAGCCGGGATACTGCACAGCCCGGATGCCCACGACGCTGACCCCGCCGAGGCGCTCCAACACGATGGTACGTGGATGCGACGCGGCTTCCGGCAAGCTCACCTCGCTCGAGGCGGCGAAGAATCCGGCCTTGCGCGCGGTCAGCGTATAATGCCCCGCCGGAACGCCCCGGAACTCGAAGCGGCCGAGCTCGTCCGTGATCGTGTGGACCAAGCCCATCATCACACTCGCACCGGCCAAGGGCATGCCGGTATCCCGCTGCACGACCACGCCGCGCAGCGAGATCGCCCGCTGCAGCCGAAACGTGCGCTCGAGCATCGCGAACGGCGGCACGTCGAGCACCTCCCGGTGGTCCTCGAAGTCTGGCTTGCGCAGAACCAGCAGATAGGCCCCGGACGGGATACCGGAGTAATGGAAAACCCCTGAGGCGTTCGCGGTCTGGACCACACTGCCCAGCGTGGCGGCCACGCCAGGAACCGGCTTGTCCGCTTCATCCAACACCGTGCCCTGCAGGCAACTGGGCGCCGCGTGTTGACCCGTCACCAAATGCCGGGCCGGAAAATCGTAATGCTCGTATTCCGCCGGATACGAAAAGGGCGACTGCAACGCAATCCAAACGCGCAGCACCCCCCGATCGGCCACATACTCGAAAGCGTAGGCCACATCGCGGTCGGGTTCGATCCAGAACGAGTCTCCGGTGATGAAGTACAGATACTCGCCCCGGTCGGGGGAGAAGCTCGAGCGGATCTGGCTGGACGCTCCGAAGGTCACCTCGTCACTGATGTCGAAATGATAGGTCTGGCGTACGTGATCCGTGGCCGTCCCCCAGAAACGAATCCGACCGCTCAAACTGCCGCGTGCGGAGCGGAAGAGTCCATCCTGGCAAGTCGGCGCCTCCGGACTGAATCGCAGTCCGCATTCCAGGTTCATCTCGATCGTGTGTTGGGCTCCAGACTGAAACGTCAAGGTAGCGCCGTCAGTGCCTTTCGCCTCGACGGCAAAAATTAAAGACCCCGACGCTCCGCGGCTTCCCGGCGCGGCGCAGCAGCACAGGATCGCCAGGAAAAGCGGGTGGAGGAGATGGCGGGACCCCCTGTGCGGCGTCGGCATCGGAACGGCCTCGGCATCGGTTCCGGCCAGGCCCCGACCCCGACCACCGCAGCCCGGTTGCCTGTTGATCAGCCCACAAACGCGCGCAAAGCTCATAAGCCCTTCACAATCCCGGTTCCGGGTCAATGATTGCACCTGGTCTGGGGGAGCTGGCAAGCGGCATAACGCTCCGGCCTCAGCTCGGACCAAAGACTGCCGGTGCCGAGCAGGCACCCACCGAAGCGCCCTTGCGGTATCGCAGCCTCCGCCTGACGGCAAAAGCGACGAGGCTCATGGCTGTCGCGCCAACGCCGTGCTCCGGTTCTGCACGGACCCTACGTCGATCAAGAATGCCGTCTCGAGTCCGTCTCGGACGCCCGTGCCGGTAACGTAGCGGCCGTCAAGGCTGGTCGCTGCTGCCCAAGTAGAGGTGCTCCAACCGTCATCGGCCGGATCGACCCTTGAGCGGGCAGCAGGTCGTACAGCGATTGCATGCCCGTGTTCCCGCGCCACACGAAGGCCGTCACGCCGAACGCGCTCTCGCCGGTGCCCACCACCATGCCATCGCAACCTGGCCGTTGATCCCGTAGCTCCAACCGACGACGGTACTTCCGTCGGCAGAGACACCATAACCATGACTCTGAGTATCACGCCCATCAGCCACAAGGTAACCCAGTGAGGTAATGGCGGCTCTTTCCGGCGTGTCCGCCGATTGGCCAACCTGGCAGGCGAGCATTGCCGTCATCATAAAGGGCTTAATGTGACTTGTACTCAAGAATCAGCGTTGGCAAAACGGCGGTGCGGAGTACATTGGGAGCAATTCCAAAGCAACCGCCGTTCTTAAAAGCGAGAGCCACCACGAGATTGGCCCGGCAGATTTCGAGTTGGCGCTGGCGTTCGGGCGCGGGCCTCTCTGGCTCCGCAAGATGCCCGAAGCGCGAGGGAGGACGGGTTCACCCCCGCCACGGCAGGCGTTTCTGTCTGCCGAGTGCCGGCCGACGTCCGACGCGCAGCTCCCTCCGCGCTTCGGTCCTTCGACAATCCTTCCCCAGGTCCACAGCAGTCCCGTGGCGCCCCACCACCCACCCTCAAGCCATGAAGACTCCCAGCCTGAACTCGACCCGCGCACCGCGCTCGCGCTGCGCCAACACCACCGCGCCGTGCCCCGACTCCCTCTTGACTGGCAATTCGAGCGCCGGGAGCGGAGGCAGCGTCTCTGGCGGGACGCTCTACAACTGCATCCTGAACGACAATCGTGCCCTGAGGATGCACTTTTTCATCGCGATCATCCCCGGGGAGGGCGGCGGGGCCTCCGGCAGCGTACTGTACAATTGCGTGCTGAGCGGCAATGAAGCTGACCATAACGGCGGGGGAGCCCGCAACAGTACCCTCTACAACTACGTACTGACCGGCAATTCGGCTTCCGGGGTGTTTGCGTTGTTGCCGCTAAGGTTCGCACCGGACGCGCGGCTGGGTCCGGACGGTTTCCGCTTCAGGGTCTTGGGCGAGCCGGGCCGGACGGTGCGCGTCGAGCGGAGCCGGGATTTGCGGTTGTGGGAGGCCCTGACGACGGTGCCGGCACTTCCTGTGTCCGGGCAAGCCCTGCTGGATGCTGGAGCCGTCGGCGAGCGGCTGTTGTTCTACCGGGCGGTGAGGGAGCCGTGAGCAAGAAGATCGGAGAATGATATGGAACATTCAACACGGAGCACGATTGCTGGTTGGCGCGGCTTTGGGGTCGCCCTGCTGGCAGTTTCGGTCATCGGCGGATCAACGCTGCGGGGCCGATCGGCGGATCTCACGTACGGCACGCCGGCATCGGCAGGCTTGGCGCCCAACCATCTCGCCTGGGTGGACGCGCAGGTCATGAAGTACGTCCAGAGCAACAAGATCTCCGGCGGAGTCGTCCTGATCGCGCGTCGGGGGCAAATCGCCTACCTCAAGGCGTATGGACTTCGCGATCTCGAAGCCGGCTGGCCCATGGAAACCAACACCCTGTTCCGCATCGCGTCCATGAGCAAGCTGGTGACCAGCGTCGGCATGATGCTGCTGATCGAGGCGGGCGCCGCCCACCTGGACGATCCGGTGTCGAAGTTCATTCCCGAGTTCGCTTCCCCGAGCGTCATCATGCAGGGTGACCGCAACCGCCGAACCCGTCCGGCGACTCGGGAGATCACCATCCGGCACCTCCTAACCCACACCTCCGGCATCACCTATCGCATGAACGAGCGGTTCCCCTTGTCCACGATGTACACCGAGGCCGGCGTGTGTGACGGACTCCTGCCCTGGGAAGGCACCATCGGCGAGATGGTGCGGGTACTGGCGCGCCAGCCGCTCTGGTTCAACCCCGGCACCGCGTGGGAGTACGGCCTCTCGACGGACGTTCTGGGTTACTTGATCGAAGTGGTGTCCGGAATGCCCTTGGATCGCTACCTCCGCGAGCGGCTTTTCGAACCGCTGGGCATGAACGACACGCGCTTTCATGTGCCCGATGATCAGCGCGGGCGGCTCGCCGCCGTGTATGCCCCAGCGGCAGGCGGTGGCCTGAACCGCATCCCGGACGATCCGCCCGTCGTATCCGGCAACCTCGAGTACTCGCCGAGCCACGCGTATGCGCACCCGGGCACCTACTTTTCCGGCGGCGGAGGTCTGGTGAGCACGGCCGTGGATTACGCCCGGTTGCTGCAGATGCTCTTGAACGGCGGTGAACTGAATGGCCATCACCTGCTCAGCGCGTCCGGCGTGCGGAGCATGACGACAAACGCGGTGGGGTCCCTCGGCGCGAACTTCGGCCTGGGGTCCGTGGGCATCTCCGAGATCTCCCAGTGGTTCGAATGGCCGGGGAGTTGGTACTGGGGCGGTTTTTGGACCACGAGCTTCCAGGTGGACCCGGTCGAGCAAGTGGTGTTGGTCTTACTCACCCAGTTGTTCCCCGGCGATCGCGTGCCCGCTTTTTGGGAGGACTTCAACCGGGCGGCGTATGAAGCGATCAATGAACCCAGACTCTACGTGACTGGCAGGACAGGCGGTGGTTTCCTGCATTGGCGTCTGTCGTCCCTGGTGCCCAAGCCCGGCCGACAATTGCTGCCGGGCATTCGCCTGCTGCAGAGCGCGGACTTCGAAGCCTGGCAGCCCGTCGTGTCCGCGAACCCCATGCAGTCCGACCCTCGGATGATTAGCCGGGTGATGCCGCGCCAGCCAGCGGCCGGGTTCTTCAAGTTGGAGCAAAGGCGTGACTTCTCGAGGTTCAACCTGAGCGGTGCCCGGCTGGCAAGTGCGGACCTTCGACAGGCTCTGCTCCGGGAGGCCATGCTCGAGGGCGCCGATCTGACGGGTGCTGACCTGCGTGGTGCGGATCTGACAGGCGCAATCGTCCGAGGCGCCAAGCTCACGGAGGCGAACTTGTTGGGTGCGGTTGGCTTCGACGACAGCCAGGAAGGGATTGTGTACCGCAACACCTTGATGCCGGATGGCAGCGTGCGGGGGAACTGAGTGACGCCGATCCGATGAACTCCAGGCCGATGCGGTCGGCGGAAGGGCGGGAGGGGAGGTGCCAGCAGCGGAATGGACCTTGGCTGGCGTCGGTTTCATCTTTGGCCCTCTGAGGGGCTCTCCCCAAGCGCACCAAGCGCAGCCCTTTGAGCCGCTCGGCCATCCTGGCCGGGGTCTACGCCCTAGCCGGACCGCCTTTCTGAACCAGCCGCGGCCGGCCACCTTGGCACCGCGACCCGGGGGCGGCGGCGGATTCCGAGCCGCGGGCTGGGCGGGCGGCGGCAATACCGGCTCGCCGAAGTCGAGGCCTTCATCGCGCTCAACACCCGGACCCAGCGGGACTTCATCCACCTCTTCAGCGGGCCGGCATCCTTCAACCGCGTCGAAAGGACGAACGACTATGATCAACAGAAGACGGTTCTTGAGCACGCTCGGCGCAGTCGGTTCGGCGGCCTCGTTCAGTGCCTATGATGTCGTTCGCCTGAGGGCCGCGGGGGTGAGGTCGTTCTTTGGTCTGCAAGCGCATTGGCTATGTCGCGCCCATCAACCAGCCGGACACCTGGTTGTTGAACATCGCGAAGTTCAAGGCACACGTCCTTGGTGACGTATTACCTGCGCCGGGATTACGCCGGCTCAGCCACCCCAGAACCCTACTACCACGGTGTCGATGAGCCCTTCGATTACGGACCTTACCATTCGGGCTTGCCCGTGCCCGATCCGGTTACGGACCTCAAGGTGGCGAGCCGCGGTCGAAGGGTGCTGCTGAACTGGTCCAAGGCCGACCATGCGAAGGCCTACCGCGTGGAGTACAACTCGGCGTTCGGAACCGGCGGGGCCTGGGAGTGCTTGGCGAGCACCGGCGAGACTTCGCTCAACGACGCGATCGTCGAAGGCGAGGCTCGGCGCTGCTATCGGGTGGTGTCCCTCCCGTAGGGTGCGGGGGTACGGCATCCCGGCGTTTGGGAAATCTCCCGCAGCGCGGCAGCGGCGTGGGGGAGGGAATTCTTCGCTCCGCCCCATTTCCTTTCTTGATGACCGAGAACAGTTCTGCCAGCTTGGCTGCCGAATCTGCGGCGGACCATGAGCGCATCATCGTCACAACCGGCCGACCCGAAGTACGCGTGGTGGGAACTCACCCGCGCGACGCAACAGAAGCGATCAGCGGAGGAGCGGGTGGCGGATTTTCTGGAGATTTACGGGCCATACGACGAGGAGACGGCACGGGCCCAGGCGCGGCGGTGCGTGCAATGCCCCGAGCCGGCCTGCGTAGCGGGTTGTCCCCTGGGCAATCGGATCCCGGAATGGCTGGCCTTGACCGCCGAAGGTCAGTTCCTCGAGGCCGCGGCCCTGCTGCACTCGACCAGCAGCCTCCCGGAGATCTGCGCGCGGGTGTGTCCGGCCGACCGCAAGTGCGAGGACATGTGCATCCTGAAAGGCCGGGCCGAGCCGGTGTCGATCGGTGCCATCGAACAGTTCCTCAACGAGTACGCCTTCCAGCACGGCGGGGTGGAAGAGACACCGGCCGCCCCGAACGGTCTGAAGGTGGCCGTGATCGGTTCGGGACCCGGCGGCCTCACCTGCGCGGATGTGTTGTCGCGACGCGGCTACGCTGTGACGGTGTTTGACTGGCGGGCGACACCCGGGGGCCTGCTGGTGAGCGGGACGCCGGCGTTCCGGCTCGAACGCTCCATTGTCGAACGGCGCATCACATTGCTCGAAGCGCGGGGGGTCATGTTCCGGTTGGGGGTGTTGCTGGGCGAGGAGGTTGGCTACGGTGATCTGCGGGAGGGGTTCGACGCGATCTTCCTCGGGTTCGGTGCCCGGAAGCCGGCCGACCTCGACGTGCCGGGGCGGGAACTGCCGGGGGTGGCGCACGTGCTGGATCTGCTGGTGCAGGACCATCCGGGGACAGCGGTGCAGGAGGGGGGAATCGACGTCCGGGACAAACGGGTCGTGGTGATCGGAGGTGGTGACATGGCCATGGCCGGGGTGCGCACGGCGATCCGGCGGGGCGCGCGCCAGGTGACCTGTGTCTACCGGCGAGATGAAGCCGAACTGCCCTGCAGTCGCCGTGAGTACGAGAACGCGGTGGAAGAAGGGGCGCAGTTCCTTTTCCTGGCGGCGCCCGCCGCGGTGCTGGGCGACCCGGTGGGAGGGGTCAAAGTGCTCCGACTAAGGCGCACGGAGTTGGGCGCGGTCGATGCCCAGGGACGGCGTGGCTGGACGGAGTTGCCGGGGACCGAGTTCGAGCTCCCAGCGGATTGGGTCCTGCTGGCGCTGGGTTTCGCCCCGGTGCCGCTGCCGGCCGATCACCTATTCGGGAGCCTCGAGCGCAATGCGGACGGCAGCCTGCGGGTGGACGCGAATCAGATGACCAGTGAGCCCGGCGTGTTTGCGGGCGGCGATCTGGTGCGGGGGCCCAGCACGGTGCTCGACGTGGTGCGCGATGCCCGTCGGGCGGCGCAGGGAATCCACCGGTTCCTCCTGCCGCGGCTGGTGGATCTGGCCGAGTCCGCGACATGAAGACTCTCCAACCACTGCGCCGCGAGAGAAGCTGTGGTTGGCAGGTGCTGCGGGGCGGGGGTGGGTCATGACGCCGGACGCGTTCGAGTTGGATCTGATTTACGTGCTGGCGTTTTGCCTTGGCGGACTGGCGTTTGCGGTTGGCCCTTTCCTCGTGGTGCATCTGGTGGCGGCCCGCACCACCCGGTCATCGGCGAACCGGACGGCGCAGATCGTGGAGTGCGGCGTCGAACCCATCGGGGACGCGTGGATACGGTACAGCGTCGTGTACTACCTCTACGCGCTGATCTTCGTGGCGTTTGCGGTGGACGTGCTCTTTCTGTTGCCGGTGGCGCTGGTCTATGACCGGGTGTTCGTCCTGCGCGACTTCGTCGAAGTGGTCATTTTCGTGGGCATCCTGTCGCTGGTGCTGGTATACGCCGTCTGCAAAGGCCTTTTCGTATGGACACGCAAACCCCGGTCCCCGTGAAACCGCCGGACCCGGCGGAGATCCCGCCCGAGTGTTCCGCGCTGGTCCGGTTCGCGAAGCTGGACGAACTGCTGGCGCTGGGGCGGGCCAATTCCCTCTGGCCGCTGACGTTTGGTCTGGCGTGTTGTGCCATCGAGATGATGGCGGCGGGGGCCTCGCGCTTCGACATCTCGCGGTTCGGCGCCGAGGTCTTCCGGCCCTCACCCCGGCAGGCGGACGTGATGATCGTGGCCGGCACGATCAACCGGAAAATGGCCCCGGCGGTCAAGACGCTCTACGACCAGATGCCCGAGCCCAAGTGGGTGATTGCCATGGGCAACTGTGCGATCTCCGGAGGGCCGTTCGTCTTTCCGGGACAGTACGCCGTGGTGGAGGGGGTCGAGAAGCTGTTCCCGGTGGACGTTTATGTGCCTGGTTGTCCGCCGCGGCCGGAAGCGCTCATCGAAGGGCTGTTGGCGCTCGAGGAGAAGATCACCGGCAAACGACGCTGGCCCCGGGTGCCGTCGGCATGAGCGCGGTGCTCGATTCGCTGGAAGCCGCGTTTCGTGAGGGCCTGCCCGCGGCCCGGTGTGAACGCCCGGACCCCGGTGTCCATGGCGGTCACCTCGAAGTGCAGGTCGCTCCCGGCGAGGTGGTGGGTGCCACCCAGATCCTGGATCGGCACGGGTTCGCCATCGACGCCATCACCGGGTGGACTGATCGCCACGGCAGATTAGAAGGTCTATGTGACTTCTTCCACTTCACGGCCTGGGAGCATGTAGCGGTGCGGACCCGCGTGCCACGCGATCTTCCGGAACTTCCGAGCATCGCCGGGGTCTACGCGGGGGCCAACTGGCACGAGCGCGAGACCCACGAGTTCTTCGGCATCCGGTTCCGGGGGCATCCGAACCTGACGCCCCTGCTGCTGCCGGAGGACGCGACCTATCACCCTTTGCGGAAGGATTTCAGCGGTGTTGCTTGAACAGACCATCAGCACGCGAGGAACGGAGCCCGCCCCGGAGACGTTCGTGCTGAATCTTGGGCCGCAGCACCCGGCCACCCACGGGGTGTTGCGGCTCAAGCTGACGATGGACGGCGAGTACATCCTGCGCGGCGAGCCGGTTCCGGGTTACATCCACCGGATGCACGAGAAGATGGGCGAGAACCGCACCTATGCGCAGTTCCTGCCCAACACCAGCCGGATCGACTACCTGGCCGCGATGCATTACACGCACGCCTTGGTGGCGCTGGTGGAGCGGGCGGCCGGGATCGAGGTGCCCCCGCGTGCCGAGTACGTCCGGGTCATCACGTCCGAGCTCAACCGCATCTCGAGTCATCTGGTCTGGTTCGGGGCCTACCTCCTGGACCTGGGCGGCTTCACTCCGCTGCTGTACGCCTTCGACGACCGCGAGAAGATCCTGGACCTGCTGGAAGCGATCACGGGCGCGCGGCTCACCTACGGCTATTACCGGTTCGGCGGGTTGGCCAACGATGTGGACGCGGCCTTCGTGGAGGGCACGCGCGCGTTCGTCACCTACATGCAGCCGCGGCTGGACCTGTACCGGAAGCTGGTCACCGACAACATCATTCTCCGCAAACGCCTCGAGGACATCGGCCCCATCAGCGCTGAAATGTGCCGGAGGTACGGCGCGAGCGGCCCCGTGCTGCGGGGGGCCGGGGTCGCCTGCGATGTGCGACGTACGGAGCCCTATTCGGTCTACCCGTCGTTGGATTTTGCGGTGCCGGTCTTTCCCGAGGGCGACTGCCTCGCGCGCTATCGGGTGCGGATGGAAGAGATGGCGCAGAGCCTGCGGATCATCGATCAGGCGCTGACGCAACTGCCCGAGGGCCCGATCCAAGCCAAGGTCCCCCGGGTCATCAAGCTGCCGCCCGGCGAGTACTACTCGGCGGTGGAAGCCGCGCGGGGACGGTTTGCCATCCGGGTGGTCAGCGATGGCAAGGACATCCCCTACCGGGTGAAGCTGCGCACGCCTTCCTTCGCCAATCTCACCCTCTTCGAGGAGGCCAGCCAGGGCATGATGTTGCCGGATGCCCTGGCCTTGCTGGGGAGCCTGGACCTGGTGATCCCCGACATCGACCGGTGAAGCCCCATGAATGTCCCGGAACCCTATCGCCTGCTCCTATACCTGGTCGGGACGCTCGCCTTTGTGGGTCTGAACGCCGCCTACCTGGTCTGGGTGGAGCGCAAGGGGGCGGCCCGATTTCAGCGCCGGCCGGGGCCTACGGAGGTGGGGCCGGCGGGATTGCTGCAGCCGATTGCCGACGCGCTGAAGCTCCTGTCCAAGCAGGTCCTGGTGCCGCCGGAGGCGGACCGACTGCTGTTCCGCCTGGCGCCGCTGCTGGTGCTGATGCCGGCCCTGATGTGTCTGGCCACCATCCCGTTCAGCGCCGCTTTGGGGGCGCGGGATCTGAACCTCGGGCTGGTGATGGTGTTTGCGTTTGGCTCGATCAACGTGCTGGCCATCATGCTGGGCGGCTGGGCGTCGCGGAACAAGTACTCGATCATTTCCGCGGCGCGGATCGTCTCGCAGAACGTCGCGTACGAGATCCCGATGCTGCTGGTGGTGATCACGCTGCTGATGGTGACGGGCACCATGAACCTGCGCGAGATCGTCGAGCAGCAGGCCGGCGGATTCTGGCACTGGCATATCCTCCGGCTGACGGCCAATCCGCTCATGC
This sequence comes from Verrucomicrobiales bacterium, assembly GCA_015075445.1. Lineage (GTDB taxonomy): Bacteria > Verrucomicrobiota > Verrucomicrobiia > Limisphaerales > J093 > DSVZ01. Next base: position 156,036 of record JABTUJ010000007.1, read on the forward strand.
CGGTCACCTTCCTGATCTTCTTCATCTGTCTGCTGGCGGAGACCAACCGGGCTCCGTTCGACATGGCCGAGGCGGAGAGTGAGCTGGTGGCGGGTGCCTTTACGGAATACGCGGGCATGAGCTTCGGGGTGTTCTTCATGGCGGAGTATGCCAACGTGCTGGTGGGCTGTTCCCTGGCGACCGTGCTGTTCTTTGGTGGGTGGCAGAGCCCCGTGGGGGTGGGCTCGGGCTTGCTGTGGTTTCTGCTCAAGCTGTACCTGCTGATCTTCCTGGTGGTCTGGGTGCGGTGGACCTTCCCGCGGACCCAGTTCTACCGGCTGCTCAACCTCTCCTGGACGCTGCTCATCCCCGTGTCGCTGGGCATCCTGTTGCTGACCGCCGGGCTGTTGAAAGTCTTCTGACCATGAAACGCGCGCTAAGCGATCTGTTCGGTGGTTTCGTCAGCCTGCTGACCGGGCTGCGAATCACCCTGCAGCAGTTCTTCAAACCGTCGGTCACCGTCCACTATCCGCACGAAACGTTGCCGATGCCGGAGCGTTTCCGGGGTCCGGTAATGCTGGTGCGCGATCCCGCGACTGGCCAGGCCCTCTGCATTGCCTGCAAGTCGTGCGAAAAGGCCTGTCCCAGCGACTGTCTTGTCGTGGAGGGCGTCAAGCGGGAGGGCGACAAGAAGAAGTCGGTGACCGAGTTCAAGCTGGATTTCACGCGCTGCAGTCTGTGCGGTTCATGCGTGGAGGTGTGTCCGGTGGATGCGTTGAAGTTCTCCAAGGCCTACAATCTGGCGAGCACCAGCCGGACGGCGTTTTGCCAGATCGACCTGCTGGAGCGACGGGAGGAGCCGCGCCCATGAAGCCCTTTCCCGCCGCCGACCTCCTGGTCCTGGGCGTGTTTGCGGTTGCCGTGCTCTTGACGGTAGCCGGCGCGCTGATCGCCGTGCTGTCCACTCGGTTGATCCGCAGCGTGTGCGGGCTGGCCCTAACCTGCTTCGGGCTGGCGCTGCTCTACTATTTCCTGCACAGCCCCTTCCTGGCGCTGATGGAGATCCTCATCTACGTGGGCGCGATTTGTGTCACCATCATTTTCGCGGTCATGCTGGCGGAACCTGACGAGGCGCCGGCCCAGGAGTCGCGGGGGGCCGCGTTCCTGTGGGGCGGCCTGGCGCTGGTGGTGAGCGGGGCGGTGTTCTGGGCGCTGGTGCAGTTGGGATGGGGCCATGCCTGGGCCGCACCGACTTCCCGGGCCAATGCCGGCACCGTTCATGACCTGGGCGTGGCCCTGCTCACCACCTACAGCCTCGCCTTCGAACTCATTTCGCTGGTGTTGCTGGCCGCCATCCTCGGCGCCCTGGTCATCGCACATCACGGGAGGAGCAAGTCATGAGCCCGAACCAACTCTGTTGCCATCGTCCGGAAGTGTACCTGGCTCTGGCGGCCTTCCTCTTTGCGGCGGGCGTTTTTGGCCTGGTCCGCCGGCGGACGCTCATCGGCATGTTGATCGCGGGCGAACTGATCTTCTCGGCGGCTTCGCTAAATTTCCTCACGTTCAACCGGTTCTTTGTCGAGGACCCGACGGTGGGACAGTTGATGGCCCTCTTCATCATGGCCCTGGCAGCCGCCGAGGTCGCGATCGCTCTAAGCATCATCATCGCCGTGTATCGCAACTACCGTTCGATCAACGCGAAGGCCGTGTCGGAACTCAGCGGATAGACGCATGGACGGAGTCTCCGAGAGCCGCTTGGCGTGGGCCGTGCTGGTCCCGCTCATCGGGGCTGGCGCGGTCATGGCGACCGGCCGCCGGCCCAACGTGCGCGAGGCCTGCTCGTTGGTCGCGGCGGTGACGCTGTTCGTGCTGACGGCCTCGCTGATCCCCGCGGTCCAGGCGGGCCAGACGTTGCGGTGCACGCTCTTCGAGTTGCTGCCCGGCCTCAGCATCTCGCTCCGGGCCGACGCGTTGTCGATGATCTTCGCGCTGACGGCCGCCTTCCTCTGGGTGGTGACCGTCTTCTACTCGGCCGGCTACATGCGGGGGTTGGCCGAGCCTGCGCAGACACGCTTCAACGTATGCTTTGCCCTGGCTTTGTTTGGCGCCATGGGCTGTGCGTTTTCCGACAATCTGCTGACCCTGTATCTCTTTTACGAGATCGTGAGCGTGACCACCTATCCGCTGGTCGCTCATCACCAGGACGACGAAGGCTATGAAGGGGGGCGCAAGTACCTGGTGTACCTGACCACAACCGCGAAGGCGCTGCTTTTGCCCGCCCTCATCGGCATCTACGTGCTGGTGGGGAATCTCGATTTCGCGGACAACCTGCGGACCGGCATCCTGCCGGCGGACGCCGGTCGCTGGGTCGTGACGGCGCTGTACGTGGCCTGCCTGCTGGGCTTTGCCAAGCACGGGGTCATGCCGCTGCACCACTGGCTGCCGGGCGCCATGGTGGCGCCGACCCCGGTCAGCGCGTTGCTGCACGCCGTGGCCGTAGTCAAGGTGGGGGTGTTCTCCACGGTGCGCGTCATGCTGCACGTGTTCGGGATCGATTCGATGCAGGAGTTGGCGCTGGGGTTGCCCACCGCGTACTTCGTCTCGTTCACAATCCTGGTCGCCTCGGTCATTGCGCTCAGCCAGGACAACCTGAAACTGCGGCTGGCGTATTCGACCGTCAGCCAGCTCTCCTACATCATTCTGGGCGTCGCGCTGCTGACCCCGGAGGGCATTGCGGGCGGCTTGCTCCATCTCGCCAACCATGCCTTCGCGAAGATCACGCTCTTCTTCTGTGCCGGGGCCATCTACGTGGCGGCACACAAGAAGAACATCTCGGAGATGCAGGGCCTGGGCCGGGCCATGCCGCTCACGTTCGGGGCGTTCGCCCTGGCGTCGCTGAGCATGATCGGCGCCCCGCCCGTGGGGGGCTTTGTCTCGAAATGGTATCTGCTGCTGGGCGCGCTGGACGCGGGTTCGATGGCGGTGCTGTTCGTGCTCGTGGCCAGCACGCTGCTGAACGCGGCGTACTTCGTGCCGGTGGTTTACCAGGCGTTCTTTGGAAAGCCGGCGGGAGACCCGGAGATCGGTGGGTGGCGGGAAGCCTCAGCGGCCATGGTGATTCCCTTGACGCTGACGGCGTTGATCTCCGTGGGGCTCGGGTTGTATCCGAATCTGTTTCTCAACTTCGCCAAGAGCCTGCTGCCATGAAACTGGTTCGCCTCATCGAAGGGTCCCGCCAACGACCGAAGCTGCTCGTGCGGGTGGGGCTGGGGGTGTTGGCCCTGCTGGTCGTGATCGATGCGGTACCGATGCTGGTGGACAAAGAGCATGCTCACACGGCGGCGGAGCGGTGGCCGGGTTTCTGGGCGGTGTTCGGGTTCGTGAGCTGCGCCCTGATTGTCTTTCTGTCAAAGGCTTTTGGCCATGCCGGCATCATGAAGCGGGAGGAGTACTACGATGAGTAGTCTCTGGCTGCATCCGGCCTTCCTCCTGTTGTTGGGGGCGGCGCTGCTGCCGCTGGTGCCGGAGCGCCTGCGCAAAGGCTGGCTGCTCTGGGTGCCGCTGCTGGTGTTTGGCCGGACCTGCCTGCTCAGCCCGATGGTGTTCGGGGAGGTGCAGTTCCTCGATTGGACCCTCACGTTCGGTCGGGTGGACAAGCTGAGCCTGGTGTTCGGCTACATTCTGAGTCTGATGGCGGTGCTGGGGACATTGTACGGGTTGCACGTCCGGCGGGTGGGGGAACACGTGGCGGCGTGGACCTATGCCGGGGCATCTCTGGGGGCGATTTATGCCGGTGATTTCCTGACGCTGTTCCTGTTCTGGGAGTTGATGGCGTTGTCGTCGGTGTTTCTCATCTGGTACCGGGGCCGTCCCGGGTCGCTGGGGGCGGGTTACCGGTACTTGCTCGTCCATCTGGCCGGCGGGGTGGCGTTGTTGGCGGGGATTCTTCTCCACTACCAGGCGACCCACAGCCTGGCTTTCGACACCCTTGACGTGGCGAATCCCACGCTGGCGACCTACCTGGTCATGGCCGGTTTTCTGTTGAACGCGGCGGTGCCACCGCTCCATGCGTGGCTGCCGGATGCGTACGGGGAGGCGACCTTCAGCGGTTCGGTGTTCCTGTGTGCGTTTACGACCAAGACCGCGGTCTATGCGCTGTGCCGCGGGCTGCCGGGCCTGGATCTGCTGGTGCCGCTCGGGGTCATCATGGCGCTGTACGGGGTGGTGTATGCCGTGCTGGAGAACGACTGCCGCCGGCTGCTGGCCTATCACATCATCAGCCAGGTGGGCTACATGGTGGCGGCGGTGGGGTTGGGCGATCCGGGGACTCCCCTCGGCGAGTTGGCCATCAACGGGGCGTGTGCCCATGCCTTCGCCCACATTCTGTACAAGGGACTGCTCTTCATGGGCTGCGGCACCGTGCTGCATCAAACCGGGGAGAGCCGTTTCACCCACCTCGGCGGCTTGTATGCCCGCATGCCCTGGACGTTTGTCTTCACGCTCATTGGCGGGCTGTCCATCTCGGCCTTTCCCTTGTTCAGCGGGTTTGTCAGCAAATCGATGATTGTCGCCGCCGGGTTCGAGAGCCATCAGCTCTGGGTGGGGTTCGGGCTGATGCTGGCGTCCTCGGGGACGTTCCTCCACACCGGGCTGAAGGTGCCGTACTTCATCTGGTTCGGCGAGCGGCATGCCTCGCCGGCGGTGTGGGAGCGGGCGCGCGATCCGGGCTGGAACATGACGGCGGCCATGGTGATTACGTCGGCGCTGTGTGTGTTCATCGGGTGCTACACGCCCTATCTCTACGAACGGCTTCCTTTCCCGGTGGACTACCATCCGTACACCTCCTATCACCTTTCGGAGACGATGCAGGTGCTGCTCTTCACGGCCCTGGGCTTTTTTCTGTTCCGACGCTATTTGGTCCCGGAGCCCACGATCAGCCTGGATCTCGACTGGTTTTATCGGCGGGGCGGGAGGGCGTTCCTTTGGCTGGCGCAGTGGCCGATCCGGCGCCTGGACGAGTGGGTGGGGGAGCGTTACCGGCGTGGAGGGTTGGTGCCTTTGATGGGGGTTGTTGGGTGGGTCGCCCAGTTTGACCGGCGGGTCATTGATGGTGTGGTGGATGGGCTGGCGGGCGCGTTGGGACGCCTGGCGGGTCGGGTGCGGTCCACCCAGCGGGGATCGGTGCAGGAGAATCTGACGCTGGCGCTGGTGGGGGTGGTGCTGCTGATTCTTGGTTTGGTCCTGGTGTTCTGACGCGTGCCATGCCCCCGGTTATCTCCAGCGAAACGCTCCCGTATCTGAGCCTGCTGATTTTCGTCCCGCTGGGCGCGGCGGTGATCGCGGCGCTGCTGCCGGGGGAGCGGGCGGTCCGGTGGTGGACCCTCGGGGTGAGCCTGGCGGTGGCGGTGGGTTCCTGGCCGCTCTACGCCCGGTTCGATGCGGGCACGGCCGCGTTTCAATTCGTCGAGCACGCGCCGTGGATTCCGGCGCTGCGCATCCATTACACCGTGGGCGTGGATGGGATCAGCCTGCTGCTGGTATTGCTGACGACCCTGGTGTTGCCCCTGTGCGTGCTGGTTTCGTGGCGACAGATCAGCGGCCGGGTGAAGGAATTCATGGTGTGTTTGCTGGTGATGGAGGGGGCGATGGTAGGGGTGTTCTGTGCGCTGGACTTCATTCTCTTTTTCGTTTTCTGGGAGGCGATGCTGATTCCGATGGCCCTGCTGATCGGGATCTGGGGCGGGCCGCGCCGGGTGTACGCCGCGCTGAAGTTCTTCATCTACACGATGGCGGGTTCGGTCCTGTTGCTGGTCGCGATCCTGGCGCTCTACCTGGAACTGGGGAGCTTTCATATTCCCGAGCTGATGGGGCGGGAGCTGAGCCTGTCTTTCCAAGGCTGGGTGTTTGCGGCGATGGCGCTCTCCTTTGCCGTGAAGGTGCCGATGTTTCCGTTTCACACCTGGTTGCCGGCGGCGCACGTCGAGGCGCCCACGGCAGGCAGCGTGCTGCTGGCGAGTGTGCTGTTGAAAATGGGGACCTACGGGTTTCTGCGGTTCTGCCTGCCGATCACGCCCCAGGCCACGATGCTGTTTGTCCCATGGATGATGGCCCTGTCGGTGGTGGGAATGGTCTACGGGGGGGCGGCGGCGCTGGCCCAGAACGATCTGAAGAAGCTGGTGGCTTACTCGAGCGTCGGGCACATGGGGGTGGCGACGCTGGGCATATTCGCGCTGAACCGGGAGGGCCTGGAGGGGGCGCTGCTGGTCATGATCAACCACGGGGTTACGACGGGGGCGTTGTTTCTCGCCGTCGGGCTGCTGTACGAGCGGGTGCACACCCGGGAGTTGGCGCGGGTGGCGGGGGTGGGAAAGCAGGTGCCGGTGTTCACCGGGTTTCTGGGGGTATTCGCGCTGTCCTCGCTGGCGTTTCCGGGCACGAACAGCTTCATCGGCGAGGTCCTGGTGCTGAGCGGCGCCGTGGGGTGGGCGCGCGTTGCCGTGCCCGGGTGGGTGGCCTGGGTTCTGTTGGGCGTGGTGCCGGGGGTGGTGCTGGCGGCGGCGTACAACCTGCGGATGCTGCAACGGGTGGCGTATGGCAGCCCGCGGAATCCGGATCACGCGGGGCTGAAGGATCTCGAGTTACGGGAGATGGTGACGCTGGCGCCGCTGTTGATTCTGGTGTTCTGGATCGGCCTGAACCCGCAGCCGTTCACGCGGGTGATGCACGCCAGCGTGCGGCATCTGCTCGAGCAGGTGGGCGGTCCCTGATCCCGTGCGAGCCTGTCGAGGAAGCTGAACCATGGCCTTTCTTCCGGAGTTGATGCTGTTGGCCGGCGCGCTGGCCGTGTTCGTCGTCTGCCTGGGAGAGGGCCGGGTCCGGTTGGCCAAGGCCACGGCGACCGGGGCGGCGGTGGCGACGCTGCTGGCCTGTCTGGTGAGCTTCCGGGAGACCGCGCTCCTGTTCGAAGGGGCGTACCGTGTGGATCTCTTCTCCCAAGGCCTGAAGCTGGTCTTTGCCCTCGGCTTTCTCTTCATCGTGCTGGTCGGCGGCGAGCTGCCGGATATCCGGGAAGACGCCAAACCGGAGTACTACCTCTTCCTGACGCTGAACGTGACGGGCTTGACGTTGCTGGTGAGCTGCGTGGATCTCCTCACGCTGGTGGTGGCGCTGCAACTTGCCTCGTTCCCGCTCTACTTCCTGGTGGCGCTGCGGCGGGAGCGCGACGAACAGCGCAACCAGATGGAGGCGGTGGTCAAGTACATCATGTTCGGGATCACCGCGACGGGCATCATGCTGTTCGGCATGAGCTATCTGTTTGGGGTGACGGGCACGACCTCGATGCCCACGCTGCAGGCGCGCCTGGCGCCGCTGGTCTACTCGCCGCTGGTGATCGCTGGCCTGGCCCTGATGTGGGCGGGGTTGCTGTACAAGCTGGCGGTCTTTCCTTTCCATTTCTGGACACCGGATGTCTACCAGGGGGGCTCCAACGAGACCACCAGCCTCGTGGCGTCGTTGCCGAAACTGGGCGCGCTGGCGGTTTTGGTGCGCTTCGTCACGCTGGCGACGCCTGAGCACGAGCCCCTGGCCCTGCTGCTGACCTGTCTGGCGATCGCGTCGATGTGCTACGGCAATGTCCTCGCGCTGGTTCAGAAGGACGTGAAGCGGCTCTTCGGCTTCTCGGGCATCGCCCATGCCGGCTATGCCTTGATCGGGTTGGTGACGCTGGACCCGGTCGGTCACGTGGCCGCGCTTTACTACCTCATTGCCTACCAGTTCATGGTGCTGGCGTGCTTCGTGGTGGTGTGCCGGGTTGCCCCGGGCGGCGGCAATGTGGCCCTCGGAGACCTGGCCGGGCTGCACCGGCGTTCGCCGCTCCTCATGTTGACCCTGCTGGTGGGCGTCTTTGGCCTGGCCGGACTCCCGCCGTTTGCCGGTTTCATGGCGAAGCTGACGCTGCTCAAGGCGGCCCTGGCGAAGGGGCACCTGACGCTGGTGATCGTGGCCGTCCTGAACACGGCCGTGGCGATCTACTACTACCTGGCGCTGGTCCGCGAGGCCTGCTTCCGCGATCCAGAGGGGCAGCCGGCCATCCGGCTCGACGCTCCGACCCGGGCCCTGTGTGTGGTGCTGATTGCGGGGGTGGTGCTGCTGGGACTCGCGCCGACGGCTCTGCTCGAGCACTTGGCCGCCGCCCTCGCCACCGCCTGGGGGCCGATCGGGCTGGCGGGGAGCGGCACGCCATGAACCGGAAGGCAGCAGAAAGCATGCAGAGGGTGCTCTACAGAAGGCAACGGAGGTAACGAAGGATGGGCTGGTCCTTCGTTGCCTCCGTTGCCCTCTGTGACAAGGCAGGGGAGGGGTGAGGCGCGCGTCGCCAGGTTCAGGAGCGCCAGCGGCGGACGGCGGCGAAGGCGCAGAGGCCGAGGCCGGCGAGGAGCGCATAGGTGCCCGGTTCGGGGATGATCGTGAGCTGGCCCCGGATTTCGCCGCCCGGGTGTTCCGTGGTGTGGACGTTCACGTAGAGCAGCCCGGCGTAGAGCCAGTCGAGTTGTTCCTCGGTGAAGATGCCGGCGGCGTCCAGCGGTCCTTCCGGTTCGGCATTGAAGCCGAGCGGGAACAGTACGGGTCCGTTCTGCCCCGCCGGGGCCGGGCCATGGATGTGGGCGGCGGTCGGGGTGAACACGAGGTTGGAGATGGCGCCCGTGAGGGTGAAGGCGCGGGAGACGAGGTCGACGCTGAGGATGGCGCCGCCGGCGGCGGTGGTGTCGACGGGGGGAACCTCCTGGGCTCCCTCGAGGGTGGCGACGAAGTTGACCGCGTGGGTGGGGGTGGTGAGGGCGAGTGCCACGAGGGCAGCAGCGAACAGGGTTTTCATGGACGCGACGAGGCTACGGTTTGGGTTACGGACTCCACGTTGGGTTCCTTCCATTCGGAACGCGTACACAGTCCACTATGTGCGCTTATTGTCAAGCGGTGGCTTTTCCCGGGGGGCGGGGCGAGTGGTCTGCGGGGGTCCGCCGGGTGAGGGCACCCGGCCTACAGGGGTTCGCCGGATGAGGGCACCCGGCCTACAGGGGTTCGCCGGATGAGGGCACCCGGCCTACAGGGGTTCCGCGGGTGAGGGCAGCCGGTGGAGATCGGGTGGGGGGAGAGGTTTGACGGTCCGGGGTTGCCCGGGCCAGGCAGACCGGGCAAACGCGGGGCGAGCATTTTCCGCTTTGACTTCGAGGATTAGCTGCTACAGAAGTGGGGCAGCCACACCCCGTGAGCCTCAACGCCGTGTTCCCCCCGAGGGAGCGCTCCAAGGGCGGTTGGGCGGGGCTGGCGCTGTGCCGTGAGGAACGGCGCAGAGTTCAACTTGTTGCTGACGATGGAATCTTGTTGTTCGAGTGCGGGGAGGCCGGTGGTCGAACTGCCGCAGTCCACGGTGCGGTTTGCCGGTGATTCGGGTGACGGCATGCAACTGGTGGGCAGCCAGTTTGCGGACCTCGCGTCGCTGTCGGGCTGTGCCATCCGGACGATCCCGGACTTTCCCTCGGAGATCCGGGCGCCGGCGGGTTCGCTGGCCGGGGTCAGCGGGTACCAATTGAGCTTTGGCGGGGAGGAGATCACGACGCCGGGGGACAGCCCGTTCGTGCTGGTGGCGATGAATCCGGCGGCGCTGAAGGTGAATTTGTCCGAATTGCAGCCGGGCGGTGTGGTGGTGGCCAACGCGGATGAGTTCACGAAAGGCAACCTCACGAAGGCCCGGTACGAGGCGAATCCGCTGGAGGACGGCTCGCTGGCGGGGTACCGGGTGCTGCCGGTGCCGATGACGCGGATGACGGACGAGGCGACGCGGGCGAGCGGGTTGCCGGGGAGCGCCCGGGCGCGGTGCAAGAACTTCTTCGCGCTGGGGATGATGGCGTGGCTGTACGACCAGCCGATGCAGCCGCTGCTGGAGTGGCTGATGCGCAAGTTCCGGAAGAGCCCCCCGGTGATGGCGGCGAATGCGGCGAGTTTGCGGGCGGGCTACAACTACGCCAACACGGCCGAGCTGTTCCGGGTGCAATACGCGGTGGCGCCGGCGCATCTCCCGAAGGGGCGCTATCGGCGGGTGACGGGCAACGAGGCGGTGGCGCTGGGGCTGATAGCGGCGGCGGCGCGGCTTGGGCGGCCGCTGGTGTACGCGAGCTACCCGATCACCCCGGCGAGCGACATCCTGCACGAGTTGTCGGGTCACAAGGAGTTCGACGTTCGGGTGATCCAGTGCGAGGACGAGATCGCCGCTTGTTGTGCGGCCTTGGGGGCATCGTTCGGCGGGGCCATGGGCGCCACCGGCACCAGCGGGCCGGGGCTGGCCTTGAAGACCGAGGCGCTGGGGCTGGCAGTGATGACCGAACTGCCGCTGGTGGTGGTCAACGTCCAGCGGGCCGGGCCGAGCACGGGCATGCCGACGAAGACGGAGCAGGCGGATCTGAACATGGCGTTGTACGGCCGGCATGGGGAGGCTCCGCTGGTGGTGCTGGCGGCGGCGTCGCCGGCCGACGGGTTTGCGATTGCGTTTGAGGCGGTGCGGTTGGCGACGCGGTACATGACGCCGGTGCTGGTGCTGTCCGACAGTTTTCTGGCGAACAGCGCGGAGGCGTTTTCGATTCCGGACGTGAGCGCCCTGCCGGACTTGCGGGTGGCGCCGCCGGTGCCGGAGCCGGGCGCTTTTGCGGCTTACCGTCGGGATCCGCAGACGCTGGCGCGGCCCTGGGCGGCGCCGGGGACGGCCGGGTTTGAACACCGGATCGGCGGGCTGGAGAAGCAGGACGGCAGCGGGGTGGTCACGTATGACTCGGCCAACCACCGGCGCATGGTGGAGCTGCGGGCGCAAAAGGTGGCGGGCATCGCGGCGGACATTCCGCCGGCGGCGGTCGAGGGGGCGGCGACTGGGGATCTGTTGGTGGTGGGGTGGGGGAGCAGCTACGGCGCGATTGTGGGTGCGGTACGCCAGGCGCGGGACGAAGGGTACCGGGTGTCGCATCTGCACCTGCGCCATTTGCATCCGCTGCCCCGCGGGGTGGGCGAAGTGCTCCACAGCTTCCGTCGGGTCCTGGTCCCGGAGAACAACCTGGGCCAGTTGAACGCGCTGTTGCGCAGCCAGTTTTTGATCGAGACCGTCGCTTTCCCGAAGGTGGAGGGGCGGCCGTTCCTGATTCGTGAGATTCGCAATGCCATCGAGGAGACCATTCGCGCATGAACGCCCTGGCCGAACCCCTGCCTGATCGTCCGCCGCCGAGCAACGCGGACTGTTTGCGACAGCTCACCCGGAAGGACTTCCAGACCGATCTTGAGATTCGCTGGTGTCCGGGCTGCGGCGACTACGCCATCCTGACCCAGGTGCAGAAGGTGCTCGCGAGTCTGGGCAAGCCGCGGGAGCAATGTGTGTTCGTGTCCGGGATCGGCTGTTCCTCGCGCTTCCCGTACTACGTCAACACCTACGGCTTCCACGGGATCCACGGCCGTGCCCCGGCGATTGCCACCGGGGTGAAGTGCGCCAACCCGGAGCTGTCGGTGTGGGTGGTGACGGGGGATGGCGACGGGCTTTCCATCGGCACCAACCACCTGATCCATTGCCTGCGGCGGAACGTGGATATCAAGGTGCTGCTGTTCAACAACCGGATCTACGGCCTGACCAAGGGCCAGTATTCACCCACCTCCGAGTTCGGCAAACGCACGAAGTCCAGTCCGCTCAGGACGATCGAGCAGCCGATCCGGCCGATCCAGACGGCGCTGGCGGCGGAAGCGACCTTTGTGGCGCGGACGATCTATGCGGATCCGAATCACCTGTTGCGGACGGTGGAGGCGGCCGCGCGGCATCGGGGGGCGGCCTTTGTGGAGATTCTGCAGACCTGCCGGGTGTTCAACGACGACGCGTTTGACGCGGTCACTGACCGGGCGACGGCGGCGGAGTCGCGTCTGCTGCTGGAACACGGGCAGCCGATCCGGTTCGGCGCGGACGGCAGGAAGGGACTCGTGGTGCGCCAGATGGAGCCGGTGGTGGTGGATGTCGAAGCGGACGGGATCCGGGCCGAAGACCTGCTGGTGCACAATGCGCGGAGTGATTCGGCAGCGCTGGCTTCGCTGCTGGCCGAGCTGGAACCGCCGAAGTTCCCGACTGCGCTGGGCGTCTTCCGGGCGATCGAGCGGCCGACGTATGATCATCTCTTGACCGAGCAGATCCGGCAGGCGGTGCAGCGGCGGGGCACGGGCGACCTCCAGGCTTTGCTGAACTCGGGGACAACCTGGCAAGTGGACTGAGGGACCGGCCGCGTATGTCCGGCGCCGAGGCCACGGAATCCGCCGTCCCACAGCCGGGGCGGTACCGCTTGGTATGGGCTGAGGACGCCCCGGTGACGGCAGCGACCGATGAACCGCGGGCGGAGGTGGCCTGGACCGAGCCGCTGCTGCGGCAGAATGCGCGGTGGTTTTGCCGTCTGCGCTGGCTGGTGGTGGGGGTGTTGGGGGGCGCCGGGGTGGCGGTGCTGTTGGTGCCACGGTTTGCCGCGCTGGGCGTGTTTCGCTCGCCGGGGCTCCCACTGGCGGCCGCGGCGGTGCTGGCCACGCTGAACCTGGGCTTTGGGCAGTGGATCCGAAGATTGGATGTCCGGGAGGAGGGAGGGTCCGTGCGTCCGTTGCTGTGGGCGCAGATTGTGAGTGATCTCCTGGTGCTGACGGTGGTGATTCATGGCTTGGGGAGTGGGAGCGGCCTGGCGCCGTTCATGTATTTGTTTCACATCATCCTGGCCTGCATCGCCTTCACGCCGGGGGAGAGCCTGGGCGTGCTGGGGCTGGCGGCCTGCTGCCATGTGATGCGGCTGGTGCTGGAAGCCAGGGGAACCTGGACCGTGGGCGGAGCGCCGGGCGCGGTCGCCCTCCAGGGCGGCGGGGCGGAAGTGGGCGCCACGCCCGTCGTGGCGCTGACGTCGATGTTGTTGATCTGGGTGGTGATCTGGTATCTGGTGTCGCGGCTGGCGAGCACCGTGCGGGCCCGGGACCGTGCCTTGTTTGTGGCGAACGGGCGGTTGCAGGCCAGCATTGAGGAACGTTCCAAACACATGTTGCAGACGACGCACCAGTTGAAGGCGCCGTTCGCCGCGATCCACGCGCAGGTGCAGTTGTTGCTCGAGGGTTACTGTGGTGTCCTGCCCGCCGCAGCCACGGCCGTGGTCGAGAAGATCTCCCTGCGCTGCCGGGTGCTGTCGCGGCAGGTGCAGGAGATGCTGCAACTGGCCAACCTGCGTTCCCACGGGCAGACGGCGCCGCCGGCCCGGGAGCTGGCGCTGGATCACCTGATCGCGGACGTGATCCAGCGGGTCGAACCGGCGGCGCAGCAGCGCGGGATTGGTTTCGACCGGCAGCTCGAACCGGTCCGCCTGCGGGGAATCGAAGATCATCTGACGATGCTCGTGGACAACTTGGTGGTGAACGCCGTGACGTACTCCCATGACCGGGGCGTGGTGGGGGTTGCCTGTCGACGCGAGTCGCCCGGGGGGGCGGTGCTGGTCGTGCAGGACCGGGGCATTGGCATTCCGGCAGAGAAGCTGCCACACATCTTCGACGACTACTATCGGACGGAAGAGGCGGTCCAGCACAACCGCGGCTCGACCGGTCTGGGTCTGGCCATCGTGCGTCAGGTGGCCTGTGAGGATCACCTCGGGATTGAGGTGGAGAGTGCGCCCGGCTGGGGGACACGCTTCACGGTCACGATTCCCGACGCGCCGACGCTCGCTCCGGCCCGTTCGCCCCGCCGCTCTTGTTAACTGCTTGCTGAACTATCATGTCCTCTCTTCTGATTGTGGATGACGACCCGGACTTCGCCAGTTCGGTGGCGACGGTCTGTACGGGGATGGGCCACGAAGTGGCCATTGTGCATAGCACGCGCGAGGCGCTGAACCGCCTGGAGCAGCAACGGCCTGATGCGTTGCTCCTGGATGTGATGTTTCCCGAGGATCCGGCCGCGGGGTTTCAGTTGGCCCGGGAGGTGCGACGGCGCTATGGGAATCTGCCCATCCTGATGCTGACAGCGGTCAACCAGCAATTCCCGCTGGGATTCAGCAACAAGGACATCGATGCCAAGTGGCTGCCGGTGACAGATTTCGTGGAGAAACCCGTGGATTTCGCGCTGTTGCGCCAGAAGATTACGCAGCTCCTGACCAGCGCGGCGCCCTGACGCGGTCCGGCACCGTGCGGGTGGCGGCGGTCACCCGCACAAACGGTGCATCCGCGACGCGGGGAACAGGCGTCCCGGGCAGAGGGTGCTTTCGCCGCTCAGTTCGCGGTGCACGAGGAATTCGGGGCGACGCGGGAGCACTTCCTGGCGCAGGAACTTGACCAGCTCCACGAGGGCGGCCAGTTGCCGGGTGGTCGGCCGGGAGACCTCGAAGTTGCCCACCAGGCAGATGCCGATGGAATCCTCGTTGCCGGCGAGGCTGCGCACGTGGCCGCCCTGGATTTGCTGGGTCCAGCGCGGGCCGATCTCGATCTGGCCGTCGCCGGGTCGATGCCATTGCCAATGAGGAAGTGGTAGCCGAGTCCGTTCTCCATGCGGCGCACGCGCCGGTGGTAGGCGTCGAACTTGGCGGCGTTGCCACTGGCGGTGGCGCTGTGATGGCCGATGATCCGGCGCCAGCGGCGGAAGTCCTGCTTGGGCGGCCGGATGCGGGACTCCAGCCCGGCCAGGAGCGGATAGCGGTTGGGGGGCCGGACGCGCAACTGTTGTCCGGGACGAATGAGGTCTCCCTTGAGATGGTTCCACGAGCGCAACTGCCCCACGGTTGCGCCGTAACGTACGGCGAGATGCGAGAGGGTATCCCCGTTTCGGACCGTGCAGAACTCGGGGCCAGCCGCTCCCATCGCGGTCGGCCAGGCACCCAGCAACGGCAGCAGACCCAGCAGGCGAAGAAACCGTCGTCGTCCCATCTCGGCCAGCGCTCCGGGCGTTGGCGGTGTTCCCAGAAAGCTCGGATTCATAAGCTGATCGAGCGGGAGCCTAACCCGTTCGGCCACCTGCCCCCAAGCAAAAGCGAACGCGACCGCGCGCTTTGTTATCCCAAGGTTACCCACTGCCGCCGCGGTGGGATCGCGTCGCCGAGGCTGGTTTCGTCCCGGCAGGCGCCGGTGCTGCTTCACGGCGATGGGGTGACGCTGACCCGGTAGAAGCCGGTGCGTTCGCCGGGATCCAGCTCGATTTGAGCGATCCGGTGGGAGGGTTCGACGGACACGGTCTGCGTTTCCCGCCAGACAGGCGGATCGAGTGTCAGGGATTGTTCCAGGATGTAGCCACGGTTCGCCCTGGCCTCCCAGCTCAATTCGAGACGTCGGCCGGCGCGTCGGAGGGTGAGTCGCAGTTGGCTGTGGGGGTCGTGCGGGTCCGTGCCCGCCCGCCACTCCGCGTGGTTGGACAGGCCGTCGGCGTCCGGATCTTCGAGCGCGTCGGCGGGGTTGGCGGGGTCCAGGCCATGCGCGAGTTCCCAGGCGTCGGGAATACCGTCCCCGTCCCCATCCACGGGAGCGTCAGCGGGCGCGTAGTGGGCGACGAGCAGGGCACTCCAGTCCTCGCCGGAGCGGACGCGGGCGCGGAGGGAGAGCGCCGTGCTGACGGTCAGAGCGGTCGAATAAGGGAGGGCCGAGGGGGAGAGCGCGCCGCCGGGCCCGCGGGGGTCCGCGCCGTCGGTGGTGTAGAAGACGACGCCGTTCGGGTTGGTGTGGGTGAGGGTGAGGTGAAAGCCGTGGGGCACCTGGCCCGGGGGATGGCTGGGGGATGGTGGGGTGAGCACGTGGAACAGGTTCACGTTCTTGAAGCGCTGGAGGGCGACCGGGTGGTTGGCGGCCCAGTACTGTTCGCGTTGCCAGTCCATTTCCTTCAGCCACTCGCCCTCGCGGGTGTAGGGAGGTTCGCGCCGCGCATCGCCCCAACGCGCGGATTCGGCGACGATCGCCCGATCCAGTTCTGCCTGGCGCTGCTGCCAGCGTGCAGCGCAGGCGGCCGGCGTCAGGGCGCCCTGATCGAACAGCAGTTCCTGCAGGCGATCGCGAAAGCGCTGGCGGAAGGAGGCGTTGCGGCGGAGGCGATCGTAGAGGATGCCGGGGGAGTTGGCCGTGTTGACAGATTCGAAGCGCTGGCCGCCGAGCGTGACCTTGCGGGACAGGAAATCATTGCTGATCTCCTGGTCCCAGACATAGAACCGAAAGCCCTCGCTGAGCGGACCGCGTCGTCGGGATGCCCACCAGTTGTGGACGGGCCAGTCCTCGGCTCCGGCATAGATGTGGAGGATCATGTAGTCGATGAAGTTGGCGACATGGAGATGCACGGCCAGGTCTGGGTCCCGGGTGCCATCCGGGCGGTTGCCCTGCAGGTGCTGGAACTCGGCTTCGCCCGAAAACCCCCGGGCGGCGAGCCGCATCAGTTCCTCCCAGGCCCGGCGATCCCCGGCCTCGAGTTCGGCGTAGTCTTTGAGCACGTCGTACTCGGTCTTGTCGCCGCCGAGGTGGGCTTCGTTCCAGGCGTCGTTCAGGCGTTCCGTGAGGTTGTAGACACCCCAGTAGAGGCCGTTGAGATAGAGGTGGACGTAGCGTCCGTGGGCGGTGGGGTGGCCGAGGTCGCGAAGGGTGTCGCGCATCCACTGGTCGCGCAGGTAGGTGGCCTTTGTCCGCCACCAGCGAACGCTGCCATCGCCGGATTGGTTCGGAGGATCCTCGATGGGCCAGGAATCGGTCGAGCACGCCCGCAAGGTCAGTTGGTCGAAGGCTGTCACCGTCGTGTCCCGGAACAGCGGGAACTGCAGCGTGGGTTCACCGAACTTCCGCTTGAAGGTGACCCGGAGCGAATGTTTCGGGGTGGCGTTGTGCCCGCGGCTGTAATCCCCCGCTAGGCGCACGCCGGCGCTGGCTCCGAAGCCTGGCTGGCGGTCAGGGAAAACCAGTTCGATGGTCGCCGCACGTTCCCAGGCTTCACCCGACTGCCCGGAATGGAAGTAGATGCCTCGCTCCGAGCCAAACCAGTCCGGGAGCGGGGCGGTGAGACACACGGTGGGCAGGGCGAAGAGCGCCTCCTCCACCGGTCCGGTCGGCCCTGGATTTCCCACCACCTGCGGGTCCATCTCGTAATCGGCCCGGCGCCCACTCCAGTGATCAGGATACCCCGCGGGTCGCGCAGGTTGTCGGACCACGCTCTCGGGAAACAGATACGTGTGGGTCGTCACCCCGCTGGGCAGGTAACCGGGGACGAAGGCAGCGGCCCGGATGACGGTGGTGTTGGTCAGCAGCAGAGGGCGTTGGTAGGGGTGCCCCGAGGTGGTCTCGGGCAGGCTGCCGTCCGTCGTGTAACGAATCGCGGCACCGTCGGTGGGGCATTGCAGGACGACCTCCGGGGGTGCCCGGCAGATCTGGCGTTCCGGTGTTACCTTCACCTCGGCGACCCAACCGTCGAAGCCTTCGGCGTTGGGCGCTCCGGGGGTGGGTTCGCGCAGGAAACGGGGCCGTGTCCCCGGGGTGCGGCGGGCCTCGAGGGCGGGTTGCAGAAGGAACTCGGGACTGTCGGGGCGGTCGCTCAGGGCGTGGAAGGCCAGCAGGTTCGTGCCGGCGCGGAGCCGGCCCAGCCAGGGGGTGAGATCGAGCGTCTCGGGGGTCAAGGCCTGCTCGCGAGGCCGATTGGTCACCGCCACCGTGTCGGCTGTCAGCAGGGCGTGGGCATTGCGACGGCCCACCTCCACGCCATTCAGCCAGGCCACGAAGCCGTCCAGGTACGCGACGCGCAAGGTGAGCCGGTCCAGGGTTGCCGGTTCGGGGACTACGAATCGCACGCGAGCCTGGAGCGAGGCGTAAGCGTCCCCACGACCTGCTCGAGGTCCCGAAGCGAGGTGGCTGCGCGGAACCGCCAACCGTTACCGCAGAGAATAGGCCCGGTCGAAGGACTGGCCCGGGCCGAGTCTCTGGCCGACGCTGAATTGGCGGTGGTGTTGGAACCATCGGATCGAGGCGGTGGAGCTGGTGTCCCAGGCCGGCACGCCGGTGTGGTCCACGCCTTGCGCGCCGTCCTTCCACCCCAAGCAATCCCCCGGTCGGACGTGGGCGGTGCCGGACTGCAATGCGAAGGGGTAACGTTGTTCCCCCGCGCCGGTGCTCTGACGAGCCGTCCCGATCGCGGTGATGACATATCCGCCGTCCGGCTCGAGCCGCAGGAGGAGTGGCGTGATCGTGTGTTGGGTGGTGCTGTAGAAGGCCCACTCGGTAACCTCGCCCGTCTGGGTGAAACCGTCGCTTGCCAGCACGAACAGGCTGCCCACAGCCGTGTCGTAGATGCTCCTTGGCTGAAGCGACTGGCCAATCACCTCGAGGTCGGCGCCCACGACGGTATCGGCGGCGTCGTAGCCCATGGCGAAGAAGCCGGCGGTCCAGCCGTTCGCGGTCGTGTCAGCGAAGGGTTCCTGACTTCCGGTCCAGCTCCCGCCTTCGAGGTCGCTTGCCGGTACACGGAACGTGACCGCGGCTCCGGGTGCTACCAGGCTGAGCGGGGTTGCCGATCCCTCGCGGCCGTAGGCGAGGTCCCGACGCTGCGCGGGATAGCTGGGGGCGAAGGCGTCCGCCAGGGAGTGGTCGGGGCGGTGGAGGGCCAGGTAACCGCCTTCGGCACGCAGCTTGAAGTTCGTGTGCAATTCCCGCCCGGGCTGGGCCCGGTCCTTCCCGGACGCGAACACCACCAGGAAATGGCCTCCGGCGAGAACGGTTGAAGGAAAACGCCAGCGGGTGGGGCGACGCGGGTCATCGGTGAGGGTCCAGCCGTCCAGGTTGACGGTGGCGAGAGTGAGGTTCTCGAGTTCGATCCAGTCCGGGCGATCCCCGTCCTCGTCCTGGAGGCCCGCACCGTTCGAGGCCAGGAACTCCGAGATCCGGATCGGGCTTGGGGCGTCGCTGCCCGCCGCCCGTCCGGGGTCGGCGCCGCCGCAGACGACAGCAGCCAGGAGGACGTGCCAGAGATGGAGCGCTCCCGATCGCCACTGGCCGCGCCGATGGACACGATTCCTGGCTTGCTGGCTCCGCATGGGGATCTGGCCTGGGTCGGTCACGCCAGGCATTCCCCTCTACCGGCGAGGGACCGCCGGAAGGGTTGCGCCCGCAGATAGATCAGGCTTCGCCACAGCCATTCCATGGGCCCGAAATGATAGCGACGCAGCCATAGCGGGCTGAGAACCATCTGGAAGGCCCAGATGGCCAGGACCAGGGCGTAGAGTTCGTAACGCTGCCATTGGCCGAACTGGGCGAAGCCGACGAACAGCGTGGTCGTGATGACCGTCTGGAGGAGGTAGTTGGTCAAGGCCATCCGACCCACCGCCGCGAGGCCGGTCCGCAACCCGGGCAGCAAGCCGGAGCGGCAGAGGAGCATGACGACGCCGATGTGGCCCGTGACCATGAGCAGTCTGCCCAGATCATAGGTCACGGACATTTGGTAAAAGGTGACAAGGGAGAAACCCGAAGCAGCGGACGTGGCGGTCTCGTACCAGTTGAGGGGGATGCCCAGACCGTAGCCGATCAGGATCATGAGTCCGTACCATCTGCCGGGCCGTTCGGCCTGAACGATTCGCCATCGGAAGAGCGCCATGCCGATGAACATGAAGCTCAGCACATCGAAGTACGCGTAGCGGTAGTGAAATTCGGAGTGGATCCAGTAGGTCAACCCGGCGCGGTACCTCATTGCGGAGAAGAAGCCGCCTTGCATGGCGGCCACAGCTTCCTCACGGGCTTCGGGCGGGGGCTGCATCAGTTCGGCCTTGGCCTGCCATTCCTCACGCGCTTTTTCCAATTCCGGGGGGACATCTTCCCCACGCGCTTCGAGGGCATCAGCCGCGGTGGCCTGAGCGTGGAGGGTCAGGGCTTGGCGGCTCTCGTAAAGGGCCAGGGCGGCACCCGCGAGGAGGAGGGCGGTGCCGAGCAGGGCCAGGCGCCGGGCGCTTGCGTGGCGGAAGGGAAAGAGAAACATCCCCATGAGGCCGTAAGCATACAGGATCTCGCCCGGCCACAGGAGGACGTAGGCATGCACCAGGCCGAAAAGGAAGAGCCAGATCGTGCGGCGATACCACGCGTCGGCCACGGAGAGCCCGGCTCCCTTCGCCTCGCCCTTGCCGGTGAACAGCAGGACCCCGGCGCCGAAGAGCAGGGAGAAGAGGGCCCGCATCGTGCCTTCGAAGCAGACGTTATTGATCCACCAGACGCGCAGGTTCCAGCCGTCGTCACCGCCCCAACCGGAGGGATCCCAGTAAGCCGGATCCGGCATCGCCATGCCGACGATGTTCAGCAGCAAAATCCCCAGCACGGCCACGCCCCGCAGGACGTCCACCGAGGGCAGGCGTTCCGGTTCGGCGACGGGCGCCAGGGCGGTGGGGAACGCCACCTCGCCCCGAGGCGTCGCCGGGTCTGGTCCCCCATCCGGGAGCTCGCCCCGACTCTCCGCCACGCGGGTGGTTGGGTTCATGGCGCGACTGTGGAGCAAGCCGAACACGGCGTCGAGACACGCCTGCGGGGGAAGAACGTTCGAAGCTCAAAATTCAAAATTCAAAATTCAAAGCTCAGAATTCAAAGTTCAAAGTTCAAAGTTCAAAGTTCAAAGTTCAAGGGAAGTGCCAGGATAATGGGGGGGAAGTCTGGTTCCATACTGGCCGGCCTGCGGGGCTTGGGAGTCCCTCCACCGATTACGAACGCCGGGGATTCCTCCGAACGCGCTCTGCCTGCCCGACGCCTTGGGGGTCCGAAGCGTGCGGCGAGAGCCCGCGACTCACGTCGCACTCGCGTTGCCGAAGATGTAAACCCGGCGGTCCGTGCAGGGCACGTACAGGCGCCCATCCGGCCCAAACGACGGACGCGCCTGAAACGACCGTTCGACCTCGAACCCGACGCGACCTGAACCGGTCTTGCCAACGACGTTCAGCCGCCCGCCCGGATCCCCCACATAGAACCCGCCGTCGCCATCACACACGCCGCCCGCCAGAAAGTAGTCGGCCCCGCAGTCGAGGCGGAAGCTCAACTCGCCGTCCGTCGAGACCGCGCTTACCCCGCCACCGAGGTCGGGCAGGAGGAGCCCGCCATCCGCCCGCAACGCCGGCGTCGCCTGCACGGCGTGGGCGAGGGGACAAGCCCACAACACCCGCCCCGCGTCGATGGACCAGGCCACCAGCCGGGCTTCACGATCCCGGTTGCAGAGGGCATACACCACGCCCCGGACCGCATCGATGATCGGGGCCGCCGCCACGACGGCGCGGCGCGCGCCACGGCTGCCGGCCGGTTCGGTGTGCAGCACCCGTTCGCCGCCGGTGGCCGTCATTTCGATCAGCTCAATGCCTCGCGCGTCCACCGCCCGCAGGCCATAGCAGACCTGGCCTGAACCCGCGGTGGCCGCGGCCGACCCCGGCGATGCGCCGGCGTCCCAAGTGAACCGTGCCTCCCCCGTCCCGGCGTCGAGCGCCAGGAACCGTCCTCCCCAACTACTCAGCACGACCGCCTGCGCCCCCGGGAGGAAGAGCAGATCCGACAGCACCCGGGGATCGCTCCGGGTCGACAGCGAACGTTGCCACACGGTCATGCCGGTGGCGGTGTCGAGCGCCCGGGCTTCGCCGGCATGGGAGGCCACGTACAGACGCGGTTCGTGGGGGTGAACTACCGGCGTGGCCGAAATGCCTCCTTCGAGACGGGTGCGCCAGAGTCGCTTGCCGTCGGGCGCGAACGCCTGCACGCCGCCCGCCATGTCCGCCACGAACGCCCGGCCTTCGGCGTCGAACACGACCGACGCCTGGACCGCCCCGGTAGCTTCGAGTCGGCCGGCGGGTGAGGACGCGAGCCGGACGGGTTGGGGCCAGAGCCCCGCGCGGGTGCCATCACCGCCCGCCGCGCGCCACACCTTCGCTTCCGCAAAGTTCGAGCTTGGCATGACCGTCAACCGGCCAGACGCCGGTAAGTCGGTTGAAACTCGAACCGCGCCGCCTCGAGGCTCAGGCCGGCGGTCTCGAGTTCCTTCAGGCGGTTTTCACCCAACCCCCGGCGTCGCGCCAGGGCCAGGTGGTTTGAGCCGTTCACGAACGGCCACGTCCGGTCGGGTGCATCCGGCTCGAATCCCATAACCGCGGCCGCCACGGCGTCCGTGCAGACCGGGTTGCGGCCCGCAATCAGCAGGCCGGGGCGGGTGACGGACACCATCGAGCCCAGCCACCAACCTTCCGCAGTCTGAATCGTGCTGATGGCGTCGATCACGACGAGGTCCAGGGGAAACGCCGCCGCCAGGTCCACGATGAAGCGGGGCACGTTGAACCCGTGATCCCCTTCGACCGATCGCCCCGTGAACGAACTCACGGAGGTGCGCGGGCGATGCGTGCAGTTGTGCATCGTGCTGCTCCGGTACCCCATCGCGGCTTCGTCCGGTTCCGCCTGGAGATCGTCGCCGTACAGGCTGCTGGGCGGGACCCCGAACAGGTTCTTCAGCCCGCCCGTGACGCCCCCCGAGACGTGGCTCTTTAACTTGGTCAACGACACCCGCACGTCGGTGTCCACGTAAGTCCGGTTCACCTCCCACGCCCGGGCCAGCTCACCGCCACCCGGGACCGGGACCAGCGCGTAGTCGCGATGCCGACCGCGGTTGCGTGTGTTTTCGAATCGGGCCCGCTGGTCCATCACGCGGTTGAACTCGGCCAGCTTGAAGCCATACCCCTCGAAGGCGTCCGCCTCAATCGAGACAAACGGCAACTGATCACAGAACACCACCGCCCGCGCGCCATACTCGACGAGCAAGCTGCCCAGAGCTTGCGCTACCACCGGATGCACCGTGACGGTCAACCAAAGCGGCACGCCGGCCACATCCTCCGCCGAGGTGTTCACCAGATTCACCTTCACCGTGACATGCGTGCCCTTGACCAACGGCCGCACGTCGCCCAGTTCATCGAACATCCGCCCCAGCACGCGGCGCACCGCCGCGAATTCATAACGCGGACAGAGGCCCAGCCCCGTCACCGACCGCGGCACCCGGGACGCCGACGCAGCCTGCGCAAAGACCGTCGGCGGTTGTGCGAAGGGGAGCGCGACGGCGGAAGCGGCGGTGGCCTTGAGGAAATCGCGTCGCGTCAGTATCCCGCCCGGACAACGGGGTGCGTGCCTGGCCAATAGCGGTTTCTGTTTCATGGCTTCCGGTGCGTAATCAACGCCCGTACCCGGCTTTCGTCAATGGGCGCGCAGCGGTCAGCCGGAGCGCAACGGCCCGCGGAACCTGCAACACCGTCGTCAGCGCCGCCACGTGTCGCTCAGGAGCCCGTCCACCGGCGCGTAATCGTCGGTCAGGACCGGGCAGCGACTCGCGCTGGGCGGAGGCTCGGCCCGGAAGGCGTTGATGCGACGATAGAACGTGGGGAGCTTGACCCGGCCGGACTCGAACACCTCCCGGCCACGTTGGCTGCGCCACTGCAGCGTCGGCGGGTCCGTCACCAGCGTCCCCAGCAGGACCACGTTCTGGCTCTCGCTGGCCGGGAAGAGGTACACCTGCGGAAACACCGACTGCATCGTGCGATGCACCGCTCCGACAATGTCCGCCCGCCACCCGGTCAACGAGCCCATGACGTTGTACGCCACCACGCCGTTGGTGGTCAGCCGATCCCGCACCAGCGTGAAGAACTCCCGCGTCACGAGGTGATGCGGAATGGCCGCGCCGTAGCGACCCTGCGTGTACGCGTCGAGCAGGATCGCCCCATAGCGGTCCTGGCTCCGGCGGAGGAACTGGCGGCCGTCCTCGACGAAGATGCGCTGGCGCGGGCCCGGCCGGTAACCGAAATACCCCTCGGCCACTTGCCGGACCGCCGCGTCTACCTCCACCGTGTCCACGGCCACGTCCGGACAGTAGTGGCTGTAGAGGCGCTGCGCGCTGCCGCCCCCGAGGCCGATCATCAGCACCCGGTTGAGTTCGGGGTTCCACAGCCAGGGCATGAAAAAGTACTCGATGTACTCGAAATGCCCCTCGAGCGGGTTGGCCAGCGACATCCGCGTCTCTTCCGCCCGGTCGAACAGCAGCGTGCGAACCCCCGCCCCGTCCACCACGCGGATGCGATGATAGGCCGAGGTCGTCTCGAACACCGTGCCCCCGTGCAGACCGAAGCCGGCGGCCAGACCGAGGACAAGCGCCGCAAGCCGCTGTCGCCCGCCGCGACAGGGCAGGGGAGGGGAACACGAAATCGTGCCAGCGAAGGGTCTCATTGTCTTTCAGCCGCAACTTCGGAGGAAGGCGGTGCCAACCCGCGATCCAGCCACCAACAAAGCCCTGCCAGCACCAGAATCAAGCCGCCCATCGTCAGGAAGATGCTCGAGAGCCTCATCACTTCGATCAGGACATAGCCGGCCACGAACACGCCGGCGATGCTCCCCACGGTGCTCCAGGCAATGATCTGGCCGCTGAGCCGGCCAATCTGGCCAAGCCGCCGGGCGCACATCCGAATCAGGTAAGGCGGCAACATCGCCAGCACCAGGCAGGGCAACAGGAAGATCACGGCGCTGCCCAACGCGGGATCCAGCTTCTGCCACACCAGCGGAACGGGTTCACCCGACGGGTGGCGCATCACGATGGCTTCGAGCACCGGCGGGGCGTACCAGGGCACCGCCAGCACGGCCACGCCGGTGGGCACCAGCAGCCCCACCAGCCGGCGCAGCCGCTGCCAGCGGTCGGCCAGCGCGCCCCCGACATAGTACCCCGCCGCCAGGGCGATCATCACCACGCCGATCTGGCTGACCCACACGTAGAATGTTCCGCCGAATTCACCCGCCAGGTAACGTGCCCCGACAATCTCCAGGACCATTACGATGAACCCGCCCGTGAACACCAGCAGAGCTGCCGCCGCGCTCCCCATACCCGCTACTCCCCAATGATTTTGACCAGCACGCGCTTCCGGCGGTTCCCATCGAATTCGCCGTAGAAGATCTGCTCCCAGGGGCCAAAATCGAGCTCCCCCCGGGTGATGGCCACGACGACCTCGCGTCCCATGACCTGCCGCTTGAGGTGGGCATCGGCGTTGTCCTCGCCGGTGCGGTTGTGGTGGTACTGCGAAGTCGGTGCGTGGGGGGCGAGCCGTTCGAGCCACACCTCGTAGTCATGGAGCAGCCCGTCCTCGGCATCGTTGATAAACACTGAGGCGGTGATGTGCATGGCGTTCACCAGGCAGAGCCCCTCGCGCACCCCGCTGCGTCGCACCAGTTCCGCCACCGTTGGCGTGATGTTCACGAAGCCCCGACGCCCGGGGACCTCGAACCAGAGATGTTCCGTGAGGCTTTTCACAACGTCGGTATGCCGGGAACCGCGCCCCACGACAAGCCTTCCCAAGGGGTCAGTTCTTGACTTTGTAATATGACAAAGTCAAGAACTGACCCCTTGGGAGAAACCAGGGCAAGGACGGCTGGCGGTTTGGAGCAGATTATGAACTGACCCCTCTGGTTAGCCGGCGCAGGAGTTCCTTGCGCGCGGCGACACGCAGGCGGGCGTTCTCGAAGCGGCGCAACTCGTCCGGGGTTTCGGGATGGATCGGTGGGATGGGGGTGGGTTTCTCGCGTCGGTCGAGTGCGACGAACGTGAGGTAGGCGGTGGTGGCCCGAACGCGTTCGCCGGTGTAGGGGCATTCCTTCAAGACCTGGACGCCGACCTCCATGGAGGTGCGGCCCACGTAGTTGGCCGACGAGCGGAGCAGGACGTGATCGCCAATGTGGCAGGGGGCCAGGAAGGAGAGACGGTCGATGCTCACCGTGACCACCTTCCGGCCGCAGTGCCGCTGCGCCACCATCGCCGCGACCATGTCGATCCAGGACATGATCGTGCCCCCGAACGCGATGCCGAGGTCGTTCGCATGCTGGGGCATGACGATGTAACGCGCCTCGACGGCGCTGTCGCGCGGAGTCCGGGTTCGGGCGCGGCGGCTCACGGCAAAGGAGCGAAACCGGCGAACTCGTTCACAGGCTCAGCATCTCTTCCTCGGAGAGAAGGTGGAGGCCGCGGTCGGTGAGCAGCCGGCGGGCACGTTCGAGTTCGGGCACTTCGAGCAGGAGGATGGCGCGGTGGTTGAAGACGAAGCCGGAGACGTTGGCCAGGCTGATCGAGTCGCCCGCGAGAATCGCGGCCACCTGGTGCAGGCCGCCCGGTCGATCCTCGACTTCGACGGCGAGCACCTCGACACGCGACACGGTGACGTCGTGCTGCTTGAGCCACTCGAACGCGAGGTCGGTCTTGTCCACGAGGAACCGGATGACGCCGAACTTCTGGACGTCGGCGATGCCCACCCAGTGGATGTTCACGCCGGCGTCGGCAAGCTGGCGGGTGACACGCGCGAGCTGGTCGGGTTTGTTTTCGGCAAAGACTGCCAGGAGTTGAACCGGCTTCATAACAGGAGATGCGTTGCGGCGGTGCCTGCGGCGTCGGAAGGCTCAGAGGACCCGTTCGTCCACGACCCGTTTGGCCTTGCCCTCGCTCACGGGCAGCGTGCCCGGTGCGGACAGCTCGACCTTGGGCTTGACGAGGATCTCGGCGCGCAGCTTCTCGACGACCCGTTCCTCGAGGCGGACGAGGTTCTCGACCCGGCCGTCGAAACCGCTGGCGGCGAACTCCACCTTCACGGTCAGCTCATCCAGACCCCGCAGGTGGATGAGATAGTTGCTGCCGAGCTCAGGGATGCTCATGAGCACCCGCTCGATCTGCTGCGGGTAGAGGTTCACGCCGCGCACGACCAGCATGTCGTCCGACCGCCCCGTGATGCGGGCGAGGCGGCGGTGGGTGCGGCCGCAAGGGCAGGGGGCGGGGATGACAGACGTGAGGTCGCGGGTGCGGTAGCGGAGCAGGGGCATGGCCTCGCGGGTGAGGCTGGTCAGGACGAGTTCGCCGCGCTCACCGTCGGCGAGCGGGACGCCGGTCACGGGGTCGATGATCTCGAGGAGATACTGGTCTTCCCAGAGGTGGAGCCCGGACTTGTGTTCGCACTCGAAGGCGACGCCGGGGCCATTCATCTCAGACAAGCCGTAGGAGTTGTAGGCATCGATGCCCAGGGCTTCCTCGATCTTGCGGCGGGTTTCCTCGGAGTGGGCTTCGGCGCCGACCAGGCCCTTGCGCAGGGCGAGGTCTTTGCGGGGATCGAGGCCGCGCTTGCGGATGAACTCGGCCAGGTACAGGGCGTAGCTCGGGGTGGTGTGAAAGACGGTGGTGCGGAAGTCCTGCATCAACATCAACTGCCGCTCCGAGTTGCCGGGGCCGGCCGGGATGACGAGCATGCCGACCTTCTCGGCCCCGTAATGGAGGACGAGCGCGCCGGTGAAGAGCCCGTAGGTCATCATGTTCTGGAGGACATCCTCGGCGGTGCAACCGGTCATGACCAGGCAGCGGGCGATGAGTTCGGCGGCCTGATCGACGTCCCGGCGGGAAAAGAACAGGGCTTTGGGCTTGCCGGTGGTGCCGCTGGACGTGTGCAGACGGGTCACCTGCTGCCGGGGGATGGCCAGCAGGCCGTCCGGGTAGTTCGCCCGCAGATCGGCGTTGGTGGTGAACGGCAGGCGCCGGGCGTCCGCGAGGGACCGGATGTCGTCCGGGCTGACCCCCGCCTCCGCCAATGCCTGGCGGTAGAAGGGCACGGTCGTTGCCACGCGTCTCACCACCTCCTGCAGACGCCGCAACTGGAGAGCCTCCAGTTCGGGCCGGGGCATTGTCTCGATTTCAGCTTGCCAATACATGAGCAGTCCTCACCTCCCGGCGCGGTCCTGCCGTCACGCGAGACGGCCGTCGGAACCCGCGGACCGGGGCAGGGAGGCGGCGGACTTTTAAGCCGATTGGCGGGCGGAAGGAAAGCGGAATGTTGTCTTCGGTCCTGTCAAAGCCGGAGGAAGAGGTTGCGTCGGTACAGAAACCGGCAGAAACCCACCGCGATGCCGAGGGTGAGGACGGCGATCAAGGCTTCACCAGCGCCGGGGGTGAGGGTGGCGTCGAGCCACTTCGCGACGCTGCCGCCGGCGAGCCTTTCGGCGACGGACTCGTAATCGACCAGCGCGTTGCCGACGTACACGGTGATGGGGTTCATGCCGATCCAGATGAACGGCGCGGCCCACTTCTCCCAGCGGCAGATCTCGATGACGTAATAGAATCCGGCCAGGAGCCAGGCGCTGTAGCCGGCGGCCACCAACACGTACGACGAGGTCCAGATCTTCTTGATGACCGGGAACTGGAGATGCCAAAGCCAACCCAAGGCCACCGCGACCGCCCCGGCGCCGAGCAGCCATAGCACCTTCTGTCCGTCCCGCCAGCGCGCGTCCTGCAGGAGCAGGCCCGCGAAGACGCCGAGCAGGCAGGTGCCGATGGCCGGTAAGGTGCTCAGCAGGCCTTCCGGATCCCAGGTACCGTCCCACTTGTGGCCCGGCAGCCAGCGCTGATCCACGTAGTGCGCCAGGTTAACCCCCGGGAGGAACACGCCCCGCACCCGGTTGGTGCTGTCCAGGTTGAGTTGCTCGACGTGGTCGAAGCCGGTGGCGCGCCAGACCGGTTGCGTGCCGCCCGGTTCGGGTCGGACGTCTGGGAAGGGCACCCAGGTGAGGAGCGCCCAGTACCCGACGAGCAGCCCGGCGGTGATCGCCGCGAGCGTCCGGGGCTTAAACAGGCAGAAGCAGAGTCCGGCGACGCAGTAGCAGAGGGCAATGCGCTGGAGCACACCCAGCAGGCGGATCTCGGGCCATTCCTTGGCGAAGCCTCCGTAGTAGAACACCCCGAGCGCGTAGAGCAGGAGGCTCCGTCGGCACACCCGGCGCAGCGCGGCTCCGCGGCCGTCGCGCGCGAGGGCGCGGCCCAACGAAAACACCAGCGACACACCGACGATGAACACGAAGAGCGGGAAGATCAGGTCGTAGAAGGCGAACCCCTGCCACGACTTGTGCTCGAACTGCTCGGCCAGAAACCGGGTGACCGCGTTGTCGGTGAAGCTGTTCAGGCCATGGAGGATGGCGTCGGCGCCCAGGATCCAGAGCATGTCAAAGCCGCGCAGGGCATCGAGCGAACGCAGGCGTGGTGTAGCTTTGGGCCCCGGCGAAACGATCGGTGGCGCCGCGTTTGGGGGAGGCTGGGGCATGGCAGCAGTTCGGGGCGGCGCGCTCAGTCGGAGAGATCGGACTCCTTCGGCTCAGGCAGGGCGAATGAGAGGGCGAATCCCACGAGGTACACCGCCAAGCCGACCAGCGCGGCCATGTAAGCGAGTTTGACCGGGGCGTAGGCCGGATCCGGGGTGGTGGCCAGGGTGGTGGTCACCCAGGCAAAGGAGGTTCCCAGCAAGCGTCCGCCGATGTTGGCGGCGAAACTCTCGCCTGTGCCGCGCAGGTGCATCGGATACACCCGGGGCAGGTAGTTCCCCCAGAAGCTGAACTGGCCCACCGTGACCATCCCGGCCAGGAAGATCCCCACGTACAGCAGGGTGAGGCTCTCAAGGGCGGCGTACGCGAAGACCAACGGCATGAGGACCAGCCCGGGGACCTGGAGCATCCGCAGCACGCTGCGGGTCTGCCGCGGCAACAGCCTCTGCAGACTGAGCAACGCGGCCCAGACGAGGAACCCGCCCACCAGCCCGATGCCCACGCCCTGGACGAGGCGCCACAGGCGTTCCCCGAAGGAGCCGGCGAAGTTAGCCAGCACTTCGAGCATCAACACGGCCACCAGCACGCTCCAGCCCAGGATGGAGCGGCGGCTGATCTGGCCCGCGCCGAGCACACCCACGAGGAGCACCGCCACGAGGGCCCGGCCATACAGTCCACCCAGTTCCTGGACTTTCGTGGCCTTGGCGGCGGCGGCCTGGGTGACCTGGGCCGTGGCCTGCCGGGCCAACCGGGCAGCATCGGCGGCAGGTTGATCCTCGGAAGCCGCCGCGGCCGCGGCTTGGGCTGCGGCCTTCACCTCGGGCGTCGCCGGCAGGATCCGGGGCAGGTGTTGGATGGCGCCGAAGGCCGCGCCGTAGCTCATGGCGAACATGAGGGTGGTGACCACCGTAATCCGGCGGAGATCGGGGGCGAACAGGGCGGCGAGGCTGGGACGTTTGAGGGTGCCGGCGGCCTTCTTGCGCTGCCAGGCCGGCGACTCAGGGAGGAAGGGACGGATGATGGCCAGCGGCAGGGCGGGGATCAGACCGGACATCAACGTGTAGCGCCACGCGGCATGGTGGTCCCTGATGGCGTCACCGAACCAACCGAAAAAGTCCACGGCCGGCAGGCTGGCGGCGTACTTCACGCAGAGGCCGTTGGCGAAGGCCACGAGCAGGCCGCCGATGGATGAGAACGCCTGCGTGTAGCCGAGGATCCGCTCGCGCCGTTCCGGTTCGGGAAAAAGCTCCGCCAGCCAGGCCACGGCAGCGACGAACTCGACACACACCCCGACGAACACCAGGCACCGGAAGAACAGCAGCATCCAGACGCTGGTCGAGAAGCCGGCGGCGAAGGCCGAGAAGGCGTAGAGCATGATGCTCCACGTGAGCACCCGCCGCCGCCCCAGACGGTCGGTGAGATAGCCGCCCAGCAGACCGAAGATGCCTCCGGCAAAGGCCGGGATGTAGAACAGCCGTCCCACCCACTGCTGGAACTCGGGGGAGCCCGGCGCGGCACCGAGCAGCTCCTGCAGCGCGGGTCCCACGATCAGCGGCAACATCAACAGCTCATAGATGTCAAAGGCGAACCCGATCGACGCAATCACGCAGATGAGCCACTGCGTGGTGGTCAGGCCGCGGAGAGGAGAGGCGGACGCTTGCACGGGGCGAGGGTGGGGGCGGAGAAGCGGGCTTTCAATCGCGAAGTAGGATTCACTGCCGGCAGCGCGGGCGAACTCCCACCGGCCCCGGGAGGCCGTGCGATCGCTGTTCGGCGCCTGGCTCGAGCGCGTGGGGGGCGGTGCGCCTTGCCATCGCCAGAACCCCCGGGCTAAGGTCCGCCCGTGAACACTCCCGGCACGAACCACGCGACGCGACTCGCGATCGCCGCCAGCCTTATCCTCGGCGCGTCAATCCACGCCGCCGAGCTGCATGTGGCGCCGTCCGGCCGTGACTCCAACCCGGGAACCGCAGTCGCTCCGTTGCCCTCGTTGGCGGCCGCCCGCGACGCAGCCCGCAAGCTGGCGGGGCGCGAGCCGGTGACCGTGCTGGTTCACGACGGCGTTTATCATCTCCCGGCAACGCTCCGGTTCACGGCGGAGGATTCGGGCACGGCTCAGTCGCCGATCCTCTACGCGGCGGCGCCGGGGGCGCGGCCGGTTCTTAGTGGAGGCGCGAAGCTCGCGCTGCAATGGGAGCCTTACCGCGACGGGATTTTCCGCGCCAAGACACCGGAAGGTCTCACGATGGACCAACTCTTCCTCAACGGCGTCCGGCAGCCCATGGCGCGTTATCCCGACTACGACCCGGCGGTGCGCCACTTCAACGGTTACGCCGCGGACGCCCTCAGCCCGGAACGGGTCGCGCGCTGGGCGAACTCCGTTGGGGGCTACATCCACGCCATGCACCAGCACGAGTGGGGTGACATGCACTGGCGGATCCTGGGACGCAAAGCCGACGGCACCCTCGACTACGAAGGAGGCTGGCAGAACAACCGGCCCAGCCCGATGCATCCCACCTATCGGTTCGTCGAAAATGTGCGCGAAGAACTCGACGCCCCCGGCGAGTGGTACCACGACGCGTCGGCCGCCACGCTCTACTGCCTGCCGCCCCCCGGCGTGGATCTCCCGACGGCCACTGTCGAAGCCGTGCGCCTCCGTCATCTGGTCGAGTTCGACGGTACCCCGGATCGGCCGGTGCGTTTTCTCACCTTGCGCGGATTCACGTTCCGGCACACCGCGCGGACGTTCATGGAGAACCGCGAGCCGCTGCTGCGCAGCGACTGGACGGTGTATCGCGGTGGGGCGGTCGTGTTTCACGGGACCGAGGACTGCACGCTCGAGGACGCGGAGTTCGATCAGGTGGGCGGCAACACCGTGTTCGTCAACCGGTACAACCGTCGCGTCACCATCCGCGGCTGCCTGATCCGCGAGAGCGGGGCGAACGGGGTGGCATTTGTTGGGGACCCGCGGGCGGTTCGGAGCCCGCTGCTCAACTACAACGAGCCCTTCGACTACGCCCAACTCGACCGCACGCCCGGCCCCGCTGGTGAGGACTACCCCGCGGATTGCCTAGTCGAGGATTGCCTGATCACCCGCACCGGGCGGTTCGAGAAGCAGACCGCCCCGATCCAGATCTCGATGGCCCGGCGCATCACGGTGCGGCACTGCTCGATCTACGAGGTGCCGCGGGCCGGCATCAACATCAGCGAAGGCACCTGGGGCGGCCACGTCATCGAGGGCTGCGACGTGTTCGACACCGTGCGCGAGACCGGCGACCACGGCAGCTTCAATTCCTGGGGTCGGGACCGCTACTGGCATCCGAGCATCGCGGAGGTGGACCGTCAGGTGGCCGCCGACCCGGCCCTGCCATTTCTCGACGTGGTCGAACCCGTGGTGCTGCGACACAACCGCTGGCGTTGCGATCACGGCTGGGATGTGGATCTCGACGACGGTTCCTCCCGCTACGTGATTTACGACAACCTCCTGCTCCGCGGCGGCCTCAAGCTGCGCGAGGGCTACCAGCGCATCGCCACCAACAACATCATCGTCAACAACAGCCTTCATCCCCATTGCTGGTACGCGGCGAGCGGCGATGTGTTCGCCCGCAACATCGTCATGGGCCCGTATCAGCCGGCCGGCGGCATGCCCGTCGACCGCTGGGGCGCGGAGGTGAACAGCAACTTGTTCACCTCCAGCGAAAGCGACCGGCTCCGATTCGCCGCCCAGGGATGCGACGCCGACTCCGTCGTTGCCGACCCGCTTTTCCTCGATCCCGCGAACGGGGATTACCGGGTCCAGCCCGACTCGCCGGCGCTGAAGCTCGGCTTCCGCAACTTTCCCATGGACCAGTTCGGCGTCCGCAAGCCGGCCCTGCGCGCGATCGCGCGGCAACCGGTGTTCCCGGCCGTCCGGATCCAACCGGATCTGACGCCACCGACCGCGAAGCCGGAGCTGGCGTATGCGTGGCGGGGGGCGCGCGTGCGGGAGATTGGCGGGGAAGAGTACTCGGCGTACGGTGTGTCGCGGGAGGCAGGAGGCATCGCCTTCGCCAGCCTGCGGGAAAATGCACCGGCGTTCCGGGACGGGTTTCGTCCGGGCGACTTGATCCAGGCGGTCAACGGACAACCGGTGCGTGGCCTGGCCGACTTCGCCCGTGCGCTGGGGCGCACGGAGCCGGGCAAGCCGGTGGTGTTCGACCTCGTGCGCAACCAGTCTCCTCATGTCCTCACCCTTACCGGGCCGGTCGCGGCCCCGCGATTGTGAATCGATGAAAACGCTTCGCTCGTTTCAACAAGGTCGGGCCGCCCGCTTTGGGTCGGCACCGCGCGGGTATGTACAAAAAGCGCCGCTGGAAGACGGCGCACTCCAAACGCGCTGCGACTCGCAGGCGGTGCGGGGCATCGCGAAGCGTCTGGAGTGCGAACGCTTCAGCGCCGCTTTGCGTGGCGTGGACGATGAACGAAAAGCGCCGCTGGAAGACGGCGCACTCCAAGCGCGCTGCGACGGCCGGGCGGTGCGGGGCATCGCGAAGCGTCTGGAGTGCGAGCGCTTCAGCGCCGCTTTCGCGGTGGCGATCGCCTTGCTCACGCCCAGTGCCTCCGCCGCGCTGGCGCCCGGGCAATGGACCCCGGAACGCGCGCAGACCTGGTACGAGTCGCGGCCGTGGATGGTCGGCTGCAACTTCCTGCCCAGCACAGCCGTCAACGACATCGAGATGTGGGAGCCCGCGACGTTCGACGCCGCAACCATCGACCGTGAATTGGGCTGGGCACGCGCGCTGGGCTTCAACACCGTGCGCGTCTTCCTGAACTTCGTGGTGTGGCAGGCCGACGCCGAGGGTTTGAAGACGCGGTTCACCGAGTTCCTCGACATGGCCGGCCGTCACGGGATCGGCGTGATGCCGATTCTGTTCGACGACTGCAACTTTGCCGGGCGCGTGGCGGCCGCTGGTCCGCAACCCGACCCGGTGCCGGGCGTCCACAACAGCCAGTGGGTTTCCAGCCCACCGCTGGCGATGGTCACGAACCGCGCGGCCTGGCCCGTCCTCGAACGTTACGTCAAGGACATGGTCGGCACGTTCGGGCAGGACGATCGCGTGTGGGTGTGGGACCTCTACAACGAACCGGGCGCTTCGGGTTTGGGCGATCAGAGCCAGCCGTTGATGGAAGCCACCTTCGCCTGGGCGCGGGCGGCGAAGCCCGGCCAACCGTTGACCATCGGCGCGTGGGTGGATTTCGAACACCCGTTCACGCGGCGGATGATGGAGCTTTCGGATGTGGTGTCGTTCCACGGCTACGACGCGCCGTCCGGGATCGAGGCGAAGCTGGCCCTTTGCGGGACGTACCGACGCCCGGTGCTTTGTACCGAATACCTCGTGCGCCGGGACGGCAACACGTTCGAGAATCTGCTGCCGCTGTTCCGCGACCGCCGCATCGGCTGCTGGAACTGGGGGCTGGTGGCGGGACGCACCCAGACCTACTTCCCGTGGGGCTCGCCCAAGGACGCCCCCGAGCCGGCCCGCTGGCAGCACGACCTGTTCCGTCGGGACGGCACGCCCTACGACACGCAGGAACTGGCCTTCGTCAAGGCGACCATCGCAGCCGCGGCGAGCCCCGCGTCTCGCGCGAACCTCGCCCTGGTCGCCACCGCCTCGACGTCCTACGTCTCGGGCCACGAAAGCCTCAGCGCGGTGAACGACGGCTCGAGTCCGGCGCATTCGGACGACAAGAGCGCGGGGGCCTACGGCAACTGGCCCCGCACCGGTACCCAATGGGTCCAGTACGATTGGACCCAGCCCATCCGCACCGACCGGATCGAGGTCTACTGGTTCGATGACCAGCGCGGGGTCCGCCTGCCCACGGCCTGTCGGCTCCAGTACTGGGATGGGACGGCGTTCGTTCCCGTGGCCGATGCCGCGGGCTTGGGCCGCGAGGCAAACCGGTTCAACCCCACGACCTTTCCCCCCATCACCACCACCCGGCTGCGGCTGGAGTTTGACGGGCGGGGCACGTTCTCGACGGGTCTGCTCGAGTGGCGGGTTTTCGATTCCGGCGACTCGCCGAACTTCCCGCCGGTGGTGGATGCGGGGGTGGACCGCGCCGTGGTGTTGTCCGGTCAGACGTACCTCGAGGGGCGTGTTCGGGACGACGGCAAACCTCGGTCCACGCCCGCCGTCCGGTGGAGCGTCGAGTCCGGCCCCGGCCCGGTCGCGTTCAGCGATCCGCAGGCCTTGGCCACCACTGCCCGCTTTGTCGCGGTGGGTGAACATGTCCTGCGGCTCACAGCGAACGACGGCGCCGCGGAAGGAGTCAGCACCGTGCACGTTTCCGTGGGTCCACCTCCGCCCACCACGGTCCTCGAGCCCGTGCCCACCACCGCCTATCGGCTGTCGAGTCCCTTCTGGCGTCCCCGGGCGCGGGCGCTGATCGTCGAGTGGATCCCGCACTGCATTCGCAAGATCGAGGACCCGGCCACGCCGGAAGGCGGCATCCAGAACTTCGTGGAAGCCGGGCGGAAGCTGGCGGGGGCCACGGACGCGAAGCATGTCGGAGCGGTGTTTGCCAACACGTGGGTTTACAACACGCTCGAGTCGATCTTCATCGCCCTGCAACTGGATCCGGGGGACGACGCCGAACTCCGCGGGGCCCAGGCCGCGCTGCGTCGGACCGCCGAGGACTGGATCCCGAAGATCCTCAGCGCCCAGGAACCGGATGGCTACCTCCACACGATGTACACCCTCAGGGGCAGCCCGCTGGAGCAACAAGCACGATCACGAGGATTACCAGCCGGTTACTTCATCGAAGCGGCCATCGCCCACTGGCACCTGACGCGGGGGCAGGATCCCCGGCTCTATCAGGCGGCTAAACGCCTGGCCGACTGCTGGGTTCGTCACCTCGGGCCCGCACCGAAGAAGGCCTGGTACCCCGGGCATCAGGCCATGGAGATGGCGCTCGTGCGCCTGGCCCGGTTGGTGGACGCGGTCGAAGGGCAGGGGAGGGGAGGGGCCTACGTCGCCCTCGCCAGGTTCCTGCTCGACCAGCGACAGCACGGGGAGGAGTACGATCAGAGCCACGTGCCAGTGACGCGCCAGTACGAGGCGGTCGGGCACGCCGTCCGCGCGGTTTACTCCTACGCGGGGATGGCGGACATCGCCATGGCCACCGGGGACCTGGACTACCACAGCGCCGTGCAATCGCTCAGTGCCAGCATCCTCAACCGCAAGTACTACGTCACGGGCGGCGTCGGCAGCGGCGAGACCGCCGAAGGCTTCGGCAAGGATTATTCCCTGCCGAACAACGCGTACTGCGAGTCGTGCGCCGGGTGTGGGCAACTCTTCTTCCAACACCGTCTGAACCACGCTTACCACGAGGCGCGCCACGCGGACTGTTTTGAGGAAACCCTCTACAACGCGATCCTGGGAGGCGTGGATCTCGAGGGCCGGAACTTCACCTACACGAACCCACTCGATTCGAGTGGCGCCCGCTATCCGTGGCACGTGTGCCCCTGCTGCGTGGGCAACCTCCCACGCACGCTCCTGAGCCTGCCGACCTGGATGTACGCGCTGGGACCGGACCGCCTGTACGTGAACCTGTTCGTGGGCAGCACCGTCACCCTCGACGGGCTGGCCGGCACCCGCGTCGAGGTGTGCCAGACCACCGATTACCCCTGGAACGGCCAAGTCACGCTCACGCTCAACCCCGCCCAGCCGAAGGCGTTCGCCGTGCATCTCCGTATCCCGAATCGCGCGACCAGTCCGCTCTACACGCCCACGCCGGCCGTGGAGGGGATCCGGTCGTTGAGTGTGAACGGAAGTCCTGTGCCGCTCCGCCCGGAGCGCGGCTACGCGGTCCTGACGCGCACCTGGCAGGCGGGCGACACCATCCGCTGGGAAGTGCCGCTCGTCGTCCAGCGCGTCTTCCCCAGTGACAAGATCGCCGCCACGCGCGGACGCGTCG
This sequence comes from Verrucomicrobiales bacterium, assembly GCA_015075445.1. Lineage (GTDB taxonomy): Bacteria > Verrucomicrobiota > Verrucomicrobiia > Limisphaerales > J093 > DSVZ01. The sequence continues at coordinate 193,101 of JABTUJ010000007.1, forward strand.
CCCTGCGCTCGGGTCCGTTGATCTACAACTTCGAGAGTGTGGACCAGAGCCTTGAGGGCGTGCTCGGGCGAACCATGCCGCTGACCACCGAGTGGAGGTCGGACCTTTTAGGAGGGGTGCAAGTCATCCGGGGCACGTTCACCGACGGCGAGCCGTGGCTGGCCATCCCCAACTACGCGCGGCTGAACCGCGGCGGTCGTTCGGTCGTTTGGATACGCAGCGAGTAAACGAGCCTGCGGGTGACGGTTAGATGGCGTTCTTGACGGGAAGGTGACCCGCAGGCAACGTTACGGCGCTTCCTCGGGAACACGGTTGCCGGAAGTCGGATCGGGCTGGTAGCCGGTGACCTCGCCCGTCCCGGTGCGGGGTGGGCTGTGGGTTCGTCCGATGGAACAACCGAAAACTGAACGCCTGATGACCATGACAACTGAAACGAGCAAACGCAGGGTCCCCCTGCTGCTAGGGCTGGGGGCCGGGCTGCTGCTGGCCGTGCCCGCCAGCGGGCAGCGGCTCTTCTTCGAGGACTTCAACACCGTCCCGCTGGGGCGGAACGTCGAGGAACTCTCCGCCGGCGAGCGGGTCTGGACCAAGACCCCTCCGCCGGGATGGGCCATTGATGACACGGGCATGCCCGGGTATGGCGATCCGGATTACGCGGATCGAGATGGCATGCGGGAATGGGCGGGATGGGCTTTCGCCGACGTGAAGTGGTGGCCCACGGTGGACAACCAGCGCCGCTCCGAGTGGGTGCGCGCCAGCGGCGCGGCGGCCATCGCCGACCCGGACGAGTGGGATGATGCTCCCCACAAGTTTGGATTCTTCAATTCCTATCTGAGCACGCCTGAGATCGCGGTGGCCGGCCACGCCGCCAACACCCTGGCTCTGTTCTTCGATTCCTCCTGGCGACCGGAGGGTTTTGACGACGGCGCCCCCAACTGGCCCGTGGGTCCCAACGGGGAACGGATCAACAACCAGACCGCCGTGATCACGGCGCAGTGGGATGGCGGCACCCCGGTCGAAGTGCTCCGCTGGGACTCGCGGTCCGGCGGGGACTTCTACAAGGACCACGCGCCTAACGACGCCGCAATCATCGCCCTACAGAATCCAGGGGGCGCCCAGAAGCTCTTGCTCAAGTTCGGGCTCATCGAGGCCGCCAACGACTGGTGGTGGGCGATCGACAATGTGACCGTGGGCCAGCCGCCCATGATGACGGCCGTGGTCGGCCGGGGCAACGGCTTCACGGCCCGCATCGTCGAGGGCCTGGGCAAGACGGTCGTGGACAACAGCGTCACCGCCAAGCTCGATGGCCAGACGATCACCGTCACCACCACACGCCCGGCCCATGACCTTGAGCTCGATGAACTGGAGGTCAGCCATGACCAGTCCCCGAAGATCTTCCCGCCGGATTCCGTGCATCAGGTCGAGCTGTCCTACCGAACCAGCGACGGCCGGACGGTGGTCGATACCGGGTCTTTCATCGCCCCGGGTTACAGTGCCGTGCGCGCGAATCCGTTTGCGCTGACGGTCACAATCACGGAGCCGGACTACTTCTTGGTGGATCAGAGCAAGGGCGTGCAACTGGCCTTGAACGGGAATGCCATCACGGCCACGTCCGTCACGCGCCAGGATCCGAATCAGTGGATCGTGCGTTACTCGTTCGCCGCACCGCCGCCCTCGGGCTCGGAACACAGCCTCAAGGTCACCTTCACCACCACCCAAGCCCAGGTGGTCGAACAAACCCTCACGTTCCGCATCCCGGTTTATGTCACCATCCCGCCCGCCCTGGGCACGGCGATCGGCACCGGTTCCAAGTCCGGCATGCGCTGGTATACCCATCAACTGGCGGCCGGGCGTCCCGACGGCAACACCCTCGCCGCCGCGGAGAAGCAATTGCGCGGCGAGTACGGCGAGAGCATCCACGACCCGACCTTCCAGGTGAGCGGCGGGTACTTCGAAGTGCCCTACGTGAATTTCGAACAGGCCATGGGCACGGCCGGCAACTTCCGTTGGGACTCGACCGTGCCCGGGCAGGATATCCCGGACGACTTCATCCCCGGCATCCCGGGGCCGGCGGGCGGCAACGACAACATCGCGGCCCAGGCCCGCACGTTCATCGAGTTCCCGGCCGTGGGCGTCTATGCCATGACGGTCAACAGCGACGACGGCTTCCAGGTCAGCACCGGCAACGCCACCAACCCGACCTACCTGGTCCTGGGTGAGTGGAATGCCGGTCGTGGTGCCGCCGACTCGGAGTTCTACTTCCAGATCGAGAAACCGGGCGTGTACTTCTTCCGCCTGCTCTATTTCGAGGGCGGTGGTGGGGCGAGCGTCGAGTGGTTCACCTTCAATGCCGCCGGGACGCGGGCGCTCGTCAACGGCACCCAGACCGGAGCCCTCAAGGCTTACGAACAACGAACCGTCGCCGAGCCGGAGTTGCCCGTCGCCACGCCGACCGTTGCCGTGGCGCGCCAGGGGGCGACCGCGGTCATCACGTACACCGGCGTCTTGCAAGGCGCGGAGCTCGTGCAGGGCCCGTACACGGACGTCGCGGGCGCCACGTCGCCCTACACGATTCCCGCGGGAACCACGCCTGCGCGGTTCTACCGGACCCGGCAGTAGCACGGCCTGATCGTCTGACAACGGCTGTTCGCACTCAGCCCCGGGGGAAGCCACTGCTTCCTCCGGGGTTTTCCTTTGGCTGGCCAGCCCTGGCCCGGGTGGTTAGCGTCACCCGGATGCTTTCGTACAAGCGATGGTCGCCGGAGTCGTTGCTGCGCCTGTTCACGCACCTGTTCCTGGCCGTTGGGCTGGTGCTGGTCCTGGGGGCGGCGGCGGACAAGATCTGGGCGAGCGCTCCCGAAGAAGCGCGCCGCTTCTGGGTGGCGTTCGCGTGTGGCGGCAGCCTGCAGGTGGCGGGACTCTGGCTGATCGGCCGCTGTCTGCGGGAGAACCAGATGACTTGGGGCGAGGCGTTTGGGCTCCGACGGGATGGCGTCGCGCCGGCCCTCGTGTGGGGACTGCTGGCGGCCGCGGGGGCGCTGGTGCTTTCCTGGGGCCTGCTCACGCTGAGCGGCTGGGTGTTCGAGGCGGCGGGGATCGAGCCGAAGGCCCAGGCCAGCATCGAGGCCCTCCGGCAAACCACCGATCCCTGGCGCCGCGTGATGGTCGCGGTCACCGCCGTCGGCTTGGCCCCAGTGTTCGAGGAAGGGCTTTTCCGCGGCGTCCTCTACCCCGCGATCAAGCAGGCCGGCTATCCGCTGGCGGCCACGTGGGTCACCGCGTTCCTGTTTGCCCTGACCCACCTGAACCTGCTGACCTTCCTGCCGTTGCTGGTCTTCGCGCTGATCCTCAGCACGCTCTACGAACGCACGGGACATCTGCTCGCCCCGATCACCGCCCACGCCGCCTTCAACGCCGCCAATTACGTCCTGGTGTTGGTCGCCGGTGCTCCCGCCTAGCCCGGATCTCGCGCATTCGACATGAAACCACAACCGACTGTAGGCGTCGACGTGAGGAGGCGAGCTAGTAGGCGCCGACGTGAGGAGGCGAAAGGTATTGCCCCGGCCCACAACGCCTCCTCACGTCGGCGCCTACGGCGGGTATGCGATTCCCAGGCCGCGCCCCTGCCGACGTGACCGAGTTCGAGCTCATCGCCCGCCTCACCCCCGGCCTGCCCCGCAATGATTCGGTGGTGGTGGGCGCCGGTGACGACTGCGCCGTCCTCGAAGCCGGCCTGCCGGACCGCTGGTTGCTGCTGAAGACGGATGCGGTCGTGGCCGGGGTGCACTTCGACGAAACCGCCCGCCCGGAACAGGTCGGCCACAAAGCCCTTGCCCGGGTGCTGAGCGATGTGGCGGCGATGGCGGGCGAACCCTCCAGCGCGGTGATCACGCTGGGTCTGCCGGAGGCTTATGATGTCGGGTTCGTCGAGGCGCTCTACACGGGGCTCAACCGGTTGGCCGCGCGCTACGGCGTCGCCGTGGTGGGGGGCGAGACCGTCCCCAACCCCGAACGGCTGCTCGTCTCCATCGCCCTGATCGGCTGGGTCGAGAAGTCCCGGCTCACCCGGCGTGCCGGTGCCCAACCCGGCGATGCGCTGTTCGTCACGGGTGAACTGGTCGGATCGCTCGCGGGCAACACCGATTTCGAGCCGCGCCTGGCCGAGGCCCGCTGGCTGGTCCGACAACGCGCCGTGCACGCGCCATGATGGATCTGAGCGACGGCCTCGCCGGTGACCTCCGGCATCTCCTTGCTGCCAGCGGCGTGGGAGCGGAGTTGCTCGCCACGGCGGTGCCCATCAGCCGGGCGGCTCGCGAACGGGCGCGCACCTCCACTGGGGCTCCCCCGCCGCTGACCGCCGCCCTCACGGACGGGGAGGACTTCGAGTTGCTCTTCGCCGTGTCCAGTCAGGATGCCGTCCCGTTGCTGGACGCCTGGCGCGCCCGCTTCCCGGCCCTGCGGCTGTCTTGCATTGGCCGGGTCACCGCCGAACCCGGGCTGAACCTGCGGGACAGGCATGGCTTGCGCCCCTTGACCCTGCGGGGACACACGCACTTTGCCAAAGGCTGACGGCCCCGCCTCCTCTCCGCCGACCATCCCCACCCCGCGCGTTTCGCATGCCCACCATTCTGTCACGCGACCCGCAGGAGACCCTGGCCCTGGGGCGGCAATGGGGAGAACAGGCGCTTGCCGGGTGGGTGATTGGACTGGGTGGCGAACTGGGCGCCGGCAAGACGCAACTCGCCAAGGGGCTCGCGTGGGGGCTGGGGATTACCGCGCGCGTCCATTCTCCCACGTTCGCTATCGTCCACGAATACGCCGGCGGCCGGCTCCTGCTCGTCCACCTGGACCTCTATCGGCTCGAGACGCCCGCGGCACTCAGCAGCGCGGGACTCGAGGATTACCTCTACGCCCCGCCCGGCGTCGTGGTGATCGAGTGGTTTGACCGCTGGGAAGCGGCCGGCATGCGCCCGCCGGCGGGCCCTCTGCGGCGGGTCTGGATCGAAACAGGCGGCCCGGACGAACGGCGGATTCACTATGAAGATTCTGGCCCTTGAGTTCTCGACGCACCATCGCAGCGTGGCCGCGTGGGAGACCGCCGCCGGCAGGGTGGGGGACCGGTGCGCCGAAACCCACCACCCGCAAGGCCGGTCCACCCCCGCGTTTGCCTTGATCGAGCGAACCCTGGCGGAAGCCGGTTTCGACCGCACCCAGATCGAGCGGATCGCGGTGGGCCTGGGACCCGGCAGTTCCACCGGAATCCGCACCGCCATCGCCATCGCGCAAGGCTGGCAGGTCGGCCGGGAGGTCGCGGTCATCGGCCTCAGCAGCCTCGATGTCCTGGCCGCCCAACTCCAGCGCGCCGGCCAGCGCGGGATCGTCCATCTCGTAACCGACGCGCAGCGGCGCGAGTATCACGTGGCCACGTTTCAGCTCTCCGAGACCGCGTGCGAAGCCCTCCAGCCTCTCCGGCTGGCGACGGCAGAGGAGGTCCGCGCGTTGCTCGACAGACGAGAAGCGGTGTGGGGTCCGGATCTGGTCTGCGACTTTCCTGAGTCACGAGGCCATCCCACGGCGGGCGAACTGCCTGACAGGCTGCGCGGGCCCGCGGCGGGGTCGAGCCGCCACCGGAACCACCCACTCTCGGCGGCCCGACTTCGTCAAAGCCTGACCCCAACCCTCCTGATGACGGACGGTTGGTCTTCCGCCCCGACCAACACTTCTGGATGATGCTGCTCGGCCGCGGTCCCGTCGGCCCTGGCGCCGACGGTTGGCCCACCCAGCGACGGTGGGTATCAACCGCCGAGCTGGGTGATAAGACTCAGCGTCTCGGCCAAGAGCGCGGCCGCGGTCTCTACCGAAAGGCGACCGGTCCGGCCGAACGCACGGACTTGGTTGTGGAAGGCGGTCAAGGCGTCAATCGCTCCCGTGAAATCGCCGGCGGTGAGGCACGCGGTAACCGCATCCAGCTTTGCGGTCAGCGGCCGGCCGTTGGCTGGCAAACGAACCCCGGCGGCAACAAGATCCTGAACGGCCGCCTGCAGCGCGCGCACGCGGTCAATCGGGGTGGGACCCGCCGGCTGAAACTCGTGCGCCCCCATATCCACGATGTCCTCGGCGACGCGAGCCAGCCCCTCGATGTCCAACGGCAGGGGTTCGGCCACATCGCCGTCCGCATCCAGGTCCACCAGATCCGTCGGCACCCAGGCGTTGTTGCCGGCGTTCCGACAGGGGGAGTCGGCAACGAGCCGGAAGTCCCCCGCGGTGCGGTCCACAAAGCGCGGGTCGGCGTCCAGGTTGCCTTCGCCTGCCCAGCCTCCCTCGACGTTGCAGGCCGTCACCGGCCCACTGCTGTAGAGTTGGGCAAAGGCGGCGAAGGCGGCGGTGTTGCCCCACAGAATGCTGTTGGCGACCGGCACGGCGCCGCCGAAGCCCACCGCGAGACCGCCTCCGGCTCCAGCCGCGTTGTCCACCAGAGTGCAGCCCGTCACGCTTCCGCGGAACGCTGCGACACCGCCGCCAAGACCCGCGGCACCGTTGCCCCACAACACCGAGTTAATCAGCGTCATCTCCCCCGCACTGAATACCGCACCTCCCGAGGAAGCCCAGTTCCCGGCAAACGCGCAGTTCACGAGGATCAACTTGCCCGCCGTCGAGGCAATCGCGCCTCCCCGGAAGCCCTGGTTGCCGCTGAATTGACAGGCAACGGCCGTGAGCTCACCCGCGCAGTGAACGGCCCCGCCATCGCCATCGGACGCACTGTTCTGCAACGTGAGCCCGGCCAAGGTCACCGACGCGTCCGCGGCCACCTCAAGGACGCGTTGACCGAGCCCGAAACCGTCCAGAACGGTCAGGTCGGCACCCGCCCCGCGAATGATGACGCGCTTGCCCTGGACCACGAGCGGCTCCCCATAGACGCCCGCAGCGACGTGGATCGTCGTCCCGCTCCCCGCCGCAGCGAGCGCAGTCTGCAGGGTGGGATAATCCCCCGGCACGTGAAGCTCCGCAGCGAGCATCCCGCCGGGTATGGTAAGCATGGCGAACAGCCCGCAGGCTGTCCGGAGTGTGAGTGGTTGCATGTCTGGCCTCCTTCGGTACGACCTTGCCCCCCCGCGTGCGGTCACCCGCTTTCGGTGCTGGCGACCTCCCTCGACCCGTGCGCGAAGCCTTCGACGATCGCCGGGACTGCGTCAAGTCGCGCCGCCCTGGCCTCAGGGGAGTTAGGCAGGCCACCTAGGGGAACCGGCGAGCCCCGCGTAGTCATGACTTGCCTGCCCGGGCGTGACGCGCCACCTTCCTACCGTCGCCGCGATGACACCGGTGCCGTTGCGGTTCGAACCAGAAGAACATCCTGCCCGCCACCATGAAACGACGTGACTTTCTGCAAAGCTCGGCAGCCGCCGCGCTGCTGGGCTGCTTTCCTGCCGGCCTGTCAGCCATGCCGCGTGATCGAACCCCGGGCCGGCTGGAACGTCGTCCCCTGGGACGCACCGGCCAGATGCTCTCCGTCATCGGCTTTGGCGGGATCGTGGTCAAAGACGCCACCGCCGACCAGGCCGCCCAAAGGGTCCGGGAGGCCATCGAGGCAGGCGTGAATTACTTCGACGTCGCCCCCAGCTACGGGGATGCCGAGGAACGACTCGGTCCCGCCCTCGCACCGTATCGCGACCAGGTGTTCCTCGCCTGCAAGACCACACAGCGTCGTGCGGCGGAAGCGACCTCCGAACTCGAGGCTTCGTTGAAGCGGCTTAAGACCGACCATTTCGACCTCTACCAACTCCACGCCGTCACCACCCCGGAGGACGTGGACGTCGCCCTCGGGCCGGGCGGTGCGCTCGAAGCGTTCCTCGCCGCCCGCCAGGCCGGCAAAGTCCGCTTCCTCGGGTTCTCCGCCCACTCGGTCGAGGCGGCCTCGACGTTGCTCGATCGGTTCGCGTTCGACTCGATCCTGTTCCCCTTTAACTTCGCCACCTGGCACGCCGGCAACTTCGGGCCCCAAGTCCTCGCCAAGGCCCAGGCCAAGGGCGCGGGCATCCTGGCCCTCAAAGCAATGGCGCGCGGACCGTGGCCGAAAGACGCCCCCCGCACGCATCCGAAGTGCTGGTATCAGCCACTCAGCGAGCCCGCCGAAGCGAAGCTGGGCTTGCGCTTCACGCTGTCGCATCCCATCACCGCCGCGGTGCCGCCGGGCGACGAGCAACTCTTTCGCCTCGCGCTGGAACTCGCCCGGGATCTGACGCCGTTGACCGAGGCCGAAGCCGCTGCCTTGAAGGCCCAGGCCCTCAAGGGCGAACCGATCTTCCGCTATCCGCGGACGGCCTGAGCGATGCAGAACTACGAGAAGCTCGGGGTCTTCTACCTCGGGCGCCCCCATGATTTGTCCGGGCGCACCACCGCCGCCGAACCGCTGCTCTACGAATCGCGCCACCTGGTCACCCACGGGTTGGTCGTGGGGATGACCGGCAGCGGCAAGACCGGCCTCTGCTTTGACCTCATCGAGGAAGCAGCGCTGGACGGTATCCCCGCACTGCTCCTCGATCCCAAGGGCGACCTCGGCAATCTGCTCCTGACTTTCCCGGAATTGCGCCCCGCGGATTTCGCCCCCTGGATCAATCCGGACGACGCGCAGCGCCAGGGGATGTCTGTCGAAGCTTACGCGGCGCAACAGGCCGAACGATGGCGCCAGGGACTCGCCCGCTGGGACCAGGACGGCGACCGTATCCGGCGCCTCCGCGCAGCCGCCGAATTCACGATCTATACGCCGGGCAGCAACTCGGGCCGACCGCTCTCAATCCTGTCCGCTTCCTTCGCCGTTCCGCCCATCGAAGTCCGCGAAGAGGGCGAACTCCTCCAGGAACGCATTGCCGCCACGGTCACCGCGCTGCTCGGTCTGCTGGGCATCCCCGCAGACTCGCGCAAGAGCCGGGAAGCCCTGCTGCTGTCGCAGCTTGTCCAGCGGGCCTGGAACGAGAACCGCCCCCTCGACCTGGCCTCCTTGATCCAGGACGTGCAGCACCCGCCGATGGCGCGCGTCGGCGTGATGGATCTCGAGGCCTTCTTTCCTGCTCGCGAGCGGTTCGAACTGGCGATGCAGCTCAACCATCTGCTGGCCTCGCCCGCGTTCAGCGCCTGGCTCGAAGGGGATCCGCTCGATGTCGGCCGCCTCTTGTACACCGCGGACGGCCGGCCGCGCGTGGCCATCTGCTCGCTGGCCCACCTCGGCGATCCCGAGCGGATGTCCTTCGTGTCGCTGCTGCTGCATCAGGTTTCCGGCTGGATGCGCGGTCAGTCGGGGACCAACAGCCTCCGCCTGCTGGTCTACATGGACGAAATCGCCGGGTACTTCCCGCCGGTCGCGAATCCGCCGTCCAAACCGCCGCTCCTCACCCTGCTCAAGCAGGGACGGGCCTTCGGCGTGGGCGTGCTGCTCGCCACCCAGAACCCCGTCGACCTCGACTACAAGGGCCTGGCCAATATCGGAACCTGGTTCATCGGCCGGCTCCAGACCGAACGGGACAAGGCGCGCGTGCTCGAAGGACTCGAAGGCGCCGCCGTCGGCCAGGGAGAACGCTTCGATCGCGCCGCGGCGGCGGAGATCATCGCCGGGCTGGGGAACCGCATCTTCCTCCTCCACAACGTCCACCAACCCGGCCTCACCGTCTTTGAGTCGCGTTGGGCCATGTCGTACCTGCGCGGTCCGCTCTCGCGCGCCCAGATCCGGAGTCTTACGGGGCAGGGCAGGGGAGGGGCACAGGCGGAAACACCAGGAGGTGCTCCTCCACCCAAGGCGACCGTGGCCCAGGAATCGGCACCGCCGGCCGGAAAGCGACCCCTCCTGCCACCCGAGGTTCCCCAGTGCTTCGCACCGGTGCGGCCCGGAACGGCTTCGGCCGGCAGGATCATCTATCAACCACGGCTGCTCGGGGCCGCCCAGCTTCGATTCACCGACGCCCGGCTCGGCGTGGACACCGGCCGGGAGATCGTCGTCACGACCGAGATCGTGGACCGCGCCGTGCCGGTCGACTGGACTGATTCAGAACATATCTCTTTGGAGTTAAACGATTTAAGTTATGAATCTGCCGCCGCTGACTACGCCCCGTGCCCGACCGCCGCGGCTCGGCCGAAGAACTACCCCGCCTGGGCCAAGGCCTTCCGGCACTGGCTGAGCGACCACGGCACGCTGGGCTTGTGGCGTTCCCCGACGCTCGGTGAGACGTCGATGCCGGACGAGGACGAGCGCCAGTTCCGCATCCGGCTCCGCGAGATTGCCCGGGAGCGGCGCGATGTGATGGTGGAGAAGCTTCGCCAGGCCTATGCGCCGAAGCTGGCGGCGCTGCAGGAGCGTTTGCGCCGCGCCGAGGCCGCCCGGGAACGGGAAGCCTCGCAGGCCACGCGCGCCCGGTTCAACACGGTCGTGTCGTTCGGCACAACACTGGTGGGGGCGTTCCTCGGTCGACGGCCCTTGTCCGCGGGCACGGTGGGTCGGGCGGCGACCACGATGCGCCGGGCTGGCCGGGCCCTGGATCAGACGGGCGACGTGGCGCGGGCGCAGGAGAATGTCGGGACCATCGCGAGCCAGATGCGCGAGCTCGAGAGTCGGTTCGAAGCTGAGTTGAGCGCGGTGCAGGCGCAGGCGGATCCGGCGATGGACCCGCTGGAGCGGGTGGAAGTGCGGCCGGCTCGGGGGCAGGTGCAGGTTCGGTTGGTGACGTTGGTCTGGCTGCCGTACGAGGCGGGGCTGACGGGATTGGCGCGACCAGTATTCTGAGCTCGATCCTGACCGCACAATGTTGGTTATATTTAATTCATTTGTCTGCCTCGCCGCGGTCTTCACGGTTCCGGCCTGTCTGCTTCTCGCCGAGGAGGCCCCCGCGGGCTCATCAACCCCTCCCCTCGAGTACATCGACACCAGCTTCGAGAACGCCTCGCCGCTCTGGTACGAATCCGCCCCCGACGGCTCCGTCCTGGTCCATCTCCTCTACGATCACGAACGCGCCTCGCCCAACCGCGCGGCCGGACACCTTCACTTCCGCCTGCACGCCCCTCCCGGCACCCGCCTCACCGTCGAGTTCAAGAACCTCGACAACGTCTGGAACGGCCGCCCCGGGTCGGTCGCCCCCGAACTCCAAGCCGTGGTCGTCTCCGAGGATGGCCGCCACTGGAAGCCCCAGCCCACCGAGACCCTCCCCGGCAACCGTGTCCGGCTCAACGTCACCATGCCCGGCCCGCAGCTCTACGTCGCCCGCGTCGAACCCTACCGCCTCGCGGACTTCGACCGTCTGCTGACCCGCTGCCGCACCCATCCGCTGGTCCACGTCACCCGCATCGGTGACTCCCTCCAGGGACGGCCGC
>JABTUJ010000070.1 GCA_015075445.1 Verrucomicrobiales bacterium
GGGGCGAAGTGGAACTTCGTCCTGTGGGGCGCGCTGCATGGGGTCCTGCTAGCCCTGGAGCGATGGCGGGGCAAACGGAGCCTCTACCACGCCCTGCCCCGGATTGCCCGGATCGCACTGACATTTCTGTTCACGCTCTTCGCGTGGGTTTTATTCCGGTCCGACGACTTGACGTCGGCGATGGACCTCTACCTCGCCATGTTCGGCCTCGGCTCGGCCGAAGCCACGGCGCCGCTGCTGGCCGCCACCATCTACACCCCCTACCACCTGGCCGTTCTCGCCCTCTCCGTCGGGTTGCTGTTCCAGCCCCTGCAAGCGCACGACTGGGCCCAGTCGCCCGTGACGTGGGGGCGAGCCGCGATGCTGACACTGCTGTTCGTGTTCTCGCTGGCGGTCATGTTTGCCCAGGCGTTCAACCCTTTTCTCTACTTTCAGTTCTAGATCGTCATGCATCGTGTTCGCGATCCCCGGTGGTGTCTGATCGTCATGTTCCTCGTGATCAGCGGCGGCGTACCCCTCACCCAGATGGTGATCGAACTTCGCCAGGAGGATGGCGTGCGGGCGTTTGACCTGTTCAGCCAACGGCCGACCGCCGCCAACCTGCGGGCCTACGAGCGGAGCTTGGAGGACGCCAACTGGGCAGCCCGGCTGAGTCGCCCCTGGGTTCATTACGTCCAGTTCGCCTGGCTGAAGCACGGCGGCGAGAAGGCGGTGAGGGGTGAGGCGGGATGGCTCTTTTACAGACCGGGATTGAAGTTCCTGTTGGCTCGACCCTTGCAGAGGTCCGAGGTCAGTGCCGCGAACGATCCGCTGCCGGCCATCCTGGACTTCCGGGATCAACTCGCGGCGCGGGGCATCCGACTGGTGCTGCTGCCGGTTCCGAACAAGGAGAGTGTCTACCCCGACCGGGTAACGCCGCGCGCCGCTGGCCTGCTTGGTCTGGTGGCGCCACCGACCCGCGACCTGCTGGATCGGCTGCGTGCGGCGGACGTCGAAGTCATCGACCTGTTCCAGGAATTTGTGCGGGCGCGGGAACAGAGTCGGGCGGGCTCCGAGGCGCCCCTCTACCTGGCCCAGGACACTCATTGGTCCCCCGCCGGGGTCGCCCTTGCGGCCAAGGCGGTGGCACAGCGTCTCACGCAGCGGGGTTGGGTGCGGCCCGGCCCGGTGGAATACGGCGAACGGGCCGCTCCGGTGGAGCGTTTGGGTGACATACTCCGCATGCTGCAAGTGCCACGGCTCGAAGACCAGGTGCCGCCCGAGACCGTCCCGTGCATCCAGGTTGTCCGTCGCGACAACGGCGAGCTCTACAAGGACGCCCTCGATGCGGAGATACTCGTGCTGGGAGACAGCTTTGCTCGAATCTACCAGCACGACCAGCCGGGGGCGGCCGGTTTCATCGCGCATCTGGCCAGGAACCTCCAACAACCCCTGACTGGGTTGGTCAACGACGGTGGGGGATCCACGCTCGTGCGCCAGGAGCTGCGCGCGCGACCCGCGTTGCTGAAGCACAAGAAGGTGGTCCTGTGGGAGTTTGTCGAGCGCGACATCGGGCTGGGGATCGAAGGATGGAAGCTGGTACCGTTGCCGTCGGCGGCCACGCCTTGAGCACGGAGTTCCCCGGTGCTCACTCGCATTCCGAGCCGACGCCTTGTTCCCGGTTGACTCGCCGTGCGAAAGTCGGGGCGGCAGCCTTCCGAAGCTTCCTCACTGTCCGGATGGCTCGAAGGACTCGCCCAACAGGTACGCTCCGAGCGGGGCGGGGAGAGCGCTTGCTACAAGCCCGGCAATGACCTGGGCTCCCTCCGGCGAGAAGTGGACCCGGTCACGCCAGGAAAGGTACGCACTTCCACTTTCGCCCAGCTCGTTAAAGAGGTTCATGCTCAGTTGGTTGAGGTCAATCAGAGGGGTGCCGAGTCGGACCGCCACGTTCTTCATAACGGCACAGCGATCCTGGAAAAGGGGCAGGACCCTCCCGCTGGCATCGAAGTTCCTTCGAACGATCGGCGTTACCAAAACGGGTGTTCCGTCAAAGTCGCGAATGATCTGTATGAGAGTCTCCAGGTTGATTGCATATTCCTCGAGGGTGGTCTTGTCATGCTCAGGATCGAGACCGCCGAGGGCGTCCACTGCGCCGAACTGGAGCAGCACGAACTCGGGCCTGATCACCACCATTCTCGTCCTCTGCTCCGAGGCAAGAAAGACCTTGGTGCTGTGAGCAGGCCAAGCAAGGTTGATGACCTGGACCGTGGGTTTGAAGTACGCAGAGAGTCCTGGGCCCCAGCCGCATCCGTCCATCACGGTCGAATCCCCGAGTAATACCAGACGGATGGGCGGGGCGGGGGGTGTCCAGGGCGTGAGTCGAAAGAACCGCTTCGTGCCCCCCCCGGGCGCGCATCGATGCCGGAACTGTCCCCAGACCTCGTCCGCAACGTCCACCCACAGATTCAGATTATCACTCGCCTGGAATCGACACCGGCTATTCGACGGCACGGTGCCCTCGATCCAGACCCCGCTCTGGCTGCGCGCCAATTCCCGGGGGTACGCATCTTCCAAGAGCCATCGGTTCAGGCGGACAAGATCCTCGTCCCGGGGGTCTGTCGAGAGCAGGTCTTGGGTATCCGATCGGAGGGTGATCCCCTCAAAGCGCTGCGGTACATGGAGAGTTGGTTCCCTCAACACGGCGTTAAGGTCCTGCACGAGCGCGCGTTGCAGCGGAGTGGGATCGGATGCCGGGCCGACGTAGCCCGCGAGGGCGGCCTGCGTCTCTGCCGACAGCCGAGCCGCAAGCCAGATGTCCAGAGGCCGAGTTGGGTTTGTTAACTTGCTGGCCAACAACGTCAGGTCGGCGAAGTCCTGCAGCGAGAAGCGCGGGTAGACTCCGTTCTCGCCCTTGCGGACGACGGAGATGGACTGGCAGCAGGTCGGGGCGGCGAAGAGCACCAGAGAGAACAGCCGACAGACCCAGGAGTCGTATCGAAAGAGAGACATACGCTGTGAATTCAGTAACCCAGAACCTGCGGTTGCCTCGTGAGGACGTCCACGATGTTCTCCCGGGTAACCAGCAGCGGATCGCCGGACCGGGAATCTTCCACCACGGCCGCCAGGAGCTTGGCCCGCCGGAACGCTTCGATTACCTCGGTGGGCGAACCGAGCACGCGTAAGTCCGGCAGTAGCAGCGCGAAACACCGCGGGTCGCCTTCCCCCCAGATCTTCAGACGCTCGACGCCGAGCGGCAATCCGATGAGACTCACGATGACGCAGTGATCGGCATGAGCCTCGGCCAACCGACCCACCGAGGCCAGCCGTACCAGAAAGCTCAACGGTGTGCGGGAGTCTGGCGGGATGAAGACCGATTGAGGATTGGCAAGATACTCGGGCCGGAGCTCCGGGAAGACAACCTTCGCGGGGGATCCTCGGCCCAGTCCATGGCGAAGGCCGCGCAGGCCGGCCCGCTCGTACCGGCTCTTCTCGCTGAGGTACCCGGAAGTCCGGGCGAACGGGTTGGACAGCACCAAGACCTTGCAGTGCGGACGCAGTTCGGCAATGCGTGCGCCCAACATCGCCATCGCCCGCTGGCGGCTTGCCAGCGCCGCACTCTGCGGGCTGGCCGGAAGGACCAGCCAAGCGATCGCCGCGAGCACGGCCGTCACCACGCCAGAGCTCAGGATGACCTTGGTCCTGGCCGTCACGGGAAGTAACCGGGGATGGTGTCTGGTCCGACGAGCGCAACCACGCCCAGCGCCTCCAGGCGAGGCCGCTTCATGCCCTCGGCGTGGCCGTCCATGCACCAGACGTTCGCCGCACCGTTGTGGCGCGCATGCACCTCCTGGGTCGCGTTCGTGCGGAAGGTGTGGAACTGCATGCCGCCGAAGCCCATACGGCCCCGGCTGGTCGTGTCGGCCAGATGAGTATACTCGCTCGGTCGTGGGATCGCGGACACGACCACATCTTCGCCAAACTCGCCGGTCATCACAGATTGAGGCGGATCCGACCAGACGCCGTAAGTATGGAACCAGTTGGAGCATTCACGGGGCGCATAGGCGGGGCAGAGAAACACCGAACGTGAACCGACGTTTTGGTTGGAGTAGACCAGTCCGCCCCAGGTGAACTGGTTGTCGAGCGGCGAGGAAATCCGGACGCGGTTCTTGTGGTCATCCGCGTACAGGAGGACAGCCAGCCCGACCTGTTTGAGGTTGTTCGTGCAGTGAACCTGCTTCGCCTTGGCTTTGGCCCGGCTGAGGGCTGGCAACAACATCCCTGCCAAGATCGCAATGATGGCAATGACAACCAGAAGCTCAATGAGCGTGAACGCATGCCCCTCAGAGGAATAAGTCCGGCTGGGTTGTTGTGGGGGTTTCATGGCGCACTACTTACCACACTCCGCTCGGCAAATCAAGGTCGCGAGTGGTGAGAATGCTCGACGATCTGATGCCCTTTAGGCAAGCGCACCCGTTCCCGCAGATACCCGCCGGCGCGGCGTTGAACAGGGCCGGTGGTGACGTTTCAGATGAGTTAACTCGCTCGGATGGTGCCGCTCAACCGGTCCGCCCTCACCGCCGCCGGCCGGATCTGGAGCCAGGTCCCCGACGTCCCGGTCCGGGTGCAGCGCTTCTGCCCGCCCAGGGCGTCTCGCCAGAACTCCTTCCGGACCCGGACACTGGAGTTCGGCGGACCGATGGTCGTGGTGGGCGAGCCGTTCTGGTGCGTGGCCAGCGCCAGCAGTCGCGTGCCCGCCTTGCCGGTCATCACTTGCCCGCACCGGAACCGCGTTCGAAATCGGCCTTGCTGATCCCGCTCTTGTGTGCGATGAGTCCGCTACTGCACCCACAGGCCGCTGGCTCGCTTGGGCCCAGCCAACGACCCGCGCGCAGGGACCCGGTCCCGGACCGGGCGGATGACCAACAATCAAGCGCTGACGCATGAAGACGAAACCGTGCGTGCTGGGCCTCTTCCTGGTCGCGGGGCTGGTGCCTGCCCAAGCCGTGCAGTTTGGGGATTCCCAGCACCCGTCGAGTGGCACGCATGTCACGATCACGCGCCAGGCTGGTGCCGACGGCGAATGGACCGTCCTGGAGACAAGGAACGGCCTGACGGTGAGGGGCATGTGCGGTTTCTGGGGCAGGAGGACTAGGGCTACGCCCGGTTGGAGCGTACGCCGGACTTCGGCGTCGCCTGCAGCGGCCTAATGAAATCGCGGCTGACGGACGGACAATTCACAATACCAATCAAGATCGGACGGGCAAGAGGGAGCAAGGGATATGTCTGTCCAAGAACCCTTGTTTCCGACACTCCAAGGCAGAAAGGCACTCCATGAAAACCCCTGTGCGGCGTGTGCGGTTGTCCCGGTTTCTGGCCGGCATCCTGTTGGCCAACAGCGGCGTGGTTCAGACCGAAGTGCTCCCACCCGAGCTGCGGGTCACGCCCGAAGTCAGCCTGCCTGGCTTCGTCTGGCGTGTTTCACAGCTCAGCCTGGAGGGGGAGCTGCCAAATACCCTTAAACGCGCGGAGGATCAATTGGCGGGACGGATTACGGGCGAGGACGGTCAACCGCTGCCCAACCGCGCGGACCCGAACGCCGTGGGCGCTGCGCTGGGGCCGGCCACCCCCGCCGACCCATCCTGGGCCCCGATCCGGTTCGACATCGAATCGGTGATCAACCTGAATGAATCGGGTGGCGGTTGGGATGGTGGCTTCGGGCCGGATAACCAGATGCCCGGGATTCCCGGTAACGGGCCGTTCCGTCCGCTGGACAACATCGCCGCGGAGATCCTGACTTTCATCGAACTGCCCGCCGGACTCACCATCATGGGCGTCAACAGCGATGACGGTTTCCGGACGACCGCGGGCAACGTCGCCGATCCCGCGTCGGCACTCGTGCTCGGCGAATTCGACGGAGGGCGACCGCCGGAAGATACGCTGTTTAAGGTCGAGGTTGTCGAGGCCGGGGTCTATCCGTTCCGCACGGTGTGGGAGGAAGGGGGCGGAGGATCGAGTATCGAATGGTTCACCGTCCAACCGGACGGCACACGCGTGCTGATCAACGACCTCGCCCGGGGTGGGTTGGCGGCCTATCGTTCCGAGTTGGTGGACCCGCGCCCGCGCCTCGTCAAGCAACCCTACAGCCGCGTCGGTGCCCCGGGGGGGGAGGTCACCTTCGCCGTCACGGCGGCCGGCGCACCGGAATTGCACTACCAGTGGCTGAAGGGCGGGGTGCCGCTCGTGGGCAGTGACCGTATCAGGGGAGTGCTGACCGACCGGCTGATCATCGCGAACCTGGTACCAGAAGACGCGGGGCAGTACTCGGTCCGGGTCAGCAACGCTGAGGGAGAGGTGACCAGCCATGAGGCGACGTTGGCGGTGGATGACGTTCCCTCCCCCCCGAACGACTACTTTGCGGAGGCGTCCGTGCTCTCCGGGCGGCGGTTGGTGACGGCAAGCTGGAACTACGGAGCGAGCGCGGAGGTCGGAGAACCCCGCCACGGTGACCGCGCCGCTTCCCGGTCGGTCTGGTGGCGCTGGACGGCCCCTTACAGTGAATGGGTGGAACTCAAGACCGATCGCAGCAGCCTGGACACGGTGCTGGCCGTGTACACCGGTTCTTCGCTCGCCCAACTCCACGGGGTGGCCACCAACGACAACGCGGGCGAATGGTTGAACAGCCGCCTGGTGTTCTCGGCGGAGGCGGGAACAACGTACTGGATTGCGGTGGACGGGAGGGACGGCCAGCAGGGCAGTCTCTGGCTCTGGCTGAATGCCGAGGACGTCTCGCCGCTGGTGCCGTTGGATCATCTGGGCAGTTGGCCGGGGGGCAATACAGGACATCCCGTGGTGGTCTGGCCATCCGGCGATCGTGCCTACGTTGCACAGCAGGAGGGGGGACTGGCGATCCTGGACATCACGGATCCCGCGCGCCCGGTGCGGTTGGGCGGCATCCAAACGGCAGACCGGGCCTACGACGTGTGCGTCGTGGGGGACTATGCGTATGTGGCGGATGCCAACCAAGGGATCCAAGTCGTGCGGGTGACCGATCCCACACGTCCCGTACGGGTTGCCGGCTACGCGTGCGAGGCACTCCGGATCCGAGCGGCCGGATCGCTGCTCTATGTAGCGGCGGGTTGGTCGGGTTTGGAGATCCTCGACATCAGTGAGCCCGAAAACCCGACCCGGGTCGGCGGGCACCCTTCGCCCGCGTGGGTCGAGGACCTCGACGTGGACGCGGCGGAAGGCCTCGCCTATCTCGCGGAGCCGCCGACCGGGATGCTGATTGTCTCGGTGGCCGATCCGGCCCACCCGATGCAGTTGGGCACGCATGTCTCCACATCGGGATGGATCTGGGCGGTGCGCGTGGTGGGTTCCAGAGCGTACCTGGGCCTCGGGGTTGAAGGCATTGACATCGTCAGCGTCGCGGATCGCGAGAACCCCACCTTCCTCGGTCACTACAGTCCCAGCGAAGCCCTGGCCCGTTCGATTGATGCGGATGGCGATTATGCCTATGTCGCTGACGGCTGGGGGGGACTGTTGATCCTGGGGGTCAGCGACCCGGCGAATCCGGTCCGCATCGGCAGCCTGGCCTTGGGCGGCTTCGGACGCGGCGTGGTGGTGCGCGACTCGCTGGCGTTCCTGGCGGCCAGCAAGAACGGGGTCGAGATCATTGGTGTCGCCGCACCGTCGGATCCCGTCTTGCGTGGAGCGTGGGATGAGGCCGAGTACGTCAACAGCGTGAACGCGAGCGGACCCCATGCGTTCCTGGCGACGGAGGCCGGGCTGGCGGTGCTTGATGTGAGCCATCCCGATGCTCCGGCCTGCCTGGCACGCACCGGCTCGCCCCGCGAGGCCTCCGATGTCGAGTTGGTGGCAGGGGATGCCTATGTCACCGGCTGGTGGGACGGCGTGGTCGAGATTGTGGAGGTGGAGGATCCGACCCAGCCGAACCTCGTCGGCAGAGCCTCCATCGGCGGAGGCGCACAGGATACGCAGGTGCGGGGCGCTCACGCCTACGTGGCTGGCACCCCCTTCGTGGTCCTGGACGTCCGTGACAGAACGGCGCCTGCACCGATTGCCTCACTGGAGTTGGAATGCTGTGCCTCGGCCGTCAGTCTGTCGGGGGACTACGCCTATGTTGCGGGCTCCGCTCCCGGTCTCCAAATCGTGGACATCGGAACGCCCACGGCGCCCGGATGGGCCGGCCAATACGCCCCGCCGGTCGCAGCCAGTGCGGTGACGTCCGTGGGTCGTCTCCTGTATCTGGCGGGCTCGGGGGGCGTGGAGATTCTGGATCTCGCCGATCCGGTTGCCCCCGTCCGTCTCGGCGGACTCGAACTCGCCGAGGCCACCTCGGTCCACGTGGATGGGCGATATGCGTACGTCGCCGCGGGCTTCGAGGGCGTGGTCGTGCTGGACGTACGGGACCCGGGCGCTCCCGGGGTGGTGGCGCGCTTCCGGACACGCGTGCGCGTCGACCGAGTCCAGGTCGCTGACGGCCGGATCTACGCGGCCGATGGTCGGGAAGGCCTGGTGATCCTGGGCAATCCGTTCCCGGTGAATTCGCCGCCGGCGATCGCGGGTATTCCGGACCAAATGATGCCCGTGCGGGTGAATCCCGGCGATCCGTCGCTCACCGTGTCCTTCACCGTTCAAGATGCCGAGACGATGCCCGACTACCTGCTCGTCAGCGTGGCATCATCGGATCTGGCCCTGTTGCCGGCCTCGGCGATGGTCCTGGGGGGGAACGGGGCCGAGCGTTCGCTCGAACTCGCCCCGGCGGCGGGTGCGAGCGGGACGGCGCAGGTCACCGTGACGATCAGCGACGGACGGCTTCAGACGGCCGACACCTTCCTGCTCACGGTCGTTTCTGGCGAGGTCCCGCCGTATGCCACCGACTTCAACCACTTCGCGACCGGGACAGTCCACGGTCAGGACGGCTGGGAAGCGATGGATGAGCGGGGGAGTTGGGGCAATGTGCTGGACCTGGGCGACGGCAACAAGGTGCTGGCAATCGTGGCGGGGAGGCCGGGCGACGTGTGGGGCGGGGAGGTCGGACGCCTGTACAACCAGCCCTCCACGCGGCGTTTCTTGACGGTCACGTTCGATTACCTGTTCACCATCCAACAGGGATTCTGGTTCATGGACAACTACGCGCCGGAGGCCACGCCGGAGTCACTGCGCTTCAGTGACGGCCAGTGGGCCCAATCGAACGCCGAACCCGCTACCTACGGTTTCTGGACCGAGCCCCAGCAATGGCATCGCATCGGCTTCGAGGTGGACCAGACGGCACGGCGGATCACGCAGGTCATGTTCGACGGCGCCTGGCTCCCCGAGGACGACACCCAGGGTCTGGCGCCCGGCGCCCAGTTGGATCGGTTCATGTTCCGCGGCGCGTCCTATGACTTCGACGGAGCGCAGGGGTACCCAGAACTGTGGATTGACAACTTGACCATCACCGATTCCGACACCACGTCAGCGGAACCCTACCTGAGGCGGCAGACGCCTGCCCCGGGCGCAACCGATGTCATCCCTTTCCAAGCCATCGAGGTCGAGATCGTAGATGGCCCCTTGGCGATGGTCCAACCGGAGAGCATCCTGCTGTCGCTGGACGGAGTCACGGTCTCGCCCGACATCGCCAAGGCAGGAATCGTCACGGTGCTTCATTATCAGCCGCCTGCCCCGTTCCCTGGGGACTCGGAACATGCCGTGTCGCTGCGTTACACGGCCGGGGAGCGGGTGTACGTGCACGCCTGGGACTTCCGCGTCCTGACGTCCCCGGTGTTACCGCCAGAGATGCGAGTCGCGCCCACCTCCCAGCCGGGCTTCCTGTGGCGGGTCACGCAAGCCGACTTGGCCTGGGAGCTGCCGAACTCATTGCAGCGTACCGAGGAGCAGTTGGCCGGGCTCGTGTTTGGCGAGAATGGACTGCCGCCAACAGCGCGGACGAATACCGTAGGCTGCGCTGGGCCGGCCGCCGGCCGATCCCTCCTGGGCTCCCATTGCGTTCGCCATCGCCTCGGTCATCAATCTGGGCGAGTCCGGCGGGTCGTGGGACGGCGGCTTTGTCCCGGATGACCCGATGCCGGGCATCCCGGGCACGGGGACGCTGCGTCCCACGGACAACATCGCCGCTGAGATTCTGACGCTCATCGAACTGCCCGCCGGCCTGGTCATCATGGGCGTGAACAGCGACGACGGCTTTCGCACGACCGCTGGCGATCCACAAGATCCCTGTGCAGCGTTGGTCCTGGGGGAGTTCGACGGTGGACGGCCGCCGGGGGACACGCTGTTTGCCTTTACCGTCCAGGAACCAGGTGTGTATCCGTTCCGCACAATCTGGGAAGAAGGTGGCGGCGGCTCGAGCCTCGAATGGTTCACCGTGCAGCCCGACGGCAGCCGCATCCTCGTGAACGACGTCGCCCACGGCGGCCTCCGGGGCTGGCGCCCGGCGTCGCCGCCGCCGACGCCTGCCAATGAAGTCGTGCTCACCGCGCGGTGCGTGACCAGTGCGCAGGACATCGAGATGGCCATCGAGCGGGCCACGGCCCACGGCACGCGGCCGGGCGTGGTGACGCTCGACGCTGCCGAGGGCGAGTTCCGCTATCGCGGCGACGACCGGGAGATCGACATCCAGCGGCCAGAGGTGACGCTTCGCAGTCTGAACGGGGCCGTACTGCCCGACTGCGCCACCGGCGTCGTCCTCGGCGGCCCGGCGGCGGTCAACGTGGTCATCGAAGGCCTGACCTTCGTGTGCGAGTTCCGCGGTCTGGATATCCGGGAGGACAAGCCGCACCAGGGAGCCGTCCTGCGGCACAATAGGTTCCGGACGACGGACAGTGGCATCATGGGCCGCGGCGTGACCGGCTGGACCATCGAAGGGAACACGATCGAGGCCGGGAGCTGGCGGTCCGCTGTCGGTTTGGACAACGCGACGGCGGTCCGGGTGAGCAGCAACCGGCTGGTCGGCGGGGATGGGGTGCTGCATCTCGTGGACGTGCGTGACGCCGAACTGAACGACAACGAAGTGATTGCGGCGGACTTCTCCGCCATTGTGCTGATCGGTGTGTCCGCCACCCAGGTCTCCGGCAACAGCGTCGCCGCGCCCGTCTGGGGCATGGTGGTCATCGACAGCGAGGCTGCCGGCGTCCAGATCGTCAACAACGCGGTCACCATGCCGCCCGGCAGCGCCGATGCGATCAGCGTTTCGCGCTCCTCCGGGGTGAAGCTCGTGAACAACGACATCCTCAGCAGCAGCCTGGGGATCCACTTCTTCGAGTCGCACGACTGTGAAGCGGTCAACAACGTTACCCGCGGCGGCTGGGAGGGCATCCTGGTTGGCCACGGCGGCTGCGGGCACAAGATCGTCAACAACCAGATCCACGGGGTTTGGTCGGGCGGCCTCTCGTTCGAGGGCGCGAACTTCAACAACCAGGTGACGGCCAACCGCGTCTGGTGCACCTCGCCGGGAACCTGCGAACTCATCAAGGCCGCGGACGGCGCTGACTTCTATCGGAACAATCAAGTCCGGGCGAACCGGCTCATACGTTAACGAGCCACGCCTCCACCCTCCCTGCCCTCCGCTTCCGCGCGCCGCCTTTCCGGCTGTGGCAATTCTGGCTTGCCGGCCTTGCGGTGACGGCATAGGCTGCCTCCATCAAGCAGTACGATTACTCTGGTCGCGCGTTCAACGCTCCGTTGCCAAACCGTCCTGCCATTTGTCCTACGAAAGGTCGGAAACCGATCCTGCTTCACTCCATTCCACGGCTATCCTAAGTCGCCGCTTGGACCGTGCCAGGGTCGAAGCGGCGAGTTTTGCCTCCCAATGCAACGTGGGCCATGGTTTTTACCACACAAATCTTCGTCTTCTACTTCCTGCCGCTATTCCTGCTCATCTATTATCGCCTGCCGTACAGCCAGCGAAACCTATGGATCACCCTGGCGAGCTATGTCTTTTACGGATGGTGGGAACCGTGGTTCGCGGGCATCATGCTGTTCACCACCGTCATGGACTTCCTGTGGGGGAAGGTCATCACCCGGCCCGGGGCCAGCCGGAGGCAGCGCAAGTTCGCGGTGGGGGCCTGTGTGGTAACGAATCTTGGCCTGCTTGGGTTCTTCAAGTACTACATGTTCGCCGCCGAGACCGTGAACCAGGTTTTAGCGGCCGTGGGCGTACAGCCCTTTCGGGTGTTACAGGTGGTTCTACCCATCGGCATTTCCTTTTACACATTCCACTCGCTCACCTACATCCTGGACTTGTATCGCGGCCACGCCACAGCGGCGAAGTCCTTCTCGGTGTTTTCGGCGTTCGTTGCACTCTTTCCCGACCTGGTAGCGGGGCCCATAATCCGGTACAAGACGCTGGCCGAACAATTGCACGAAAGGGAACACACGGTCACACGTTTTGCCGCTGGCGTGGCGGTGTTTCTGGTCGGTTTTGCGAAGAAGATCCTGCTGGCCAATCCCTGCGGGGAGGTCGCGGATGCGGTATTCAGCGCCGCCCACCCGGGGGCAAGGGAGGCGTGGGTCGGGGCGATGGCTTATGCGTGTCAGATCTACTACGACTTCTGCGGTTACTCCGACATGGCCGTTGGTCTGGGGCGGATGTTAGGATTTGAGATCCTGAGAAACTTCGACGCGCCTTACCGATCGGGGAGCATCACCGAGTTCTGGCGCCGGTGGCACATCTCGCTGTCGAGCGTCTTGCGCGACTACCTGTATATCTCCCTGGGTGGCAACCGAAAGGGACGAGGGCGCACGTACATTAATCTTGCCGTGGTGATGGTGCTGGGCGGCCTGTGGCACGGGGCGAAGTGGAACTTCGTCCT
>JABTUJ010000071.1 GCA_015075445.1 Verrucomicrobiales bacterium
CCGATGTTCGAGATCTGCAGAGGATACCGCGGGCAGGGGGGGGTCTCCGCCGATTACGAACATCGGGGATGGAGCTCTGGGGCCATGAAGCGACTTGGCGGGATGCCCCTTCTGCAGTCTCCATTCTGCCTTCTGCCTTCCGGTTCATGGGAGGCGGGGATGTGAGGCGCTGACCGACCGGGGTTGGCCGGGGGCGGGGTAGTTCTGGTGGGCGTCGTCGAGGACGAGTAACCAGTCCTGGCCGCGGCCCTGGCTGGGTGGTGTGAAGGTCTGCAGGCCTTCGTTGCCGGCACGATAGACGGGGTACGCGGTGCCGTAGCGCGGATCGAACCAGGTAGACTGGACGGCGCTCGAGGCGATCACGTTCAGCCGGAGGGTGAAGGCTTCGCCGCGGGGCGAATACACGAAGGCGAACGTCCCGTCGGTGGCGCGGGCTCCCCGGATCTTGGCGCCGCCGGTGCGTGGCCCGTCCACGATGAAGTCCTCGTCCGGGGTCAGCCGCGCGAAGGGACGGGAAGTGAACAACCGGCGCAGGTGGCTCATCTGGAAGGCGCCGGGATGATCGAGGGCCTCGCGCCAGGGGATGTCGGCCTGGATGACGGGGTCACGTCCGGGCGCCCACATTTGCCAGATCGAGTTGTGACCGTAGGTGTGGCCGCAGGCCCCGGCGAGGAGGGACCAGTACGCGGCCTGGCGCACGTCGTAGTCGTCGAAGCGGAGGGCGCGTGAGGTTCCCTGCATGTAGAAGGCGACGGGGATCTGCTCATAGCGGGGCTCGCCGTCGAGGGTGGGTTTGGGAGGAACCAGGGCGTAGTCGTGGGCGGTGAGGAGGCCGTTATCATGGTCGCGCGCGCCGTGGGAGGACTGGTTCATGTTCAGATCCAGCCAATCGGCCTGGTGGAAGTAATCGGAAGAGCGGCCCGGTCCACGGGGATGATAGGTGAGGAGGTGGCGGCCGCCGTCGCCGGCCCGGAGACCGTGGGCCATGGCTTCGATGACGGCGCGGTCCTGGTCCGATTCGATATTGCGGTCGCCGCCGAGGATCCAGATGATCGCGTGCTCACGGTAGCGTTGACCCAGCCACTCCCCAAAGCGTCGCGCGTTGTCGGGGTGGAAGATCACCGGACCTTTGCCCCCGCGTGTGGCTTGCCACTTGTCACCCCACGTGGGCAGCAGACCCACATAGAGCCCGAGCTCACCGGCGCGGTGGAGGATGAAATCCACATGGTCCCAGTAATCATTGTCGGGACCCTCCTTGACGTCCGGTCGGGTGGGATCGCGGTCGAGGAGGGGGCGATGGCCGTAGGCGTTGGGGGTCTCGAGGCCGTCGAGTTCGGCCAGGGCCACGGCCTGGATGACGGTGAAGCCTTTCGCGGCGCGGTTGCGAAGGTAGTGATCGGCCTCGTCGCGGTTCAGGCGGTGGAACAGCTCCCACGCCGTATCGCCCAGCCAGAAGAACGGCGCGCCGTCCGCGGTGACGAGGAACCGCTGGTTGTCGGCGACGCGCAAGGCCGGCAGGGCGGCGGCCGGGAGTTGGGCAGCGGCCCAGGCGAGGGTGGTGGCGAGGAGGGCAGCCGGGAGATGGTGGGTGATTGGGAGCATGGTGCGGGGGTCGGGCAGTGGAGTGACGCGGTGGGCGCCATCCAAGCAGTTGGGCGGTCGCCTGCCAACCCCTTAGCCTGGAAATCTCGTACCCCTTGTGGGCGCCGACGTGAGGAGGCGTGTTCGTAATTTGTGGAGGGACTCCCCGTCCTGGATTCTCCGCTGATTGCGAACATCGGGGATGAGGCTGAGGGACGTGCCTCATGAACCCGTGGTGCCGGCGTCCCGCCTGCACCCACCGCGGTTCATGGCCCCAGGGCAGGTCCAAATGGATAGGGACGCTTCGCTCATTCCTTCCTTCCTTCCCACGGCACTGCCCGGGGCGCGGCGGGTGCGGACCGAGGGTTGTGCAACGAACCGTTGCGCCTGCCCGGCCGCGGCCCGATACTGGCCGCGTGCAAGAGACGGCCAACCGGTTGGTGGATGCGCTCCTCGCCTCGTATACGCAGGTGGGCGGCATCAATCACCTGGACGGCAAGAACCTGCCCTCGCAGCGCGTCATCGCCGCCCTCACCAGCGATTTGCTGCGCCTGCTGTTTCCCGGCTTTTTCGACGAGCACGTGCTGCCGTCGTCCGCGATCCGCGAAACCACCACGCAGCGGGTCGAGTCGGTAGTGCCGCGTCTCGAGGGTGAGCTGTACAAGAGCCTCGAGTACGCGCCGCCGGCTTCCACCCGTCGCGCCGAACTGCCGGCGCTGGCGCGCGAGTTGACGATGCACTTCGTGGAGGCCCTGCCGGCGGTGCGGGAGTTGTTGCAGACGGACGTCCAGGCGGCCTATGGCGGCGACCCTGCGGCCCTGAGCCAGGACGAGGTCATCGTGGCGTATCCGTTCGTGGAGGCGATCGCGGTGCAGCGCATGGCCCACCAGCTTTACCTGCGCAAGGTGGCGTTGATCCCGCGCATCATGACCGAGTGGGCGCACCGGCGAACGGGCCTGGATTTGCACCCCGGCGCGGAGATCGGTTCGCACTTCTTCGTGGATCACTGCACCGGGACGGTGGTGGGCGAGACGACGCAGATCGGCTCCCACGTGCGGCTCTACCAGGGCGTGGGCCTGGTGGCCCGCTCGCTCTCGGGCGGCCAGGCATTGCGCGGGCAGAAACGGCATCCCACGATCCACGACCGCGTCACGATCTACGCGGGGGCGACGATCATGGGGGGGGACACGGTGGTGGGGGCGGGCAGCACCGTGGGCGCCAACGTCTTCCTGACGCACAGCGTGCCCGCGAACTCGCTGGTCCTGGCAGAGGAAGTGCGCGTCAAGGTGCTCTCGAAGACCGAGCGCGCCGGCGCCTTCGATTACCAGATTTGAGCCGCGGCCCGGGGCAGCCGTCCGGGCCAGCGAAGAGCGACGACGCTCACGCGCCAAATTCGAACTTCACCTGCCCGAAGCGGCGGGCCACTTCACCCAACACGCGTTGCTCGTCCGCTTCGTCCCGCGCCATGAAGGTCACGCTGAACCGCAGGTAGGCGCCCGCCTCATCCCACGGCACGGTGGACACCAAGCGGTCGGAGATCAGCCATTGCGAAACCTCCTCGGCTGTGCGGAACGGCAGGACCGTGCCGTCGGCCAGGCGCACGGCCGTGGGGGCCTTGACGTACAGGAAGAAGGAACCGCGCGGTTTACGGGCAGCGAAGCCGGCGGCGCGGAGGGTGCTGACCAGGCCGTCCATGCGGCGCGAGTACTTGGCGGCGATCTGCCGGGTGATCTCGGGATGGTCGAAGGCGTAGGCCGCGGCGTGCTGGACGGCGAGAAACTGGCCCGAATCCGTGTTGTCCTTCACGTCGCCGTAGGCCCGGACGAGCCGCTCGTTGCCGGCCACGAACCCGCAGCGCCAGCCGGTCATGTTGAAGCTCTTGCTGGTCGAGTGCAGTTCGACTCCGACCTCCCTGGCGCCCGGCGTGGCCAGAAAGCTGAGCGGCTGTCCTTCGAAGACCAGGGCGGCGTAGGCGGCGTCGGAGATCACCACGAGGCGATGTTGGCGGGCGAAGTGCACCACCCGGGCGAAGAAGTCCGGGGTGGCCGAGGCGCCGGTGGGGTTGTTCGGGTAATTGATGACGAGCGCCTTGGCCTTCTCGACAACCTCGCGGGGGACGGCGTCGAGGTCGGGGAGGAACTGCCGGTCCTCGGTGAGCGGGAGGTTGTAGACCTGGCCGCCGAAGTACATCGCGTGGGTGCCGAAGACCGGGTAGCCGGGGGTGGTCATCAGGACGACGTCTCCGGGGTTGACCAGCGCGGCGGGCAGGATGGAGAGGGCCGCCTTACTGCCGATGGAGTGGATGACCTCGGTGTCCGGGCTGATGCCTGGCACGCCGCAGACCTGTTCGAGATAGCGGGCCGCGGCCTGTTTGAGGGCGGCGTCGCCATTGTCGGCGTAGCCGCGGTTCTCCGGCCGGCGCGCCTCCTCGCACAGCCGGGCCACCACCTCGGGGAAGGCCATGGCGTCCGGTTCACCGACGCCCATGTCGATGATCTCCGCGCCCGGATGCGCTTCAAGCGCGGCGCGCTTGGCCCGCTTGATCTTCTCGAACTTGTAGATCGCGGTCGACTTGCCGTACTGCCGCCCGCCAATGCGTTCGGCGAAGAGATCTTGGATGTAGGAGTCAGCCATCGGCGGCGGACGCTAGCCAAGGCCCCGGCGGGAGGCAAGCGCCGGGCCGGGGTTGTCGGTTCCCTCGCCGCAGCCGCCGCAACCGGGGCGGGAAAAACGGGCTTGCTTTCGGACCGCTGATCCGCAGCATCTGGGACCGTCGTTTGGCAAGCTTGTCTCTTCCACGGCATGGTGAATCTTCAGTTGAACGGCGTTCAGTGATGATTTGAAACCCGACGGTCGGGAACATTCTGGAATCAGCGGTCTGCCCCCAACGACAGCTCAGCACGGATGAACAACAAACTGTTTGTGGGCAATCTGTCCTACAACGTCACCGAGAATGACCTGCACGATGCCTTTGCCGCGCATGGCGTGGTGGTCGAGGCCAACCTCATGGTGGACCGCGTCAGCGGTCGCCCGCGGGGGTTCGGGTTCGTCACCATGAGTACGGCGGAAGAGGCGGAGAAAGCCGTTCAAGCCCTGAACGGCGCCATGCTGGATAACCGGGCCTTGACCGTGAACATCGCCCGGCCCAAGGAAGAGCGACCCCCGGGTGGCGGTGGCGGCTTCCGCCGCGGGCCCCGACGAGACTACGGCGGTGGTGGTGGTGGTGGTGGCGGCGGCGGCGGTGGCCGGCGCGAGCGTTATTGAGTTCCAGTGAGTTCCCGAACCGGGGGCAGCCATCCGGCGGTTCCCGGTTTTGCTTTTGTATCTGTCCGCGTCCCGGAGGACGCGAGCCAGGGCGCGGATGGTCGTGTTCGGGTCGGTGGGACAGACGGTTGTGCCGGAGAGTTGCACCGTGAAAAAAAGCCAAGCCACCAAGGTCAGACCGCCGGCCGCAGGAGGGGCCAAGCGCCTGATTCATCCCGTGGTCGTTTATCCGTTCCGTCCGCCGGAGGACTACGGGGATCTCGAGACGCTCTATGGACTGGTCGCCCGCCTGGACGCGCAACGGGAGACGTACGCCCGGCCGATCACAGTCCTGGACCGGAAGACCCACGCCAGCCTGCAGGGGAAGCCGCGCTTTGAAGCGTTTCACCGCGACATCGTGGCCCGGTGCTCGGACGTGCTGGACGCCTGGTGTGTGGACACGTGCCAGATGTGGTACGCCGGGCTGGGCCGGGCTTACGAGTTGGGCGGGCCTGACGACGTTTACTGGCTGATCCCCGGCGACTTCAACTACGGGAGCCCGGTGGGACAGGAGGTGTTGAGTCGCTTGCATGACCTGCCGGAGATCTGCATCGAACTGGGGCAGGACATCTGCGTCGGGGAGATCGAGGCCGACCACAACAACCCGAAGCAGTTGATCGACACGCATGGGACCTTCGCGCTCCTGTACAACTGGTTCCCGAACGAAGGGCGCGAGATCCGCCAGTACACCGAGCGGCCACGCTCCGAGTTCTTTGCCATCCGCCATGCGTTCCTGGGCGAGATGCTCCACCGCCGCTGGTATGCCTATGAGCAGACGGTGGTCGTGCTGCTGCGGGCGGTCCAGACCGGGAAGCGCATCACGCGGTTTTCCGTGGGGAACATCTCGGATCTGGAGGAGGGACGCGAATCCTTCGCTTCCGCGGTCCAGCAGGTCGAACGCACCGAACGCGTCCTGAAGAGCGTGTGGCGCGAGTTGCATGCCGAGCAGGCGGACTGGGCCGAACGCTACCGCCGGCTCGAGACCCAGTCTGAGCAGGTCCGCCGCGCCGCCCTCATCCTCCTCGAGAACCTGTTGTCCTGAGCCCGCCGCTGCCCCGGGCATTTTCCACCCCTGATGAACCGCGACCGCTACAGTGCCCACCGCAACCTGCGAGGCGTCAACTTCGTGTGCCACGCCCCCCAGGCCGAGTCCGTCAGTCTGGTGGGCGACTTCAATCAGTGGAACCCGACCGCGCATCCCATGGAGCGGATGGCCGACGGCGGCTGGTTTCTCGTGGCCGAACTTCGCCACGGCCATCATCGGTACGCGTTTCTGGTGGATGGTCACCTCACCACCGACCCGCGCGCCATGGGGGCGACGCGCGACGACCAGGGACGGCGTGTTTCGCTGGTGGCGGTGAGTTAGCGCGGCGTGGCGGCGGGCCAGCCCAGCGTCCGGGCGAGGAACTCAAACGTGCCCACGCCGTGGATCGAGTGGGGCCCGTCGAAGAACTCGATCGCGGCCCGCTCCCCGAACCCGAGCTTCACGTAGTGCCGGCGGGTTTTGGCGAACTCATAGGCCACCCATTCGTCGGGCGCCACGCCGTCGTCGTGACCCCGCTCGACCATGAAGGGCCGGGGGAAGATCAGCCAGCTCAGCTCGGCGTAGTTGAAGGTGTTGCCGAGATCGAACTCCGGCATGTCGTATTCGATGGTCCACAGATACGAGTACGGCGCGCGGGCGGACACGTTCTTCCAGATCCACTCGTTGTAGTCCGCGGAACAGATGCTGAGGCAGTAACGGTCCACCAGCACCGGAACCCGCATGGCCGTCTTGCCGCCATAGCTCAGGCCGTAGAACGCGATGCGCTCCGGATCGACATAGTCGAGCGACGCCAGCCAGTCCGTGATCACTTCGTGCTGCCGGACGATGAAGGACCACAGCGTCAGGCCGAGCGGTTGCGCCTGACGCAGTACCTGCCGGAACCGGGTCCCACCGAGGTACGCGTTCTGGGGCGAGAACGTGACGAATCCGCGTTCGGCCAGCCGGAACGCATACTGGTGATAGGCGCTGTTCTGGACGTCCGGGTGGGCCACGTCGCGCGGCCGGCCTTCGAGACCGTGTTGGCAGACGACAACCGGGCGGCGTCCCGCCGGCCGGCCTGTGGCGGGGTGCGGCAGCGCAGCCACCGGCACGCACAGGATCCCGTAGGCAAAGACGTCGGGGTGCACGTCCAGCACCACCTCGTAGCCCCGCACGCCGTTGGTCTCGTACAGCCATCGACTGCGGGGGGCCGGCGGCAGGGAGGCGGGCGGGATCGGACCGACGATCTCGCGGGCGAAGTAATCCCGGTACCCGGCCGCGGAGTTCGTGAACCCGGCTGCGGTCTTGAAGTCGGCCTGACGCCAGAACTCGCGCCGGGTGTACTCGGCCTCGCGCATCAAGTGCTGGGTGTCTTCGAGGATCTGGCGGTACTGACGCAACGTGCGGGCGGCGGGATCCGGCAGGGCGGCGGCGGGGCGGGGCGCTTCGCCCGGCGTCTGGGGCAGGGACTCGCCGTGCGGTTGCAGTTGCCGGTAGAACCGCTTCAGCGTCGCCCAATCACCCACTGCGTCCCCACCAACATCGAGGAAGTCGGGCGGGCCGTCGCCGAACCGGGCGCGTTCGACCTCGGCCCGCACGGCGGCCGCGGTGGGGCGCCAGAGCCGGCCGGGCGCACCCCCGTGCTGGTCGGTGTGCGTGACCTCCGGGTACCGGCCGTACTCGATCCACAAGCCGCGCGGCAAGATGAGTCGGGCGATCTCGGCATCGCCGAAGTCGCGGAGGAGCGACCACACGTTCCGGTAGATCGGTTCGTCGGCCAGCCGCTCCCGTGGCCCGAAGTAACCACTCACGACCGTGCTGCGGAAACGCTCGTCAAGCGCGGCCGCGTACAGGGCGATCATGCCGCCCTCGCCGTAGCCGACCAGTCCGAGGCTCTGCAGGCCCTCCGGAGCCGTGGCCCGCAGCCGCAGCCAGTCCGCCAGATTGCCCGGTTCCGCGCTTCCCTGGCGCGTGGCCTCGAGCCAGTCCGCGGCCGCGAGGACCTTCTGGATCTCGTAACCCGCAAGCGTTCGTCCCATCTGATACGCCGCGCGCCAGAGGGTTTCGCGCTGGCTGTGCTTGACCTGGCGCACCCCGGGGTTGCCGGCAAAGCGGTCGCTCCGGTCAATCAGCGCGGGTACCAGCACGCGACACCCGTGTTCGGCCAACCGGCGGGCGAACTGCTCTTCGGCGGGTAGGCCAGGCTGCAGGCCCACCAGTTGTTCGGGCGTCCAGTCGCAGTCCGGCAGCGCGATGACATCCGCGCGAGGCGGGCGGTCGGGCACCAGCAGGAGTCCTTCGCCTTCCACACCGCGAAAGACATTCCACGCCACCGCCAGGATGCGATAGCCCGGGCCACGCCCCACCTCGCCCGGCGTCGCCACGGCTGCGTCGGTGGGTGGCGCCGGCACCGCGGCCACCAACCGCATCTGGACGGGCTCGCGCGGATCGCGGATGCCCAGGATGTGTTGGAGCCGGGCGCGATTGGTCCCGGCCTGCGCCAACAGCCGGTCCAACCAGAGGTTGCCCACGGGTGGTGAGGGAGCGGCGGCGGCTTGTGCCTGCGGTTCCGCCGCCGACGTCTTCGCGCGGGCCGCCCGTTGCCCCGGGAGGGCGTCGCGTTCGCGGTCCAGATACCGGCTGATGCCATGGACCATGTCGGCGGCCAGGTCGCGCTCGGCGGCCCCAGTGAGCGGCGTTGTGCCCGGCAGGGCAGGGGGCGCGGCCGCTTGGACCGGGAACAGGCTCAACAGGCCCGCGATGAGACCGGCGGCGAGCCCGTTCGAGAGCCGATAGCAGGCCCCCCAGGGATTCGGGCCATGCCCGGTCGGAACGGCGGCAGTTGCGGAATAAGAGGTCATGCCCGATGCCAGTAACGCCCGCCCGCCGGTCGCGCAAGTCCAGACTGCCTGCACCGCAAGGCAGCCGCCTCCCAATGAACGGAAGTCGGTTTGAGGCAGGGCCGCCAGGAGGCTGCTTGACTTTGGGGACGGGTCCCGGGAGAGTGCGCGCGAACTGTTCTTAATCAATCACATCAACTCAACTGTTTATGACGACAAGATTCGCGGGGAAGTCACGGTCGGTTTGGGGTTGGGTGGCGGCGGTGCTGGTGACGGGCGGTGGGGTGGGCCTGGCGCAGGAGATGCCCGGGCCGGGGCCCGAGCACGAGGCGCTCAAGCGGCATGAGGGCGAATGGATCGCCACGGTCAAGTCGCCCGAGGGCGATTCGAAGGGCACGATGACGTTGAAGATGGAGTGTGGCGGCCTGTGGCTGGCCAGTGACTTCCGGGCGGAGTTCGGCGGCATGAAGTTCCACGGGCGCGGGTTCGACGGGTACGACCCGGTGAAGAAGAAGTACGTGAGCGTGTGGGTGGACTCGATGAGCCCGCGGCCGCTGCTGCTGGAGGGCACGATGGACGCGGAGAAGAAGACGCTGACGATGTTCGGGGAGGGGCCGGGTCCCGACGGCAAGCCGGTGAAGTACAAGAACGTCACGCACTTTCCGGATGCAGACCGCCAGACGTTCACGATGCACGTGGTGGATGCGGACGGACAGGCGACCCCGATGCTGACGATCGAGTACGTCCGGAAGAAGTAGCCGGGGGCGACCGGGAGCCGGATCAAAGCTCAAAATTCAAAATTCAAAGCTCAAGGGAAGTTCCAGGCGGGAAGTACCAGGCGGGAAGTTCCAGGCGGGAAGTACCAGGATGGCAGGGGGGGGCTAACCCGGCCCCAGGAGGGACGGTCTGCCGGACGGTGCGGAGGCTGCTGCCCTCGGCGGGACACGCGGCGCGTGGCGTGTCCTGGCATCTCGCGGCCTCTGCGGGGAGGAAGCAGCAGGCTGGATTCCCCTTCTGCATTCTTCCTTCTTCCCTCTGCACTCCGGCCCTTGGCGGGGGGCAACGTACGCGTCGATGCGTGAGCAAACACGCTGAGGCCAAATGGCTTGCGCGACCTGTCTCTCGCGGTGTAGCCTGGGGGCGAATGGTGAGGACCGGGGTCGCGGTAGCGAGCGGAGGCCGGTCATGCGTCGATGAACTCTGTTGCGCAGAGGGGGAAATGGAACGGGGACCGAACGGCTGTGTCCGGGGGGCTGGGGCAGCATTCGGTGCCGGACGGGCTTCTGCGGACCCTTGTTGACACGGCGGCGGCCGCCATCTTCACGGTGGACGCAGACCAGCGGATCACGGCGGTGAACCGCGCCTTCTGTGAGATCACGGGGTATGCGGCGGAGGAAGTCGTGGGTCGCTCCTGCGCCCTGCTCGCGCCGGGGGGGTGCGCGGCGGACTGCGCCGTCTTCGAACCGGCTGGCCCCGGGGAGATTCGAGGGCTGGAGGGGCGTTTACGGACCCGGGAGGGGCGGGAGTTGGTGGTGATCAAGAACGCAGAGTGCCTGCGGGATGAGGCAGGGCGGGTCACGGGCGGGGTGGAATCCTTCGTGGATGTCACCGGCATGATTGCGGCCCGCGAGGAGGCGGAGCGGGCGGTGCGCGACGAGCGGGAGGCCAACAAGCAGCTCGAGGCTGCCCTGGCCCGGAGCCAGGAGATGGCGATGCGGGCCGAGACGGCGAGCCTCGCGAAGAGCGAGTTCCTCGCGAACATGAGCCACGAGATCCGGACGCCGATGAACAGCGTCATCGGGATGACCGGGTTGCTGCTGGACACCCCGTTGGATGGGCGGCAACGGGAGCTGGTCGAAGCGGTGCGCCACGGGGGGGAGGCACTGCTGGAGATCATCAACGACATCCTCGACATCTCCAAGCTCGAGGCGGGACGCATGACCCTGGAGCTGGTGCCCACCAACCTGATCGGCGTGGTGCGCGACGTGGTCACCCTGCTGCGAAACCGGGCCGCGAACAAATCGCTCGACCTGCGCGCCGAGTTTGACGGCGCCATCCCCGACGTGGTCCGCACCGACCCCACGCGGCTGCGGCAGATCCTGGTCAACCTCGTCAGCAACGCCATCAAGTTCACCGAGCGGGGCGGCATCCGGATCGTCGTGAGCGCGGAGAGGCAGGAGGCCGCCTCACCGATGCTGCGGTTTGACGTAATCGACACCGGCATTGGCATTGACCCCGACGTCCTGCCGCGCCTTTTCGTGCCATTCCAGCAGGCGGACAACACCACCACCAGGCGCTTCGGCGGCACGGGGCTTGGGCTGTCCATCTGCCGACGCCTGGCGACCATGCTGGGCGGCTCCATCACCGTCGAATCCACGCCTGGCAGGGGGAGCACCTTCACCGTCCGCGCGTCGCTGCACGCCATGCCCGAAACACACTGGATCGAGAACCCCGTCATCCACGAGGCCGACCCCGCCACCCCGACTGAGACCCGGGCGTCATCGAAGGCGATGGCCGCGTCACCCGGACGGCGCCTTCTGCTGGCCGAGGACGGACCTGACAACCAGCGGCTCATCCGTCACCTGCTTGCTCGGGCGGGTCATCGCGTGGACGTGGCCTCGGACGGAGGTCAGGCCGTGGACATGGCGCTGGCGGCTCTGCACGCGGGCCATCCATATGACGCGCTTCTCATGGACATGCAGATGGCCGTGATCGACGGTTATGAAGCGACCCAACGCCTCCGACAGGCGGGCTATGACCGCCCCATCGTGGGTCTGACCGCTCATGCCATGACGGGCGATCGCCAGAAGTGCCTTGACGCCGGGTGCGATGACTACCTCGCCAAGCCGGTCAACCCGGATCATCTGCTGACGGTGATCGGGCTCGTGTGCGCCGCGCCAGCCGACACGCGGGGCGGGTTCCGTTGATGCGAGGCCATCGTGTGAATCGGCCCCACGCTTCCGTGAGGCGGGCGCTTCCCGT
>JABTUJ010000072.1 GCA_015075445.1 Verrucomicrobiales bacterium
CGGGGATGAGGGAAGTGGCGTGGCTCTCTTGGATTTGCTCAAGGGGACAAATCCGGGCCAACAGGCGCGAGGGGGACGCCGTGGCGTGCGGGTAGGCGACGGGTTAACGCCGGAAGCGGCCGGAGGCGAAGCCGGGGCGATGATGTTGCTTTCTGCCCCCGCCAAGCCACAGTCCCGGCATGTTGAATCTCAAGCCGATCCGAGACCGACTCGAGGGACCGTTCGCCCCGTTCGTCATTCACCTGTCCGACGGACGCAGTTTTACGATCCCGCACCGGGATTTCATCGCGGTTGGCAAGAGCGTGGTTTCGATTGTCGACCGCCACGACTCGACCCACACCGTGGACGCTCTGCACATCGTGAGCATCAGCGATGCGCCAAGGAAACGGTCAAGCTCCGCAGAAAGCCGCGACCGACCGTAGGCGCCGACGTGAGGAGGCGAAGTGGCAATACCCCTGAGCGACAACGCCTCCTCACGTCGGCCCCTACAGTGGGTACGAAATACCCGGGGCGGGGCTACATGCGGCGATAGAGCTCGCGGCAGCGGGCCGGGGTCATCTGCTGTTGCCAGTCCGGGCCCAGGGCATTTTCCCAAAGCGGTCCGAGGCTGAGGGCGACACGGACCATTTCGTCCAGTTGGGCGTCGGTGAGCTGGGCACAGAGATCACGCGGCAACGGAATATTGTGGCGGGCAACCATCTGGCGGAACTCGCGGACGTCGTCGGGATAGAACTCCTCGATCTGGTCGAAGACGACGCAGTTGCCGACGCCGTGGCGGGTGCCGAGGACGAAGGAAAGGCCGTAGCTGAGGGCGTGGCAGACCCCGACCTGGGAGTAGGCGATGCTCAGGCCGCCGAGGTAGCTGGCGACCATGAGCTTCTCGTCGGCAACGCGGTCGGGGAGTTGCCCCAGGAAGACCTCGCGACAGAGGTCCTGCGACTTCTCAGCAAAGCCGCGGGCGAACTCGTTGATGAACGTGCCGCGGAGGGACTCGGCCGCATGGATGTAGCTGTCCATCGCCGTGTAGAACCGCTGGTCGCGCGGGGCGTCGGCGACGAGGTCGGCGTCCATCAGGATCTGGTCGAAGGGCGTGTAGTCGGAATTGATGCCCAGCTTGCGGACGGGGCCGGTGAGGACCGTGGTGCGGGAAACCTCCGCGCCGGTGCCGGCGAGGGTCGGGATGCCGATCTTGTAGATGCCGGGGTACTTGACCAGATCCCAGCCCTGGTAGTCGGCGGCGGAGCCCGGGTTGGTGAGCATGAGCGAGACCGCCTTGGCAAGGTCCATGGTGGTCCCGCCGCCGATCCCGATGAGGGCATCCGGCAGGCGGTTCGAGAAGTCCCGGACCCGAGCCGTCAGTTCGTCCACGTAACGGGTCTTCGGTTCGTGCTCGGCGCTGACGAAGATGATCAGGTCATTGGCCCGCACGGGCAGGGTCCGGACCCAGGGCTTGGTCTCGTGGACGTCGTCGATGAGAAACACGACGGGCGAACCGGAGTCGGTGCGCCGTTTGGACAGGACGTCGCCGAGTTGCGCGAGGGCGCCGCGACCGAAGATGAGTTGGGGAACAACGCGGAGGTTCTTGTACATGGCCGTTCAGGACGGGGGCCGGAAGTGTTCCTTGACGACCGCCTCGAACTCGGCGGCCTGCTGGGGCGTGTCGATCTCGATGAGCGCGTCGTGGGTGACGCCCACCTGGATGCGGCCGCCGGCTTCGAGGACGCGCAGCATTTCTAGCTTTTCGATCTGTTCGAGTTTGCCGGGGGGGGACTGCGCGAAGCGTTCGAGGGCTTCGGCGCGATAGGCGTAAAGCCCGAGATGAATCAGGACCGGGACGGCCGCGGCGGCGGCAGCGTCAAAGGCGCCGTGCGAATCGCGGAAGTGGGGGATGGGGGCGCGGGAGAAGTAGAGGGCACGGCCCTGAGCGTCGCAGACACACTTGACGTGATTCGGATTGAGATAATCGCGCTCGTACTTGAGGGGGGTGCCCAGGGCGCTGGCGTTCCGACCTGCGCTGCGCGAAAGCCCGGCGAGTTGCCGATCTGAGCGCCGGTGACGAGCGGTCTGTCGGCCTGGACATTGATGACGTACCGGGCGCCGATGTGGCGGTTGGCCTCAGCGATGGTCGGTGCCACAGGGGTGGTCCGGTCCGTCACGCGAGGGCGGTAGCCCGCGTTCCGTAGGGAGGGCGGCGAGTTCCTCGTTATCGACGGCGAAGTGAGGGAACTCGGTGCCCGGTGCGAATGCGCTCGGCAGTCCAGTGGGATCACGGCTGCCGCGACCTCGTGAAGCAGCCTTGGGAATGGACGCCACACGGGCGGGGACGATGACGCAGAGGGCGGGGGGAAGGGCGAAGGGCGAAGGGGAAGGGCGGATACGGCCAGCGGGCGAAGGCGGCTAGCGCGGGCGCAGGGCGAAGGGCGAAGGGCGAAGTTGGAAGTTCAATGGTCGCTCGCAACGTTCAACGTCCAACGTTCAACGTCCAACGTTCAACGTCCAACGAGCAAGAGGCAACGAATGGAGGGACAGAGCTCATGGCTGGGGTAGGATCAGGCGAGGACGGCGCGGAGGTGGTTGAGACGCTGGGCGAGTTGATCCGGGGTCCAGTTCACTTTGATGAGGAGACAGAGCGTGCGGCCCAGGAGGGCGTCGGATTGCGGGACGTGGATGGCGTGAAGATGCTCCAGCCAGCCCGCCCGCTTCACGGCCAGCAGCGCGGGGCTGACCAGGTCTTTGAAGTGCTGCCACTGGCGATGGTAATGCCAGTTGTTGTCGTACCAGTAGAAGCAGCCGTCCACACCCCGGGCCGCGAGATCGCGGGCGGCCTGCCGAGCCTCGGCCTCCGACGGCAGGAAGAAGCTGAGGAAGGTGGCCGAGTCACCGTCGGGATCGGGCAGTTCGCGGAAGGTGACGCGGGGCAGATCGGCGAGCCCGTCTTTCAGGAAGCGTTTATGGGCGCGCTGACGTTCGAGGATGAGGTCCAGCTTGCGCAGTTGGGCGAGCCCGACGGCGGCGTGGAGTTCGCTGAGGCGGAAGTTGAGGCCAATGATGGGGTGTTGATCGGCGCCGCGATCGGCCCCCCGGTGGTCATGGCCGTGGTCGGTGAACGCCTGGACGCGGTCGTGGAGCGCCGGGTCATCGGTGACGACGGCACCGCCTTCGGCGCAGGTGATGGTCTTGACGTAGTCGAAGGAGAAACTCCCGGCGAGGCCGAAGGTGCCCAGGGCGCGGCCACGGTAGGAAGCACCCATGGCCTGCGCGGCGTCCTCGATCAGCGGCACGCCGCGCTTCTGGCAGACCGCCACCAGTTCGGCCAGCTTCGGCATCGCGCCGCACATGTGCACCACAAGAACCGCCTTGGTGCGAGGCGATAGAGCGGCCTCGACGGCATGTGGGTCGAGGCAGAGGGTCGCGTCCACTTCCGCGAAAACCGGGACAGCGCCCAGCCACAGCACGGCTTCGATGTCGGCCACGAAGGTGAAGGGCGGGACGATGACTTCGTCGCCGGCCCCGACGCCGGCAGCCGCCAGGGCGGTGAAGACAGCGGCCGTGCCGCTCGAGCACACGTGGACATGGTGGGTGCCGAGGCGCGTGGCCAGGGCCGCTTCCAGTTCGCGGGCCTTCCACCGGCCCTTCCGGGCCGCGTCGAAGCCGTAACGCATGAGGACGCCGGAATCGAGGACGTCCGCCACTTCGGCGCGTTCCTCGGCGCCGAACACTTCAAAGCCAGGCATGGATGAGGCAACCGGGAGCGCGCGCTTCACCCAGGTTGTGGGGGGTGACCGGGAGGCTCCCGAAAAACGGCGGCGAGCTTAGCGAGGGGGGCCAAGGATGCCCAGTGGAATCAGGGCGGGGCATCGATCCTCACTGCCCGCAGGGGGAGAGTGGGGCGCATCCCGGGCCGGCGACTCCCCGCCAGCCGCGGCGTCCGCGAGGGCCGTTCTGATACGTCAGCAGAAGACTGGTCGTCCGCGTCAGTTCGCGCCAGACTCAGCCTTCATGAATGCGTCGATAGCGTTCCTCCTGCCGGTCCTCCTGCTGTCCGCCTGTGTTACCACCCCGCCCGAAAAGC
The DNA here is from genome assembly GCA_015075445.1 of Verrucomicrobiales bacterium. GTDB lineage: Bacteria > Verrucomicrobiota > Verrucomicrobiia > Limisphaerales > J093 > DSVZ01. Next base: position 4,073 of record JABTUJ010000072.1, read on the forward strand.
AGGTTGGCAGCGGCGCCACGCCAGGGGGGCACAGCGGCCCGGACCGCAACCATTCGGGGGTGGTGGTAAGTCACCCTTCCAGTTTCGACAGCCGCCCCCGGCTCGTGTCGTATCGACCCCCTGACTATCCGCGCAGCCTGTGGAAACGCGGGGTCACTGGCAGGGTCACGGTCCAGTTCACGGTTGAAGCAGATGGTTCCGTAAGCCATCCGCGGATCCTCGGGTCTCCCCCACCGGAACTTGCGGCGATTGCGCTTCAGACCATCGGGCAGTGGAAGTACAAGCCGGCGCTCAAGAACGGTTCCCCCGTCCCGGTCCTCGCCGAACAGGAGTTCGCGTTTGGGCTCAACTGAACCGGACAACCGGTCCGTCGCGCGGCAGAGCCACCCGCCGGTTCCACGGTTCTCGCGCCCCTGCTGGCAGCCCTACCGGCCGCCCACGAGTGAAACGGCCGCTCTCGCCTGGTGATCGCTTACGCGTTGTAGGCGCCGACGTGAGGCGTTGGAGGCTTCCAAGTATCCTTCGCCTCCCTCACGTCAGGCGCCTACGCTGCGAACGCCTCCTCACGTCGGCGCCTACAGCGGGTAGGAGATTTCCAGGCCGGGCGACGCGCCAGACCGGTCTAGGTTCACCCGCGATAGTGCTGGAACAGGCCGGCCAAAAGGAGCCACTCGGGATGGGCGGCCGAGAGCTTGGGCAGGACCAGCCGGACGCGGTCCCGGTAGGCCACGAGCTTGTCCCGCAGCGGGGCGAGGTTGTCCACCTTGTCCCAATGGAGCCGCTTGAGGTCCAGGATCAGGTGGTTCCGGCTGCGGGCGAGCGAGTCGTGGAGGCGCTGGCCGAGCCCTTCCGCGTCGGCTCCCGAAAGGACGCCTTCGAGGCGGAGCCACACCTGCTGGGTGGCGTGCTGCAGTTCGACGCGGACCGAGAGATTGGGAAAGGAGACCTTGCGCTGGAATTCCTCCCAAAGCTCGAACGCATTCCAGCGTTGATCCGGCATGCGATACGTCGTGCGGATCAGGCGCGGGTGCTGGAAGAGGTCCAGCTTGAGGGTCAGGCCGGTCCAGAGCGCGGCGGCCACGGCGGCGACCGATTGACCGCGTTCGGCGAGGGTGGGGGGCCCCAAGGTGGCGTGGATGCGTCGCTCGAGGTCCTTGATCCAGGCGCGCACCGTGGCGTTGGGACCGAGCCAGCGGCCGGCCAGGAACGCCGCGTAGGCAGCCCGCAGCTCGCGGGCGTAGTACGCGGCCTTGTCGCGCAGCCGCGGATTCGGGGAATCGCGCAGGGTCTGGTAGCCGAGCAACCGCGTCTCGAGCACCCGGTAGATGCTGGGGCCAAGCCGTTGGAAATCCTGCTCGAAACACCACCGCTGCAGGTCCTCAACCTCGGCCGCCGACAGCGTCGGGTGCTTGATCATCGTGCGGAAGCCGTCCGCCCGGCGGTAGAACAGATCCTTGTCGCTGGTATAGACGTCCTGCAGGAGGTTCTCGCGCAGGATGCGCTCGTGGAAGGGGGTCCCCGGCACGGGCCCGTAGATGAGGAACTGGGCCAGGTCCGGCTTGAACTGCAGGAGTTCTTCGAGTTCCCGGGCCACGACCTCCCGGTTCTGGTAGTCGAACCCCACGATCATGGACGTGAGGACCGTGATCCCGTGCGCGCGGAAGTCGGTGAGAATCTCCGCCATGGGCCGCCCCTGCTGCTTGGCGTAGTTCGAACGCGTGCCTTCGTATCCGACCCAGAAACCGTCGATCCCCATCTCGAGGATCTCCTCGACCGTGTACTGGCTGATCGCCTTGACGCTCGAGAAAGCGAAGATCGATGGCGTCCGGCCGCCGCGCAGCACGCAGTCGCGAAACTCCATCGCGCGTTTCTTGTTGAGCAGGAAATCCTCGTCGATGATCAGGAACACGAGCCGCGGATCCTGATCCAGGTACCGCTCGATCACATCGTAGATGTCCTGGCCCCGCGGCAGCAGGGGAATGTGCTTGCGCGAGAAGAAATGCGAGGTGCAACAGAAGTCGCAGCCGTTGGGGCAGCCCAGGCCGGCCAGGATCTTGCCGGTGCCCGACACCTTCCAGCCAAACACCCGGAGCCAGCTCACCAGGAGCGGGTGGCGGTAGGGTTTGGGGAGCTCGGGTTCGCCCAGGAGCCGGCGGAAGAAGCCCACGCCCTCCTCGCGGCAGATGAAGTCGGCGTAGGGCTTGAGGACCTCGTCCTTGAGGACGGTGCCGTAGCCGCCCAGGACGATCTTGGTCTGCGGCGCATAACGCCGCACCAGCGCCACCACCTCCCTCATCTTGTGCATCACCGCCATGAGAAAGGAGATGCCGATGTAGTCGTAGCCCTTGCGGAGCTCGCGGATCAGCTCGCGTTTGGACGGGTACTGCAACACCACCGTGGGGGCCTCGAGATTCTCGGCAATGTACTCGAGGGAGAAGTGGATGTTGACCGTGCGCGGGCTGAACAGGCCCTGCGCCCGGGTCACCTGGCGGTAGAGCAGTTCATAGCCGACGGAGGGAGCGTCCCCGTGCTTCGGTCCCAAGGGCCGACACACGCTGGTAAGGAGGATCTTCTTCTGATTCACAACTTTTGGCACCCCGGCGAACTCACAGGCCGGGTCGAGGCGGGACCGGCACGACCAGACTGCGTTGTGACGCGGCCGAAGTCCAGTCCCGGGTTCGGGGAGTCCAGGGTCACCGAAATGCTCCTCGAACGCGAGGGCTCGATCGGTCCCAGGGGGCGCGAATCCCAGCTTGAATCCGAAGGACAAGATGGGAACGGGGCAAAGCACGAAGCTTCGAGGGCGCGGCGTCGACGGGGCCGGTGGCGATTCGTCCGGCAACGCTCTTGACGTTGGCCCGGGGCCTCTGGACCATCAGGCCCGCTTGCCACATGATTAGGTCATCCGGCTGAAGGGCCCGATGGCCCTTGCGCGAGCCTGCGACGATGAGACGTACGTTGAGCCCCTGCGCGGTTCGTGCCGACGGCACGCACCTGCCGCTGTACCGAGTCGAATATGCGGATCGGCGGGTTGGCGAGGACTTCCTGCAGGACGCGCTCAACAAGAGTCCCGCCCTCCTGCCCGTCGAGGAGATCGACCCAGCCTTCGCCCCCCTGGCCTCTTTGGGGCGGGAACTGGCGGGGATTGACAACCTGTTTCTTTCGGCCGGGGGCCGGCCGGTCCTGGTGGAGACCAAACTCTGGCGCAATCCAGAGTCGGTGAGGGAAGTGGTCGGCCAGATCCTGGACTATGCCGTCGCCATGGGATCCTGGTCCTACGGGAACCTCGAACGGGCGGCCCGTGAGTCGCAAGACTCGCCTCTCGCGCCGGGGGAATCGCTACACCGTTACATGGCACGGCGATGCCCCGAGGAGGTCCTCGCGGAGCGCGACTTTGTCGATGCCGTGCAAAAGAGTCTCCGGAACGGGCGCTTCCTGCTCCTCATCGTGGGGGACGGCATTCGCGAAGGCGTGGAGCGGATGGTGGAGTGCCTGCATGAGCATCCCCAGCGGCACTTCACCTTCGGTCTCGTCGAGCTTGGCATCTACGAGAACCCGGCCTGGTTCGAAGGCCAGGTCCTCCTCCCTTCTCTGGTGGCCAAGACCACCGAGATCGTAAGAGCCGTGGTGCGGGTCGAGACGACGGGACCGGCAAGTGTCTCGGTGGTAACGGAGGCGCCGGCATCGGACGCCCCCGGGAACCCGCAGCGGCGTACCCTGTCCGCGGCGGAGTTCTTCGGGGCCCTGCCCGACGCCTGCACGCGGGCGCTGTACGAACGAATGCTCCGGTTGGCCGACGAGCTGGGGCTGGGCCGGACCTGGCGCTCCAGCAGCGTCTCCCTGCGCCTGACTGACCCCGGAGGTTCAGGCAGGGAACTCACCCTCCTGGTTCTCAATACCCGCGGAGAGATCTACACGGGCTGGCTACAGAACCAGTTGCTGCGACTCGACCTGCCCGTGGCGATCAGCACGGGGTTCGTGCGCACGGTCTGCTCGATCTTCCAGACTGTGTCGCCGCACGCCAGTCTCCCAAGCGCGCTTTCGCGTAACCTCACCGCCGCGGAGGTTGCCGACCGATTCGATGAGCTCGCCGATGCGCTGCGCGAGACCATCGAGGCCATTCGAACTGCCAGCCGGGACGGCTGAAGGGCGCCGGGGAACCGAAACCACTCGGTCAAGGCGAACCGCCGCCCCGGAGCCGCCCGAGGCGGAAAG
>JABTUJ010000073.1 GCA_015075445.1 Verrucomicrobiales bacterium
GCGTTAATCTGAACGCCTCTGTCCACATGAGCCAGGGTGCAGAAAGAGCTTCCCTTGAGCTTTGAGCTTTGACCTTTGAGCTTCCCTCGCGCTTTGGACTTTGCACCTGGAGCTTCCCTTGAACTTTGAGCTTTGACCTTTGAGCTTCCCTCGCGCTTTGACCTTCGCGCTTGGAGCTTCCCTTGAGCTTTGACCTTTGACCTTGGAGCTTCCCAACGGCTGTGCATTCGGAAGCACGCCCCCCGCCAACGGGTTTCGCCCTTGTTGTCCCCCGGGATCGGCGCTAATTTCCGCCCCGTGGATCGCGAACGATCCCTGGCTGGAATGAAAATGACGACCGTTATGCGCATTCCTTTGACCCCTCGCACCCCGGGTTGCGCCCCTCGAACTCGGCGCGGCGGTTTCACGCTGATTGAACTGCTCGTGGTGATCGCGATCATCGCCATCCTGGCGGGCATGCTCCTCCCGGCGCTGGCTCGGGCGAAGAGTAAGGCCACCGGTGTGATGTGCATGAACAACACAAAGCAACTGATGCTGGGTTGGCAGATGTACGCGGGGGATAACCGTGATTCGATCCCGTACGCTTACGCCACCGAACGTGACCCGAACACGAGTGACGGCGCCTGGGTGCAGGGCGACTTGGATCTGTCCAACCCAGCCGCACGGGGGAACTGGGACACCAACTACATCCTGCAGAGTCCGCTGAACCCCTACACCGGTGGGAGCGTCGCCATCTGGCACTGCCCGGCGGACAAGAGCATGGCACGAAACCCTCAGGGACAACGCGTCCCGCGGGTTCGCAGCATGTCGATGAACATCTGGACCGGTGGGCGTAACCCGGCCGATGGGGCGGGATTGGATGGGGGCTGGGCGCAGGGCAAGAGCTGGAGGGTCTTCACCAAGACCTCGGACATGAACGATCCTGGCCCGACGATGTCGTTCGTGCTCCTGGATGAGCGAGAAGACAGCATTAACGACGGCTTCTTCGTCGTGAACATGGAGGCCTACTTGAACATTCAGAATGCCGTCATGGTGGACTACCCGGCGAGTTACCATAGCGGTGCCGCTGGGTTCGCCTTCGCCGACGGTCACTCTGAGATCCACAAGTGGATCGACCCAAGAACCTCACCGCCCATCAGGGCCGGTCTCTCGCTGAACGTGCCGCATCCGGGCAGTCGCGATGTCTACTGGATGGCGGAGCGCAGCACTCGGCTGAGCAGGTGAGTCTCGGCACGGCGGAGTTGACGCGGCGGACCGATCAGGGTCTTGGAAGTCTGCGAGTTCCGCAGACGGGGGCGTTCTGGGGAATCACCCGGGAGTGGTGCTTCCTAGACCAACCGTGTGGCGACAAGCCGTGCGGAGCGGCATCGTCGTATGGGCCTTACCGCTAGCCAACGGCTTGCCGTCGAGACACGGGGCAACCTGCTGGTCATCGCCGGGGCGGGCACGGGCAAGACCCGGACGCTCGTCGAGCGTTGTCTCGAGCGGTTGCTCGATCCGGCTGACCCCGTCTCGCTCGAGGCGGTCTTGGTGGTCACGTTCACCGAGGCCGCCGCCTCCGAGTGCCGCCATCGCATCCGCCAACGCCTCGAAGCCGAGGTGGCGGCCCATCCCGAGGATCTCCGTCGTGCCGAGCAACTGGCGTTGGCGGACAGCGCCCGCATCGGGACCCTGCACGGGTTCTGTCTGCAACTGGTGCGCGAGCACTTCGCCGAGCTCGATCTGGATCCCCAGCTCGTGGTCCTTGATGAATCGCAGAGCGCCATCCTCGCCGCCCGCACGCTGGACGACCTGCTCGAACGCCATTACGCCGGCGCGTCCGAAACCGATCAGGCGGTTCAAGACCTGGTCCTGACCCAGGGCAGCGGTCGGGATGATCGGCTCCGGGCATTGGTGGGGCGTGTTCACGCTTACACCCAAACCCTGCCCGATCCGGCGGGTTGGCTGCGCGCCCAGCTCGAGGCCTTTGCTGAACCCGAACCGCGATCGTGGCTGGCCTGGCTCGAAGAAGGGGCGGCGGCCTGGCGCTCCGAGTGGCTCGAGACCCTCGCGGCCGTGTCCGCGGACAACGAGCGCGCCGAACAGTGCCGCACGATGCTCGAGGCGTTGCCTCCCCATCCCACCCGGGCGCAACTCGCCTCCGCCCTCGAGATGTTGTCCGGTCTGGATGACAACTGGCCCAAGGGCAAGAAGACGAGCTGGCGCAAGCCCCTCGACCGGCTCTTCCAGGACGCCGCCTTCCTCGAATCGATCGCCTCGGCGCCGGGCGATCAGGATCCGTTGGTCGAGGATTGGAACTGGGTGCGGCCGCCGCTGACGGCCTTGTTGGCGTTGGTCCAGGAGTTCGCCGCGGCTTTCGCCACTGCCAAACGCGAGCTGGCCGCCCTCGATTTCCACGACCTCGAGCAGTTTGCCCTGCAGTTGCTCTGGAACAGTGCGCACGGCGAACCGACCGCGCTCGCCCGTCAGTGGCAGCAGCGGCTCGACCTCCTCTTCGTGGACGAGTACCAGGACATCAACGCCGCCCAGGACTGCATCCTGCGCGCCCTCAGCCGGGACGGCCCCGCGGCCAACCGGTTCCTGGTCGGCGACGTCAAGCAAAGCATCTACCGCTTTCGCCTCGCCAATCCCCGCATCTTCCAGGATTACGCCGCCGCGTGGCGGGCCGACCCGACCCACGGCACGGTGATCGCCCTGAACGAAAACTTCCGGTCGCGACCGCCGGTGCTCGAGTTCGTCAACGACCTGTTTACGCCCTTGATGCAGCCCGCCGTGGGTGGGGTGGCTTACGACGAAGACGCCCGTTTGTGCGCGGGCCAGCGCGAATCGGCTCCCACCGGCGAGCCGGGCGGGGGGGCGGCCGTCGAGCTGCTGTTGCGACTCAAGACACGGCGACCGGCGGGCACCGGCCGGGCCAACGAGGCGGGTGGCGACGAAGAGGCCGGGGACGAGGTCGAAGGCGATGAGCGCAGCGACGCCGAGCAGGAAGCAGCGCTGGTGGCCGAACGGTTGCGGGCGCTGAAGGCACTCCCGTTCCAGGTGTGGGACGAGCCTCGCGGCCAACGGCGCCCGGTCGATTGGCGGGACATGGTGGTGCTGCTCCGCGCCCCGAGTGGCAAGGCGGAGGTTTACGCGAAGGTGTTCGCCGCTGCGGGCATCCCGCTGGCGGCGCGGCGCACCGGGCTATACCAGGCGCTCGAGGTCAGCGATCTGCTGAGCCTGCTCGAGTTGCTCGACAACCCGCTCCAGGACCTCCCCGCCCTCGCCGTCCTGCGCTCGCCGCTGGTGGGGTTGACCGTGAACGAGCTCGCCGTGATCCGGTTGACGGCGCGGACCGAGGCCTATTGGACTGCCCTGGCGGCCTTTCACCATCAGGCCGCGCCCGGCGCGGAGCCGTCCGACCCGACGGATCCCGTAGCCGCGGCCCGTGCTTCGGCCTGGCCGAAGGTGGATCGGTTCCTCGAACGCTTTGGTCGGTGGCGCGAGATGGCGCGGCTCGACTCGCTCTCGCACTGTCTCGAGACCGTGCTCGACGAGACCGGTTACGAGGAGCAACTGCTGGCCCAGCCGCGCGGTGCGCAGCGGGTGGCGAACCTCCAGCGGTTGCTCGCCTTGACCCGCGATTTCGACCGGCTTCAGCGCCAGGGCCTGTTCCGGTTCCTGCGATTCATCGAGGCGCAGCGCGCGGTCGAGTTCGATCCCGAGCCGGCGCCGGCGGAGGAGCAGGACGTCGTGCGGCTGATGAGCGTGCATCAGAGCAAGGGGCTCGAGTTTCCGGTGGTGGTTGTGGCCGATTTGGGCAAGGCGTTCAACCTGCGCGAACTGAGCGCGGGCATCGTGCTGGACGAATGTTACGGGCTGGCCCCGCTCGTGAAGCCGCCCGGTCGACAGCGCAGCTACCCCAGCCTGCCTCACTGGCTCGCCGCCCGCCGGGGCCGACACGAGGCGTTGGGCGAGGAACTTCGGCTACTCTATGTGGCCACGACCCGCGCCTGCGAGAAGCTGGTGTTGGTGGGGACCACGTCCCGTTCCCGGGCTGAAGGTGATTGGACCCGGGCTGAGCCTCTTCACGAGCCGGTCGGCATGGGGCGGTTGCTGGCTGCGTCGTCGTGCCTCGACTGGCTCGGGCCGTTGCTCCCGCGGTTGACCGGCCGCCCCGATTGGCTCGAGGTCGGCGAAGGACAGGGGACGTTGCTGGACTGGCGGGTGGTCGAACAGGTTGGGGACGCCGCTACCACCGAGTCCGTCCTGGAGCCGAGCGGCGACCCAGTCGTGCCAGTTGTGCCTGGTGGTTGTGGTGCAGGCTTCCAGCCTGCAGCAGCCGACGAAGTGCCCTGGACCTACCCCCACGAGGCGGCGACCCTCGAACCGGCCAAGGCGTCGGTGACCGGTCTGCGCCGCCGGGCGCTCGAGGACGAAGAGGCCGCTCATTGGTTTCGCCCCCCCATCGCGGTGCGAGCGTTTGTCGGGACACGTGAGGAACCAGGCCCGTCGGGGACGCCATTGGCGAGCCTGGAAAGGGACGCGGCAGGCTGGAAGCCTGCACCACACACCGAGGCTGCGCCTCCCACCGAACCGGCCCCAGCCAGCGAGCCAGCACGAAGCACCGAGCCACTACCCGCGGGATCCGCAGTTCCCGGTGGGAAGGACGCGGAACCGGTATCCCTGACCGGTGCCGAGCGGGGCGTGGCGCACCATCGGTTCTTCGAGTTCGTGGCCCTCGATGCTCTCGGCAGCCGTGCGGCGGTCGAGGCGGAAGTCGAGCGGCTTCGGCAGGCGGGACGGCTCAGTGCGGCGGAGGCCGGGGCGCTGGATCTGGATGCGCTGACGGCGTTTGGTCAGTCCGAATTGGGTCAGCGCTTGCGGGCGGGGGCCGGGCAGGTGCGTCGGGAACTCGAGTTCACGGTGCGACTTGCGCCGGCGGACTTCGCGGCGCTGGGGCTGCCGTGCACGCCGGGGTTGGGTGCCGAGGAGTTCGTGGTCGTGCAGGGCGTGGTGGATCTGGCCGTGGTGACGCCCGACTCGATCGAGATCCTGGATTTCAAGACTGATCAGGTCACGCGGACGTCGGTGGGGGAGAAGGTGCACGCGTACACGCCGCAACTCCGGCTGTACGCCCTGGCCCTGAGCCGGCTGTTTGCCCGGCCCGTGACCGGTGCCTGGCTGCATTTCCTGGCGATTGACGAGACGGTGCCGGTGTCCGTCTGAGTAGGGCACGCGGGGAGACGAAGAGCGCTGCTGGAAGTCAGCGCACTCCAAACGCTTCGCACACACCCGGTGCTGGGAAGCGCGCGGCAGCGTCTGGAGTGCGTGCGGTTCACCGCCGCTTTGCGTAACGATTGACGTTGCGGGCCGGGAAGCTACGCTTACCGCCATCATTCGTCACCTTCTCAACGCTTTCGTCGCCCAGGGCCGCCCGGCACGCGTCCGGAGCGGTCGGGGATCCTTCGCCCTGGCCCTGGGGCTCGGGCTCGTCGGGTCCGCCCGCGCCGACGCGCCGGATTTCCTGCGCGACGTCCGGCCTGTGCTCTCCCAGCACTGTTTCAAATGTCACGGGCCCGATGAGCAGGCGCGCAAGGCTGGTCTGCGCCTGGACCAACGCGATGCCGCGCTCGCACCCCTGCGTTCCGGGAAGCCCGCCATCGTGCCCGGTAGTCCCGACGCCAGCGAGCTTGTCAAGCGCCTGTACACCGAGGACGAAGACGACCTGATGCCGCCCCCAGCCACCAAGCGTCCCCTCACCGACGCGCAGAAGGACGTGCTCCGCCGCTGGGTTGCCGCAGGCGCGCCCTATCAACCGCACTGGGCGTTTCTGCCGCCGAAGCAAGTGGAGCCGCCCGCGGTGCGGCAGATCGAGTGGCCGCGCAGTCCGCTGGATCATTTCATCCTGGCGCGGCTTGAGGCGGAAGGGCTGGCGCCTTCCCCACCCGCGGACCGTCACCGCTTGATCCGGCGGGTGTCGCTTGATCTGATCGGCCTGCCGCCCACCCCGGAGGAGGCCGACGCCTTTGCGCGGGATCCCGCCCCTGACCCGGAGGCTTACGCGCGGGTGGTGGACCGCCTGCTGGCGTCGCCGCATTACGGCGAGCGTTGGGCGCGGCGTTGGCTGGACCTGGCGCGCTACGCGGACACGAACGGGTTCGAGAAGGACCGGCCCCGCTCGATCTGGCCCTGGCGCGACTGGGTGATCGAGGCCTTGAACGCCGACCTGCCCTTCGACCAGTTCACCATCGAACAGCTCGCGGGAGATCTCCTGCCCGACGCCACGCCCGCCCAGCGCATCGCCACCGGCTTTCACCGCAACACCATGCTGAACGAGGAAGGGGGGATCGACCCGCTCGAGTACCGGTTCTACAGCGTGGTGGACCGGGTGAGCACCACCGGGACGACCTGGCTGGGCCTGACGGTGGGCTGCGCCCAATGCCACACCCACAAGTACGATCCGATCTCCCAGCGCGAGTACTACCGGTTCCTGGCGTTCCTCAACAACGCCGACGAACCCGTCATGGACGTGCCGTCGCCTCAGCTCGAGCGCAAACGCCACGCGACCCTCGCCGAGATCGCGACGCTCGAGGCCGACCTCGTAAACCGGTTCCCGCCCGAGGAACACTGGCGTGACGCGACGCCCGTGCCGGCGTTTGTGGCGGAAAGCGGTGCGGCGGGCAGCGTTGGGAGCGACGCCACGGTGCAGCTCGCGGGGGAAGGCGCGGACAAGGACGTTTACACCCTGACGCTCGCGACGGACCTGACCCGCGTCGGGCGGCTCAAGCTCGAGGCGTTGACTGATTCT
>JABTUJ010000074.1 GCA_015075445.1 Verrucomicrobiales bacterium
ACTCCTACGGGGTGAAGTCTGGCTGCGCCGCGACGGCTTCGAGGTGATCGGGGCTCACCGCCAGCGCCTGGCGAAACGCGGCTTCCGCCTCATCCGTCTCGCCCAACCCGAGATGGCCGAGTCCGATCCAAGCGTGCGCCGTGGCTTGCCGGCTCCGCTGGGACTGCTGTTCGCCGAACGACGCGAAGAAGTCCACGGTCTTGCCGGACCCGAGCCGTTCCCTTCCGTCCTCGATCAACTGCCGATACAACGCCCGGGCGCGGTCGGGTTCGCCGAGTTGCTCGAAGGCGCGGCCCTGGTAGTAACGTTGGCCATCGCTTGCACGGCTCCGTGTGGCGCGTGTCCAGGCCTCCCGAGCCGCTTCACCACGGCCCAGCGCCGACTGCGCCGAACCGATCCACCAGGCAACTTCCGCGGCGTGGCCCCCCCGACCACGGTCCTCAGACGGCAGGTTGTCCGGCAGACGATCCGCCGCTTCGAAGTCCGCCAAGGCCTCCGCCGCGCGACCCGCCACCAGGTGGCGTCGGCCCCGCAACACATGCGCGTCCACCCAATGGTCCGCGACGCTGAGCGAGCCGCCTTCCCAGACCTCGAATTTCCGGCCGGTCATGAACCGGATCGCGTCATCGTAGCGCCCATGGAAGACGAGCAGCGCGATCAAGCGGGAGAGGGCATCGTCCCGCTGGGCGACCCGATCCACCTGGCGTTCGAGTTGGGCCAGGCGTCGATCCGGTGCAACGCCCGCGGCGGCATAGAGCTGGTCGAGTTCGAAGAAGTGGAGGGGGTAAGGATCGGGCAGCGCCACCGCCTTCTCCAGGCTCGCGATGGCCCGGTCCAGGGCGTTGCCGCTCGGCTGGTGCGAATAGGCGATGCCGAGGTTTCGGTGCACGATGGCGAAGTTCGGATCCAACGCGGCCGATTGCTCCCACCGCTTGACGGCCTCGGCCGGCTGCCAGTCGAAGAGCAGGTTGCCGAGGTAGTACGGCGCCCGGGCGTCGCTGGGGTTGGCCTCCATCGCGCGGCGGAGCACCGGGATCAGTTCGGCCTGGAACGGAAACACGTAAGCGGGAGACAAGCCCTGGGCACGCTGCCGATGGCGGGCGGCGGCGTCCGGCCGGCCCAGACGTTCGGCAAACTCGCCCAGCAAGTACTCGACGAGGGGCGAGAGGCGGCTCGGCTCGGGAGCCGCCGCGACCAGGGCCGTCAGGACGTCGTAGCCATCCAGGTACAGACCGCTGTTCAGGTACTCGGCGGCGGTTTCGAGGGCGGTGGCCGGGTGAGCCAGGAAGGTCGAAGTCATCGCTGCGGCGGCCGGCGAGCGGCGCGTGGCCAGCCAGCGTTCGGCCAGGATGCGCACATCCAGAGGATCGCTGCGGCGCTGGGCGCGGTTGAGTTGGGCCAGGGCATCCCGGGTCCGGCCCGCGTGGCGCAGCAGAGCCGCCCGCAGCGTCTGGGCGCGGAGGTCGAGGGCATTGGCTTCGAGGGCGCGCTCCACGAACTCGAGGGCCTTGGCCCGATCACCCCGCAGGGTGGCGATTTCGGCGAGGCCGAAGTAGGCGGGTCCCCGCCAGGCGGCGCTCCAGGTGGCGCGGTAGAACTCTGTGAAGGCTTCCTCGGGACGCTCCTGAGCCTGCAACGTGACGCCGAGATAGTAGATCGGTTCGGCGTCCTTGGGCGTCGTGTACTGGGCTGTAAGCCGGGCGATGGCCTGACGGAAACGCGTCTCGGCCTCGCCGTACCGGGCCGCCTTGAGCAGGCGAATGCCGAGGGCGGTGTTGACCCGCGCATCACCGGGGTCACGTCGCAAGGCCTCTTCCCAGTACGGCTCGGGATCGAGGTTCGGGTTGTGGAACTGCTCGATGCGCAATCCGGTCAGGTAGAGTTCCTCGACGGTCGCGATCTCCGCGGGTGGCCGTGGCGGTTGAACAGGTTCCGGCATGGGCGCCTTGGCCGGCGGGAGGGGTGTGTAGGCGATCAACTCCCGGCCCTCGGCGGACAACGACACTCGCAGATCGGTCTCCGCGACATCCGGGGGCAGCACCACCTCGGCCTGAAACGGAGCCGACGGCGCCACGTGGACTTCGCGGTCCAACAGCACCCGGTTGCGCGTGCGATCCGTCAGGCGCACTTGGGCGGCGGGGCGGATCGAGGTCGTGCAGACGCCGAGCCGTGCGGTGCGGTTGGTGACTTCGAGATTCACCGCGGCATCGAGGTTGGCGAGCTTGACCCCACGGATGCCCTGGAACGGGTACCAGAAGATCGAAAAGGCCTTCACCTCGCCAGGCTGCAGCCAACTGTAGTCCGGTTGGTTGTCGGAATAGGCCCCGACCATGAGCTCGATGTATGGGCCATCGTCGTCGGTGAGGATCTTGTCCCACATCCGACCGCGCGGGCCGTTGCCCCAGGTCCACAGCTTCTTGCCGGGCACGATGTGGTGGTCAGCGACGCTCAGCAACCCGGCCTGACGGCCATGGTCGTAGCCGGCGAGGAAATCGTCCTCGTAGTTCCAGGCAAACATCGAGTTGGCCGCGATGTGGTTCTTGAACCAGCTCACGTCCACGCCCGGGCGGAAGTCGTAGCCGCCGTAGCGCGTGGTGGCGATGGGCCAGGTGGTGAACTCGCGCTTGTGATGGTGGGTCACGAACTGCGTGCCGGGCGGGAAGATCACCTGGTAGTTCTCGTCGACGTGGACGGCGACGTTGGCAAAGCACAGCAGCGTGTGGACGAAGGGCGTGCGGTTCAGGAGACGCAGCTTGGCTTCGAAGTAGGACTTGCCCGGGTGGAGCGTGTAACCCACAGCCCAGCGCGTGCGGTGGCGCAGTTCGAGTTCGCCGACCCAGACGGTTTGGGAACCGTCGGGGTGCTTCTCGACGCGGTGTTGGACGGGGAGGAAGGTGGTGGCGCGGTGGTGATGCGGGATATTCCACTCGATGCCGCCGGAGATCCAGGCACCGATCAAGCCGATCAATGCGGGCTTGATGACGTGCTGGCGGTAGAGGAAGTGGTAGCCGTTGCCCTTGTCGATGCCCTCAAACAGGCGTCCCCCGATCTCCGGGAGAACGCCGAGGCGGACGAACTCGTTCTCAAGCACGATCAAACGGTAGTCACGATCCTCGCGGCGATCCGTCAGCGTATCGTACAGCGGGTAGGGATAGACGCGGCCTTCGGCGCCTTGGGAGGCACGGCCGAAGTAGAACATGGGGTTGGGTTCCGGCTCGCCGGCGACGTACGTGGGCAATCGGAGCGTCTCCTCGCGGACTCGAACCTCCGCTGGGCTGTCCGCCGCCAGAGCCGAGGCCAGGACCAGGAGCCCGCCGGTGGCCGCCAGCACACCCCCAAGCCAATTCTTCGAACATTGGATCATGATCGCGGTGATTGGGAGGCGACCGTACCAAACGCAGGCCACCGTGTCCATCGTGGGACCGTGCCCAATTCTCAAGGGCTGACCCCGAACCGGGCTTGCCGCCGCGGTGGAATTGAGCGAGAACCCCCGGCGTGACATGCCTCGTCCCTCTCCCCCTTCCCGCCAGGCCTCGGCGCCGGCGCTGGAGCCTGCGGTGGTGGCGGACCCACCCCAAGGCCGCGTGCCGCCTGCGCCTCCTGATGTGCACCGCGATACTCCTTGGCGTGCCAGGACAAACGCGGTCGGAGACCAGATTGAGCGCGTCGGCCGATTGGGTCCGCGAGCTCGCACGACCGCAGCCCGGGGTGTCCGTCGTCCAGGAGCTCCGCCTCGAGCCCGCCCGGGGCGATTGGCTGATCGCGCCGCCCGCCCAACCCGCACAAGTCCAGGTCGCGCTGGCGGCGGACGGACAATCCGCCCGCCTCGCCCTCGGCAACGGCCTGATCAGCCGGAGCTTCTTCGTCGGTCCCAATCTGGCCTGCTACAGCTACCGGAACTTGCGGAACCGAGCCGAGTTCATCCGCGCCATCAAACCCGAGATGCGCCTGAGGCTGGACGGTAGGTGGTACGACGTGGGCGGGCTTCTTGGTCAACCCGAGCGCGCGTACCTGGTCGAGGCTTGGCTCGGCGATCTCCGGAGCTCTCCCCAAAGCTTCCGGTTCCTTGGTTTCACGACCGGCCAGCCCATCGAACGGCATCCGTGGAAGCCCAAGTTCAACGCGCCGCCGCGGCCCTGGCCTCCCACCGGCCTGCGGGTCTCGCTGCACTTCGCGCCACCGGAAACCCTCGACCCAACGGGCAAGGAACTCCGGTTGTCGGTCCACTACGAGCTGTATGAAGGGCTGCCCGTGCTGTCCAAGTCCTTCACGCTCGAAAACCGCACCGCCCAACCTCTCGTCGTCGAGGAGATCGAAACCGAACTCCTGGCCGTACCCCAGGACCAGGTCGCCAACCTCCACGTCGAAAGCGACTACTCTTTCCACCTCGCCAACCACTCCCCCGACGACTGCCACGCCGGCGGCGATCACTCGAAGGCCATCCAGTGGGATGCCCCCCTTCACCTGGCCGGCCGCACGACCACAGTCTGGCGGCTGGATCCCGAGCACGATTCCTGGGCCCACCCCACCGCCCTCGAAGACAAGTTCCTCGGACACACCTTCCGCAACCTCCTGGTCAGCCGCATCCCGGTCGGACCCGCACAGCCGCTTCCACCCGGTGAAACGTTCCGCTCCCACATCACCTTCGAACTGCTCCAGGACAGCACCGATCGCGAACGCCGTTCCCTCGGTGTGCGCCGCATGTACCGCACCCTCTGTCCCCAGGTGAACGAAAGCCTCCTCACCGCCGGCTCCCCCTCGCACGACCCGACCGTGATCAAGTCACTGCTGGATCAGATGGCCGAAATGGGGTTCGAGAGCTACTGCATCACCTGCTGGCCGGGCGTGAGCCACGACCGCCTCGATCCGGACTACGTCGCCCAATGGAAGGACATCGCCGACTATGCGCGGGCGCGCGGGATCATCGTCAGCGGCTATGAACTCATGGTGGCGTCGCGCGGCCGCGGTTCCGAACATGACTGCGTGGATCCCGCCACCGGCCAGCCGGGCAGTCCCTTTGGCCAGTCGGTCTGCCTGGGTACCCAGTGGGCGGATGATTACTTCGACCGGGTATGGCAGTTCATCGACCAAACCGGCTTTGGCGGCATCGCGGTGGACGGGCCTTACCACGGGTGCCCCTGCGCCGCCACCCACCACCTGCATCATCGCGGCCTGGCTGACTCGCAGTGGGTGCAGTGGCAGCGGCAGAAGCGCATGTTCGAAGAGGAGCAGCGGCGGGGAATGTCCGCCGGGGCGCCGGACTGGTACTTCTGGAGTGGCCAGTCCAGCACGAGCCTCGGCTTCCGCGAGGCCAGTGCCAACCTGCCACGCGAACTCGGCCTGCTGCTGTACCGCCAGTACATCTACGACGGCACCTGGTTCAAACCGCCCACCATGGGAGGCATGGCCATCGGGCTCATCGGGACCTACACCGACGACCCCCGCGCCATGCTCGAACCGCTGGACGCCAACCTGGAATGGTACGAGCTGAACCTCATCCAACTCCTCGGCTCCGGTTGCCAGGCGCACCTCCGCGCCCATCGGCTCTACGACACCGCCCGCACCCGGCAGATGGTGCGCCGGTGGGTGGACTGGTACAAACGCTACCGCCCCATCCTCAGCTCGGACATCATCCATGTGCAACGCCCCGACGGCCGCGACCTCGATTGTCTGCTGCATGTCAACCCGCAACTCGACGAGCGCGGCCTCGTCCTCTTCTTCAACCCCCTCAGCACCCCCCTGACGCGCCAGGTACGGCTTCCTCTCTATTACACCGGCCTGACCGACACCGCCGAGATTCGAGAGCAGGACGGCGCCGAAGCCCGGCAACTGGCGCTCGACCGGGACTACGCAATCGAGTTCAGCGTCACCCTTCCGCCCCGGGGAGTGACCTGGTACGTCATCCGCCAGGGTTCCCAGACATCCTCCACTCCCGCGACCCGCCCGCAGGACCACTAACCACCCTCTCCCCATGAACTGGAAGGCAGAATGAAGAATGAAGAATGAAGAAGGGGCGTGCATCGTGGTCGGTTCATGGCCCATGAGCACGTCCGGAAGGAACCGGTGGTTTCCCACGAAGCTGT
>JABTUJ010000075.1 GCA_015075445.1 Verrucomicrobiales bacterium
GCTTTGCCCTTGGAATCCTGGAACTTCCCTTGAGCTTTGACCTTTGAGTTTTGACCTTTGAGCATGCACTCCTTGACCACTGCACTCTGCTGCCTCGTGCCGTTCGCCGCTACGGCGGCTGAAGCGCCTCGCGCCCCGTCAACGCTCCAAGACAAGACGCTCGTAGCCTGGGTCGCCCTGGCGGATCTCGATCAGCGTGCGGGCTCGGCGCTGACCCTGGATGACGGGCAATCCCACTTCGACGGCATCGTGTTTGGGGAGTTGACCCCGCGTCGCTGGATGCCGGGCAGCGACTCCTTCAACCGCACCCACCGCGACCAGACGGACTGGCCGGAGGAGACGGCCGGGCCCGACACGTTCATCCAGATCGCGGTGGTCTACGCCGACCGCACGGTCACGGTGTTCCGGGAGGGCCAGGCCTACGCCAGCTATACCCTGTCCCGTCCTCCCCAGACCTTTGGGCCCTCAGCGACCGTGCTGTTCGGCCGCCGGCACCTGGACGCCGGCGACAAGGAGAACTCCTTCACTGGCCGGATCCGGGACACGCGCATCTACGATCGGCCGCTTGATGCATCCACCCTGGCCCGGTTGCGCCCCGGCCTGCCCGAAGCCGATCTGGTCCCCTGGGCCTGGTGGTCCTTCGCCGACGAAGGCTTGCGGGAGAAGACCGGTCGCTTCACCGAGATCTCCTTGCGGGGCGACGTGCGCATCGAAGGTGGGTGCCTCGTGTTGGGCGGCAAGGGCGCCACGGTGATCACCACTGCCCCGGGCGAACCCGGCGCCCGGCCGACGCCTGTTCCCAAGTCGTGGTCGTTCACGGGACCGGTGCCCGAGGAAGCCGTTCGCTCGTCCCGCCTGCTGCGCGAGCGCTTCCTCGCCGATCCTTACCGCCCCCTCTACCACTTTTGCGTGCCCGAAGACATGGGCATGCCGGGCGATCCGAACGGCGCCTTCTACCACAACGGCCGCTATCACCTCATGTACCTGTACCACCGGAGCGGTTCCGGATTCTGCTGGGGCCATGTCTCGAGCAGCGACCTGGTTCACTGGCGGCATCACCCGGATGCGATCGGCCCCGGGCATGGCGACGAAGGCTGCTTCAGCGGCGGCGCCTTCGTGGACGACGACGGCACCGCGTATCTCACTTACTGGATGCTGTGGGGCGCGAAGGGCATCGGCCTGGCCCAAAGCCGCGACCCGCAGTTCGATGTCTGGACCAAGCTCGAAGCCAACCCGGTGATCGCCTCCACGGAATGGGGCCTCACGGCCGCCCGGGACGCGGCGGGAAACACCTTCCTGTACGGCTCGGCCGACCCGTCCAACATCTGGAAGCACGACGGCCGCTACTATCTCCTCACGGGGAATCTGCTGGTGCTGGACAAGATCGGTCGCGCGGCGGATGCGCCCCTCGCGGAGCAGGGAGACCGCCTCTACCTGTTCGCCTCCGACGACCTGCGAACCTGGCAGTACCTCCACGTGTTCTACGAGCGCAACCCGGCGTGGACCGACCGCAGCGAGGACAACATGTGTCCGAGTTTCCTGCCGCTGCCTTTGCGTGCGGACGGTGGCCCGCCCAGCGACAAGCATCTCCACCTGTTCATCAGCCATAACAAGGGGTGCCAGTATTACATCGGCGACTATCGGGACGACCGGTTCTTCCCGGACCACCACGGCCGCATGACCTGGGTGGACAACACCTATTTCGCCCCCGAAGCCCTGCGGGACGCCCAGGGACGACAGATCATGTGGGCCTGGCTGCTGGACAATCCCTCCGGCGAGAAGGAGAAGGGGTGGTCCGGCGTCTACGGGCTGCCGCGGTCGCTCTGGCTGGGTCCCGACGGCACGCTGCGTCTGGCCCCGGTCGCGGAACTGGAAACGCTGCGGCGCCACGAACGATCCTGGAGCCCATTGACCTTGAGAGACGGCGAGACGCGGAGTCTGGACGGCGTCGTGGGAGATGCCTGTGAGCTGGCGGTTACCATTGAGGTGGGCACGGCACAGCGTTGCGGTCTGAAGGTGCGGGCCTCGCCCGGGGCGGAGGAGGAAACGCTCTTGTACTACGACACGGCGCGGGGTGAACTGGTGTTCGACGCCACCCGCAGTGGCGGAGACGGCCGGCGGGTGATCGAGCGTGCGCCCTGCCAACTGCAGCCGGGGGAAACCCTGAACTTGCGGATCTTCGTGGACCGTTCGGTGGTCGAAGTCTTCGCGAACGAACGCCAGGCCATCAGCCGGCGCGTCTATCCCACCCGCTCGGACAGCCTCGGCGTGGCGCTGTTTGCCCAGGACGGCCAGGCAAACTTCCGCACGGTGCGAGCGTGGGAGATGATGCCCGCCAACCCTTTCTGAGCCGAGTCCCTGAGCCGCTGAATCCTCCCATCCTTGACCATGCAGAAACCCATGACTCCCCTGTGCCTCCCCTCCCGGTTCTCCCGTCGGACCTTTCTCCGTCGGACCTTCTGGACCGCGGCTACCGCCGCCTTCGTCTCACGTCTTCCACGCCTCGTCGCGGCGGCGGCGAATCCCGCCAAGCCCGGCAAGGGGCTCGACGCTTCCTCGCGGACCTTTCTGCGCGAACTCGCCGCCGCGACGCTCGAGTCGGCGAAGATCCCGCCGGGCGCCTCGCGGGGGGGCATGGGTCCCAACCGCACCGGCCTCACGATCATCAGCCCCGGCGGCAACTACGCCGCCTTGTGGACCCGTGACTTCGCCATGTCGCTGGACTGCGGTCTCGTGTCCGCCGCCGAGATCCGCGCCCACCTCCGGCTGATTGCGCAATGCCAGAACGGCGGGGAGGAACGACGCCTGCAGAGCGGCGCCCTCATCCCGCCGTTCGCCATCGTGGACCACATCAACCTGGCAGGCGGTGCCGTGTTCTATCCGGGCACGTACTCGTCGGGCGAAGACCAGGGGGCGCCGCCGTGGGGTCCGCTGCCTCCGATCGATGATCACTTCTATTTCATCCACATCGCCTACGCCCTGTGGCGCGACACCCGAGAGGCGGGGTTCCTCGACGAGACCATCCACGACCTGCAGCTCCTGGACCGGCTCGAACGCGCCTTCCACTCTCCGGCGTCGGATCCGGTGACCGGCGTGGCAACGACCACCCGGGAACGCCGGGCGGTCGGCTTCGGGTTTCAGGATTCCGTGCAGCTCGTAGGCGCGATGTCCTTCGCCACCCTCCTCCGCTATCGCGCGGCGCGTCAGATGACCGAGCTCTGCCGTGTCGGCGGGCGGGCCGCGGCCGCGGCGGCGTATGAGAAAGCGGGGGACACGATCGCGGCCCATCTGGTGCCGGTGTTTGGAGATCCTGCGAAACGGGACGGTTGGCTGTTGGCGGCCACCGAGGTGGGCCGGCAACCGGATGTCTGGGCCACCTTGTTCGCGCTGCACCTCGGGGTGTTGTCCGCCGACGCCGACGCCCGCGCGCGCGCGACCGTGGCGGCAGCCGTGCGGGCGCCCGGCCACACGGTCGAGTACAAAGGCGCGGTGCGGCACGTCCCTTCGGATCGCTACTTCCGTCCGGACCAATGCTGGGAAGCCGGGGGTACGCGGGCGAACACGTACCAGAGCGGGGCGTTCTGGCATACGCCCACGGGCTGGCTGATCGAGGCGCTGGCGGCCACCGATGCGCAACTCGCCCGCCAAGTGGGGGAGCGCTTCATCCAGCACTTGCGGGACGAGGATTTCCGGCGGGGCGATGGAAGGCATGCGCCCTGGGAATGCTTCGGCCTCGAGATGGTGGATGCCCAGAACCCGGTTTATCTCACATCGGTGACCCTGCCGCTGGCCGCGCTCTGACGGTGCCCTCCAAACGCTCCGGGCTCGCCGTTGCCTTGGCTGTCGTGCCGCGATTGGAGCGCGTTGCGCTGCGGCGTCGCCTTCCCGGAGGGGCCGAGGCGTGGCGAGGCGAAGCCGATTCGCCCCTCAGCCGATCCCCGATGGCCGTGTGCTGCGTAGAACACGGGACAGGGGGTTTCTCCGCCGATTTCGAACATCGGGGATGAGCAGGAAACCGAAGATCCCTTCATCCCAATTCTCGATGTCCGCAATCTGCGGAGGATCCGGAGTGGGGAACAACGCCATCTGCCGAGCAACGGCTCAAGCCCATTTTCGGCATCCAAGTGAGCTGAGTGCCGAGCCTTCGGGGACCCAGAAAAGGCTTGCTCGCCCCCTGAACCCGGGCCTATGGTGCGGCCGTCGATTGGGACGCGGGGTGGAGCAGTCCGGTAGCTCGTCAGGCTCATAACCTGAAGGTCGTAGGTTCAAATCCTACCCCCGCAACCAACCGCCGTTGATCATCAAGGACTTATCCCGCTGGCCTTCAGGAGCTTTCCCAGAAGTTGGCATCCCGCTTGCTCGTTGTGACGCACCCTGACGATCTCTGACGATCTCTGGTGCACTACCAAACAAATGCCAAACATTCTGGCGCCCGGAGACGGCCCGATGAGGGCCATTGGTCTCAAGGTAATACCCCCTCGCGATCACCTGTCTGTGAGGATGGCCTGTAACAGAATGACATATCTGGTATAAGAACACATCAGCACCGCGTTTTGCTTGATGTTTCCGACCTCATTGTCTTATATGGACAGCGTTGTGGAAGTGGCAAGCGACAGCGATGTGAGCCCGTAAACCCCGACGGTCCATGAAGCCCAACCTCTCATCTCCTTTCACCCTCGGCATCAGCGTGTTTGCTGCAGTGAGCGCGTTGACGCAAACCGAGCCTCGAGCTCCTGATTCCACCGAACAGGGCCTCGGGTCTTCTGAGATCCGCGTCGCGGAGCGGGGGCAGGACTTCGCGGTCTATCAGCGCATCACGGCGGTCGCCAACACGGAGGGGTTCGCTCGATTTCGAACGAACGAATGGACTCTGCTGGAGAATGGACTGCATTTCTTTGATGCCGAAACCGGCGACTGGCAGCCCAGCAGGGATTTGATCGAGAGCTTCCCAGAGGGTGCTATCGCGCGGTACGGCCCGGTGCGCGCGATCTTTAGCCACGACTTGAACAGTGAAAGCGTCTTCGATCTGGAGACGCCGGAAGGCGCCCGCCTCCGCGGGGGCGTCCGCGCGCTTGAGTGGTACGATGAGGCAACTGGCCAACGGGTGACGCTGGCGACGGTCAAAGCCCTCGCACCCATCGAGTTGGTGCCGCCAAACCGCCTGGTCGCCCGCGACGCCTTCGACGGCGTCCTCGCCGACGTGATCCTGGAATGGCGACACAACCGCTTCAGCCAAAGCGTCGCGCTTCGCGAGCAACCTCTTCTGCCGGAGTCGTTTGACCCGGTCACGACGCGGTTGGCCGTGATCACGGAGTTCGTCGAGGCGCCGGAGCCGGAGATCAACCGTGTGATCACCCAGGCCGATGGTCAGGCCCAGGCCGAAGATCACGTGACCATCAGCTTCGAGGGCATTTCGATCCTGCTGGGGCACGCCTTCGCTGTGGGCGCGGCGGATGGGGAAGCGGGGTTGAGCGTCGGCACGATTCGTGCGAGGGATCAAGCCGTGCCGGTACGCAAGACATGGGAGCCCTTGCCTGGCGGCGGTGGAGTGCTCGTCGAGTCGATCAGCCTGGCTGCAACTGCACCGCTGTGGGAAGGCCTGCCGCGACAGGCTCGAGCGGTAGAGGGTCCAGGGCGTGACTGGCGGACGACCCGCGTAGATCGGACGGGAGAGTCACGGCCCGTAGAGCTGGCGCTGAGTGCCTATCAGCCGGCAGGCGTCATCGTGGACTTCGAGCAGGTACCCTCCTGCAGCAGTGGGATTTGCACGTTACGAATGGGCAAGACCTATTACGTCCACAGCAGCTATTACATGGGACCGGGCGCGATCCATTTCGAACCGGGCTGTACGGTCAAGCTCACGAACAATGCCTAT
>JABTUJ010000076.1 GCA_015075445.1 Verrucomicrobiales bacterium
GCCTTCCCGTTGTGCAGGCTTCCAGCCTGCGCTCCTCTGTTGTGTTCGTTTCCACCGACCCGCTTGCTCACGCCCCGGCGTCGGCGCTAAGTTGCGGCCCATGACGGTGACATCGGCAGCGAAACCCACGGCCGAGCGACCCCGGCTCTGGCCGATGTCGGTCGAGGCCTATCATGTGCTCGGCGAAGCGGGTCTGATCCCAAAGCACACGGAACTGCTTTACGGGCAGGTCTTCCAGAAGATGTCCAAGTCGCCCATCCATAGCGGCCTCGTGCTGCGCCTGCTCCGCTGGTTCCAGGCCGCGGTTCCGCCGGGCTGGCATGTCCGTCCCGAACAACCCCTCACGTGTGCCGATTCCGAACCCGAGCCGGACCTCGCCGTGGTCCAGGGGCGTGAGGAGGAGTTCTGGCAGGCCCATCCGCGAACGGCGGCGCTGGTCGTGGAGGTTTGCGTGAACACGCACGAGCACGACCGCTCGAAGCTCCGCGCGTACGCCGCCGCGGGCGTCAACGAGGTCTGGTTCGTGCTCGGACCGGAGCAGCAGCTCGAAGTGCACCGTCGGCTTCGCGATGGAAGCTACGCCGAGCGCATCCGCCGCGGCCCGGGCGACGTGCTGCTCAGCGAAGCTGTGCCGACGATCCGAGTGGACCTCGACGCGCTGTTTGGGAAGTAGGCGTGGTCGCGCGCGCTACTTCACCAACCGGCGGACGAACTGCTCCATGCGGTCCAGGCCCTTCTGGATGTTCGTCAGGCTGGTGGCGTAGCTGAGGCGGATGTAGGCGTCCGCCCCGAACGCGATGCCGGGAACCGCCGCGACCTTTTCCTCCTCGAGGAGGCGGGCGCAGAACTCGGTGCTCTTAAGCCCGGTGCGGCTGATGTTCGGGAACAGATAAAACGCGCCCTTGGCGTTGACGCAGCTCACGCCGGGCATGGCGTTGAGCCGCTGGTGCGCGTAGCTCCGGCGCTTGGCGTACTCGGCCAGCCAGACCTTGAGGTGGTCCTGCGGACCCGTGAGGGCGGCCACGGCGCCCTTTTGGGCGAAGGAGGTCGGGTTGCTCGTGCTGTGGCTCTGGATGGCATCGACCGCCTTGGCCACCGGCTCGGGCGCGGCCATGAAGCCAAGCCGCCAGCCGGTCATGCTCCAGGCTTTGGCAAAGCCGTGGACGATGATCGTGTGTTCCTGGTGAGCCGGGCTGAAGCTGGCCACGCTCCGGTGGACGGCCCCGTCGTAGAGCAGGTGCTCGTAGATCTCGTCACTCATGATGAGGACGCCGCGCTGGACACAGAGATTGCCCAGGGCCTCGAGTTCGGCCGGCGTGTAAACGCAGCCCGTCGGGTTGCTCGGCGAGTTGAGCACCAGCAGGCGGGTCCGGTCGGTGAACGCGCCACGCAGTTGCTCGGGCGTGAGCTTGAACTCCGTGGCGTCCGAGGTTTCGAGGATGACGGGCTTGGCACCGGCGAGCTTGACCATCTCGGGGTAGCTGAGCCAGTAGGGCGAGGGGATGAGGACCTCATCGCCGGGCTGGCAGGTGGCCATGATCACGTTGAAGCACGAGTGTTTCCCGCCGCAGGAGACGATGATCTGGCTGGGCTTGTAGGTCAGACCGTTGTCCCGCTTGAACTTGTCGGCAATGGCCTGGCGCAGTTCGAGGATGCCGCTGCTGGGGGTGTACTTCGTGAAGCCGTCGTCCAGCGCCTTCTTGGCGGCGTCCTTGATGTGCTGCGGCGTGTCGAAATCCGGTTCGCCCGCGCCGAACCCCACGACATCCAGGCCCTCGGCCTTCATCTGTTTGGCCTTGGCATCGATGGCCAACGTGAGCGAGGGGGAGAGGGAAGCGGCCTGCTGGGAAATGCGGTAGTTCATGGTTTTTGGAGAAGCGAGGCTAAGGCGCCGTCCGGCCAGTGCAAGGCGGAACTGGACCGAACCCACGGCGCGGGCGTAAGACAAAAACCCGGCTGCCTGGTCGGCTGATCCTCTGTGTCCTCCTGAGCTCTGTGCTGAATCCCGGTCCGGTTTTTCAGCACAGAGCTCAGGAGGACACAGAGAACAACCGCAGCGGACAGCCACCCTTTCGGTATCGAGCTTTCGAGGTACCTCGGCGCAAAATCGAGCCCAGAACGAACGATCCGAAGATTTGTGTCGCACACCCCCACGGCGCGAGCGGGCGATCCCTCCGCTGGCCGCACTCCCGCGTCCCGCTGCCGGGGCGGACGTGCGACCGCCTGGGAGCGGAAAGGATCAGCGCCGCTTGCGCGGCGCCGGTTTCTTGGCGGCCGGGGCGCTCTTCCGCTCGGCAGCCAGCCAGGCCACAACCATCGGGCCGAAGCAGATCATGAGCCCGATGGGCATGGCGAAGATGCTCCAGAATTGATCCCAACTCATACGCGGGCGGGATGTTGCCGCGCCACACGGCGCTTGCCAAGTCCGGAACCTTGCGTCGAACATCCGCGAGCCTGGCCTGGTGAGGCCACGGCTTTGATCCATGTCCACCCTGCCAGCATCCCATCCATCCGCGGCCCCCAACCCTTCTGCGTCCGCGCCCAGGCTGGTGCGCGGCCTGGGCCTCCTGGACTCGGCCATGCTCGTGGCGGGGTCCATGATCGGCTCGGGCATCTTCATCGTCTCGGCCGACATGGCACGCCAGGTGGGCAGCGCCGGTTGGCTCCTGGTGGTCTGGGTCCTGACTGGCGGCCTGACGCTGATCGCGGCGCTGAGCTACGGTGAACTGGCGGCGATGATGCCGCGGGCCGGAGGCCAGTACGTTTACTTGCGCGAGGCCTACGGACCGCTGTGGGGCTTCCTCTACGGCTGGACGCTGTTCCTGGTGATCCAGACCGGGACCATCGCCGCCGTGGCGGTGGCGTTCGCCAAGTTCCTCGGCGTGCTCCTGCCGCAGTTGTCCGAAACGCATGTGCTGGTCCAGGCCGGGCGCTTGAAGCTCACGCCGGCCACGTTGGTCGCCATCGGGGTGTTGATCCTGCTCACGTGGTCCAACACCACCGGGTTGCGGACGGGGAAGATCGTGCAAAACGTGTTCACCCTCACCAAGATCGCCGCCCTCGCGGCGTTGATCGCGGTGGGGTTGATCCTCGGCTCGAACCAAACGGCCATCGACGCGAACTTCCGGGACGCGTGGTCGGCGGCCGCGGCCCAGGCCGTGCCCGGTGATGGCGGGACGTTCGTGAAATCCGTCGCGCCTCTGGCCACCCTCGGCTTGTTGATCGCCCTTGGCACCGCGATGGTGGGCTCCCTGTTCTCCGCCGACGCCTGGAACAACCTCACTTTCACCGCCGGCGAAGTGAAGAATCCGCAACGCACGCTGCCGCTCAGCCTGGTCGTGGGCGTAGGACTGGTTTGTGCGCTCTATTTCCTCGCCAACCTCGCCTACCTGGTCACGTTGCCGCTGGCCGGCGATCCGGCGGGAGCGACCGCCCTTGAACGAGGCATTCAGTTTGCCAGGAACGACCGGGTGGCAACCGCCGCCATGGAGGTGATCCTCGGGAACAAGGCCGCCGTGGTCATGGCCGTGTTGGTCCTGATCTCAACCTTCGGCTGCATCAACGGCATGGTGCTGGCGGGTGCCCGCGTCTACTACGCCATGGCAAAGGACGGCCTGTTCTTCCAACGGGTCGGGTCGTTGAACGCGCAGGGCGTTCCCCGGAACGGCCTCGTGGTCCAATGCGTCTGGGCGTGCGCGCTCACGTTGTCCGGCACCTACGGCGATCTCCTGGACTACGTCATCTTCGCGGTGCTGATCTTCTACGCGCTGACGATCACGGGACTGTTTGTCCTGCGACGCAAGCGGCCGGACGCGGATCGACCCTATCGTGCGGTGGGTTATCCCTTGTTGCCCGCGCTCTACGTGGTCGCTGCGGGACTGATCGCGCTGGATCTGCTGGTGGCTGCCAAGACCCGCGGCAACACGTGGCCGGGCATGCTCATCGTCTTGGCCGGAGTACCGGTCTACTGGCTGTGGCGTCGGCGGACCAAGGCGAACTAACGCGGTGGCTCTGAGGAGCCCGCGTCAGGGGGAAACGTTCCCGGGGGCGGACCTGGGGATGCACCGGGAGGTGAGCCTGGTTCCTGGCCGCGACGGGACCGGGGTCCCTGGCCATCACCCCAACGTCCCGGGGGACGATCGCCCGGAGGCCCTTGGTGGCGCTCGTTCTGAATCAGCTCGGCCTTCTGGCGCTGTTCCGGCGTGAGCTCGGCGTCGATGGCCCGGCGCACCTGCTCCATTTCCTCCTTGAACTTCGGCGCCAACGGATCCCAGAGCTCGCGCATCCGCTGCTGGCTCTCGCGCAGATGCTGGTCAATGCGCTGCTTCTGCTCGTCGCTGAGCCCGAGTCGGTCGCCGATTCGCCGCATGAAATCCATGCGCGGGCCGACCCAGGGGCCGGGCGGGCCACCTGGGGCACGCTGCGGAGGCCGGACCTCGGTCTTGGCCCGGTAGAGCTGCACGCCCATCGCACCGGAGAGAACGCCCGCGGCGAAGATGACGACGGCCGCGGTGATAGCCTTCCAGGGGAACAACGTCAATCTCCCGGTTCGGTGAGCGCGGCGTAAACCGTGCTTTCGAGGGCTTCACCCAACGGCGCCTCCTGCTTGCCGAGGCTGCCGGAGGTGAACGTAAGCACGCTCAGCACCAAGGTGATGCCCAGACACGGCGCCGCGGCGCGCCACAACATCCCTGCCCAGGCCGTCCAGGAATCCGTGGCCGGCAGGTCGGCCAGCCGGGCCATGATCCGTCGCTCGAAAGCGTAAGGCACGTGCTCGTTGGGCGGCGTCGCCCGCGCCACGGCGATCAGCTTTTTCTGGAGTTGGTCCACGTTCATAGCGCCTGTGCAAGGAGACGAGTCCCTCGCGGGACGGGTTACACGTATTCATCCGGCTTCAGCCGCTGGAGGCACTTTCGCATCTCCTGCCGTGCCCGGAAAGCCCGGACTTTGACCAGGGGCACCGACCACCCGGTCAGCGCCGCAATCTCTTTCACGCTGCGTTCCTCGATCTCGAGGAGCGTGATGATCAGCCGGGCCTTGGGGGACAGCATCTCGAGGAGCCGCTGCACGAGCGTGCGCGCCGCGTCGGCGTCTTCCGGCGCGCTGGCCGGCTCGGCCACGAACCGGTCAAGCCAGTCCTCCTCCGGGTCGGTGAGGTCCGCGAAGCGGTGTTCCCGGCTCCGGCGATGCGCCCGCAGGAAGTCGTAGCACGTCCGCACGCCCAACCGCATCAGCCAATGTTCGAACGGAGCCTCCCCGCGGTACGTTTCCAGCCGCTGATACGCCTTGATGAAGATCTCCTGAACGATGTCCTCAACTTCTTCCTCCCGACGGGCATAACGGCGCGCCATGGCGAACACGCGGGGCTGG
>JABTUJ010000077.1 GCA_015075445.1 Verrucomicrobiales bacterium
GGAGGAGAAGTTCGAAGGGCGACAGTCGAAGTCCGAAGGGCGAAAGTCGAAGTTCGAAGGGCCAAGGGAAAGTCCGAAGGGCGAAAGCCGAAGTTCGAAGTACAGGATCCAAAGTCCGCGCGCAGCGCCTCGCCCTTGGGACTCTGCCCTTGGGACTTCACCCTCCACCCTTCGGACCTCGTCCTTGGAACTTCGGACTTTTCCTCCGCCCTTCGGACTTCGACTTTCGCCCTTCGAACTTCACCCTCCGCCCTTCGGACCTCGCCCTTGGAACTTCGGACCTATCCTCCGCCCTTCGAACTTCGACTTTCGCCCTTCGGACTTCCTGAACCTCATGCCTAACTGTCCTGAATTCGCGCTGCACTGTCCGCTGCCGGTCGTGGACCACGAGGTCGTCCAGATGGCGCATGGGGGAGGCGGCCGGCTAATGCAGCAATTGCTCGAGCGCATCTTCTTCCGGGCGTTCGACGACCCGGCGCTGGGCGAGCGGCACGACGGGGCGCGACTCGAGGTGGGCGGGGTGCGGCTCGCGTTCACCACGGACTCGTATGTGGTGAGGCCCCTGTTCTTTCCGGGCGGCGACATCGGGTCGCTGGCCGTGAACGGCACGGTCAACGACCTGGCCATGTGCGGGGCGCGTCCGCGCTGGCTCAGCGCCGGTTTCATCATCGAGGAAGGTCTGCCGATCGAGACGCTTGAGCGGGTGGCGGCGTCCATGCGAGTGGCCGCGGCGGCCGCGGGGGTGGCGTTGGTGACGGGCGACACGAAGGTGGTGGACAAGGGGAAGGGCGACGGCCTGTTCATCAACACGGCGGGCATCGGGGTCATCGAACACGAGCGGGTGATCACGCCGCGGTCGGTGCGACCCGGGGACGCGGTGTTGGTGAGCGGGGACCTGGGCCGGCACGGCATGGCCATCATGTCGGTGCGGGAAGGGCTGGAATTTGAGGGCGCGATCACGAGCGACTGTGCCCCGCTACATGGTTTGGTGCAGGCGCTGCTGGGAGGGGGGGTGGCGGTGCATTGTCTGCGCGACCTGACGCGGGGAGGTCTGGCGGCCGCGCTGAACGAGATTGCCGAGGCGGGCGGGGTGAGCATACACATCCGCGAAGCCGCGGTGCCGGTTGAGGAGACCGTTCGCGGGGCGTGTGAGATTCTCGGGATGGACCCGCTGTATGTGGCCAACGAGGGTCGGCTGGTGGCCTTTGTGGCGGCGGAAGACGCTGCGCGGGCCCTGGCGTTGGTGCGCGGCCGGCCGGAAGGCGCCGGGGCGGCGCTCATCGGGGGCGTGGGGGGTGAAGCGCCGGGGCTGGTGACCCTCGAAAGTGTCATTGGGGTGAAACGTGTGCTGGACCTGCTGAGTGGCGAGCAGTTGCCCCGCATCTGCTGAAGCGGGGCAAAATCGGTAAAGAAGCAGCCAACGCCGGGTGAGCCGCGGCCCGGGGGGTGCGGCAGGTTCGCGGTGGAATCGGTTGCGGCGCAGTGACGCAACGCTCAACTTGAACCCGCGGGTGGCGGTACCGCCCGATCTTGCCATGGAAGACTTGACGAAGCTGATTGCCGGCCACGCCTTTTTGAAGGGACTGGAGCCGGAGCATGTGGAGTTGTTGAAAGCCGACGCGCGGCTGACGCGTTTTGCGGCGGGGGTGGGGATTGCGCGGGAGGGCGACGAGGCGAACCGGTTTTACCTGTTGCTGACGGGCGAAGTGGCGCTCGAGGCGTTGATTCCCGGACGGGGGCAAGTGGGTTTCCAGACCGTGGGGACCGGCGATGCGCTCGGTTGGTCGTGGCTGTTGCCGCCTTACCGCTGGCATTTCACGGCGCGCGCGGCGACGGACGTCGAGGCTCTGGAGTGGGACACGGCGACGCTGCGGGTGGTGGCGGAGAAGCATCCGCGCTTCGGCTATGAACTGTCGCGCCGCCTGACGCAACTGCTGCTGGCGCGGCTCCAGGCCACGCACAGTCAGTTGGTGGAGTTCTATGGGCCGGGCAATTGACGCCGGCCGGCCGGGGTGCCCCGGCGGGACATGAGGGAGACCGCAGCGGGGGGAACGAACGAGGCGACGGGCCGAACCCGCCTGTTTGTCCGCGGCGCGGTGCAGGGGGTGGGTTTTCGGCCGTTCGTGTTCCGGTTGGCCACCGAGCTGGGTCTGGCGGGCTGGGTGAACAACTCCGCACAGGGTGTGACCATCGAGATTGAAGGCCCGGCGGACCGGCGAGAGGCGTTTCTGCTGCGGCTCGAGCGGGAGCGGCCGCCGCACAGCCTGGTGCAGAGCCTGGAGGCGGTTCACCTGGATGGGGTGGGCTATGCGGGTTTCACGATCCGGGCCAGTGATCCTGGCGGGGAGGTGCAGGCGCTGGTGCTGCCCGACATCGCGACCTGCGAGGATTGCCGGCGCGAGGTGTTGGATCCGGCCAACCGACGGTACCGGTATCCGTTCACGAACTGCACGGCTTGTGGCCCGCGCTTCAGCCTCATCGAGTCTCTGCCCTACGATCGTGCCCGGACGTCGATGCGCGGTTTCCGGATGTGCGCGGCGTGCCAGGCCGAGTACGACGATCCACGCGACCGCCGGTTCCACGCCCAGCCCAATGCGTGTCCGGTGTGCGGGCCGCAGCTCGCCCTGTGGGACTCGGCGGGGGCGGTGCTGGCGCAGGGAGACGAGGCCTTGCAGGGGGCGGTCGCGGCGTTACGCACCGGGAGCATTGTAGCGGTGAAAGGGCTGGGCGGATTCCACCTGCTGGTGCGGGCGGCGGACGACGCGGCGGTGCAGCGGTTGCGGACGAGGAAACATCGGGAGGAAAAGCCGCTGGCGTTGATGGCCCCGTCGTTCGCGGCCGTGGCGGCGTGGTGCCGGGTGGATGCCCTCGAGGCGCGGGTGCTGCAGGCGCCCGAGGCGCCAATCGTGCTATTGCGCCGCGCCGCGGGCGTGGGCGCGGGCGTGGCGGCGTCGGTGGCGCCGGGGAATCCGACGCTGGGGGTGATGCTGCCGTACACGCCGTTGCACCACTTGCTGCTGGCGGACCTGGGGGAAGGCGTGGTGGCCACCAGCGGGAACCGCTCGGACGAACCCATCTGCATCGAGGAACGGGAGGCCTTGCGGCGGCTGGCCGGCATTGCGGACTTGTTTCTGGTGCATGACCGCCCCATCGTCCGCCACGTCGACGACTCGGTGGTGCGCGTGGTGCTGGGCCGTGAGTTGGTGCTGCGCCGGGCCCGGGGCTACGCGCCGCTGCCGGTGCGGGTCCGCGATCCCTTGCCGCCCACGCTGGCCGTGGGGGCGCATCTGAAGAACACCGTGGCGCTGGGGCGCGGCCGGGAAGTGTTTCTGAGCCAGCACCTCGGGGATCTCGAGACGGTGGCGGCGCTGCAGGCCTTTGAGCAAGCCATCGGGGATCTGGGTCGTCTGTTCGCAATGAAGCCGGAACGGGTCATGGCCGATGCCCACCCGGATTACCTCGCGACCAAGCACGCGCGGAAATCCGGGGCGCCGGTCGTGTGTGTCCAGCACCATTACGCGCACATCCTGGCCTGCATGGCAGAGAACGACCTCGGCGCGCCCGTCCTGGGCGTGGCCTGGGATGGCACCGGCTTCGGCACGGACGGCACCGTGTGGGGTGGTGAGTTTTTGCGGGTCACGCTGGACGCGGTGGAGCGGGTGGGGCACCTGCGGTTGTTCCGGTTGCCGGGCGGGGAGCAGGCGGTGAAGGAACCCCGGCGTTCAGCGCTGGGGCTGCTGCACGCGATGTGGGGGGACGCCGTGTTTGATCGTCACGACCTGGCGCCGGTCCAGGCCTTCGAACCGGCGGAGCGGAAGGCGTTGCAGCGGATGCTGGCGGGCGGGCTGCAGGCGCCGCTCACGTCGAGTGCGGGTCGCTTGTTCGATGCCGTGGCTTCGCTGGTGGGTTTGCGCCAGCGCTCGCGCTTCGAGGGACAGGCGGCCATGGACCTTGAATTTGCCCTGGAACCGGGCGACTCCGACGAGGCCTATCCGGTCAAGCTCGACGCCCTGGGTCCGGGCGAACTGGCCCGTGACCGGACCCTGCCCCCGTGCACGGTGCATGACGAGTGCCGGGCGTTTCGCCGTCCGCCGACGACGTACCTGGTCGATTGGGCGCCGATGCTCGAGCGGTTGCTGGCCGATCTGGAAGCCCGAGTGCCGGTGTGGGAAATCGCGGCGAAGTTCCACAACACGCTGGCCGAAGCCATCGTCATGGTTGCCCGCCAGGTGGGCGAGCGGCGGGTGGCCCTTTCGGGGGGTTGCTTTCAGAACAAGTACCTGCTCGAACGGGCCGTACAGCAACTGCGCGACGCCGGTTTCAGCCCGTACTGGCACCAGCGCGTCCCGCCGAACGATGGCGGCATCGCCCTCGGGCAGGCCGTGGCGGCCACGCGCTTTGACAAACCTCATCCCCCCTCCTGAAGCATCATGTGTCTGGCAGTCCCTGGCAAAGTGTTGAGCATCGCGGGCGAGGAACTCGAACGCAGCGGCAAGGTCAGCTTCGGCGGCATCGTCAAGGAAGTGAACCTCGCCTATGTCCCGGAAGCCAGCGTGGGCGATTACGTGGTTGTGCACGTCGGCTTCGCGCTCAGCGTGGTGGATGAAGCCGAGGCCCAGCAGACCTTCGAGTACCTCCGCCAAATGGAGGAACTCGAGGAACTCCAGCCCGACGCATCGCCGCCGCCGCGATCCGACCAGGTGACCAGCCGCCGGGACCCCCTTTGAACCGCCCGTGGAGGTCGCAGCCCGCAGCCGGAGGGTTGCCGCCACCGGCCTGGCCTGCGAGGCTTCCCGGCCATGGCACACACTCCGCTCGCGCGACCAAGGTTCCTGACGGTTGGAAGCGCCACGTTGATCACGCTGCTCAGCCTGGCCGCCGCGCCCGAACCCGCGCCGGTGGTCCACTACGACGCGACCTCCCTCTTCGCCCTGGATCTGGGTGACGAAACCCAAAGGGGCCGCTTCTGGGACGAATCCCATCTGCTCGCGGCGCTGCAAGGTCTGGCCAACCGCTCGGGCCCTCACCTGTATCTGCGGTACCTGCGCGGGCCGGATGATTTCTGGTGGGGGGAGATGATGGCGCCGGGTGCCTGGCTCGCCAGCCGCCCGGTGGAGCGGGTCGGGTCCTTGGAGGCGTTGCTCGAGCAGTTCCGCGACCGGTTCGAGGGCCTGGTGGTCTACGACGAGCGAGTGCCGGCCACCTCGAATCTGGCTTCGACCGTTGCTGGTTGTGATGACCTTTTGCCGGTGCGGTTTG
>JABTUJ010000078.1 GCA_015075445.1 Verrucomicrobiales bacterium
GTCGATCGCCAGGCCGTCCTGGTTGCCGATCAGGATCATCTCGCGCTGTTGGCCGACAGCGTCCGCCAGCGGTTCCACCACAACCTGCCTTGACCGCAGCCAAGCCTGCACCCGGGCGTCCACACCGTGAACGTACACCGTGCTCGATGCGGTTGCGGCCGGCGGATCGCTGAGCCGGAATTCCAGGCGGCCCGCGGCCGGCGCGCCTCCCCGTTCCAGGGTAACCGCGAACGTGTAGGTCCCCGCCGGACCAGGAATCGTCACCTCGCCCGCGAACACGGGAACGGCCAGCGGCGCCTCCGCGCCCTCCGCGGGCGGGGCCAGCACGAGGTCCAGTTTCTTTTCCCAGGCAACCCCGGTCGGGCCCATCACGCGCAACCAAACCGGGTAGGTTCCCGGCCCCAAGACGTCCTCGTTCGCCAGCACCACTTCGAGCTTCAGCGGCCGGCCCGTGTAGCCATGCAGGGGCGCCACAAACAGGCACCAGCGCAGTGGCGCCCAGCCGTCCTGCAGCACGTCCACAATGCCCGGCTTGAACTCGCGCCAGAAGGTCCACAGCCCTTCGCCGGTGTAGCCGTGGTCCAGCAGCCCGGTGAGGTTGTAGCCGCAGATCTGCGGGTTGGACCGGATGAGGCTGAACCCCAGTTCCCGTTGGCGGGCGTGCAGTCGCTGGCTGGCCCGCAACATCTCCTCCGGAAACGCATACACGCCGTCCATGCCCAGCCGCTGCCAGTCCGCGTTGAGCTTCTCCTCGGTCTGCTTGAAGTACTTGAAATCCTCCCAGGCCGGGTTGGCTCCGCTCTGCTCGTAATGCCGGAGTTCGCGCACCGCGTTCATCAGGCTGCCCACGCCGTATTCGGACAGGAACACCGGCTTCGTGTCGCGGCCCAGCGCGCGGATCCCGGCCTCGATCGCCGGCGTGTGCGGCGTGGCCGGGTAGACGTGGGCATCGCCCGCGCCTTCAAAGTAGCCGCCCCACGGGCCCGGCGGCGCGATGCCCTGGTAATCCGGGCTCTCCAGGCCCCATACATGTTCCCAGACGGTAGAGCCGGGGTTCGAGACCGAGCCGATGTGGTAGCGCCGGTCCCAGCGTCCGCTTTGCTGCACAATGAGTCGTGTGTCATCCAGACTTCGCAAGAGACCCAGACTGGCCACCGCATGCTGCGACATCGGGCCGTCCGGCATCTCGTTGACCAGGCCGAAAATCACCACGCTCGGGTGGTTCCGATCCCGCCGCAGCATCTCGCGCAGGCTGGCGTCGAAGCGCTCAGCCATCTTCGGCGAGTCCGCCAGCAGCCAGGCGGCGAGGTTCTCCTCGTAAACCAGCAGACCGATCTCGTCGCACAGGTCGAGCTGGTACGGATGAGCCAGGCCGGCGATGAACCGCACCATGTTGAACCCGCACGCCTTCATGTACAGCAGGTCCTTCCGCAGCAGATCCCGCGCGTTGTCCGGTGGCACGATGGCCCCGATCGGGCAGTGGTTCCCGGTGTGCGAACTCTTCACGAAGATGCGCTTGCCATTGAATCGAAAGAACCCCCGCTCGACGCGCAGCTCGCGAAAACCGAACCGCGTCACCCGTTCGTCGGTCTCGCCGCCTGCTCCGGCCGTGACCCGGGTGGTCAAGCGATACAGAAACGGATCGTCCAGCGCCCACAAACGGTGCTGCCCGACGCGCAGTCGGCCGTCGATACGGCTGCTCCCGGGCGTCGCCGTACCGGTCAACCGCACGCCGCCCACCGCCGCGTCCCCCGCCGCCGGTGTCACGACGCACTCGACCGTCACCGGCACGGCGGCAGCGCCCGCGTTCACCACGCTGACTTCGACACGCACTTCCCCCGTCCGCCAGTCGGGCCGCAAGTACACGTCCTCGACGCGCACCGCCGGACACCAGAACACCTCGACGGACTCCGTCAGCCCGCCGCTGTTGTAGGAGCCGCCCACGCTGATGCCCGCGGGCGCCTTGTTCCGGTGGGGTGTCTCCGCCAGCACGATCCCATCGATGGGGTCCGCGCGCGGATTCAGGACCCGGACCGCCAGCCGGTTGGTCGCGCCCGGACGCACGACCTCGGTGATGTCGAGAGTGAACGGCGTTTCGCCGCCCTCATGACCTCCCACCGCAACGTCGTTCAGCCAGACCTCCGCCAGGTAGTCCACGGCGTGAAACCGGAGCAGACAGCGGCCCGACGGAAAGATCCTCTCGGGCGCGACGAACTCGCGCCAATACCAGGCCACCCCGTGGTAACCGGGCAACGCCTCCTGCATGATGCCCGGGACACGCACGCGGCCGGCCCCCTGGACCGGTCCCCGCCACCAGGCTTCACCGCGCCCGGTGTTCTGGGGATCCGCCGCGACCTGCCAGTCGGTCCCGTCCAGCGAGACGCCGGTCGCGGGCCACGGCACCGCGTCCGAAGCGTGGAGCAGCAGCGGCAAGAGGATCGTGAAACCGAGCGTGGGCAGCCACCGGAGGGCGGGGAGAAGGCGAGTCTTCATCGGTCGTGGGGTTCGCGTCTGTCGGCCGGCCCCTTCGCATGGCGGCATTCCCCAACGGTACTTGCGGCAAGTCCAGGGACCGCGACGGGGTGCATGGTGGACAGCGACCGTGCCCAAGCCCGGAACGCGCAGCAAGCGCAAAAGCCCAAGCAGGGGTCAACCCATAGTTTTGGCCTTTCCGGGCGAGTTCGCGAGTTTCCGTCCCCGTGCCACGCCCGCGGCGCGCCAAATCCTCGGGAAGCCTCTACCATCCGCCTTCGCCCCAGGGGGAGGCAACGCCGGCCCCGACCCCTTTTTGGAGAGCAGCGGGCAGGCGGAGAATGCTGAAGCGGGCTCGCCAACCTCCCGCGAACCGTGCGGAACGGGAAGGAGTGTCCCGAACACAACAGCCGTCGCCGTTTGACACGCCCCCGCCCGTCCGCATGTTGCTACCCAAGAACCTCAACCAGAATCAGGTCATGGCACATCAGCAAACCCATCCCGAAGTCGAACGGACGCACACGGTGGTCCTGGTCAACGCGCTGGACAATCCGGTCGCCCAAATTGACGATTCCACTTTCCGGGAGTCCTGGCATTGGGTCAGAACGGCACCGGACTGGAAGCCCGGCGATCCGTTGCCGGCCTCCGCCAAGAGCCTGGATGGCATCATCGTGTTTGCCGCCAAATACCAAGAAGAGGGCATCCGCCAGTTGTGCGAGGCGGTTCGGGGGTTGCCGGAACTGGCGCCCGTGCCGCTGCTCGTGGCGGTGGACCAGTATCAAATGCCGCTGGCCAACCGCGTACGCGAGATGCCAAACACGGACTTCATTGTCACCCCCATCGAGGAGAAGTCCTTAATCGCCAACCTCAACCGGGCGGCTGCCAGCCGGACATGAGCCGTTGCCGGTGAAGGCCGCGGTGACTCAAAGGAATTTGCTCTCTTCGTGTGGTGGGCGCATGCCCGAACGGGTGGGGCTGATCAAGGTGAAGTCGGCCGGAATCGGGCCGGAAAGGTGTGCTGCCAGAGATGGGGAGGGCTCCAATGGGGTCTAGAAGGCTGGGGCGACGCAGGTCGAAGCAGGGGTCAACCCATAGTGTTGGCCTTTCCGGGCGAGTTCGCGAGTCTTCGTCCCCTTGGGGTCGTCCCCGTGCCACGCCAGCGGCGAGTCGAATCGCCGGGAGCCTTCCATCATCCGCCTACACCCCAGGCCGCGTGAGCACAACGGCCCCGGTGGACTCAAGCAATTCGGGAGCGACGCGCCCGACATGCCCAGACTAGGGTTGGACCCCTCCTCCGCTCGAATCGCTGGGGCCGGTGGGTGATCGGGCGCGGCTCAATGTTCCGACCCTTGGTGATCCCGCCCAACCGAAAGCCGCCGGGGCTCTTTTGTTTGAACCCCGCGCCGGATTCTATCGCATGAGGGCGAGCCGGAATCATGTTTGTTTGAGCGGGTTCACATCCACCGGCAGTGCCTTCCGGATCATTGACGTCTCGGTCCCGTCCAACCCGTTCCAGTTCCACCGCGCCCGCCCGCGCTGAAGCCTGGTCCGCGCAAGAGCTGAATGACCGCAATCTTTTTTTGGCCCCAACCGTCCCGAAACGTCGCGCTATGGGATGAACGACCAAAAATCGGCCCGACAACCACCTGACTCAATGAAAACGAAAACACTCCTTCCAAACCTCCTCCGCTGGTGCGGCGGCCTCGCCCTGGCGCTGGGCTGGCTGGCCCCCGCCGTGCTCGCGCAGGGCATCGCGACGCAGACGCTCACCTGGACCGGCGCGGCCGGGCCGGCGCTGGCGCTCAACACCCCGCACCCGCTCGGGGTCACGGCCAGCAGCGGCCTGCCGGTCACCCTCACGGTGGAGTCCGGGCCGGCCACGCTGGTGAACGGCGTGCTGACGATCACCGGCCCCGGCCGTGTCCGGGTGACGGCGGAGCAACCGGGCGACCCCACCTACGCGCCGGTGCGCGAGAGCCGTCATTTCAACGGCAAGCAGGTCGTGTTGTCGCCACTCGGCGGGTATGACTTCACCGGCGTGCCCGTCGCGGTGC
>JABTUJ010000079.1 GCA_015075445.1 Verrucomicrobiales bacterium
AAAGCAGCCCGTGCCCGGCTCCCCGATGTGGCCGTCATTGACCAGGCCGACCGGCATCCCGCGGTTCGCGGCCTCGCGCGCGATCGACCCCGGGTACCCCGACAGGCTGTGGATCGGGACCGCGTTGGGCCCGTTGCCGTCCTTGCCGAACGATCCCGTCCCGTCCACGCGAGCGCCGAAGGCGTGGGTGGTCGCGCCACCGTTCGACGTGCCGATGAGGTTGTACTTCATGTGTCCCCGGTAGAGCGCCAGGTGGGGCAAGAGATCCCAGTTCAGATAACCGTCGGGCCCCTTGAAGTACATCCGTGCCGCGCTCCAGTGGTTCGCACCGGTGCCGTCCGGATGGAAGAAGATCACGCTGCCCGTCGGTAGGGGCCGGTGAGGGGGCAGGGGAGTCCGCCCCGGGTCGGCAGGTTCATGGGCGACGCCGGAAACCACCACCGCGGTGGCCAGGCTGAGGGTGGCAATTCGAGACCAAGTGTTCATGTGAAGGAGCGGTAGCGGCACGCGATCCGAAGGACCCATTCTTACCAGCCCGTCCCCGTCTCGCAAAGCGCGCCGCGGTTACGGGCACGCAACGACGCCGTTACGTCGCTTCGCGTCGGGACGCGCCGGCGCGAACCGGGCGCCGAGATGGGTGCCGGCCCTCGACTTCCGCTCGCACTTGTCACCGAGTCGTAGCCGCGCCGACGCGCGGGCTTCACAGACCCGGATAGACTTGTTCGCCGGGGCCAGCCTGGGCGCGGACCGCCTGCGACGACGAACGAGCGCAAGGCAGATCGCCCGCCTCCAGGCCTCCCCGGTGCTCAAGCCGACCTGAAATCAAACGCTGCCTGCAACCGCGAAACGATGAACCTCCACCGCCGTTCCTCCCGCCTGCCAACCGCCGCGTGCGCTGTCCTGGCCGCCAGCCTCGCCCTGCTGGCGGGCCCGTCGCTCCGTGCCAGCATCGAGCTGTCCCGGCTCGGCACCTACGCCTCCGGCAGCTACAACCGGGGGGCCGCCGAGATCGCCGCCTACGACCCGGCCTCGCGGCGCCTGTTCGTGGTCAACGCCCAGGCCGCCACGGTGGACGTGCTGAATCTGGCCGACCCGGCCCACCCCACCAAGGCCTTCACCCTGGATGTGACTCCCTATGGCGCTGTGGCCAACAGCGTCGCGGTCCACAAGGGCGTGGTCGCCGTGGCCGTGGAAGCGGATCCGAAGACCGATCCCGGGACGGTGGTGTTCTTCAACAGCTCCGGCGCCTATCTCAGCTCGGTCGCCGTGGGCGCGCTGCCGGACATGCTGACCTTCTCACCCAACGGCCGCTGGTTGCTGGTGGCGAACGAGGGCGAACCCAATGACGACTACTCGGTGGATCCAGAGGGTTCGATCAGCATCATCAACGTAGCGAAGGGCGCCGCCAAGGTGACCCAGACGGACGTGCGCACCGCCGGCTTCGCCGCGTTCAACGCGGCCACCCTGGACCCAAGCATCCGCGTCTTCGGCCCCGGTGCCAGCGTGGCGCAGGACCTCGAGCCGGAGTCCATCGCAGTCTCTGCGGATTCGCGGACCGCCTACGTGACGCTCCAGGAGAACAACGCGATGGCGGTCGTCAATATTGCCGCAGCGCAGGTGACCCGGCTCGCTGGCCTGGGCTTCAAGGATCACAACCAGCAAAGCGTGTCGGCGAGCGTCTACGCTTTCGCCTCGGATGAGCTGCCCGCGATCGGCCAGACGCTCGCCGGCCAGGACCTGTTCCTGGGCGGCTTCTCGGGCCTGCACTTTGAGGGCGTCGCCCCGCGGACCGGTCGCTGGAAGTTCATCACCCACACCGATCGCGGTCCCAATGCAGAACCCACCGGTCTGAACCGTCCCTTTCTGCTGCCCGACTTCACGCCGGAGCTGGTTCGTTTCGAGCTCGACCGGAGCACGGGTCTGCTCACCTTGACCGGCCGCATCCCGCTCCGAGACAGCGCCGGCAACCCGCTTACCGGTCTGCCAAACCTCGGCGTGCCCGGCGGCACAGCCAACACGCCGCATCAGGACGAAATCCCGGTGGACCTGCTGGGGACTGTGCTGCCGTTGGATCCGCTCGGTGGTGACTTCGAAGGCCTGGTGGTCGATCCCGCCGATGGGTCGTTTTGGATGTGCGACGAGTACCGCCCCGCGCTGTACCACTTCGACGCGACGGGCACGCTGATCCAGCGGTACGTTCCCGTTGGCGCCGGCGCCGCCGCCGGTCAGGCCGCCGGCACCTTCGGTGAAGAGGTGCTTCCCTCCGTGCTCGCGCAGCGACGACAGAACCGCGGTTTTGAAGCCATCGCGCTGCAGGACGGGAAGCTCTACGCGTTTGTGCAGAGCCCCCTGCGCAACCCCGCCAGCCTCGCCAACAGCGCCCTCAACGCCATGCGAAACGTTCGCCTCGTCGAGTTTAACCCGGCCAACCACGTGACGCGGCAGTTCTTGTACCTCCTGGACAACGCGGACTTGGGCGGTGGCGGCAACACCCGGGCCGACAAGATCGGCGACGCGGTGGCGCGCGGCAACGGTCAGTTCCTGGTCATCGAGCGCGACGACGACAAAGTCGGGAGCGACGACGCCGAGCTCATCGAAAAACGCATCTACTGCTTCGACCTGGTGGGCGCGACGGACATCACCGGCTTGGACGCCCCGGTGGACGTGGGCGGTGGCGTGCTGAAGACGGTGGACCAGATGACCCCGGCAGAACTGGCCGCCCAGAACATCCAGCCCATCCGCAAGACCCTCGAAGTGGACCTCAACGCCGCCGGCTACAACGCCGTCGAAAAGGTCGAGGGTCTGGCCCTCATCGACCTCGGGACCCTGGCCGTCATCAACGACAATGACTTCGGCGTTGCCAGCATCCAGGTCAACGACGACGGCTCGTTCACGCTCGCTCCCGGCTACACGCCGGAGCCCGTGCTGTTGGGCATCATCGAGCGATTCGCCACCGGCCTGGACGCCAGCGACCGCGACAACGCCATCAACATCCGCCCCTGGCCGGTGAAGGGCATGTACCAGCCCGATGCCATCGCCGCCTTCTCCTACAACCCCTCCCGCCGCAACAGCGGGGCCACCCAGACCCTGTTGGTCATGGCCAACGAGGGGGACGCGCGCGACTACGAGACCTTCGCAGAGGAGGCGCGCGTGCGCGACCTCGTCCTGGACCCGGTCGCCTTCCCCGACGCGGCTGCGCTCCGTGAGAACACGGCGCTCGGCCGGCTCACGGTCACGACCCAGTTGGGCGATCCGGACCGCGATGGCGATTACGACGAGCTGTACGCGTTTGGCGCGCGCTCGATCTCAATCCGCACCACCACGGGCGCCCTCGTTTGGGACAGCGGCGACGACCTCGAACAGCTCACCGCCGCCGCCTTGCCGGCCCATTTCAACGCGGACAACGCCGGCAGCAACAACAACCGCGACAACCGCAGCGACAACAAGGGCCCCGAGCCCGAAGGTCTC
Source organism: Verrucomicrobiales bacterium (assembly GCA_015075445.1). Lineage (GTDB taxonomy): Bacteria > Verrucomicrobiota > Verrucomicrobiia > Limisphaerales > J093 > DSVZ01. Next base: position 3,469 of record JABTUJ010000079.1, read on the forward strand.
GTGGTCGGCAAGGCCTACGGCCGAACGTACGCCTTCGTCGGCCTCGAGCGCATCGGCGGGGTGGTCGTCTGCGACATCACGGATCCTACCGCGCCGCGCTGGATCACGTACGTTAACAACCGCGACTTCAGCCAGGCGCCCGACAGCGGGTTGGCCGGCGACCTCGGGCCCGAAGGCCTGGTTTTCATCCGGGCCGAGGACAGTCCGAACGGCTCTCCGCTGCTCATCGTGGCCAACGAGATCAGCGGCACCACGACCGTGTTCCAGGTCGACCAACGTCCGTGACCGCTCCCCCCCAACCTCCGCACCCCTCGCTGAATATGAACTCGCAAACCCACCTCCTCCCCTGGCTGGCGGGCAGCCTGATGCTGTCGATCCTCCCGGCCCACGGGGCCGTGATCGTTGACCTCGGTCCCGGGCTCTCCAGTCCCCCTGTCGCCTTGGGCGGGTATGCGCTGACACCGTTTCCCGACGACCCTCGGGACAACTTCACCCAAGTCGCTTCGGTGCCGAGTCCTTTGGGCGGCACGGTTGAATTCAGTCCGGACGTGTCCTTGCGTGAGCTGGGCGATGGCTGGGACACGTGGAGCCACGGGTACGCCGGAGACGTGTACGTCGCCGAAGGCCAGGCCACCCTTAGCCTCACGCTTCCGGCGGGAACCGCGGCGTTCTCCTTCTACGTCCAGCCCGACGCGTGGGATCTGTTCGAGTTTCAGGTCTCGGCGGGCGGCAGCACCTCGGCCGCGTTCACGGTGGATGGGGACGCTGGCGCCCGTTACGTGGGCCTCTACTCGACGGATCCCGGCCAACCGTTGTCGCAGGTGTGGATCGAAAACACCGATGGCCAAGCGGGTGGGTTCGCGGTGGGTGAGTTCGCCATCGCGGTCGTGCCGGAGCCGGAGGGCAGCCTGGCCCTGGGGGGCCTCGGTTGCCTGGCGCTCGCCGCCTGGCGCGCCCGTCGCAGGGATCAAGAGACTGCTAATCCCCAGCAGCCATCCCGCTCGACTTGATGTTTGCCGCCATCCGATCCCTCGAAAC
>JABTUJ010000008.1 GCA_015075445.1 Verrucomicrobiales bacterium
TCGGGAACGGTCCGATCGAGCGCCTGCTCGAAAAGCTCCTTTTCACGGTTGGAGTGTGACATGAGGTGTCGGGGTCAAACGGAACTTGAGTATGGGCAAGGGGGCATGGGCCGGGATGGGGTGGTTCATTCGGCGAGCAGGCGGAAGAACGCCGCATCGTCGGGCGCGGTGAAGCGGAACTCCAGCCGACCGTCCGCGTTGATGACGGTCTGCGGCGCGGTCAACGGGAAGGGCTGGAAGTTCGTCAGGTCCGCCGAACGCTCCAGGCCCAGCGTGAGCGTGAACTGGCCGCTGGCCGGATCCCGCGCCAACAATGGCGTCCCGGCGTTAAGCGCGTGGACCTGCGCGAGTGTGTAAAGCCCGTGCGGATTGGGATTCGTTATCACCTCGGCGCGCCCAAGTTCCCGGCTGGCATCATATTGGGCCTGATGGTAGAGGCCGTTCGTCGGGGATTGGGCCCAGTAGTCGGTCACCATTTCTCGCTGGGGGGTTTGCCAGTCGAAGCCGAGCGCCGACAACTGATACTCCACCCAGTCGTTCATCCCGTCCCCGTCGGTGTCCACGGCGGCCGAGAAGCCGCGGCCCTGGATGGCGAAGCTGAACGGGGAAGCGAGGGGGTCGTTGCTGGGAATGCTCACTGTGGCCCGGCGCAGGCCGGCGGCGCCGGGGGTGAAGGTGACCTGTAACAACGTGGATCCACGAGGAGGCACCTGCGAGACCGGCGGCGGGGTCACGGCAAAGTCCCCGGCGTTGACCCCACCGAGGACGACCGCGGGAGTTCCGATCAGTTCGAGCGGTTCGTTGCCGAGGTTGCGGATGCGGTAGGTGCGGACGACGACGTCACTGCCGGCCAGGGACCCGCCCAGGTCCGTGTGGTTGGCCGGAGCCGGAGTAGTGGCCCCATCGGCGATGTCGGCGTCATTGCCGGACACGGCCATGACCGGACCCCTCCCCTCGCCGGTCAGGGCGATGATCAAGAGGCCCTGGTCAGGGTCGTTGCTCCGCACGCTCAGGGTCGTCCACCGGGGGCCGGGGCCGCCCGGAGTGAAGGTGACGCCAAAACCGGTCCAGTGGGTTCCGGGAGGTGAGTTCACCACGTTCGTCATTCCTGCAAGGTCTAGGCGGAAGTCCGCGGCATGTTCCCCGCTGAGGGTCACGCCGCCCAGGCGCAGGATGCCGGAGCCGGTGTTCCGGACGGTGAACTCTACGGGCACCGGTGGATGGCCGAGGGGCAGCCTGCCGAAGTCCGCCTTCTGCTGCAGCACCACGGCGTGCTCCCACCCCGCGGCGATGGTCGTCACGCCCCGCAGGCCGAGGGGCACGCTGGCTGGCCGGGCGCGATCCCAGCCCCACGCGACCACGGTGCCGTCGCTCTTGAGGGCCAGGCTGTAGAGCATACCCGCGGCGATCGCGGTCACGTCGCCCAGCCCCGCCGGCACGTCCGTCTGGCCTTCATCGTTCCGTCCCCAGGCGATGACCGTGCCGTCGTGCCGCAGCGCCAGGCTGTGCAAGCCGCCCGCGGCCACGGCCTTCACGCCGGTCAGCCCCGGCGGCACGTTCATCTGGCCGGCGGTTCCCCAGCCCCACGCGGCGACGGTGTCGTCCCGCGTCAGGGCCAGGGTGTGGGCTCCTCCCGCGGAGATGGCGGCCACGCCGCCCAATCCCGTCGGCACCGGGGCTAATTGGGAACCCTCTCCCCAGACCCTGACGGTGCCATCCTGTTTCAAGGCCACGGAGTGGAAGTAGCCCGCCGCGATGGCCGTTACGTCATTCAGCCCCGCCGGCACGGACGTTTGGCCTTCGTGGTTCCGTCCCCAAGCGACGACGGTGCCATCCTCCTTCAGGGCCAGCGAGTGTCCCTCGCCGGCGGCGATCGCGGTCACCCCACTCAATCCATCCGGCACGGACGCCTGGCCCATGTTGTTCCTCCCCCAGGCGATGCCGGTGCCATGGCGGGTCAGGGCCAGCGAGTGTCCCTCGCCGGCGGAAATGGCGGTCACGCCGCTCAGTTCCGGAGGCACGGACGTCTGGCCAGAGCTGTTCCACCCCCAGGCGACGATGGTGCCATCCTGCCTGAGCGCCACGGTGTGGCGACCACCTGCGGCGATGGCGGTCACGCCGCTCAATCCCCACGGCACGAACTGCAGGCCATCGATTCCCCCCCCCCAGGCGACGACGGTGCCATCCCGCTTGAGCGCCACGTTGTGGGAATGACCCGCGGCGATGGCGGTCACGCCGCTCAGTCCCGCCGGCAGCCCGCCACCGGGCCCTGCTCCCCAGGCGACGACGGTGCCATCCTGTTTGAGCGCCACGGTGTGCTCGCGGCCTGCGGCGATGGCGGTCACGCCGCTCAGTCCCGCCGGCACGGACGTCCGGCCAGCGACGTTCTCCCCCCAGGCGACGACGGTGCCATTCTGCCTGAGCGCCACGGTGTGGGCAGAGCCCGCGGCGATGCCTTTCACACGGCTCAATTCTCCCGGCTCGGTCGTCTGGCCGGGATCGCGCAGACTCCATTCGGAAATCCGGGAACGCAGCGGTGTCCCCGCCGGGCTTTCGACGGTCATCCGCGGAAAGAGCGGCGTGATCGTGAAATCGTCGACCAGGAGCGCCGAGTCCGCGGAATTGTTGTTTTGCACACGCAGGTCGGCCAAGACCCCGGTGGCGATGAAGTCCCCCGAGACCTGGTGGTAGGGATTGAGCCCGCCCACCGCCGGACTGGCCGTGAAGGGGGTGAGAGCGCCGTCGTTGAGCGACCACACCGGCTGCGGCTCGCCGGTCAGCGCCCGCCGGTTGGCGCGGAAAGTGACCCGATACTTCCAGCCCGGAACCAGGCCGGTGATGGTGGTGCGCAGGGTTCCCCGCGCCTGAATGAAGGCCACGTTGCGCCCGTGCGGCACGCTCCCGTTGTCGGCGAAGGGGTTGCCGCCGGCGGGATTGAGCCCAATCGTGGCCCCGGTCAGCGTCCAGCCGGAGATGACGCCGCCGTTGGCGCTGGCGTGGCCGGGCCAGACGGTGAAGGTGTCCGCCTCGAAGCTGGGATTGGGGATGGCCGGTGTGGGCTGGGCCCCCGCCGTCACGCCGGCGAGCAGAGCGACCAGCACTGCCATCGATGGGCCGCTGTACCAGCGGAGGAGGGAAATGGAGCGATTGATTTTCATGGGATGAACTTGGGCGAGGTTGGTTTCAGTCATTGATTCCTTGGCGCGATACTTCCGGGCGGTTTGGACCAAACGCGCTTGGTCTCTCGCTGTTTGATTTCTTGGCGCGGGATTTCGGGGGCGACGCGGTCGGGCGCCTGGTCGAATAGGGTTCGCTTCCGGTTGGAGTTCATGGGGATTTTGTGGGTGCAGCCGGCGGATCGAGCAGCGTCCGGGCTTCCTCGTGGGCCAGCCAGAGGACCAGCCGGTCGCGGTTGGCCAAGCCCAAGGGGTGGCTGCGGGCGGACGGCGGGCGGGGGTTCAGGCGGGCGGTCGTCGTGTCCAGGAGGTGATGGGCCTCGGCGGTGCGTCCTTGGAGGGCGTAGCTGATGGCCTGATAGAAGTTGGCCGTGGCGGCGAGCGGTTCGTGCGGCACGTCGCGCTGTTCGATGACGCGCGCCGCCGCAGCCAGGGCGGCATCAGCGGCGGCGTAATTGGTGTTGCGCAGTTCGGCCATGCCCAGGGCCAGTTGGTACCACGGGAGGTGGCGGTCGGCGGCGCCCAGTTCCACGGCCTGGCGCGCCAGCGTGACGGCGGCGGCCCGGACGGACGCCGGGGCGTCGGGCTGCAGGCTGGCCGCCTTCGCCACCCACTCCCGTTCCCAGTAGCGGAGGGTGTCGTTGCCCGCCGCCCACTGGAGCAGGCGGTCGCGCGTGGCGCGGTAGCCGGCGGCATCCCCGCTCCAGAGCTGGAGCGCGGCGAGGGTGATGCCGGCCTGGGCGTCCGGAGGGTCCCGGCCGACATCCTCCGCGAGGAAGCGTTGGCGAAGCTCCGCGCGTCGTGCGCGCAGCGCCTCATCGTCGGGCGGCTGCAGCAGCGCTTCCGCCTCCCGGTGGGCCAGCCAGGCGATGACGTCATTCTGGTTCTCGCCGTCCCGGAAGGGATTGCTCGTGCCGGCCGGCGGGGTCTTCATGGCGGCTTCTCCTTCGAGGAAGAGCTCCAGGGCCTCGTCGGTCCGGCCCTGCTGCTGGAGGCCCAGGGCGCGGTAGAGCCGCGCGGTGGCGCGGATGCGGGCGCGGTGATCCGCGGCATACGAACTGGCCGCCTGTTCGGCCGCCTCGAAGGTCTTGGTGGCGGCGGCGTGCAGCCCGGCGCGGTGCTCGACGATGCCCAGGCTCAACAGGAACCAGGCGTGGAAATCGTGCCCCGCCCCCTGTTCGACCGCGCGCCGGGCGAGGGTGAGCGCCTTTTCGGACTGGGCCGGGCTGGCGTGCATCCGCAGGCTGGCCAGCTTGGCCCTGCGTTCATCATTGATGATGTTCGTGTCGCCCGCGGCCCAGTCGAGGAGCCGGGCGCGGAGCCGCCCATAGGCGTTTGTCTCTTCGCGCCAAAGCTGCAGCGTGGCCACATGCTGGGCGGTGATGGTGTCAAAGCGATTGGCCGTGATGCCGGCCTCAAGCGCCTCCTCGGCTTCCGCCAGGCGGCCGGCGCGGAGACTGACCTGGAGCCAATTGTCCCGGTAGGAGGTGAGGATGCTATCGTCCGCGGAACGCCGGCTGGCAATCTTGTAGGCGTCGCGACGCAGGGGAAGCGAAGCGTCCCAGCGCCCGGCCTTTTCGTGGATGATCGCCATCCTGATCTTGACATTGAGAATGGGCATCTCACCCCATTCTAGCCTGAGGCGGGGCAGCACTTCCTCGGAAAGCTGCAGGGCCTGATCCAGCAGGCCATCGCGATAGTAGAGATAGGACAGGTCAAGTTCCGCCCACACGGTCCTATTGTGGTTCTCGCCAAGGAACTGCTTCAAAAGTGGAATCAGCGTCTCATAGGAGAGGATGCTCCCCCTGACATCGCCCGCTTCCTGTTGGATCTGCGCCAGGTTGTAGGTCCAGTCCAAGGTCGCCCGGTGCTCCGGTCCATACACCTTGCGCGCCAGTTCCACCGTCTCCTCCGCCAGTTGCAGCTTGTCACCGGACTGCGAGTAGATCGTCAGATCCCCGAGCAGCCGGATGACGTCCACATGTTCCGATCCCTTCTCCCGGCGGAACTCGGCCAGCATCTCCCGGAGCAGGGCCTCCACCTCCGCAGACCGCGTCCTGAATTTCCAGAACTCGTGCCAGCCCAGGGCAACCTTCACCTCGCGGGTCTGCAGATGGTCCGGGCCCAGGTCCCGAAGACAGATCTCCAGCGCCCGGGTCAACAGCCGGATCCCCTCGTCGCGCTGGTCATCGAAGTGGCGATGGGAATCCGCCAGGGCGATCATGCCCCTCACGGTCATGGGATGCTCGGGCCCGAGGGTCCGGGTCTGGCGATCTAGCACCTCCTTCCGCAACTGCATCGCCTCGCCCTGGGCGCCCGAGTAATGCATCGCCTCAGCCCAGAGGACCATCGCCTGGAGGGTGTTCGTATGGTCGGGGCCCAGGGTGCCCCGACGATGCCCGACCACCTGGCGCATCAGCACCTCGGCTTCCTGGAAAAAGCTCAGGCCCTTGTAAGTCTCCGCCAGGGCGGTCTGGAGGCGGGCGCGGCGCTCGGGCTGGCCGGCCAGCTCGGTCTCCAGGCGGCGTGCGGCCCCGGCCAGGGTCTCGGCGACGGTGATCGTCCGGCCGTCGCGGCCCGGGTCCGGACTCCGGAACACGTCGCCCAGGAACTGCACCAGCGCCTCGGCCTCCTCGCGCGCCGTCCGCTCCGCCTGCGCCCGCGCCGTGGCCTCCGCCTGCGCCGCCCGCGCCTTCCGCGCCTGCCAGGCGCTGAAGGCGGTGGCGGCGACGAGCACGACAGCGATCAAGGCGGCCACGGCGAAGGCGGCCTTGTTGCGCTGAAACGCCTTCTGCAGCCGGTAGGCCGTGCTCGGGGGCCGGGCGATGACCGGCTCGTTCGTCAGATGGCGCTGGAGGTCGGCGGCCAGGCCGTTGGCCGTCTCGTAGCGCCGCGTCCGATCCTTCTCCAGGCACTTCATCACGATCCAGTCCAGGTCCCCCTGCAACTGCCGCAGTAACTTCGGCCCTTCGGTCGAGCGCCGCTTGGCCGTGGTGCTCAACTCTTCCCCCTGCAAGGTCGCCAGCCTGGTGCTCGGCCGCGCCGGTTCCTGTTCCCGGATGGTGCGCCGCATGGCGTCCAAACCAGCCGCCATCAGATCCTTCGCCTCGAAGGGCGTCTTGCCGGAGAGCAGTTCATAGAGCAGCACACCCAAACTGTAGATGTCGCTGCGGGTGTCGATGTCCAGGCTGGTCATCTCCGCCTGCTCCGGACTCATGTAAGCCGGCGTGCCGATGAACTGATGGAGCTGGGTGTAGATCGTGGCGTCGGTGAGTCTTCCTTCGGTGGCCTTGGCGATGCCGAAGTCAATGACCTTGGGGACGGGCACGCCGTCGTTGACGGTGACCAGGATGTTGGAGGGTTTGAGATCGCGGTGGATGATGCCCTTCTGGTGGGCGTGCTGCACCGCTTGGCAGACCTGAATGAAGAGCCCGAGCCGCGCCCTCGTGCTGAGGTTGTTCTGGTCGCAGTAGTGGGTGATGGGGATGCCCCGGACCAGTTCCATCACGAAGTAAGGACGGCCGCGGTCGGTGGCGCCGGCATCCAGCACCTTGGCGATGTTGGGATGGTCCATCAACGCCAGGGCCTGGCGCTCCGCCTCGAACCGGGCGACCACCGACTGGGTGTCCATGCCCAGCTTGATGACCTTGAGGGCCACCCGACGGCGCACCGGTTCGGTCTGGTCGGCGACATAGACGACGCCGCAACCGCCCTCCCCGACCCGCTCGAGCAGCTTGTAGCGGCCGATCCGATCGCCGGATTGCTCGCCCAGGAGTTCGTCCCGGACGGTGGCGATCGTGCGCGGCACCTGCGAGAGGAAGGCGGTGGTGCGTTCATGCGCGGCGAGCAGGTTGCGCAACCGCTCGAGCAGGGCGCGGTCGCCAGCGCATTCCCGAGCGAGGAAAGCCTCGCGTTCGGTCGAATCGGCCAGATCCAGAGCCTGGTCGAAGAGTTCCTTCTCACGGTTGGAGTGTGGCATGGGATTTCGGGGGACGAGCTCTGAATTGGGATGACTGGGGCAGGGCCCTCAAGTCATTCGGATTGCGGGTGTTAGAGGTTTCAGCACTGCCGGGCACGGTAGTATTCCAGCGGGTTGGACGTTTCACGGAAGTCACTACATCCGGACTGCTGACTGTGTTGTCGTCACGGGTGAACCAGTTGGAAAAGCCCGGTCGGAGCCAGGGCCTCCAGGAGCGCCCGCACCTCCCCTTCAAACTCGACAGTGGGAATCGTCAAATCGCGCCACGGCGTTTCGGGCGAGAGCGTTTCGCGGTGCAGCAAGACCAGTCCGGGCAGGCCGGTGGGCCAGGCCAGTTCGAGCTGCGTGCCGTTCACCTGCAGGCGTGGCGTGGGCGGGTGGACGACCAGGGTCCATTCGATGCGTGTGGGCAGATGCCGGTCGTCGCCGGGCTGCTCGACGCGGAGCGTGACGGGGCCGAGTCCGGTGACGATGAGTTGCTGGTTTTCCATCCGGGCCGGGCCGGAGGCGATGGTGAAGGCGAGCGGCAGTCCGCTCGGGTTGCTGGCGGGCGCGGCCAGCGGCGTGCCGGGGAAGGGCAGGCGCCCGGGCAGGTCGAGGCGCAGTGGCTGGGGAGCGCGGAAGTTTAGGAGGAAGACTTCCAAACCATTGCCGCCGGCCACGTACGCGACGCCCGATTGGATCTCCAAGTCCCAGGCGTCGCCCGTGCGAAAACCACCCAGCAGCACCGGCTGGTCGGGCTGGCTCAGGTCCAGCACATGGACCACCGAGCGATAGTCGGTTGAGCCCGTCACGTAGGCGAGCCGGCCGGACAACCACATCCGCCCCGCGCCGGACAGGGACAATTCGTTGAGCAGCCGGGGCCGGGCCGGATCGCTGACGTCGAACACCTGGAAAAAGCTCCTCCGGTCGGTTTCAGAACCGATGCCGCTGGTGACATAGGCGATGTTGCCCGCGACCTGGACATCGGCGCCGGAGCCGGCCAGATCCTGAACTCCCAGCAGCACCGGCCGGGCGGGTTCGCTCACATCCAGCACTTCGAGTTGCTGGTTGTTGAGCAGGTAGGCGCGATCATTCACCACCCGGACGCGACGACCGCCGCGAGGCCAGGTGGCGACCTTCACCGGACTGGCCGGGTTGCTGACGTTGATCACATGCATTTCCGCCCATCCCGACACGTAGGCGAAATCGCCGGTGACACTTACGCTGTTGCCTCCATCCAGCAGCGACCGGCCCAGCAACGCCGGGCTGGCCGGGTTGGTCACGTCCACGATGCGCAGGCCGCTGTCCACAATGCTGCCGTCCGGCGTGTCGGTTCCGCTGTCCACCAGGTAAGCCCGGTTCCCCACCACCACCAGATCCTCCATGCGGCCGGACATCAGGAGTTCGCCCACCACGGTCGGCCTGGCAGGGTTGGTGATGTCCACGATGCGCAGGCCGCCGCCTTCCAGCCTCGAGAAGTTGGGATTGCTGTAATTCCAGATCCCTTCGCCCAGCACGTAAGCCAGACTGCCCGCGACTTCAACGGCCCGTGAACCACCCCCGGTGTGAACCTCTCCCACCCGGTCGAAGCTCCCCTGTTGCAGGCCAAAGCTGCGCGTGGCGCGCACGGGGAGATGCGCCGCGTCGCCCGGTTGCTCGGCAACGACCTGGATCAAGCCCGGTCCATGCGCGGTGAGCCAGCCCTCGGCGAGCGTGGCCGGGCCGGAGGCCACCCGGACTGTGACAGGCAGGCCGCTGCTCGCAGTGACGGTGAGCGGATAGGGCGTGCCGAGCGTGGGGATCGCCCCCACGATCCCGGACCAATGCAGGCTCTGGGGCAGGCCGAGATCCAGGTGGATGATCTGGAAGCCGGCATAGCCCGCCGCCACGTAGGCCACCTGGCCGACAATCTGCACCCGCCGTGCGTCGCCGGCATTGGGATATGTTCCCACCAGCACCGGCTGGCCGGGCAGGCTGACATCGAGCACCTGCAAACCGCCTTGGCTGCCGTCTCCCACGAAGGCAAGGTGGCCCACCACATCCACGGAAGAAGCCAAGGCCCGGGTCAGTGCCCGACTGAGGAGCACCGGACTGGACGGCTCGCTCACGTCAATGAGGGTCAACCCGCCGCTTTCGGGTGAACTCCAGTTTGCCCAACTGGTCACGTAAGCAACCTTGTCCACCACCCGGACGGCTGGCTCGAAGCCCGGCAGCGACACCTCGCCCACGCGCCGCGGACTGGCCGGAACGCTCACGTCAAAAACGTGCAAACTCGATCTCGTCGGTGGCCCGAAGATCACTTCCGTGACGTAGGCGAAGTCGCCCGCGACCGCCACATCGTTCGCGCCTCGAACCGTGACCACCCCGCTGCGGCGCACGGGCTGGGCAGGGTTGCCGATGTCAATGATGTGCAGCCCCGTGTCGGCTGCGGCCACATAGGCGAGGTTTCCGGCCACTTGAACGGAGCGGGCCGCGCCGTTGAGTCCCAGCCCGCGCCGGCGCGTCATCGCCGCCGGATTGCTCACGTCAATCAGATGCAGCCCGGTGCTCCCGGCCGCCACGCAGGCGATGTCCCCGGCCACGGCCACCCGCCCGGGCTGGCCGGGGATGGTGAAGCGCCCCAGGGAAACCGGCCGGCGCGGATCGGACACATCCAGCACGCGCAACCCGCCTCCGGTCAACTGCTCGTTCTGCCAGACGCCCGACTCGATCACGTAGGCGCGCGAACCGACCACTTGCATGTCCAGGGCTTCGCCGGTGAGATCCGTGAAGAAACCCAGGCGATCCCAATGAACCTCCGGCACGTTGAAGAAACGGGTCTCCCGGGCCGGCAGGTGGCGGTCATCCCCGGCCTGCTCGGCGGTGACGGCGACGAGGCCCGGGCCGGTGATGGTGAGCCGGCCGTTGGTCAGTGTGGCGGGACCGGTCTCGACCCGAAGCGTCACGGGCAGCCCGCTGGCGGTCGTGGCGTGTAGAGGTTGCTCCTGGTTGAAAGGCAGAACCGGGTCGTTGGCCCCCGTCCAGGCCAGGGTTTGGTGATAAGCCGCCCTGGCCTCGATGATGCGCAGACCGGCGATGCCATCAGCCAGATAAATGCGGCCGTTCGCCCACCGGACTCCCATCGCCATGTCGCGCGTGCCAACGATGCTTGAGCGCACCGGCTGCGCGGGATTGCTGACATCAATCACGTGAAGACCGCTCCGCTCCGCGCTGACGTAGGCAAACCCGTCCACCACATCCAGCGCGTTGGCATAGGGGTTGGAGATTTGCCCCGGAACGAAGAGACCCAATCCGCCCACGCGCACCGGGGCTGCGGGGTTGCTCACATCCACCACCACCACCTGCATCTGGGTGAACCCCGCCGCCAGATAGGCCAGATTTCCCACCACCCGCACGGAGGTCACTTCGCCCAGGCCCGCAAGGCTGCCCCGGCGCACGGGGGTCAGGGGATCGCTCACATCGATGATGTGCAAGCCGGACGTGCCGGCGGCCAGATAAGCCCAATCACCGACCACCTGCACATCCCGGGCCGGACCGGCGTGGATGACAGTGCTCAGGCGCGCGGGTTGGGCGGGGGTCCTCACGTCGATGATTTGCAGCCGGGCGGTGTCCGCCGCGACATAGGCCCGACTGCCCACCACCTGCACCTTGAGCGCCGTGCCGCCGGTGTTGAACGTCCCGAGCCGGGACGGCTGGGCGGGATCGCTGACGTCGATGATCTGCAAGCCGGGCGAACCGATGGCCATGTAGGCGCGATTCTCGACCACGTCCACACCGGAAGCCCGGCCGCCCGTGGAGTGGCTGCCGACACGCACCGGGTTGCGCGGGTTGGCGACGTTGATGATCTGGAGGCCGGCGGTGGTGTCCGCCACGCAGGCGAGGTCGCCGACGACTTTGACGTCGGCCGTCGAATTCCGGGAAGTCATCCCGCCGAGTTCCGTCAGCACCAGTTGCCGGACGTTGTAGGTGCGCGTCTCGCTCACCGGGGCAAAATTCGCGTCGCCTGCCTGTTCGGCCGTGACCGCCACCGTGCCGTGCCCGGTGATCGTCAGCCGGCCGTCGGTGATGGTGGCGGGGCCGGACTCCACGCGGAAGCTGACCGGCAGCCCGCTGCCTGCCGTGGCCTGGAGGGGGTGAGGCGTGTCGAGTTCGAGGACGGGACCGGCGGCTCCCTCCCACGTCAGCACCTGGGGATCGGCCCGGCGCATTTCAAAAAGCTGCAGGCGGCCCTCCTGGAAGGTGACGTAGGCACGCTGGTCCTGGGCGAAAACGCTTCGCGCCCCGTTGAGCGGCTGGCCCGTCGGCATCGGATCGGCGGGGTCGGAGATGTCCACCACCTCCACTCCATTGAAGGCCACTCCATTGAAGGTCTGCACGAAGGCCAGGTCACCGGCGAGATGAAGCCGCCGGCCGGATCCATCAATGCTGGTCCAGTTCGTGAGATCCGTCGTGCCGATCAGCCGGGGTTGCGCGGGCTGACTGATGTCCAGCACCTGCAAGGCCGGGCGGCCCACCAGATACGCGAGGTTGCCCACGACCCGCACGTCGGAAACGCCCACTGGGGAAAGGAAACCTCCCAGCCGGGTCGGCCGGGAGGGATCGCTGACGTCCAGCACGTACAACCCACCATGCCGGTCCGCCAGAAAAGCGGTCTGGCCGGCCACGTCGGTGGCCATCGACCAGCCCTGCGTCTTGAATCCGCCCACCCGGATCGGCGCATCGGGGTTGCGGATGTCAAACACCACCAGTCCTGCGTCATCGGCGGCGAGGTAGGCGTGGCCCTCATGGACGGTCAAACTTCGGGCAACGGAATTGTTACGGATGTTGATCGCTCCCCGGGCAACCGGGTTGGCCGGATTACTCACGTCAATGATTCTTATGGTGGAGGTGAAACTGGAACTGGAACTCGTTTGCGTATAGCTCGCCAGGTAGGTAAGGCCACCCTCCACGTGCAGGTCCACCGCGCTCCAGCCCGTCGCGTTCAGGCGGCCGACCCGCGCGGGCCGGGCCGGATCGCTGACGTCGAGGATTTCGAGGCCGGCCCCCACATTGGCCCGCCGTCCCATCCTGCACCGAGCGCCACAGTCCGATCGCCCGCCATCTGCACCGCGACGGGCACGCCGGTGAAGTCATACCCGCCGAGTGGCGACAACACGACCTGCTTGCCGTTGAAATGACGGCTCTCGCGCACCGGCGCGTAGGTGGGGTCGCCCGGTTGCTCCGCCGTCACCCGGACACGGCCGGGGCCGGTGGATCGTCAGCACGCCGGTTCACCAGCGTGGCCGGCCCGGACTCCACCGTGAGGGTGACCGGCAGGCCGCTGCTGCCGACCCTGAGCGGGTGCGGGGTGTTGAGCGCCAGCGCCGCCCGGCCGCGCCGGTCCAGGTGAGCGTCTGCGTCGCGATGCCCTGCGCGAGCACGGCGGGGGCCAGCCAGCCCAGCGCCAGGGCGAGGCCGCCGCACCAGCGGAGGAGGTTTGGAAGGAGTGTTTTCGTTTTCATTGAGTCAGGTGGTTGTCGGGCCGATTTTTGGTCGTTCATCCCATAGCGCGACGTTTCGGGACGGTTGGGGCCAAAAAAAGATTGGGTCATCTCAGCCTTGCGCGGACCAGGCTTCAGCGCGGGCGGGCGCGGTGGAACCGAACGGTTGACGGGACCGAGACGTCGATCCGGAAGGCATCGCCGGTGGATGAACCCGCTCAAACAAACATGATTCCGGCTCGCCCTCATGCGATAGAATCCGGCGCGGGGTTCAAACAAAAGAGCCCCGGCGGCTTTCGGTTGGGCGGGATCACCAAGGGTCGGAACATTGAGCCGCGCCCGATCACCCACCGGCCCCAGCGATTCGAGCGGAGGAGGGGTCCAACCCTAGTCTGGGCATGTCGGCGCCTCGCTCCCGAATTGCCTGAGTCCACCCGGCCTGTCGTCACGCCGCCTGGGCTGAAGGCGGATGGTGGAGGGCTCCCAGGGACTCGATTCGCCGCCGGCGCGGCACGGGGACGAAGACTCGCGAACTCGCCGGGAAAGGCCCAGACTATGGTTTGACCCCTCCTTGCGGATCGCCGCCGGAGGCCGTCGTCGTCTGCCGGGTTGAAATGGGCGCCTGAATCGCCGACTCTACCGGCGATGAGCACGGTCAAAGAAATTGAAACGGCCCTCACCAAGCTCCGCTTGGAGGAGATGGAGGCGGTTCGGGATCGGCTGGATGAACTGATCGAAGACCAGTTGGAGGTGAGTGAGGAGTTCAAGGCCAAGATCCAGCGGGCCAAGCGCGAGATCGCGGCGGGTGTGCACTCGAGGGTTCGCCAGCCGGAAGCCGGCCGGTGAGCGCCGCGCTGCAAGTCTTCTCCCGCGATTTCGACGCCGACTTCTTCAAGCTGCCTTCGCCCGTGCAAGCACGGATTCAGGGCAGAATTGACCGGTTGGGCCTGATGCTGGATCGCTTCCCGCACCGGCACATGACCGGAGTCAATTGCTACCGGCTGCGTGTTGGAGACTACCGCGTGATTTACGATTTCGACGTGCAAGCGGGTGTGCTCCGCCTGCTCGCGGTCGGTCACAGGCGGGAGGTTTATCAGAGGTGAGCAGGGCCGTTCTGCCGTCGCCGCCTGGGGCGAAGGCGGATGGTAGAGGGCTCCGAGGGATTCGATTCGCTGCTGGCGTGGCACGGGGACGAAGACCCGCGAACTCGTCCTGACAGGTCAAGACTATGGTTTGACCCCTGCTCGCGCGCGCTCGGAGACGGACTGGATGTGCTCGGGATCGAAACGCCGCAGAGGATGTAGCGCACTCCCCCCGACCTTCGCGGGCATCACCAGTAAGGGGCCTCATGGTCAATATCGGGCGTATCTTGGCCAAGAAAGGAGTAGCGATCCCGCTCCCAAGCGGCTAGCCGTGGCACAACATCATGAAAAGGACGAATCTCTCTCTCTCTCTCTCTCTGCTGTAGCGCGCTTTTGACGCTCGGGCTGTTCCCCCTCTTCCAGGCCCGAAGCGACCCGGTCTCCGGTGCGGCCCGCACCTTCCTCGGCGAGACCGTTGTCGAACGCGGCCCCCATCACCGGGTCTTCGAAACGACCTGGCGCGTGACCGATGCCCAAGGCGCCGAGGCCCTCCGCCACGGCCGCTACACTGAACTCCGCAACGGCCTGCACTACCTCGTCAACGACGAGTGGGTCGAGACTCAGGAACTCATCGAGGCCTACCCCGGCGGAGCCGCCGCCATGCGCGGACCCCACAAAGTCATCTTCCCTGCCACCCTCGGACCCCGGTCCGCCAACCTCGTTGAGCTGTTGACCCCGGACGGCAAACACCTCCGCTTCCGGATGGTGGGCCTGACCTGGGAGGACAGGCAGAGCGGCGAACGCTTTTGGCTGGCTCGGCCCCGGGATTCGGTGGGGGTCATCCTGCCGCCCAACCAGGTGCTGTACGAGGACGCGTTTGAGGAGGTCCTGGCCGACATCCGCTATACCTACACGTCCGGCGCCCTTGAGCAGGACGTAATCCTGCGCGCCCCGATCCTGCCCCCCGAGGGGCTTGACCCGGAATCCGGGCTGGTGCAGGTGGTCACTGAATTCCTGAACCCGCCAACTGCGGAAGTGCTCACCCCGGGCCAGGGCGAGAGCGAGGGCGAATCTGGCACGGAGAATGCAAACATCGAAGGCATGGCGGGGCTCGAGGATAGCTGGATCAACTTCGGGGCGATGCAGATTACCCTGGGTCGAGCCTTCGCCCTCGGTGAGTCGGGAGCGGAGGTTGGAACCGTGGACAGCGCGGTGGTCGCGAAAAGATGGGAGGCAGGCACGGGAGTGGCCGAACTGGTCGAGAGCGTCGAGTACCAGCGCATGCGGCCGGCGCTCGAGCGGCTCGGGCCGCGCGAGGGTCGAGTGGGGCCGCAACCGGCGCCGGGAGGGCCGGAGGAGCCTGTCCCCGCGGGAGGGGACCCGAGGCGACTGATGATGACGCTCGCGGCGGATAGTTCGAGGACGCCCAAGCGCGGCTACGTGATTGATTTCCAGGCGGTTCATTCCACCTCCACATGGGTCTTCCAAACGGACCAGACCTACAAAATCAGCGGCTCAGTCAGCATTTCGTACTCCACGTCGTTCCAGCCAGGAGCGTTCCTCAAGTTCACCAGCACCGGCTCGTTAAGCGTCTCGGGGACGGCGGACTTTCCGGCGGCGACGGTACCGCGTTGCACTTTCACGCACGTGGACGACAATACGGTTGGCGAACCCATTGGGCTTGGGGAACCCAATCCCAACCCGGCCGTCCGATACCCGCGGGCGCTGAACTGGTACTATGCGACCGGGACCATTCGGCGGTTGGAGGTCCGCTACTCGACCTTTTACGGCTTGCCCGGCCAGATCCAGACCGACTGCGCGTCCGGCATGGGTTCGCCCGTCATCACGGCTCAGCCGATCAGCCGCTCGGCCAGCGTCGGAGGCAGCGCCACGTTCTCCGTGGCCGCGACAGGCTTCGGGCTGACGTACCAGTGGTACTTCAACAACGTGAGCATTCCGGGCGCCACCAGTGCGACCTACGTCCGCACGGCCATCCAGCATGAACATGCCGGCGCCTACCATGTCGTGGTCGCCAACGACGTGGGCCAGGTCAAGAGCGCGACGGTCACGCTCACCGTCACCGGACCGCCTCAGATCATCACCCCACCCGCCAGCCAGACGATGTGGGTGACCGGGGGCACGGAGCTCGAGGTGCCCAAGGGCGGCATGAGCGTCACAGCGACAAGTCAATACCCACCCCAATGGGTGCCCGAGAAAGTGAAAGACAACGTGCTGGAGGACCCGGGCTGGCACAACGACGGCGCGTACACGCGGGAATTGGAGTGGGTGGAGGCGAACTTGGGCGCCAACTACACCGTGTCCAAGGGATCGTACTACCCCCGGCAGATGAACCTTCAAGGCGATCCGTACACCGACGGGAGCTGGAATGGCGTGTACCGGGAGTACGCCATCTACGTGACCCATGATCAGGCCAATTGGGGCGGCTCGGTGGCCAGTGGGAGTTGGAGTTGGCCGACGCGAGAATGGCGAGATGTGCCGCTCGTGGCGGCCAAGGGCGGCCGCCACGTCTATTTCGTCCGACTCCGGGCCTACGGATGGTGGGGTCAGACCGACTACGGAATGGCGAGCGCGAACGAGATTCGGGTCTACCGGAAAACCGGCGGCAGCGGAGGCTCGGTCTCGTTCGCCGTGGGGGCGCTGGGCAAGAACCCCGCTCAAGGCCAACCGCCCTTCACCTACGCCTGGCTCAAGAACGGCAGCTACATTCCCGGCGCCACCACCTTCGAATACACCATCCCCGCCGTGAGCTGGGACGACGCCGGCCAATACCAGGTGGACGTCAGTAACGGCCAGGGCACCACCCGCAGCGCGCCCGCCACCCTCACGCTGATCCCCGCCGGCCAGAACCGCACGTACACTTCCGACACCGACTTTCAGAACGGAGTGCTGGTGAATCTGAACTACACCTCGGTCCCAAACCAACTCCAACTGAGCAGCACACCTACCCCATTTCCCTACTTGAACGTGGCTTGTTCGACCCGCGGGACGATCGTGCGGATTGATGTGAATACGGGCACCATTTTGGGTGAGTTCCGGACCGCACCTGTCCGCGTCGTTGATCAAACCGAAGTTGCACCCAACCCGTCGCGCACGACAGTGGACCGTTTCGGCAATGTGTGGGTTGCGAACCGGGACGACAACTTAGATGCCAATGGAGACGATGTCCCTCCTTATGGCTCTGTAACGCGGATCGGTTTGCTCGTTGGCGGTACCCGTGGCGACAGAATCGGGGAGCCTCCAAATCACACCTTTGTACCAAACCCCACCGGCCGGTACGTAAGGCCTCCATTCATCTATAACACCTGCGTGGACCGTGATGGGGACAGGTTGATCCTGACCTCACGCGGCCTTGGCGACATCCTGCTCTGGAATAACCCCGGCGGAATTGATTCCATGGGTGGCGTCTCGAGTGCGGAGGATGAAGCCGTCGTCAACTATGTCAGAGTTCAGGCTCTAGGCGCCCGCACGGTGGCGGTGGACAAGAACAACGACGTGTGGGTCGGAGGATGGCTGAACGCAGTTCATGAGAAGCTGAATGGCGTGACGGGACAGCCGGTGGCAGGCACCCGCTTTCCAGCTAGCGGCGATGGGGACGCCGGGGGGTACGGTGGCTTCATCGATGGCTATGGGGTGCTCTGGTCCTCTTCTGGAGTGCTAGGCGGCCGCTCCTGGAGGTTGCTGCGGTTCGACACCACGACCCGCAGCTCGACGATCCTCTACAACGTAGGCAACTATGGCTTGGGAATTGATCCTCGTACTCAGCACATCTGGTACACGTGGAGTCAGCATGACCCAGGCTTGGTGACACGGTACAGTCAAGGAGGCGCTTGGCTGGCAAACTACTTCCATGGCTTCCCGTATTCCCAAGGCGTGGCCATTGACAACGCGGCGAACGTATGGGTCGCCCACCACCAGCAGTGGGGGACCACGGTAGGTCACGTGCGGGCTGACGCGGCCTGGGTGGGTAATGTCCATCTCAGCATCAGCCCCAACGTTGTGCCGGGACCCACAGGTATTGCCGTGGACAGCAACGGCAAGGCGTGGGTCGGCAACTACTATGCGAACAACGTGATGCGGATTGATCCCAACGCCGGCCCTTACAGCACGAGCGGCAACCGCATCGGTGCGGTGGACAGGATCGTGTACTTGGGGAGCGAAGCGGACCACCCCTCCGGGAAGAGCGCCGAACCCTACAACTACAGCGACATGACCGGGTTCGTGACATTGGGGAGCACGTTCAACAGTGGGTCCTGGGTGTTCGTGCACGATGGCGGGGCCCCCGGGAAGGTATGGCACACTGTTTCCTGGACGAGCGAGATCCCAGCCGGTACCGCCATCAAGGTCGAAGTGCGCGCGGCCAACCAGGTTACCGATCTGCCCGGCACCTCTTCAATCCCGAGGCCGTTTCTGGCGGTAAACAGCGGAGTGTCGTTCACTGGCGTCGCGGGGAGGTACCTCGAAGTCCGGGTCACGCTGTCGCGCGATCCGCTGGTCACGGCCTGCCCAATGCTTTATGACCTGACGGTGCATTGGCCGAACTGAACGGTGCGGGAGACGCGAGGCGGAGGCGAGATGTTGAGACGTTGCGGTATCTATGAACAGGATCAGTCGCTGGGCTAGCATTTCGGCAGGGCTCGTGCTCGGAGTCGGTTTGTGCCTCGGTGAAGACAACGTTCAAATCCAGTGGATTGGGGTTTCGACCAATCTCGACGAGGTCGTAGTGGTCGGAGCCACCGGCACGAACAACTCTCTGGTCATCAGTAGGGGTGCCCACGTGGCGGCTCGTGCTGCCGTCATCGGGGAAGCCGCGACAGCGCGCGGCAATCATGTGCTGCTGACGGATCCCGGGAGCCGATGGAAGCTTGACGCTGGACTCGCTGTAGGGAGAGCGGGTTCGCTCAACTCTTTGGTTGTAAGCAACGGCGCCTCGCTCCTGTCTACGGGGAGCATCGGGGCTTATGATTCAAGCCACAGCAACGTGGTCACTATCACAGGCACTGGCTCCGCATGGACGATTCCGGGGACCCTGTGGATCGGTCCCAGCGCTGTGGGCTGTCAATTGCTGGTCAGCAAGTCCGGACAGGTGGAGGTCAAACGCTGTGTGGTGGGGGTGGGCGCGTCCAGCCGAGCCAACTCCCTCACCATCTCCGGCGCAGGTTCCGTGTTTCGCTGCGAGGGGGACCTCGAGCTCGCGGACTACGGATCAGGCAACAACCTGGAGGTGTTAGATGGAGGGCGGTTAATCTGCGAGCGACTCCGCGTGGCCAGTTTCACAGGCGCCAGGAGCAATTCCGTTTTGGTAGCCGGTAGCGGTTCTTCACTGGACATCACTGAGAGTCTGTCTCTGGGCTACGACGATACGTTCTTGACCGTCGCGGATGGCGCACGGCTGAACTGTGGATCCGCTGTTCTGTCAGGATCCACCTTTCGCGTCCGCATCTCCGGAGCCGAGACGACTTGGAGGGTGAGTTCGTCTCTTTCGATCCGGGGCAGTGGTCTTACGAACGCGTTGACCGTGGCCGACGGGGGGAGCGTGGCGGTCACCAATCACGAGGGGACCGGGTTGCTTGAGATCACGCAGCTCGGAAGGGCCCTCGGAGCGGGGGTGAAACTGGAAGGCGGTACGCTGATAGCCGATCGCTTCATGCTGACGAACGGCTGGATCGAGGGGCATGGTCGCTTGGTAGGTCCGGTGACGAATCTGGGGAGCGGCAACCTCTCGGTGCCCGGAGGGAAGGGGGGGCTACGCATCGCGGGGAATCTCCACCACCTCGGCACCATTCACATCGACGCCGACGCCGAATCGGCGGAGGGTCTGCAGGTACAGGGTCATTTGCTCCATCGCGGTCGCATGACTTTTGACCTCGCTGGAGAGGGGCAGATGCTGCAACCGCTGCTGTCTGTCGCCGGTTCGCTGACGCTGCCGGGGGATGGCAGCATCCTGGGGGTGACCCTACCGGCTGGGTTCCGCCCGGGCTGGACGAATGCCGTTTCGCTCATCCAGTGGGGTGGACGAATTGGCCAATTTACCAACGCCTACGCCGGGGCTCGGCTGACAGTGGGGGCGGGCAGCTTCCGCGTGCTCTACACTGACACAGAGCTTCGCCTGAGCGACTACTTCGAGGACCGGGACGGAGATCGCATAGACGATCTCTGGGCCCAGACCTACTTCGGCCACTCGCCCTTGAGCGTGGAGGAGAAGGCGGCGGACGCGGACGGGGACGGGGTTTCGAACCGGGACGAGTTCATCGCCGGGACCGATCCCACCGATCCGGAGAGTCAGTTGCGAATCGTCACGGTCGGACGGGAGGCGGCGGGTGTTCGGTTGCGGTTCACGGCCAACCCGGTCAAGTGGCATCGGGTGTGGCGATCGGCGGACCTGTTGAAGTGGGTCGAGGTACCGGAGCCGCGGTTCACGCAGCCGGCGCCTGGGGTGTTCGAGTGGGTGGATGAAGGGGGCGCGGCCAGACCCGCGCAGGCCTATCGCGTGAGCGCGGAGTGATCGTGAAGTGGCTGTCACCGGCGTATCGGTCCAGCGTCTGGGCATGTCGGGCGCGTCAGCCAGTGGCAGATCCACCGGGGCCGTTGTGCTCCGCGGCGGGGTGTGGGCGGATGATGGAAGGCTCCCGGCGATTCGACTCGCCGCTGGCGTGGCACGGGGACGACCCCAAGGGGACGAAGACTCGCGAACTCGCGGAAGGCAACGCATATAGGTTGACCCTGCCCCTGACGTCGCCCAGCCTTCCTGAACTATTGGAGACCTCGCATCTCTGGCAGCACACCTTTCCGGCCCGATTCCGGCCGACTTCACCTTGATCAGCCCCACCCGTTCGGGCATGCGCCCACCACACGAAGAGAGCAAATTCTGGCCTCACCGAGCAATCATGTCGCGGCCCGGCATGGTTGAGGTTGGCGATTAAGGACTTCTCCTCGATGGGGGTGACAATGAAGTCCGTGTTTGGCATCTCGCGTACGCGGTTGGCCAGCGGCATTTGATACTGGTCCACCGCCACGAGCAGCGGCACGGGCGCCAGTTCCGGCAACCCCCGAACCGCCTCGCACAACTGGCGGATGCCCTCTTCTTGGTATTTGGCGGCAAACACGATGATGCCATCCAGGCTCTTGGCGGAGGCCGGCAACGGATCGCCGGGCTTCCAGTCCGGTGCCGTTCTGACCCAATGCCAGGACTCCCGGAAAGTGGAATCGTCAATTTGGGCGACCGGATTGTCCAGCCCCACGGGACCCGTCCGTCCACGTTCGACTTCGGGATGGGTTTGCTGATGTGCCATGACCTGATTCTGGTTGAGGTTCTTGGGTAGCAACATGCGGACGGGCGGGACGTGTCAAACGGCGACTGACTGTTGTGTCAGGACACTCCTTCCCGTTCCGCACGGTTCGCGGGAGGTTGGCGAGCCCGCTTCAGCATTCTCCGCCTGCCCGCTGCTCTCCAAAAAGGGGTCGGGGCCGGCGTTGCCTCCCCCTGGGGCGAAGGCGGATGGTAGAGGCTTCCCGAGGATTTGGCGCGCCGCGGGCGTGGCACGGGGACGGAAACTGCGAACTCGCCCGGAAAGGCCAAAACTATGGGTTGACCCCTGCTTGGGCTTTTGCGCTTGCTGCGCGTTCCGGGCTTGGGCACGGTCGCTGTCCACCATGCACCCCGTCGCGGTCCCTGGACTTGCCGCAAGTACCGTTGGGGAATGCCGCCATGCGAAGGGGCCGGCCGACAGACGCGAACCCCACGACCGATGAAGACTCGCCTTCTCCCCGCCCTCCGGTGGCTGCCCACGCTCGGTTTCACGATCCTCTTGCCGCTGCTGCTCCACGCTTCGGACGCGGTGCCGTGGCCCGCGACCGGCGTCTCGCTGGACGGGACCGACTGGCAGGTCGCGGCGGATCCCCAGAACACCGGGCGCGGTGAAGCCTGGTGGCGGGGACCAGTCCGGGGCCGGCCGCGTGCGTGTCCCGGGCATCATGCAGGAGGCGTTGCCCGGTTACCACGGGGTGGCCTGGTATTGGCGCGAGTTCGTCGCGCCCGAGAGGATCTTTCCGTCGGGCCGCTGTCTGCTCCGGTTTCACGCCGTGGACTACCTGGCGGAGGTCTGGCTGAACGACGTTGCGGTGGGAGGTCATGAGGGCGGCGAAACGCCGTTCACTCTCGACATCACCGAGGTCGTGCGTCCGGGCGCGACCAACCGGCTGGCGGTCCGGGTCCTGATCCGCGCGCGGACCCCATCGATGGGATCGTGCTGGCGGAGACCCCACCGGAACAAGGCGCCCGCGGGCATCAGCGTGGGCGGCTCCTACAACACGGGCTGGCAGGTCCGTCGCGGTGTTCTGGTGTCCGGCGGTGCGCGTCGAGGACGTGTACTTGCGGCCCGACTGGCGGACGGGGGAAGTGCGTGTCGAAGTCAGCGTGGTGAACGCGGGCGCTGCCGCCGTGCCGGTGACGGTCGAGTGCGTCGTGACACCGGCGGCGGGGGACGCGGCGGTGGGCGGCGTGCGGTTGACCGGTACGGCGACGCCCGGGAGCAGCCGTATCGACGGCCGACTGCGCGTCGGGCAGCACCGTTTGTGGGCGCTGGACGATCCGTTTCTGTATCGCTTGACCACCCGGGTCACGGCCGGAGCAGGCGGCGAGACCGACGAACGGGTGACGCGGTTCGGTTTTCGCGAGCTGCGCGTCGAGCGGGGGTTCTTTCGATTCAATGGCAAGCGCATCTTCGTGAAGAGTTCGCACACCGGGAACCACTGCCCGATCGGGGCCATCGTGCCACCGGACAACGCGCGGGATCTGCAGGAAGGACCTGCTGTACATGAAGGCGTGCGGGTTCAACATGGTGCGGTTCATCAGCCAAGGCTGGCTCATCATGCAAAAGCTCGACCTGTGCGACGAGATCGGTCTGCTGGTTTACGAGGAGAACCTCGCCGCCTGGCTGCTGGCGGACTCGCCGAAGATGGCTGAGCGCTTCGACGCCAGCCTGCGCGAGATGCTGCGGCGGGATCGGAACCACCCGAGCGTGGTGATTTTCGGCCTGGTCAACGAGATGCCGGACGGCCCGATGTCGCAGCATGCGGTGGCCAGTCTGGGTCTCTTGCGAAGTCTGGATGACACACGACTCATTGTGCAGCAAAGCGGACGCTGGGACCGGCGCTACCACATCGGCTCGGTCTCGAACCCCGGCTCTACCGTCTGGGAACATGTATGGGGCCTGGAGAGCCCGGATTACCAGGGCATCGCGCCGCCGGGCCCGTGGGGCGGCTACTTTGAAGGCGCGGGCGATGCCCACGTCTACCCGGCCACGCCGCACACGCCGGCGATCGAGGCCGGGATCCGCGCGCTGGGCCGCGACACGAAGCCGGTGTTCCTGTCCGAATACGGCGTGGGCAGCCTGATGAACGCGGTGCGCGAACTCCGGCATTACGAGCAGAGCGGAGCCAACCCGGCCTGGGAGGATTTCAAGTACTTCAAGCAGACCGAGGAGAAGCTCAACGCGGACTGGCAGCGGCTGGGCATGGACGGCGTGTATGCGTTTCCGGAGGAGATGTTGCGGGCCAGCCAGCGACTGCACGCCCGCCAACGGGAACTGGGGTTCAGCCTCATCCGGTCCAACCCGCAGATCTGCGGCTACAACCTCACCGGGCTGCTGGACCACGGCTACACCGGCGAAGGGCTGTGGACCTTCTGGCGCGAGTTCAAGCCGGGCATTGTGGACGTGCTGCAGGACGGCTGGGCGCCACTGCGCTGGTGCCTGTTTGTGGCGCCCCTGCATGGCTACACGGGCCGGCCGCTGAAGCTCGAAGTGGTGCTGGCGAACGAGGACGTCTTGGGGCCGGGAACCTACCCGGTTTGGTTGCGCGTGATGGGCCCGACCGGGGTTGCCTGGGAAAAGAAACTGGACCTCGTGCTGGCCCCGCCCGCGGAGGGCGCGGAGGCGCCGCTGGCCGTTCCCGTGTTCGCGGGCGAGGTGACGATTCCTGGTCCGGCGGGGACCTACACGTTCGCGGTTACCCTGGAACGGGGAGGCGCGCCGGCCGCGGGCCGCCTGGAATTCCGGCTCAGCGATCCGCCGGCCGCAACCGCATCGAGCACGGTGTACGTTCACGGTGTGGACGCCCGGGTGCAGGCTTGGCTGCGGTCAAGGCAGGTTGTGGTGGAACCGCTGGCGGACGCTGTCGGCCACGCGCGGATGATCCTGATCGGCAACCAGGACGGCCTGGCGATCGACGCGGATTCTGGGCCGGGTTGCCGCCGTATCGAGGCCAGCGGCACGGTGGTGTTTGTCGATCCGGGGCGTTCGGAAGGAAGGCGATCCCTTGGGCTGGCTGCCTCTCCCGACCAAAGGACGACTCACGCACTTCCCCGACTGGCTCTACCACAAGGAATGTGTCGCGCGGCAGCACGCGCTGTTCGCGGGACTCGCGCCTGCGGGGATCATGGACTGGGACTACTACGGACCGTTGATCAGCAACCTGTTTTTCGAGGGCCAGGAGACACCGGACGACGTGGCGGCGGCGGCGTTCGCCGTGTGCCACTCGAGTCGACCGGACGGCTACGCGGCGGGGGTGATGCTGGGAAGCTATCGGCTTGGGCAGGGGCGGATCGTGCTGAACACCTTTCGACTCCTCGAGAACGTCGACCGACATCCGGCCGCGGATCGTCTGCTGCTCAACCTGCTGGGATCCTCGAAAAGGTAGGCCCCAGTCGAAGGCACCCCGGAGGAGGTGCCAGAGGTCCGGGGTCACGGCGCCTGGCATCCCTCCGGGATGCGCTCGCCCGAGCGCGACCGGCTCCGGGGGTCTCGCTCGCGAACTCGCTCGACCCCCGGCTACCATCTGGCACGCCGCGGGCGTGGGCTGACGTTCTGTACCCAGGTTCCTGGGAAGCGTCCTTGGGCGCAGGGCCGTGCGCGGTGACCATGAACCGTAGCCGCCGACGTGAGGAGGCGGACACGAGGGGACGGTTCATGGGAAGCGTCCTGCTCCTTGCGGACCTGCTCAGGGGCCATGAACCAGGGAGGGTGCAGGCTGGAAGCCCGCACCACAGGTTCATGGAGAGCCACCTGTTCCTTGCGGACCTGCGCAGGGGCCAGGAACCAAGGAGGGTGCAGGCGGGACGCCCGCACCACAGGTTCAACGAGCGCCTCCCTCAGCCCCATCCCCGAGGTTCGTAATCGGTGGAGGGACTTCCCGCCTTGGATTCTCCGCCGATTACGAACATCGGGGATCGGAGAAGCGAACTGGTTCTCCTGGACTTGCTCAGGGGGCCAGGAACACGCCCCGACGGGTCGGGGGACCCGGCCTACACGTTGTAGGCCCGGTGCCCTCACCGGGCGGTTCGTGCAGCGTTCAAGACCGCCTGTCTGTGCCTCGGCGCCGCGCGTTCCAGAGAAGGTAGGCGCAGATGCCGAGAACGATCAGCGCCAACCCGCCGACAAAGCCCCAGGCGCGCAGCAGGACCGGCGTGTGGTCAGCCGGGATGCCCGGGTCTTGAAGGGGTTTCTGAACCGGCGAATCAGCGCTGTCCGCCGGCGGCGCGACACCCGCAACGATGTCCGCTCCGTGGGGCCGCGGATCTGAGCTGAGGAGGACGGTCGGGTCGGCGGCGGGTGCCGGGCGCGGCACGCCGGACCGTGCCGCGATGCGACCGACTTCCAGCTTCACCAGGGGGTTCTCGGGATCGAACCCAAGCGCCTTGGCCACGCGGGCATGATGGGCTTCGTCCCATCGAACCGGCAAACGAGTCCCCAGGGCCCACGCGACGTCGAGGCCGCATTCGCAATCCGCGCCGATGATGGACAGGAGTCCGGTGACGTTGGGCGCGGAGATCTCCTCGCCTTTCATGAGGGGGCCCATCCAGCGGGCCCGGCCGTAGACGATGGCGGCCCGCGGCTCCCGAGTTGGGAGCGGGTCCAGCCCGAGACTCCACAGCAGGATCCGTTCGCGCGCCAGAGCCGTGGCCTCGAGCACGACCAGCGCCGGGGGTTGGGCAATCGCCTTGGGCATGGCCTGCATCTGCTCGCGGATGGCGTCGCAGGCGGTCGTGATCGCTTCGCGCGCCCGGAGATTCGCCTCCTTGGCGGCGCCCTCGATCAACAAGACGGCGGCGAAGCTGCGGCCGGCCGCCGCCACGAGTTCCTCGCGTTTCGGGGAAGAAACGATCTCCTCGAGCACCGCCGCCAGGCCTTGCCGTAGCGGTTGGCCCCGGCGGGAGAGTGTCAGGGGGAGGCCTCGACCCTCCGGCGACATGAGGACGGCCCTCGCGACCTGATCGTTGCCTTCCGGAGGCAGGTGGGGAGAGGCCGGGTGGTTGGTGGCCAGGTCGGCCGTCACGAGTTCGAGCTGGATGTTGCAGTCGCGCAGGGCCACGGCGGGCATGCGCTGCAGCAGCGACAGGCTGTGCGCGGGAAATTCCGGAGGAACAAAGACGCAGAGGCGATACGACCCGGCCTCGAGGTCCACGAAACCGACATCGCGGACGTTGTAACGACATGCGAGCCCCGCGACGGACAGAAGCCAGCACGCGAACGCCAGCGCGAGCACGAGCACGGAACAACGTCCGCCAGGCCCTTGGCGTCGCGGGTGGCGGAGGACTTGGTACACGCCGCTCATCGGTTGGCCGTCCATTCTCCGCTGCCGTAGCACACGACCTGGCCGCCCTGGAGCGTGACCACAACCCGGCCGGCGGCATCGACGGCAAGCCCCCACGGAACGGCCACACCCGGGAGGCGGTGTGCCCACAACAGACGGCCCTCTGGCAGGCTCAGCGCAACCAGTTCCGTACCACGTGTGGCGACGAGCACGTTCCGGCACAGCGCCACCGCGGTGCTGTCCTTCACGTCCACTTCCCAGACCGCTTTCAAACCGCGCAGTTGCGGTTTGCCCCAACCCTGCATGAGCCGTTCGGCCCGCTGCGCCTCGACCCGCGGATAGCACAGGATCTTCGAGAGCTGCGGGTTGTTGACCCAGAGATAGTCGCGGTCGTCCCGCGACGCCACCCAGGTCCAGTCGGTGACGGACGGATCGCAGACCCGGTACTGCGGATGCGCGTAATGCGGCTGGCCGCCGACCCGGACCTGGTTGGCGACCACATACAACGCCGAGCCGCGGGGGCTTTGCGAGGCCGGCACCTGGTTGTCGGCCACCTGGTGAACCTGGCTGACATCGTTCAGGCAGGTCCCGTCGGCGAGCGCATACACGCCGGGGGAGACGACATTGCCGCCGGCCAACCAGAGCTTGTCCTCGTGCAGGATCATGTTGCCCTGGACGCTGACACCGGCCACGGCGGCGGGGTCGAGGTGACCTGAAGTGTTGTTCTGCCAACGGATCCGGCCGGTGGCGGCGTCGAGCGCGGCGTAGACCTGGGTGCCGTCGTAATTGACGATGCGGCGGCATGATCCACGCCGTCTGCCACCAGCACGCCACCACTGGCCACGGGCCAGGTGGAAAGAAGCTGGCCATAGACCGGCATGCGCCGTTCCACCGGCGCCGCGCGGAAGCGCCACAACTTCCGTCCGGTTGTCGCCTCGAAGGCATAGACGAAGCCGTCCCCGGAACCGACGAACGCGCGCCCCTTCCAGAGGGTGGGCGGGAACCGGACGTTGCCGCCGGTGTAGGCTCGCCAGACTTCCTGGCCCGTCCGGGCGTCGAGCGCGCGGACGATGCCATCGGAACCCGCCAGGAACACGAGCCCTCCCGCGGCGGTGGGCGCCGTGGGCGTGATTTCGGTGGGTGCCGGATGCTGCCACAACCGCTGCACGCGGGCGGGGACGCTGGCGTCGGTGGTGGCCGAGGCCGTGTTGTCGGCACGGAAGGTTGGCCAGTCCGTGGGCGAGGCGGGGAGCTCGGCGACAGGCGGCGCGTCCAGGCCCGCGGCTTCCAGGCGCGTGGCATTGCTGCCGGTTTGGGCGAAGTCGAAGTCGCCGGCTGGTCCCAGGCAGGTGATGCCGTAGAGGGTGAGGTTGCAGTCACAGACCGAGGGCCACCAGTAGAGCAGCCCGTTGGCGATGGTGACGCCGTCCTGGCATTGGGCGCGCATGGGCGAGATCAACTGCGGCTGGTCGGTCGCGGCGTCCCAGCGTGTGGAACCTCCGCTGGCCCGGCAGAACACGGCGTCCAGCGCCCCGGTGGGACGCGCGCAGGCGCGCCGGCCCAGCTTGACCTCCTCGAGGACCCGGCCGGTGAGCGGATCGAACTTGCGGCTGGCTTCGTTGTCGATCTGCCCGCTCAGGGCGTAGAGCCCGTCCTCGAGCAGGACGAGCTGGTAATTGCTGTACGGGTGTTGCCAGAGGATCCGGCCGTCGAGCGCGGACAGGGCGAGCAGCTTGCTGAAGGTGGGGCCGGAGAAGTACAGGGCCTGGTCGCTACACTTCAGGTAGCTCGTCGTCCGCCAGTTCGTCCGCCAGTCCTGGCGGTTGAGGGTGGGGCCGAAGGCTTCCGCCAGCTCCGGGGCATTGGCCTTGGTCTTGCGCCAAAGCTCCCGCCCGTCGCGCGTATCGAGACAAGCCAGGAAGGCGCCCTGGCGAAAGAGGAAGAGGCGACCCGCGGCCAGGCACAAGGCACGGCTGTCCACGGCCTCGGCCTCCTGATGTCGCCAGCGGATCTGTTTGGTCTGCGGGTCGATGGCCAGGATCGTCCGGCCGTAGCCCCAGGGGTTTTCGTTCTGGTTGAAGCCGGGCGACAGCGGATCCCAGGGCCAGCCGTGATTGTTGCTGCGCATGCGGATGACCGGGTCGCGCGGCTCGTCCTCCCCGATCAGCGCGTAGAGCAGGCCGTCTTCGAGGGCCAGCCATTTCCAGAACGTGCCGCCGGCCACTTCGACGGGCGGTGCGATCTCGTCGCGCAACTCTCCGGTCGCGGCGTCGATGACCTGGCACGACTTGTTATCGGCGAAGTAGACGACGGTGGGTGTGGCCACGAGCGTGTTGCGGTGCACCATCAGGCCGGGCGTGATCGGGCGGCGCCACAGGAACTCGCCGTTGAACCCGTTGAAGGCCGCCAGGGTGTTCAGCCAGGGTTCCTCCCTTTCCTTGAAGGCGATGTGACCAAAGAGCTTGAACGTCCGGCCGGCGGAGGCCACGGCCACCTGCGGCAACGGCGCGTAGCGCGGGTCGGCGAGGAACTGGGTCAGGTAAGGCGCCCGCGCGAGCTGGTCCTTCGACGCCGGGTTGTTGTCCGGTCCGTGATACGGATGGCTCCAGTCATCCATGCCCTGGGGGAACGGCTTGGTGAGCACCCGGCCGCCGAGAAAGGCCTTGCCCGCGGGTCGCAGCACGCGGAGGAGTTCGGCTTCGGGCACACCGCTCGGGCCGTCGCCCACCACCACGACGGCGTCGGCGAGGTTGTCGGCGAGGTGCAGGCGATGGGCCGGCCCGGGTTCGATGAAGAGCCGGGTACCGTAGAGGCCGGCGGTATCCGCGGCGCGACGGGCGGCTTCCACTTGGCGGGCGTCCGGTAACTGGACATAGAGGAGCCACTCGTTGTGCCGGGCCAGCTCGATGCAAAACGGCCCGGCGGCATCGCCCAGCACGACCGCCACGCCGCGGCGGCTGCCGACGTCCTGCGACACTTGCACTGCCTGCGCCTCGGCCTCGCCCGGAGGCAGGCCCGCCGTCCAGGCGAGCGGTGCGATACCGAGGATCGGCATGGCCGCCCACGCCAGGCGGGCAACGCGGCAGAGGAAGGGGTGGCCGGAGGGAAAAGGAAACCGACCCCGGAGAATTGGCGGTGTACTCATGGCCGTGGCTGGAGGTGACGGGCTCATTAATGCCACTGGCAGGCGGCGAACTCAAGCCCAGGTTCGATGATTGCGACTTCCCTTGCCCACGGATCCCGTTACCCTCCCGGGCTGATGTCCCTGTGGCGAGTCGTTCTGCGCGAGCTGATGCACCGGAAGCTCAACGCGCTGCTCAGCACTCTGGGGATCGCGGCCGCCGTGGCGTTGTTCGTTGCCTACTTCACCACGGCCGAGGCGGCGAACCGGGAGACCACCCGCGTCACCCGTGACCTCGGCTTCAACCTGCGCATCATCCCCAAGGACACCAACATGGAGCGGTTCTGGGCCGACGGATACGCGGACCAGACGATGGCCGAGGAAACGGTCGAGCGCCTCGCGAACCACGCCGGCGTGTGGGTCGTGTTCAATCACCTGGTGGCAACGCTGCAGGAGAAGGTGCCGGTCCACGGCCGGGAGATCCTGCTGACCGGCCTGGCCCGCGCGCGCACCGCCCCCGCGCAGCAGAAGCAACCCATGGGCTTTGCCATCGAGCCAGGCACCGTCCACGTCGGTTACGAGGTGGCCCGACTGTTCGGCCTGCGCAAGGGGGATGCGCTCGAGTTCGGCGCGACCCGCTTCACGGTGGCGCAGTGCCTGGTCGAGAGCGGCACGGACGACGACCTCCGGGTCTTCGGTTGGTTGCCCGATGTGCAGCGCGTCCTGAATCGGCCGGGCCGCATCAACGAGATCAAGGCGATCGACTGCCTCTGCCTGACTGCTGACCAGGACCCGCTGACGCTCCTTCGCGAGGAACTGGCCCGGGCGTTGCCGGAGGCGAAGGTGGTGCAACTCCGGACCATCGCGGACGCCCGCGCCCGGCAACGCCAGAGCACAACCCGGTACGCCGCGTTCCTCACGCCCTTTCTCCTGGCCGCCGCCGCCGCCTGGGTGGGCGTGCTGGCCATCCTGAACGCCCGCGAACGCCGGCTCGAGTTGGGCATCCTGCGCGCGCTGGGTTATGGATCGTTCCGCCTGGCGGGCTTGTTCCTGGCGCGGGCGATCGTGTTGGGGATCCTGGGAGCCGGCGCCGGCTACCTGGTCGGATCGGCGCTCGCCCTGCACTACGGCCCCGCCCTCTTCCCGGTGACGGCGAAGGCGATTCAGGCGATGCCGTCGTTGCTGCTCGGGAGCGCGATGGCGGCACCGGTGCTGGCGGCGCTGGCCAGCGCGATTCCGGCCGTCTTCGCGGTCATTCAAGACCCGGCGGAAATCCTGCGGGAGGGATAGCGCCATGCTGGTTTTCGAGAACGTCACCACCATCCATCGCACCGCGCGGGGCGAGGTGCGGAGTCTGGACCGCCTCAACCTCGAGGTGCGGGCCGGTGAGTTTGTGGTGCTGCGCGGCCCAAGCGGGTGTGGCAAGACCACGCTGTTGCTGACCGCCGGCGGCATGCTGCGGCCCACCGCGGGTCGGGTCCGGTTCGGAGGCCGCGACCTTTATGCGCTCAGCCAGCGCGAGCGGAACCGGCTGCGTGCCGGCACCATCGGGTTCGTCTTCCAGATGTTCCACCTGCTGCCTTACCTGGATGTGCGCGAGAACATCCTGCTCGCGGCGGCGCCGCCAACTGGCGGTGCTCCGTCCCTCCGCGAGCGTACCGGGGAATTGCTGGGGAAGCTGGGTCTGAAGCCGCGCGAACACCACCGGCCGGCGGCACTGAGCACCGGGGAACGCCAGCGCACCGCCATCGCCCGCGCCCTGCTCAACCGTCCGCAGCTCATCCTGGCCGACGAACCGACCGGCAACCTGGACCCGGAGAACGCCGCGGAGGTTCTGCGGCTGTTGAAGGACTTCCACGCCACCGGCGGGACGCTGTTGCTTGTCACCCACGGCGCCGCCGCCGAGGCCTATGCCGATCGTGCTCGCACGCGCGCGGGCACGTGGCGCTCAGCGATAACTCGTCCGCGGCCGGCTGCAGCAGTGCTACTGCGCCGACAACGGCCGGGTCGCCTTGGAACCGGTGCTGGTGCTGGGGGTGAACATCCGGCAGGACTTGGACGGGGTGCCGGATCGCCAGGCGGTGGAGATGGTGCGTTACCGTGCGGGCTGGGACTTTGCCTTGAACCGACGCGCAATCTCCTCACAGGAAGAACGCTCGCACGCTCCGCGAGCGAGGGAGAATTGGCGCGGCCAGCCCGAGGTGATCGGGGAGATCTTCCGTTACTGCGGATTGTGGGACAAGCCCTCATCTCGTGCCCTGCCCTCCGCGAAGGTCTGGGTTACCAATTCATCCTGCGGTGAATACTTGGCCGGGTGTCTCCGACTCATTGATAGCCAGCGGTACCGAAGGTCGGCACCTCGGCGGCAGGGTCGAGGCTCGATCGCCGCGCGCGCGATGCGTGAGGGAATCGCCCCTTCAGGACCCACGGCATGAGTCATGTCTACCTCACATCCACACAGTGCGCGGGGGGGCGGCGGTTCCTTACGGAACCGATCACCGGCCATGAACCTCACCAAGCACGGCGGCTTCCTTGCCGCCGTATTACTGGCTTTGCTCAGCGGGGCGGTCGTGGCGCAAGCACCCGTCCGAACCGAGGTGATTCCGACGCTGGGGCGTATGGGCGCGTTGGCCATTCAGCCGGACGGGCTCGTCCTGGCAGGAGGTTTCGCCTTTCTCTCCCGGCTCTACCCGGATGGGACTCGGGAGGACTTGCCGTCCAGACATATCCTCAACACGTCTAAGCTGGGGGTGCAAGCGGATGGCGGGATCCTCATCCAAGACCACTCCCGCCTGTGGCGGTTGGGTCCCGACGGCCTGGACCCGACACGGATTGATACCTCCCGCGATTTCGCGCTCCAACCCGACGGCAACCTGCTGGTCTCCTCCTTCTCGGGCCTTGTCCGGCGCACGCCGGACGGTTCCTTGGACCCGTCGTTCGCGTCAACGATCCCCACGTCACTGGAGACGAGCGTTGAGCTTCAAGAGGACGGGAAGATCCTGGTCGGCAGCGCGATCCCTCCGCTGGTCCAGCGGCTGGACCCCGACGGAACCCCCGATGCGAGTTTCCAGTCCGAGCTCCAGCCGACGGTGGTCACTGGCATCGTGCCTCAACCGGACGGGAAGGTCCTGCTCAGCGGCCATCTCGTCATGGGAGGCGAGATCAGCGGGTTGATCCGCCTGAACGCCGATGGTTCTGTGGACCCGGGCTTCCGTCCTCCGCCGGAACTCGTGCCCCCCGTGGGTGGCTTGGCGCTCCAGGCCGACGGGAAACTCGTGGTCGTCGGTTCGTTCCAGGCCACCGACGCAGCCGAGCGGCTACAGCTCTTTCGACTGGCCCCGGACGGAACTCTGGAGACGCTCTTTGCCGTGGAGCCGCTGGAGCAGGTTTCGCGACCCGTGCCACCGTACGACAGAGTTCGTCTGGCCATCGAGGAAGACGGAGCGATTCTGGTTGGGGCCTCCTCGAATGTGATACGGGTGGTCCACTCAGAACCAGCCACGCAGCGACTGGCGATCGAGGGCACAACGATCCAATGGCTCCGGGACGGAGCGAGCGCCGAGATCTTCCACGCTCAATTTGCGTCGTCCACGGATGGTGTCGTCTGGACGAATCTGGGGAGTGGCCGGCGCATCCCAGGCGGCTGGAGCCTCGAGGGTGTCCGGGTTGCGGACGGCGCGAGAGTGCGCGCCCGCGGTTTCGTCAGTGGGACTTCCTGGTATCTGGAAACCATTTCCGGCCCGCCTCTGTTGAAGGCCGGCCCTGCCAGCCGCACGAACGATGTGGGCTCAGCCGTCGTGTTCCGGGTCGCCGCCAAGGGCGATGAGCCCTTGAGCTTCCGCTGGTTCAAAGACGGGGTCGCCCTGCCGGAACCCGAAACCGCCAGCCTCCGCTTGCCCCACGTCACCTGGCTGGACTCGGGAGAATATTCCGTCCAGGTCAGCAACGCGCTGGGTTCTCTGACGAGCCCGGCCGCACGCCTCACGGTGCGCGATCCGGTCTTGCTCACCCAGCCCCGGTCTCAATGGGTCAATGCCGGGAGCGACGGACAGCTCGAGGTTGGCGCTCTTGGCACCGCACTCGGCTATCAATGGCGTAAGGATGGACTGCCCATCGCCGGTGCGACCAACGCGGTGCTCAGGTTGCCGCACGTCGGCGGGTCCGATTCGGGGGATTACGATGTTGTCCTGACGGGTGCGGGCGGCACCGTCGCCAGTTCGGTGGCTTCCCTCCGGGTGAACCTCGCGCTTCCGGACGCGTGGAACCCGCGGTTCGCAGCCACCACCGAATGGTATCCTTTTCAGTCGGCTGCCTTCCAGGCCAACGGCGCCCTGTTGATGGGCGGGCTCTTTCGCACCCTCGACTGGCCGACACGCGCGAACCTGGTCCGCTTCCACGCCGATGGCACCCTCGACGCGAGTTTCGCTCCCGTAATCGAAGGGCCCGATCCACTGAGCGTCAATGCCATCGCCATCGAGGCCGATGACCGGATCGTGATCGGTGGCAGTTTCACCAAGGTCGCAGGACAGGAGCGAACCTATCTGGCCCGCTTGGAGGCGGACGGCACACTCGACGCCGACTTCGTGCCGCTGATTGCGGGGCAAAGGGGGACTGGACCGTCGCAGGTGATGGCTCTCCAGTTCCTGCCGGATGGCCGACTCCTGGTGGGAGGCTCGTTCTCGTCGGTGGATGGCTATGCGCGGCCCGGGTTGGCCAGGCTAACCCGGGAGGGGCGGTTGGATTCGTCCTTCGACCCGCAAGCCGGCCACGTCCCGACGAGCATCTGGTCCCTGGTCCGGCAGCCCGACGGCAAGCTGCTCGTCGCCGGGTGGGGTCTCACACGCTTGAATCCCGACGGCACCGCTGACCCGACGTTTCAGCCCGAGGTGAGCGCTTCGAGCGTGTCGCGCCTCCTTCTCCAGCCCGACGGGAAGATCCTGATCTCGGGATCTGGTCCGGGTTTCCTCAATGCCTCGGTCCGCTTGAATCCCGACGGAACAGTCGACCGCAGCTTCTCGGACCCCTATCTCGAAGGTGTCGTGCAGGCACTCCAGGCGGACGGGAAGATCCTGCTGGAGCGTCGTCTCGGCGGTGTCGAGACCGATGGTAGACCAGGTCCCGCGCTCACCCGATTGAACACCAATGGAATCGAGGAACTGTCACTTGGCGTGGCGTTTGACAATCACTTCGGCGTCCTGGGGATTGCCGCCGACGGAACGATCCCTGTGGCCGGCACCTTCACGACCGTTGCCGGCCAGTCCCGACCCCAGTCGGCGCGACTCCGGAGTGCGGAAGCCGTGACCGATACCCTGAGCCTCTTCGGGAGAACGGCCACGTGGCTGCGTAGCGGCCCGACGATCGAGATCGAGCGCTGCACCTTCGCATACTCCACCGACGGCATCCATTGGCAGGAATGGGGTGCTGGACGGCGCATCCAGGGAGGCTGGGTGCTGGAGGACCTCGAACTGAACTCCGCCGGCGTGCTGCGGGTGCGGGGATTCGCCGGGGGCAGTGTTTACGAGCGGCGGCTGGAAGTGCCACTCTGGCTGCAGGTGAAGGAAATGCGGCACGACGCGGGGGCGGGACAGGCGATCCTGGCTGGGATCGCACCGCCGGGGAAGCGCGTGGCTTTGGAGTCATCCGGCGACTTGAAGCACTGGGAAACTGTGGCCATCGAGCCGGCTGGGGGCGAACCACTGCGGTATTCGGTCCCGAGGAACTCGGGTGTGGAGGGTGTATTCTTCCGGTTGCGCCAGTTGACCGACTGATATCCCTCCAGCCATTGCAGCATGCGCGGATCGATGGCGATGCCCTCTTTCATGCTGCCGCAAAGCTATCACGAATCCCCCGGAAGGCACGTGGTTTACGGACTGCTGTGCCCATCGACCTTGTGCTCGCCCGGCGTGCGGGCCGAGTGGCGCTCAGCGGTAACTCGTCCGCGGCCGGTTCTGCATGAGCGCCACGTGGCCGTCCAGGTAAACCACGTTCAACCCCCGGGCATGCGAGCGGCCATGCGGAAAGGGCGCGCCCTGCCGGAAGAAGTCGCACATCACCCAGCGCTCAGCCGGACCTGCCTCGGGCTGCGGCTTGTCGGGATCCAGCCAGACCACCCCGCTGGTCTTGAGCTGCCGCGGCACGAAATTCGCCGTCTCCCGCCAGTAACCGCCCGACTCGGGGCAGTACTTGTTGGTTCGGAAGCTCCAATAGACGTAGGAGATGTTGCCCGCCGCGCGGTTCGTGGGCGTGTCGATCACCGAGTCGATGCCGCCCTTGGGCGTGTACGCCGGGTCCTGGGCGTAGCGCTCGCCGAACCGCGCCTGCGGACAATACAGCGAGGTCACCAGCCCCGGCTGGTACGCCTCCAGCCGCGCCACCAACTCCGGATGCGGATTGTGTTCGGTCCATTCCAGGGGATAGCAGTCCGCGGAGTCGTCGGCATACATCAGCAGCGTCAGGTTCACCTGCCGCAGGTTGCTGGCGCAGGACTTCTCGTGGGCGAGGGATTTGACGCGGCCGAGCCCCGGCAGGAGCAGGCTGGCGAGCACGGCGATGATCGCGATCACCACCAACAGCTCGATCAGCGTGAACGCCGGCACCGCGGGAGGATCTCGCCGGGCGCGTCCCCGCACCCGCATTCCCAGACGCCGGGACGGGCCCGCTGGCGGAAGGGGTATCACGGCCCGACGATGCGGCCCTCTGCCGCGCGGGTCAATCACGTCCCTAACGCCGGTGCGGAACGTGATGCGCCGGCCGGCCCGGACGGTGGGGATGGGCCCCGCCCGGCGGAGCACGACGGCCGAAGTTGGGCGGGGGCGGAGCCACGCGGGGGTGACACAACGGCCCGGGCGGAGGAATCACGCGTGATCCGGTGATTGGAAGGCACCCCGCCGAGCGCCCTGGTCCAGTGACCGGGCCATTCCCAGGCAGCGTTGACGTCGCCGCTCCCAGGCGCTCTATGCCGACGTGATCGCGACCTGGAGCAGGATGTCCTCGCGCCGCACCGAACCGCGCCGGTGGACGTACGCCGAACTGGCTGCCACGCTGCCGGAGAACAATCTGCCCACCGAATTGTGGGACGGGGAACTTGTCACGTCTCCCGCACCTTCCTTCCTCCACCAGGAGATTGTCGATCGTCTTCATGACCGGCTGAAAGCCTGGGTGCGGTCCCATCGCCTCGGCAAGACCGCCACCGCGCCGGTCGACATGGTGTTGGCCCCGCGCCGGGCCGTGCAACCCGACCTGGTTTTATCGCCAACGAACGGCTGGGCATCATCGGCGAGCGGATCGAAGGAGCTGACCTCGTCGTCGAGGTGCCTCCCCGGGCACGCGACGCCGGACCGCTCGGACAAGCGGGACCTCTACGACAGCACGGCGTCAGGAATACTGGCTCGTGGACCCGGAAGCCCGGACCGTCGAGGTGCTGTTCCTCGAACGCGGGGCGTATCGGCTGGTGGGGCGCTGGACCAGCGGCCAGGCCGGCTCCCGACTGCTCAAAGGTTTCAAAGTCCCGTCCCGGACTTGTTGTGAGCCCGCACCCCTGACCAAAGCCAAGGGTAGTCCGTTCGAGAACTGTGGTGCAGGCGTCCCGCCCGTTGCTTCCTCCCCTGCCGCTGGAAGCCGGCGCATTCCCTCCACTGCGCGTCCTCCCGAGAGCAGTGATCTCCGCACCGTTTGGCAGGCCGGTCCTCTTTGGGCCGGACTGGTATCCTGGAACTTCCCTTGAGCTTTGAGCTTTGAGCTTTGAGCTTTGAGCTTTGAGCTTTGAGCTTTGAGCTTTGAGCTTCGCCCTCCGTCCTTTCCTCCACAGGTGCCTGGCCCCTGGCGCGTGGAAACCACCTCCGATCTGCAAGGCTGGGAGGGCTGGGTTTCCTTCGCCAGCGTGGGCGTCACGCGGCATCCGACTCCGCCGCCGCCTATCACCCGCAGCGGTTCTACCGCGCGATCGAGGTGGCTTCGGCGACCCCGCTCACCGGCGATCACTTCGCCACGGAAGCGGGCGATGCCGTGATCCATCCGGTCAACCACGCGTCCTTCGTCATTGGCTGGAACCAGCGCATCCTCTATGTCGATCCCGTGGGGGGCGCGGAGCGCTACCGCGGGCTCCCGCGCGCCGACTTGATCCTGATCACGCATGAGCACGGCGATCATTTGCACACAACCTCACCACCAGCAATCATCCCAGGGGCAACGGGAACGGCTATATCCTCACCCTCAAGGGCAACGGTTGTATATCAGCGGCGACACCGAGGATACGCCCGAACTGCGCGCACTCCGGGACATCGATGTCGCGTTCGTGGCGATGAACGTGCCGTACACCATGACGGTGGCCAAAGCCGTCAGCGCCGTGCGCGAGTTCCGCCCGAAGGCGGTCTACCCCTACCACTATCGGAACGCGGACGGCTCCTTCGCGGATCTCGAGACCTTCAAGCGGCAGGTGGGCACCGACCTCGGCATCGAGGTCCGGCTCCGCAAGTGGTACTGACCCAGGGCCGACGTACCCGCCACCTCAGGTCAACAGCTTCGGCGAGCCACCCGCCAGCGCCGGGCCCCGGCTAAGGCCAGGCCGACGAGCGCCATCGCCATCCCGCAGGTCGCCGGTTCGGGGACCGGAGTGATGGCGAACCCATCATAATTGATGAAGTACGGCGCGATCTTGACGTTGGCGATCCCCAGGGTGTAGTCGCCGGGTTCTTCGACCGATCTCAACACCGTAGCGGGTCCAATCGGAACCAGCCGCGACGGTGTGGAGCGGGCTGATTCCATTTCGCTTCCAAGATGAGACTAAATGTGCGATCTTGGGCGTATGGCAAGACCTCGACGAATCGATGTGGACTTGGCGGCCAAGGCCCGAGAGGCGCCGCCCGCCCAGGACCTCCAGCAGTTGCGCATGGCGCAGGCCGTGCTGTTGCCCAGCCCGGCCCAACTTCAGAACAAACCGCCACGGCTTTGGGCGTCGGCCGGCCACGGTCGCCCGGTTGCAGACGCGCCAGCGTTATGAACCCGTCCAGCCGCGGCGCGGTCTTGGGCGGCTGACGCCATGCTCTGCTGAGCGCCGCCGAGGAAGCCGCCCTCCTGGCGGAGTGGCGCCCCGCCGAGCGCGGCGAGTTGGTGGTCCTCACGCCCCTGCGGGCCGCCCCGGACCGACGGGTCGGTCGCCGGGTGAAGCCCTCGGTGGTGTATCGCTTGGTCCAGCGCCACCGCTGGCGCAAAGTGGCTCCCGACACGCGCCACCCCAAGACCGACACGCCGGGGCAAGAGACGTGGAAAAACGCTGCCAAGACCTGGCGACCGTGCTGACGCCGGCAGCAGTCCAGGATCGCCCCGTGCGGTTGATGTTCCAGGACGAGGCCCGCTTTGGCCGGATGGCGCGGATCCGGCGCTGGGGCTCCGCCCCTTTGCGGCCGACGGTGTGCAACGGTTACGAACGGCAATTCACCATGTCTTATGGCGCCGTGAGTCCCCTGGCGTCAACTGACTGGAGCCTGAGCGGCCAGATGAACACCGCCCAGATGAACGGCTTTCTGCTCCAGGTCAGTCGGCCCATGCGGACGAATCATCGTCATGGTGGTCGACGGAGCCAGTTCGCACAAGAGCAAGGACTTGGTGGTGCCGGAGAACATCCGGCTCATCGGCTTGCCGGCCTACTCCCCGGAGCTCAACCCGAAGAACACGTTTGGGACGAGGTCGGGAAAGGCGTTTCAAATCTGGTCCTGGACCGATGGAACTGGTGGTGGAGCCGACCTGCTGGCGAGTTGAGTGCCTTGGCTGCGGCACCCGATCGGGTGCGCAGCCTTACGGCTTGGCCTTGGATTGTTAGTCTCAACTTGAAAGCGAACTAGAATGAGGTAGAAGCCGTCGATGGTGAAGCGGAACTCGCCGTCTCCCAGGGTCACCGTCGCGATACCGGGAAGGGTCAGGGTTCCGGCCGGGGCCGCAGCGTACACCGAGAGTTCGAAGACGCCGGGGGCATCGAACGTGACGGTCTGTTGCAGACGGTCACCCCCGGCATAGGTGCTGGCGTACTGCTCCCCTTCCCAGGGCGAGAGGGCCGCGGACCAGGTATTGAATGACCCGGTCGAGGTCGGGGGTGCAAACGGCTTGACCACCGCCGCGTCATTGTCGAACGACCAGGGGCCGGAGGCCGGCCGGACGAAGGTCCCAGGTTCCACGGCGTACGTTTCGAAGCCCGGGTCGACCAGGGCGGCGGCGTGGATCACGGGCGCTGCCACCAGCAGTGTGACGAATCGAGAGAGGGAGGTTGGCATGTGCATCAAGGTTTTCAGGTTATGGCGTTGCATGTTTGTCTCGGACTCGGCCTCAGAGCACCGGTCCAGGAATCAGTGCGAAAAACGGGTGGCGTGTTGGCCAACTCTGGACAACCGCGAAATCCTGGCCAGGGCCGTGGCGCGGGTTGGCCGCCAGCGGGCGGAGGAGGGAAGTGATGGAAATGGCGACCGCGACGGGGCTCGAACCCATCGCACGGATGCTCTTGGCCCGGTGGAAACATGATCGGCGGCGCCACGTCACGCCAAGGTTGAACCTCTCCGGTCGTCTGCTCGTCCTTTGCGCTGGCAAGGACGAACAGGCCTGCCTCACCATCGCTGCCCTGGGTTGCCCAGGGCGCCGTCCACTGACGCCAAGACTGTTCGATGATGATGAGACTTGTGTTGCCTGCTTGCCCGGCGGGCCGCCCGGTGCGCCGCAGCTTTGTCCGTCCAGCGCGGGCTACCTGGAAAGCCGCGCTGGTCGGAGCCATCTCCGTCGCAGGCTCGAGCCTCGGGACCCTGTTCGCCGCGGACAGTGTCGTGGTCTTCAACGAGGTCCAGTATCACCCGCCCCTCGAGGTCGAGGCCAGCGAATGGATCGAACTGCACAACGAGATGGCGGTGGACATCGACCTCTCGGCTTGGCGCCTCGCCGGGGGCGTCTCCTATTCGTTCCCCGAAGGCACCGTGATTCCAGGCGGCGGTTACCTCGTGATCACCGGCGCGCCACCGGCCGGGGTGAGCGTCCCGGAAATCAGCGGAGCCGTGGGCCCGTTCGACGGTCGGTTGAACAACGCTGGCGAACGACTCGAACTCCGCGATCGCAACAACCGCCTCATGGACCGGCTCGAGTACCAAGACCAGGAGCCGTGGCCGGTCGGGGCGGACGGGTCGGGTGCCACGCTGGCCAAGCGCGATCCGAACCGTGCGAGTCAGGAGGCGGAGGACTGGGCGTCGAGCATTCTCATCGGCGGCACCCCGGGGCGATCGAACTTTCCGGTGGCCTTCACCGAGCGGCGCGTGGGTCTGGTGAGCCTGGATGCCCTGTGGCGCTTCGAGGCCTCGGGAATCGACTTGGGCACGGCGTGGCGCGAGCGTGAGTTCGATGACGGGGGCTGGGGAGGCCACAACGCGGCGACGCTCGCGAGCTACTGGCCGCTCGACGGCACGGCAGGCGCGGCGTACGGCGCGGATGGCGTCCTGAATGGCGGGGCGCCCGCCTCGGACCGCAACGGCCGGGCCGGGGGTGCCGTCGCCTTCGAAGGCGGGCGTCGGGAGTCCATGACCGTCGCTGGTGGGGGAGGGCTCAATGGTGCCGCCGAGGGCACCATTGCCCTCTGGGTGCAATGGACGGGGATGCAGGACGCCGATTGCTGCGGGTCCTTCGGGGCCGTTCTGGCGCGCCAGGGCAACGGCCTGTTTTCGGACAACATTCTTGCCCTCACGGACCCGGATCCCGCCCGGGCGCGGATCGTCTGGCGGCAGTCGGGCGGACCAGCTCCCTTCCTGATCACCGGTTCGCGGAACGTGGGCACGGGCTGGCATCACGTCGCGGTCACGTTCGCCCCCACGGGGAGCGTGCTGTATGTGGATGGCGTGGCCGAGGGCTTTGGCACGGGGGCTCCCCTCCACGACAACGCGGGCGTTGCCTTGTCGGTCGGGGCGTGGATCGGCGACGGCGACGGCTACGCGACGGCCACCCTCGACGACTTGGCGGTTTGGGAACGGCCGCTCGAACCCGCCCAGAT
This sequence comes from Verrucomicrobiales bacterium, assembly GCA_015075445.1. Lineage (GTDB taxonomy): Bacteria > Verrucomicrobiota > Verrucomicrobiia > Limisphaerales > J093 > DSVZ01. The sequence continues at coordinate 41,443 of JABTUJ010000008.1, forward strand.
CGCCCAACTCGCGACGGGCCAGCGCAGCCCCCTCGAATTTGGCGGGCCCGAGAATGCCGTGTACTTCGCGGGCGACGGACGGTTGGCCAGCGGCGATGAATGGCGCCGAACCGCCCTTCCCCTCGGTCCGATCACGCACTACTTCCGGACCACCTTCGAGTTCGAGGATGACCCCGCGCTCGCCGAGCTCGGGCTGGATTTTGCCGCGGACGACGGGGCCGTGTTTTACCTCAATGGCCGGGAGGTGTACCGCCACAACCTGCCCGCTGGCGTCGTGAGTTACAGCACCCTGGCGTCGGCCGCCGTGGGCGACGCGCCGTTGCTGACCGGCGTGCGGTTGGCGGCCACCGCCCTCGAGCGGGGCACCAACGTGCTTGCCGTGGAGGTGCACCAGGCTGCCGCGAACGACCTGGGCATGGTCTTCGGCGCCGCCTTGATGGCCACCCTGCGGTCGGAAACCAACCAACCCCAGGACCTCCTGCCGGGCGACCTTGCCTTCAACGAGGTCGGACCGGTGGACGGGGTGGTTCGCGTCGAACTCGTCAACCGGGCACGCGAACCGCTTAGCCTCGAAGGTTACGTCATCCAAGGGCGGGGCAGTGCGGCGGGCGGCGAGTTCGAGCTCCCATCCGAATCGCTCGCGGCGGGCGGGTTTTGGTCGGCGGACCCGGCCACCCTGGGCTTCACGGTGATGCCTGGGGATCGCCTCTTTCTCCTCAAACCCGGAAGGCGGGCCGTGGCCGATGCGGTCCTGGTCCCCGCCCGTGTGCGCGGTCGTTGGCCGGACGGCGGGGAAGCGTGGTGGTTCGTGGCCGCCACCACGTTTGGCGCGGCGAATGTCGTCGAGCTGAACACGGACATCGTCATCAACGAGATCCTCTACCACGCGCCGCCCATTCTCGAAGCCGGGGGTACGCCGTTCCGTGAGAACCCCGATCAGTGGATCGAGCTGTTCAACCGCGGAAGTAACCGGGTGAGCCTGGCGGGTTGGCGGTTGGATGATGCCGTCGCGTTCCGGTTCGGCTCCAACGCGGTGATGTCAGCGGGCGACTACCTGGTGGTGGCGAGCGATCCCGTGGGCCTGCTTGCGCAATGGCCGGGCACCATCGTGGTCGGGCCGTTCACCGGTCGCCTCTCCTTTCGTTCCGATCGGATCGTGCTCCGCGATGCCCGCGACAATCCGGCCGATGTCGTGCGGTACTTCGATGGCGGGCGTTGGCCCGAGGCGGCCGACGGGGGCGGATCGTCCCTGGAGCTCCGCGATCCCTTTGCGGATAACACCGCGCCCGAAGCGTGGGCCGCGAGCGACGAGCGCGCCCGCTCGAGTTGGCAAACCTACTCGTACCGGGGCGTGGCCCGGCCGAGCGCCGTGGGACCGGACGGTCAATGGCATGAGTTCGTCCTGGGATTGCTCGGGGCGGGCGAGGTGTTGCTGGACGACCTGTCGGTCATCGAATCGCCCGACACCCAGCCCGTCGAGATGTTGCAGAACGGCACGTTCACCCCGGGCACGAACTCGTGGCGCATTCTCGGCAATCACCGGGGCGAAGTGATCGACGACCCCGATCAACCGGGCAACCGCGTCCTCCGGCTGACGGCGACCGGCGGCACCGAGCACATGAGCAACCACGCGGAAACGACCTTCGTCGGCAATCGCGACGTGGTGAACGGGCGCGAATACCTCATCCGGTTTCGCGCCAAGTGGCTCTGGGGCTCTCGCCAACTGCACACCCGGCTCTACTTCAACCGCCTGGCGCGTACGACCTTGCTCGACGCACCCCGCGTCCAGGGCACCCCGGGCCGACCGAACCCGACCCGCGTCCCGAATCTCGGACCGACCTTCGCTCGTCTCCGGCACGACCCGCCCGTCCCGGCGCCCGCGACGCCGGTCGCCGTCCGGGTGGAGGCCGCAGATCCCGATGGCGTGGCGGACCTCACCCTCCACTGGCGCACGGACGGGGGCAGTTGGCAGAGCACCGCGATGGGTGCCGACCTGTCAGCGCCGGGCAGTTACGTCGCGACTCTCCCCGGCCGGCCGGCGCGCACGGTCGTCCAGTTCTATGCCGAAGGCAGGGATGGCCTCGGCGCCGTCTCGACAATCCCGGCGGCGGGTCCCGCCTCACATGCGCTCTACCAGGTGGACGACGGCCTCGAGGCAACGAACGGCCTGCACACCCTGCGCCTGATCACGCTCACGGCCGACGCCAACCGGTTGCACGATTCGCTCAATGTCATGAGCAACGACCGCATCGGTACCACGATGATCTACGACCGCGAGGAGATCTTCTATGACCTCGGCCTCCGCCTCAAAGGCAGCGAGCACAGCCGCACCACGTCCGAACGGCTCGGGTTCAACCTCGATTTTCCCCGGCACCAGTTGTTCCGTGGCATCCATCGCACCGTCGCCATCGACCGCTCCGAGAGCACCGGGTTCGGCCAACGGGAGATGCTCATCCACCAGACGATGAACCACGCTGGCGGTGTCCCGACCAAGTACCACGATCTCATCCGCGTGATCGCCCCGCGCCCCGAGCACACCGGTTCCGCCGAACTCCAGCTCGCCCGTTACTCCGACGTGTTCCTCGAGGACCAGTACCCGGACGGCAGCGAGGGCACCGTGTTCGAGTACGAGCTGATCTACCAGCTCAACCACACCCACAACGGCTCACCCGAAGGGCTCAAGGTGCCCGCGCCGGATTCGGTGGTGGGCACCCCGATCCGCAGCCTCGGCACGGACAAGGAAGCCTACCGCTGGACTTACCTGATCAAGAACAACGAGGAACGCGACGATTACCGCCGGCTCATGGCCTTCTGCGACGTCATGGGCCGGAGCGGCACCGCGTTCTTGAACGGCGTGACGAATGTCATCGACGTCGACCAATGGCTGCGGGGCGTCGCGGTCAACGTCCTGTCGGGCGCCGGCGACAACTACGGCGGCGACGGGTCCCAGCACAACGTCCAGTTCTACGTGCGGCCGGACGACGGGCGGGTGCTGTTCTTTCCACACGACGTCGACGCCTTCTTCGAGGTGAGCCGACCGTTCGTGCCCAACGGGGACATCGCCAAGCTGATCGCGGTGCCCGCCTACGCCCGCGCCTACTACGCTCACGTGCTGGACATCCTGACCACCACGTACAACCGCTCTTACCTCACGCGTTGGGCCAACCACTACGGTCGGCTCCTCCCCGGCCAGGATTTCGCCGGGCACCTGGCGTTCATCGTCCAGCGGGCTGCCCTCGCCTCGAACTGGCTGAGGTCGGCAGTCCCCACGGTGCCGTTTGCCATCAGCAACAACGGCGGGACCGGCTTCACCACCACCAACCACACCGTGACGTTGACCGGCACGGCCCCGCTCGGCGTCTGGCAACTTGAGGTGAACGGCACCGTCCGCCCGGTGACCTGGAGCACCACCACCGCCTGGGCCATCACCGTGCCCCTGGCGCACGGCGTGAATGAGCTGATCGTCCGCGGCCTCGACGCCTCCGGTCAGCCCATCGCCGATCGGCGCGATGCCATCACCGTCACGAACACCGGCCCCGGCGCCCTCGCCCCCGTGGTGATCAACGAGTGGATGGCGGACAACGCGGGACCCGACGGGGTGCCCGACCCCGCGGATGGACGGTTCCAGGACTGGTTTGAACTGTACAATCCGAACGTCGATCCGGTGGACCTGTCCGGCTACCACCTGAGTGACGACCCCGCCCAACCGCGCCGGTGGACGCTCCCGGGCGGGACGGTCATCGGGCCGCACGCATTCCTCCTGGTCTGGGCGGATAACCAACCCGAACAGAATGCTTCCTCCACTCCCGGTCAGTTACACGCCCCGTTCCAGTTGAATGCGGACGGCGAGACCATCGTGCTCTCCGCCCCGGACGGCACCATTCAGAGCCGTGTGGTGTTCGGTCGCCAGTACCCGAACCTCAGCCAGGGCTGCTTCCCGGACGGCGACACGAACCGGATCGACTGGATGCCGGTCTTCACGCCGGGGGCCCCCAACTCCGATCACGAACCCCTGCGCGTCACGTCGATCACGGTGGCTGACGGCATGGTGGGTCTCGTTTGGAGCACGGTTCCCGGCCGGACGTACCAGTTGGAGGCGACGGCGGACATCGGGGCGCTCCAGTGGACCGCGGTCGGTGACGCGGTGACCGCCGACCGGCGCACCGCTGCGGCATTCGAGCCAGTGGAGGCAGCTACCCCGCGCTTTTATCGCGTTCTCCGGTTCCGCTGAAGCTCTCGCAGGAACTGAGCCGGCAAGGAGGGCTGGTGAAGGTGGGTCGGCTTGCGCGGAGGCCGGAACTCGGGACGCGGCAGAGCGCGGCAGCCATGCTGCACCGTTGGACCCAACGAACACAGGGAGTGCTGGCGGCGCTCACCTCAGGGCTTTGAAGTCAAAATCGTCATCGCCAGGAGCCACCGGTTGGTCCAGCATGGACGAAGTCCATTGTGCCATGAAAATCCCATCGAACCTCCAGATCAACCGTCGGCAGTTTCTGAGCGGAACCAGCGCGGGTGTGGCTGCGTTCTCACTGCTCCCGGGTGGCGTTCTGCGCGCCGCCCAGGGCCTCGCCCCCAACGAGAAACTCAACGTGGCCGGCATCGGCATCGGCAGCCAGGGCGGGGCCGACATTGACGCGGTGGCGGCGGAAGGCCACAACGTGGTGGCCCTTTGCGATGTGGACGATGGCTATGCCGCCAAGAAGTTCGCCCAGTATCCCAAGGCCAGGCAGTTCAAGGATTTCCGCGTCATGCTCGACCAGATGGGGAAGGAGATTGACGCGGTGGTGATCGGCACGCCGGATCACACGCATGCGGTCATCGCGATGGAGGCCATGAAGCGCGGGAAGCACGTGTATTGCGAGAAGCCGCTGGCCCATTCGGTCCATGAAGTTCGCGCGCTCATGGCGGCCGCCGTGGAGCACAAGGTGGTCACCCAGCTCGGCAACCAGGGCCATTCCAGCGGTTCGATCCGCCGGGTCTGCGAGTGGGTGTGGGCGGGCGCCATCGGCCAGGTGCGGACCGTGCACGCGGCGTGTGACGCGTTCCGGGAGGTGTACAGCCAGATTCGCAACCTGGACAAACTCAACCTGCCCTACGAAGTGCCCAAGGGCCTCGATTATGAGCTCTGGCTCGGCCCCGTGCCGTTCCGCCCCTACACCCCGCTCTGGGTTCATTGGAACTGGCGCGGCTGGCTGCCCTTTGGCACCGGCACCATCGGGGACTGGTATTGTCATGTCATGGATCCGACCTTCTGGGCGCTGGACCTGGATGCACCCGCCACCGTCACGGCCGAGGTGACCGACTACGATCCGGCGAAGCACGGATTGACGTACCCGCCGGCCGCGAAGATCACGTTCGAGTTCCCCGCCCGCGGGCCGCGCGGGCCGGTCCAGATTGTCTGGCATGACGGCGGCAACCGGATTCCCAAACCCCAGGACTTCGCGGCCGACGAGCAGGTGCCCGGGACCGGGGCCATCCTCTTTGGGGAGAAGGGCATGATCATGCACGGGTCGCATGGGGGTGGCGGCTGCCGGTTGCTGCCCGAGCCCCTGATGGACCAATACGCGGGCAAGAACGCCCCGGCCGAGAAGATCGCCCGGGTCAAGAACCATGCGTGGGATTGGGCGGAAGCCATTCGCACCGGCCGCCAGGCGGGCTCACATTTCGGGTACGGCGGGCCGCTGACGCAGGCCGCGCTCCTCGGCGCCATCGCCGTCCGTTTCCCCGGCCAGACGCTCCGGTGGGACAACACCAAGGCCCGGTTCACCAACCACGATGCGGCCAACGCCTACGTCCATCCGGCCTATCGCCCAGGCTGGAGTCTCTAAGGCGCAAACTCGAACCTCTGATGCAGACCAAGCCTATGAAACCAACATCCTGCATGAACCGAACGATGAAACTCGTGGTGCTTGCCGGCCTGGGGCTGGCGGCTGCCGGCAGTAGCCTCCGGGGCGCTGAGGCCCCGAAGCCAGACCCGGAACCGCGCGTGGTTGAGCCCGGCCCGGTGGGCGGGCCGCCGTCGGATGCCATCGTGCTCTTTGACGGCAAGGACCTGTCCCAGTTCCGCGGCGAGCGCAGTGCCGAGCCGAAATGGAAGGTGGAGAACGGGGTGATGGAAACCACCCCCCAGGGCGGCATCTTCTCCAAACAAGAGTTCGGCGACTGCCAATTGCACGTCGAGTGGGCGGCACCCGCCGAAGTGGTGGGCGAGGGCCAGGGGCGCGGCAACAGCGGCGTCTATCTCATGGGGCGGTACGAAATCCAGGTGCTGGACAGCTACCGCAACAAGACCTACCCGAACGGCCAGTGCGGTGCTTTCTACGGGCACAACGCCCCGCTCGTGAACGCCTGCCGCCAACCCGGGGAGTGGCAGACTTACGACATCATCTTCCGCGCGCCGCGGAAGCTCGCGGACGGCACGGTACGGGCCGGTTCCTTCACGGTGCTGCACAATGGCGTGCTCATTCAGGACCATATCCCTGTCGGAGGTGAGCCCACCACGGCCGCCCCGCTCCGCGGCGTCGTCGAGAAGGGGCCGCTTTATCTCCAAGACCACGGCAACCCGGTGCGTTTCCGCAACGTGTGGATCCGGCCGCTCTGATGCTCAGGGGTCAGTCCCGGCTATTGGCGAATCGCCGTGGGTTCTTGAACGCGTTGGCGCGGCCCCTCGGCAAGCGTCACGCGACCCTCGCCATCGGAACGTTCGGTTGGCGGCAAGCCCGACGACCATGAAACGCACTTTGTGCTTCAGGAGGTTCTCCCGCAAACGCCGTTGCCTTTCTGAGAATGGCAGGGGCGCGGCCACGAATCAGGCTCCTTTGCAGACGTTCCAGAGGCGGCTGTTCGAGCAGGATCAAAGGGTGCCGCACGTTGTCGGGCTCGGCTTCGGGGTCCCCACTGACCCCCCCAACAGGTATGCCTCGATCAGCGTTCTCAGCTCCGCATCGGTCAACGCCTTCGCAGCTTCGGTCTGGGCCTTGTTGACCGCTTGCACCAACTCCGCCAGCGAACGCGGCTCGCGACACTCGCGTTCCAGCAGCGCGACAAGCTGATTGCCTTTCAGGGCTGCGCGAATCCGTTGGGGCATCGAACCGGGCGAGTTCCAGGGCTGGCCGGTGATCCGTGTTATCAAGTCTCCCAGCCTGGCGTCATCCGCGGTCATCGTGCCCGACACCCTGTTCGTGAAGCTGCTTCAGCGTGTGCTCCCGAGCGAAATCGTTGGCCAACGTCACGTACGGGCCTTTGACCAGCACGTCGGCCTGCTGGATGTGCGACTCGAACTGCACGCGCAGGCGCGGGTCGGCCAGGCGATAGGGGCTCAACAGGAAGCGCCGGTACTCGGCGACCAGGTGGTTGACGCTGCCGACGACAGAAAAGCTCATGGTATCCCTCCCATCAAGATGTCCGTCCGCAGGGAGCGCAGCCACTTTTCGGTGAAGTGGTTCTTGAACTGTGGCGTGATGCCCACCGCCCGCGCCAAGGCCTCCAGCGAGACCAACCGCTTCAAGAATCCCAGTTCATTTCCGGCCCGCACCGCCGCCCGGTCGGAGGCGCTCAGATACCACACGCCCGGCCTGGTGATGGCGTGGGCGAGCAGATGCTTCTCACCCATGTCAATGCGGTCAGGCTCGGCGAGCCTGGTTTCAATTTCGGCGAGTTCCAGCAGGCTGACAGCGTGAACCGCGACCACCTTCTTCATTTCCTCGACCTCGACCGCCACGTAATCGGCGCCGCGCTTGTTGTTCCCGGTCGCCGCCTCCTCGCTGCACTTCTCGACGGTTTCCACCTTGAAAAAGCTCACCATCGCCCGCCAGCACCGAACGCGATGCGCTTCGATGATGACGTTGGTGTCAACCAGGCCGATGCCCCCTCTGGTGATCATGCGGTTTCCACGTCACACGTCGAACGGCACGCTGAACCCGTAGCTTTTGAACAGGTCTTCCAGATCTTCCACGGTCATGTCTAGCAGTCCAGCAGCACGGCGCACCGAGATTTCGCCGCGCTCCAACGCCCAATGCAACCGTTCAACAAAGCGATGAGAAAACAGCCTCGGGAGCGTCTGCTCCGAAGGGGAGCACCCGTTCCAGGTCAGGCGCTCTTTGACGATGTCGAGTGAAGCGGCTTGGGTCAGCCAGCCGAGCTGGCGCAGCCGCCAGTAGAGCGCCTCCGAGCTCAGTTCCAACTCGGAAGCCGTTGCGTTCAGCCAATCATGCGGGTCTTGGTCGCCCCGCCTCTCCCACCGGGGCTTCAGACTCGCGGCAGGCATGAGCAGGGCGGCCGCGAAGTTGTTGGCCAGTTGCTCAACCCGCTTGACCTTCGTGCCCTCGTACCTGTCCGCCGCGTCGTAGGGCCGGGGAGGCATGACGTTCCATGTCAGAACGTGGAACGTCTCGTGGGCGAAGTCGTAGTTTCGGCGACCGTCCGGTTCGCGACGATTGACCAGGATCGTGTTGAACTGGGGAAGTTGGCAGGCCGCACCCGAGATGCCCACCGGCGCATCCACGTACAGCACGAGAATCTTCAGCCGATCCTCGACGACCTCTCGGAGCTTCTGCGCGGGGATGTCGCCCAACTGCCAGTCCGCCACGAGGGCTTCCCCGGCCGCTTGGGCTTCCTCGAAAGAGCTGCGGTCGGTCAGGGTCAACTGCTGCAACAGCGGATTGTACGATTCACCCTTGATCTCTCCGAGGCGGCGGAACGTGGCGATCCATCGCCCTGCCTTGGCCTCGAACTCGTCGAGCGACGCGGGCGCAGCGCCCACCGCCCGCCACGAGAACACGCCTTCGCCAACCAAGGAGAACGTGTCGGTGAAATACTCCAGCTTCTTCCCGAGCACTTGGATCAGCTTCACCAACTCCTCGGCGGTGAGCTTGCGCTTGCCCGCCTCGATGTTGGAAAGCGTTTGTCGGTCGTTGAAGCCCAACTCGGACGCCAGCTCATCCTGGCTGAGGTTAGCGTCTTCCCGAGCGAGTTTGACCCTCTGCCCGACGATCCGCTGAAACTGATCCTGCGAGGTTTTGTTCATTCGTTCGAGAACGAGTCTAAAGCGCTCCTTCGCGATAGCAAGAAATAGTTGCATAGTGTGTTTCGCAATGAAATTGGGCCATGTGGAGACAAGTGAAAGGGGGTGAGGGAGTTGAGCAGGTGCAAAGTCACAAGCGGGAAAGTGGCCAGCAAGGCCGCCCGAGTGCTGAACAATCCACACCGCAGCAAGCGGTCTAAATCCATCGCTGCCAGCGCATTGGCGCAGCGACAGTGACGGCGCTAAACCGCACCACGCGAGGGCGGGAGCAATCCTGTGGCGTTACGCGCTAATCCGTGGATCGGATGGCAAGATCGTCCGTGCTCGAAGGCTCGTGGGTGGCAGGCTGTTCCGTGGACCGCGGGCACGCCGGCGGTCGACCCAGGCGTTCCCTGAGCTGACGGAGTTGCCGCAGACAGCGCTGACGACGGGCTTCGGCCTCCCCGGCGGACACGGGACCGAGGGCGGGAGTGCCGGTGGGCTGGGGCGGTCGTGGGAGCGGGCGGAGCTGAACGCGGGCGATGTTCAGGTCCTCCTCGAAGTGATCGGGTTGGAGGAGGTTGGAGAGCTTGAGCGCACCGACGTTGCGGCGCTGGTGACGGATCTCGCGCTGGAGATAGGTGATGACCTGCCGCAGGTCCTCCAGGGTGAAGCCGGCGCGGAGCAGTTCGAACCAGTGACGCTCGCGGTCGAACCGCAGGGTGAGCGCTTGTCCGGTGAGCTGGCAGTAGAGCTGGTGGGCGGCCTGGATCGGAATCCAGGCCGCCGGGGTCGTGGGGTTCATGGGTGGAGTTCTGCGGCGGGAGCGCTGGGGGGCTGAAGCAAGCCCGGCACGCAGGGCACGGTTTGGATCGCGGCCTGGACGTGCTCGGGCGTGATCCGTTGGGTGGGTTGGGTGGCGGCCTGGATCCAGGCGGCCCGGGCCAAGAGACACAAGCTGCGGGGCACACCGCCACTGGCGCTGGCGAGCAGTTCGCTGGCCGCGGGTTCCAGCGCCCCGGGGCTCAAGCCGACGGCGTCGAGGCCGCGCAGGAGGTACTGCCCACATTCGGTGGGCGTCCACACCGGCAGGGGGACGTGGCGGGCCAGGCGGGAGTAGAGGGCGCGCTGATGCCGCAGCTTGAGGGTGCTCAGCAGATACTCGTCGCCCAGGAGGATCAGGGCGAAGGTGGGCTGCGCGGGCAGGTTCAAGCCCAGGAGGAGGCGGACCTCCTCGAGGCTGGCGCTGCTCAGGTTCTGGGCTTCGTCGAGCAGGAGCACGGGGATGCGACGCTCCAGTTGGGCGAAGCCTTCCTCCAGGAACTGGAGGGTGCGCTCGCGGCGGAAGGAGACTGGTTTGCCCAGGCGGGTCGCCAGCGCGCTGAGGATGCCCGTGCCGCTCAAGGTGGCCTGCGTCAGGCACAGGGGATGGTAGAGGCGGGGGTCCAACTGGCGCAGCCAGCGTCCGGCCAAGGCACTCTTGCCCACGCCGTTGGGTCCGGAGAGGAGGAGCACCGAACGGAGCGCGGCGGCCTGGGTCAGCGCGCTCCACGCGCTCTGGGTGGCGGGGGTTTCCAGCCAGTCCTGGGCGTTGACCAGGCCGAAGGGCACGGCGGTGGCGCCCCAGCGTCGGGCCAGCAGGGTGAGGTCCGCGTCATGGTTCACGTCATTTTTCATAGGCGGCGTCTCCGGCGCGGGGTAAGCGGCTGTTGAGGTGACGGTCCACCGGGCGAGCCAGACCAAAGCTCTGGCCGCGGTAATCGACGTGAATTTGGGCGAAGGTCCAGGGGTCGTAGCGGAGGCGCACTTCCAAGCCGCGCAGGGCGAGGTCCACCTCGTAGAGCTGGTTGGCCAGGCGCACGGTGCCGTCCTTGCGCACGGTGCGCAGCTCCTGGGCGTAGAAGAGTTCGTCCAGGTTGAGGTGGGGATCGAGCAAACGGAGGTGGGTGCTGCCGCGTTGGAACCGTTCCTGGGGACTCATGCCGATGCCCTCGTGGTGGCGGGGGTGATAGACCCTCTGGATCCAGTCGGCCAGACGGCCGTTGAGTTCCTCCAAGCGGGAGGCCGCCTGGCCGGGCAGACGCAAGGTGGCTTCGAAATCCTGCTGAAGGGTATGAAAGAATCTTTCGATTCTTCCCTTCGACCAGGCGTGGTAGGGCGGGGCGTGGAGCAGGCGGATGTCCAGGTTGGCGCAGATCACGCGGGTGTGGTCGTTGATGAAGGACCGCCCTGGTCGGTGTAGAGCTTGCAGGGGAGGCCGCGCATACGCGATCGCTTCCTTGAAGCTGTGGTGAAAGGCGCGCGTGTCCGCACGCGGGTAGTAGGCCGCGTGCGGGATGATCCGCGAGTGGTCGTCCAGGAGCGCACACAGATGGGTGGCCAGGGGCTCCTTCTGGGTGGGCAGGCGCAGGAAGGGACCGGGGGAGAAGTCCACCATCCAGAGTTCGTTGACCAGCGGGGCCTCGAAGGCCTTGGTCGGGCCGCCCAGACTCTGCCGGACCAGGGAGCGGCGGGAACGCTGGCCCAGGTCGTGCCGTTGGAGGGCGCGGTAGATGGCGCTCAAGGCCGGCAGGGTGGGGTCCTGGGGTTTCCAGAGCCGGTAGAGGACCTTGACGGCGATGGCCGGGTGGTCCCGGACCTGAGCGAGGATGAAGCGTTCCTGGTCCGGGGTGAGCACGCGGGGGATCCCGCGATCGGAGCGGACTTTGGGATGGAGAGCGGCAAAGCCGCCGTGCTCGTAGGCGTACCACCAGTCTTCCAGGGTGCGGACGGCGACCGGGGCGCTGGTGCCTTCCCCGGTGGGCCGCGTGGAGGACGAGGCGACCGTTTCCAGGGCGAGGCGCAGCGGCACCGACTGCCGGAGCAGCTCCTGGAGCTTGCTGATGAGCGCATAACGGGCCAAGGCGACGGCCTCGGCCCCCGATTCGGGTGCATGGGTTTGCATGGACGCGAGGGTGGACCGGCCTGGGCCGGCCCGAAACAGAACGGTTGTGTGGGACCGGTTACCGGCTCCCCGGTTCCGGACGGGCCACGGCCCAGCGCGCTCAGGCCGGCAGGCGCAAGCAGCGATAATCCCCCAGGAGGGAGTGCTTGCCGCTCTGCGCCAGGAAGTGGAGGATCCCCAGCAGGCCAAGGCGTCCTGGAGAATGCGGCCCCTGGTCTGGAAGCGAGCCCACGCCCGGTGCAGACACCCTGCCTCGAGCGCGCCAGGCGGCGGTCGAGTCCGGAACCGATCCCCGCCTGGCTGTCCAGGAAGGCTTGCAGGCGCGCGACGCTGACGGGGCGGTAGGGCAGCCGCGTGACGGGCAGGATCGAAATCGTCAGCCCGCACTGGGGACAACGAAAGCGTTGGATCCGCTCCCGCTGGTCGTAGCGAGGGGCCGCGACCGGAATAGCTCCCGTGGTTATGGACCGGCCCGCAGTTCCTCGGGCAGGGCGGTCGCTCCACCGGCAAAGCTGTCCGCACGTAGTTGAATGCCGCAGTGCGAGTCGAGTCCAGCCCGCCACCGCAATCCCAGAATGCGACCGGGGCCACGGAATCTCTCCACGACTCAATCCGTCGCCGTACCGTGAACTGCCCACGAGGCACTCCGTTACGGAACAGGGAGGAAGTTTCCGCCGATTGCGAACATAGGGGATTACGGGGAGCCGGAGATTCCCTCGGCCCCATTCCCGATGTTCGAAATCTGCGGAGGATCCAGCGGGAGAGGGTTTCTCCGCCGATTACGAACATAGGGGATTACGGGAGCGGAGATTCCTCGGCCCCATTCCCGATGTTCGGAATCTGCGGAGGTTGAGGGGAAGGGGTTGCTCTGCCGATTCCCGGGCGGTCGGGCGGTTGGGTTGGGCGTCGGCCGTTTGGCGGGGGACAGCCGTCGCTGTGCCAACAAAAGCACACTTGCGGATTTCGGCCCGTTCCGATAGAGGTCAGAGCGACTCAACCATGGGCAACTTGTTATGAAGCGCACAAACCAACCCTGGCAGGCCGGGTTCACCCTGATCGAACTGCTGGTTGTCATCGCGATCATCGCGATTCTGGCGGGCATGCTCCTCCCGGCCTTGGGCCGGGCGAAGGACCGGGCCCAGAGCACGGCGGACATCAACAACGTCAAGCAGATCCTGCTGGCCAGCCAGATGTACGTGACCGACAACAACGATTACCTGCCGCACCCGACGTGGGGAGGGGTGGACGGCACGGCCAACGGGGGACCGGATGGCTGGGCCTATGCCGTGGCCAACAACGGCCGCGTTCCCGGCGGACCGGCCTTCATCCCCAGCGCCGCGGGGCGGGACCTGAACTCGATTCAGTTCAGCAACCAGGTCCAGTTCTTCAAGGCTGGGCAGCTTGGGCCGTTCCTCTCGACGCACAACGTGATGTGGTGCCCGAAGGACGTTGCACAGCGCGCCACCGGCCAGTTCCGCACCTGGTGGATGGCTCGCTGGGTCAAGGTGACCTCGTACTGCTGGAACGGCACCATCGGGGGCTATATCTCATCGAGGAACACCCTTCCCAGCGGCAGGACGTACAAGAGCACTAGCTTCCTCCCGACGGACATCCAGATGTGGGAACAGGACGAAACGGACGGCTTCTTCTTCAACGACGCCGGCAACAACCCGCTGACCCCGGGAGAAATCGTCTCCCAGCGGCACGCCTCGGGCAAGTACACCAACACCCAGGACCGTGGCGGTGGCGCCATGGTCGGGACGTTCGGCGGGACCGCGCAGTTCATCAAGCTCCGCAAGTTCCTCAGCTACGTGGCGGCCAACGCGCCGCGGCCCAACGAGGTGCTGAACGGCCCGAACTTCAACTGACCTCAGGCATCCCTCGCCGGGGCCCGCTCCGGATTTCACACCCGCCGGCAACGGCGGGTGTGTTGCTTGGTGCACCCGGCGCGCTCAGCCCTGGACGATCGGCCAACCGGCGGCAACCAGGGCCTTGTACCCGCCAATCAGCGAAGCGACGCGGCGGTACCCCATCTTCTGGGCGGCATCGCAGGTCAGCGCGCTGCGGAAACCTCCGCCGCAATACATGATGATCTCAGTGTCGGGGTCGGGAAACAGACCTTCGAGGTCGCGCTCGAGAATCCCCTTGCCCAGATGCCGGGCCCCCTGGACATGGCCCGCCTCCCACTCGTGGTCTTCCCGGACATCGAGCAACACGGCCTGCGGGTTCTCGCGGAGCCGCTCGCGGGCGGTGTCGAGACTGACTTCCTGGACGCGGGTACGGGCGTCTTCGACCAGGCGGAGAAAGCCGGGCGCATGTTGCATGGCGGCAGGGTAGGCGGGCGGCCCGGCAGGTCAACGCCTTTGCGCGAGGCCACCGCAGGCGGCACGCCTGCACCGCAGGCCACGGAGGGCCCGGGGGGCAGGACGCGACGGGGGAATTGACGGACCGGCGCGCACACCGCAGTTTCTCCGCGCGCTACAGTGTAGGCCGTGTGCCCTCACACGGCGTTGATGTTGTCTGTTGGCCTATGACCAAGCCGGAGCGAGTGCGTTTGTTCATCAAGCCCTACTGCGGGTGGTGCCGGGAAGCCATGCGCTGGCTGGACCATCGCGGGGTGGCCTACGAGACGTTGGACGTGATCACCGACGCGACCGCGTACAGCGAGATGCTGCGTCTGTCGCATCAGACCCTGGCGCCGGTCATTGAGGTGGATGGCAAGGTCCTGGCGGATTTCGGGGCCCGCGAGCTCGAGCAGTGGTGGGCTCAACAGGGTTTGGCGGCCTGAGGACGTTCCGGCAGCCAGCGGTGCAGCAGCCACAGGGCGAGGCCGAGCACTGGGAGGGCCAGCCAACCGTCCGTCATGCGGTCGCTGCCCCAGAACCAGATGCTGGCGCCAGGGCGGGTGTCCGTGAGCGCGCCGTAGACCCGGAGCCAGAAAATCCAGCCGGCGTGCAGCCCGATGGAGAAGTAGAGCGTGCCGGTGCGGTGATAAGCCAGGGCGAGCAGCGCGCCGGCGAGGGTCAGGTTGAAGAAGCCAGGGATCACCCGTTCGAGGTCGGTGAAGCCGCGGAGCATTTTGGGCAACAGCACCAGGCCGGAGTACCACTGGACTTCCCCCACCTGGCGGGCGCTTTCCAGGAAGTGCAGGATCGCGTAGATCGCGCTGCTCAGGAGGAGAGCGTTCATCCAGTGGGTTACCCGGCGAAAGGCCCCGAAGATGGCGCCGCGAAAGAGCACCTCCTCGATCAGCGACACCGACACGGCGGTCAGCGCGCCCCCGGCCAGGCGACTCGCCAGCCGACCCGCGGTGAGGTCCGGGGCGACCTGGCGGACTTCCGCAACGGTAGCGGCGACCGCGATGACTGCCAGGGACACCAAGCCGAGGGCGAAGCCCCCCAGCAGCCGCCAGCCCTGACCCGCCGGACGCACCAACCCGAAGGCCCCGAAGGAAGTGGCGCCGAACCCGCGCAGCAGCGGCACCATGCCGGCCAGCGCCAGCACGAGCATCGCCCGATTGACGTACCGGTGGAACGGCTTCTCCGCGAGGCCGGCGAGGCCGGGCACCGTGTCGGCCAGGGCTTCAACCAGCCAGTAGAGCCAGGGCGCCAGCAGCGCTCCCCCGACGAAGACGACCGCCACGTAAACGCTCAGCACACGCCCCGGACGCATGGACGCGAGGCTAGGCCGCGACTTCCCGGCCGCCAAGCCGGAAGCCGACCGCTAGCCCGGATACTCCATACCCGGCGCGAAACCGCGACAGACCGTAGGCGCCGACGTGAGGAGGCGAAGTGGCAGGCGCCGGCGTGGGGAGGTTAAGGGTACTGTTCCTGGCGCACCACGCCTCCTCACGTCGGCGCCTACAACGGGTACCAGGTTAGGAGGCTGGGACGGCCGCGACTCAGGCGGGATCCGAATCGGGAGGAACGGCCAGGATCACGGCACAGTTCGTCCCGCCAAAGGCGAAGCTGTTCTTCAGCGCAACGCGAAGCCGGGCGGGCTGCGGCGCCCCGCGCACAAAGTTCAGCGCACAGCGGGGATCGGGATGCTCCAGGTTGCGACAGGGAGGCAGCATCTGGTGCTCGAGCGCCAGGAGGGTGACGGCGAGTTCGACACCGGCCGTGGCACCCATGAGGTGACCGAGTTGGGCCTTCGTATTGGAAACGGGGACGCGTTCGACCGCGGCGCCCAACACGGCTTGCAGTGTGCCGCACTCGACCACGTCGGCGATCTCGGTGGCCGTGCCGTGGGCGTTGACGTAGTCGAGTTGGCCCGGGGTGACGCCCGCCATCGCCAGCGCCTTGCGCACCGCCTTGACCTGGCCGGCTTGGTCGGGCTGAACAATGTGCTTGGCGTCGCATGACATGCCGCTGCCCAGGATCTCGCCCAGGATCGGCGCGCGCCTGGTCCGGGCCGACTCCAGGGGCTCGAGCACGAAGGCGGCGGCGCCCTCGCCCATGACCAGCCCGTCCCGACCGGCATCGAAGGGGCGACACGCGGTGGCGGGATCGGGATTGCGGGAAAGGACGCCGAGGCGGTTCCACGCGCTGAAGGTGGGAAGATCCAGACCGGTGTCGGCGCAGGCGGCGATGGCGAGATCGGTGAGCCCGAAGCGGACGCGCTGGAAAGCCTCGCTCAACGCGATGGCACCGGTGGCGCACGCCGAGCTCACGACGAAGCTGGCGCCGGTGAGGCGGAAGCGGATGGACACCACGTTGGCCGGGCGGTTGAACATGAGGCGCACCACCGTGGTGGGCCGGAGCTTGCGATAGCCCCGCTGGTGGAACGTGGCCACGGCCTCGTTGTGGAAGCCGGTGTTGCCGTGGCCGGTACCCAGGATCAGGTCGGCGTCCAGCTCGACGGCTCCGTCCGTGGGCAGCCCGGCATGCGCCAGGGCATCGGCGACGACGACCAGCGCAAGTTGGTTGGCGCGGTCGGGGTCTTCGACCTGCGTTCGGGCCACGGCCGCCGCGAGGGCGGAGTCTTCGATCTGCCCGGCGATGCGGGTGGGCAGCGGCGTGTCCGGGGGGAGGTCGGTGCGTTGGCGGATGCCGGAGGCGCCGGCGAGGAGGTGGCGCCAGACCTCGGCGGGGTCGAAACCCAGCGCGGTGGCGAGGCCCAGGCCGGTGACGACCACGCGGCGCGGCAGGACCGGTGTCAGGAGGGAGGGCATGGCACGGACGTCTCCGGCCAACGCCGCAGGGCGTCCAACCGTTGCAGACCTTCGAGAATGCGGGACATCGGCAGCCCGAAGTCGATCAGGCTGGCGATCTCGTCGACGCCGGCTTCGAGGACCGATTCGACCATGAGGGCGCAGGACTCGACCGAGCCCATCAGGCCGGTCTGCTGGTAATAGCGCTCGAAGGCATACTCGAGCATGTCGGCCCGCTTGCGCGGCGAGAGGTCTTGCAGCCGGGCTTCGCCGACCTGCCAGAGGTCGGCCGAGCTTTCGAGGTAACGCTTGAACGGGGCGCTGACGAGGCGCTTCGCGGCGGCTTCATCCTCCCCGACATAGGTGTGGAGCATCAGCGTGACGCGTCCGGGACCGGGGTGACCGGCCTGCTGGCGCGCTTCGCGGTAGGCCGCGAGCTTGGGCCGCAGATCATCGACCTTCTGGAAAAGCAGCGCGGTGAGAACGTTGAAGCCGGCCGCGCCCGCCTCCCGGAATCGTTCCAGGCCCCCCGAACACGTGAGCCACACCGCGAGGTCGGACTGGAGGGGCAGCGGATGCACCCGCACGCGCGCGGATTGGCCGGCACCGTTCGGGGCTTCGTACGCCTCGCCACGCCAGAGACGGCGGACGGTCTCGATGCCTTCGAAGGTCAGGCGCTTGCGGTCGGCGTAGCGAGTCGGGGCCAGGACGAAATCATTCGGATTCCAGCCCATGGCGAAGGCGAGGTCGACCCGGCCGCCGGACAGATTGTCCACCACGGCCCATTCCTCCACGACGCGGACGGGGTGATGGAGCGGGAGCACGACGCTGCCGGCCCGGATCCGGATCTGGCGGGTGGACTCGGCCAGCACCACCGCCATGAGGGCCGGGTTCGGGAAAATGCCGCCGAACGCGTGGAAATGGCGCTCGGGAATCCAGACCGCCTCGAACCCGTGTTCATCCGCAAACCGGGTGCTGGCGCGGAAGAGATCGAACTTGCCAAGGTCGGCGTCGGCCGGGGCGTTGGCGAAGAACAGGAGGCTGAAGGTGGGCCACCGGGTGGCGCTGGTCACGGTTTCCATCGTCGGTGTCCCCACATGTATTGGGTTGGATATTGGCGGATGATCTTCTCGACTTCGTGGGTCAAGGCCTGGGTGAGGTCCCGGGCGTCCTGGTCCCGGTTGCCAGTGCGGCGCGCCTGGACGGGACCGGCGAAGTGCACTTCGTAACGAAGGGGTCCGGTGCGGACAGCAAAGGCCGCGATCAACGGCACCCGGGTGAGCAGGTGCAGCATGGCCACGGACTTGGTGGTCCAGGCCGGGCGGTTGAAGAACTGCACCTGCACGCGCTGGTCGCCGGCATGCTGGTCGATCATGAGCGCCACCAGCTCGCCGCGCGCCAGCATCTCGAGGAAGCGGAAAGGATCGCGGTCCAGGGAAGATACCAGCCGGAGATTGGCCCCCGCGCGGGTGCCGTACGTGAGGCGTTGGAGATGGGGGTTGGACAGAGGGCGATGCACGTAGACCAGCGGCCGAATCATCGAGGCAGCCCGGGCCGCAACCTCCCAGTTGCCCAGGTGCGCGCTGGCGATGATCAGGCCCTGATCGCGCCGGGCGAGCAAGGTCTGGATCTCCTCCGACCAGCGCAGCGTGACGAACTGCTGCCAGTTCTCCGGGGTCAGCTTCTGCCGGACCACGAGCGTCTCCACCACCATCAGGCAGAACGTCCGGAACGACTCGAGGGCCAAATCGTGCGCGGTCGCGGCGTCGGGAGCCAGCCCGGCCGCCCGGAGGTTCTCGACGGCAATCCGCCGACGCTCACGCCACACTTGGAAGGCGAGCCAGCCCGCCCACCGGGCGAACGCAATGAGCCATCGCGTCGGGATGATCCCCGCTCCCGCCAGCAAGGCCCGCGCCGCTCCGGCCTCGAGACGGTACCGCAGTTCGCGCGGCCAGGTCACGTTTGCGCGCGCGGCTGCAGGTAGTCGATGAGATCGCCCACCTTCTGCATCCGCACCAGATCCGCCATCTCCGGCACCACGGCGAATCGGTTCTCGACCTCGTACAGGAAGTCCAGGATCGAGAGCGAATCGAAGCCCAACTGGTCAAACCGGGTCTCCGGCTGGATGGCGTTGACGTCCACCTTGATCTGTTTCTGCTGGCGCAGCAGGTCGCGCAGGGCACTGGCAATTTCGTCTTTGGTCATGTGGTCCGGACCGATGAGGATTGTTGTGGCCACGGCGGCGCGGGGCAGCGGCTCGAGGGGCGAACCGGTTCCCTGGAGCACCAGCGTGGCTGTCCGACTAGGATTCGAACCTAGACTAAAGGCTCCAAAGACCTCTGTGCTACCATTACACCATCGGACACCATCGGACACCAACGCGCCGACCCTACCGGCTCACCCCGGAGGCGCAAAGGTAAAAACCAGAGGAACCCTGTCGCGGGGCGTGAGACAAAACTCCGGCTGCCTCGCCGGCTGATCCTCTGTGTCCTCCCGAGCTCTGTGCTGAAAAGCCGGACCAGGATTCAGCACAGAGCTCGGGAGGACACAGAGAACAACCGCAGCGGACAGCCACCCTTTCAGTATCTGGCTTTCCGGGTGCCCCGGCGCCGCGTGAGCGCACCCCGTCTACAGGCGCCGGCCGTCTTTGATCCAAGCGCCGCCAATCAGCACGGCCGCCACTTCCCCCCGATGGGCCACCACCGCTGAGGCCACTTCATCGCCCCGCCCCGCAAACGGCACCGCGATCGCATCGGCCCACGCCCCCGGGGCAAGGACGCCCACCCGACCCGCCAGGCCCAGGGCCCGCGCCGCATTCACGGTGGCCAGTCGCACCACGTGTTCCGGAGCCGCCTCTGGCGCGAACCGCGCAAACTCGCGCATTTCGGCGAACAGGTTCAGCTCCGGCTCGGCCCGCCGCCGCACGGTGGCGAGGCTGTCCGTACCGAGGCAGAGGTTCACCCCGGCGCGCTCGAGACCCCGCCAGGCGAAGGGACGATGGCCAAAGTACTCATGGCTCCGGGGACAATGCGCCACCGACACCCCCCGACACGCGAGGAGCTCCATGTCTTCCGTTTGCAGGTAGTTCGCGTGCACGACGATCACGTCCTCTCCCAGCAGCCCGCAGCGCTCGAGATGTTCCACCGGCGACCCTTCGCCGCAGTCGCTCATGTCCCGCTCGTTCCGCTCCAGCCAGTCGTACAGCGGGCCGTGGCGGTAGCGGAACATCGCGTCTTCCTCGGCGGATTCGGCCACATGAATCGTCAATCGCCAGCCCCGGGCCCGCGCCGCCTCGCCGCTCAGCCGCAGCAGTTCAGGCACCGTCGAGTAAGGCGCATGCGGCGACAAACCCGCGCTCCATCGCCCGCGCGGCAGGGCGTCGGCCCGGGCCAACGTCTCGCCCAGCAGATGCGCGGGGTTCCGCCGGCTCTTCACCCCCGTGAGTTCGAAGAACGAGATGCCGCGCAAGGGCGTGCCTTCCCAAACCCCCGGCAGCAACTCCGGCAGCGCCTCGATATCGCCGACGGTGGTGACGCCATGACGCACTAACGAGTCCGCGCCCGCCAGCCAGGAGGCCCGGAACTCCGCCTCGGTCCAGGTGCCCTTGAGGGCGGTGATGCACTTGATCCAGTCGGTGAAGCTGGCCTGCGGCGCGATCTGGCCCGCCATGTGGGTGTAATCCAGGTGGCAGTGGGCGTTGACCAAGCCCGGCATCAGAACGACATCACCCAGATCCACCCGGTCCACCCCGGCCGGACAGGGCAGGTCTCGGGCCCGACCCACCGCCACGATGGTGTCCCCGGCCACCAGCAACGCCCCGTTGTCGAGGGGCGGGGCCGCCACCGGCCACAGAATCCGGCTGCGGAGGTAGCGGGTGGGCGGACCAGCGGAAAGCACAATACTATTGCCTGACCCCCGGGCAGCGTTGCACGAATCGCCCCAGCCGTAGCATGGCTTCCTCGATCCGGTCCAGCGCCGTCGCGAAGCAACACCGCAGGAAACCCTCCCCGCCCGCACCAAAGGCCGTGCCGGGCACGCACGCCACCTTCTCCTCCGCCAACAGCCGAAACGCGAAGTCTTTCGCCGTCAGGCCGGTCGCCGCCACGCTGGGGAAGGCGTAGAACGCGCCCCGCGGCCGGTGACAGGTCAGCCCCATGCCGTTGAGCGCGTCCACGATCAGGTTGCGCCGGGCCCGGTACGCCTCGCGCATCTCCACCATCGCGGCGTCCCCGTTGAGCAGGGCTTCGGTGGCGGCTTCCTGGCTGACGATGCTGGCGCAGAGCATCGAGTACTGATGGATCTTCATCATCGCCTCCACCAGGTCCACCGGGCCGCAGGCGTAGCCGATGCGGAAGCCGGTCATGGCGTAAGCCTTCGAGAAGCCGTGCAGGAACACGGTGCGTTCCCGCATCCCAGGCAATGCCGCAATGCTCACGTGCTCGCCTTCGTAGGTGAGTTCCGAGTAGATCTCGTCCGTGATCACCAGGAGGTCGTGGCGTTGGGCCAGCGCCGCGATCCGTTCGAGCTCGGCGCGCTCCATCGTGCCGCCGGTCGGGTTGGTCGGGAAATTCAGGACCAGCACCCGGCTCCGCGGCGTGAGACGCTCGGCAATCGCGTCGGCGCGCACGGCGAAGCCATCCGCCGCGTGGCAGGGGACGGGGACGGGGACGCCGTAGGTCAGGACCACGCTGGGCGAGTAGCTCACGTAGCACGGCTCGTGGTAGAGCACCTCGTCGCCCGGATTCACGACGGCCCGCAACGCGATGTCGAGCGCTTCGCTGACGCCCACCGTGACGAGCACCTCCTGGCGCGGGTCATAGGTTACGTGGAAACGCCGCTGCACCGTCGCCGCGATGGCCTCGCGCAGCTTGAGCAGGCCGAGGTTCGACGTGTAGCTGGTCCGGCCCCGTTCCAGCGCGTAGATGGCCGCCTCCCGAATGTGCCAGGGTGTGACGAAATCCGGCTCGCCCACCCCCAGCGAAATCACGTCCGGCACGCCCACCACCAGGTCGAAAAACTCGCGGATGCCCGAGCGCGGAAGCCCGCGCACGTGCCGCGCCACAAAACCGGGGAACCGCTGATGCACCGCTCATGGGCCGCCTAGGCAAGGGATCGGCCCCGCGCGAAAGCAAAAGTGCGGGTTCGGCCTCGGTCCCCAGGGCCTTTCCTCTGACTTGACCGGAGTCGTCCATGACGGTGGGCGCTGGCCTTTCCGGCTCGACCGTGACGGAGGCGGCTGTAAACGGGGACGTGCTGCCACCCTGTCACCAGCGGAGCCTGGCTGCCCGCGCGCTGTGAGCATGGACCCGATCCATGCGCATCCGGCCCGGCCTGCGTCCCCCTCGCTCGCTGATTGCGATCCCCCCACGCTGGCAGCCCAGTTCGCGGCCTGGGGCTACAAGCCCACCCACGCCGCCCACGTGCTGCGGGACCTCTATGCCGGCGGCAGCCTCTCGGACCCGACCGCGAGGAGGCTGCCTCAGGGATTGGCCGAACGGTTGCGGACGGAGTTCGTGCTCAGCCCCGGGAAGCCCGCCGCGCGTCAGGTCGCGCCCGATGGGACGACGAAGCTGCTCCTCCGTCTCGGGGACGGGTGCACGGTGGAATCCGTGCTGATGCCGGGGTTCCGTGCCGACCGGGCGGCGGGTTGCCTGTCGTCCCAGGTGGGGTGTGCCATGGGGTGTGATTTCTGCGCTTCGACCAGGAACGGTCTTGAACGCAACCTCACGCCGGGCGAGATCATCGAACAGTTCCTGGCCCTGCGCCGCGAGGCGCACGCCCTCGGACGCAGGCTGCAGACCGTCGTGTTCATGGGCGTGGGTGAACCGCTGCTCAACCTCGACGCCGTCCTTCGGGCCGTGCACCGGCTTGCGGACCATGCGTTCGGCGGACTCGGCTGGCGGCAGATCACGATCTCCACGGTCGGCATCGTCCCCGGCATCGAGGCGCTCACGGCCACCGGCCTGAACGTCCAACTGGCGGTTTCGCTGCACGCCCCCGACGATGTCACGCGCGCCCAATTGCTGCCGACGGGGAAGCGGTTCCCCATCGCGGACATCCTGGCGGCGGCCGATCGTTTTCAGGCCCGGCGGGGCCGGCCAGTGACAATCCAATACTGCTTGCTCGCCGGCGTGAATGACTCGCCCGCACAGGCCCATCGCCTCGCCCAACTGATCGGCCGGCGTCGGATGCACCTCAACGTGCTGCGTTACCATCCCACGGGCCCGGGCTTGCGCGGGATCGCCTATGAGCCGTCGTCCGACGATCGGTCCGCTGCGTTCGTGGACGTCCTGCGTTCCCACCGCATCGTCGTGCACTGCCGCCGTTCGCGTGGTCTGGGCATCGACGCCGCGTGCGGTCAATTGCAG
The DNA here is from genome assembly GCA_015075445.1 of Verrucomicrobiales bacterium. Lineage (GTDB taxonomy): Bacteria > Verrucomicrobiota > Verrucomicrobiia > Limisphaerales > J093 > DSVZ01. The sequence goes on from JABTUJ010000008.1 coordinate 64,908, forward strand.
GGCCGCCAATGACCCGGCAACCTGCCGGTGCCAGAAGGACCCCGATCGCGAGACGACTTCCGCGTACGCCGCGCGCCGGGAATCCGCGAACGAACGCGCCGTTCCAGGCTGCGCGCTTGCCGGCCAACCCCACGGCATGCTACGAACTCACCTCATGCATCTCATCATGCGGACCGCTGGTTGTGCTGCCCTGGCGCTCGGGTGCGCGGCCGCGGCCGATGCCCCGGCGGCTCCGGCCGACGGGAAGGCGGCCCGGGTGGATTTCAACCTTCACATCCGACCGCTGCTGGCCGACCGCTGCTTTGCCTGCCACGGCCCGGACGAGAACAGCCGCAAGGCGCGCCTGCGGCTGGACCGGCGCGAAGGGGCCCTCGCCGTCAACCGGTCCGGACGGCCCATCGTCCAGCCGGGCGACCCCACGGCCAGCGAGTTGATCCGCCGCATCGACACCGAGGACCCGGACGATCTCATGCCGCCCCCGGAATCGAAGCTCACGCTGTCGGATGCCGAGAAGGCATGGCTGCGGCGTTGGGTGGCCGAGGGTGCCGAATACCAGACGCACTGGTCGTTTGTGCCCGTGGCTCCGCTGGCGCCTCCGCGTGAGGGAACGACGTCCTGGGCGCGCAATGAGATCGACGCCTTGGTGCTCGAGCGCTTGCGACGGGAAGGGCTGGAACCTTCACCCGAAGCCGACCGCGAGACATTGATCCGCCGGCTGAGCTTCGATCTGACGGGCCTGCCTCCGTCACTGGCCGAAATGGACGCGTTCCTGGCCGACGCATCGCCCGAGGCCTATGAGCGCGTCGTCGACCGTCTGCTGGGCTCGCCGGCCTACGGTGAATGGATGGCGGTCGAGTGGCTGGACCTGGCGCGCTATGCCGATACCTACGGTTACCAGGCGGACGTGGACGTGGATCTCTCGCCGTGGCGCGACTGGGTGATCCGGGCGTTCAATGACAACCTGCCGTTCGACCAGTTCCTGACCTGGCAACTTGCGGGCGATCTGCTGCCGCAACCGACACGCGATCAGCGGTTGGCGACCGCCTTCAACCGCTTGCATCGCCAGACCAACGAAGGCGGCAGCATCGAAGAGGAGTTCCGCCTCGAGTACGTGGCCGATCGCGTTCACACTTTTGGCACCGCCATGTTGGGGCTCACGCTCGAATGTGCGCGGTGTCACGACCACAAGTACGACCCGATCAGCCAGCGCGATTACTACGGGCTGAGCGCGTTCTTCAACTCGATCGACGAGTCGGGTCTTTACTCGCACTTCACGCGGGCCACGCCGACCCCGGTGTTGCTGCTCTGGCCGGAGGGAGTCGAGGCGCAGCATCGCGAACTCCGCGAGCAGATTGAGGTGCGGGAGCGGTTGCTCAAGACGCTGCGCGAAGCGGCCGCGGCCGACCTCGAGCAGTCATGGGGCGAGCGGGTGACCGCGCTCGCCAGCCTGGCCTCCTCAGAATCCGGGGTTCCGCCGCCCGTGGCCCACTTCGCCTTCGAGTCCGTCACGAACCACACGACCCCCGGGGCGGCCACCACCAACGTGTTTGCCCAACTGCACGACGGACCGGAACAGGTGACGGGCCGGTTCGGGCAGGGACTCAAGTTCAGCGGGGACAACAGCGCGGTCATCCAAGGCGCAGGCGGGTTCCGCCGGACAGATCCCTTCAGCTTCGCCTGCTGGCTGCAACCGACCACGGCACAGGATCGCGCGGTTGTGTTTCATGGTTCGCGGTCGTGGACCGATTCGGGCAGCCGGGGTTACGAGCTGGTGCTGGAGGAAGGGCGGCCGTGCTTCGCGCTGATCCACTTCTGGCCGGGCAACGCGCTGGCGGTGCGAGCCCGGGAACCGCTGCCGCTGGGCGAATGGTCGCACCTGACGATCACCTACGACGGCTCGAGCCGGGCCGCCGGTGTCCGGCTCTACCGCAACGGGGTTCCGCTCGCCACCGAGGTCGTGCGGGATCATCTCTACAAGGACATCCGGCACCGGGCCGAATGGGGCGACGCGGAAGCGGGTCAGATCCGGCTCACGCTGGCCGGCCGGTTCCGGGACCGCGGGTTCAAGGACGGTGTTCTGGATGAGTTCATGGTGTTCCACGCGGAACTCACCCCGCTGGAAGCCGCGTGGCTGGCGCACGCAGTTCCCGGTGCCGAACAACCGCCGGATCTGCCCGCCGGGCAGCTCGACCGGGCCGCGCTCACCGAACAGCGGTTGGCCCGCCTCGACGCCGGTTACCAGGCAGGCCTCGCGGAATTGCGCCGGCTCCGCGAGGCGGAGGACGACCTCATCACCCCGGTGCGGGAGATCATGACGATGGAGGAGTTGCCCACGCCCCGGCCCGCGCACGTCTTGCGCCGCGGCGCCTACGACGCCCCCGGCGAACGCGTCGAGCGCGGCGCCCCTGACGTGTTGCTGCCCTGGCCGCCCGCGGCGCCGCGCAACCGGCTCGGGCTGGCGGCCTGGGTGACCGATCCGCAGCATCCGTTGACCGCGCGGGTGGCCGTGAATCGGGTCTGGAAGCTCCACTTCGGGCGGGGCCTGGTGGCCACGACGTGGGACTTCGGCCTGCAAGGCGATGCCCCTTCGCATCCGGAATTGCTCGATTGGCTGGCCCGACGCTTTGTGGAATCAGACTGGGACCGAAAGGCGCTGCACAAGCGCGTGGTGATGTCCGCCACCTACCGGCAGTCCTCCGTGGCTGACGGCGTCCGGTTGGCGCGGGACCCGGACAACCGCTGGCTCAGTCGCGGACCCAAGCATCGTCTCGCGGCGGAGCAGATCCGCGATCAGGCGCTGGCGGTCAGCGGACTGCTGAACCCGGTCCTCGGCGGCCCCAGCGTCAAGCCGTACCAACCGCCCGGGGTGTGGGAGGAATCGGGCACGGGCAAGACCTACCAGCAGGATACGGGGGACAAGCTGTATCGGCGCAGCCTGTACACATTCTGGCGCCGCACGGCGCCGCCGCCCAGCATGTTGAGCTTCGACGCCACCACGCGCGAAGTCTGCACGGCCAAGCGCGAAGTCACGGCCACGCCTCTGCAGGCGCTGGTGTTGCTGAATGATGTGCAGTTCGTCGAGGCCGCCCGCGTGCTGGCCGAGCACCTGGTGGCCCGTCATCCCACCGACCCGGCGGCACGGGCGCGCGAGGCGTTCCGGCGCCTGGCGGGGCGGACCCCCGATGCGCGCGAGGCGGAGATCCTGGCCCGGCTCTATGCCGAGCAACGGGAGTGGTTCGGCAAGTCGCCGGAGGCCGCGGCGCGCTTTCTCGCGGTCGGGGCGAGCCCGCGGCAGGAGACTTTGCCGGCGGTCGAAGTGGCCGCCACCGCGGTGCTGGCCAGTGCGGTCATGACTTTCGACGCCTTCGTCATGAAGCGGTAGAAACACCGGCGTGAGCCACCTGTGTCGAACGCCGGTCTGCCGGCATGCTTCCTGTCCCTCCTCCCCATGAATCACCCAATCCCAACCTCGCCGCGGCTGACCGCTCTCGCGTTCGTCCTGTTCGCGACGGCCCAGGCCGAACCCCTCCTCACGCACACCGATGTCTTCGTCTCCGGCCAGGATGGCTATCACACCTATCGCATCCCGGCGATCGAGACCGCGCCGGACGGTTCGCTCCTCGCGTTTGCGGAGGCGCGCAAATACAACGCGGACGACCCCGGCTACGGCGAGCAGGACATCGACCTGGTCCTCAAGCGCAGCACAGATCAAGGGGCCACGTGGTCGGCCATGACCGTCCTCGAGGACCCCGGCGAACGCTGGTCGGCCGCCAACCCCGCCACGGTCGTCGACCGCCACACGGGCCGTGCCTGGGTCTTCTACCTGCGCTCCCGACCCGGCCGAAGCACCGAGACGTCCCGGCCCGGCACCGACGACATGCAGACGCTGGCCCGTTGGAGCGACGACCATGGTCGGACGTGGTCCGAGCCGATGGATCTCACCGCCGTCGGGCGCGACCTGAACGACCCCGCCTGGCGCGCGAGCGTCCCGGGCCCGGGTGGTGTGATCCAGACACGGTCGGGCCGGCTCCTTGTCCCGATGTGGAAGGCGCCGTTTGCCGACTTCGCCCTCTTCTCGGACGACCACGGGCGCACCTGGCAGCGCAGCGGGCTGGTCCCTGCTCCGCAGGGAGGCGACGAAAACCAGCTCGTCGAGTTGGCGGACGGCTCGATCCTGATGGACTTCCGCCAGAACACCGGGCCGCATCGCTGGTTGACGACCAGCACGGACGGCGGCCGCACGTGGGGAACGCCGCGGCCGGGCCTCGAAGTCACGCCTGTCGCGTGCGCCATCGAACGCTTCACCTCCCGTGCCGCCGGGCAGGATCGCGACCGGCTGCTGTGGACGGGACCGGAAGGGCCGGGGCGGCAGCGGCTGGCCATGCGTGTCAGCTACGATGAAGGGATGACCTTCGCCAGCCCGCGACGGATCTCGGAGGAACACGCGGCGTACTCGGATCTCACGGTGCTGAAGGACGGGACGGTGGGAGTCTTCTGGGAACGGGGTGTGCAGCGCGGCTACGAGTTTCTCACCTTCACGCGGCTGAACCGGGAGTGGATCGAGGCGCCTGCGCCGGCCGACGCCAGGTGAGTCGAGTGTGAGAAGGTGTGGCCCTGAGCGTCGCTGCCTGCGGCAGGCCGGGCTCACTCCCGCTTCAAGGCCACGACCGGATCGAGCGACGCCGCGCGCCGCGCCGGGAGCAGGCCGCTGAGCAAGCCCACCCCCAGGCTCACCGCCAGCGCCAGGCCGACAAACCCGACCGGCGTCTCGACCGGCAGCCCGGGCAGATACCAGTGCAGGAGCCGGGCCACCCCCAGCCCCGTCGCCAGACCCGCCACGCCTCCCACCGTGGACAGCATCGCCGCCTCCCCAAGAAACAACGCCCCGATCTGCCGCGGGGTCGCCCCCACCGCGCGCGCCAGCCCGATCTCCGCCGTCCGTTCGTTCACCGAGATCCACATCATCGTGAGAATGCCGAGGCTGCCCACGAGCAGCGAAATCGCCCCAATCCCGCCCACCGCCAGGCTCACGATCCGGATGATGCGGTCGAGCGATTCGATCATCCCCGTCTGCGTCGTGATGGTGAAGTCCTCCTCCCGCCCGTGCCTCTCGATCAGCACCTGCCGCATCCGCTCGACCACGGGATCGATCAGGGAGGCATTGGCGATGAGCACGTCGATCTCGTGCAGTTCGTCGCGGTTGAAGATCCGGCTCGCCTCGCGTACCGGCAGGTAGATGCTGTCGTCGATGTCGAAGCCCAGGAACTGTCCCTTGGGCTCCATCACCCCAATCACCAGGAACCGTTCCCCCGCCACGCGGACGTGACGGCCCAGGCAGGTTGCCTCGCCGAACAGCTCGCGCTTGAGCTTCGGCCCCAGCACCGCCAGCCGCCCGCCGCGGCGCGGATCCGACTCCGGCAGGAACCGCCCGGCGCGAACCTGCATCCGCCACACTTCCGGGACGGCCGCGGTCACGCCGTAGACAAACGTGTCACGCGTCCGGCCGCCGTGTTCAATCGGCGCCGTGCCGATCACCACCGGGACCACCCGCGCCACGCCGGGGACCCGTTCGAGCGCCGCCGCGTCTTCGAAGGTGAGCGGGTGAATCGTTCCGCCCAACGCCCCCGGCACGCCGGTGGTCTGCACGCGCCCCGGGCTAATCGCCGCCAGCGTCGTCCCGAACTGCGTGAACTCGGACAGCACGTACACGCGCGTCCCCTCGCCGATCGAGGTGAGCAGAATGACCGACGCGATCCCAATCAGGATCCCCAGCATCGTCAGGACGGAACGTTGCCGATGGAACCAGATCGCCTGCCACGCCAGGCCGAGGAGGTCGCGACTGTTCATGTCTGCCTCCCGACCAGAGCCTGGACCGGGTCGAGTCGCGCCGCCTGGCGCGCCGGCAGCATCCCGAACAACAGCCCCACCGAGCCGGACACCACGATCGCCGCCAGGATCGCCCACGCCGGGGCGTGCACCGGGAAGTCGGGGTAGATCCGCTCGAGGACCTGTCCCACCCCCAGTCCGGTGAGCACCCCCACACAGCCACCGAGGGTCGACAGCAGTACTGCTTCGACCAGGAACACCCCCACCACCTGCCGCGCGGTGGCGCCCACCGCCCGCAACAGGCCGATCTCGTGCGTCCGTTCCGACACCGACACCAGCATGACATTCATGATGCCGAGGCCGGCGACGCCGAGCGAGATGGCCGCGATGCCCGCCAGCGCCGCGGTGAGCACGCCCAGGATCTGGTTGAACGTGCTCAGCACCGCGTTCTGCGTGAGCACCGTCACGTCCTCCTGACCGGCATGGCGTTCGCGCAGCACGTCGATCACGGCCCGTTCCACCTCCGGCAGGGCGGTGTGCGAACGCACTTCGACCAGCACCCGGAACAGGCTGCTCCGGTTGAACAGCCGCAGCGCCGTCTCGACGGGAATCTCGACCACCTCATCCAGGTCCATCCCCACCGAGACCCCCCGCGGGGCGATGACGCCGATCACGCGGAACCGCCACTCGCCCACGCGCACGATCTGGCCCAGCGGGTTCACCCCCGGAAACAACTCGCGCTGCACGCGCGCCCCGATCACGCACAACGGCGCGTCGCGCACGTCCCGCGGCAGAAACCGTCCCGTCGCCATCTGCAGGTGCCGGATCTCGAGCATCTCCCGCGTGGTGCCCACGACCAGCACCTGCCGCCCCCGTTCGCCCACCTTGACCGTGGCGGTCCCGAACGCCACCGGGGCAATGCGGCTGATCCCCGGCACCCGCTCCCGCAGCGCGTCCACGTCGCGCAACGTCAGGTCGTGCGGTGCCACGCTGATCAGCGGCGCGAGACCGCGCGTCTCGGTCTTGCCCGGGATCAGGATCAGCAGGTTCGAGCCCAGGCTGGCGAACTCGCCGGTGACGTACTCGCGTGCCCCTTCCCCCAGGCCCGTCAGCAGGATGACCGAAGCCACGCCGATCCCCACGCCCAGCACCGAAAGCGACGTCCGCAACCGGTGACCCCGCAGACCGCCCGCCGCGAACTGGAACAGGTCGGCGAACCTCATGCGCTCCCCCGCTCCGCCCCGCTCGCCGTGCCGCGCGCGCCTGCGGTTTCATCCGCGACCACGACCCCGTCGGCCAACCGCACCTGGCGTCGTGCGCGGACCCCGAGCAGGGGGTCATGCGTCACCACCACCAGCGTCAACCCCTCCGCGTTCATGCCCTCGATCAGGTCCACGATCTCGCGACCGGACGCGCTGTCGAGGTTGCCGGTGGGTTCGTCCGCCAGCAGCAGGCTGGGCCGCATCACCACCGCGCGCGCGATGGCGACGCGTTGTTGTTCGCCGCCGGACAACTGGGAGGGCCGGTGCTCCGCCCGCGGGGTGAGGCCGACGCGCGCCAAGGCCTGCGCCGCGCGCTCGCGCCGCTCCGCCGGCGGCACCCCGGCAAACACCATCGGCAGTTCGACGTTGCCGGCGGCGGTGAGCCGGGGCACCAAGTGGAAGAACTGGAACACAAACCCGATCCGGTGCCGACGCAGGTTCGACAGCTCGAGTTCGCCCATCGCCGCCGTTTCCTCGCCCCCAAACCGGTACGAGCCGGCGCTCGGCCGGTCCAGGCAACCCAGCAGATTCAGCAGCGTGGACTTGCCCGAACCCGAGGCGCCCATGATCGAGACGTATTCCCCACCGGCGATGCGGAGCGTCACGTCGCGCAGGGCGCGCACCGGTTGGCCTCCGACTTCGAAGGTCCGGTGAATCCCCGCCAGTTCGATCACGGCGCCGCCTCCGTGGTGGCCGTGACCCGGGCGCCGGCCTTCACCTCGGCGCGGTCCAGCGACAAAACGACCTCCTCGCCCGCCGCGAGCCCCGCGGTGATCTCGGTGAAGCTCCAGTTGCGCAGCCCGGTCGAGACCGTCCGCTCGACCAACCGGCCCTCCTGCACGAGCAACACCCGCCCGCCTTCGAGCAGCGCATACGTGGGGATCCGAAGCACCGCCTCGCGCGCGTCGAGGATCACCTCGAGATCCGCCGACAACCCGGGCAGCAGGTTCGGCGGCAACTCGGCCGCGGCGAACTCGGCCTCGACCCGCAGCGTGCGGTTCTGTTCCTGCCGCGTCTCCACAAACGACGACACGTAGGTCAGGGTGCCCGCGAAAGACCGCCCGCGGAACGCGTCCAGCGTGATGCGCACCGGCAACCCGGTCCGGATCCGCGCCACATCCGCCTCGTCGATGGGCGCCTCGAGGTACAGGGCATCGGGATCGATCAGGTCGACCACCGGCGGGATGAACACGCCCGGGGGCGAAGGGCTGATCCACTCCCCCACTTCCGTGGTCACGTCGAGGACCACGCCCGCGAACGGCGCCTGGATCACCGTCTTGTCCAGCAACGCCTGCGCCGTCTCGACCGCCGCCTCGGCTTCGGACACCCGCGCCTCTGCTGCCCGCCGGACCGCCTCCGCCGTCAACGCGCGGGTGCGATCCTGTTCCCAGGCCGAGTCCGAGACGACATTGTCCTGCACCAGCGTCCGGGTGCGTTCGGAAAGGTATTGGGCAAGTTGCAGCTCGAGTCCGGCCTGCTCCGCCTGCGCTTGCGCCGCTTCCAGGGACCGTCGCGCCAGGTGCAGCCGCGCGCGCAGTTCGCGGTCATCCAGCCGCAGCAACACGTCGCTCGCCTTCACCTGCGCGCCTTCCCGCACCGGGATCTCCACCACCAGCCCGGCGATGCCCGGGCTGATGCGTGCCCGGCGGCGCGACTGAACCGTGCCCGCGCGGGAATTCACCACAGTGTCCTCGACCCGGCCCCGTTCGGCGCGGTGGACCGTGACGGGGACCAGCGCGGGCCGGAACAGCGTCACCCGCAGGAGCACGAACAACCCGCCGAGCAACCCCAGGAGCATGGCGAACCGGAGCCACCGGGCCGAAGAGCGTTGGTTTGCGGTCAAGGACCGGCACCGTAGTCGCCCCCCCGCGAGCAGGCAAGGCGGAGGCATCCTCGCGGCAGAACGATCAACGCCGCTCGGGAGAAGAGGAATGAACGCAAAGCGGCGCCCCGCCTCCCCGCGGCCTTGTCACTCCGCCGGTTCTCTGCTACTTGTCCCGGCATGACTACCCAATCGCGCAGAGAATTCCTCGCCGGCAGCCTGGGCTCGTCCGTCCTGGCGGCTGTAGCCACCCCGACGCTCCTCCCCACCGCGGTCGGCGCCGAAACGCGCGGCGACATGCCGATGCGCCCCTTCGGCAAGACAGGCGTCAAGGTCTCGATCCTGGGGTTGGGCGGCTGGCACATCGGCATCCAGAAGGAACGCGCCGAAAGTCATCGCCTCATCCGCACCGCCATGGACGCGGGCGTGAACTTCCTGGACAACTCGATCGACTACAACGACGGACAGAGCGAACTGCGGATGGGCGAGGCCATCCAGGGCCGTCGGGACCAAGTCTTCCTGATGACCAAGCACAACTACCGCGACAAGAAACACGCCCTGCTCGATCTCGAGACCAGCCTCAAGCGGCTGCAAACCGATCACCTCGACCTCTGGCAGTTCCACTCCATCGAGCGCCAGGAGGATCCCGACTGGATCTTCGCACCGCACGGCGCCATCGAGGCCGCGGAGCAGGCCAGGCGCCAGGGCAAGGTGCGGTTCATCGGGTTCACCGGCCACAAGAGCCCGGATTACCACCTCAAGATGCTGACCAAGCCCTACGAGTGGGACGCGCTCCAGATGCCGCTGAATGTCCTCGACCCGCACTTTGGCAGCTTCGAACGGCTCGTCCTCCCCGAGGCGGTCAAGCGCAACCTCGGCATCGTGGGCATGAAACCCATGGCCTTCCAGAACGCCCCCAAGACCGGCGTCATCACCAGCACCGAGTGCCTCCACTACGCCATGAGCCTCCCCGTCTCGGTCACCCTCACCGGTTGCGAGACGATGGAGCTTCTCCAGACCGCCCTCCAAGCCGTCCGCACGTTCCGGAAGTTGAGCGCCGACGAGATGCAGGCCCTGCGCGTTCGGATGACACCGTTCGTCAACCACGGCCAGAGCGAGCCCTACAAGGTCACCAAGAACTTCGACAACAACCCGGCCGCGTTCCCGCCCCCGTACGAGGCCTGAGCGCGTGCCGGACCGCGAAACCCCGACACGTTCCCGGCCCTCCCGCTGACCTGCCGGACGCCAGCTCGGGCGCACCCCAACGATCTTCTCATGGCGCTTGGTTTCGGCACCAGTGGCCTCCGCGGGCTCGTAAGCGAACTCACCGACCGCGCGTGCGCCCTCTACACCCGCGCCTTCGTCCGCTACCTCAAGGATCGCGGCGAAGTCCGGGGGCCGGTGGCGCTCGCCGGCGACTTGCGGGCCAGCACACCGCGGTTGCTCCGGGCCGTGGCGTGGGCCGTCCGGCAGGAAGGGCTCGAGGCGGAGTGGTGCGGCTTCATCCCCACGCCGGCCCTCGCCCATCACGCCTTCGCGCGGCGCCAGCCCAGCCTCATGGTGACCGGCAGCCACATTCCCGACGACCGGAACGGCCTCAAGTTCCACCTGCCGTGGGGCGAGGTGCTCAAGGCCGATGAAGCCGCGATCGCCCAGCGCCACGCCGCGCTCGCCGACGCACTGGAGCGCGACGAAACCCAGGCGGCGTTCTTTGGCGCCGACGGCAGCTTGTACTCCGATGACCTGCCGTCGCTGGGTGTGCCCCAAGCCGAGGCCGAGGCGGCCTACCTCCGCCGTTACCTCGAGTTCTTCCCGCGCGGGTGCCTCGCGGGCCGGCGCGTCGTCGTGTATGAACATTCCACCGTGGCCCGAGATCTCCTGGGCCGTCTGCTCGAAGCCCTCGGCGCGCAGGTGATCCGGGTGGGCCGTTCCGACCGGTTCATCCCCGTGGATACCGAGGCGGTCGAGGACCCTGCCCAACTCGCGGGCTGGGTGCAGGCGCACCAGGCCGATGCGCTGGTGACCGCCGACGGCGATGGCGACCGCCCGCTGGTGGTGGATGAACGCGGGGCGGTCGTGCGGGGCGATGTCCTGGGCATTCTCGTGGCCGCCTATCTCAAGGCCGACACCGTCGTGGCCCCGGTGAGCTGCAACACTGCGCTCGAACGCTGCGACTGGTTCCGCCGCGTGACGCGGACGCGGATCGGGTCGCCGTATGTGATCGCCGGCATGCAGGCGGCCCCCGACGCCGGCGCCCGGCGGGTGGTGGGTTTCGAGGCCAACGGCGGTTTCCTTTTGGGCAGCGACGTGAGCGGGGAGGTCCCGGGGTCCACGCTGACGGCCCTGCCGACCCGCGACGCCGCCCTGCCCATCCTGGCCGTGCTGCACGCCGCAGCCCGCCGCGCCCTGCGCCTGTCGCAACTGGTGGCCGGCCTGCCCCGGCGCTTCACCCGCAGCGGGCTCCTCCGACCTTTTCCGACCGAGCAAGGCCAGGCGCTGGTGGCCCGCTTCGAACGGGGGGGCGTGCCCGAAGTCGAGCAGTGCTTCGGTCCCACCTTCGGCATGGTGAAGGTCCTCGACTTCACCGACGGTGCCCGGGTGACGTTTGCCGACGACACCGTGGTGCATGTGCGGCCGTCGGGCAACGCGCCCGAGTTCCGCGTGTACACCGAAGCCGAGACCGAGGAACGCGCCGCGGCCAGTCTCGAGCAGGCGCTCGTCCGGGTGCGCCAGGTCGCCGCCCCCGCCGCCCCCTGAATGGCGACCCCCCGGCGCACTCCTCGCGGGCAGCAGGGTTCCGTCCCGCGGACGGCTGGCCGGCGCTCCTCGAGGGCGCTGTGGGGAACGGTGGCGGCGCTGGCGGTGCTGGTCATCGCGGGTGCCCTGGTCATCTGGCGGGAACCATCGCCCGGCCCGGCCTCGTCGCCTCCACCACCCGCTGCGCCGGTCCCGGCACCGGTCATCCCCGATCAGGCCACCACCTATGCCGCGTATGCCGGGTCGGCGAGTTGCCAGGAGTGCCACGAGGAAGCGTACGAACTGTGGGAACGCTCCAACCACGGCCTCGCCGAACGCCCGTTGGACCCCGCACTGGACCGGATCGCCTTCGATCCCCCCCGCACCTTCACGCACGGTTCGCAACAAACCACCGTCCGGGTCGAAGGCACCAACTACGTCGTCACCACCCTTGGTTTGTCCGGTGCGCCCGAAACGCATCCCGTCGTGCGGGTCATCGGCAACGACCCGCTCCGGCAGTTCCTTGTGGCCTTTCCGGGCGGACGACTGCAAACGCTGGAGGCGTCCTACGACCCCCACACGAACGAGTGGTTCAACGTCTACGGATCCGAAGATCGCATGCCCGGTGAATGGGGCCATTGGACCGGGCGCGGCATGGGCTGGAACGCGATGTGCGCCGCCTGCCACAACGTGCGGGTGCGAAAGAACTACGACGCCGCCTCGGACTCGTACCGGACCGCGATGGTCGAAGCCACGGTCGGCTGCGAGTCCTGCCACGGCCCGGGCCGCGCCCACGTCGAGTGGCGCCGCGAACACCGCGTCACCACGCTGCCCGATCCCACCCTGCCGCTGTTCTCGACCAACCAGGTGCGGGAAACGTGCGGCTCCTGCCACGCGCGACGCGGTGACTTGACCGGCGACTTTGTGCCCGGCGACTCCTTCTTCGACCATTACGCGCTGACGGTGGTGGACTACACCGACGTGTATCACCCCGACGGCCAGGTGCGGGATGAGAACTACGAGTTCGCCGCGTTCCTGGGCAGCCGCATGGGCGAGGCGGGGGTGCGGTGTCTGGAGTGCCATGACCCCCACTCCGCGAAGACCCGCCTGCCGGGCAACTGGCTGTGCATGCGATGCCACGACGGCAGCTATCCCAATGCGCTGGCCATCGAGCCCGTCAGCCACAGCCGGCACAAGGTCTTCGGGTACTCCACCAACGGCGTGCTGCTCGACCTGGATCTCACGGCCTATCACCCCCGAACCATCGCGGAAACCGGCGGCGAGTGCGTGAACTGCCACATGCCCCAGACCGTGTACATGGGGCGGCATTGGCGCCACGACCACGGCTTCACCATCCCGGACCCCCTGCTGACCCGCGAGCTGGGCATCCCCAACGCCTGCAATCGCTGTCATGCCGACCGGTCCGTCGACTGGGCGCTCGAATTCGTTGAGCAGTGGTACGGCGCAAAAATGGAACGACCTTCCCGCGAACGCGCGCGCGTGGTGGCCGCGGCCCGCCGGGGAGAAGCCGCGGCGCGGGGGCCGCTGCTCGCGCTGCTGGCCGGCGAAACCAACACGTACTGGCGCGCGGTGGCGGCCGAGTTGCTCGAAGGCTGGGTGCATGAACCCGCCGTCCAGCAGGCCTTGCGCGCCCAATTGGACCATGCCCACCCGCTCGTACGGGAAAAGGCCGTGCGCTCCCTCGGCGCCGGCGTGGCCCACGGACCACCTGGTCTGGCCGCCGCCCTCGTGCCCCGGCTCGAAGATCCCGTCCGCAACGTCCGCGTGGCCGCCGCCCTGGCCTTGCGGGATCGCGTGGACCTGAGTTCCCGCGCCGGCCGGGAACTGCGGCACGCCCTCGATTTCAATGCCGACCAGCCGACCGGCCAGCTTCAGCTCGGCGCCTTCCATCTCGCGCGTCAGGAGCTGCCGGCCGCGCTGGCTGCGTACCGCCAGGCCGTGGCCTGGGATGGCCACTCGGCGCCCTTGCGTCACGAACTGGCCGTGGTGCTCAGCCTCGCCGGACACGGCCAGGAGGCCGTCGAGCAGTTGCGGACCGCGTGCCGCCTCGAACCGCGCGAAGCCGAATACTGGTACAAGCTCGGGCTGGCGTGGAACGAGCTGGGCCAGGCCGGCGAAACGCTCGCGGCCCTCGAACAAGCCGTGGCCCTGGATCCCCGCCACGCCCGCGCCTGGTACAACCTCGGCCTGGCCCGCCACGGGGCGGGGCGCACCGCCGAAGCGCTCGACGCCCTGCTGAGAGGCGAATCCGTGGCTCCGAAGGATCCGCGTCTGCCCTACGCGCGGGCCACCATCCTGGCCCAGCTCGGGCGTACCGCCGAAGCGCGCGCCGCCGCCGCCCGCGCCCTGGAAATCGACGGCGGGTTCACGGCCGCGCGCCGTCTGCTCGACCAATTGCGCTGACCAGGCCGCACAGCAGCACCATCAGGAACAGCAGTGGGTGAGCCTGCAGGATCCAGTCGAAGCGGGCCTGCACGAGGCAGCCGGCCAGCGCGATGGCTACGAAAGCCAGCAAGTACGAAGGAACCCGGCCCCCACCGCCGAAAGCCAGCGGCCACAGCGCGAGGAGAAAAGCAGCGTAGATCAAAACGCTGCCCAGCCAGCCGAACTCGAGACGGGTCTCGAGGTAATCGTTGTGGACATGCCACGTGTCGGTCGCCTGCGCATTCTGGAGAAAGACCTTATACAGGTTCCCAAACGTCCCAGGCCCGGCGCCGAAGGCCGCCGGGTAGTCGGCCAACATCCCTCGCGCCTGTTCGTAGAACTGCTGCCGCCCGGCCAGACCCTCGGCTAGCCACATCGATGGCGACAGGCTGTGCGGACGCAGATGATGCACCGGCGCCGGTTTCAGCGCCTCCCACGCATCCCGGCCAAAACCCAAGCCAATACCTCGACCCGTCCGGGGCGTCTCGCTCACGAGCGGCGCCAACTCCGCGGGCGGCAAGGCCCGACCCACCAGCGTCACCGCCTCGAGCCGCGCGTTGAAGATCCGCGAACCGCCCGCCCCTCGCCCCACCCAGAGGTAGCGGGTCGCCAGACGCTCCGGCCAGCGAAAGCCCGCCCGGTTCGTCACCGCGCGCATCGGCAGAGGACTCCCGTTCAGGTAAACCGTGGAGGATTGCGCCTGCTGGACGAGCACCAGCTCCACCGCCCGATCCGGCTCCGCCAACACCGCATTCGTGGTCACCAGCACAAGAGCCTGTTCGCGCGCCTCCCCCTGGATACGCACCTCGAGCCGCCCTTCCCGTCGTAGCGAGAGGCTGACCGATCCGGGTTCGCTCAGCAGGCGTGTCCGGCTCTCGGACAGCCCGGCCATCGTCACCGCGCTCTCGCGCCAGGTCCGCGGCACTTCGAACACCGTCCGTAACGTGAATCCCTCCCGCCAGACCTCGACGTGGGTGGGGAAGCAGACGAACCCGCGAAAGAACCGGTAGGTCAGTGGTTTCCACGCCAACGCCAGCCCCAGGGCCAGTCCCACCGGCAGGACGAGCAGGCCCACGACCACCCCCTTTCCCAGCTTCCGGCCGCTCCAGCACAGCACGGGCACACAGGCCACCATCACCACCCCGGCGATCAGGCTGCCGCCGCGGCCGGTAAGTACGAACGGGGCCGCGCTCATCAGCACCAGGCAGGGGATCAGCAGCAGGCTCGGCGAACGACCCAGTTCCGACAGCAACCGGCCCCGCTCGGCCGCCTGCAGAAACGAGGCCTGGTACAAGCCCAGGCACAGCGGCCAGAGCAGATTCAAGTACTGGGCCCCGTGGTTCCGGTACCAGAAGGGACCGAAGAAATTGCCCTGACGCGTCTCGTGCGGCACCAGCCACAACACCTTGGCCGGGTTGTCGAGCGTGCTAAAGATGCCGATCAATGCCACGGCCGCCCCGTTGAGGCAGGCAACCCACAGCAGCTTCTTCAGCCGATGGGGCAGCTCGTGCCGACTCCCCGCCACCCCATCGTCTGCGCCCGTCCCCGGGCGAGCCCTCCGGCGCACGTGCCGCGTGCGATGCGCACGGTGGTGCGAGCCGCGCAGGCTGACCCAGTCCATCGCCGCCCAGAACACACCGGCAAGCCCGAGGTAACTCCAGAACTGAAACCACGTGGAGGGCGCGTCGTAACTGTGGGGCAGCCAGGGGATCCAGCCGGACTGTTCCTCAAGGCGCAACCCCGCCACGTCCACGACGGCTCGGCCATTGAGCGCACTGACCAGACACCAGCTCAGCAGCGCCAGGGTGAGCACCCCCAGCAAACCCATTCGCCATCCCGGACCCGGGGCCGTCCACCGATCCGGACGGTACTGAGCCTGTCTCCGGACCATCTCCTTGACCAGCCAAAGCAGCCCCAGCAGATAGCCCCCCACGTTCATGGTCCAGACCGACCATGACGGCCAACCCGCCAACGCCCACGGGGAGAAGACCAGCATGCCAAGCAACAGCCCCTCCGTCGCGCGATCCGCCCACCGGTGCAGCCTGGGTTCCTGCTGCGCCGCGCCCACCTCCCAACCCGTCGCCCCCCTGGTCAGGTCCGCTTCCCCCGTGCCGCCCGTCGGCGTGTTGCCCGCATGCATGTGGCGCGGATTTAACCGGCCGCCAGCGCCTCAAACAAGTCCGCACCCTTTCCATGCACCTGGGTCCGCGACGCGAGCCCACGCCCGTGGCGTGCCAGACCGTAGCCGGGGGTCGAGCGAGTGCGCGAGCGAGACCCCCGGGGGGGCGTGGGCGAGCGAGACCCCCGAGAGGGGGGGCGTCTGCGGGCGAGCGCGTCCCGGAGGGATGCTGACGCGGTCACCTGACCTCTGGCACTCCTCCGGGTGCCTTCGACTCGGCCCGCGGGACCGGAGGTCGCCGCGGGCGGCGACCTCCGGCTACTGTCTGGGACGCCTCCGGCGTTAATGGTCGGTTCATGGCCCCTGAGGCTCCAAGGCAACAGGCTGCTCCCCACCGTCCCACCATCCCACCGTCCCACCGTCCTTCACCGTCTCACCGTCCACCGTCTCGTCCATCGTCCCACCGTCCCACCGTCTCACCGTCCCACCGTCCCACCGTCCCACCGTCCCACCGTCCCACCGTCCCACCATCCCACCGTCCCACCATCCCACCGTCCCACCGTCCCACCGTCCCACCGTCCCACCGTCCACCATCCCACCGTCCCACCATCCCACCGTCCCACCGTCCCACCGTCCCACCATCCCACTGTCCCACTGTCCCACTGTCCCACCGTCCCACTGTCCCACCGTCCCACCGTCCCACCGGGGGCCCGGGAGACCGCGGGGGGCAAGAAAGGTTGCCAAGCCGGGGGGGTTGTGGCTTGATGCACGCCATGAACGTGACCACTTTCTGGAACCACCTGAGTTCCGTGGTGGTGTTTCTGCTGTTCGTGCTGGGCGGGCTCGCCGTGGGCATCTGGTATCTCCCGGAGATCCAACGCAACCAGGAGCTGCAGACCGAGCGGCTCCAACTCGAACGTCAATTGGCCGCCGCTCAGGCCCACGGTCGGACCTTGCAGGCCAGCCTCCAGGCGTTCACCAACAACCCGGACGCCGCCGAACGGATCATCCGCGAACGGTTCGGATTCGCGCGCCCCGGGGAAGTGGTGGTGCACTTCGAGCCGCCCGCAGCCGAATCCGCCCCCACCCGGCCTTGACCGGGAGCAGGTCACGGGGCTTGGCCGTCGCCAGGCGGGCGAAGATTCACCCCATCCCGAACTGCCCTCGCCGGCTCAGTTGACCGGGATCCTGTAGAAGCACTGCCAGTCGCCGGATCCCGAGCCAAGGCTGACGCGCTTGCCGTGGAGCCATTCAACGTGGCCGTCTTCGAAGAGGAAGTTCCCACCTTCGGGCGCGCCGCTGCCGCCGCCGGGGTGATTCGCCGTGCGCCAGTTCTTCCCCTCATCGACGGTGGTCCAGCGCAGCCGGGCGTCGTACACGTTCGTGGTGCGCGGGCCCAACCCCTGGAGCCGGTCGATGAGAACCGGCGCCTTCGTCAGCTCGCCGCCCATCTTCTTCCGGAAATGCCACTCGCCGATCCCTTCCGAGTTGTACGGCCAGCTTCCGTCCACCCGACCCGGCAGATAGAAGAACCCGGTGAGGATCGGTTTGATCTCCGAGGAGGCGTCGCTGAAGCGCCAGGTGTCGGCCTGGCGATGCCACTCGTCGGTGGGGCAGTAAAGGACGTGGTTGGCCGCCTTCTTGTCCGTCCTGGCCTTCGGCTTCTCGGACTTGATGAGGTAACCCTGCCAGAACGCAGCCATGTTGGTGCCCATCCAGCTCAGGTGATAGCCGTCCCGGTTGTCGGGGAAGTAGCTGTTGAAGTCCGTCGAGTAGAGGCCCAGCGCGATCCCCCACTGACGACAATTGCTGGTGCACATCGAGCGTTTGGCCGTGGATTTGGCCTTCGCCAGGGCGGGCAGCAGCATGCCGGCCAGGATGGCGATGATGGCGATAACCACCAGCAGCTCAATGAGGGTGAACGCCCGCCGGGACACGGCGAGGCGGAAGGACCACCGGGAAGGGGGAGCGGCCACGCCCGCCCGGACCTGCGACGACCACGTCCCCGGAGAACGCCGGGGCGGAAGGTTAGGTACAAGGTTCATGGAGTGTGCTACGGCGCAAACTCTAGCACGGGCTGGCCGGACGTCCACTCAGCATTTGGGGTGGCAAACCCAAGTTGCGGCGGGTCCGGAGGTCGCGTACTCTGCAAGCGACATTCGCTTATGACCGCCATTCTGAACTCTTCGGTTCGCATGCCCCGGCGCGTGTTTCTGCGTGGGCTCGGCACCGCCCTCGGGCTCCCGCTGCTCGATGCCATGGCCCTGCGCGGGGGCGCTGCCACCCCCTCCACCCCACCCCCAAGACGCCTGGCGTTCGTCTTCATCCCGAACGGCGCCAACATGGTGGACTGGACGCCGGCCGCCGAGGGGCGCGACTTCGAGCTGCCACCCATTCTGGAACCGCTCCGCCCGCTGCAGAGCGAGTTGACGGTGCTCACCGGCCTCACGCATGACAAGGCACGGCCGAACGGTGACGGCGCAGGCGACCACGCCCGGTCTTCCGCCACGTTTCTGACCGCCTCTCAGGCGCGCAAGACGGACGGAGCGGACATCCAGGTGGGCGTGTCGGTGGACCAGGTGGCGGCGGAACGGATCGGTGGGCAGACGCGGCTGCCGTCGCTCGAGTTGGGCTGCGATCGCACCAAATTGTCCGGCAACTGCGACTCCGGCTATAGCTGCGCCTACTCGTTCAACATCGCCTGGAAGACCCCCTCGACGCCGTTGCCGCCCGAGGTGAACCCGCGGCTGGTTTTCGAGCGACTCTTTGCCGGGGCTTCCGCCGCCGAGGCCACCGAGGCGCAGGCCCGCCGCCGCCGGTATCACCAGAGCATCCTGGACTACGTGCAGGAGGACGCGCGGCGGTTGCAGGCGCGCCTGGGGGTTACGGACCGGCGCAAGCTTGACGAGTACCTCACGGCGGTGCGGGAACTGGAGAGGCGCATCGAGCGGAGCGAGCAATTCCGGGCCGCGCTGCCGGCCACCGAGAAGCCCGGCGGGATCCCTGGAACTTACGCCGAGCACATCCGGCTCATGTTCGATCTGCAGGCGCTGGCGTTTCAGACGGACTCGACCCGGATTGCGTCCTTCATTCTGGCCCACGATGGGAGCTACCGGCCCTATCCTTTTCTCGGCGTTTCCGAGGGGCATCATGACCTTTCGCATCACGGCAACGACGAGGAGAAGAAGAAGAAGATCGCGAAGATCAACCGGTTCCATGTCGAACAGTTCGCCGGCTTTCTCCAGCGGCTCAAGGCGACTCCCGAAGGGGACGGCACGCTGCTGGACCAGTGCCTGATCGTGTACGGGGGGGCGATCAGCGATGGCAACCGGCACAACCACGACGACTTGCCGGTGCTTCTCGCGGGCAGGGGCGGTGGTTCCGTCGACCCGGGTCGGCACGTGCGTTACCCGCGCAACACGCCGATGGCCAACCTGTTCCTGTCGCTTCTGGACCGGGTGGGTGCCCCGGTCGACCGGTTCGGGGACAGCACCGGGCGGCTGGCGCAACTCTGAGCGGGCGCCCATCCGTCAAACCGCGCAACAGGCGGAACACGCGAAGGGCGGCGTGCCCTCCATGAACCGGAGTGCAGAAGGCAAAAGGGAGACGGTTCCAGGCCATCGGGCATGGCCGCAGTCACCGAGAAGGCTTGCCCGCGTCGGACGGCGCTACTTCTTCGCGCGCGCCTTGTCGGTGAAGGCATGCATGAGCGCGGTGAGGGCGTCGGCCTCCGCCGGTTCGAGTTTCCGGTCAAGCTGCATGTGCGCCATCTTGATCGTCGTGTCGCGCAGGTCGGTCTGCTTGCCATCGTGGAAGTAGGGCCAGGTCAACACCACGTTGCGCAGGCTGGGCACTTTGAAGCGGTACTCGTCGCCCTCCTCCTGCGTGACCAGGAAGCGGCCGAGGTCCTTCGTCTCGTAGGGGTGAATGAGGCCGACCTTCTGGAAACTGTTGGCGCCGAGGACCGGGCCGTTGTGACAGGTCGTGCAGCCGACCGACAGGAAGAGATCCAGGCCCTTGAGCTCCGCCGCACTCAGCGCCCGATCGTCCCCCTTCTGGAAGTCGTCAAAGCGGTCGCGGGTGATCAGAGTCCGCTCGAAGGCCGCGATGGCTTCCGCCATGTGGTCGTAAGTGACCGGGTCCGGCGTGCCCGGAAACGCCTTGGCGAAGCCCTGGCGGTACTCGGCGACCGCCTTCAGCTTTTTGACCACGGTGGCTTCGTCCGGCATGGCCATCTCCACGCTGTTGAGGACCGGCCCCTTGGCCTGTTCCTTGAGATCCTCCGCCCGCCCGTCCCAGAACTGGGCGAAGTGAAATCCGGCGTTTAGCGTGGTGGGCGAGTTCCGGTCGCCGCGCTTGTTGAAGGCTCCGCCAGACGTGGGCTCGTTGTCCACACCCGCCCGGTTTTCGTCGAGGCGATGACAGGTGTTGCACGGTTGCGAATCGTTCACCGAAAGCCGGTTGTCGAAATAGAGCTGGCGGCCGAGCTCAATCCGGGCCGGCGTGTCGTGCTCGCTGCCCGGCATTTTGTCCGGCAGGACGCCGAAGAAGTCCAGGGCCTTCGCCCGGAGTTCGGCGGGCGTGACTTCGGCCCCCTGAACTACCAGGCCGGCGGTCAGGGCGAGGAGGGCGGTGCACAGGATTCGGGTCTTCATGGCTCAGCAGTTGGTATCCGCGTTGGTTACGATCGCGCAAGAGTGTAGGTCCGTCGCCGCTCCGGCCGCATACCGTGCGTTGGCGATTGCACATCGTTTTTTGCCTCCGCCACGCGATCTCCGGCACCGGTGTTACCCGCCGACCCCGCGCGACGTCTGGTGCGGGGTGCCGGAAACCAACGCGGAAATTTGAAACGCTGGATGCCTTCGCCCCGACTGCCCGCTCTCAGCTTTCGCGCCAAGCTCCTGCTTGCCATGGTGCTCCTGGTGGGCGGCGTCTCGCTCTCCACCCTCTATGTCGCGCGCCTCGCCCTGCAGCATTCCTATGCCGAGGCGCTGCAGCAGCAGTTCCGCTCGCAGATCGAGTTCTTCGGCGAACGTCAGAACAGCCGCCTCGCCGAGATCAAGGAACTCGGCGCCCACATCGCCGCCTCGACCGCCCTCCAAACCGCGCTGGCCGAGGCCGATGCACCCGCCGTGTACGCGGCTGCCCGCAACGCCCTCATGACCCGATCCGCCCCAGCCGCGCCCACCCCCGCTGCCCCCGCGCGGCCCGCCACCTCCGACGAACCCCCGGATCGTGCACGCCCACCCGGTTTCGGACCGCAGTTCCCTGGCGGCGAACGCGGCCCAGGCCGTACCCGAGGACCCGGTTCCCTCATGACTTTCCTCCGCGTCCTTGATGCCCAGGGGAACCTGATCCGGCCCGAGGAATTCCCAGGCTCCGGACGTGGAGGAGGTCCGCCGCTGCGCCCGGGCAGATTCGATGACCAACTCGCGGCCCTCACCGGCACCCTGCCGACCACAAACGGGCAGGAAGTCGCCTATCTCGCCCCCGCCAACGACACCGCCGGCCGCATTTTTCTCGAAGTCGTCACGACCCGCGTCGTCGACCCCGCCCAGGGACGCCCCCTCGGTGCCGTCGTCCTTGGCGCCCCGCTGTTCGACGGCGCGGAGGAAATGCGCGACCTCAGCGACATCCTCACCGGCTTCTGGCTCGACGGCCAGTTGCACACGCACACCATCCCGGAACCGCTCCGGGCCGCCCTCACAACCCGCCTCCGGCAGGATGCCCGACGCGGCCGTGGAGACCCCCGGGAAACCGACTTCCAGGTGACCCACGCCGGCGAGACCTATCGCGTCTTCCTCCGCTTGCTCAACTCCGGATCCACCTTCCCCCTCACCTACCAGGTGAAGCTGTACAGCCTGGCCAGCGCCTTGCGCACCGAACGTCACCTCCAGTCCGTCATCCTCTCCATCGGCCTGCTCGTCCTGGCCTTGGGCACCGGCATCAGCCTGCTCCTCGCCAACCGGCTCACCCTCTCCGTCCGCGAACTGGGGTCCGCCACCAGCGAGGTGCTCCGCGGCAACTTCCAGGTGCGCGTGCCCGTGCGGACGCGGGACGACGTCGGACAATTGGTCGATTCCTTCAACCAGATGACCGAGGGCCTCGCCCAGAAGGAGCGCTATCGCCGGGTGCTCAATATCGTCACCGACGCCGGTGTCGCCACCCAACTGCTCGGCAACGACCTCTTGCCCGCGGGCGAATCGCGCGAGGTCACCGTGCTCTTCTGTGATGTCCGCCAGTTCACCACGCGCACCCGCGGCCTGCCCCCCGACCAGGTCATCACCCTGCTCAACGAGCACATGACCGGCCTCACCCGCGTCGTCTATGCCCATCACGGCATCGTCGACAAGTTCGTCGGCGACCTCCTCATGGCTGTCTTCGGCGCCCCCCGCGCGGATCCCGACGCCCCCGCCCACGCCCTGGCGTGTGCCCGCCGCATGCTCGAAGTCCGCGCCGGAATGAATCGCACCGCCACCCAACCGCTCGAGATCGGCATCGGCCTCGCCACCGGCCCGGTCGTCGCCGGCCTGATGGGTTCGGCTGACCGCGCCAACTACACCGTCCTCGGCGGTTGCGTCAACCTGGCTTCCCGCCTCTGCGCCGAAGCCCGGCCCGGGCAGATCCTTCTCGACGCCGCCACCGGCGAGCGCCTCGGTGCCGATGCCCCCACGTGCGCCCTGCCGCCGCTCACGCTCATGGTTCCGATCCGGTGTACCGACCGATATGCCGCCTCCCGCTCGCGGACCCGGGGTGAGGTTCACGAAGAAGGTCGGGTTCCCGGACTTGGCCCCCCGCGGCAAACCGCGTAACTTCGGACCATGAAGACCGCACTTCTGGGCTTTGTGCTGGTGGTCATGGTGGGCTCGACGGGCTGCAACCGGGGCACCGCACCCGCGCCGGCGGCCCCGACGAACGCTCCGGCCACCAGCGCCCAACCACTCACGGCGCCGGTGGATTACGTGGGGGCAGTGGGGCGGGCGGGGCAGCATTCGGCGCAGGTGGTGGACCTGGCGCAGGTCAAGCAGGCGATCCAGCAGTTCCACGCGGGCGAAGATCGCTACCCGCAGAACCTCGAGGAACTCGTCAGGGAAGGCTACCTGGCGAAGTTGCCGAAGCTGCCGGCTGGCCGGGAGTACCGCTACGACCCCGCCACCGGCCAGGTCCGCTAACCGGTTTGGGGTCGCATCTTAACATTTAACATTTCCACCACCTTCCGGTAGTCCTCCGCCGCCGACCCGCCCGCCTTTATCCGCGCCTCGAACCGCCGCGCCCCCATCGCCGCCGCCGCCCATGCGCCCACCTCCGTCGCCCGGGCCAACTCGACCCAGGACAACCCGCACGCCTTCCGCGCCGCATAGAGTACCAGGTCCCGGCCGCTGTCACCGCACCGATCACGAAACCTCTCCCACGGCTCCCCCTTGAGCGTCTCCACGCACTGGATGACCTGGCTCACCTCGGGCCGCTGCTCCCGCAATCGCCGGACCTCCGTTCGCGCCGGATCCTCCGCCGCGAGTCCTGCCCGCAAGCCCGCCAGGAACTCCTGGCCGCCCAAGACCAGCCGCTCCTTCAACTCCTCCCAGGGCTTTTGAGTCAACCCTTCGCGCAGCGCGGCCTCGACATACTCCCGGTACCGCCTTCGCTCCTCCCCCGGCGGTCCCCCGCCCAGCCTGAGGACCGTGTCGCAATCCAGCCACTCCGGCGCCTTCGCGAGGCCGATGTACGCGCGATAGGAACTCCAGCGGAAGCGCCGCAGACGCGCCGTCCTCTCCTTCACCTGGGCGGCATCCGGAACCCCGCCCGCCCCGACCCGGATCTGCTGTTGCGAGGTCTTGCTCAGGCCGAGGGCTTCGGTGCGGACCGGGTTGAGGTGCACGTAGCGGGTCAACGCCTGCGCCCAGGCGGCGGGTTCGACGATCACCGACCGGTAACGTCCCTGGAACAGGTGGCCCGCGCGGCCGTGGCGACGGTTGAACCACACGCTGTAGCTGACGTTGAGCCATTGCATGGCCCGGCTGAGATTGGCCTCGCGCAGCTCGATCACGAGGTGAAAGTGATTGTCCATCAGCACGAACGCGTGCAAGACCACGTTGAACTGCGCCACCATCTCGGCGAGCAGTTCGCAGAAATGCCGCCGATCGCGGTCATCGCGGTAGATGGAGCGTCGTTCGTTGCCGCGCGCCGTGCAGTGGTACCAACCTCCGGCGCGCTCGATCCGAAGCGGTCTGGCCATGCCGGCAAGCCTGAGAACCCTTCCCGACGAGGTCAAATGTTAAATGTTAAGATGCGACCCCTCGAACCAGGGGTCGCATCTTAACATTTAACATTTGGGGGGGCGAAGGGAACAGGGATGCCGCCAGCAGCGGGTCAGCCGGCGCAGTACCTCCACCGAGCGGGTCAGTTGGTCCACGGTCGTTTCCACGGAGAGCGAGAAACGCACCGCCCATCGAGACGTCGCCGCCGTATGACCCATCGCCAGCAGCACGGGCGAAGGAGCGGGCCGGGCGCAGGAACAGGCCGCCCCCGGCGAGGCCAGAACCCCGCAGGCATCAAGCTGCGCCACCAGCCAGCGGGAAGGAACGCCGGGAAAGTTGAGGTTCGAGATGTGCCCCGCCCGCGCAACCCGGCCGCCATTGACGCTCGCCCCCGGGATCGACCTGAGGATCTCGCGCTCGAACGCGTCGCGCAGACCCGCCACCCGCCGCATCGCGTCGTACCCCCGCCGGTGAACGAGTTTGACCGCCGTGGCGAACCCCACGATCGCCGGCACGTTCTCCGTCCCGGCGCGAAGGCCGTGTTCCTGATCTCCGCCCATCTGGCGTGGCCCCAAACTGACGCCCCGGCGTACATACAGCGCCCCCACGCCCTTGGGCCCATGGATCTTGTGCGCGGACACGCTGAGGAGATCCACTCCCAGCCCGGACACGGTGAGCGGCAACTTCCCAAATGCCTGGACCGCGTCCGCGTGTAGCAGCATCGGGCGCCCTTGCAGACACCGGGCAATCTCCGCCACGGGCTGGATCGTGCCCACCTCGTGGTTCACGAGCATCACGGAGACCAGGACGGTGCCGGGACGCACGGCCGCCATCACCGCCCGGGGATCCACCCGACATTGGGCGTCGACTCCGACGCGGGTGAGCCCGACGCCGCGGCGCTCGAGGACCTCCGCCGCGCGGGCAACCGAGGGATGTTCGACCGCGGAGATGACCACATGTGGTTGGGAACACCGGGCGCCTGCCACGCCGCCGAACAAGGCGAGGTTGTTGGCCTCGGTTCCGCCGCTGGTCAAGACCAGTTCTGCCGGGCGACAGCCCAGCGCGGCAGCGATGCAGGCCCGGCTCCGTTCGAGTGCGCGGCGCGCCTGGAACCCGAGCCGGTGGCGACTCGAGGCATTCCCGAAGGCGCAGGCGTGGAAGGGCAGCATTGCCGCGATCACTTCCGGGGCCACCCGGGTGGTCGCCGCGTTGTCCAGATAGACTGTCGGCGGAGGGTCCATGCCGGCTCATGACCTCGCTCCCCCGGGCTTCTGCGCCACCACGATGAGTCGGGCGGGACAATGACCCGCCGGCGCCAGGGTGGCTTCGTCATGGACCCCGCGGATCACCAAACCGGCCGCGAGCAGCCCGTCTCCCACGCGGGCCGGCTCGTACGCTCGTTCGGCATGCCGTTCGATCACCGGCCCGCCTCCGCCCGCCCAACGGTGCACAACCAGGATGCGCAGGAGGCGCCGGGCGGGTTCCCAGCGGACGTGCTGTTCGAGGCAGCGCCAGGGGACGCGGAGCGCACGGCGATACGTCCGTTCGCCAGCGAGGGGCCGGCAGGGGGTCACGATGTCGAAATAGAAGTGGCCGCCGGACCGCAGATTGGCGGCCACGCGTCGGAAGGCCCGGTGCAAGTCCGGCGGGCTGAGCAGGTGGTTGAGCGTGTCGAAATTCGCCGTCACGAGGTCCACGGGTTCCGGCAAGCACAACGCCCGGATGTCCTGCTGGAGGAACCGCACGCCCGGCCCGTCGCAGCGGAGGCGGGCGACGCGCAGCATCTCGGGGGATCGGTCCACCGCGTACACGCGGGCACCCCAGCAGCGGTTCAAATAGCAGGCAAACAAGCCTGTTCCGCATCCGAGGTCCGCCGCCGACTCGAAGCGGATGCCATAGGTCCTGGCCAGCGCCGCGAACGCCCGGCGCACCCGCCGGAAGAACTGCCAGCCCACGAGGCCGTCGTACGCCTCGACGAACTGGCTGTAGGGCCGTGCCATCCGGATCATGCCATGCAAGAAGAGGCCTGAACGGCGGCGGCTTGTCCGCTACGGCAGACACGGGGGTGTCCGCCGCACGTAGGGCATGCGGAAGAAACCGCGCACCCGCGTCGTGCCATGGCGGGTCACCTGCACACAACGGACGCGGGCGCCGCCGGCGAGCCGTTCGCAGCGGATCACGACGGTGTCATCGCCGGGTGCATTCGGGTCATAGACGCGAAGGTTTGTCACCGCGGCGCCGGCGCTGGCGGCGTCGTAGGCCAGCACCTGGTGATTACGCCAGATGCTCACGGCCCCCGGGCCCACGTAGATGAGCCCGAGCACGACGCGCTGTCCGGCAGCGACACTGCGGACCGTGGCGTTGAACTCCGGGGCCGTCAGCTCCTGCAGGCCGTCGACCGTGAGCGCGCCAGTGCCAGGAATCAGAGGCCCCAGGACCAGGCCCGCGGGCAGCGTCACGTCGGGCCGGTTCGTCCACGTGAGGAACTTTTGGACCAGGCCGAAGCCGGGTGCGCCGAGGGAATCGAGCTGCCGTCGGAGCAGGTAGTTGAAGAGCGGGCTGCCGGCGGTGGGGACCGTGCTCGCGGACGGAATCGGGACACACGTCAGGAAGTAGTCAAGCGCGGCGCTGGCCATCCCGCCGCAGAGGCCGAAGCTGGCCGGGATGGCCGGGAGCGGACGGGGCAGGGGAATGGTGGCGGAGAAGCTGTTCGGGAATCGGAACCCGTGTCGCGAGGGGAGGAAGGGGCCGAGGGGCGTGCAGACGGGTGGCGGACAGGGGATGGACGAGGAGGTGGGGGTGGGCGGCGGGGGTGGCGGCGGGGCGGGGGTTGAGAAGCGGATGGATTCCACGCGGTACGGTCCCCAGACGTATTCGGCGCGAATCTCGGTGGGTTGACCGACCCGATGACGGAGCACCTGGGTCCAGATCTGCTGGAGGGAGGGGTTGGCGCTGACGAGGTCGCGTTCCCGGCGGATGGGGACACCGGGGGGCACGCGGGTGCGGGACATCACGCAGGTGCTGATCCATCGTCGCACGGCGTCCTCGAGGGCGGGGAAGCTGGGGGGAATCGTGAAGACGCGCTGGTAGCAGCGCGGCTGGAGGGTGGGGTTCGTTGGCGCGGCTCCGAGGGTGCCGGCGAGCAGAGGGGCGCTGCAGTACATGGTTCAAGACGTCACGCGTGGTCGTGGGCCCCGGGTTGCGGCGCGCGCCGGCGGACCGGGGGAACGGTGGGTGCGGGGCGGTGCATCATGGTCAGCGGCGACACGGGGCGAGGGAGAAGTAGCGGTGGACGCGACTGGCCCAACGGCCCATCGGCGTGCCGGGATCGCGCAAGGGAGCGATACAGTCCAGCAGGGCGCGGTCGCAGCCGCAGTTGAAGTAACCGCGTCGGCTGTAGCATTGGTCATGGGTCTGGCAGCAGGTGTCCAGCGCGTCGATTGGGGCACCGGGACCGCTGCAACCGGGACCGCACCATCGACCGTAAAGGCAGGGCAATCCGTCGAGGCCGTAGCCCTGAACTCCGCCGGTCCCGGGCAACCGGACGGTGGACAGCAGCGTGATGATGACCCGGCGTTCCCGGGGGTTCTCGACGCGATCGGGCGTGCGGGCGAGGTGCTCGCCAAACGCGCGCACCTCGAGGCGGGCCCCGGGGCCGAGCAGGTCCCGCAGCAGTCGCGCGACGCGTTCGGCCCGGCGGCGGGAGAGGTCCCGGTTGGCGGGAGCGGGCTGCGTCGTGCTGGCATACCCGTCCACCCGGATCGGCGAGCGACCCTGCTCGAGGCTCTGTCGCAGGGGCGGGGCGAGACCCAGGATCCAGCGGGCCAACCGCTGCTCGTCTCCCTCGCGCAGCCGGTCCGAGCCGGGAGGGGAGAAGTAGACCACGAACGGGATGGGCAACACGATATCCCGCGGCGGCACGGGGGGTGGTGCGGGCGCCACCCGTTCACAGCCGGCCGGCCGGGTACCCACCCACACCCAGTTCCGCTCGGAGCGGAAGTCGGTCAACCGCACGGAACCGTCGGCCTTGACGTAGAGCTTGCCCTCGAACGACACATAGCCCCGTCCCCAGGGATCCCATTGACCGGAGATCAGGAACACCACCTCGGCGACCGGATCCGTGCGCACGCTGTATTCGCGCCCTTCGAAGGTCGCGGTGAAGGACGAGGTCGTCAGGGTACTGGACCGGTCCACGAGCGCGCGGACGCCGGCGTTGCGGACGTCGTTGCCGTTGTAGTCGAACTCGAGTCGGAACCAGAAGTTCTGATCCCCGACGATATGGCCGATGATAGGGCGCGGGTGAAAGGCCACGAGCGAGAACTCGCGGACGCACCGGCGGAAGGTCTGCGAGGGCGGGGTGCGTTCATGGACATAACTGACGGTCGAGGAGTTCGACGAGAACGCGCCACTGGTGAGGATCGACTGGCCGGTCTGGAACAGGGCCACGCCCAGACCGAGGGCTTCGAGGACCTCGCCGAGGTTTTCGCCCGAGGCGGCAGGATGCGCCGTGAGGTACATGGCCGGGTTCGGTGAGGGGTTGGGGGTCGAGTGGCGGACGGGCCGTCGTCAGCACAGCCGAAACACACCGGCGGCGAAGCGGCGAACCTCGGCCTCGGCTTCGGTGGTCGCGGTCGGGTCGCCGGCGGTGACGCCGTGGAGGGCTTTGGCGACGATCTGGAGGTATTGCTGACTGGCGACGGTGGCCTGGCGCCGGGCGGTGGCGCTGGGGCCGTGGGTGACGAGGTCGCGGTCGTCACTGGGTTTGCCGTGTTCGCGCGGGGCGCGGCCCCGGCCGAAGTTGCGGACGTACCGGACGCACCAGGCGGCGCCGGGGTCGCGGTCGGTGTGTGCGGGGGAGAAGGAGTCCTGGAGGAGGTGCAAGAGCCGGCCGATGCGTCGCAGGCGCTCGGCGGGGACCCGCTCGCGGAGGATGCCGCGGTGCTGACCGAAGAACTCGGTGAGGATATCACGAAGGGCGTCGGCGGTGCTTTGCCCGTAGGTGGCGCGAAGGGCGTGCTTGCGCTGCTCGGCCGGGGCGAACGCCTGGGTCAGGGCCTGGCAGCTCGAACCGAAGTCCACGTCCACATTGGCCTCGACGATGAGGTTTTGTTCGGCGGGGCTGAGCGTGAGCGTGAGGCGGCGGGTACCGACGGTGAAGGGGATGGTGCCGCTCCCGAGCGCGGCGCGGGTGATCACCTCGTGCCCGGCAGAGCCAAGGCAAGGCCCCAACCGGGTGCAACACTTGCGCCCCGTCCAACCGAGGCCGGCGAGGGGGGCCGACCTATCCTGAGCATGCGTGAAGTAGGACATGAGACGATTTGAGCAGGGTCTGGTGCGACGGCGGGCGCACGGCACCCGGCCGGGTGGAACGGGAGGTTACCATCGGCCGGGCACACCGTGGCAGGGTCCGAACTGCCGGATGGCGTGGCCCACCAGGCTGCAGGGCTGGATGGGCACGGTGGTGACACCGATCCACGACCAGTACGGGGCCGGACCGGAGGGACAGCAACAGGCGCGGTAAGCATCCACGTGATCCCGGTAGATGCGTGGGGTGAGCGTGGCCTGGACAAACGCGGGATACGTGGCCGGGACGGCCTTGGCCGCGGCGGCGGCGAGCTTGAGCGGGCGCGGCGTGGCGGCGAGGCGGCTCTGGAGGAACTGCCGCACGCAGTTGGCCGTGGGCGAGTTAGGCGTGGTGCGGCAGGCGCAGGTGGCGTTGTTGACGTAAGCGGCCGGCAGCCACCAACTGTTGGCGGCGTAGGCGCTGCAGTTGGTGTTGGGGATCCCGGTTGCCGGGGTACAGGCGGGGGCCTGGGCGAAGCCGGGCGGCGCGGCCAGACCGCTGCGCATTCGGGTGGGGGGCAACGCGGTGCGGGCGCGGGGCGGCCGGTCCTCCTCCGGCTCGTCGTCCGTGACGTAACGTTCGCCCAGACCAGCGAACGGGGTGGGCTGGTGGAAGTAAGGCATAAGGCCTCTACTTCTTCGCCGGGCGGGCGGTGTCGGGCTGGACGCTCCGGAGGCGCTCCCGGATGAGCCGGATGCGTTCGCGGATGCCATCGGCCTCCTGCTGCTCCCGGGCGCAGCGCGTCTCGAGGTCGCGCATCTGGGCCTCGAGCACTTCAATCACCTCGGGGGCATGTTGGACGTGCAACTCGGCGAGGCGCGCCTGAAGCTTCTTGAGGAGCTCTTCGAAGGCGAGGCTGCGGTCGCGGAGTTGGGCGTCCTCGGTCTGCCAGGTCTTGAAGCGGTCGGGGGCCCGGCTCAGGTCGAAGTTGGCCACGGCGATGTCGGCCAGGAGCTTGACCTCCGCGGCTGTGCGTTTGGCGGACTCCGCGGCGCGGGCGCTGGTGAGTTTGTCCTCGAGCTCGAGCAGACTCGCGTAGAGCGAGCGGATCTCGGCGGGTTTCGTCGGCGTGGGGTTGGGGGCGGGATCGGGCATAGGAACTCCGGGGTCGAAGGCTGCGGTTAAGGAATCAGGCGCCCTTGCGTCGCCAGAAGATTTCCCACTCGGTCAACATGGGGCGGGGTGCGTAGCCGGCGGCTTCGAGCGTCCGCTCGGCCCAGGCCCGGACGAGGGGGTGTGGGGCGCCGCCGCGGGGCGGGGGCACGGCCCAGAGCTGTTCGTCCGGGTCTTTGCCCTGCAGGCGGACCTGCCAGAGGCGCCATTCGTGTCGCCGTCCCCAGGCCGTGAACCAGCGCCGCAAGCCGAGCCGCAATCGCCCCAGCCACGACCGGGAGCGGAGGAGGTCGAACAGGGCCTCTTCCCGGCTGAGCTGAAACTCCCAAGGTTTGAGGAAGGCAGCCGGGATGCTGGTCTTGGAAGCTCCGTCGCCGGGCGGGGCGGGCGGGGTCGACGGTGCGGGCGGGGCGGGGTTCGTGGCGGAAGTCAGCCACAGGGTGGCGACCCCGGACAGCGGGGCCGCGGGCGTGGGGGCAGGCGGTGCGAGGTCGGGCGCGACGGGGGGTGGCGTGAGCTCGGGCTTCGGGCGGTAGGGCGCGGTCGCAATGGGTTGAGCGGATGGCTGGTCGGGCTGGCGCTCGGGAGTTGACGGCGTTGCGGGAGGGGTGTTGGGCGCTGAGGCATCCGGGGGGGCTTCGGTGGGGTCTTGGGCGAGCTCGAGGCAGAAGACACGGTCCGAAGGCAACAGCAGACCGGGCAGGCGACGGGCCGGGCGGGGCGCGTGCGGGGGTGGTGGCAGGAGGGGGCCAAGCTGGAGTTGCTGGACGGCGGCCGGCGTCAGGGGTTGCGCTTCCTGGGTGGCGGTCTCATCGCCGAACAAGGCCGCGGCGAGAGCTTCCCAGCGTTGGGGCCGGAGGATCTCGAAGACCTGCACATAACACGGGAGCCGGTGCGTGTCGCGCAGGCGTTCCGGATGGGCGAGCTGCGCGAGCAGCATGGGCTTGAAGTCTGCGAACCGGACCACGCGCCACTGGCCGGGTTCCGGGAGCAGGGAGCGGAAGGCCGGCGGCGCGTGGCGGGCCGCGTCGGCTGTTGGTACCGCGGCAGGGCTGGCGGCGGGTGGCGGGGGTTCGCGGTGCGGGTCAGGCTGCGGGGTCGCGGGAGCCTCTGCGCGGGTGGCCTCGGGAGGCGTCGGAGGCAGCGGGACGCGGGCGCGAAGCCGCGGGGCGTCGCCGGTGTCGGCCACTTCGAGGACGTCGCCCTGGGGACCTGCCGCGAGGCGGAGCAGGGGACGGATGCGCGTGCCGAAGCGCTCGTAGAGTGTGCCGTCTTCGCCGCGAAGGATTTCGCCAAGGACGGGTCGAGGATGGCCCAGGGCGGAGGCGGCACGTTCCCGGGGAGGGCGCCAGGGCGGGAGGACTTCGGCGAGGCCGTCTGGGTCCGGTTCGGCGGGGTCGGGGTCGCGGAGTTCGCTGGCCAGGCGCGGTTCAACCAGGATGATGCGCATGCGCTGGAGGCGGGTGCTGCCCCAGGCCAGCGGCGGGGCGAGGTCGCGCTGGATGCCGACGAGCAGGGTCGGCTGCGGCCGGGGGGCGAAGGGATCGACCTGCCGGCCGAACCCGGTGGGCGGGAAGGCGAAGCTGGGGTGGAGAAGCGGGGGGTTCATGGCGGGCGGGAGATGAGGGATGGGCGGGGCGCAAGTCCGGGATCAGCACCTGCTCCGAGCGGGCTACTTCGCGACGTGGATATGGTCCTGGTGAGCGCGGAGGAGGAAGTCGCTGATGTATTTCCAGGGGCCTTCGGTGCGGGTCCAGGGTCCGAACAACTGGATGGGATAACCGTAGGGTTGGGCCCAGCGGCCGTAGCGCTGGAGGGCCTTGTAGAGGCGCCAGCCCAGGTTGAGCTTCTCCTCGGTTTCGCGGAGGAGACGCCGGGAGAGCGGGTCGGGGGAGCGGGCGGCGCGGTGTTGGACTTCGTCCCAGCGGCGCTTCCAGGCGTCGAGTCCGCGGCCGTTGACGGCGTAGATGTCGGCGGCGCGACCCACCTGATGGTGGCCGAAGATGCCGGGGCGGAAGGTGATGGTGAGGGGCTGTTGCGGACGAGCGCCCGCTTCGTTCGCGAACCGTTCCAGGACGCGTTCGAGCTCCACGGCCAGGGGGCGGGAGACCCGGGCGTGGTCCGGCGGGGAGACCACGCGGTAAGCAGTGCCGGAGCGGACGGGCAGGCGGGGTTCATCGGCGGGGGCGGGCGTGGGAGGTGGCATCGCCGTAGCGGGGGTTGTACCAGAACCGCCCGGTGAGGCGGCCACCGACACGCGCGATGCGTCCGGCGGGCGGCGCGGGGGCATTCAGGTTACGGACGACGAACTCGAGGGTGGCGGCTTCCTCGAGGCGGATGACCACCGGGAAGCTGCCGAAGCCCCACGGGTTGACGATGTGCTCGAGCCGCACGTAGGGGTAGAGCGGCCGATGGTTGACCCGGAGTTGCCACAGGAGCCCGGGGGTTTCCATGACGCCGGACAACAGGCCCTGGCGGTCGCCCACGTACTGCGAGAAGTTCTCCAGCACACCGCAGTACTGGGGGGACAGCTCGAAGCGCGCGAGCAACACTTCCTGTCCGGGCCCCGGCACATCGCCAAAACCCGATTCATCGAACGGCTCGGAATCGAGCGGCAGGCCGCAGACCTCACAGGCCGCGAGGGCGCGGTCAGATTCCGGCGCCCGGGCGCGCTGGACGAGACTGCCATTCATCGGCGCCTCCGCGGATGGCGGGCGGTTGGGCGCGGCCCGGTCGGGGTGCCGGGGGAGCCCAAGGTCTTGAACCCTTGCAGGGTGACGTGCAGTTGGCCCTTGAAGCTCGACACCTCGATCACCTGCATGCGGACGGCCGTGCGGCGTTCGAACTCGATGGGCCGGGCGAAGTACCGGAAGGGCCGGCGCCCATCGGCGGCGCCCAGTCCGGCGAGGTTCAGAATGGGCTCGCTCTGAAACTCCCGCCCGGTGCCGTCGTCGAACAGGGCGTACTTGAACTGGATCCGCTCGGGCGGCGCGGCCACCGCCTCGAGCGCTTCCTCGAGGATGCGCGGATCCAGCCGCCCGCCGCTGCTGAGGGCGCGGGCGATTTCGTCGAAGAACACCGGGTTGATCCGGATGCCGTTCTGCAGCAGATCTGCCGTGCGCGGGCCGAGGTTGCCGGCCGCGAGGTCGTCCTGCTCGCCCAACCGCTCGGCGGCGGCCGAAACCACCGCGGTGGTGAACAACTCCGGCCCGACTTCCTGCACGCGGGCCTGGAGTTCGTTCAGGGTGTTGGGTGGAGCCGCCGCCGTGGGGCCCGGCGTCACGGCGCCGGTAGGGAAGGGCGACCCGGTCACAGCCAAGGGGCCAAGGGCCGCGCTCAACCCACCCCATCCGCCCGCGCCACCCGGGACCCGCAATCGGGGCAGCACGGGCAGGGTGGCTCCCAGCGTGGTCACCTCCTGCCACAGCGGACGGTCGAGAAACCGTGTGAGCGCGGTGAGGGCCGGCGCGGCCGGCGCACCGGCCTTGGCCGCCTCCGCCACCGGCCGCGGCAGAAACCCGAAGCGCAGCGGCGGGACGTCCGCCACGACCCCGTAGCCGATCGAGACCGCGGTGAACGCCGCCTCGACACTCACGGTGACCGTGCTGTTGTGCACCATGTTCGGCCGGCCTTGGAGCGCGAACTGGAAGGAGTACTCGAAGGGGATCGTGCGACGGGCGGACGGAGCGACGGGCGCCTCGCCCAACCCTTCCGCGCCGTTGACTGGCCACCCGGTGTTCATGGTCCGGCCTTCCCGCGGGCATGCAGCACCTTGTAGCCCTGGAACACGATCTGGAGCGTGCCCCGGCCGAAGCGCTCCTCCACCCGCACCCGGATGGTGGAGCGGGGAAGGAAGGCCAGCGGACGCGCGAGCCGTTTGAAGGGACTTTCGCCCCCGGCACTGCCCAGGCCAGCCAGGTTGTGGATGGGCTGATTCTGCAGCTCGCGCCCCCGCCCACCGTCGAAGACGAGGTAGCGGAACGACACGTCCTCCGGCCGGTTCAACCGCTCGAAAAGGTCGTCCAGCCAGGGCGACGGCAGGGCGCTCGACAATTGCCCGGTCCCGGCAAAGGCCACGCGGAGATGCGACGCACGGAGCCGCACGCCCTCGATCAGGGCCGTCCGCGGCAGTAGCCG
Organism: Verrucomicrobiales bacterium; assembly: GCA_015075445.1. Lineage (GTDB taxonomy): Bacteria > Verrucomicrobiota > Verrucomicrobiia > Limisphaerales > J093 > DSVZ01. The sequence goes on from JABTUJ010000008.1 coordinate 99,967, forward strand.
CAAAGGGAGCTGGCGTAAGTCCACGACCGGCGGAGTCCCCCCACCCTGCCGCGCCCATTCGAGGCGCACTTCCCGCTCCGGCACCTGCAGGCCATAGCCGACCGACGTGGCGACGAACCCGCCCTCGGCGTTGACCGTGACTTCGGTCTCGAGCGCGTTCTCCGGCAGGCCGGCGAGTTCGAGCGATGTCACGTAATCGAACGGGATCACGCGGTCCGAGGGATGGCCGATGGTCTCGACGGGGCAGGCGGGCGGCCCGGTGAGCCGGCGCATCAGCGGCTCGGGACAATGCGAGGCACCGAGCAGCTTGTAGCCGTACAGCACGATGAACAGCCGGCCCGACACGTCGGGCGACTGCTCAATGATCTGGATCCGGATGGTGGAGCGGGGAAGGAAGGCGACCGGGTGGGCCAGCAGGCGGAACGGTCGCTGACCGGTGCTGGCACCCAGCGAGGCGAGGTTGTGGCTGGGCCGGTCCTGCAGTTCGCGGCCGCTGGCACTGTCCACGATGCTCAGCAGGAAGAAGAGGTCCGACGGGGATTTCACCCGCTCGAACAGCGTGGGCCCGTCGCTTTGGTAGAGCAGGTGGGCCGGCACCGGTTGATCGGTGAACTCCCCGGGGCGGGGTCCGCCGTTCCCCGCGCTGCCCGTGGGGGTCGCCAGCCCGGCAAACACCAGCGGTGCCAGCCGCGGGTTCAGACGGAAACCCTCGATCAGGGCCGAGGGCGGCACGTCGCCCAGCCGAAGGTCGCCCGGCAACGGGACCGCGCGGGCGGTGTCGCGGTCGGGCACGGGCAGCAACGCGAGGGGTTCGGCCCGCGACGGCTCGAAACCGTAACCGATGGCCACGGCGACGAAGACCCCATCCGGGCTCACGTTGATGACGTCCTGCACGACGGCCCCGGGCCGGCCGCTGATGGAGAAGCTGGCCGCGTAGTCGTAGGGAATGACGTGTTCCGCTGTCAGCGGCGGCGCCGCGACCGGCCGGGGACCGGCACGCGGCCGCCTTCGGATCGCTGGACTTGGGCGCAGGACCATGGCAGCAGGTCATCAGTCGGGGCCGGGCGAAGCGCCCTCACTGGACCCCACGCGTCATGTAGCCATCCAGGACGACCCAGATGAACAACGGGCCGTAGATCTTCTGGATGTCCTTCAGCACCTCGGCATCGGGAACCTCGATCTCGACGCGGAAGTTCTGTTGCTTGTCGATGAAGATCGGCTCCGCGAAGCGGAACGTGGCCAGCGGCGAGGGTTCACCGTGCGAGAGGCTCTTCGAAGCGAGCGACCAAGCGCCGGCACCGCCGGGGAAGTTCCAGGTGGGCATCTCGATCATCACCTTCTCACCCACGTAGAACGTCGTCACCGTGTTGTAGATCAGTTTCGAGATGACATTGCCGGCGCCGTCATTGGCCCTCACCTGTTCGAGCGGCGGAGCCTTATCCTTCAAGGCGAGGATCATGGCCTCCAAGTCGGCCACGGTGACTTCAATGACCGCGCCGCGCGCGTCGAGCAGGTCGTAGGCCGCGTCCGGTATCTCCTGGTCGTTCGCGTCGAGCACCTCCACGACCTCCTCGTCATTGACCCCGAACTCGATCGCCCCCTCATTGTCCCGCGCCTCCTTCAGCAGCTCCATCAGCGTCTTCAAGTCGATCTCGAAGTTGGCCGTCAGGTACTGGGTGGACGAGATCGCCGCAGGGGGATTGTTCGGCAGTGGCGGGACCACAACGGGGTTGGTGGGAGTCGAGAGGTCCAGACCCAGATCCTCTCCGTCGGGTCCGGTGACATCGAACTCCTCGAATTCCTCGAGCTTCTCGGCGCTCCCCACCACCTCCTCGGAGAATTCGGGGCGGAGGTCGCTGATGACGACCCGCATGGCGCGGGCCTCGAAGGTGTTGTAGTGAGGTAACAGCGACGCGGACTGGAGGTTCGTTTCCAGTTTCGTCTTGTTCTGCACGTTGACGAAGAACTTGAGCGTGCTGGAACGTTCCACGTCGCGCAGTTGCTTTTCCGGTTCGACTTGCAGCGAGTCGTAGATCGGGAGGTGGACTTTCTCGCGGATGCCTTGGACCAGAGCCATAACAGAGTTCCTTTCTTACTGGATTGGGTTAAAGGGTGAAGACCGTGGGCGGATCGCCCGCTTACCACAGCGGCCGGAAGGTGTCCGGCACGGTGGAGGTGGAATCCGGCTGGGGGGTGAGTTGATCGCAGGTGGGGTTGACGGTGCCGGGGCGGACGTAGCCCTCAAGCGGGGGCGTCTCTCCCAGACCAGCCACGTTGGTGGGCATCGGGCAACCCGGATTGTAGGGGGGGCGCCGCTGGCGGACGTAGCCGGACAGCTCCGGCTCACCGTAGCCAGCCACCCCCGGGTATTCCTCGGCCAGCGGCTCGTATTCCTGGTAACCGACCATCTCTGGCATCTGGCCGTAGCCATAGCCATAGCCGTAGCCTGACAGCTCGGGCGGTTCGGCGTAGGACGCCAGTTCGGGGGGCTCCGCGTAACCGCCGTACCCGTAATACCCCAGCTCGGGATACTCGGCATAGTAGCCGAGTTCCGGCGGTTCGGCATACCAGCCGTACGGCTCCGGCAACTCGGCATAGCCGCTCAGCTCGGGCGGTTCGCCGTAGTAGCCCAACTCCGGCGGTTCGGCATACCAGCCCAGCTCGGGCGGTTCACCGTAATAGCCCAGCTCGGGCGGTTCACCGTAATAGCCCAGCTCCGGCGGTTCGCCGTAATAGCCATACTCCGGGGGTTCGCCGTAATAGCCATACTCCGGGGGTTCGGCATAGTAACCCATCTCGGGTGGCTCGGCGTAGTAGCCCATGTCGGGCGATTCGTGGAATCTCATAGTCTGAATCGTTGCAGGTTGATGCACTCTCGGGTCATACGGATTTACGATCATGACCTCGTCAAAGCCGCGGTCGCGTGGCATGGGTGCCTCCCGAGGTCAAGGGTTGGTTGCGGGCGATCCGGCTCAGCCTTCGACGCCGCGCGCCGTGACGCGGTAGTTCCCGCCGAGGATGTAGAGCTGCCGACCGGTGATGTCGCACACCAGGCGGGCCGGTTCCTCCAGGAAATGCACGAAGGTGCGCGGGCGTCCCGGCTGCCCCCGGTCCGAGCGATAGATGAGCCCGCGCAACTCGCCCACGCTCACCAGCAAGGGCGGCATCACCCGCCGGCAACGGCGACGGACCACCCGCCCCGCCGGAAAACAGTGGAAGGCCTGAAAGAGACTGCAGGCTTGCCGCAGCGACGCGGCGGGTTCGCAACCGGCCCCTGGCGGCTCCGGGGGGACGCTCCGGAAGAGGTAACTCACGTTTCAGGACGGTAGGCATGGTGGCAGTGCGTTCCCAACCGTGATATCTCGTCGGGACCCTACCGGCGGCGGCGACGACGGCGACGCGCCCCTCCCATCGCCGGTGGGACGCCGGGCATTCCGGGCAGAGCCGGATAGCCGGGTTGACCCGGATAGCCTGGCTGGCCCGGATAACCCGGCATTCCCGGATAACCCGGCATCCCTGGATAGCCTTGCTGGGGATAGGGCGCATACGGCGAGGGCGCGGCGCCAGGATAGGGCATGGGGCTGCCAGGGTAGCCGCCGTAGGCCCGGGGGGTCACCCGGATCCACTTGAACCGGCTGAACATGAAGCTCCAACCCCAACGATAGGTAATGTACCGGTTCTCCGTCGGGGACCAGATGGTCCGCGTCATGCCCGGGGCCGTGACCTGCACCTGGGGCATCTGAAAGCCGTAGCTTGGCTGCGGGTAGGGTGGGTATTCCCCGTAAGGCTCGGCTTCCCCGTAGCCGTCATAAACCGATTCCGCGAACTCCGGTTCCGCGAACTCAGCTTCTTGGAGGTAAGTGGCGTCTTCAGCAAACATAGGATGTCTCTGGTTAAGGTTGGTCGTGGAAAGGCGTTAGAACGGACAACCGCCGAGGGCATGGACGCCCCCGCAGCGGGCGCAGGCGAACGGCCCCGCCATGGGCCAGCCGAAATACCCCGCCATGCCCCCGCTCGCCGCCGTGGCTGGAGCGGGCATCGGCGTCGGCAGGGGGGGAGGCGGAGGTGGCTCCGCCGTCACCGGTCCGGGAAGGGGTCCACGCCAGGAACGGGGGCCCCGACCTACCATGCGCGCCCCACGGCGGCGTCGCCGCCGCCGCAGAATCGACGGGAAGAGCATCGGGGTTGTCGCGGGCATCGCCGCGGGCACGGGCACCGGCGCCGGGCCGTACGCAGGAGCGGGGAGGGGAACAGGCGGGACGGGGGCCACGGGCCCATCCCCCGGGGCGGGTGACAGGGGCAGGGCGGGCATGGGGACGCGGGGCAGCAGGCCGGGCAAGGCACTGGTCAGAGCGGGCAGGGCCTGAGCAACCACATTCTGCAGGAGTGGCCCCGCGGCCCCCACAGCTTTGGTGGCCAGCGGGACGATCGCACTCGCCGCTTTCGTCGCCAGCGGCACGATGGCGCCGGCGGCCTTGGCAGCGAGCGGAGCCAGGAATCCGGCGGCCTTCGCAGCCAGCGGCGCAAGGGCGCCAATCAAGGGGATGGCACCCACCGGTTCCCCGAGCCTGTTCATCACGAGTTGTGCCGGCATCAACTCGGTGCCGGCGTACAGACCGAGACCGTCGTCGTACGCTCCGAAGCCGTCCACGCTCGAGGACCGCCCGCGGAAGAGCCTGCCCACGAGTTGCGCGGCCAGCGGTGCGAGGGCAGCGATGAGCGGGATGGCGCCCACCGGTTCGCCCAGCCCGTTGTAGACCAAGTGCGCCGGCACTACGGGACCCGCATAGCCCTCGAACACGGCGGGCGGTTCGGAGTAATAGGCGAAACAGCTCATGGCATGGACCAATGGGTTGGAGGGTTTCAGACTGTGGGTTTCACCAGCCCCAGACCGCCCCGAGCCGCGCCCCGCGGCGACGGCGACGGCGGCGGCCTCCTCCACCCGCTCCCGGCACAGCCCCCGGCATCATGCCGGGAAGAGGGGGACAGAAGATCTGACAAAACTGGGGACGATTCCGATAGAAGAGCTCAGGCAACGGGGGGAGGCCCGGCATGGGGGCAGGCGGGGCCGGGAGCGCCGGAGGCGGCGGGAACCCTGGCGGCGGAGCCGGCCGCCGCCGGCCGCCGAACAACCCGCCCACGGCCTTGAGAATCTTGGGCAAGAAGATGAAGCCGACCGGCCCCCCCAACCCTGACGGCGGCAGGGGTCCGTACGCACCCCCGGACATCGGCGGTGGTGGCATGGGGCCAAAGCCGGGCGGAGGGTACCCAGGCGGCATCGGCGGCATCATCGGCGGCCCAAAGGGCGGCGGAGCCGGGTAGGGGGACGGGTAAGGCATCATAACGACAGGCTCTGCTCCAGTTCAGACTTCATGGAGTCGCTTCCACACGGTCGGCGGTGCCCAACCGATGGGCCGGTTCATGGTCGCATCGAGGGCGATCCAGTTCCCGCCGACATTCACCTCCGGATAGATGTGGGTATAGACATGCGGCCGGTGAGGCCGGAAACCGGCGAGCGCCAGCCGCACGGGATGACCGGTCGACAGCAGCATGGCCCCCAGCAGGATCGTCATGTCGTCGCAGTCGCCGGCGCGCAGCTCGAGCATCCGCCGCGGCGTGTGCAGCAACTCGACGCGGAAGATGTCGCGGGTGTAGCGGATGTTGTCGCGCACCCAATCGAAGAGGGCACAGACCTCGGCCCACCGGTTCTTGGGAGGGGCACCGCTGCGACGGAAGATCTGGATCGCCTTCTGACGGACGCAAAGGTCCTTCGCGCCCTCCCGGATCAGGCGGGCGATCAGCCGCGCGGTGGCGAGCGTGCCGAGGCGCCCCTTGGGCACGCGACAGTGAACGATCCGCAAGGGCGGCGGGCGGTTGCAGAGTTCGATCATTCACAGGACCCCCTTGACCCGCCCGACGGGCACGACCACCGGCTGGGCCAAGCCCTCGACCTCAACCACCACGAATGCCTCCCCGGCGCTGCCGCCGTCGGAGACATCCACCACTTTGCCCTGGAGCAGGTCTTTGCCATGCAGTTCCCTGAGGAGGTGGGCGGGTTCGGGATAACAAACATCGCCAATCTCAAAATGGACCCAGCGATCGCGCACGCGGACAGGCATTTCGGTTCATGGTCGAGATCGTTGTGGTGCCGGTGTGTTCATGCCGGAGAACCGCAATGCAGCCGGCGTGCCAGCTCCCACCCCGACGCTCCCTGCCTCGACCAGAATGTTGGGCTTCAATCGCTTGGAAAGCTGACACCAACTGACCCGCGCTCGCCTCCCCGGTGCCGGAGCCCCCTCCCGATTCCGGATCCGGAAGCGAGTTGCCGGCAACCTCCTTCCGCGTTGGGAGAGCGACCGCGTGTTGTCCCCTCCCCACCCGGGGGCTCAAGCCAGGGTATCTCTTCCGCCCGAGTACCCCATCCTCCACCGGATAACAAGCGTTGGCGACCCACCGCCCCTCCGGCGGCCCACCGCGAGAAGACCGGAAGCATGAGCGCGTGATCGCGCTCGAGGCAGCCACGAGCAAGGGCCTGGCCGTGGACTGGGTGAGGGTGGGCCCGTCAACCTGCGCGGTAAACCCCGCCGACCCGCGCCGGAGAGAAGTCAGTCAGCCGAACCGCGATCGCAACCGGTACTTGCGCAGCTTGCTGTAGACGCTGCGGGCGCTGATGCCCAGGAGGCGGGCGGTCTGGGCCTGGTTGCCTCGGGCGTGCTCCAGGGCGACTGCCAACAGGGCCCGCTCGCAGGACTGCAGACAAAGGGTGAGGCTCCCGCGGTGCTCATCGAGAAGATGAGCCCAGGGGGTCTCTCGGTTGGGGATCGGGTCCGGCAGCACACCGCCCGTCGCCGCCGGAGCGACCGCGACGGGTGGAACCGGGGGTTCTGTGGCGGCTGCGGACGCGGTGAGCTGACTCCAGAACTCCGGTGGGAGGTCGTTGAGGTGCAGCGGCGTGTCGCTGTCTTTCGCGACCAGCGCCTGGCAAACCAGGTTTTCCAACTGGCGCACGTTGCCGGGCAAGGGGGCGGAAGCGAGCGCCTCGATGAAATCGGAACCCACCTCGAGGTTCCATCCGGGCCGCAGGTGCGCATGGCGCGCCAGAATCCAGCGGACCAGCGGGGCGATGTCCTCGGGGCGTTCCCGCAACGGAGGGAGGTGCAACGAGAGGACATTGAGGCGGTGGAAGAGATCCGCCCGGAACGTCCGCTGTTCAACCATCTGCCGGAGATCGCGGTTCGTGGCGGCAATGACCCGCACGCTGACGGCCACCTCCTGTTCGTCACCGACCCGCAGGACCCGGTTGGCCTGAAGAACCCGCAGCAGCTTCGCCTGAAGAGTGAGATCGAGGTCGCCGATCTCGTCCAGGAACAGGACGCCACCGTGCGCGGCGCGGATCAGGCCCGGCCGTTCCCGTTCCGCCCCGGTGAACGCACCCCGGCGGTGGCCGAAGAGTTCGCTCTCGGCCAGACTGGGAGTGAGCGCCGCACAGTTCAGCACCACGAACGGCCCCGGGCCGCGCTTCGGATCCAGCGCGTGGATCGCCTGCGCCACCAACTCTTTGCCCGTGCCGGTCTCACCCGTGACCAGGGTGGCGAGGTCGCTGAAGTTCGCAATGCGCAACACGTTCCGGCACAGTTGACGCATGCCCGGGCTCTCCGCCACGAGCCCCAGGCCGCTCATGGTATCGCGCAGGTGTCGCTCCTCCTGCGCCCGCTGCGCCCGGGCCTGTCGGAACGTCAACAACCATCGCCGGATTTCCTGGGCAAAGCCGGACCGCCCGGCGTCCAGCAGTTCCGAGGCCCCCGCGAGGAGTGGCAGACAACGCGCACGCACCGCCCATGTGCCAATGCCTTCCCCATAGACCAGCAGCGCCAGACCCGCCCCCCTCAGGAGGCGCAGCGTGCGCAGGATGGGCGCGTCCGGAGCCGGTTCACGCGTCAAAGCCACCACGGCCGCGTCGAACCCGCCGGACGCAGCCGCGGACTCGGCTTCCGCCGGGTCCTCCATCCAAACCGCGCGGAAGCCGCCTTCGGTCAAAATCGCGTCGAATCCGGTCGGCCGCAGGGAGTCTCCCGCCAGGACCAACACCACAGCCGCCGACCCGGGAAGATCAGCGTCGCCACCGCCACGTCCGCCTCGCGGAAATTCGTCCACAGGCTGTAGCAACGGGCTACGACACCAACGGTCGCACCGGGAACCGCCCAACCCGCTGCGGGACTCCGACCAGCACCGGCGGCCCGCAAATGATCCTCGGGGCGACGGAGGCACCGGAGACCGCCGCGGCAGAGCCCGCCGCTCTCAGGCATTTCCCGGGGACGAGCGAACGCACTTCCCACACGGGGATCGGTCAGGCTGCCAGGTGCGAATCGCTAAAAAAGAATTAGGGGGCCTAGTTAATGCCACATGCGTTTCCTGTCAAGTGAGGCCCTGCAGGCTTCCCGCCCAACCCGACTCCGCACGCCGCTTTGCCAGCCGATGAACTCGTCGGTACCGTTGCCTCGACGTGGCCAATCCGTACTACCAACATGGCACCCGGCGAGCGGATGGGGTGCGCGACCTGTTCGCGACCATCGCGCGACGCTACGACCGGCTGAACGACCTGCAAAGCCTCGGCCTGCATCGTCGCTGGAAGGCATGCCTGGTTCGCCTCGCCCGGTTGGGACCCGGACAACACGCGCTGGACGTCTGCTGCGGCACGGGCGACGTCGCCTTCGCCCTCGCTTCCACCGGCGCACGGGTGACCGGTCTCGATTTCAGTCCGGCCATGCTCGACGTGGCTCGCGCCCGCTGCCTCCGATTCCGCCACGAGCCGGCGATCACCCTGGTTCAGGGGGACGCGCTGGCCTTGCCGTTCCCTGAGGCGACATTCGACGCGGTCACCATCAGCTACGGCTTGCGCAACCTGGCCCATCTCGAAGCGGGCCTGGCCGAGAAGCACCGCGTGACCCGCCCCGGTGGCCGCGTGCTGATTCTCGACTTCGGCCATCCAGCAAACCCGCTCTGGCGCCGCCTCTACTTCGCCTACCTCCAGGTCGCGGTCCCGGTCTTTGGAAGGTGTTTTGCCGGCAGTGCGACCGCCTACGCCTACATCCTCGAATCCCTGCGGCACTACCCCGCACAACAAACCGTGGCGGAGCTCCTCCGTCAGCAGGGTTTCGTCCACGTGCGCATCACGGATCTCCTGGGCGGCGCCATGGCGATTCACGAGGCGGAGAAGCGACCGGACTGCACGGGGGCTAACGAGGCTCAACCGCCACCTGGTAATACTGGAAGGCAGCGGGCGGAAAGCGGTTCGTGAAGCTCAGGCGGTCGCCCGTCCCCTCCGCCTGGTACAGGATCTTCCACGGGGCCGCCAGATTGGTGCTCGACATCAAGCTGTAGAGCCGCTCGGGGACCGAGTCCCAGGACACGATGACGGTCCGCGGCATCGGCGACACCACCAACCCGTCCACCGCTAGGTGCGCCGTGGGGTCGGTCGGGTCGGTCAGGGCAAAGTACTCCGCCCAGTCAGGAAAGCCGTCGCTGTCCAGGTCGGTCCGGGGATCCGCGAGAAACCGCGTGCCGAACCACGCCTCCTCCCAGGCATCCGGCATCCCGTCGCCATCCATGTCCCCGGGCCCTGGCACGCCCAGAACCCACACCGGGCTGTCCGCATAGCAGCCCGCCGCGGCCACCGACCGGACCCTCCAGAAGGCAGCGCGACCCGGCACGAGAGTGGTGGTGACTGTGAACGGGCTCGCCGCCAGACCACGCGCCACGGCCTTGAACGCCTGGCCTTGCTGCGCGAAGAAAACGTCGAAACTGTCCGCCCCGTCGCCACCGCGCCAGTTCAGCGTTACCGGCCCACTGTCGACCAGCGCCAGATCCTCGGGAGACTGAATCTCGGCCCGCTGAGGAACCACCGTTACCCCGGGGACGGCGGCATGTTCCCAGCCTTTCGGAGGTCGGAATTGCCACTGCCCGGTGCGGGGGTTCCACTCGAGTCCACGCCAGGTGCTCCAGCGGCCCCAGTTGTCCTGCACGCGCACCCCGAGCGTTTGCGTCGAACACAAGGGACCCAGTTGTCCGGTCGTTCCAGTGCCCACGAACCGCTCCTCCGGCCCGTCCGTCGCGCCGTCCACGGCTTTCAGGGGGTACCCCTGGGGTTCGGGGTGTCGCGCCACGTCCAACTCCTCTGCGCGCGTCCACTCGGCCGCCACCAACCTTAGCGGCTCGGCCACGTGAAAGGTGGTGCTGCTTACGAGCCCCCAGTCGCCGTTCGAGTCGCGGGCGCGGACGAAGAGGCGGTGGCGCCCCACCGCCAGGGCATCGACCGTCGCCTGTTCAACGACCAGTTCTCCCTGGCCGGAATCCCAGCGACCGTCGGCGGGTTGCGGGATGGGCGTGCCGCGACCCGGGCCGGGATCGGTGTCCACGAACCACTCGGCCGCGCTCAGGCGGGTGTCTCCCGCAACCCGGATCCACTGTCCCTGCCACGCGCACCACACGCCCTCTTCATTCTGCATGCGGACCTCCACCCAGTGAGGCCCCACGCTCAAATGCGCGGTCGGGACAGTCGCGACAAAGCTGGTTTCCTGAAAGGCCGGCTGCGTGTTCGTCGCCACAGCGGCCAGCGGTTCGGCCACGCCGCCGTCCAGGCGGTACTCCGCCCGCGCGATCGAACCACCGCTGCAACCCGGGCTAAAGACCCCGGCGACCAAGCCAAGAAGGGCGAGTCGACGCGCGCCCCGGCACACGCGCTCCCGGCCGGTGATCGCCGCGCCTGCAGCAAGAATTGGTCTCATAGCCTCACGGAACGCCCCGCTCGCGTTGGAACGATTCCCCGCCTAAACGGAACATCTCCTGCCTGCCGTAGGCGCCGACGTGAGGAGGCGCTGTGGGCCGGGGTCAATACCCTTCGCTTCCTCACGTCGGCGCCTACCACAACGCCTCCTCACGTCGGCGCCTACCGTCTGTTGCCGTTTCATGCCGAGGACGCGAGATACTCCGCCTACCGCACCGCCCCCGTGGCCCGCAGCGTGAACGTCTCCCCCTTCGGGATGATGCCCTGATCAATGCTCACGTCCCGCACGAACGGGCCGTCGTTGGGCATCGTGTAAAACGTCCGCGCCCCCGGCCCGCCATACGCGCCGAGGTCGTTGCGGGTGCCGTCCGGATCCAGGAATCCAATGCCCGGATGGCCCGCCTCGCGAAGGGGGGAGGCCGGCACCAAACGGAAGTCCATGTTGCACATGACCTCGGCCCCGCCCACGAACTCGGGCGCGACCGCCAGCGCGTGCGCCCCGACGGGCACCCGGCGTCCGGGACCGAAGAGCGGCGAGTAACCGCCGGCCGTGTTATCGACGGAGTCGTTGTAGTCGAGGGTGATCCGGTGGGTGTCGAAAGCCCATCCGGCATCGCCCACCCCGAACCCGTCATTGCCGGTGAAGATGTTGTTGAGGGCGGTCACCTCCGCGTAGCCCGGTTCGCAATGCCCGGTCATGTTGAGATAGAGCCCACTGCCACCGTTGCGGGCGACCACGCAGTTCAGGATCCAGACCCGGGGCGTGTTGCTGCAGCTCTTGCGACCCACGTAAATGCCGTGAGCGGTATTGCCGCAAACCACGCAGTTGCGCAGATACAGGCTCCCGTGACTTTCGCAGAAGACCCCGTAGCGCCCGGAGGAGAGCGTCAGCCCTTCGACGGACACGACAAACCCCTCGCCGACGGTCAAGGTGTCGCCTCCGCTCGCCGCTTCCACCCGCGTGGTCAGCGGGCCATCATAGCCATAGAGGCGGAGGCTCTTGGCCACGGTCAACCGCTCCGAGTAGGTGCCCGGGTACACGCAGACCTCGGTCGCGGTCTGGTCGTCCAACGCCTGCTGGATCGTCGCGTACGGCCGGGCGCGGCTGCCGTCGCCGCCCGGTCCATACCGCTGATCCACGTAGCGCGTTTCGGCAGAGACCGTTTCCGCCCACGCGAAAACCGCCACCAACGCCACGCCTCCGGTCCGGAAGAAGATGGCACACATCGGAAGGTCCTTTCCCCGCGACCACAGGGGCCGCGCTCCCTACTACGGGAAAACCCCGCCACGATCACAGGGAATCTGCCGGGCATACCGGAGTACGATGGCGCGGGCACGAGCTCCAGGGTCCGAAGCGCCACTACTCGGGCGAACGCGCCCACCAGCACGCGCCCAGGATCCCCAAACCACCCCGCGGGAAGGTCCGATCCAGGAACCGCCGCGCGTTCCCTCCGTCGGCGTCCATGATCCAGAATTCGAGGTGGCCGTCGTCGCCAGGGAAGGTCTTGACGAACAGAATCCGGGAACCATCAGGCGAAGCGGCAACCGGGTACTGGATGTCCCCCCATTCCGTCAGAGTCTCGTAATGGGTGTCGCCGACCCGTGCCGCCACAATCGCCGTTTCGGACACATCCACGCCCGGCCGCGCAAAGCGGCACCACACGACGCGCTCGCCGCCGAGCCAGACCGGACACGCGTCCATCGTGGTGTCCGGCGTGTCGGCCCAGACCGTGCCCACGCTGCTACCGCGGAGGTCGCACACGAGAACATCCTGGGTCGGTACGTCGAAACCGTTTTGGGGGTTGGCTGCAAACCGGGAGCGGTCCGGCGACAGGCTCAACCCCCCATGGATGCCGTGCGGGGTGATCGCCTTCCAGTCGAAGAGTTGCCGCCGAACACAGGTGTGCACGTCCACCGCCCAGACACCCGTCAGGTCCGTCGGCTCGTAAAGCACCGTGTCCCGGTCGAGCCAGCGCACGTCCGCCGCGTCCCCCGCCACTTGCCGTTCGCCGGATCCGTCCAGCCGGCTCACATAGACGCGCCCCAAGCGCACGTAGCCAAGGCGCCGGCCGTCCGGAGACACGTCCACGTGCATTCCCTGGATGGGCAACGGTTGCCAGGTTCTCCCCAGGGGATCGGTCCGAAACAAGTCATGCCCCACGCGGATATAGACGTGCTCATTGGCACGCTCGAGGCGCCAGACCCCGAGACGGTGGAGCCCGAGACTCCCGGCAAACGGCAGGGCGGCCACGGCCAGCGTGACGACGGCAGTCGCGGGAACCGGTTGCCGGCGCCCCCAACGAAACAGGCGGCCAGCCAGGCCGGTCGGGCGCGCCCGGACGGGTCGCCCCGCCTCCCACCGCGCGAGGTCCTCAGCCAACGCCTGGGCAGAGGCGTAACGCGTCGCCGGTTGTTTGCGAAGACAGGTGAGACAGACGGTTTCCAGGTCCCGGGGAACCGCCCGATTCCGCGTGCGCACGGGGACCGGTTCCTCCTCGATGACCGCCCGCAGAAGCTCGCTGAGGTTGTCCGCCTGGAAGGGCGGCACCCCGGTCAGCAGATGGTAGAGCACCGCTCCCAAGCCGTAGACGTCACTGGCCACGCCCACCATCCCGCGGGTCCCGGCAGCCTGTTCGGGCGACAGATACCCCGGCGAACCGAGGACCTGACCCGAGAGCGTGACATCGCTTTCGGCCGAGAGCCGCTTGGCCAGGCCGAAGTCCGTGATCCGCGGCGTGTCATCGGCCGCGATCAGGATGTTGGAGGGCTTGAGGTCGCGGTGCAGTACACCCTGTCCGTGCGCGTAATGGATGGCCTCGGCGGCCAGACGCACATAGCGGGCCGCGGCCGTCGGGGCCAGGGCAGAGCCCGCCCCCACTTCCGCCAGGCTTCGTCCCTGGATCAGGTCCATCGAGAAGTAATGCTGCCCCTGGTGCTGCCCCACTTCGTGGATGCGCACGATGTGGGGGTGCTGCAACGCCGCCGCCGCCTGGGCTTCGGCGCGGAAGCGGACCACCAGTTCCTCGCTGGCGAAAGGGCCGGGTGGCAGCAGCTTCAGCGCCACGACCCGATTCAGGCTCGCCTGCCGCGCGCGGTACACCACGCCCATGCCGCCCCGCCCGAGTTCCACTTCCAGATGGTAGTCCCCAAACTTCCCGGCTTCCGGATCCCGGGAGACGGCTTCCTCCGGCGGCTGGACCGCGGTGAACGGTCGAGGGGCCCCGGGCTGGCCCGCGGCCGTCACCTCGATCAAAGTGGTGCGGGTCACGCACGCCGGGCAGAGCCCTTCCAGGGCACGCTCGTCGAGCCACCCACCACACGCCGAACACCGGGGTAACGCGCTCACGATCCGTGGGTCAACACCACGCAAAGATGCCGCAGTTCTTCCTCAACCTCGGCGGGCGAGGACACCAGCCGGGCCAGCTCCGCCCGCACCCTCCGGCGGAAATCGTCGCGCATCCGGCACGCGGCCATCCGCACCGCGGCCGGGGTCCGGTGCAGAACCTCCCCCACCGCCGCGTACTCCGCCGCGCTGCCCTCCTGCGCCAGAAAACGCTTCAACTGCTCGAACTCCTCGAGGCGGTGGCGGCGCTGGCAGTCCGCCCGGAGCCTGGCCAGGGCCTGCTCCAACACTCCGGTGGCCCACCGTTGGTCAAACAGCACCTCGCCGGTTGCATTGGGGTACGGGTCTCGCAAGAACCGCTCCTCCACGACATCGTGGTCCAGCGACAGAAGCGGTCGCCCGTGGCCGCGCTTCACCGAACGCGCCCGGCCCTGTTCGTCGGCCGCGTAGTGGCGCAACGCCGTCAACAGGAACGAGCGGAAGCGCCCCCGCGCGGGATCGGCCTTCGCGAACGCGTTCTGCTCGAGGAGATGGGCGAAGAAGCCCTGCGTCAGGTCCTCGGCGTCGTGCACCCCCCGTCCACAACGCCGCAGGTAGCAGTACACGGGCTGCCAGTAAGCCCGGCACAGCTCCTCCCGCGCTCGCAGGGCGTCCGGTCCTTCGTCCCGGCCCGCCGCAAGCACGACGGTCCAATGCGTGGGGCCAAACCAACCCCCGCGTGCCGCCTCCCGGATCGACTCAGGCCGAGTTGTGTCCGACATAATCAGCAAAGGGGTCAGTTCTTGACTTTGTCATCTCTCGGGTCCGCGCCGGAAGAACGTCTCCCCGGGCGATCTGCATTTCCGCCGCGAGATGACAAAGTACAGAACTGACCCCTTGTCGCTCAGGGCCCACTCGCAATCCGGAAGTAAGCCCGTTGGTCCATGCCCCGTTCCACATAGAGGGTGGCAGACACACCCGCTCCGGTCAGGGCGCCGACTTCGAGCGCGCCGGCCGGGGTACGGGCAGCCGGAACCGCCTCCCAGTTCGCCGGCGCCAGTCCGGCACTGCGGAGGACCCGGTAGCGCGCCCCGCTCTCGGTGGTGAACGACAGGGACAACCGACCGTCGCCGGCCAGGGAGAAGGCGGTGACGAGGCAGACCGGGAGTCTTCGGGCGAGCACGAACGCAGGATCGAGCCCCCCGCCCGCAAGGCGCAGCTCCACCTCGATCGAATACGGGTCCACGACGGTGTAAGCCACCTCCTCCCAATCGGGCAGCTTGTAGAGGTGCGCGCCCACGGGAAAGGGTGCGGGAAAGACGATCAGAAAGCGGTACCGGCCGTTGCCCCCGGTGGCTTCCAGTTGGAACGCGCAGGCCGTCGCCCAGTCGATACCCGCGGGGGCACCTTCCTGAGGGTAATGCGCGGGATCGCTCGCCGGATCGGCCGTGACATCGGCGAACCCGACGGTCGCGCCCGAGGTCCGGGCCACGACCCCAGCCACCGGCATTAGGTTCGTAACCGCATTTTCGCCGCCGTCGTCATCCACTACCGTCAGCGTCACCGGGAACGTCCCGACGCTGGCGAAGGCGTGCTCCACCCGGCCGCCGGTGGCCACGGCGCCGTCGCCGAAGGCCCACTCGTGCAGGGTGATCGACCCGTCGTGGTCCACGGACCGCTCCCCGGAGAACTGCACCGGCACCCCCGGGACGGTGCCTGATGGGGTCCGGTCCATGAGCGCGGTGGGGGGAAGGTTTGGCGCCAGTCGGAACAGCCACACCGGCGTGGTGCTTCTTGGCTCGGTCTCCGGCAGCTTGCGGGCAAGAATCACGTAACTCCCATCATCGAGGGCCAGCGCGGCGTAGCCCACTTCGTTGACGCGGTACGTGCCGGGCAAATACTCGATCCAGTGCGTCTCGCCGTCCGGCCCGGTCTTGATGAGGGTGACTTCGCGACTTCCGTAGTAGCCGCTGGGTTCCGGGACGCTGCTCCAACCGACGATCAGGGATCCCCCGTCGAGGGTTCGAGTGACACCGTTCGGGAGGTCGGTGCGGGTCACCGCGGGGGACGCAGCCCAGGTCTTGGTGGACAGGAGGTGGCCCGCCGCGTCGATCTCAAACCTTGCGATGTCTCCTCGCGTGGTCCCGAGGACCACGCACCCCCCGCTGGACGATTCGGTGATCCAGCACGAACCGCCGCCGCTGGCCCTTCCCGGCGTGTCGAGCGACCATTCCGGCGTGCCGTCGCTCCGAATGCGGTACACCCAGCAAGGCTCCGACGCCGCGTCCGAGCCCGTGCCCCCCGTCGCCCAATAACCGCCGTCGGAGGCAAGCGCCACCCAGCGGAAGCCCAGCCGCGAATCGCTCTCGAGTATCCGGCTCCACTGGGCATTGCCTTCGGCGTCGGTCTTCACGAGCCAGCCGTTCGTGCGGTCGGTCCCGGCCGCATCCTGGCCGCCAGCGACGATGTACCCGCCGTCGGGCGTGGCTGCCACGCACCAGGCGGTCTCGTCGCGGTACGTCTCGCCGAAAACCCGGCCGGGCCAGACGAGTTCGCCGGCTTCATCGATCTTGAGCAGCCAGGCGCTGTTGAACCAGGCAAAGGGCGGGTCGTACAACTCCTGGAAGTCCCCGGCGATCACGTACCCGGTGTCGTGCGCCCGGATGATGCAGCGTCCGTCTTCCTCGGCACCTCTCCCGGTCGGATCTTCGATCATCTTCTCCCAGTCGAGCCGCCCGCGCCGATCGGTCTTGAGCGCCCAAATGCCCCCCTTGTTCGCGCGCCGGTTGAACTTGGACCCGCACAGCATGAAGCCGCCATCGCGCGCCTCCACGATCGAGACCGCCGTATCCACGAAGTCACCGCCGAAATACCGTTCCCATTGCATCTGCAGTCCGGTGACGACCACGTCCCGGGCTGTCGATACCCACAATCCGTCGCGGTTCATCACGGTGAGGGTGACGGGGTAGACTCCACGGTCGCGGTAGCGGTGCTCGACCACAGTGCCGCTAGCCTCAACACCATCCCCGAAACTCCACTCCCAGGCCACCACCGCGCTGCCGGGTGCGGTGGACGCCGAGGCGTCGAAGGTCACTGCCTGATCGACGAACAGCGGGTCAGCCGGCCGGAACGTGAACGCCGGCACGGGCGCCTGCAGCCCGCCCCTCAGCCGCGTCACCCACATCCGCCGGGTGCCACCGAGCACCGCCTCGCCCAGCAGGGCCCAACCCTCCCCGTCGGCCGCCGCGACCAGCGACCGTGCTGCCTCGTCCGTCTCCTGGCCCAGGAACTTCTGCCACTGCGTCGCGCTGTCCGGCCCCACCTGCATCAACCACGCGTCGGCACCGCCGTTGCGTCCTGCCAGATGCGTCCCGGCGACCAGCAGACGCCCGTCTGCCAAGACCAGCAGGTCGTTCCCGATCACATTGGTATCATGCCGCTGCCATATGATCTCACCACCACCCGTGACCCAGGTCAGGACCATGCCTTCATACACCGGCACGCCGGCGGTGTGCCGCACGCGCGAACCCACGGCCACGAAGCCGCCGTCAGGCGCCTGCTTCACGGCGTGATAACGGTTCCAGACCTGGCTCGCGCCCTCCCGGGGATCGGCGGTCCATTCCGCCGCCAGGGAGCGGTCCACCTTGAGCAAGCCGCAGTCGGTGGCCACCACATATCCGCCGTCCAGGGCAGGCTCGACCGCAAAGACGCCTTCGCAGCCGATCGGTGTCAAAGGTGCGCCCACCAGCGCCCCCGCCGCATCCAACCGCCCCAGCCATCCCACCGATGCCGCCGGAACCCAGGCATCCACCGCCCCGACGAGATATCCCCCTGGCTCCGCCACGACCGCCTGTCCGATGAGGTCGTGCCCCATCGCGCCGTGCATCGTCTCCCATTGCCGCACCAGGCTGGTGTCCAGTCGCACCAGCCAGAGCCAGGGCAGATTCCACTGCTTGCGCGGATCGGTCGGGTCCGAGATGAAGTGCTGCTTCCCTCCCACCAGCACGTAGCCGTCCGGCGTGCCCGTCGGCGTAAACAACGGGACGATCGCCTCCGCCGAGGTCGGATCCGAATCGGTGTGAAAATCCGCCTCCCGGCGCACAGCGCCGGTGTCGTCACCGAGTTCCGCCACGAATCCCCAACTGCCGATGCCCGGGCTCGCCTCCAGGACACGGACCGTGCCCGAGACGACGTACCCATCCGGCAGCGCAGCGATCGACGTCGCGCTGATGTTCGTCTGGATCAGCGTCCCCCACGCACAGCCGGGCGGATCCCGGTAGTAGTCAGTCTCCGCACCGCGCAACGTCGCCCCCGCGCCCACGCACCCCAAGGCCAGCAGGCCGAGCGATCGCCACGGTTGACACCTGCAGCGACGCGCCGTTTGGCAGCGGTCGTGGAGGAGTTGGTTCAAAGGATTCGGGTTCATACGTCGGAGCGTGCCGGGTCGAAATCGACCTCTTGACCGCGAAGGTGTTGCCCGCAACGGATCATCTCCATACCTCGCCGGTCGTTTGGTGATTAGATCCGATGCTGGCACAGTGTCACGATTGGCGGCAATCCCAAAGACCTTTCGAAGGGGTCAGTTCTTGACTTTGTCATCTTCGGGGTTCGCACGGGAGGAACGTGTCCCAGACCAAGCCGCCCATTCGCCGCGAGATGACAAAGTCAAGAACTGACCCCTTTGGAATTCGGCTGGTCGTGGCGGGCGTGTCGCGCTAGCGTTTCGTCATGATGAAGCTCAGGTTCGCCGCTCGAGGCGGGGTGGTGGCCGCGTGCCTCTTGCTCGGGGGACTCCCGGGGGATGGGCTCGCGGCGGAACGCGTCCAGGGTCGCTCGCTCGTCCGGTCGCATCGCGGAATCGTCGCGAGCGAACACCCCCTCGCCTCGCAAGCCGGCGCCCAGGTCCTCGCCGAAGGGGGGAATGCGGTGGACGCCGCCATTGCCGCCAACGCGGTGATGGGCGTGGTCGCGCCCATGACGTGCGGGCTGGGCGGTGACTTGTTCGCGCTGGTGTACGAAGCCCGGACCGGCCAGCTCCACGGGCTGGATGCCAGCGGGTGGGCGCCTGCCGGGCTGACCATTCCGTTGCTCGAGAGCCTTGGCTTCACGAACATGCCGCAACGGGGCATTCACGCGATCACCGTCCCGGGCGTGGTGGCCGGCTGGGAAGCGCTGGGGCAGCGGCTGGGACGACGCCCACTCGCCCGCGTTCTCGACCCCGCCATCCGCATCGCCGAGGAAGGGTTCCCCGTCAGCGACATCGTCGCCGGTTACTGGAAGAGCAGCGAGCAGCGGCTGAGCCGGGACCCCGAGGCCGCCCGGACCTTCCTGGTCGACGGTCGCGGGCCCGCCGCGGGGGAACGGTTTCGGAATCCGGATCTGGCGTGGTCCTTGCGACAGGTTGCCCGCGGTGGCCGCCGCGCCTTCTACGAGGGTCCGGTTGCCCGGCGGCTGCTGGCCTGCTGGCGGGAGCACGGGGGCCGGCTTGATGCCGCTGATCTGAGCGAGTATCGCCCGGACTGGGTGGCTCCCATTGCCACGACCTACCGGGGTTGGACCGTCTACGAAATACCGCCGGCCGGCCAGGGGATCGCCGCCCTGATGATGCTCAACCTGTGCGAGCCCTTCCCGCTCGGCGCCTGGGGTCGGGAGGATCCGCGGCGCTGGCATGCCATGATCGAAGCCAAGAAGCTGGCCTATGCCGATCTGCTGCGTTACGTGGCCGATCCCCGCCGCAACCGCATCCCGGTGACAGGCTTGCTGGACAAGGCATACGCAGGCGAGCGGGCCAAGGCCATCAATCCCGAACAGGCGGCGAGCGAAGTGCCGGCCGGTCAACCTCCGGGCCACGGGGGTGACACGACGTACCTCTGCGCGGTCGACCGTGAAGGCAACCTGGTTTCGCTGATCCAGAGCAACTACGAAGGCTTCGGCTCGGGACTGGTGGCGGCGGGAACGGGGTTCGGCCTCCAGAACCGCGGCGCTCTGTTCACCTGGCAGCGGGACCATCCGAACGTCCTGGCCCCGCGCAAGCGACCACTGCATACGATCATTCCCGGGTTCCTGAGTCGCGGGGATCTGCGCATCGCGTTCGGGATCATGGGCGGCTGGAATCAGGCCCAGGCGCACGCCCAGTTTGTCGCGAATGTGGTGGATCACGGCCTGAACCTGCAAGCCGCCCTCGAAGCGCCGCGGTTCACCAAAATGACCTTCACGGGCACGGATGTGCAGATCGAATCGCGCGTCCCGGGGGAAGTGATCAGGACGCTTGAAGCCCAAGGGCACACGGTCCGGGTCCTCGAGGCGTTCGCCGATGCTGTGGGCGGTGGCCAGGCTGTAGCGCGGGATTTCGGAACAGGGCAGAACCTGGGCGCCAGCGACCCGCGCAAAGACGGCGCCGCCATTCCAGAACCCATCCGCGGGAGGTGAAGGGTGGGCAGAGCCTTGTTACCTCGGCTCCTACGGCGTGGGGGGCTGCTGGGGATGATCGGGGTGGCCGCGGCGCTGACTTGGGCGTGGCGCCCAGCCCCGGTTTCCGCGGAGGCGGGACCGGAGCTGGCGCGTCTGGCAGCCGGCCTGGTCGCCCGGGATTCGCTGTACCATCGCACGGTGGGGCGACGGACAGCGACCTATGCTCCCGGCCTGGCGAACCGGTTTCCCCGGCTGCTCGGCGTGGAGAGCCGCGCACCGCGGTGGCGGCTTGAGGCCTGCCACGGGCTGGTCGCGCTCGGGACCAATGCCCGGCCGGTGCTGCCGCAGTTGATCGGGGCGTTTTGCCATCCGGAACATGACATCCGGGCCTACGCCTTCATCGTCCTGGTGCACGTGGGCGTGACGGCGACCGAGGTGGTGGCCGGGGTGGAGAGGCGGTCCAAGGATCCCGCCGTGCAGGCGCGGCATTGCGCCGGGTTGTTGGGGGATGAGGACGAAGCCGTCCGGGAATTTGCCTGGGCCTGCCTCGAATCGTTTGACCGCCAGCACCTGCCCGATCCTCAGGTGGTCGAGGAATGGGCCCGACAGCACCACGACCCGGCGGGTGCCCGGCGGGCGGCGCGACTTCTGGCCCGCTGGGCGTCGGGTGGTGAGCCGGGCGGGTTGCGGGAGTAAACCGGTCGAGCGCGCGCGGCCGCCGGGGCGGACGGGGCTGCGGTGGGGCGGGAGGGAGGAGCAGCGCGTTGGCGCTGCGGAAAATCGTGGAATATGCGATTGACAACCTGTTCGCGACAAATAGACTGCGCTCACGTCAGTTCGGTTTATTGGCACTCAACTGTTTCGGAGTCATTTATGAAGCAACATTTGCGATTTCTACCGGCTCTGCTCGCCTGCGGAGCAATGGCTTTCGGCGTGACCGCATTGGCAGCGACGGGCAGTGCCCGAATTGATTCGGTGCGGGCCGGCAGCGCGAGATACAGCACGGACGGCGCGAGCTGGGTGGACGCGAAGGCTGGTGCTGAACTCGCTCCGGGCACCGTGATCCGGACGGACAGCCTGGGCGTGGTGGACTTGTATCTCGGCAAGAATGGCCCTTATGTCCGTGTCACGCCCGATTCCGAGATGACCCTGAAGACGCTGGACATTCAAGGCGGCGCGGGGGAGACCATCGTCACCACCGAATTGGGCCTCCGCACCGGTAAGCTGCAGGGTGAAGTCCGCAAGATGAGCGCCGCATCCCGGTACGAGATTATGACGCCGGTCGGAACCGTCGGCGTGCGGGGCACGAAGTACCAAGTGTCCGCCCGCGGCGAGTGCTCGTTCGAGGACGGTCCGGGTTACATCAACTACGTTGCCCCGGGTGCCACTGCCCCGACTGACTTCGTGGTACGCCCGGGTTACACCTTCGAGCCCAGCCTGAACAGCAACCGCGGGGGCGTGATCGAGACCCTGCCGAGCGTGTCGGAGGAGATCGCGGTGGCCACGCGTCAGTTCGGGGGCGGAGCCGTGGCAACGGGCGATGCGCCGGCCGGGAGCCTGTACGCGCCGGTTCCTTCCTGGGCGGCCTTTGCCAGGCCGTTCGCCGCGCCGGGTGAAGGCGATCCCATCGCCCAGCCTTTCGGTATGCCGCCGGTGTACAGCCCGACCACGCCGTTCGGTCCGGCACCGTTCGGACCTGGCGACGGCGATGGCGACGGCGACGGCGACGGGGGCGGGGACTAAGCTGTTCGAGGCACGTCCTCAATGCGCGCCGCGGTGCGTCATTAGAATCGCAAGGCCAGGATTCGTCGTGAACCCGGAGCCTCGCTGGCTCCGGGTTCCTTTTTGGGCCGGATCAAAGCCAGGGCTGGAACCGCCCCTGCGGAAGAACTGGCCTCGGGTTGTCAGATGCTGGACCGATGCGCACGGTGATCTATCCGGGGAGCTTCGACCCGGTGACCAACGGGCACCTTGATGTGGTGCAGCGCGCCACCCGCCTCTTCGAGAAGGTCATCGTGGCGGTGGCGGAAAACGACGCCAAGCAACCACTGTTCACCCTGGAGGAGCGGCGCGCGCTGGTTAGCGAGGCCGTGCGTTGCTGGCCCAACGTTGAGACGGACAGTTTTAAGGGCCTGTTGATTGAGTACGCCCGCCGCCGGCGGGCGAACGCCGTGATCCGGGGTTTGCGGGCGGTCTCCGATTTCGAGTTCGAGTTTCAGTTGGCGCTGATCAACCGTCGGATGGACGAGTCGATCGAGACGATTTTTGTGATGCCCCGGGACACGTACATTTTCCTCAGCTCGCGGATCGTGAAGGAGATTTGCCGGCTCGGAGGGGATGTCAGCGCGTTCGTTCCCCCTTCCGTGCATCGCGCCTTGCTCCGGCACTACGGCTGTGTGCTGCCGCCGGCGCCATCCGCCGCTTCGGGATGAGACGCCCTCACGAGGGCCTCCCGGTGGGGCGGCCCGGCGTGGGATTCACCACCCCTTCGGCCCATGTCACTGCTGGTCCATCTGGGAAATCTGAGTCGGCATCCGGCTCACCTGAGCGGGGAGCTGGAGGTGGAGGAACTGGCAGCGGGCGAGACGGCGCAGGATCTGGTGCGCGTGGACACACCCCTTCGCTACGCGGTGGAAGTGCAGGCACAGGCGGCTGCGATCCTCGTGACAGGGCGACTCGAGACGGACGTGACCTGCGAGTGCGCGCGGTGTCTCAAGACCTTCCGCCGGCGGATCGTGATCGAGGGCTGGTCGGTGCTGTTGCCGCTGGAGGGGGAGGACCGTGTGCCGGTGGTGAACGACGCGGTGGACTTGACGCCTTTTGTTCGCGAAGATACTCTCCTCGCGCTTCCGCAACATCCGTTGTGTGATCCCGGGTGCGGCGGCTTGCCAGCAGCGCCGCCCCCTGAGGTGAAAGTTCCGGACACCGCCAGTCAGCAGCCGGGCGGAGTGTCGGTGTGGGCGGCGTTGGAGCGGCTGAAGTTTTAGTGACCGAGATCAATTGATATGGGTGTTCCGAAACGAAAACCTTCGCACAGCCGCCAGCGTCAGCGTCGGGCTTACAACAGCGTGCTCACGCTGCCTCAAGTCAGTCTCTGTCCCCAGTGCGCGGCGCCGTACGTGCCGCACCGGGCCTGTCCCGCCTGCGGTCATTACAAGGGACGGCAGGTCCTGACGGTCAAGGCCCAGGGATAGGGTGTTCCGGGAGTTTGCGCCGCGCGTCGAGGAGGCTCGTCGTGGGGTTGGCCTATGCGCATAGCAGTGGATGTCATGGGGGGTGACCACGGCTGCGGCGTGGTAGTGGACGGCGCCCGGCAGGCTCTCCGGTCCAATCCCGCCATCACGACCCTGTACCTGGTCGGGCAACAGGCGGACATCAAAGCCTCGCTGGGTCATGGGTCGGCGGTGGATTCCCGGATTGAGGTGGTCCACGCCAGCGAGGTGTTGACCATGGAGGACAAGCCCGTGGTGGCCCTGCGACGCAAGAAGGATGCCTCGGTGGTGCGCGCGGTCGAGCTCCTCAAGAGCGGACAGGCCGAAGCCCTGGTTTCACCCGGGAACACCGGGGGGGTGGTGACGGCCTCGACCATCAAGCTGAGGCGGTTGGCGGGCATCGACCGGCCGGCTATTCTGGCGGTGATACCGGCACCGGAGAATGATTTCGTGCTGGTGGATGCCGGGGCCAATGTCGAGTGCCGACCGGACCATCTGGCGCAGTTCGCCGTCATGGGCAGTGTCTATTCGCGCGAGGTGCTGGGCTATGCCCGGCCCCGGGTGGGGCTGCTCAGCGTGGGGACGGAGGACGTGAAGGGGAACGATCTGACCCAGGAGACCTTCAAGCTCTGCAAGCAACTGCCGATCAATTTCATCGGGAACATCGAGGGGCATGACCTTTTCGACAACGGGGTCGATGTCGTGGTCTGCGATGGGTTTGTGGGGAACATCGTCCTGAAGACCTGCGAGAGCCTGGCCACCAGCATCTTCAAGTGGCTGCGCAAGGAACTGACCAAGACGCCGAAGCGGCAGTTGGGGGCTCTGCTGGCGAAGGGCGCCTTCCGGACGATGAAGCAGCGGGTGGATCCCGAGACCCACGGTGGCGCGCCCCTGCTGGGTCTCAACGGCAACGTGATTATCGCGCACGGCGGGTCCCGCGAGCGGGCCATCATGAATGCGATCGGCCAGACCGTTCGCGTGGTGCAACACAAGGTCAACCAGATCATCGTCCGCGACGTCGCGGCCGCCGCCGCTCTCTTCCAGCCCGGACTCCGGGCGGTCCCGCTCTCCGTCCCATGACCACGAGTGCCCGGAAACCCTTCCGCAACCCCCGCGCCCGTCACAACTACCTAGGCCGCCCCTGCTCGATCGCCGCCGTTGGTGCGTACGTGCCCGAGCGGGTTGTCACCAACGCGGATCTCGAACAGTTGGTGGAGACCTCGGACGAGTGGATCTTCACGCGCACCGGGATCAAGGAGCGTCGGCAAGCTGCGGCCGGGGAGGCCACCTCCGACCTGGCGGCCAAGGCAGCGCAGAGGGCCATGGCCAACGCCCAGGTTTCGGCGGATCAGATCGACCTGATCATCACCGCCACGGTGACGCCGGACATGCCGTTTCCCTCCACCTCCTGTCTGGTGCAGCAGAAGATCGGGGCGAAACGCGCCGCGGCCTTCGACATCGAGGCGGCCTGCTCGGGATTCATCTACGCCCTCGAGATCGGCCAGCAGTTCATCATGTCGCGCACCTACGACACCGTGTTGGTGATCGGGGCGGACAAGCTCACCAGCGTGGTGGATTGGGCGGACCGGAACACCTGCGTGCTGTTCGGCGACGGCGCCGGCGCCGCCATCCTGCAGAACCGGCCGGGCTCGCACGGTCTGCTGACGGTGTGTCTGGGCGCGGATGGCAGCAAGGGGGACGTGTTGTGCGTACCGGGCGGCGGCAGTCGACTGCCGGCATCCACCCAGTCACTGGCGCAGCGGCAGCATTATATCCGGATGGACGGGCGGGAGACGTTCAAGTACGCGGTTCAAGCCATGCTGGCGGCGGGCAAGGAAGCGCTGACGCGCTGTGAACTGGACATCTCGCAGATCGCCTGCGTGATTCCACATCAGGCCAACCGCCGCATCATCGAGGCGGTGTCGGAGCGTCTCGGGGCACGGCCCGAGCAGGTGTTCATCAACCTGGATCGCTACGGCAACACGTCGGCCGCCTCCGTGGCCCTGGCGCTGGACGAGGCGGTCGCCTGTGGCCGTGTCCAGCGGGGTGACTTGATCCTCTTGGTGGTGTTCGGGGCCGGTTTCACCTGGGGTGCGGCTGTCATCGAATGGTGAACCAGAATCATTGACGGCCTGATGATCCATGGTAGATTTTCGCCGTTGCTTATGTCGCCCAGTAAAATCGACACGCTGAACGCCTTCCAGCCCGTGACGGTGGCCTCGGGTCAGACCCGGCTGCTGCTCTCGGAGCAGGAGGTGGTGATCCGCAAGAGCGGTCTCGAATTCCTCTCCCTGCGGCCGCTGCCGCTCTGGGCGGAAGTGACGGTGGATCTGCAGTCGCCCCTGGCGCGGCGGCCGTTGCGGGGCAGCGGCGTGGTGGTGGACTGCACCGGCGACCGGCACACGGGCTACACGATCTCGGTGCTCCTTCTGGGGCTCTCGGCCCAATCGCAGCAGCACCTTCAAGAACTGGCCCTCGCCTCGGCGACCTAGCGCCACCGCCCGGCTCCCGCGATGGAACTCTTTCACCGGATCCTGCAGACCGCCATCGACGGCGGCGCCTCGGACGTGCACGTCAAGATTGACGGGCCGATCATCTTCCGCATCAACCGGCAACTGGTCGCCATCGAGGCGCCCGTGCCCACCCAGGAGTGGCTGGACCGGGTGGTGGACGCGATCGTGCCGCGCCATGCGCGGATGCGTTTGGACACCGATCGCGAGGTGGACTTTTCCTACGCCGTGCCGGGGGTGGGCCGGTTCCGGACCAACGTCTTTCAGCAGAAGGGGCAGTGGTGCCTGGCCATGCGTTATGTCAAGGTCAAGGTGCCCAGCTTTGAAGAGCTGAATCTATTGCCCACGCTCAAGGGGTTGGCGGAATCGCCCCGCGGCATCCTGCTGATCTCCGGTTCCACCGGCTGCGGCAAGTCCACGACGCTCGCCGCGATGGTGGAGCACATCAACACCGGCTTCAAGAAGCACATCATCACCCTCGAAGACCCCATCGAGTACGTGTTCGAGGACAACCAGTCGGTGATCGAGCAGCGCGAGATCGGGCTGGATTCGCTCTCCTTCGAGATGGGCCTCAAGCACATCCTCCGCCAGGACCCGGACATCATCATGGTCGGCGAGATGCGGGACGCCATCAGCTTCATGGCCGCCATCAACGCGGCGGACACCGGCCACCTGGTGTTGTCCACCCTGCACACCACGAACGCCTCTCAGGCCATCGGGCGCATCCTCGACTTCTTCAAGCCCGATGAGCGCGATCAGGTGCGACGCCAGTTGGCCGCCACGCTGCGCGCCGTGGTCTGCCAGCGCATGGTCGGCAAGGTCGGCGGGGGCGTCATCCCCGCGCTCGAGATCATGATCAACACCCCCACAGTGCGAAAGCTCCTCGAGGAAAACCGCACCGAGAAACTCCCGGCGGCCATCGAGACTGGGGTTGATGACGGCATGCAGACCTTCAACCAGGCCCTCTTCAACCTCGTCAAGCAGGGCAGGGTCACCGAGAAGGAGGCGTTGGCCAAGGCGACCAACCCGCAGACTCTCGAGATGAACTTCAAGGGCATCTTCCTGGACGAAGCCCGCCGCATCCTGACCTGAGCTGAACGCTTACCGCCGCCCTGTGGGAGGCGGTTTTTGCCGGACCGACCCGGCTGGAAGAGAAAGGGCCCCGTGCATCCACGGGGCCCTTCTTTGTGAGCCTGTGGGGCAGGCCTGTTACCGGCGGAGCTGCGGGGGCAGGGGCGTGAAGGTCCGCAGCGTGTATCCGCCGCTCGACATGGTCCCGGTGTAAACGGTCAGATGAAAATACTTGGCCACCTTCGAAAACTCGGGCAGGAGGGCGAAATCGACCCACTCGGCGACCTTCTGTTCGAGTTCCTTTTGGTCCTCGCCGAGCGCCTCGCCGAGCGCCGGATTCTGCGCGGTGGCGAGGCCGAAGAACAGGCCCGGATTGGCGCGCACCGCGTCCCAGTAGGGCCGGAGTTGTTCGGCGTCGTTCTGGAAGCCGAACAAGCCGGAGCCGGTGCCCCCAAGCTTCTGGGCAGCCTCGCGCAGGCCGGGCGTTTCGGCCAGCGGCTTGGGCTTGGTGTCGCTGCTGCGCAGGTATTCCTCGAGGGTGCTGGCTTCCCCGGCGATCGCGAGATACCCGCCACTGGCGGCGAGATGGAGCTCGCTGGGAGAACCGGATCCGGTCAAGTCAGGCAGCGTGAGCGTATAGATGCGGCGCCCCAGAAACTCGCGGTCCTTGATGGGCGTGGGGAAGAGGGCGAGGGCGGAGCGCAGGGCACTCAACAAGGGGTCGACGTTGGCGGAACCCAGCAGGAACAGGGAAGGCTGGCTAAGCAGGTCCTTGGGCTCGGCGCTCTTCGGCGCCTTCTGGTAGCCGATCAGGTCATCGCCCAGGTTGAGGATGAAGCTACGCTTGAAGTCCAAGTTCGGGTCGCGCTCCTTGAGGCCGGCGTCCAGTTGCGCCACCACGAAGTCGAGGATGCCGGGCTGGATTTCGTTCATCATCCCCTCCAGCGTGGCCCAGAGCTTCTTGCCGTCGAGGCGCCAGCGCCAGAAGGCCACGGCGTCGGCCGGGACGAAGGCGGGGATGCCGGCGTCCTTGGCCTCGGTGGTCAGCAACTTCAGCAGCCCTTTGCGCTCGGCGGAAGGCGCGTTCAGGTTCAGATCCACCAGGCTGCCCTCGGCGGTGTCGCGGGCCCCAAAAGCAAGCGTCTTCAGTCCTTTGAGCCCCAGCGCGCCGATCAGTTTGTCCGGCTGCACGGGCGAATCCTCACCGGCCGCCCCGGCCGCGGTGGTGGCGATCTTCGTCAGGACTTCGGCCAGGGGCGCGAAGTGAATCCAGCCATAGACCTGGGTGTCGCGGAAGAACGCCTGCTGGTCCGCGGCAAAGGCGGCTTCCTCGCCCAGGTGAGGCATGCCGGCTCCGCCCAGACGGCCGACAACGCGCTCGAGGTCCCGCGTGTGCATGCCGGCGACCAACACCGAGCCCACCTGCCCGAAGGCGAGAGAGAGCTTGGGAACGGAGCCAGCCTCCGCTGCACCCGACTCCGCGTCCGGGTTGAGGGTGAGCCGGGTGAATTCGATGTCGCGCACTTTCTCGGTCTTGAGCGTCTGCCCGGCGTCGGTGATCCGCTTGCGCAGGTCGGTGAGTTTGGCAGTGAGGACGGGGGCCTTGTCGCGCGCGTCCAGAATCAGCACCAGTCCGGGGAGCGGATCGGGGGTGCCGGTCCAGCCGTTGCGGGTGATGGCCAGGCTCAATTGCCCCTGCAGCAACTCGGCGTATTCGGCGAGCTTGATGCCGGTGTCCTTCTCGAGCTTGGCGAACACCTCGGTCTCGAGCTTCTTGACGAGCTTGTCGCGGAACGGCCGCATGAGCGGATCATTCCAGAGGAGTTGCACCGGGCTGGTCGCGGCCGAACTCCGGATCTGGCTCCAGTCGGGCATGCTCAACAGCGCCAGCGTGTCCGGCGGGAGCAGTTGAGGTGCGGGCGGGGTGGCGGCCGCCCCACCCCAGAGACACGCGGCCAGGAACGCGGCGACAAAGCCGTGGCGGTACATTTTCATAATGCTGGTTTTCGGGTTGCTGAGAATCGAAGGCGGTTGCGGTGGAAGGCGGCGGGAAGGCGTCACGGGGCCGCAGAACCACAGACCCGAGGCCGGCCGCGCAAGTGCCTCAGGTTTCTGGTGGCGCGTCTCCCTCCTTGAGTCGCCGTGGAGGTTCCAGATACCGGTAGCCGGAACTGGGGTTGTTGTTGTCGAACGCAAAGGCGTCCCGACGCTTCAGGAAGTTGCGGACCTCCTCAACCGGGATGGCGAAGCCGAGTCCTTCGCTGAAGGTGATCTTCATGTTGGTGACGCCCACGACCTCGCCGCGCAGATTGAAGAGCGGCCCACCGCTGTTGCCCTGGTTGATCGGGGCGGTGGTCTGCAGGTACAGATCGCCCCGCATCTCCCGGGTCTTCGTGCTGATGATGCCCTCGGTCACCGTCCGCTCCAGACCCAGAGGGCTGCCGATGGCAAACACGCGTTCGCCCACCGCCAGGGTATCGGTTTGGCCCAGCGGAACCGCGACGAATGTGCGCCGGCCGCCATCCTCGACCCTCAGGAGCGCGAGGTCGCGGAACTTGTTCATGGCGATGATCCGGACCTCCTTGTAGGAGCGGCGCTCGAGTTGGTTGGACTCGCGATGGTAGACCTCGACGGAGATCTGGGTCTCCCCCTCGATCACGTGGAAATTCGTGATCAGGTAGCCGGCCTCGTTGATGAAGAAACCCGAGCCCAAACCGCTGGGCGTACGCACCTGCACCACGGCCTCCCCCAAACGCGCCACCAGCTCGCGCACCGAGAACTCGGGCCCCGGTGCGTCCGCCGCAACAAACAGGTCCGTTCCGTTGGGAACCACTGAAGGCGCGGGGATGACCGGAGCGGTAGGGCTCGGAGCAGGCGTCTCCGGAGCGGGCGCTTCTGCTCTCTCCCCGCGGTGGATCACCTCGCCTTTCGGCACCAGAATCACGGTGTAGCCAAGGTCCACCACGTAGTGCTCCGGTTTCTCGGTCAGGATGCGCCCCGTGATCGCCGCACCGTCTTTCAACGCCAGCGTCTCGAGTGCCCAACTACCGTTGGACCATCCCGCCATCACAAGGGCCACCACGCACAGGCGCCTGAGCATGGGCGGGAAACTACAAGACCCTCCCGGGCGGGGCAAGTGCCACCCTTGTGGGGTCCTCCCGCTGGCGGTTCCGCGTAAGCAGCGCCGACGATTACCTGGTCTTGGTTCTCGCCCCCCGCGTCAGGTTGCGCTACTCTCGTTCGGAAACGCGGCCCGCGGAGCCCCTGGCTCCGTCACCGTTTGCACCTGTGAAACATCGATGGCGCATCGCACCCGCTCAGCCGGGACTGACCGCCCGACTCGAGTCGGACCTGGCGGTGTCGGCTTTGCTGGCCCAGTGCCTGGTGAACCGGGGGTTTGATGACCCCGGGCGCGCCGCCTCTTTCCTCCGGCCGCGTCTCAAGGAGCTCGATGACCCGAAGCGGATCCCGAACCTCGAGCGCGCCGTGGCCCGCCTCTGGCGCGCCCGCGAGGCCGGCGAACCGGTCGGCATTTTTGGTGACTACGACGTGGACGGCGTCAGCGCCACGGCCCTGCTGCTGCAGGTGCTTCGACCGTTGGGCTGGCGCGTCGAACCCTACCTGCCGCACCGTCTCGATGAGGGCTACGGCCTGACGCGCGACGCGGTGGCCAACTGTCTCCAGCGTTTCCCCGTGCGGCTCCTGCTGGCGGTGGACTGCGGATCCACCGCCACCGAGACGATTACGTGGCTCAAGAGCCAGGGTGTGGACGTGATTGTCCTCGACCACCATCGGGTCGCCCAACCCGCGCCGCCGGCCGCGGCCATGGTCAACCCGCAGTTGGGGTCGGCCGCCATCCAGGCCCTCTGCTCCGTGGGCCTCGCCTTCAAACTGGCCCACGGCCTGGTCAAGCAAGGTCGTGCCCTGGGCCTGCCCACCGCCGAGAACTTCGACCTCAAACCCCTGCTCGATCTCGTCGCGTTGGGCACCATCGCCGACCTGGTGCCGTTGACCGGCGAGAACCGGATCCTCGTCACCGCCGGCCTCGAGCAACTGAATACCCGGCGCCGCCCGGGCGTGCGGGCGCTGGCCGAGGTGGCCGGCATCCGCGGGGAGATCGGACGTTGGAATCGGCTTCAGCGCTGCCCCGCCTCAACGCCGCCGGCCGCTCGAAGACGCCACCGAAGCTCTGGATCTGCTCCTGACCCCGGACGAAGCCGCCGCCGAGAGCATCGCCCGCTCGCTCGATGCCCGGAACCGCGAACGCCAGAACCTCGAACGCGGCATCACCGACGAGGTGGTCGGCGCCATCCGCAGCCGGTTCGATCCCGCCACCGACTACGTGATCGTCGAGGGCCAACTCCTCTGGCATGTCGGCGTCGTTGGCATCGTCGCCTCACGGGTCCTCCAGGAATTCTACCGCCCCACCCTGATCCTGGGCGGGGACGGACACGAGTGGCGGGGCTCGGGACGGAGCATAGAAGGGTTCGACCTCGCCGCGGCCCTGCGGGAGTGCGACGACCTGCTCGTCCGTCATGGAGGCCACGCCATGGCGGCTGGACTGACCGTGCGACCCGAGAACGTTCCGGCCTTGCGCCTCCGGCTCAACGAACTTGCCCGCCGCGCCCTGCAGCCCGAGCAATTGCGACCTGCCCTGGCGCTCGACGCCAGCGTGGGTCTGGATCAACTCTCGGTCGCGCACATCACCGAGCTCGATCGTCTGCAACCCTCCGGCCAGGGCAATCCCCCCGTGCAGGTGGTCGTCAGCGGGTTGCGCCACCGGCGTCCGCCTCAGCGCGTCGGCCGCGAAAAGCAGCACGCCAAGTTCTGGGTCACGCACGGCGGTGTCGCCGTCGAAGCCGTCTGGTGGGGAGGCGGCAATCAGCCCTGGCCCGACAGTCCCTTCGACCTCGCGGCCATCCCGCAGGTGAACGAGTTCGACGGACACCGTCGCCCCCAGCTCCGCGTCCTGGACTGGCGCCCCTGCGACTGACTCCGCCCAGGAACCGGAAGGCAGAAGGTAAAATGAAGAATGCAGAAGGGGCATCCAGCCTGGTCGGTTCATGCTTCCCTTGAGCTTTGAACCTTGAACTTGGTGCTTCCCTTGAACTTGGTGTTTCCCTTGAGCTTTGAACCTTGAGCTTGGTGCTTCCCGTGAGCTTTGAACCTTGAGCTTGGTGCTTCCCTTGAGCTTTGAACCTTGAACCTGGTGCTTCCCTCGAACTTTGAACCTTGAACCTGGTGCTTCCCTTGAGCTTTGAACCTTGAACTTGGTGCTTCCCTTGAGCTTTGAACCTTGAGCTTGGTGCTTCCCTTGAACTTGGTGCTTCCCTTGAGCTTTGAACCTTGAGCTTGGTGCTTCCCTTGAGCTTGGTGTTTCCCTTGAGCTTTGAACCTTGAGCTTGGTGCTTCCCTTGAACCTGGTGCTTCCCTTGAGCTTTGAACCTTGAACTTGGTGCTTCATCCCCCGCCCCCCTTCGCCTCAGTTTTCGCGCCGAGGCTCACTTTGGCCCGTGAAGACGCCTGAAGCATGTCCCCAGTGCGGGGCCGAAGTCCCGCCCCGCGCCCGCGCCTGCCCTGAATGCGGTGCGTGTCCGGAAACCGGCTGGTCCGAGCGGGCGCAGGCCGACCGCCTCGACCTGCCGGACGACGAGTTCGACTACGAGGACTTCGTCGCGCGGGAGTTCGAGGGTCGCGCGCCGAGGCGACGCGGTCCGCAGCGCTTCTGGTGGGTGGTGGCCTGTGTGGTGCTGCTGGCGTTCCTGTTCATGGTCCTCTTCTGACGCCGGGTTGCGGCGGCAGTTTCCGGTGGTCAACGGTACGGGGCGGGCGTACCTTCGCGGCGTCAACTCACCGCCCACATCCTATGTTGCCCCCTGCCTCCCCCAACCCTGACCCGGGCAGCCTCACGCGCCGGGATTTCGTTCGTGACACCTCCCTGGCCGCCGGCGCGCTCGGACTGGCCCTGCCCCTGATGAACTCCCTGCCGGCCCGCGCGGCAGATGCACCCTTGGCCCGGCGCGTCCTGGGACGCACCGGCCTCGAGGTCACCACCATGACTCTCGGCGCCGCGCCGTGTGGCATCGCGTCTGACGTGACGGTGGCCGAGGTGGCGGACATCGTGAACCTGGCCCTCGATCTGGGCATCAATTCCATCGACACGGCACCCCGCTACGGAAAGTCCGAGGAAGGCATTGGCCAGGCGCTCGGCGCCCGGAGAAAGGACGTCTGTCTCGGCACCAAGATCTGGGCCGACACCGTCGAGGAAGCCGAGAAGTCGCTGGCCGGCTCGTTTCGCACCCTGCGAACCGACCACGTCGAGGTGCTCTACTTTCATCATCTGGGCGATCGGCAAGTCGAGCGGGCGCGCGATCCTGAGGGCGTCTTCACCTGGATGCTGAAGCAGAAGCAGGCCGGCAAGTGCCGATTCGTCGGGCTGTCCGGGCATAACCTGCCCGCGCGCTTCCTCCCGTTCCTCGAGAGTGGCGCGGTGGACGTCATCCTGGTCGCCCTCAACTTCGTGGACCGCCACACCTACAACTTCGAGGAGAAAGTCCTCCCGCTCGCGCGCCGACATAACGTCGGGATCGTGGCGATGAAGGTCTTCGGCGGCCCCGATCCCCAAAGCGGCAGTTGGGGCACGCGCAAGGCCAAGCCGATGATCGGTGTCGACCGGCTCCCCCTCGCGATCCGTTACGCGCTGAGCTTGCCCGGGGTGGCGACCGCCAACCTCGGTGTACACACGGCCGAGCAACTCCGCCAGAACGTCGAGTGGGTGCGCCGCTTCGAACCGCTCCCCACCGCCGAACTGGCTGCCGCCCTCGATCAGGGCAAGGCGCTCGCCGCCCAATGGGGCGAACACTTCGGGCCGGCCGTCTGAACCGCCCCCCCGGGAACCGGAATGCAGAAGGCAGAATGGAGATTGCAGAAGGGGCATCCATCCAGGTCGATTCATGGCCCCTGAGCCGATCCGAGAGACCCACGTCACCTCCCCAATCCCCGATGTTCGTAATCGGCGGAGAAACCCTCCCGCTGGATCCTCCGCAGATTCCGAACATCGGGAATTGGGAAGAGGGGATCTTCGGCTTCCCCCAATCCCCTATGTTCGTAATCGGCGGAGAAACCCCTTCCCGCTGGATCCTCCGCAGATTCCGAACATCGGGAATTGGGAGGATCTTCGGCTTCCCCAATCCCCTATGTTCGTAATCGGCGGAAACCCCTTCCGCTGGATCCTCCACAGATTCCGAACGCCAGAGGTGGGAAGAGGGATCTTCGGCTTCCCCAATCCCTATGTTCATGTAATCGGCGGAGAAACCCCTCCCCTGGATCCTCCGCAGATTCCGAACATCAGGAGAATTGGGAAGAGGATCTTCGGCTTCCCCAATCCCTATGTTCATCAATTGCTGGAGAAACCCTCCCTGGATCCTCCGCGAATTCGAACATCGGGAATTAGGAGGGATCTTCAGCTCCCCCCAATCCCCTATGTTCGCAATCGGCGGAGAAACCCCGCCCTCTGGATCCTCCGCAGATTCCGAACATCGGGAATTGGGAAGAGGGGATCTTCGGCTTCCCCCCCAATCCCCTATGTTCGTAATCGGCGGAGAAACCTCCCGCTGGATCCTCCGCAGATTCCGAACATCGGGAATTGAGAAGAGGGGATCTTCGGCTTCCCCAATCCCCTATGTTCGTAATCGGCGGAGAAACCCCTCCCCTGGATCCTCCATGGTTCGAACATCGAGGAATTGAGAAGAGGATCTTCGGTTTCCCCCCCAATCCCCTATGTTCGTAATCGGCGGAGAAACCCCTCCCCTGGATCCTCCGCGGATTCCGAACATCGGGAATTGAGAAGAGGGGATCTTCGGCTTCCCCCCCAATCCCCTATGTTCGTAATCGGCGGAGAAACCCCTCCCCCTGGATCCTCCGCAGATTCCGAACACCGCGAATTGGGCTCAGGGAGGCGCTCCATGCCCCTGCGGTGCGGACGTCCCGCCTGCCGCCCCAGGGCGCGCCGAGGAACGGTGGAGTGAAGCGCAGGAAGAATTGACCCGCGATCCCATGAAATCATCTCTGGTGCTCTGTCGAACGGCCTGGGCCAGCCTGTTCGCTGGCAGTAGCCTGACACTCCAATCCGCCGAGGTTCCGGCCCCGGCGCCAACGACCGCGGGCGGACCGGGGATCACGATCCGCTCCGTTGCACCGCCACCCGAGTGGGCGCTGTGGCAGCGCCATCTGCTCGACCAGATGTGGCCGGCCACGGAGGAGTTTGTGGCGAAGTACACGCGCCCCGACGGCAGCCTGATCTGGCGCGAGGAGTGGCCCGGGATGGACGGCTCGGACGACGGCTACGAGAGCTTCTACAACTTCCCGCTGTACTACGCCCTGGGCGGGCCCGATCCCCTCCTGCCCCTGGCCCGGCGGCTCTGGGACGCGGTCACGCGGCAGTTCACCGCCTATGGCCAGGTGCACAAGGAGTTCGATGGCTACTACGACTGGATGCACCACGGCGAGAGCTACGTGAACTTCTACTTCTTCGGCCTCGCCGACCCCGGGCTCGCCGAGATCCGCACCCGCTCGCGGCGCTTCGCCGGCTTCTACCTTAACGAGGATCCCGAGGCCCCCAACTACGACCCCGTCCACCGCCTGATCCGCTCCCCGCTCACCGGCAGCCGCGGACCGCGCTTCGTCACCACCGCCGAGGACTGGAGCACTCATCGCGACGACCTCGCCCCGTATCCTCTCCCCTTCGAGGATATCCCCGGCATCACCAGTGGTCGCGACTGGCTGGACGATGCCAAGCTTCCGGCCATCCTCGACGCCCTCAACCAGCGCATGATGCGCGGGGATGTGCCCCTCAACCTGACGGCCACGAGCCTTCTCACCGACGCCTTCCTGCACACGGGCGATGACCGCTACCGCCGTTGGGTCATCGAGTACGTCGAGGCCTGGATGGAACGGGTCCGCCAGAACGGCGGGATCCTGCCGGACAACGTGGGGCCGACGGGCCAGATCGGGGAATGCATGGGCGGCAAGTGGTGGGGCGGTTACTACGGCTGGCGTTGGCCGCATGGCTTGTTCAACCTGGTCGAGTCCACGCTCATCGCCGCCGCCAACGCCCACCTGTTGACTGGCGATTCCAAGTACTTCGAACTGCCGCGCTCCGTGCTCCGCGTCGTGGAGGGCCAGGCGAAGACCGAAGCCGGCCGCGTGCTGGTGCCGCATCGGCACGGAGACCAGGGATGGTACGACTACCGGCCCATCAATCCGAGCTACCTCATCCACCTCTACTCCTGCACCGAAGATCCCGAGGACTACGCCCGGATCGGGCGCCTGGCCAACCCCTCAGCTTGGAACCGCCTCAACTATCGCAAGGCCAAGGGCGATTTCGGCCATGAAGGTCCCTGGCTGCGATTCGTCCAGGGCGATTACCCCGAGTACCCGCAGGAGATCCTCCGGGCCACGTACGCCGAGACGCTCCGCCGGCTGGAGGTGATCCGGACCGACACGACGGAACCAGCCGAGCGCGACGTGCATCACTGGCAACAACGCAATCCCGTCGTCCTGGAAGCCCTGGTGCAGACCCTGCTCGGTGCCCCCAACCACATCTATCACGGCGGCCTGCTCCACGGCCGCGTCTGGTACTTCGACCCGGAACGAACGCGATCCGGTCTACCCCCGGACGTGGCCGCCCTGGTCGAGCGCATTGAGCCTCCGGTGCTCTCGGTTCACCTGGTGAATCTGCACTCCACCCAGGCCCGTGACGTCCTCCTGCAGGCCGGGGCGTTCGGCGAACACCAGTTCCTCACCGCCGAGTTCGCCGGCCAGGAACTCCGCGTGAATCATCATCGCCTCGCGGTGCGATTGCCACCTGGAGCCAGCGGGCGGATCAATCTCCGCCTCCAGCGCTACGTGAACCCGCCGCGGTACCACAGCGCCCCCTGAACGGGTCTGGTCGAAGGTCGAAGGTCGAAGTTCGAAGGTCGAAATCCGAAGTTCGAAGGTCACAACTCCTTCAACGTTCAACGTTCAACGTCCAACGTTCAACGTCCAACGTGCAGGGAAAGTACGGGCCCGCGGCCGGCCGTTCAAGTTGCGTTTCCCTTCCCCTGGGTCGCTTGCTCCCCGGACGGGAAGGTGCTCGCCCCGCGCCTCAGCGAGAGTCTGCTCCACATCTGGCGCGTGCCGTCCCTCGAGGACATCGCCCGAGGGGAGGCCGGGGACGCTGAGCCGGCGGACGGTTAATCGTGCTGGGCATCTGTCACAGGAGGATCAGCACGGTTAAGAAGAGCTCTTGACGGCCGGTGGCTCCGGGCGTACGGGTCACTCAGTTCGGCCACACCAACCGGTCTCGACCCCCGCCGGTCATGGAGCCGGAGCATGACAGTCGGAACGGACAGGCTGGGATCCAGGGAAACAAGAACATGAACACGACACACATAGCGGGCCGGTGTTGGGGCTGCGGTATTGGAGGCCTGGTCGCCGGCGGGTTGCTTTGGGAGTCGCTGCGGACGTTCCCGTTCTCATCCGCTGGTGGCTATGTTTGGAGCGATGTACTAACCCTGGTCGTGACTAACTCGCCCATGCCGCTCCTGGGCCTGGAGAGCCTCGTGTGGTTTCCCGAACGGTTGTGCGTCCGCCGCCAGGCGGATCAGATCATTCTGGAGTTCGAACACCAGGGCGCCTCGCGATACGAATTGGTGGCAACTTCCAGCCTGCAGCAACCGGTCTTCTGGAGGAGGGAGTTCACGCACACAGGCCTGGAGGAGTTCGGCCAAATCATCTCCGTCACCAATGTGCTCACAAGTTCGCCGCGCTTCTTCCGCCTGCGGCGCTGGCGGTATGCGCGGCGCGGGTGTTTACGCCGGACAATGCGGCCGAGCGTCTGCGGGTGGTGGAGCGACACCACATCCGGGCATGGCCAGCCCGGATGGGAGGTAGGTGTACCGGGCCCCTCAGTCCACGCAGCTTCAGCTCGTGGGCGGCCTGCGGGTCCTTGGCCGCCTGGGATTTCCCGCGGTGTATCGCATCAAGCGGGCACGTCACGTCGCTCACGGTCGAGAAGATGCTCCTGTCACTGGCCTGCGTCCAGAGTTCGGGAGACGAAGTCCCCCAGGAGCGGTGACATTGTCCAAATGGATGACCGGTTTATCCAAGCCGCGACGGCTCCGAATCCGTAGGATCTGCCGCATGTTCACTGCCTGCCACAGCGGCCCAGGCGCAGCGATGGCCATTCGGCGTTCATGAGCCACTGCACCATCCTCGCGCGGTATCGCATCGAAACCTGCCTGCCGGTGGAGCAGGCGGCCGAGATCATCGCGGGCGAGCAATCCTCCGGCACCTTCCTGCCGGTGCCCGGAGAAACGGAGGAGTTGAAGGCGCGCGCGCGCGCGAAGGTCACGAACATCGCGCTCCTGGAGGTCGCCGACACCCCGGGTCTTCCCGGCGGACGCAAGCCGAAAGCCAGCGCCGGCCAACCCCGGTACCAGCGCGCCGAGATCACGCTCGCTTTTCCCTTCGCGAATCTGGGGGCCAACCTGCCCACGCTGGTCGCCACGGTCTGCGGCAATCTCTACGAGCTCGCCGACCACACCGGCTGCAAGCTGCTCGATCTCGAACTGCCGCCGGCGTTTGGGGAGAAGTATCCGGGCCCGCAGTTTGGGGTCGGTGGCACCCGCCGCCTGGCGGGCGTGTTCGACCGGCCCCTCATCGGGACCATTGTGAAACCGAGCGTTGGCCTCTCGCCCGAACAAACGGCCGGGGTCGTCCGCGAGTTGGCCGAAGCGGGCATTGACTTCATCAAGGACGACGAGTTGCAGGCCGACGGTCCCCATTGTCCGCTGAGGGAGCGCGTCACGGCGGTGATGCGTGTCGTGAACCAGATCGCGGATCGGACAGGCAAGAAGGTGATGTTCGCGTTCAACATCACGGACGATCTGGAGGCAATGCTGCGGCATCACGACGCGGTGCTGGCAGCGGGGGGCACGTGCGTGATGGTGAGCCTGCACAGCGTGGGCCTGCCCGGCTTGCTCGAGCTGCGGCGCCGCTGCGCGCTGGCCATCCACGGCCACCGCAATGGTTGGGGCATGTACGCCCGGCACCCGTTGCTCGGCGTCGAGTATCCCGCCTGGCAGAAGCTCTGGCGTCTCGTGGGCGCGGATCATCTCCATGTCAACGGGCTCCAGAACAAGTTCTGGGAGCCGGACGAGTCGGTGGTGCGCAGCATCCAGGCCTGCCGGACGCCGATGTTCCGTCCGGACGACATCGTGATGCCCGTGGTGAGTTCGGGGCAGTGGGGCGGCCAGGCGCCGGAAACCTACCGGCTTACGGGCACCACCGACCTGATGTACGTGGCGGGTGGCGGGATCATGGCCCATCCCCTGGGACCGGCGGCGGGCGTGCGCGCCTTGCAGCAAGCCTGGGAAGCCGCGGTCCGGGGCATTGACCTGAACACCTACGCGGAAACGCGTCCGGAGCTGAGAGAGGCCATCAGGACATTTGAGAGATCGAGGTAGCCCATGCTCGTGTCCTCCAGAACTCTGTGCTCGCCATGGGTCGTATCTTGGGGATGAACACCTGAGCACAGAGACCGGGAGGACACAGAGAAGCCGATGAGCCAAGCAATCTCCAATCCCGCACCCCGCCCACCTCTGTGTCCTCCGAGACTCCGCGCTAGAATGTCACCGCCAACACGCCACCCTCTGCTTGCCTTCTACGGTGATGATTTCACCGGTTCAACCGACGCGCTGGAATCGCTCGCCCGAACCGGCCTGGGCACGGTCCTCTTCCTGGAACCGCCCCCACCGGATCGACTCCGACGCTTTCCCGGACTCCGTGCCTTCGGGGTGGCGGGCACGGCGCGCACGATGACGCCGGCGCAGATGAGGCGCGAGCTGCCGCCGGTCTTTCGTGCGCTCAGAGCTTCCGGGGCGCCCCTGGTCCACTACAAGATGTGCTCGACGTTCGATTCCTCGCCCCGCATCGGCAGCGTTGGCAGAGCCATTGACGTGGTCCAGGAGATCTTCCGGTCTCCCTTTGTGCCGCTGCTGGTGGGCGCGCCGAGGCTGGGACGGCACTGCGTTTTCGGCAATCTGTTTGCGCGTTCCGGCCTGGATTCCGAACCGCACCGGCTGGATCGCCACCCGACGATGCGGCATCATCCCACCACCCCGATGGACGAAGCGGACCTGCGACTGCACCTCGCCAAACAGACCCGCAAGACCATCGGCCTGCTGGATGTCGTCCAGTTGGAATCGCCCCGGGCTGCGGCCTGTCTACGTCAGCTCCTGGATGCCGGCACCGAGATCGTTCTCTTCGATGTGTTCAAC
Organism: Verrucomicrobiales bacterium; assembly: GCA_015075445.1. Lineage (GTDB taxonomy): Bacteria > Verrucomicrobiota > Verrucomicrobiia > Limisphaerales > J093 > DSVZ01. The sequence goes on from JABTUJ010000008.1 coordinate 140,598, forward strand.
GACCGCCATCTGACGCGGCTGGGCGCATTGATCGGCCAGCACGCGAATCCGGGCCAACCCCTGTTCGTCGTGGGATCGTCCTGTGTGGCCGACGCGCTGACGGCGTGGTGGCGGCGGTGCGGGACGCTGCGGGTGCGAGCGCCGAAGTTGTCTCTGAAGCCTGCTTCGGCGCTGGTGGTGGTTTCGGGCAGTTGCTCGCCGGTGACCGATCGCCAGATCCGCCGGGCGCTCGCCGCGGGATTTGCCGAGATCGCGCTGGACACGGCGGCCTTGGTCGATCCCAAGACACGGGTCTCCGAGATGGATCGAGTCCTGCACGCCGCCGCCCCGTCCTTTTCGGCGCAGCGCAGTGTGGTCTTTCATACGGCCCGTGGCCCGCAAGATCCGCGTTTGGCCAGCACGCAGCGCGTACTGAAGCGATTGAATCTCCGGTCCGCTGCCACGCTCGGCACCCTCCTGGGCGAACTACTCGCGAAGGCGCTGGAGCAAACCGGTTGGCGGCGCGGGGCCGTGACCGGGGGCGACACCTCGAGCTTTGCCGCCCGCGCCCTGGGTGTCGAGGCGCTCGAGTATCTGGCGCCCATTGCTCCCGGCGCGCCCTTGTGCCGGGTGCATGCGCCCGGCCAAGCTGCCGACGGACGGGAGATCGTCTTCAAAGGCGGCCAGAACGGCCGGGACGATTTCTTCCTCACTGCCTGCCAGGGGAATCCTCCCGCGGCTGCGCGGCGTCGGGCGGTCGAGTCGGCCCAGCCTGGCGCTGGCCAGCGGTGACAGGTGACCAATAGCCAGCAACGATCAACCAACCAGCTACTACCAAGTTACCCTCACTCCTATGTCAACCATCGCCATCCTGGGTGCCGGCGGCAAAATGGGCTGTCGGCTGACCGATAATCTGATGAAGTACGACCACGCGCTGTTGCTGGTGGAAATCAGCGAGACCGGGTTGGCCAACATCGCCCAACGCGGCCTGACCCCCACGCCCCAAGCGGAGGCGCTGACCCGGGCGGAGGTGCTTATCCTGGCCTTGCCGGACCGGCTGATGAGCCAGATCGCGCACGGGGTGGTGCCGCAGCTCAGGCCCGGCACGCTGGTCATCACGCTGGACCCCGCGGTCGCCCATGCGGGAGGGCTGCCCCCGCGGTCCGACATCTCCTACTTCGTGACGCATCCATGTCATCCCAGCCTGTTCGAGCATTTCGAGACAGCGGCGGAGCGCGACGACTTCTTTGGCGGCATTCGGGCGCGGCAGGCCATCGTGTGTGCCCTGATGCAGGGACCGGAGGCGCACTACGCACTGGGGGAAGGACTGGCCAGGCAGTTCTTCGGCCCGGTGACCCGCAGCCACCGCATCACCGTTGAGCAGATGGCCATCCTGGAGCCCACCATGGCCGAGGCCTGCGGGATCGCGCTGGTGCTGGCACTGCGCGAGGTGCTCGAGGAAGCCGTGCGCCGGGGCGTGCCCCGCGCGGCGGCGGAGGATTTCATGTACGGTCACGTGAAGGTCGAACTTGGCATCGGCTTTGGCCGGGCCGGATTCCCGTTTTCCGACGGCGCCAAGCTCATCGCGGCGTATGGCAGGGAGCGCATTTTCCGCGACGACTGGCTGAAGCTGTTTGAGCCGGCCAGCGTGAAGGAGCAAGTGGACACGATTCTGGCGGGGAGGTTGCCGGAGCCGGTGCGATCCTGATCCGGCCATGCGTCTTGGAATCGGATCCTACGCTTACGCCTGGTCGATCGGAGTGCCGGGCCATCTGCCCGCGCGGCCCCTGACGGTCTTCGACCTGCTGGCCGAGGCGGTGCGACTCGGAGTGCGGGTGATCCAGGTGTGCGACAACCTGCCTTTGACGTCCCTGACGGGCGGGGAGCTGGACGAGTTCGAGCGACGCGCAGTGGCCGCGGGTGTGGCCGTGGAAGTGGGCATGCGCGGCCTGCAACCGGATCACGTGCGCGCCCATCTGCGGCTGGCGCAACGGTTCCACAGCCCTTTCGTGCGCCTGGTGGTGGACGGGCCGGGCGACGAACCGTCCCCGGCGGAAGTCGTGGCGCGGCTTCGGGCGTTGCTGCCCGAGTTTCAGCGGGCGGGTGTGAAAGTCGCCGTGGAGAACCACGATCGGTTCCAGGCCCGTACCCTGGTGGGGATCATCGAACAAGTGGGGGCGGAAGACGCGGGCATTTGCCTGGACACGGTCAACTCGTTTGGCGCGCTGGAGGGGCCGGAGGTCGTGGTCCAGCAACTCGCGCCTTACACGTTGAACTTGCACGTCAAAGATTTCACCATCCAGCGCATGGCCTCCAAGATGGGATTCGTTCTGACCGGCTGCCCCGCCGGGGAAGGACGTCTGGACCTGCCGTGGCTGCTGGGGCAGCTCCGTCGCGTTGGCCGCGACGTGAACGCGATCCTGGAGACCTGGCCGCCTTGGGGTCCGACGCTCGAAGCCACCCTCGATCGCGAACGCCTTTGGGCGGAGACCAGCGTGCGCCATCTCCGTCAACTGATCCCCGATTGAACCCTCCCTTCCCATGACGACACGTCCAGATTTCCCCGACCCGGTGTGTGATGCCCATCGCGGTCGCGCTTCGGTTTTGGCCCGCCTCGACCTCCGTGCGCTGGCCTCCCTGGTCCTGGCCGGGCTCCTGACCGGTTGTGGCCCCTCGGCCGACCCGGGGCCGACGCGCAGCGGCGCTGCGAGCCGGCCGCTCACGGTCGGGGTGAACTTCGAGACCCTGCAGACCGAGTACTGGGTGGCCGGCTTCGAGGCCATCAAGACCGAGTTGAAGGCACGGGACATCCGCGTGCTTGAGTCGGTCGCGGACGGTGACGCCAATCGCCAACTGCAGCAGGTGCGCACCTTCATCACCCGCCGGGTGGATGGGATCATCCTCGTGCCGAAGGACGCCAAGACCTGCATTCCGGCCATCAAAGCCGCGAACGAAGCGGGCATTCCCATCGTGCTTTTCAATCGCCCGGCGGCCGCCGCCGAGGGGGTCCGATCGGTTGCCGTTGTGGCGGACAACCGCAAGCTGACCCGGGAGACCGTCGCGTTCATGGTCGAGCAAGCCCGTCAGACCGGGCGCAAGCACAAAGCCATGGTGGTGGTCGGAGATTTGGGCGACATCAACGCCATCGGACGCAAGGACGGCTTCTACGACGCCGTCCAGGGGCAGGAAGCGGTGGTCGAAGTCGTGGCGGAAGTGCCTTCGGAGTGGAATCAGGAAAAGGCGCGGGCCGGGGTGGTCAATGCGCTGCAGGCCCACCCGGACATCTCGTTCATCTTCTCCTCCTCGGACTTCCTTTTCCCCTCGATCGTGGCTGCCCTGAAGTCGGCGAACCGGTATCACAAGATCGGCGCGCCGGGGCATGTGATCCTCGGCGGGTTCGACGGCGACGCCACCGCCTACCAGATGCTGGTGGAGGGTTACCTGGACGCGACAGGGGTGCAGGACGTGTATTTCGAGGCCGAGCAGTGCGTGCAGGCGTTGCTCGATCAACTGGCGGGCAAGGAAGTCCCGCCGGTGATTCTGGATCCCGGCTTCGTGATTCATCAGGGCAATCTCGAGGAGAAGAAAGCGCGGATGTGGGGCGCCCACGTCGCCCGTCGGTGAAGCCCGTTTCGCCCAGCGCCCCTGCCGAGACCTCGCGGCCGAGGCCGAGTGCGGTGACGCCGCCGGCCTCTCTGTCTTCCGGGTCGGCGTCCGCGCCCGCCGGTCGCTGGCGGCAGTGGGCGCAGCGCGCGGTGCTCTCGGAGTACCTGGTCGCCTGGCTTTGTCTGGCCTATTTCGTGGCGCTGGCTCCGTTCGCTCCGGGATTTGCCTCGCTGGACAATCTGCGGACGATTCTGGCCTATCTGCTGCCGATCCTGGTGGTGTCGGTGGGGCTGACCCTGGTGCTCATCCTCGGGGGGATCGACCTTTCGGTCACGTCCATGATCGCGCTGGCCAGCGTGGTGGGAGGCAAGATCATGAGCGGCGAGGAAGGCTGGTTGGCAGGCCACGCGCTTGCCGTGCCGGTCGGCATCGTGGCCATGCTGGGCACCGGGGTTTTGCTGGGCGCCGTCAACGGGTTGGCCGTCACGGTTGGCCGGATCCCGGCGTTCATCGCGACGCTCACGACCATGATGTTCGTCAGCGGGTTGGCGATCTGGGTCACGCTCTCGCGCAAGATCGGCGGTTTGCCTGACGGTTTTCTGGTCCTGGGCCAACGTCTGTGGGTGGCGGTCGGCATCGCCGGAGGCGCGGCGTGGGTGGCGCATGCGGGGCTTTCGCGGACGCTTTACGGAAAATGGCTCTACGCCATCGGCCACAACGTGCGCGCCGCCCGGGTGTCGGGCGTGCCGGTTGGCTGGGTCACGTTCGGGACTTACGTCGTCAGCGGTGGGTTCGCCGGGTTGGCGGCCATCCTTTTTACGGCCGTGCTCGAAACCGGCAATCCGGAGATGGCGCGCGACAACCTGCTGGACGTCGTGGGCGCGGTGGTGATTGGCGGCACGAGCCTTTACGGCGGTAAGGGCACGATCGTCGGCACGGTGTTCGGTGTGCTGTTCCTGGCCTTGGTGGACAACAGCCTGAACCTGCTGGGCCTGAGTTTCTACAGCATCATGATGGTCAAGGGCGGGGTGATCCTGGCGGCCGCGCTGGTGGACACGACGAGGAACCGCTGGAGGGGAGGGGCGCGATGACTCCGGCCCTGCGTTTCCGCGGCATCACCAAGAGCTTCTTCGGCGTGAAGGTGCTCCAGGAGGTCAGCTTCGTTGTCCCCGGCGGGCAGACCGTGGGCATCGTGGGCGAGAACGGCGCCGGCAAATCCACCTTGATGAACATCCTGGGTGGCAACCTGCAACCGGACGACGGCGAGATGGAGTTCGACGGGCAACGCTATGCCCCGGCGAGCCCAGGCGACGCCCGGCGTGCGGGCATCGCGTTCGTGCATCAGGAATTGAACCTCTTCGGCAACCTCGCCATCGCAGAGAATCTCTTCCTGGGGGGGTTCCCCTGGCGAGCACGCTGGCTGCCCTGGATCCATCGCCGGCGGATCCATGAACGGGCGCGTCAATGGCTCGCCGAGGTGAACCTGCCGCATGCGCCGGACACGCTGGTGGAGCGACTTTCCGCCGGGGAACGGCAACTGGTGGAGATCGCCAAGGCCCTGGCCGGGGACGCCCGGCTGATCATCCTCGATGAACCCACCACCTCCCTGACGGCGGTCGAGGCGGAACGGCTGTTTGCCATCCTGGGCCGACTGCGGCAGCGCGGGATTTCCCTGATCTACATCTCCCACAGTCTGGGGGACGTCCTGCGACTCTGCGATCAGGTGGTCGTGCTGCGCGACGGGGCCGTGGTGGCCCAGGCCCCGGCCCGAGAACTCACGGTGGAACGGATCGTCGCCTGGATGGTGGGCCGGGAAATCTCCCAGTTGTTTCCGCCCCGGACCGGGCAACCCACGGACCGGGTGCTGCTCGACGTGGCTGGCGTCACCCAGCCCGGCGTGGTCAAACGCGTCAGCTTCCAACTGCGCGCGGGTGAGATCCTGGGCCTCTCCGGTTTGATGGGGGCGGGACGATCGGAACTCGCCCGCATCCTGTTCGGCCTCGATCCCTGCGCCGCGGGCGACGTGCGGTTGGGCGGCGAATCCCTGCGCGGTCAGCCGCCCCGTGAACGCATCCGGCGCGGTCTGGCCTTGGTGACCGAAGACCGGCGTTGGGACGGCCTCTGCGCCGAAGCCACCATCGGGGACAACCTGACGCTGGTGGCGCTGCCGAACCTGACCCGGTCGCCTCTTGCCTGGGTGGACCGCGCGGCGGCAGGTCAGGCCGTCCAGCGCATTCGTGAGGCCGTGCGCTTGACGCCGGCGGCCCGCGACGAGCAGCCCGTCAAGACCCTCAGCGGCGGCAACCAACAGAAGGTCGTCCTCGCCAAGTGGCTGCTGAACGAGCCTCAGGTGTTCATTCTGGACGAACCGACGCGCGGCATCGATGTCGGCGCCCGGTACGAGATCTATCGGCTCATCCAGGAACTGGCCGCGCGGGGCGCGGGCGTGCTGATGATCTCCTCCGAGATCGAGGAGCTCATCGGGCTGTGCGACCGCATCCTCGTGATGCGCCGCGGTGAGATCCGTGACTGCATCGAACCGGCGGCCTTCGATCGCGAGCGCATCCTGCGGGCGGCGTTACACGAGGAGGTGGGGGTATGACGGCCCCGGTCGGACGTTCCCTTGGCCTGCTCCTGCTCAACCAGGCTTCCCTGGTGCTGTTTGCCGGCGTGGTCCTCACCTTCGGACTGATGTCCCCGGCGTTCCTTCAGCCCGCCAACGCCTCCAACATCCTCATCCAACCCGCCTCCACCGGCATCCTGGCGGTTGGCATGACCTTCGTGTTGCTGACGGCCGGAGTGGATCTCTCCGTGGGCGCCATCATGTTTGTGGCGGCGGCGGTGGGGGGAAAGCTGATCCTGGGCGGGTGGCCCTTCGGAGGCGTGCTGGCGGTCATGATCCTCATCGGCGTGCTCTACGGGGCGATGAACGCCTGGTTCATCACGCAGTTCGCGATCCTGGCGTTCGTCGTCACCCTCGCCACGCGGTATTTCGGACGCGGCCTGGGTCTGCGCATCACCGAGACGCGCGCCATGAACCTGCCGGAGAGCTTTTACGAACTGGGTGCGGCGCGGGTGCTGGGCGTGCCGCTCCCCATCCTGGTCTTCGCGCTGATTGTCGTGGTGGCGCACGTGGTGCTGACGCGCACCCCGTTTGGCCGGCAGGTGTACGCGGTGGGCGCCGATGTCGAGGCAGCTCGCAAGGCGGGCGTCCGCACCCGGGCGGTGCTGTTCGCCGTGTACGTGATCTGCGGTTTTTGCGCCGCCGCGGCGGGGATGGTGGCCCTATCCCAGGCGCCCGCGGTCTCGCCGACGTTCGGCAACAACCGTGAGTTCATGGCCATCGCGGCCGCGGTGCTGGGGGGGACCAGCCTCTTTGGCGGCCGGGGCGCCGTGTTTCCGGGAACGGTGTTGGGCGCGGTGCTGATACAGACCATCGAGAACGGCCTGACCATCCTCAACGTCAACTCCTATCTCTATCCCCTCATCACCAGCGGAGTGATCTTCATCGCCGTGCTCCTGGACGCGACCCGCTGCCGCGTACTGGCGCACGTGAATCGCAGGAAGATATTTGTCGAGACCGGATCATGAAGCGCTCAATCCATGCTCAGTGAGACTTTCCGAACTTACGGCCAAGCCGAACCTCCCGCGGAACTGATCGCGTTGCGCACCGGTCCGCTCACGGTGCTGTATGATCCGACGACCGGCTTCGTGCGCCGGATCCAGTGTGGCGAACGAGAGGTGCTTCGCGGCATTTACGCCGCCGTGCGCGACCACAACTGGGACACCATCCCCGCCACCCTGCGCGGGACGAAGCGCGAGATCGGGGCGGAGTCGTTCCAGATCGAGTTCGAGTCCGAGCACCGCCGGCGCGACGTTCATTTCGTGTGGCGCGGCTCGATTCGCGGCGGGAGCGACGGCGTCCTCCGGTACGGGTTGGATGGCGAGGCCCGGACCACCTTTCAAAGGAACCGGATTGGGTTCTGCGTCCTCCATCCGATCCGGGAATGCGCCGGCGCCGCGGCCCGCCAGACGCGCACCGATGGCCGCGTCGTGGCCTGCCGGTTTCCCGACATCATCGAGCGCCAGATTTTCGGGCAGAACAGCTTCCATGATCTTCGGGCCCTGTCCCATGAAGTGGCGCCCGGCTGCTGGGCCGAGGTCGAGTTCGAGGGCGAGGTGTTCGAGCTGGAAGACCAGCGCAACTGGACGGATGCCAGCTTCAAGACGTACGGCACGCCGCTGGCCCGGCCCTTCCCGGTCGAGGTCCCGGCGGGCACGCAAATCCGACAACAGGTCACGTTGCGACTGCGGGGAACGCCTCCTGCCGTTCCGGGTCGCCCGGTGGTGGCAGGCAGGTCGTCGGTGGCGATGCTCGCCCTCACGGTCCCCAACGAGGGGCAGGTGCCCCTGCCGCACCTCGGACTCGGCATCGCCAGTCATGGCGAACCCCTGAGCGAACGGGAGCTGGGCCGGTTGCGCACGCTGCGCCTTTCTCATCTGCGCCTGGACTTGCACCTGGGGTCGCCCGCCTGGCCGGACCAGTGGGAGCGCGCCGCGCGACAGACCCAACAACTGGGGGTCGCCCTGGAACTGGCCCTGCACCTGCCGCGCTCTGGCGAGGTGGATTTGGGCGAACTCCGCCGCCTTGTCCAGAGGGGTGCGGTTCCACTGGCGCGTGTCCTGGCCCTGCGCGAAGGCGAAGCAGCCACCACCCCGGGAACGCTGAGGCTCGCGCGCGAGGCGGTCGGGAAACTCCCGGTGCCGGTGGGGGCGGGGAGCGACGCGAACTTCTGCGAAGTCAACCGCGAGCAAGCCCTGGGGCACCTGGCCCTGGCCGAGGCGGACTTCGTCTTCTGGTCCCTCAATCCCCAGGTCCATGCCTTCGATCACCTCTCGCTCGTCGAGACCCTCGAAGCCCAACCGGAGACGGTGAAGACCGCGCGCGCCTTTGCGGGTGGCAAATCCCTGGTGATCTCTCCCGTCACACTCAAGCAGCGCTTCAACCCGGTGGCCAGGGGTGCGCCGCCGCCTGTGCCGCCGGGACAATTGCCCCCGCCGGTGGACCCGCGGCAGCTCAGCCTGTTTGGCGCAGCGTGGACGCTGGGAAGTCTGGCGGCGCTGAGCCACGCCGGCGCGGCCAGCCTGACCTGCTACGAGACCACCGGTTGGCGCGGCCTGATGGAGACCGAGACGGGCTCTCCTCTACCGGAGCGGTTTCCCTCCCAGCCGGGCGAGGTGTTCCCGCTCTTCCATGTCTTTGCCGCCCTGGCGGGTCTTCGACCGATGGTGGCCGTGACCAGCGACCGGGTTGGCGGCGCGGGCCTGTTCCAGTCCAGCGGCGAGCGCCGACTGCTCCTGGCGAACCTGGACCCACGCTCCACTGGAGATCCACCGCTCACGGCGGCCCGGCGGCCTGGCCGCGCATGCTCGATGCGGCGAGCCTGATTGACCGGAGCCATCCCTCGGGAGCTTCTCTGGTGGCGAAAGCGGATGGGGTCACCGCTCCGTCGGGCGGAGTGAAGCTGGTTCTGACGGCGTACGCTTTTGCGTATGTCGATTGGCCGTGAAGGCGTGGCTGGCCACCGCGATCGCCATGTCGCAGCGTCCACTGCCCTCTGTGGCCTCCCAGATAGAATCGCGTGGTCTCTATGAAAGAACTGCGTTTTGGCATCTTCGGGACGGGTTTCTGGGCGCGCTATCAGCTCGCCGCGTGGCGCGAGTTGGCGGGCGCGCGGTGCGTGGCGCTCTACAACCGCACCCGCGTCAAGGCGGAGAAGCTGGCACAGGAATTCGGCGTGCTGGCCATCTACGATGATCCCGAGGAGCTGCCTGCCGCAGCTGGATTGTGATATTACGGACGGGAATACGCACTGACGCTTCGTGAGCCTCGCTGCGGCTCACGGGACGCCTGTCATCTGCCAGAAGCCGCTCGCGCCTGCTCGCTGACGCCTGGGCCATGGTCGCCACCCGCCAGCGGGCGGGCGCGTGCCGCCACAACCATCGAGAATTATGGTGGCAGACCTGCTGCGCGAGCTGAAAGTGGTCCTGGACATTTGGTACATCGGCCGCGTTCCGGGCGCGGGTGACGTATTCGAACAGCTTCCCTGTCTTTGAGCAGCAACCGTTTCTCCGCGAGCTCGAGCAGTTCATCCTCACCGACATCGGCACGCACATCCTGGACGCGACGCGGATGCTCTTCGGCGAGGCAACGACCCTGTTCTGTCGAACGGCGCGCGTGCATCCGGACATTCGGGGCGAGGATGTGGCGACCGTGATGTTGGGCATGGCCTCGGGCGCGACGGTGACCTGCGAAATGAGCTACGCCAGTCGGGTCGAGCACGATCGTTTCCCGGAAACGTTCGTGTGCGTCGAGGCAGAACACGGGGCCGTCGAGCTGGGGCCGGATTTCTGGATTCGCGTCACCTCGGCCGGAGGCACCCACGCCCGCCGTTGTCCGCCGCCCTATTACGGCTGGGCCGACCCGCGCTATGCGCTGGCGCAGACGGCCGGCGTGGCCTGCCAGGCGAATCTGCTGGGCGCCTTGCGCGGCGAACTCCCCGCGGAGACCACGGGGGAAGACAATCTCAAGACCCTCCAACTGGTGTTCGGCGCCTACGAATCGGCGGCGCGCGGAACCTGCATCCCGCTGGGCTGAGCCGCAGCCTGCGACTTGCGTCCTCGGGAGGGCACCTTACCGTGCCGCCTGTGCGCGAGTCCGGGTCTCGTGGGGCGTTTCCGAGGCTGCTGCTGGTGGCGAACCGGCTGCGGTTCCAGCCCCACCGCATTAACCACCTGCTGGATTCCGAGGGGCGGCACGATTTGAAGTTGCCAGCGGCGTTTCCGTTCGCGGTGAGTCTGTTTCAGTTTCGCGCCGGGGCCATCACGCAGCGCCTGACCTGGCACGAGCGCCTCGAGCTGTTGCTGCCACTGGACGGACCCTTGCGGGAGCGCATGGGCGATTTGGTCGTGGACCTGGAGCCGGGTGATGTCCTGGTGATGGACCATCTCAAGCCGCACCAGGTCGTCGATGTGCCCGGGCTCCATACGCGCGTCGTGGTCATCACCTTCCTGCCCGAGAGCGTGTTTGCGGCCGGGTCGCCCCCGGCGGACTACGCGTTTCTGCTTCCGTTTTTCCGGAAGGTGGAGGGGCGGCCCCAGATCTTGCGCGCCCAGTCGCCCCGCGCGGCGGAAGCGCATGACGCCATTGGGCACTTGCTGGAATGCTGCTTTGAGGAGCCTGGCTTACATCGCGAAGCCGGCTGCAAGGCCTGGCTCCTGGTGCTGTTGCACGTGCTGATTCGGGAGTTCCGGAAGATGGCGCTCGAACGCGTGGAGCTCCTGCGGCGCCAGGAGCAGGTGGCCCGGCTCAAGCCCCTCTTCGACCACGTGCGCGAGCATTACGCCGACACGATCCCTCTCCGCGACGCGGCGGCCCTGTGCGGCATGAGCAAAGCGGTGTTTGGCCGCGAGTTTAAGGAGGCTTCGGGTATGACCCTGGGCCGGTATCTGAACCATGTGCGCATGACGCACGCCGTGGAGCTGTTGGAGGAATCCCGCGCGTCGATCGCTGAGATTGCCTCGCGGCTCGGCTTCAGTGACCAAAGCCACTTCGACCGACGCTTTCGGCAGACCTTCGGACGAACCCCCAGCCAGCATCGGGCTGGCCTTGCCCGAGAAGGATGACGTCTTGGACCTGCGCAGTGGGGCGCGGCTCGGGCCGCCCACGGGCGCAGCCACCCAAGCGGCGAATCCGTTCAAGAAATCGAGTTTATCGTCCAATCCGCGCCCTGGCTTCGGGGGTAGGCAGGACGCCATGCGCATTCTTCCATCTCGTCGCGACCGGGCGTTCACGCTCATCGAGCTGCTGGTCGTCATTGCGATCATCGCGATCCTCGCCGGGATGCTGTTGCCGGCGCTGTCCCGGGCGAAGCTGAAGGCGGCGGGGATCGCCTGCATGAACCACGCACGCCAGTTGGGCCTGGCGTGGCAGATGTACGCCCTGGACCATCACGACATCGTTCTCGGCCCCAACGCGTCGTCCAGCGCGCCCGCGTGGGCGGAGGGCTCGGTGGTCTCGGCGCCCGACGCGGTGGATGACCGCTTCATTACCAACAGCCCGACCTTCACCTACCTGACCAGCAAGGAGGTCTTCCGTTGTCCGGCTGACAAGGCAGGTTTGCAGCACCAGGGACGCATCGTTCCGCGCAATCGCAGCTACGCCATGAACGGCTTCATGGGCGACACGCGCTGGCAGTGGACCGAGAATCACAAGGCCGTCTTCAAGACCGTCAAGAAGCTCTCCGACCTCACCGGCCCGGGGCCGACGGAGGTGTACAACCTCATCGACGAACACGAGAACAGCATCAACGATTCCCACTTCTTCCCCTTCAACAACCTGCGGGCTTACGACTCCCGCTGGCTGGACGCGCCCTCGGGCCGCCACGGCAACGCGGCCGGGATGAACTTCGCGGACGGCCACTCCGAAATCCGCAAGTGGCGCGGCAGTGACCTCACCAAGATCCAGCGCCAGGGCGGCGTGGTAATCCCGAACAACATCTCCTTCCTGCCGAACGCCAGCCGCGTGGATCACGCCTGGTTCACCAACCACATCGCGCCGTTTGTCAACTGACAGGGCGAAGGCATGACCTCCCTGGGCTGGCACCAGCCCGGGGACCAGGCGGCCATCGTCGCGCTCATCAGCGGGCGTTCAAGCTGAGCGGTCGAGGCGGTCTCGGCACGAACCAGCTGGCTTGGGAGCGGAGGAAAGGAATGCCGAAGGTGCCCTCGCTGCTCCACCTGAAGTCGCAGCGGTTTGCAGCCTCAGCCACAGGAGGAGGTCCACCAACGCCAGACCGGGAAGCCATCTGGGGATGCGCGAAGGCATGGGACGCGTCTTCAGAGGGGCTTCAGGCTCTCGCCCGTGGTTCTCCAGATGAGATGGTGGTCTTTGCGATACCGGGTTGGCGAGCAACCGCAAGCCCGCGCGAAGGCCTCATAAAAGCGGCTTGAGGTGCGAAAGCCCGACTCGAGCGCCACGTCGAGAACCTTCTTGTCGGTCGTGGCAAGCAAGCGCTGAGCCTGGGCGACGCGATAGTGCGTCAGATACTCATTCACCGTGATATGAAACGTGCGTTTGAAGAGCGTCATCGCGTAGCTCGGATGCAGATCCACCTGCCGGGCGACGCTCTCGACCGACAGAACCTCTTCGTAATGCCGCGCAATGTAACCGGCCATCTGCTCGGCCTTGGAAACGGCCGCCTCCCCCAACACCATGCGGGCAGCCGGGTGACTCGCGGGTCTCTCGGGCAACGCCTCCGCCAGACGGAGGAGACGGGCATGGAGCTCCAGGGTGGTGGCGGGTGCGGCTTTGCCCCGGCAGCCGGCCAGGTCGCATCGCCACTGACGGCAAAGCGCCAGATCCAGTTCCCCGCGGCGGGGATGCGGGTCGCTGAGAAACTGCCCGCCCAACAGACGGTCCACCAGTCTCGACGGGAAATGGCACTGCAGAAACCACGCCAGGGGCAGCGTCACCACGAAGTACTGCGGAAGATCCTCCGATCCGATGACTTGATGCGGGATCGCGGCCCAGAACGCGCCCAGGTGTCGCGGGGGCAACGTCACCCGCGTGCCGCCCAGCAGGTAGGTCAGCGAACCGCGCAACAGCAGGTTCAGCTCGATCTCGTTGTGGCGGTCGGGCCGCCGCATCGGGGCGGCCTTCCACAACTCGCAGGTGAACCCGTAGGGAGCCAGGTCCGGGCGCGCATGATTGAAGGTGTGCAGCCGCATCACACCTTAGGATACAGGAGAAATCTCCGCCCGAACAAGGAGGAAGCCGGAGACCCGCCGCGCTAGCCTCTCCCGCGCTAGCCAAACCAGTCCGTTCACGCCATGAAAGCCTGGACCCGCCAAGGAAACCCCGTGTCCCCAACGCTGGGGGTCATCTACGGCAACCGCGACTTCTTTCCCGACCTGCTCGTCGCGGAGGCGCGGGCGGACCTCCTCACCCTGTTTGCCCAGCGCGGGATCAAGGCCATCCAGCTTGGCGAAAGCGATTCCAAGCTCGGCGGCGTGGAAACCCACGGCGACGCCCGCCGCTGCGCGGAGTTGTTCCGCCGGCACGCCGACGAACTGGACGGCGTGCTGGTGGTGCTGCCGAACTTCGGCGACGAGAAGGGCGTGGCGGACGTCCTCAAGCTGGCCGGCTTGAACGTCCCGGTGCTCGTGCAGGCCTATCCCGACGACCTCGACCAGCTCCACCCGGCCCGGCGGCGCGACGGCTTCTGCGGGAAGATCTCCGTGTGCAACAACCTGGTACAGGCGGGCATCAAGTTCACGCTCACCCGGAAGCACGTGGTCCGGCCAGACCACCCCTCGTTCATCGAGGATCTGCAGCGCTTCCTGGGCGTGTGTCGCGTGGTGAATGGCTTGCGCGGCCTGCGGTTGGGCGCCGTGGGCGCACGGCCCGGCGCCTTCAACACCGTGCGTTACTCGGAGAAAATCCTCGAACGGCACGGCATCAGCGTGACCACCGTGGACCTCTCCGAAATCATCGCGGGAGCCAATGCCCTGGCCCCCTCCGACCCCGCCGTCGCCTTGAAGCTCGCGGAGATTCAAAGCTATGCCCCCGCGCCCGGCGTGCCGTTGGACAAGCTCCGGCAGATGGCCCGCATGGGCGTTGTCCTGGAAGCCTGGATGAACGCGCACGCCCTCCAGGCCACTGCCATCCAGTGCTGGACCTCCGTGCAGCAACACTACGGCTGCAACGTCTGCACGCTGATGAGCCTGATGAGCGAAAAGTTCCTGCCCAGCGCCTGCGAAGTGGACGTCACCGGCGCGCTCACGATGTACGCCCTGCAGCTCGCCGCCGGCTCCCCCGCGGCTTTGGTGGACTGGAACAACAATTACGCGGACGACGAGGACAAGTGCGTCCTCTTCCACTGCGGCAACTGGGCCAAGAGCTTCCTGCCCGACATCAGGATCGCCACCGCACCGATCCTGGGAAGCACCCTCGGCGTCGAGAACACCTACGGCGCGCTCGAGGGCCGTGCCCCCGCCAGCCCGCTGACCTACGGCCGCATCACCACCGCCGATAGCGAGGGCCGCCTCCGCGCCTACGTCGGCGAGGGCGAACTCACCCACGACGAGCTGAAGACCTTTGGCACCCGTGCCGTGGCCAGAGTGCCGCAGCTCCAGCAGCTCCTGCAGCACATCTGCCGGCAGGGCTTTGAACATCATGTCGTCATGACGCAATCCCACTCGGCGGCCATTCTGGCTGAAGCGCTGGGGAATTACTTCGGCTGGGAAGTCCACTGCCATCCGCCCCATTAGTCCCATCTCATGACGCTCAGCGACGTCGAGCTTCAACTCAAAGCCATCGCGCTGCGTCGCGGGATGCTGCGGCTCATCGTGCACGCCGGCGCGGGCCACATCGGCGGCGGCTTGTCCTGCATGGACATCCTGAATGTGCTCTACAACCGGGTGTTGCAGGTCTCGCCGGAGACCTTCGCGGAGCCGGAGCACGACCGTTACGTGCAGAGCAAGGGGCATTGTGTCGAGGCGCTCTACGCCGTGCTGGCCGACCGGGGCTTCTTCCCGTCGTCGGATCTGAACACCGTGTGCCGTTACCAATCGCCTTACGTCGGCCATCCCACGCGGCACATTCCGGGCATCGAAATGAACACGGGCGCGCTCGGTCACGGCCTGCCCATCTGCGTCGGGATGGCGCTGGCGGGCAAACGGGAGGGCGCTGCGTATCGCGTGTTCACGCTGCTGGGCGATGGTGAACTGGCGGAAGGCTCGAACTGGGAGGCCGCGTTGGCCGCCGCGCATTACCAGTTGGACAACCTCACCGCGATCCTTGACCACAACTCCCTCCAGATCACCGGCCCCACGCGTGAGGTGATGAGCCACGAACCGCTTGCGGACAAGTGGCGCGCCTTCGGCTGGAGCGTTCGCACCGTGAACGGCCACGATTACGCGGAACTCACCCGCGCGCTGAGCGACCCGCCGGCGCCGGGCCAGCCCACCTTCGTCCTCGCCAACACGGTGAAAGGCAAAGGCGTGAGCTTCATGGAAAACCTCGCCTCGTGGCATCACCGGGTGCCCAGCGAGGCAGAGCTGACGGCCGCCCTCACGGAGCTGGCCGCCGCGGAACGTCGCCTCCGTGCCACCCCATGAGTCGCAGGCAATCCGTGCGCACCCTGCCCCTGCCGTGAGCGCCCCTGCCCCCTCGATGTTCAGTCCCGCGGCCCAAGCCATGGCCGAACGGCTCGGCCTGACGCTGGGGCGCGCCAACGTGGACGAGTTCGCCGCCACGCTCGAGCAGCTCGGGCGCACCGATCCGAACCTCCTGGTCGTGACCAGCGATTCGCGCGGCTCGGGCAAGCTCGCGCCGTTTGGCCAGGCGTTGCCCCGGCAACTCGTCGAAGTCGGCATCGCCGAGCAAAACCTCGTTGGCATCACCGCCGGTCTGGCCGCCTGCGGCAAGAAGCCCTTCGGCGTTTCGCCGAGCTGTTTCCTGACCGCCCGGGCTCTGGAGCAGATCAAGAACGATGTCTGCTACTCGGATGTGCCTGCCGTGTTGGTGGGCCTCAGTGCCGGCGTGAGCTACGGCGCGCTGGGCACCACCCACCATTCCCTGCACGACCTGGCCGTTCTGCGCGCAATCCACAATCTCGCGATCATCGTTCCGGCCGATAATCTCGAGACGCGCGAAGCCGTCCGCTTTGCCGCCGCCGCCGCGCGGCCGGTTTTTCTCCGGTTGGGCAAGGCCCCCCTGTTTGACCTGCACGCGCCGGGGACCCGCTTCGCGGCGGGCCAAGCCATCACGCTGCGCGACGGCGGCGAGGTGGCATTGATCGCGACCGGGGAGACGGTGATCCACGCGTTGCTGGCGGCGGCGCGGCTGGCGGAGCGCGGGCTGGCCGCCCGCGTGCTGTCCCTGCACACCATCAAGCCGCTCGACACCGAGGCCGTTCTCAAGGCGGGGCGCGAATGCCGGGCCGTGATCACGGTGGAGGAACACCTGGTCCACGGGGGGCTGGGCGAGGCCTGCGCGGCCGTGCTCCTGCAGGCCGGCGTGAGCAAACCGTTCCGCATCGTGGGCATCCCCGACGAGGAGACGGTGACCGGTTCCCAGGCGGATATCTTCCGCCACTACGGCGTCAGCATGGAAGGCCTGAGCGAATTGGCGGTGTCGCTCTTCACCGTCGCATGAGTGCCACGCTCCTTTCCCTCGACCAAAGCACCTCCGCCACCAAGGCGGTGCTCTTCGATGATCGGGGCGCGGTCCGGGACAAGGCCTCCCGGAACCACCGCCAGATCTACCCGCAGCCCGGCTGGGTCGAACACGATGCCGATGAGATCTGGCGGAACACGCTCGCCGTCATCCAGGAGCTGGCGGCGCGGCAGGACCTGTCGCCGCTCGCCGGGCTCAGCCTCACCAACCAGCGCGAGACGATCGTGGTGTTCGAGCGCGGCACCGGCCGGCCTCTGTACCCTGCCCTGGTCTGGCAATGCCGCCGCGGCGAACCGCTCTGCCGCGAACTGCGCGAGGCGGGTCACGAGGACACCATCCGCGGCCGCACCGGGCTCAAGCTCGACACTTACTTCTCCGCCTCGAAGCTGAAGTGGCTCGCGCGCGAGCAGCCGGACCTTGCCCGCAAGCTGCGGGAGGGCGACGCCCTGGTCGGCACGGTGGACACTTACCTGATCTATCGGCTCACCCAGGGCGCGGTGTTCGCCACCGACACCACCAACGCCAGCCGCACGCTGCTCTACGACATCCGGCGATTGGCGTGGGACGAGGAACTGTGCGCCCTCTTCGACGTGCCGGTTCGCGCGTTGCCTGAAGTCCGAGACAGCACCGCGCGGTTCGGCGCGACCGCAGCCGGGGGCATCCTGCCGCGACCGGTGCCCATCTGCGGGGTGATGGGTGACTCGCAGGCTTCCCTGTTCGCGCAGCAGTGCTTTCAGCCGGGCACGGTCAAGGCGACCTTCGGCACAGGGACCTCGGTGCTGCTGAACACAGGAGCCACGTTCGTTCGGCCGCCTGACGGTCTGGTGTCCGCGCTGGCGTGGGTCATCGACGGCCGGCCGACCTACGGTTACGAGGGCCTGATCAATTGCTCCGCCGCCACGATTGCCTGGCTGAGGGATCAGCTCGGGCTCATCCGCGACGTTCGTGAGACCGAGGCGCTCGCGGCCGCCGTCGAGGACAACGGCGGCGTTTACCTGGTCCCGGCCTTTGCCGGCTTGAGCGCGCCTTACTGGAAACCGGAGGCCCGCGCCGCCATCGTCGGTCTGACGGCCCACACCCGGCGCGAGCATGTCGTCCGCGCCGCGCTCGAGAGCATCGCCTACCAGCTCCGCGATGTGCTGGACCTGATGAAATCCGGCGCGGGCATCGCGGTGCAGTCACTGCGGGGCGATGGTGGTCCGACGGCCAACCGGTTCTTGATGCAGTTGGTCGCGGACATCTGCACGGTCGAACTGCGCGTGTCCCCGGTGCCGGAGGCGTCGGCGTGGGGCGCGGCTTCCGCCGGTCTGCTGGGCCTGGGCCGGCTGCCTTCGCCGGAGGCGCTGGCCACGCTGGGGCGCTCCTGGACCACCTATCAGCCGCAACTGCCAACGGAACGGGCCCGCCAGTGGCATGAAGGTTGGCAAGCAGCCGTGAAACGGGTTCTCTGAGGGCGAACCAGTCCAGCATCACGATGCACCTGACCATGAAAGCCACCCATCGTCCTGCCGCCATCTTCGCCATGGTCGCCGCCGCCGGCGCACTCTTGAGCGCGTGCAAACCTTCGTCCCGTGACGCGCCGATGGGCGGCCCGCCGGCCACCGGTGGACCGCCACGCCTCGGCGTGGTCATCTCGACGCTGAACAACCCGTGGTTTGTGGTCCTGGCCGAGACCGCGCGGGATCGGGCCAAGGAACTGGGCTACGCCCCGACCGTCTTCGATTCCCAAAACGATCCCGCCAAGGAAGCGGCGCATTTCGAGAACATCATCGCCTCCCGTTACGCCGCCATCCTGTTCAATCCCACCGACGCCGACGGTTCGATTGCCAACGTGCGGAGGGCGAAGGCGGCGAACATTCCGGTGTTTTGTATGGACCGCGAAATCAACGCCACGGACGCGGCCACGTCACAAATCCTCTCCGACAATTACTCCGGCTGTGTCGCGCTGGGGCAGTACTTCGTCAAGACCGTCGGGACGGAGGGCCGGTATATCGAGCTGCTTGGGCTGGTGGGCGACAACAACACCTGGAACCGCTCCAAGGGGTTTCACAGCGTGGTGGACCGCTATCCCGGTTTGAAGATGGTCGCGCAGCAGAGCGCGGATTTCGATCGCGCCCGCGCCCTCGAGGTCATGGAATCGCTGCTGCAGGCGCACGGCGACCTTGACGCGGTGTTTTGTGGCAACGACGCCATGGCCATGGGCGCCTATCAGGCCTTGCTGGCGGCCGGCAAGGCCGACCGCGTCCAGGTGTTTGGCTTCGACGGCGCGGAGGACGTGGTGCGGCTCATCGCCGAGGGCAAGATGGTCGCCACCGGCATGCAGTTCCCCAAAGTCATGGCCCGCACCGCCGCCGAGTCCGCCGACCGCTACCTCAAGGGGGAACGGGTCTTCCCCCAGAAACTACCCGTGGCCGTCGAGTTGGTGACGCGCGACAACGTCGCCCATTACGGCGACTATGGAAGGCGCGATGCCGCCACCGAGCCGGTCCGATGACGTGGCCATGGCAGACCCGGGGGCTGGGCTGGGCCGCGGTCATGGCGGCGGCGGCGGTGGTTCTCTGGCTGCTGCCGCCCTTTCGTGTGGTGCCGCTGTCCGCGGCGCGCCAGCAGGCTGCCGGAACCGCCTTCGACGCCGACGCGTTCGTGGAGCCGTTCTGGCGCGGCCCCTTGCAGACGCCTGACCTGGCGGCGCTGGAGGCGACGCGGCTGGTGCGGTTGCTCCGCGACAACCCCGGGGCTGCCGCCGGACTGGGCCGTCGCCTGGGCTTCAGCCGCACCCTCAGCTTCTGGGTCAGCGGCGTTGGCCGCGTCGCGGCCGTCGCGCCGGACGGGGTGTCCCTGGTTCTGGAGGGCGAGAGCGAGGGGGTCAGTGTGGTGCTCGAGACCGGCCCCGTCTTTGGCAACGCCCTGCGCGACGGTTCCGGCCTGTTCGATGTGAGTGCGTTTCCGAATTCGCGGGACTTCAACGCCCTCGCCGCCGCCCTGAACCGGCGGGTCGAGGAAGAGGTCCTGCCTGCGCTGCGGTCGCAGGCGGGCGTGGGAGTCCGCGTGCGCTTCGCCGGCGGGGTGGAAGTCGGGGATCTCGACCGGGCATGGCCGTTGCGCGTCGTGCCGGTCCAGGTGGAGTTTCATGAGTGATCCGGATGACATCGTGCTCGAAGCCCGGGGCATCTCGAAGGCCTTTCCCGGTGTGCAGGCGCTGGAGGGGGTGCATCTCACGCTGCGGCGCGGCCGCCTCACCGCCCTGCTGGGCGAGAACGGCGCGGGCAAGTCCACGTTGATGAACATCGTGGCCGGCGTGTTCCCGCCGGATGCCGGCGTGCTGCGCCTGGCGGGCCGCGAAGTGCGCTTCGCCAATACGCGCGCGGCGCGGGACGCC
The DNA here is from genome assembly GCA_015075445.1 of Verrucomicrobiales bacterium. Taxonomy (GTDB): domain Bacteria; phylum Verrucomicrobiota; class Verrucomicrobiia; order Limisphaerales; family J093; genus DSVZ01. The sequence goes on from JABTUJ010000008.1 coordinate 160,802, forward strand.
GGATCGCCATGATCTTCCAGGAGCTCAACCTGATTCCGCACCTGACGGTGGCGGAGAACATCTTCCTGGGCGCTGAACCGTTGACTCGTTTGGGGCTCATGGACAGCACGGCCATGAACCGGCGCGCGGCCGAGTTGTTGCAGCAGCTCGACCTCGAAGTGCCGCCCGCGACGCCGGTCGAAAGCCTGCGGGTGGGCGAGCAGCAAGTGGTCGAGATCGCGCGGGCCATCTCCGGTGAGGCGCGTGTCCTCATCATGGACGAGCCGACGTCGGCATTGAGCGAGCATGAGGTCCGGGTGCTGCACGGGCTGATCCTCGACCTGAAACGGCGCGGGGTGGCCCTCGCTTACATCACCCATCGACTTGAGGAGCTGGACCGCATCGCCGATGACGCCATGGTCATGCGGGACGGACGGGTGGCCGGCGAGGCGCCCTTCAAGGACCTGACCCGCGAGCGGATCGTGCGCTGGATGGTTGGACGGGACGCGAGCGAGGGGTATGCGCGGACACCGGTGCCGCTGGAGGACGAGGCGTTGCGTGTGACCGGCATTTCCCTGCGCCATCCGGAGCGGCCGGACGACTGGTTGTTACGGGACATCTCCTGGACGGTCCACCGCGGCGAAGTGCTGGGCATCTTCGGCCTGATGGGCGCCGGACGGACCGAACTCCTCGAGACCTTGTTCGGGCTGCATCCGGAGTCGGCCGGCGGCGAGATCCGCATCGCCGGGCGCGCTGCCCGCATCACGTCTCCCGCCGCCGCCATCGCGCACGGGCTGGCGCTGGCGCCCGAAGACCGCAAGCGCGAGGGGCTGGTGCTCGAGATGAGCGTCGGCGAGAACACCAGCCTGGCCAGCCTGCGCCAGGTGACACGGTTCGGCTGCGTCCGCGACCGTGCCGAGCGCCGGCACATCCAGCGTTTCCTCGAACGCTTTCGCGTGAAGACGCCGTCGCTCGATCAGTGCATCCGCCATCTCAGCGGCGGCAACCAGCAGAAGGTCATTCTCGGCAAATGGCTGGCCACCCAGCCGAAGGTGCTGCTGCTCGATGAGCCCACCCGCGGCATCGACGTGAACGCCAAACGGGAGATCTGCGCGTTGCTGGACGAGCTCACCGCCGCCGGCTTGGCCATCGTCCTCGTATCGTCCGAACTGCCCGAGATTCTGGCCATGGCCGACCGCATCGTGGTGCTTTGCGAAGGCCGCCAGACCGCCCAGTTCAGCCGCGCCGAGGCCACCAGCGAACGGGTGATGCAGGCGGCGCTGCCCCGGGCCAAGGAGGCGGCATGAACCGGACAGGGGTCCAAGGCCGGCCAGGACTGGCGCGCTTCCAGTCCCTCATCGCCCTGGCGCTCATGGTCCTCGTCATGAGCCTGCTCTCGGACAAGTTCTTCACACCGGAAAACGGCTGGAACATCCTGCGCCAGATTTCAGTGAACCTGTGCCTCTCGATTGGCATGACGCTGATCATCCTTTCGGGAGGGATTGACCTGTCCGTGGGCGCGATTCTGGCCCTGGCGGGCGCGGTGGCGGCCGGCGTGTTGAAACACGGGCTCGCGCTGCCGCTGCTGGACGTCCTGCTGCAGTTCACCCTCTTTGGCGCCGTGCTTGCCGGCGTGCTGGTGGGCCTGGTCTGCGGTTGGTTCAACGGCTTCGTCATCACCCGTTTCAAGCTGCCCCCGTTCGTGGCCACCCTGGGCATGTTCAGCATCGCTCGTGGCCTGACCATGCTGTGGACCGGTGGTTTCCCCATCACCGGCTTGGGCGCGGGGTTCGGCTTCATTGGCACGGGGATTCTGCTCGGTGTGCCGATGCCGGTGTGGATCACGGCGGCGCTGGTCGCGGCCTTCGTGCTGGTCACCCGCAAGACCCCGTTCGGCCGCTACCTCCACGCCGTCGGCGGCAACGAACGCGCGGCGCTGCTCAGCGGCCTCCGGGTGCAGCGCGTCAAGCTGCTGGCCTACACCCTCGGCGGCGGCCTGGCCGGCGTCGCCGGTCTCATGGTCACCGCCCGCCTCGATTCCGCCCAGCCCAACGCGGGGCTGGGCTACGAACTCGATTCGATTGCCGCGGTGGTGATCGGCGGTACCTCGCTTTCCGGCGGACGCGGCTCGGTGCTGGGCACGGTGCTGGGCTGCCTGATCATCGGGGTGCTGAACAACGGACTCTTCCTCTTGAACGTCTCGCCTTTCTGGCAGCAGGTGGTGAAGGGTTTGGTCATCCTCGCCGCCGTCGCCATCGACAAAATGAACGCGCGCAATGCGTAAACGCCTCCCTCCCATGATGCCCAAATCCCTCCTTGCCTTGATCCTGGTCGCCGGCTGTGCCTGGGCTGCCCTGGCGCAGGTTGATCGACAACGCGTCTTCGTCCTCACCGACATCTCGAACGAACCGGATGACGAGCAATCCCTGGTGCGATTCCTTGTCTATGCCAACGAATACGCGGTCGAGGGACTCGTGGCCACGACCTCCACCTGGTTGCGGAACACGACGCGGGTGGACTTGATCCATCGCCAGCTCGACGCCTACGCGCAGGTGCGCCCGAACCTGCTGCGGCACGCCTCCGGCTTTCCGCCGGCCGAATCGCTGCGTGCCGTCACGGCGGTCGGCCAGCCGGCCTACGGCCTGGCCGCCGTCGGCGAGGGCAAGTCCACCGCCGGCTCGCGCCTGCTCCTGGCCGCCGCGGACCAGGCCGATGAACGGCCGCTCTGGGTCAGCGTCTGGGGCGGCGCCAACACCCTCGCCCAGGCGCTCTTCGACGCGCGCCGGGAACGCGCGCCTGATGCCCTGAAAGTGCTCGTCGGCACACTGCGCGTTTACACGATCTCGGACCAGGACGACGCCGGCCCGTGGCTGCGACGCGAGTTCCCGGACTTGGTCTACATCGTGAGTCCCAGCACTGCGGACTGGAAGGAATACTGGCGCGCGACGTGGACAGGGATCAGCGGCGACCGGCATTACCGGAACGGTCCGGGCCACCAATTCGCGCTCGTGGACAACCCGTGGCTGGAGGAGCACATCATCAACAACCACGGCCCGCTCGGGGCTCTCTATCCCAGGCTGGAATACATCATGGAGGGCGACACCCCGTCCTTCCTCGGCCTCATCAACAACGGCCTGGGCTGGCACGTCAGCCCGGCCTACGGCGGCTGGGGCGGTCGCTACGCGCTCTACCAGGCTTACGGCGAGACCCGCCCCATCTGGACCAACAACCAGGACAGCCGCGACACCGTCACCGCCGACAACGGCCAGACCGAATGCACGGACATGGCCACGATCTGGCGTTGGCGCGAGCCTTTTCAACACGATTTCGCCGCCCGCATGGACTGGTGTGTGAGGGACGATTTCAAGCAGGCCAACCACAACCCCCTCGCCGTGCTCAACGGCGATACGACGAAGCGTGTGCTGGAGATCACGGCCAGGCCCGGTGAGACCGTGACCCTCTCCGCCGAGGGCACGCGCGACCCGGACGGCCACGAGGTGGAGGTGCGGTGGTGGATCTATCCCGAGGCCAGCAGCCTGCGCGACGCCAAGGGCCAGCGCTTTCCAGAGAACGTCACCCTGAGCGCCACGCGCGGGCTGAGCACCAGCCTGGTGGCCCCGGCGGTGAAGAAGCCGGAGACCCTCCACATCATCCTCGAAGTCGAGGATCGCGGCACGCCCAGCCTCTTTGCCTACCGGCGGGCGGTGCTGACCGTCCAGCCGTGACCCTTGAGCAACGCTGCCCGCGAGCCATGATTAAACCAGCGATCATGAAACCACACAGCCTCCAGATGAAATCGCGCCAGGAGGCGTCCCCCCGCGCTGGTTCCCCGGGGCCAGCGATGGCCCTCCCCAGCCGGTCCCGGGCAAAGCGCCCCTCGCTCCGTCCGGCGGGCCGGGTTGCGGTGCTGCTGCTGGCAATGGCGCGCACGCTGATGGCGGGCGCACCGGCCGCACCAGCGGCCCAACCCCCGGGGGGCGCGCTGGCCGGGGAGCGCTTCCGCGTCATCGTTTCCACGGACATCGGGGGTTCGGACCCGGACGATTTCCAGTCCCTGGTTCACTACCTGGTGTATGCGGACCTGTTCGACACTGAGGGGTTGATATCCTCGCCTCCCCACGCCGGCCGCCACCAACACATCCTTGAGACGCTCGACGCGTACGCCGCGGACTATCCGCGGCTCCAACAGCACTCCGACCGTTTTCCGACCCCGGACGCGTTGCGGGCGGTCACCCGGCAGGGCGCGGTGGACGCGGCGCCGCCGACGGGTTACTCCACCCCCACCGAAGGCTCGCGGTGGATCATGGAACGCGCCCGCGCCGACGACCCGCGTCCGCTCTGGATTTTGGTGTGGGGCGCGATCACCGACGTGGCGCAGGCGCTGCATGACGATCCCGGGATTCAGCCGAAACTGCGCGTGTACTTCATCAGCTCCTGGAACCGGCGCCTGGATCAGGCGGCGCGGGATTACGTGGTGCAGCAGCATCCGGACCTGTGGCTGATCGAGGCGGAGACGACCTTCCGCGGGATGTATGTCGGCGGCGAACAGGCCGGCGACCTGGGCAACCGCGCGTTCCTCGCCCGGCACGTCCGCGGTCACGGCGCTCTCGGCGACCTCCTCGTGGCGAAGAAGGCGGACCTGAAGATGGGGGACACCCCCTCCGTGCTCTACCTGCTTCGCGGCGACGCCGAAGATCCGACCGGGGCAAGCTGGGGCGGCGCGTTTGTGCGGCCGGCCCCCGCGCGCCGCTATTGGACGGACCATCCCGACCCGGCGCTCCGTGAGGGGGATTTCGCGGGGGCCAAGACCGTGAACCGCTGGCGCGAGGGGTATCTGCGGGACTGGCAGCAACGCCTGCAATGGCTCAAAGTGCCGTGACGCCGCTCACGCCATGGCCCTGTTGCTCACCAGTCCCGCATTCGAGGTGCTCCGGTCCAAACCCGTCACGACGCGCCGACGGGGGCATTCGTCGGGGACCTTCCCAGAGCGTCGCGGCCATTGGCTGGGATCGGCGCGCAGACACCTTCCCAATGAGCACACCCCTCGCTTCTACCGCCGTCGCCGGAAACATCCTGGTCTCGGACTTCGACGGCACGATCACCCGGTTCGATTTCTACGATCTGGTCAGCCGCGCGTACCCGGAAATCGCCGGGGGCTTCTGGCAGCAATATGAGGCCGGTGAGATCACCCACTTCGAAGCGCTGCGCCGCATCTTCGCCGGCATCCGGGCTCCGGAAGCGGAGTTGGTCGCGATCCTTCGCGAGATGGAAATCGAGCCTCGCTTGGCCGAGGCGGTGGCGCTGTTGGAGCAACGGGGTTGGAGGATCATCGTGGCCTCGGCAGGCTGTGATTGGTACATCCGGCGGCTGCTCGCGGAGGCTGGGGTCGGTCTGGAAGTGCACGCCAATTCCGGCAGCTACTCCCCGACCACCGGCCTGGCCATGCGGCTGCCTGACCCATCACCGGTCTTCTCCGCTGAATTGGGCATCAACAAGGTGGCCGTGGTGCGCGAGGCCATGAAGATTGCCTGTGGTGTGGCGTTCGCCGGCGATGGCCGACCCGACCTTGCTCCGGCGCTGCTGGTCCGACCGGAGTTGCGCTTTGCGCGAAAATGGCTGGCCCGGAAACTGACCGAGATCGGCGAAGCGTTTCAACCGTTTGAGTCCTGGCTCGACATCGCCGTGGCGCTGACGAACCCAACCGGGGTTTCTCACAGCGAAATCCTGGGTCGGGAGCAGCCATGAAGAACACATCCGTCGAGATCCCCACGCTGGTACGCCTGAAGCCTGGAGCGCTGGACCGGCTGGGTCTGTACTGCCGCCGCGCGGAGCTTCCCCGCGTGGCCCTGCTGACGAGCCAGGGCCTGCCCGCCGTGATTCTCGATCGGGCGCAGGCTTCCCTGGCAGCCGAGCGGATCGAGATCGCGCACCGGTGCGAGGTCGAATCCTCCAGCTACGAGCATGCCCAGGCGATCTTTCAGTCGCTGCCGACGAACACGTGCGCGCTCCTCGGCCTGGGCGGGGGCAAGGCCCTGGACGTGGCCAAGTATGTGTCGTTCCAGACGCGTCTGCCCTACTTCGCCGTCCCGACCTCCCTTTCCAACGACGGCTTTTGCAGCCCGCAATCCAGCCTCACGCTGCGGGGCCGGCGCCGCTCGCTCCCCTCGGCCATGCCGTATGGCGTGGTGGTGGATACGGAAATCTGTCTCAACGCGCCGCACGTTCTTTGGTGCGCCGGCATCGGGGATTCCGTCGCCAAGATCACGGCGGTCTTCGATTGGAAACTCGCCTTCCACGCGCGCGGCACTTCGGTCAACGACTTCGCCGCTTTGCTCTCGGATGCGACCGTGTTCCAGCTCATGGCCAATCCGAGGCGTGATCTGCAGGGCATCCACCTGCTTGCGACCGCGCTGATGCTGAATGGCATCGCCATGGAGGTGGCTGGTTCGTCGCGGCCCGCCAGTGGCAGCGAGCACCTGATTTCGCACGCGCTCGACGGCATCAACCCCCGGCCGCGGTTGCACGGCCTGCAAGTCGGTGTCGCCACTTATCTGGTCAGTCAGTTGCAGCACCACCGCACCGAGAGCATCGCCGCGCTATTCGGCGCCACCGGCTTCTGGGAGGAAATCCGCCGCGATCCCTTCAGCAAGGCGGACTGGGTGGCCGCCTTCCGCGCCGCGCCCGGCATCAAACCCGGCTTTTACACGGTCCTGTCTGAGCGGGATTACACCGACGACCTCCTGCGCATCGTCGAGACCGATCCCCGACTCGAGGGACTTCTCATCTGATGTCGAGACCTCATGAATACTCCCTCCACTGGATCCGCCGTCGAGCACCCTGGGACATTCCCAACCCACGCCCTGGTGCCGAAGCGAGCCGCCCACCCCAAAACGCCCGCGCGGCCCTCCGCACCATCCACCCTTGAAGACCATCAAACATTGCTCGCCATGAAGACCCTCCGCACCCTGCTCTTGCTGGCCAGCCTCACGCTGGCGGCACACGCCGCTGAACGCTGGGGCGTTCTTGAACTCAACCTGCCAGGGCCCGCCACGGGCAATCCCTACCTCGACGTGCAGTGGTCCGCCACGTTCGCGCAAGGAGAGGCGCGCATCCAAGTGCCCGGCTTCTGGGACGGCGGCGGCACGTACAAGGTGCGCTTCAGCCCGCCAACCACCGGCGAGTGGCGCTACGAAACCCACAGCGCCACGCCGGAATTGAATGGCAAGACCGGCACGCTCACCGCCACCGCGCCCACCGGCAACAACCACGGGCCGGTCGAGGTCTTCGACACGTTCTATCTGCGGTATGCCGACGGCACGCCGTATCACCAATTCGGCACCACCTGTTACGCCTGGACGCATCAGCCACGGGACCTGCAGGAGCAGACGCTCCGGACGCTGGCCGCTTCGCCCTTCAACAAGATCCGGTTCTGCGTGTTCCCCAAGAGCTACGCCTACAACAAAAATGAGCCGGAGTTCTTCGCCTTCCAGAAGGGCGCGGACGGCCGATTCGACTTCCACCGGCCCGTCCCGCGTTCGGCGGCACATTTCAACGCATTCTCGGTTTGCGGGAACTCGGCATCGAAGCGGACGTCATCCTCTGGCATCCCCGACCGCTGGGGTTTTGCCGACCTGAGCGATGAGGAGGATGATCGCTATCTGCGCTACTGCATCGCGCGGCTGGGGGCGTTCCGCAGCGTCTGGTGGTCCTTGGCGAACGAATACGATTTCATGACCGGGGCGGCCCAGGGCCACCGCGGCAGCAAGCAATGGGAGGACTGGGACCGGTTCTTCGCGATTCTGCAGGCGGAGGACCCGCACCAGCGGTTGCGCGGCATCCACAACGGCAGCAAATGGTGCGACCACGCAAGGCTGGGTGATCACGCCAGCCTCCAGACCTCCGACATGAACAGCGGTCTCAGCTTCGCCACCGGTATCGAAGCCGGTCCTCTACGACGAGTGCCGCTACGGGGCAACATCCCGCAGGGGCTCGAGCAGCCTCACCGCGCGGAGATGACCCAGAGATTCTGGCTCGGCACGATGAGCGGCTGCTATGTGGGGCATGGCGAGACCTACCGGCATCCCGAGGATCTCCTGTGGTGGGCCAAGGGCGGCGTGCTGCGCGGCGAAAGCCCCCAACGCATCCAGTGGCTCCAAGACCTCATGGCCCAGGCGCCGCCCTTCCACGAACTCCAACCGCTCGGCGACACCCAGGGCCGGTTCGTGCTCGCCCGGCCCGAGACCTTCTATCTGGTCTACAGCGTCAACACCCGACCCCAGACGATCGCCCTGGCCGGCGCCCGCCCCTACAAGGTGGACCTGATTGATCCGTGGGCCATGACCGTGGTCCCTGCCGGCACGGCGCGGCCCGGCACGTTCACCGTGACGCCGCACCGGGTCGACCTGGCCTATCGATTCACCCCCTACGCTCCGGGCGAACCGCTCCGGCCTGAGGCGCGCATCGAGGCCGCACCGACGGAAGGCATCCCGCCGATGACGGTCACGTTCAAAGCCGTCACCGACGCCGCGCGGGCGGAGTGGGATTTCGGGGACGGCGCGACGGCCACGGGCCGCGGAGTCACACACACCTTCACCCAACCCGGTGTGTACGCGGTCACTGTCAAGGTCACCGATCAACGCGGCAGCATGGCGGTCGCGGCCACCGAGGTCGTCACCGACCACGACGTGAGCCAGCCGATCGTGCGGGCGGGCTTTGCCACGGGGGAACGACCGGCGCTGAAGCTCCACGGCACGGCCAGGCGCGGCGCGGATGGCACGCTGGGGTTGCCCGACGGCGCACCCTGGGGCTGGGTGCAAGCCTCCGGGGAACCGCTCCCTGAACTGCGTGGGCTGCGCTCCCTTACCATGCTGGGCTGGCTGAAACCCGACAGCCTCCAGATGGGCAGCGGTGGCAATCGCATCGTGCATTGCCTGAACCGGGACCACTCCGGTCTGGACCTGGTTTGCCACACCGATGGCCGCTTGCGCCTGGCGATCAACGAGTGGCCTGACGGCATCCGCAATGACAGTTCCCCCGGCAAACTGCGAGTGGGCAAGTGGACCTTTTTCGCCGTCACTTACCACGCGGCCGGTTCTGGCGACAACGTGAGCTGTCTTTCCAGTCCGCCGCTGGACGCCCGGCGCCACCACTGTCATCCTGGACCGTCAGACGGCCTATCACGCCGGCCCGGTGGGCACGGACCTTGGACCGCTGACCCTCGGCAACTGCAACGACACCATGCGCAGCTACGGCCTTGACCGCCAGTTCCGCGGCGAAATCCGGGCGCTGCAGCTCTTCGGCAGCCGCATCGGCGAGCGCGGGGCGCTGGGTCTCGACACGATCCGTGCCCTCGTCCCCTGAACCTGAGGCTCGTTTTGCTCCTGGCCTTGGACCTTTGGGCGCCGCCTCTAGCCTTCCCCAGGACGTGACGACTCGGCCCCGCCTGGTACGCTGCACCGATGCGAGATCCCCCGGACATTCCGGAAGCGACCTGCCAACAACGGCCCGGCTTCTGATGTCTTGACATCATTTTCAAGTGATGCAAGATGCTGGCATGCGTACCACGCTGACCATCGATCCGGACATCGCCGACCGCCTCAAGCAGGAAGCGGCCTTGGGCAAGCGGTCCTTCAAGGTCATCGTCAATGACGCCCTGCGCACCGGCCTGGGCATGGAGGCGCCCAGGCGCACCCAGCGTTTCCGGGTGAAACCGCACTCCTCCCAACTGCTTCCCGGCATCGATCCCACCCGCCTGAATCAACTGCTGGATGAACTCGAGGTGGATGGATTCATGGCGAAACAGGTGCCTCGTCTATGATCGTTCCGGACGTTAACCTCCTCATCTACGCGTACAACGATCAGGCTCCGCAACACCGGCCGGCGAGGGAATGGTGGGAGGATTTGTTGAACGGTCAGACACCCGTCGGGCTCCCGTGGATCACGATCAGCGGTTTCATCCGGCTGATGACCCACCCCCGAATTCTGGTCACCCCTCTCGATGTTCCCTCCACCCTCGCTCACGTGCGTGCCTGGCTGGCCCAACCCCCTGTCCGTGTCCTGCAACCCGGCTCTCGCTTCGAGACCTTGTTCCTGGATTATCTCGCCCAACTCGGTACGGCCGGCAACCTGACGACTGACGCCCAGCTCGCCGCGCTCGCCGTGGAGCAGCAAGCCGAGTTGCACAGCACCGACAGCGATTTCGCCCGGTTTGCTGGCCTTCGTTGGGTCAACCCATTGGAGTCAAGGACATGAGCGACCTCTCGTCGAGAACCGCCATGAAATACACCTACGAACAACTGGCCAAGATGATTGACCACTCCCTTCTGCATCCCACCCTGACGGATCAGGAGCTGGAGGACGGCTGCAAGATCGCCGCACAGTACGGCGTCGCTTCCGTCTGCATCAAACCCTATGCCGTCCAACGCGCCGCCAACCTCCTCCGGGGAAGCGGCGTCAACGTCGGCGCCGTGATCGGCTTTCCCCACGGCAATTCCTGCACCGAATCCAAGCGCTACGAGACCGAACTGGCCTGCCGCGACGGCGCGGTCGAGATCGACATGGTCATCAATATCGGCAAGGCCCTCAGCGGCGACTGGGATTACGTCGAGCAGGATGTGAAGGCCGTCTGCGACGAAGCCCACCGTCGCGGCGCCCAGGTCAAGGTCATCTTCGAGAACGACTATCTCACCAAGGGCGGCGCGGGCTTGAGCAGCGACGATTTCAAGCGGGAGCTATGCGAACTCTGCGAACGTGCCGGTGCTGACTGGGTGAAGACTTCCAGCGGCTACGGCTTCGTGAAACAGGCCGACGGCCACTACAACTACCAGGGCGCGACCGAACACGATCTCAGCCTCATGCGGGCCCATGTTTCTCCCAAGGTCCAGGTCAAGGCCGCCGGCGGTGTGCGCGACCTCGACGGCCTCATCAAGGTGCGCGACCTCGGGGCAAGCCGCTGCGGCGCCACCGCCACCGCCGCCATGCTGGATGAGTACCGGCGCCGTGAGCAGGCCGAGCAGGCAGGCCGTGCCGTGGAAGGGCGATCCACCGCCCTCGGCGCGGGCGGCTATTGAACCGGCGCCACCCTGAGCGAGTCCGAAACCCAGCATCCGCTTCCGCGGAGAGGCCGCGGCGGTTGCCCTCCACCATTCCCCTTGTGAAAACATCTCTCCCTGGCCAGCACCGCCGTGCATCCGTGCTGATGCCGGTGTTGTTGCTGGCGACGGGTCTCCTGGTAGGCGCCATGGCCCAAAACGTGCCGTCGCCCACCTTCGAAACGCGCACCATGGAAACCAATGCCGTCCTGTGGTGGGCGCGCGCGTTGGGGGACGTCAACGGGGACGGGTTGACGGACCTGCTCGTCCAGGACAACAACGGCCACGGCGGCGTCCTGCGCTGGTACGAAACCCGCGAGAACGGCACCGCCTGGACCATGCACGTCATCGCCGGACAGGCGCCCCAGGGGGGTCCTTTCGCGGCCGGCGATCTGGCCGCCGCCGACATCATCCGCGATGGCTAAATCGATGCTGGGCCCTGGCGCATCCCGGCGAATGGAAGAGGCTGGCGCGCCGACCGAGATCTACTGGTATGCCAACCCACGGCTGGCAGGGACCTGGCCCGGCGACGCGTGGCAGCCCCACCGCATCGGCCAGGCGCCCGCCTTCATCAAGGACCTGCGGTTGGCTGACTTCAACGGCGACGGACGCGTGGACCTGGTGGCGATCACCTTTGAAGGCAGTCGCTTTCTTGTCTTCCGCCAGGACTCTCCCATGCAGTGGACCAAGGTGCAGGACTTCGCCATCCCCAATCTGCACGAGGGCCTGGACGTGGGCGACCTCACCGGCAACGGCCGTCCCGACGTGGCGGCCAACGGCTACTGGATCGAGAATCCCGGCGGCGATCTGACCGGGGAATGGAAGGTGCGTTCGATCGACGCCAAGTGGCACAGCCAGACCGGCGACTGGTCGCGCAACGCCACCAAGGTCTTCCTCCGTGACCTCACCGGCGACGGTCGCGCCGAGGTCTTCATCTCCCACTCGGAACGCGCCGGCTACCCCGTGTCGTGGTATCGCGCCGCCGACCCCCGCACCGGCCCGTGGATCGAGCACGTCCTCACGGACCAACTGATGGCGGTCCACACGCTGCAGGTCGGGGATTTCAACGGTGACGGGCAAGACGACGTGCTGGCCGGGGTCAACGCCGGGCGCGCCCGCGCCCTCGGGGCGCAGGAGTTTCCCGTCATCCTCTTCCTCAACGGCGGCGACCACCGCACCTGGAAGCAGTTCGTCCTCAGCACCGAGGGCATCTACAACGGCCAGGCCGCCGACCTCACGGGCGACGGCGCGCTGGACATCTTCCGGCTGGCCAGCCACGACGCCCAACGCTTCGAAGTACTGGTGAACCAGTGGGTCCCGGGCAAACCCCAATCCGGCGGTCCCCAGCCCGGCGATGTCTTCCGCGAGTATCTCTGGACGCACACGACGGGTGACGCCGGCGGCTCGCTGCGCGTGGGCGGGCGGCTCGATTACGGCGGCGGGCCCATCGTCCTGCCCCACGAACTGGACCTGGAACAGGCCACGCGCGCCGAGATCGTCGTCGAAAAGCTCCTTTGCCATGATGGCACGCGCGGCCTGAGCATCTCCGTCAACAGCAATGCCTGGCTGACACTGCCCGAGGCGCCCGGCATCCCGGAACCGCAGTGGGAGTATATGCATCATACTTACCCGGTGGTGACCGTGCCCTTGTCCCAACTCCAACTCGGTGCCGGCAATCAAGTCCGCCTGCGCGTCAGCGATGAACATCCGTGGAACTGGCCACAGAACCTGATCTATGGGGTCCACGTGCGCATTTACTACGATCCGACGCGCAAGCCTCATCCGATGGGCCGCCTCGTTTCGCCCCTGCCCGGCGCTTCGTTGGGAACACAGGTCACCCTCGCCGCCGTGGCCAGCTCCTCCCGGGGCGGCATCCGCCAGGTGGACTTCCTGGGGCACTACGAGGACGTGAATCTCCAGGGCGACGGCGCCTACACCCAGTGGCAATACCATTACCATCGCGCGGTGTTGACCAACCATCTCGGCTCGGTCACGTCCGCGCCGTGGCGGATGCTCTGGGACACCTCCTGGGTGCCGGACCAGTCCAAGCCCTTCCGCTTGGCCGCACGCATTACGGATGAAACAGGTTTGACGTACTTCACCGAAGCCGTCGGCGGCTTGACCTTCCAGCGCGGCGGTGTCTCGGTCGAACTCTGCAAGCCCTGCGATGTGCCCAGGCAGTGGTTGACCCGCAAAGGGGAGCACCGCCAGAAGTTCCGCGTGGCGGGCGACCTCCGCCAGGCGGTAGCGGCGCAGCTCATTTGGGTCAGTTGGAGTCCCGGCTACATGGAAGGGCTTTATCTCAACGACCACAAGGTGCTGGATCGTGAAGGCCCGAAGTACGCCTATCACATCCACCGTGTGCCCGTACCGGACCTCAAGATGCTGCAGCCGGGCGAAAACGTTCTGCGCACCGGCAAGACCCCGCTCTACGACGGCCAGATCGTCCACGGCATGGAACTCAACTGGCCTGGCATCATGGTGTTGATCCAGTACCGGGATCCCACCGCACAGCGCTAGCCTGCCTCGGTCTCGGGAAGCGTCCGGGCGATGTCGTCGGCCCCCGCGGTGGGACGCTCACGTTCCCGAGGAAAACCTTGGCCAGAGCCCCGCCGACGGCGTAGAACCTCTGAGTGCCATGCCGACCCGGACTGCATCGGCCGGCCAGGTGACCGCCGGCATTCAACGCGATTCCGAAGGGAAGCCGCTCCGGTTTACGCTGACCCTCGGCCGCGAGACCCTCTTCCTCGATCCCGGCCTGCCCTGGATCAAGGCCGATACCTACAAGTGGGTCACCCGCGGCCTCATCGAGCAGCCGCAGTCCTTCCATGTCCACGCGGACGGGACCCTCGAGATCAATGGCGAAAAGCTCAGCCTGGACGCCCCGGACGCCACCCGCCGTCTGGAAACCGAGATCAACAAACACCACGACCTCCCCGCGCCCTCCCACGCCGACCTCCGCCAGACCACCGCGGTCTCTCCCACCCCGCATCCCCCCGTCTCGGACCGCGTGGTGTTCCACGTCAAACTCGACCGCTTCGGCCACCTCGCCGTTGATTGCCATGCCGGCGCGGAAAAGACAGGCACCGGCCTGCGCGGACTCCCGTCGCTGGTTCATAACGGGCTGATGCTCCCTCCCGGCCAGTTCCACGTCGATCCGCTCCAGCGCCATGTCGAGATCGACGGCGTCCGTTTCGAGTGCAGCGAGGCCGGCGCCCGCGAACTCGAGACCGCCCTCAACGCCCGCTATGCCCCCAAGCTCGCCGACAGCAGCGAGACCCCCATCGAGGTCCGCGAAAACCCGGCTTCCCCCTCGGGCTTCGACCTCCGCTTCGTCACGACGCACGCCGGCGCCCGGTTCGAGGTCAAAGGGCATCTGGACCAGGAAAAGCTCGACATCCTCCAGGACCCGGCCAAGTCCAACCTGCTCAAGCCCGGCATGCTGCTGCGCCTGGTGCCCCCGCTGCTGTTTGTGCGCCGGCGCCGACCCGATGGCGGCGAGGAACGGGTTCCCGAGTTGCCTGATCTCGACTATCTCCGTGCGACGGCTGCCCAGCTCAAGGAGTTCCTCAACCATCCGCTCCTGCGCCGCGGCGCCGGCCCGGTGTCGAACGCGGCCGCTGCCGCGACGGCAGGCGCCGCGGAGGTGGTGGCGCTTCGCGTGGGTCGCAACCCCCAGAATCGCCTGTCGCTCTGGCTCGAGTCGGTGACCCGGCAGGGCGAGGTCGTCGAGAACTGTGCCTTTACCCATCACAACGTCACTGAACTGCAGCACCGCGGGTTGTTCCAGCCGCACCTCGACGTCACCCTCTCCCTGGATCATCAGACCCTCGGGGTGCTCAACCAGGAGACGCACCAAGAGGAGAAACTCGTCGTGAACCTCCACAGCCCCGAGGAGGACCTGGCTCGCGCCAGCCAGATGCTCACCGCGGCCCTTCGACCTCCGCCGCCCGGTCCCCCGCCTTCTGCCGAACCGCTCCCGGAAACCGCGGGCGCCGGCGTGCCGGCTGCCCGTACCCAGGAAGCTCCGGCCGCGCCTGCCTCCCAGTCAGAGCCACCCGCCTCGCCCGCTCGCGAACCGGCACAGACGCCACTCGCGGTGTCACCATCACCACCTCCGCCGGCTCCCTCGCCCTCGCCAGCACCCCCGGCGGTCCCGTCTGCCCAAGGAACCGCGACTCCGCCCGTCGTCGCGCCACCCCCGGCCAACAGAGAGGAATCGGCCGTTTCCGACACGCCCCCGGCGGCCACGGACAGCACCGCTGCCGATGCCGATGCCGCCGCGATCTTTCCGGTCGCGGATCCATCAACGACGTTGGAACAGGTGTTCCGGACCCTGGCGGAGCGCTCGGGTCTGGCGGTGCAGGACGTGCTGCTGAGCCTGCCACCGGCCTTTACCGACCGGCGCTTCGAGGTGCTGGCCTTCAGCGGCCAGCCCATCGAGGAAATGCAGGAGCTGCGGGCGGAGGACTTCGCCGGTTTCTACCTGACGCACCTGGGAGACGAGCGGGTGCTCCTGGTGTACGCGAACCGGGGGCGGCGGGTGGAGTTCGGCGTGCAACGCTGCGAACTGCAGATCTCGGTGGCTGCCGACCCGGACGAGTTTCACGGCCCGGGGCTGCTCGGGCTGGCGCAGGACGCCGAGGGCACGTTCGTCTTCGTAGTGCGTCCGGAGTTCCGGGCGTGGGCGAGCGGACGGGAACGGGTTTACGCGGAGGCCGCGGCGCGGTTTGCCACGCCGGCCGAGGCCCTGGCGGCTGCCGAGACCCTCGCCTGGATCTGGCCCTCGCTGGAGGTCGAGCCGCCCGCGAGCGAACCGGAGAGGAAGGCGGAGAATGAGAACTGACCCCGCGGGGTTGGCGGCGTTGCGCGACGCCATCGACCGCCTGGACGAGGAGATCGTGACCCTCCTGGCGCGCCGCCTCGAGAAGGTCAAGCAGGTCGTGGCGCTCAAGAAGGAACAGGGCTTGCCCATCTATCATCCGGCGCGGGAGGAGAACCTCATCTCTCGTCGGCGCGAACAGGCGCGCGAGGCCGGCCTCGACCCCGACCATGTCGAGGAGCTTTATCGCTGCATCATCCGCCAATCTCGCATGCGCCAGACCGCCCATGTGGCCCAGGCCGGCGTGCGTCCCGGCGCCACGGTGCTGCTGGTGGGCGGTCAGGGCGCCATGGGTCAATACCTCGGGCGCTGGTTCTCCGAGGCCGGTTATGCGGTCCGCATCCTCGACCAGGCCGACTGGCCCGCCGCCGACGCGCTGTGTCGTGACGTGGACCTGGCGATCGTCAGCGTGCCCATCCATGCCACTCTGGAGGTCATCCGACAACTCGGTCCCCGCCTGCCCGCGCACTGTCTGCTGGCGGATCTGACCAGCATCAAGCGGGAACCCGTGGCGGCCATGCTCGCCGCGCATCCCGGACCGGTCCTGGGCTTGCACCCGCTCTTCGGTCCCTCAACCTCGAGCATGGACCAGCAGATTGTCGTCGCCACGCCGGGCCGCGACCCTGCCGCCGGCCAGTGGCTGATCGACCAGCTCGTTGCCTGGGGCAACATCGTGCTTACCTTGCCGGCGGCGGAGCACGATGAGCTCATGGACCTGGTGCAGGGCGTGCGGCACTTTGCCACGTTCGCCTTCGGCCGGTTTCTGGCCGAACGCCAGGTGGACCTCGGCCGCACGCTCGAGTTCTGCAGCCCCATCTACCGGCTCGAACTCGGCATGGTCGGCCGCATGTTCGCGCAGGACGCCGCCCTTTACGGCTGCATCATCACCGCGTCCGCCGAACGGCGCGCGCTGCTCAAGGAGTACGTCGCCTCCCTCCACCGCACGCTCGAGCTCGTGGACCAGGGAGACGCCGAACCCTTCCACCGCGAGTTCGAGCAGATCGCCCGGTGGTTCGGTCCCTTCTGTGAACAGGCCATGCGCGAAAGCACGTTCCTCATCGACAAGCTCGTCGAGCGCTTCTGAGGGCCCGATTCTCCCCCGAGCAGGTCCCACAGGAACACGAAACCCCTCATCAACCGGATAACCGCCCGCTGACGCCCCCATGTCTGATCCGCACCCCGCTTCTTCCGTTCCGACCACTCCGCCCGCCCGCCCGCCGGGTCGTCGGCCGTTCTGGCGGGCACCGTCCTTCCTTGTCGCCGCAGTCGCGGTGGCCGTGGGGCTCGTGATGTGGTGGCGCGCGCCCGCCCCTGTACCCGCCCCGGCACCGGTTCCGGCGGGGGATTCGAGTGCCTCCGGCCTGACCCGTTTCGCCGAAGGTCCAGCGGCCCCGGTCCCGGCACCGGCACCCGCAGCCCAACCGCCGCTGGTGGGCAAGGACGCTCCGCTCCCCTTCCGCTTGGGAGCCGGTTACGTGGGCGGATTTCTGATTGGCTGGGCGTGGCGTCGGTCCTTGCGCGCGGCCCTCTGGATGGCCGGAGGAGCCGCCGCCCTGATCGCGACTGCCAAGTACCTCGGCATTGGCGGCGTCGAATGGTCCACGATTGAGGCGCAGGTGACCGAGGGGCTCGATTGGTTTGAGCGCCAGGCTGGGGTTGCCCGGAAGTGGCTCTCGGGCCATCTCCCGGCCGGCATCTTCTCGGTGCTCGGTTTCTGGCGAGGCGCCCGCTGGTAGGGTCGTCCGGCGCGCACCGGTCTGGCCGCCGAAGAGGTTGGGCCCGGGCGGGGACGGGCCGCAGGGCCGTGTTCCAACTGCTGCCCGGGTTGCTTCCGGCACGAACCCCGCGCATGCTTCCGCCATGCACACGCCTCCCGTTACCACCCGCCCGATGGCTCGTCGGGACTTTCTGAGGACCACCACCGTCGGGGCCGCGCTCCTGACCGCGGCTCCGGCATCCTTGCGCGGGGCACCGGGCGCGAACGAACGCCTCGCCATCGGCTGCATTGGCGTGGGCGGTCGCGGCACCGATCTCCTCAACCAGATCCTGTCGCTGGCCGCCGCCCGCAATGTCCAGGTCACCGCCGTGTGTGACGTCTGGCAGAAGAACCTCGCCGCCGCCACCCAACGCGTGGCCAGCCAATCCGGCCAGACGCCCCGCCAGTACACCCGTTTTCACGAACTGCTGGGACGGCCGGACATTGACGCCGTGACCATCGCCACGCCGGACTTCAGCCACGGCCCGATCCTCCTGGCGGCCCTGCGCGCCGGCAAGGACGTCTACATCGAGAAGCCCATGACCATTGACCTGGCCTCCGCCAACGAAGCCCTCGACCTGGCGCGCGCCGGCGAACGGGTGGTCCAGGTGGGCACCCAGCGCCGTAGCGAGGGACGCTTCCGCGGCGCTGCGAAGCTCGTGGCCTCCGGCGTCCTCGGCCCGCTCAGCCGCGTCTCCGCCGCCATGTACTTCCACGAACCCCGCTGGGCGCGGGACGTGAGTGATTGCCACGCGCCGGACGTGGACTGGGACGCGTTCCTGCTGCACCTGCTCCCGCGCGCCTTTGACGCCCGCCTGCTCCGCCAATGGCAGCTCTTCCGCGATACCTCGAACGGCCTGCCCGGGCTCTGGATGACGCACTACGCCGATGCCGTGCATCTGGTCACCGGCGCCCGTTACCCGACCAGCGCCGTCGCTCACGGCGGCGTATACGTCTGGAAGGACGGACGCGACACCACCGACACGTTCCACGCGCTGCTCGAGTATCCGGAGGGTTTCCTCTTCGACTGGGGCATGGGCCTGGGCAACTCGGCCGGCGTTCATTTCACCCTGCACGGCACGCTGGGAACCCTCGACCTCGAACGCTGGCGCCTCAGCCCCGAAGGCGGCCGGAACACCACGCTCCAGGCTGGCCCGGTTCCCGCCGAGCCGGACCAGTCGCACATGGACAACTGGCTGGCGTGCCTCCGCACCCGCGAACGTCCGAACGCCGATATTCAGTTCGGCCACCAGCACACCGTGGCCACCGTCATGGCCGCGCGGGCGCTTGAGTCGGGTCAGCGACAACGCTACGACCCCGCCCAACGCACCCTCACGCCCGGTTAGCCTGGCGATCTGCTACCCGCGCCATCTACTACTCCCGGCTGTAGGCGCCGACGTGAGAGGCGAAGGGCATTGCCCTCGGTTCCAAAACGCTCTCCTCACGTTTAAGGCTTCAGCCGGGAGTGACACCAAATAAAGCGCGCCGCCGCTGTTCAACCTGCCGGGGCGTACCACCGCCAGCACCGCAGCCTCCGGTCGAAGATACCAGGCTGCCGCCGCCTGCGGGGTTCGTTTCAGTGCGACCGCCTCGAAGCGCGTCCTCGGTGTCAGCATTGCGGTAACCCAGCCCGTACAGTTCGTCCAGCGCGTGGGTCATGGCCAGGTTGCCCAGGTCTTGCCGGGCAATCTTCTTCTGGCCAATCACCTTGGCCTTCGCGCGTTCGAGTTCTTCGGCGGTCAATCCCTCGTTTCGCAGCAACGCCGCCTCGGCCAACAGCTCCTGCTCAACCCGCTCCGCCCGCTCGGGCGCCGTGCCCACGTAGAACGCAAAGTAGCCGGGCGCACGCCCCAGGAAGTTCTGTGCCCCGACAAAATAGGCCAGGCCCAGTTGCTCGCGGATCCGCAGGAAGAGGCGGGAGCCGAGGTCGCTGCACGCCTCCTGAATCAACTCGAGCGCGAACCGGTCATCGGCATCCAGCGTCGCCCCGGGAAAGCCGAGCACGAGCACCGCCTGCTTCTTGTCGAGCGGCTCGCACACCCGTCCGGGGCTCGGCGCGGGCAGCGGCGGCACCGGCGCTCCGGAACCACGCTTCCAGGCACCCAACGTGGCTTCGACCGCCGTCCGCACCGTGGCGGTGTCCAGATCCCCGTAGACGGCCAGGACCGCGTTCTCGGGCCGCACGAGGCGGGCGTGACCGGCCCGCATATCCGCCGCCGTGAACCCGGTCACGGTCGTCTCCTCGCCCAGCAGATCCAGCCCGTACCCGTGTGCGCCGAACAACGTCCGCCGCATCGCGCGGAACGCCGTGGACAACACCTGGTCGCGCTGGGCCCGGATCGCGGCGAGCTGCGCCTCTCGTTCCCTTTCCAGCGCGTCAGCGGGAAACGCCGGCTGCAGCAGTGCCTCGGCGAGCAGTCCGAGGCCCAGGGCAAGGTCCCCGCTCAACACCTCAGCCGTGATCCCCAGGCTGTTGTTGCCGCTGTAGGTGTCCAGACTCCCGCCCACCGACTCGATGGCCGTGGCCATTTCCTCGGCGGTGCGCCTCTCCGTGCCTTGCAGGAGCATCTGCGCCAGCAGTTGCGAGAGGCCGCTTTCGGCCGCGGTCTCCTCGAGTACCCCGCCGCGCAACACCAGCCGGGCGTCTACGAACGGGAGCCGGTGATCCTCCTTCACCAGCAGCCGCAGCCCGTTGGCCAACTCGAAGCATTCGACTGCCCGTTCGCCCGTGCGCACCCGCCGTCCTTGGCGGGTGGCCACGGTCCCCTTCGGCACGTAGGCGTAGTGGGTCCGATTCTCGGGCCGGAGATACTCGCCGGCCACCCGTTGCAGATCGGCCGGCGTGATGCGCTTGACGGTCTCAAGGTACCGGGCCGAGAAGTCCAGATCGTTCGCGGCCATCCAGCTTCCGCCCAGATCCTGCGCCTGCCCCTGCATCGTCTTGCGCGCCGCCAGCGTGGCTGCCGTGAACTGCTTCACCGCCTTGTCCAGTTCGGCGTCGCTCACCCGACCGGCCTGCAACCGCTCGACCTCCGCCAGCATCGCCCCAAGGGCTTCGATGTGCTTCTCCGCCTCCAGCACTGCGCTCACCCCGAACAGCCCTTCCCCGCCCGGGTTGTAGGTCCACGATTCGACCGCCACCGCCAGGTTCCGCCGCTGCCGCACCTGCTCGTACAGGCGCGAGCTGCGCCCCCGCCCGAGCAACACCGCCAGCACATCGAGCAACGGCACGTCCGGATGCCGCACGTCCGGGATGTGCCAGCCCAGATGCACATGCGCCAGCTCGACCGCCCCCTCTTCGATCACTTCGCGGGGAGCGACCTGACGCGGCTCGGTGGGCAACACCACGGGCGGCAAAGGCCGCGCCTTCGCCCCGGCAAACGCGGCCGTGAGCTGCTCGATCACTTCGGCGGTCTGGACATCACCCGCGACGACGAAGAACAGGTTGTTCGGCGCGTATTGCTCGCGGTAATACCCGACGATGTCGGCCCGCTCCAGCCGGCTGAAGATGTCCGGGTACCCGATGATCGCGTAGCGGTACGGGCTCACGGTGTACGCCGTCTCGAACAGCCGCCGGCCCGCATGCCGACCCGGGTCGTCCTGACACATGTCCAGCTCGCGCCGGATGACGTCCAGCTCTTTCGCCAACTCGGCTTCAGGCAGCGTGGCGTGCTGGACAATGTCCGCCAGAATGTCCAGGGCCACTCGCGCCCCCGTGTTCGGCACGTTGATCCAGAATACCGTCCGGTCGAACGACGTGTACGCGTTCATGTACCCGCCCGCCGCCTGGATTTCCTGGTCGATGCGGCTCCCGGCCCGCGTGGTCGTCCCCTTGAAAAGCATGTGCTCGAGCACGTGCGAGAGACCGGCCCCCAGCCAACGCCCCTCGTGCACGCTCCCGGCCCGGCACCACGCCTGGGCCGACACCACCGGCGCGCTCGCGTCCTCCCGGACGATGAGGGTCAGGCCGTTGGGCAGATGGTGAAGGGTGGTATCCGACGAAGCGGGTGGCGCGGCGGGCAAAGACGTCATGCAGAACCAGCAGGGTTGGGAGAGCAACGACGCCTCAGGCGGTTGCCGATTTCGGAGTTTCCGCCGGCGGCCGCGCCGGGCGGGTGGGAAGGAACGGTTTGTGGAAGGCCTCGGCAAAATCGTAGCCGCCGGCGAAGTCGGCCCGTGAGTCCGTGTCGGTCCGGCTCAACACGCCGCGGTCGATCAGGTTGAACACGAGTTCGCCAAAATCCTCGCAGCGCCGCACCCCCCATTCGTCCAGGAGCGTCAAGGCCATCGGCCCGTACTGCTGCAACGCAAAGGCGCGGATGCCGGCCAGCAATTCCTGACCCGTCACGTGACGGAGCTTGCCCTGATTGGCCTTGCTCACGGCGCGCTGAGTGTAGTCCAGCGCCTCGCGCAGGAAGTGGTACGCCTCCCTGCCATACCGCGGGTCGGCGGCCACCACCTGCTCCAGCACGTCGTCGAAATTCTGCGCTTGCATACACGTCAAGGCTGCGCCACCGGCACCGGGCGGGGCGGATGCGCCGTTCGCCAGGCCTTCACCGCCCACCCCACCAGCAGCAGCGCGATCAACATCGTTAACACCTGCCGCTCCGATCGCGTCAGCCGAGTCACGCGTCCACCCTAGCCGAAGCCGCACGCCGGAAACAATGGCAGAATCCGGAAGAATCCGGCGGAACCTTGGCCACCAACTCACCGTTCGACATGACAGGGAATTGGATGTCGACCGGATATTGCAGAAGGCAACGAAGATCGTCGGGAACTTCCGACCTCGGGGCTCCGTTTCCTTCGTTGCCTTCTGTAGAATTCGGGGGCGCGAGCACAACCGCACGCGCCGGAGGACGCACCGAGCTTCACCGATGGGAGCGCCGCAACATCCCGCCATACCCCCGATCCCCTCTCCCACGGTATGCCTTGCCCATCGGTGGCGACGCACCGGTGGCCCGGTGCACGCGACTTTGGTCGGTGCTGCACCCTTGATGCGGACGCGGAGCACATCCGATCGAACCACGGGTCGAGGCCAACCGCCGCCCCGCTGCTCCGGTCCTGGTTGGCTGCCCGTTCGGATCGCCCTTCTGCGCTCGGACCTTTGACCGAAGTCATGTTGACGCCCGTCGCCGGGCTGCCATGGTCCGGGCCGCCGCCTGACCGGAAACGACAGCCGGGTCACCTTCCGGGCCCGGCCGGACCGTGGCGGCACGGGAACCTTATGGCCAAAACAACACGATCCATCCAGGCGGCGTACACCCTCGCCCGCGAGCGCTACGGGGCGCTGGGCGTGGACACCGACCAGGCCCTCGAAACCCTCGCCGGCATCGCCATCTCGATGCACTGCTGGCAGGGCGATGACGTCGGCGGCTTCGAAACCGACGGGGGCACCCTGGGCGACGGCCTCGCCGTCACCGGCAATTACCCCGGCAAGGCTCGGACACCCGCCGAACTGCGCTCCGATTTCGAACTGGCGACCTCGCTGATCCCGGGTCGGCACCGTTTCAACCTGCACGCGAGCTACGCCGAGATGGGTGCGAAACGGGTGGACCGCGACGCCCTCAGCGCCGACCAGTTCCAGGGTTGGATCGCCTGGGCCAAGCGGCTGGGCATCGGCCTGGATTTCAACCAGACCTATTTCTCGCACCCGAAGGTGAAGGGCGGGTTCACGCTGACTTCCCCCGACGCAGCCGTGCGCCGGTTCTGGATCGACCACGGCATCCGGTGCCGTGAGATCGGCGCCGCCTTCGGCAAGGCGCTGGGTCAGACCTGCCTCACCAACCTCTGGATCCCCGACGGCATGAAGGACACGCCCGCCGACCGGAAAGGGCCGCGCGAGCGCCTGGTCGAGGCGCTGGATGCCGTGTTCAAGAAGCGCATCGACCCGAAGCTGAACGTGGACGCGGTCGAGCCCAAGCTCTTTGGCATCGGCGCCGAGAGCTACACGCCGGGTTCGCACGAGTTCTACCTCGGCTATGCGGTCAGCCGCGGCAAACTGCTCACGCTGGATGCCGGCCACTACCATCCGACCGAAGGCATCGCGGACAAGATCTCGTCGGTGCTGTGCTATCTGCCCGAGATCGCGCTGCACGTCAGCCGTGGGGTGCGCTGGGACAGCGACCACGTGGTGACGTTGACTGACGACCTGCAGGCCATCGCCCAGGAGATCGTGTGGGGCGGCTACCTGGGGCGGGTGCGCCTGGGCCTGGACTACTTCGATGCCAGCATCAACCGCGTGGCGGCGTGGGTCATCGGGACGCGCAATCTGCTCCGGGCCCTGCTCCTGGCGCTCCTGGCGCCGATCGGCAAACTCAAGCAGGTCGAACTCGAGGGCGACTACACGACGCGGTTGGCGCTGCTCGAGGAGATCAAGCTGTTGCCGGCGGGCGCGGTCTGGGACTACCACTGTGTGCAGCAGGACGTACCCGTGGGCGACGCCTGGCTGGCGGAGGTGAAACGGTACGAGCGCGAGGTGCTGAGTCACCGGTGACCGGGAGCAACCCCTCAACGGCAACTTCGTAAAATGGTCTGGACTGTTTTACGACCATCCTAAATCTGGTCCCGTGCCCGGCGAACGGCCTCACGTGTCTCAGGCAACCCTGGCGGATCACTTCCAGCGCCATCGCCCGATGGCGTTTCTGTCCCAACTCGTATGAATCCCTTCCTCGGCGTCTTCTTTCACTGGCTCGGCGGCCTGGCCTCCGGCTCCTTCTACGTCCCCTACCGCGGTGTCCGGAAGTGGTCGTGGGAGACCTACTGGCTGGTGGGCGGCTTCTTCTCCTGGATCATCTGTCCCTGGGTGCTGGCCTCCACGATGACCAACGACCTGCTCGGCGTGCTGCGCCAGCAGACCGCCAGCACGCTCTGGTGGACGTACTTCTTCGGCGCCCTGTGGGGCTTCGGCGGCCTGACCTTCGGCCTCACGATGCGCTACCTGGGCATGTCCCTGGGCATGGGCGTGGCGCTGGGTTATTGCGCCGCCTTCGGCACCCTCCTCCCGCCCATCTTCAAGCTCTTCATCCCCACCATCCCGGTTGGGGAGACCATCGTCGAAATCGCCTCGACGCGGCCGGGCCAGGTCACGCTGGCCGGCGTCGCGGTGTGCTTGCTCGGGATCGCCGTCGCGGCCTACGCCGGGCTGACCAAGGAACGCGAGATGCCGGAGGCCGAGAAGAAGAAGGTCATCGCGGAGTTCAACTTCACCAAGGGCATCCTCGTCGCCACGTTCTCCGGCATCATGAGCGCCTGCTTCTCGTTCGCGCTGACCGCCGGCAACCCCATCGGCGACGCCTCGAAGGCGGCCGGCACGGCGACGTTGTGGACCGGTCTGCCCAAACTGGTGGTCGTCCTGCTCGGCGGCTTCACCACTAACTTCATCTGGTGCGTGTTGCTCAACATCCGCAATCGGACCGGTTACCAATACCTGGCCTCGCACGTCCGCCCCGAACACGCCGGTCTGAAGGCCGCGGGCGGCGAAGCCGGGCCGGGTGCGGGGGGCGCGGGTGCCATCGCGCCGGCGGCGCTGCGGGTGCCACGGCTCGGGAACTACTTCTTCTCGGCGCTGGCGGGCAGCACCTGGTACTTCCAATTCTTCTTCTATACGATGGGCGAGACGCAGATGGGCAAGTACGGCTTCGCCAGTTGGACCCTGCACATGGCCAGCATCATCATCTTCAGCACGATGTGGGGCTGGATCCTGCACGAGTGGAAAGGCTCGAGCCGGAAGGCCCATCGCCTCATCGCTGCCGGCATCGGCACGCTGATCCTCTCGACGGTCATCATCGGCTACGGAACCAAGCTCAAAGGGCAGGCCGAACCGGAACCTTCGTCCGCTCCTCCCAGCGCGGCGGCGGAAATGGTCACTCCCGGACCTGGCGGGTCATCCTGAACTGCCTGGGGCGCGACGGCGGCCGCGCCCGAAAGGCCGGAAATCTCGAGAATCCGGGCCGAAAATCCGGGCTTGCATTCGACCATGGCGGGCCTATGGTTCGCGCCGTTCGGAGCGTTGCGAGCGTAGCTCAGTCTGGTAGAGCGCAACCTTGCCAAGGTTGATGTCGAGGGTTCGAATCCCTTCGCTCGCTCCACTTCTCCCCCGTCTTCAAAGCGGGTCTTCCCTTGCCCGCCCCGCCCCGACCCGGCTAACCGCGCCCCATCGACGGCGTCGCTGCTGGCTGCGCCCCTCTCTGCCGCCGGCCTGGCCGCGAGGCTAACCTGGGAATCTCCTACCCGCTGTAGGCGCCGACGTGAGGAGGCGTTTTGAGCTGGAGGCAATACCCGTCGCCTCCTCACGTCGGCGCCTACCGTCTGTCCCCAAGGCGCGGTGGGCGAGGGTTCGCGCAGCCAAGGCGGCGAAGGGGACAGAGCAGATTTGGCCGGGCGCGGGGGCAGGGGGGAAACAGCAGTGGAACCAGCCGCAGAAGCTGAGGGCAGGGAGGGTCTGAGGTGCGCCTCTCCCGGTTTGGTGTCGCCAGAGCAAGTGGTGTGAGCGTAGGATGTTGCGGATATCCATAGCCCAATTCTGCTCCTTGCCCGGCCTTTTACCCACGGCTTCTGCGCCGTAAGGCAACTGGCCTGGACCGGTTGGCCCGACGCCACGGGCGGACCTGTGATCGAGAACCAGAGGCGTTACCAGCCGGAAACTAGGCCCGAAAACGGCGCCCATGGGCAGAAAACGTGGGATGATCCTTGCCAAGCCTCTCCTCACCAATGCGTTATCCTGGCGACAGGAGACTCTGAGGAGACTCTGCAGACCCCATTGCAGCAGACGACAGCCGCCGCGGCCGCGAAGGACTTTCGGCACGACCTTGTGATCTGGTGGAGCACGGGGGGGGCGTGGCGCGGATGGTGCCGGATTCCGATTTCATGGCGGGGGCGTGAAGCGGCCGCGCTGTTTCGCAGCCATCGCCCGGACCCGGAGGCCGCGGACGCGGTAGCTGCAGCGCTCCCGCAGCTCGAAGCGGACACGGAGAATGACCTGGGTCTCTTTGACACCGATGTTCTCATCGAAGACTAACGCGGTCACCCGGCGTTTATCGCCGCATCCGATTTCCCGGCGATGGCCTGCCCATGTGTGAATCCTCTCTGTGTTGACCCGCTCAGGTGGTGAGGGCGGAACACGAGGCGCTTTCCCCGACGCAGGAGTTTTCAGGGTCAACACGAACTCGGTCTCGCCTGCTACTCGCGCGGATGCGAGGTACAGCGCATCGAGATCAGCACCCCCTCGCCCTCGCTGACCGAGTCCAGCAGGCCGGGGAAATCCGTCTGGGTCTGCTCCAGCGGCGCCGTCATGGCGCCTGCCTGGGCCCGACCTGCTCGCCGGTGAACCGGCTGCCAGCCCATCCGGATGATCCTACACCGCCGTCCTGCCGCGCGTTGACTGGTGGGAACGGTCCCGGCAGTCTGTCCCGGTGGAGCTGTACTCGACCTCCATGCGTGCGGAAGTTCCGGCGGTTGCAGAGGCGCTTGTCGCCGACGCAGTCCCCATGAGCGGCGTGTGAACCCGGTCGTCCGCCATTTCCTGCCGTCCGTTGTCCGTGGCGTTTACCGCTTTGACGTCGAATTCGCGTCCGTGACGAACGACGAGGAGCTGCAGCGTTTCACATCTCGGAAGCTTCGTTTCCTGCCGCTCAGCTTTTCCGCTGAACTCGTCCGGAGGGTGCGCTTGGCTCCGGACCTGCCGAGGAACGAACAACAACTGGTTCTCCCCAGGGGAATGCTTGACGGCACCAAAGCCGTGGCGCGTCGAGCTCAGCGTTTCTTCGAACAGCATCGGCATTACTTCGCGAACGCCCTTGACGATGCCACGGGGGAGGCGAGTGGTCACAACTTCCTCGAGATCGAGTTCGTCAAACGAATCCTGGCCCCACTCTTGAACCCGCGGGGATTGCTGGCCGTTTGCCCCCAGCGTGAGGTCGGGCCGTACTTGATCGATTTCGCTCTGGAGGGACAAGACACGAAACTGGCGCTCGAAGTGGACGGCTTCGAGAAGTTCAGTTCCCGTGACGACTTGGATTCGTTCGTCGAGCGGCAGAACCACATCACGAGCCAGGGTTGGCGGGTCTTCCGGTACACCTACTCCCAAATCCTGGAGGCGCCTGCCGCAACTCTGCGCGAGGTCCACGACCTGCTCAAACAGGACCCGAGGCTTCGTGGTTTCCTCAACATCCGATGGGAACCTGGCGGCCTTGTTGATCCGGACGATCGAGACACAGCATGGAATGCCGTGGAACTCGTGAATGCTTTCTACCGGGTCCAGGATCACTTCGCCGAAGTCGCGATCAGGGACGACCGTCCCACATTCGTTGTCAAAGATGGTCTCGGGTTGGGGTTTCCTTTTGTGGCGGCGGCGATCTCCGCGCTCTTTGAGTTCCTCCAAGGGGTTGAGGCTCTAATGGACGTCCGGTTGGGGATGCCCACCGTCCGAGTCACTGGACCGCAACTCCCCGCCGACTGGGAGGTGCCGTTCCATCCGGCGGTGTCCCTGTCGCCAGCCGAGCAAGGAGATGCGCGCCTCATCGACGGGCCAACCACGCGCGGGACTCGATCCCACCTTCCTGCACCCCCGGCCATGGCGGGGGCTGTGTCATTCAGAAAAGGGCTCAGTGTTTCCGATGCTCAGGAACGTTGTCAGCAGTTCTGCAATTCCGTCTTCGGCTACCCGAAGACCAGACCCTTCCAGGACCGAGTGCTCCAGCGCGTGTTTGACGGCCAACCTGTCGTCGGTATCTCGGCCACCGGCAGCGGAAAGTCCTTCTGTTTCTGGTTGCCAGCCCTGTTGAAGCCCGGCCTGACGCTCGTGGTTTGCCCTCTCCGGTCTCTGATGCGGGACCAGATAATGGCGTTGCGCAGCTACGGCATCGCGTCCGCCGAGTTCATCAACAGGGACGTCAGTGCGGCAGCGCAGCGCCGGATCTTCAACGAGGTCAGACTCGGTTACGTCCGGCTCCTATACGTTGCGCCCGAGCGGATGCGCCTAAGAAGCTTCATGGACCAGTTGAAGCGCCTCCAGCAAGACGTGCCAGTCAATTTCCTGGTGATCGACGAGGCGCACTGTATTTCCGAGTGGGGCCACGACTTCCGACCTGCTTACCTCGTGCTGCCCAGTCTGTACGATGCGCTTGCCCGCGCCAACCCGCGTTTGGGCTTGATCGCGCTGACTGCAACCGCCGGACAACTGGTTGAGCAAGATATACTTCACGTCCTTAAGCTTCGAGGCGGGCCTGATGGGAGCGTGGTCCGCGACCCTCGCGTGGACCGTCTGCGTTTCAGTTACCAAATCCTGCCCGTTGAGGCCGGGATGACCAAGAGCGAGCTGTTCCGCCGGGTTCTCAACGAGCACTTGCCCAAAGCACTGCGGCAGCCGTCGTTGGATCGCTTGCTCCAACTACGGCACGGTGACGGCGACAAGTCCGTAGGCATCGTGTTCTGCATCTATGCTGACCCGCACGGGCAACACTCGACCCAGGACGGGGTGGCCCATTACCTTTTCGAGAGCAAGCAGGTGCTGGAGCCTCACCCGGGTGGCGCACAGCTGGAATTCGCAAAGGAGGCCTTTTCGACGGGACGAGTGCGCGGATTCTGCTCCAAGACACCTACGCTCTGCCCCAACTGTAGTTCCTATGACTACTCACGCATGGTCATCGATCTCGCTGAGGAAGAGGAGGTTCCGGTCGAGGATGAACAAGCCGACCAGGACGAGGAACCACCGGGGGAAAGGCACTGTGCTTGGTGCGGTCTCGTGTTTGGCCGCGAGAACGTCGTCAAACCCGACCAGTGGGACAAGGTCCTCGAGGCTAACCAAATTGCCTTCAAAGAAAGCCGTTTGGACATCCTGGTGGCAACAAAGGTTTTCGGCATGGGAATTGACAAGGGCTCCGTGCGCTTCGTCGTCCACACAGCGTTGTCCTCGGGATTGGAATCGTGGTACCAAGAGGTTGGCCGCGCGGGGCGCGACGAGCAGCGGGCGCACATCGTCCTTCTGTTTGACCCGCCGACTGCATCGTGCCACGAGGAGTTGAACTCGGGCACCAGCCGACGTCCGAGATGCACCACACACTACAACTGTCCTCACGGACGGGAAAGCCTGTGCGACTATGGCAAACAGCACATGTTCATCAGGTCGAGCTACCCCGGTGTGGAATCCGATGCAGTCGCTGCACTTCACGTTCTGTTGAAGCTGTTGGCTGCAAGGACTCATCGTCAGTCACCTCAGCTTGAGATTCCGTCACATCACCAATGGCTGTCACGACACGAGCTCGCCGTGTACCGTTTGAAGGCCCTCGGGCTGATTGACGGCTACCATGTTGATTACACGCATGGCCACCATCCAAGGTTCGTCATCACCCCCAATTCCGTGCTCAGTCATGATGTCTTGGCCAGGATCGCTGAGCTCGAATCGAGGATGGTCGAGGGGGTAGGCCAGCACTTCTCCTACTGTGCTACTCGGTCCGACAGGCCTGTGGCCGAGCAACTCACAGCGGTGGACGAGCGTTACAGCAACCTGGAGCGGTTAAACAGCCGCGCGGCGAACCGGCTCCGCAACAACGTCTATTTCCGGCGAGCTGTCGAAGCCTTCCGGCTGGTGTACCGCTACCTCTTGGTGCTTCTCGATCATGCCTACGAGGAGGTTTGGAAGATGCGGTACGACATGCTCTGGAACCTCTACACGCTCGCAACAGCGAGGCAATGCCGCCGGACCATCTACCTCCCCGGTCTCCGAGGGGAACGGGTGGAGCCGGGATACCGCTGCGGCTGCTGTGACGTCTGCTGTCCCGGACTGGAGTTCCGCGCAGAGCGCATACCGCCGCAGCTTACAACCGTGCCCGAAGAGCAGGAGGCGGAGCTCCGCGAGTTGTACGCCACCGGGCGCTTTGATCTTCCAGCTCTTTCCCGACTCCGCGAGGTTTTTGCCGACTACCCCACACACCAGTATCACGAGGCGTTGGGCGTCCTGGAGGGGAGTCCGCAGAACCTACCTGCGCTCTTCTTTGCCCAAGTCTTTTCACCGGCGGAATACTACGAGGGTAATGCCAAGAGGTTGCTCGAAGCAGCGAACCGACGGCCCCTCCCGCTCGGAGATGTCAAGGCGCTTTACGGTTCGACACGAAGAGAACACCGACCGCGGCTGCTGCTGACGTTGAATGAAACTCACACGGCGTGTGCCTGCGTTGAAGGGTGGAGGTTCCTGGCCGAAGAGGCGCGCAACGTGGAGCATGAACCGATCCCAGAGATGCGGCTTTTGCGGGAGTATCTGGAGTTCATGCTGCTGGTGCAGGTGGACCTCCCGCAGATAACTGATTCCATGAGGCACAAGGTGGCGGAGTTGAAGGAGGCGATGCATGCCTGAGATCACGAGCGTCGAGGCGATTCGCGGGAAGCTGGCTGAGTTTGACCGCCAGATGGAGGATGTGCTCGTAACGGTACGTACGCTGGTGCAGGTCAAGGCGGATGCACAGGCAAGCCTCGCGGAGATCCAGACCACGTCGCGAAAGAGCCAGGAAGCCCAACTGGCGGCTGACGAGCTTCGCGCCAAAGTGAACGGCATCCTCGGCGAGTGGATGCGCCTGAGAGGGGAGGTGACACAGGCCGGTCAACGATTCGCGGAGGAGAATCGAATCGCGCTGGCGGCCCAGGCCGACCTGTTGCGTGGTCTGGAAGCCAGCACGCAGGCAAATGCCGAGACTGCGGAGGCAGCATCCGCATCGGTTGTTGCAGCGGCCGACCGGGTTGAGGCGTTGTTGGCGACGGTGCGCGGCGAGTTGGAGTCCGAGGTCCGAGCGCGGCTGTCTCAAGCCGAGGAGTTGATCGAGTCGGAAACCCGCCGCGTCGAGAAGTACCTCGAACAGGAGCAAGCCGGGCTGACGGTATCAACGACACGTCAGCGTGAGGAACTGCAACGACGGATCGAGGAGGAAATCGGCAACTTCACGGCGGAGATGCGTGAGCAGTTGAGCGAACATCAGCGGAGGATGGACCGACAACTCACTGAGTTCCTGCACAAGCAGAACGTGCTGGTTCAGAACTTGACGCAGCAGATTGATGGCTACGACCGCGCCGCGCGTGCTCAAGCGGCCAGACATGAGGAGCTCGCAACGACCGTCTCAGGGCTTGGTACTCGAATCGAGGAGGCTCGGGGGGAACTCACCGCGCTGGCAGCGCGGTTCGATTCGCTCGAGTCTTCGGCCGGAGATACTGCGGTGCGACTTGGCGAGACCTTGAAGAGGCTCTGTGATATCCCGATCGTTGGCCGACGATTCACGTAAGCCTCCTTTCTGTTCTCCGGCAACGGAGCGGGTGCGAGTATTCAACCTGCGCGTGCCTGGGTCCTGGGATGCTCGTATCTCGCAACGCATTCTGGGACGGTTGGCGGTCGTCGAGCGGATCATGAAGAAGTTGATGGGTGTGCACGACGGGTTCAGCCTCAACCCGTCGGGGATGCGTCCGACGCTCGGCGGGGTCGTCTTCAAGTTGGCGTTTGGGCTGGCGCTGGAAGGGCATGGTCTGCAATTGCTGGAAACGCGCAACAGCGGAGGTGACCCTCTCGCGGCTGCAATTCGCGTGCATTCCCGTGCCTTCGAGGTATTCCTTCCTCAGCAAGATGAAAGCACACCCCGCGACCGGCTTTGTGCTGGGCACGCAGCCCGGCACGGCTGTCATCACCGACGCCAAGATCAGATGAGGCTGCGATGAGAAAGTTCACGTCCGGAGTCCCGCTAAGCCGCCGCAACTGGCTGAAGGTCTCGGCGGCAACCGGAGCACTGCTGCCCTCACTTCCCCTGCGGGCCGCGGACCGTGGCCAGGTTCGCTCCTATCACCTCTGTCTCACCCCGGCCGTGGTTGAACAGGATCCGGAGTTGCTGCGGATGATCCGGGACGCCGGCGTGAGCGCCGTCTGGCTGGCCGACTTCTTTTACGGGCATCAGCCGTTCCTGCCGGAACAACTGCGCCGGGCACGCCAGCGGCTGCACGAGGCCGGTCTGGAGGCTCACCTCGTCAATGTCCCGCTGGGCCATCCCGGCGACTCGCTCGGGGCCAAGGACGGGGATTTCCCCCTCACGCCGCCGCCTCACTGGCGGACCGGCCAGCGCCCGGACGGCGCGATGTTCGCCGGCACTTCGCTGCACGAACCGGCGACCGCGGAGAACGCCGCAGCCCTGCGCACAAGCCGCGAACAGGGATTTCGCCGGTGCTTTCTCGACGACGATTTCCGTCTCGCGCGGGGTCCGGGGGAGATCGGCGGCTGTTTCTGCGATCGCCATCGCACCGCGTTCCTGCAGTCCGGCGGATTCGCCCCGAGTCGTTGGGAGGAACTGTTGAATGATGTCCGGGAGCGGCGGCCGACCGCCCTGCTGCGGGCCTGGCTGGACTTCACCTGTGATGAACTGAGCGCTTCCTTCCGGCGTCAGCGCGAGGCGTTCGCCGGCGACCTCGGCATCATGATGATGTACCTCGGATCGGAGAAAGCCGGCATCCGCCTCCGGGACTACGCCGACGTCCCTTTCCGCGTGGGGGAACTGATGTTCGACGACCCGGCGTTCGCGCCGGCCAAAGGAAAGACCGACGAGCTGTTCAGCGTGCTTTTTCACCGTCGCTTCGTGCGTCCCGAGCTCGCCTTCAGCGAGACGACGGCCTATCCGGCCGACCGGCTTTCCGGGGTGCACTTGGCCGCGAAGCTCGTCATCTCGACGCTGGCGGATGTCCGCCACACGATGTTCATGAGCGGGCTGACGCCGTTCCCGCGCGAACACTGGAGCGTGCTGGCGCCGGCGATGCGGGAGCAGGCGCGACGGCACGCGGAGATTGCCGGCCATCGTCCGCGCGGTCCGTTCAAGCACGTCTGGGGCGAGGCCCAGCGGCTGGTCGGGCAGGACAGTCCCTTTAGCCTCTGGCTGGCTGCAGGTGTGCCGTTTGAAGTGGTCGACGAACTGTCACCAGAAGGCTGGCATTTCGTGTCGGACCACGATGCGCGTGAACTGACCGTGGCGCCCGCGGGCGCGGCGGCGAACCTGGTCTGTCGCGACTCAGCCGCTTCCCGCCCGCCGGGGGCCGAGGTGGTCGCTGAGTCACTGCCCGCACTGTTTGCCTTCAAGCGGCGCATCCAGCCCGAACTCCGCGACGTGCCACACGTCGAGGAAGATGAACCGGCGGTCTGCGCCTGGTTCCCGGCCATCCGGAAAGTCATGGTCTGGAACCTCAGCGCCGAGGCACGCACCCTCACGGTGGTCGACGGCAAGCGGCGGATCCCGCTGCGTCTGGGACCATTGCAGGCCGTCGCGACCGAGGTCGCGGCGCGCGGTGAAACCAAAGCGCGGTGACGCGTGCCCCGGCCCGGAAGGCTGGTGGCTCGGCGCTTGTCAGACTTCGATACTCCGTCACGTTGCGATAGGCACCTGGCACAGCACCGGACTACGAAAACTACACGACGCAAGTTCCTCGAAGCGGTAACCGGGATCGGTGGATCGCTCACGTTGGGCACAAGTGGCTGGGGTTGGACTGCCGTGGGCGGGGACACGCCGCCGACCCGCCTGATCACCTACCGCGGCCTTCGCCCCACGGACCCCGGCGGGCGACTCGGGCTGCGCAATCCGGAGCGGGGCTGGCGGATCGAGACCGTGATCGCGGAACCGGCCAGGAAGACCTTCGGTCCGGCCCATCACCTCCGCAGCCGGGTCGCGCCGCTTTACCACGAGGACTGGTGGATGCTCGATGCCGGCCGCTTCGAGCCCTTCGGGCTGACGCTGGTGCAAGCCTACTGCTACCTCACCGAATTCGCCGACCGGGCGATCTCGGAAGAGAAGCTGGCGCTGCTGCAGGAGAGCCTCGACAACCTGCGGCATCGCGGGCTGAAGGCGGTGCTGCGCTTCGCCTACGAGCGCGTTTGTACCGGTGGACGGCGAGCTGTTCTGGTCCGATCAGGGGTTCGATGGCCAGGCGGCCCGCGGCAAGGGCGTGGACGGTCTGAATGCGGCGGTGCGGATGCGGCTGCATCACTACAGCAGCTTCAGCCTCGCGCACAGTTACTCGGAGCGGGAAGGCCAGCCTTACTCGATTGACCATTGGCTGAGCGCAACCCTCAGTCCGGAATCGCTGCGGCAAGCCGCGATGCCCATCGCTGATGGCTGGTTCGAGGATGGGTTCGGGCAACCCGTCACGCGCACCCAGTTTGAGTATCTCCAGGATCACCTGGGTTATGGCAGCAACCTCCTGGCGGTGATCGAGGTGGTCTGATCGTGAAGTTGCTCCACCAGGCTCAATGTCCGCCTGGGACGGCGTAGCCTTCACGGTGAAGGCCCACCGCCGGTGTCCAACCGGAGGATCGCCACGGGGCCGCCGGCCATGCATGCTGTGGCCATGCGAATGCTCCTGGTCATCCTCATCGGCCTGGTCCTGAACCGGCCAGTCGCGGGTTCACCCGCGGCGGAACCGGCCGTTGGCCTGACGGACGCAGCGGCGGAACCCATCCGGGTGTTCGTGCTCGCCGGGCAGTCGAACATGCAGGGGCAGTCCGTCGCCGACCTCGACGGGCCGGACTATAATGAGGGTCGGGGCACGCTGCAGTGGCTGTGGCAAGACCCGGCCTTCCGTCAGGAGTTCGGGTTCCTGCGCGGCCCCGGCGACGCATGGGCGGTCCGCGAGGACGTCCGGGTCCGCTACCAACTGGAGGACGGCCCGCTGAGGACCGGGCCGTTGCGCCTGGGCTTCAGCCCTTACGACGGGCGACATCATTTCGGGCCTGAACTCGGGTTGGGCCACGTCGTCGGCGATCATTGCGCCGCGCCGGTGGTGCTCCTCAAGACGGCGTGGGGCGGGAAGAGCCTGTATCGCGATTTCCGCCCGCCCAGCTCGGGCGGCACGGTGGGGCCTTACTACGCCCGGATGCTCACGGAGATCCGTGCCGGCTTGGAGGCCGCCGCGACGGAGTTTCCAGACCACCCGGGCCGTGTCGAACTGGCAGGCTTCGTCTGGTATCAAGGCTGGAATGACGGATGCGAGCCCGCCACGGCCGTGCCGGAGTACGAGACCAACCTGGTGAACTTGATCCGGGACGTGCGACGGGAACTTGGCGTGCCCGAACTGCCGGTCGTCATTGGCGAACTCACCGGTCCCTGGGTCGAGGCGCCGGGTGAATGGGCGGCGCTGCGACGCGCCCAGGCCGCGGCGGCACGGCGGCCGGAGTTCGCGAACACCGTGGCCTTCGTGTCCACGCACGCGTTCGTGCGTCGACCCGAGGATTCTCCCAACCCCGGCCACGGCCACCACGAGTTCGGGAACGCCGAGACGGGCCTGCGGGTGGGGGTGGCGCTGGGTCGGGCCATGGTGGCGTTGCTGGAAGCCGGGCAGACTGCGCTCTCGTCGAAAGCCGCGAAGCCCACCGGGCATGTCACTCGCGTTGTCGAGGGCTGGACCGTGCGGGTGGACGACCGGTTGCTGGCACCGCCGCACGACGAGACGGGCCGCCGGGCGCTGCGCTTTCTTGAAGCCCGGCTGTTCGACATCCGGGCGGTGGTGCCGAAGGGGCCGCTCGAACGGTTGCAGCGCGTGGTGCTGGTGCTCGACCTTACCCACGGCGACCTGACTTCGATGCAATACCACCCCAGCGCCGGTTGGTTGGCGGATCACGGCTATGACACGAACCTCGCCCGGTGCGTGCATATCCCGGTCGCCGCCGATCTCCCCACGCCGCGCAACATCCGTGAGCAGCCGTGGGTGGTGCTGCACGAGTTGGCCCACGCCTACCACGATCAGGTCTTGGGCTTCGACGAACCTCGCATCATCGAGGCGTACGAGGCCTTCCGCCGGAGCGGCCATGGCGATCAGGCGCTGCTGCACGACGGCACGCGCACCCGGCATTACGGTCTGACCGACCCGAAGGAGTTCTTTGCCGAGATGACCGAGGCGTACTTTGGAAGCAACGATTTCTACCCGTTCAACCGCGCCGAGCTGCGCACGGCCGAACCGGCCATCTGCGATTTGATCGAGTCGCTGTGGCGGGAGGAGTAATCCGGTCGCCTACGTTTGTATGGAACCTGGCACAACCCTTCCCGCCTGTCCCACCCGTACCCGCGGAACCGACTCGAGCGTGGTGTCGCGAGTGGTGCTGTGGGCGTGCGTGTTGGTCCTCGTCGCGATCCCGGCCCGGATTATCATGTACGGGTACCTGCCGCTGGACGACGCGTTGCGGCACGCGGCCAAGGCCGTGAGTGGCCAGCCCTGGTCGGAGATCCTCGTCTTGGGCCAGGCTTACAGCGTGGATCACAACTTCGGTTGGGAGCTGCTGCTGCGGTGGGTTCACCTGGGCACGCAGGCCGACGCCGAACGGTTGGTGGATTTCTCGGTGCTCGGGCTCTTCGTGCTGTTCGGGTGTGTTCCGCTGGTCGGACTGAAGCGACCCGAGGCATGGCTGGGTGTGCTGCTGCTGTTCGCGGTTGCCTGGCCACCGTTGGCCACGCGACTGTTGATCGGCCGCCCCCTGTTGGTGTCCTCGGCGGTGCTCCTGATGCTCCTCTATCTGGGGTACAGGCGTGAGCTCGCGCCGCCGCGGTGGCCGCAGATCGCGGTGCTCAGCGGTCTAATCGCGCTGGCGGTGTTCGTGCATGGCGTCTGGTACCTGTGGGTGCTGCCTGTGGTCGCCTTCGGGTTGGCCCGGCAATACGCGTGGGCCCGCGCGCTGGCGGCGAGCTGGGTCGTCGGCACGCTCGTCGGAGCGGCGTTGACCGGCCATCCCTGGGATTACCTGGCCGAGGCGGTGCAGACCGCCTGGCGTGCGACAGAACTGCACCCAACCTCGCGGACGCTTGTATCTGAACTCCAGCCGGCCTCGGGTGGCTTGCTCATCTTCTTCGTGCTGGGGGCTCTGCTCGTGCTGCGCCGCCTGACCGGGATCGAGGCGCGGCCCCTGACGGCCGACCCGGCGTTCTGGCTGGCGGGCCTCGGGTGGGTGCTGGGGTTTGTCGCCCGGCGGTTTTGGGAGGACTGGGGTTTGCCCGCGCTGATGGTCCTGGCGGCCGGCGACGTCAGCCGGTTGTTGCACCAGCGTCTGACGGCCGGCTCGCCGCGCCGGCTGGTGGTCACGGCGTGCCTCGCCGTGGCGCTTTACGGTGCCTGGACCAGCGATACCGAGAGCCGCTGGACCAAAAGCCTCACCCGGCAGTTCCTGGTCGCGGACGACCCCGACCTGGCCGGTTGGTTGCCCGAGCGAGGGGGCATCTTCTACGCGGCCGACCCGGGGTTCTTCTACGACACATTCTTCAAAAACCCGACGGCCGATTGGCGCTACATCCTGGGCTTCGAGATGACCCTGATGCCGGCCGAGGATTTCCGAATCCTGTATCGGATCCTGTGGAACTTCGGCGCCGGCGTAGCCTTCCGACCCTGGGTGGAGAAGATGCGTCCCGAAGACCGCCTCTTCGTCCGGGGAGACACCGGCAGCCCGCCTCCCATCGCCGGGCTCGAATGGCACCACACTCTGGGAGGGATGTGGAGTGGCCGGCTGCCGCGCGCCGACACGCCGCCAGCCAGCCGCGACCCGGCGGTCACGCCGGAGGGCTGATGCCCCGGGGGGCAGTTTAGGGGAAACGTCCTTGGCTTCCGCGGCCGGGCCCTGGGACCTTGCACTCTGGGAGTGCAGGCGGGACGCCCGCACCACAGGTTCGGACCGCCTACCGGACGCGCGGTGGCGATCAGGCTCTGGCCGAACGGGGGCCGGACCAGTCGGGATTCCAGCCAATACACCCAGGGAAAGACCCAGTGATCGAAGCACCGCACGGCGCGCGGCGCAAAATGCCGCTGGCGCAGCACCCGGAAGTTCAGCCACCAGAGCACATACCCGACGCTGTTGAAGCGGTCCAAGCGCAGCACATCGAACCCCGCGCGCTCGAGCTTGCCGCGGAGTTCGCTGCGTACGTAGCGACGATGGTGTCCGAGCGCGCGGTCGATCGGCGCGTAGAGGCGTGGACTCGCCGGGACGAACAGACACAGCACCCCGTGCCGCGCGCTCAGGGTCTGGGCGTAGCTGCCCAGCTCGCACTGATCGTCGGCGATATGCTCCAGCACGTTGATGCTGATGAGCGCGTCCCAGCCGGTGCGCGGTTGCACCTGCTCGATGGTCCCCTCCACGACCACTCGCCCGGGACGCGAGTGACGCAGGACCTGGCAGAACTCCGGCACCGGCTCGACGGCCACCAGCGATTCGATACCGGGCTGCTGCTCCAGAAGCGCGGTGAACTGGCCGAGGCCGGCCCCGACCTCGAGGACGCGTCCCTGCAGGTGCGGCGCAAACTCGCGCAGCAACGCCCGCCGGTAGTTCACTGCGCCCTCCAGGGCGGCGAACTCAAACGCGTCGCCACCCACAGCGGCCTTCGGCTCAGCGTCCCCCGTCACAGGCGGCGAAACACGTTGTACTTGAGGACGCATCGGAGGGCGCTCACACCATCCCGCCAGTTCGCCTTCTTGCCTTCGGCATAGGTGCGGCCGTGATAGGAAATCGGCACCTCGTATAGCCGCGCGCCCAGTTGACTGAGCCGCGCCGTGAGCTCGAGCTCGAACCCGAAACGGCATTCCTCGAGCCGCATCCGGTCGAGCAGCTCGCGGCGGAAGACTTTGTAGCAGGTCTCCACATCCGTCAGGTTCAGGTTCGTGAACATGTTCGACAGCAGCGTCAGCAACCGGTTGCCGACGGCGTGCCAGAAATAAAGCACGCGGTGCGCTCCCCCGCCCAGAAAGCGCGACCCGAACACCGCGTCGGCCATGCCAGTGAGGAGCGGTTGCAGCAGCCGGCCGTATTCCTGCGGATCGTACTCGAGGTCGGCGTCCTGGATCAGGAGGAACGGGGCGGTCGCCCGGGCGAAGCCCTCCCGCAACGCGGCGCCCTTCCCCTGGTTCCGCGACAGTCGGAACACGCGCACCCGCGGGTCGCCTGCGGCGCAGCGCTGCGCCGCTTCCCAGGAGCCGTCGTTGGAGGCGTCATCCACCACGATGACCTCCCGGACCACCGGTTGGGCGAGGACCCGCGCGATCGCCAGGCCGACCGTGGGCCGCTCGTTGTAAACGGGCATGACGACCGAGAGACACGGCCCATGGTCCGTGCCCCCGGCGGGTCGCCCCGTCTGCACCTGCTCCGGCTGGTTCACTCCGGACGGAAGGTCTGGGAAGAGGCCGGGCGGCAGCAAGCAGGATCGCGTCGCCCTTTCGGAGTCGTGGATGTCCGGGGGGGCGACCTCCGAGCGCATGGCGGCCCCGGCCAAAGACCCTCTCGCGCCGGAACGAACCGTAGCCGTACACGTGTTCCGGTGCCCCAAGCTGCTTGCGTCAAGAAGGTCCGGCGCAAGAGCGCCAGAAGACGTTGCCGACCCGAGTCGGCGGGAGGGGCCGGGGTGTGGAGAGTGGCCATGGACCATTCCTACGCCTGCCAGGCCGAAGCTCTCGCGCTGGGCCAGCCCCGAAGCCTCGGTGTGGCAGTCAGGCTCATGGTCCCGGTCCAGGTCAAACCAAGCCGGCCGCTTCCGGCAAGGCCCATTTGGCCTGGGCGCTTTCACCGTCTTCTTCACCCAATCGCCTTCCTTTCTGGTCTATGAGAGTTACGGAGGCCGCTTGACGTGGCTCGCCCCGTGGCAGAATCTACCCAACGCGATCCAGGACGAAGGCCATGAACTCGACGACCGGCCCAGGAGGCGCCCGCGCAGGCGGGCGCAGGCGGTTGCGGGTCCGCGTGCGGGCGCGACCCGCTCCGCCTCGCCTCGCACCGCCCCAGCCCAACAGCCGACCGATCTATCCGTACTGGGCGCGAGAGGGGAAATGCTGGCGCGGCAGAAGCTGCTGCTTCCCTGGCACTCCGACTCCGCCTATCCGGTCAATCCGACCCCAACGGTTGGACGTATCGGATATTCACGCCGTTGGTCCGGCTATACAGTCTACGACCACGGGAAGAGGGCACAAGGAAGCCAGACTCCAGAGCCAGAGAGCAGCGTCAACCCAGATGTCCGACGCCTGCGATCGCGGACCAATCCGGTCCGAGCCCCCTCTGGGTCCTTCGCGTCTCAGCGGTGCCGGCCTGAGATTCTGCACCACAGAGGCACGAAGATCACAGAGGGACCGGGCCATGACACCGCGCGCCTCGGGCCACGGCTCAGGGGCGGTGACCGAGTGCCCGGCCGTGGTGGGGACGGGGGTTGGGTGGAGACCACGGAGCGGACGCTCGGGTCGAACCACGCGGTGGAGGCGAACCGCCGCACCGCTGCTCCGCTCGGCGGTGGTAGCCAGTTCGGATCGCTCTTCTGCGCCCGACCCCGTCTGCCGGCGGCGGTCGCTTCACCTCATCGTTAGCCAACTCTCAGCCGTCATCACCAATAACACAAAACACATCATAAAATGAAACCAGAGCCCGTATTCACTCATTTCCCGTCTCGCAAGATTCTAATGAAGGAGTCGCCTGCCGAGGAATTCGCGCGACTACAAATTGGCGAGGCGACGCTGGATGCGTCCATCGCCATGCCGCCACTGCCCCAGAGTTTCTCCATTCGCAATGAGCAAACATCTGTTGAAGATCAGGGTAGCGCAGGAACATGCACTTCTTTCTGCGTTGTTGCTTGCCTAGAGCATATCCACCAACGTGATTTGTCTGAGGCACAGGTCACCCACGAAGCCGAACGAGCTTATGATAATTGCACTGAGGGCTTGGCAATGATTCATGCCTATAAAATCTGCAATAGTCCAGGCGCTGTTGATGAGGCCTTGTGGAGCTACGACCCAAATCAGATTTGTTGGACTACTCCGCCAAACATTGGTGGTGCCGCCAGATACCGCTTCGGAAATATAGCCTATGTGTATAATCGCCCGAGATCACAGATGCTCTCTTCTATGAGCAAGGCTTCGACTTCGCCTATGAGTCCGGGGCTTCCGTTGACACTTGCTATACAGCAGCAGCTCTTTAGCCGTCGCCGTAATGTTTCGGTCAGTGTTCCCGTTGTATGGGCCGCTTGGCCATGGACAGGAGTTATCACCATGCCACCTCCCGCACTAATGGAAGAGTTCGCCCAGACCATGTCCCCGCCAAATACCTCTGGATGGCATTGCATTGCTATTTGCGGGTGGGACAACGCCACCGCTCGGTTTCTCTTCAAGAACAGTTGGGGACCGTATTGGGGCGACAAAGGTTACGGCACTATTCCATATCAATATATTGAAGCTTTCAGTGATACAGGCATGATCGGTTGGTAGACAGACCGATGGTTATCCTCAAAAGATAAGAGGGCTAACCAGACGCCAGAGCCAACGATCAGGTCCGTCACGCCTCGTGCTGGCGCAAGAGTCGCGCCGGCCGTGATCGCGGCTCATCTTTGACGTTCGACATGATGGGTAATCGAATGTTGGCAGGTTCTCACAGAAGGCAACGAAGGCAACGAAGACCGGCGGGAGCCGGTGACCCCAAGGCTTCGTTGCCTTCGTTACCTTCTGTGGGTTTCCCGATTCGGGAGGACGTCCCCCCGGCAGCGCCCGACGCCGAGCTCCGCCCAGGGGAGCTCTGGAAGGTCGCAGCCCAGTTCTTGATCGAACGTCCCGCGGGCAG
Source organism: Verrucomicrobiales bacterium (assembly GCA_015075445.1). Classification (GTDB taxonomy): domain Bacteria; phylum Verrucomicrobiota; class Verrucomicrobiia; order Limisphaerales; family J093; genus DSVZ01. The sequence goes on from JABTUJ010000008.1 coordinate 203,074, forward strand.
GAGGGCCGGGCGAGGGCGGGGCCCGTCCGGCTTGGTCAAGCAACGGACGAGGACAGCCGAGGGCCGCCGGCCTGAGGGTGATGCATTCAGCGGACGACGCGCCCGGCTTTCGTCCGGTGCGTGTTCGTTTCGTGCGCAGTCGGACCCCATCCCGTCGAACCACGCGGTCGCTTCACCCCATCGTTCGCGGGATGGATCACAATGAAAGTCGGCGAAGTCCTCGACCGGTTGCGTGCGGACGGATGGTTGCTCGCCCGTCAAAAAGGGAGCCATCGGCAGTTCGTGCATCCCACCAGGCCGGGTGCACGTGTAACCGTGGCGGGGAAACCTTCGCTGGACATCCCCAAGGGGACGTTGAACAGTATCCTGAAGCAGGCCGGATGGAAATGAAGCCATGAAATACGCGATTGTCATCGAGAAGAGCGAGACTGGATACGGCGCCTACGTACCAGACCTACCCGGCTGCATTGCCGTCGGGGAGACCATCGAGGAGACGGAGTCCCTGATCCGCGAGGCAGTCGGATTCCACCTGGAAGGGCTGCGGGCGGATGGGGCATGCATCCCAGCACCCACCAGCCGCGCAGAGTACGTCGAGGTGGCATGAATCGCGAACCACTCGCTCCACCGAACCGCCGCCCGCTCCCTCGGTTTCGCTTGCCCATCATCCTTCGGCAGTCCGAGACGCAGCGACCGGCCGTTCCGGGCGGCGGTCGGTGAGCTGAGGTGTTCGGCCATGACATGAAAGCGCGCCTGGCCAGCGCGACGCTCGGTCTGGTGCCGCTGGTCGCGCATGCGAATCCTGTGATGCTCAACGAGCAGTCATTGCTCGCGTTCGCTATCGTCGCCTTTTGGGCGTTGGTGATCGAGTCTGGGATCGCGACCCTTGTGTTGGTCCCCTCCGGGCTGCTGGTCTTGCCAGCATTCGGCACGCTGCTTGCCTCGAACGTGGCGCTGTTCCTTTTGGCGTTCTTGCCGCTCAGCGATCGGCTATCGCTCTGGCTTCTTGAGCCGGGCGTTGTTGTTGCGGATATGTTGCTGCTCAAGCTGGTGGCGTCCGCGACTTTCCTGCAGGGAGAAGACTACGTCGGTGTTAGTTGGCGGCGCGCCCTGCTCGCCTCGCTTCTTGGAAACGCAGCGTCATACTTCATTGGGGTTATTGGGAGTGGCAAACCCTGGATTGTGAATGACATCGGAGGCCTGCAATGAGGCCGAACCACGCGGTCGAGGCGAACCGCCGCCCCGCTCCTCCGCTCGAGGCTGGCAGCCAGTTCGGATCGCCCTTCTCCGCTCAACCCGACTTCCCGGCGGCGGTCGCTCACCTGTGTCGTTCGACATGATGGGTAATCGG
>JABTUJ010000080.1 GCA_015075445.1 Verrucomicrobiales bacterium
TGCAGATCCATCCCGCGACAATTCGTGCACTCGAAGGAGGAGGTGATCGCGCCATCGAACGGCAACCCGCAACGGTCGCAAAAAGGCGGGCGAATGAACCGCACCTTGCGCCAGCAGGCAGGGCAGACCAAACCCTCCGCCGTTGCGGCGCGGTGTTCGTGGCAAATCTGGCACACCGGCGGATACAGCCAGGCAAGGCCCGCTTCAATCCAGCCTGATGGCACGGTCATGGGCATGACAAAGAGTAGATCGTCCTGGCAAATGAGCCAAGAGGGAAGGCGTCCGCAGCGGGTGGGGGACAAAGTGCGCTTCCGGATTAACCCGCGATCTTCTGTCTTGCGGAGCTTTTCGGTGACTGAGAGAGCAAGTCACGAGTTATTCAACGCCCCCTTTGCCTAGCGGAACGCTGCGAGCGAGCGAGGGACCGCTCGCAGTCCGGGCTGATTTCGGCGCGCGGACGGTCCCCGTACGCAGCGGGCGGATTACAAAGGGAACTTGGTGATTATTCAACGCCCCTCTGTTTGGCAGAAAGCTGCGGGCGAGTGACCGCCCTCGCTTATCTGAATGATTTAGTTGAGACAGGAGACGTTTTTGAGAATCATCGTCCCACTATGAGCGCTCAGTTTACAATCGGATTGGACTACGGCACGAACTCCGTTCGCGCCCTCATCGTCAACACCGCCAACGGCCAGGAGGTCGGGACCGCCGTCTGGAACTACGCCCACGGCACGGCCGGCGTGCTGCTGAGTCGCGATCCGAACCTGGCCCGGCAACACCCCGCCGACTACGTCGAGGGGGCCGAGGTCGCCGTCAAGAAGGCGCTGGCCGACGCCCGGAAACGGCGGCGGGGGTTTCGTCCGGATCAGGTGGTGGGGATCGGGGTGGACACGACCGGGAGCACGCCGTTGCCGGTGGATGCGCAGGGGAAACCGCTCGCGTTCCAGAAGCGGTTTGCCAAGAACCCGGCGGCCATGGCCTGGTTGTGGAAAGATCATACTGGCGTGGCGGAGGCCGCCGAGATCACGGCCCGGGCGGCCGAGTTGCGCCCGCATTACCTCGCCAAGTGCGGCGGCACCTACTCGAGCGAATGGTTCTTCAGCAAGATCCTGCACTGCCTCCGCACCAGCCCCGAGGTGTTCGAAGCCGCTCATACCTGGGTCGAATGCGCCGACTGGATCCCCGCGATGCTCACCGGCACCGAGGCGCCCGACCAGCTCACCGTGGGCGTGTGTGCCGCGGGCCACAAGGCGATGTACAACGACGCGTGGGGCGGGTATCCGGACGCCGAGTTCCTGGGCCGGCTCGACCCGAAGCTTGGCGAACTCCGCGGCCGGCTGCGGCCCCAAGCGCACACGGTGGAGCGGTCGGTGGGTGGATTGACGTCCGCGTGGGCCCGGCGCACGGGGTTGCCCGCTGGCATCCCGGTTGCCGTGGGCGCTTTCGATGCGCATCTGGGCGGTGTGGGCAGCGGCATCGCCCCGGGCACGCTGGTGAAGATCATCGGCACCAGCACCTGCGACATGATGGTGGCGCCGGTGGGGAAGCCGTTGGCCGACATTCCTGGTCTCTGCGGCATTGTGAACGGTTCGATCCTGCCCGGTTACTTCGGTCTCGAGGCCGGCCAGTCCGCGGTCGGGGACATCTTCAACTGGTGGGTGAACTACGTGCAACCGGGCGGCCCGAAGGCGGGTTCGCACGAGGCACTCACTGCGGGGGCGGCGCGGTTGAAGCCCGGCGAATCCGGCCTGTTGGCGCTGGACTGGAACAACGGCAACCGCACCATCCTGGTGGACCAGCGGCTCACCGGCCTGCTGCTGGGCCAGACACTCTACACGACGCCGGCCGAGATCTACCGGACGCTCATCGAAGCCACGGCCTTTGGCGCACTCACGATCATCAACCGGTTCGAGGAGTACGGCGTGAAGGTCGATCAGGTGGTGAATTGCGGGGGCATCGCTGAGAAGAGCCCGTTGGTCATGCAGATCTATGCGGATGTCACGGGGCGGCCGATGCAGATCAGTCGTTCGGCCCAGACCTGCGCGCTGGGCGCAGCCATTGCCGGCGCGGTGGTCGCGGGAGTCCACCCGGATTTCGCCGCCGCCCAGCGGGCCATGACCGGGCTCAAGCCCCGGGGATTCAAGCCCAACCCCCAGGCGCACGCCGTGTACCGGGAGCTCTACGGACTCTATCGCAAACTCCACGACGCGTTCGGCACGCGCGAATGGTCGGGCAACCTGCACGACGTCATGAAGGCGCTCATCGACCTTCGCCAGCGGGTGCGGCAGTAGAACGGGCGAAGGGCGAAGGGCGAAGGGCCACGCGGCACGAATCACGAATCACGAATCACGAATCACAATTCTCAACTTGAGGAAAGCCATGGTTACGAAACTGCTCCACACCCGTTATCGCCTGAACGATCTCGAGCGATCGGTCCGGTTCTACAAGGACGTGCTTGGCCTGGAGGAAGTCCGCCGGCACAAGTCGCCGCGCGGTTCCGAGCTGGTGTTTCTCAAGGCGCCGCAGAGCGAAGAACTCATCGAGCTGTGCCACTTCCCCGACAGCGGGCCCGTGCAGGTGCAACCGGACCTCACGCACCTGGCGTTTGAGGTGGAGAGCCTCGAGGCCTTTGGGCAGCACCTCGCCCGTCATGGCCTCCAGTACTCGGACGGCCCCCATCTCCGGCCGGACGGCAGTGGTTTCGCGTTCATCGATGCGCCCGAGGGCTACGAGATCGAGTTGATGCAACGCCCGAAACAGTTTCTCGGGTTCTGAGCGGCAATCGCTCGATCGACCGCGAACCACGCGAACCACGCGAAAGGGGGAGTCGCGCCGTGCCCGGGCTGGATGATGGCTGACGCGGCGCCTTTGTCCCTGGTCTTCCGCTCGCCCTGGGCGGGGAAGGCGGGCTGGTTTGAATTTGGGGTAATCCGTGCCACTCTAACGCCCTACAGATTCGGACTGACCTGATGAAAATGCACCTGCGACCCCTGACCACGGGCCTCACTGCCCTGCTGACCCTCACGCTGTCCGCCGCCGCCCATGACTGGCCGCAATGGCGCGGTCCCCATCGCGACGGCAAGTCCGCCGAGACCGGCCTGCTGAAGAGCTGGCCCGGCTCCGGTCCGCCGCTGGTCTGGAAGGCGACCGGGCTCGGGGCTGGTTACGCCACGGTCTCGGTGGCGGGTGGGCGGATCTACACGGCGGGCGATCGGGGCGATGACAGTTTCGTGCTGGCGTACAGCGAGCAGGACGGCAAGCCGGTGTGGTCGACGAAGCTGGGCCGTGCGGGGGCGCCTGGCTGGGGCGGGTACGCCGGCGTGCGGGCGGTGCCCACGGTGGACGGCGACCTGGTGTTCGCGATGGCGCAGTACGGTGAGATTGCGGCGTTTGAGACGGCGACGGGCCGCGAGGTGTGGCGCAAGCAGATGACGAAGGACTACGGCGGGAAGCTGCCCGAGTGGGGGTTCAGCGAGTCGCCGTTGGTGGATGGCGAGCAGGTGGTGTTTACGCCGGGCGGTGAGCGGGGCGGCATCGTGGCGTTGAACAAACGGACCGGGGCGTTGTTGTGGCAGTCGGAGGGTTTCATCGACGCGGCGCAGTATTCGTCTCTCATGCCGGCCACGATCGGTGGGGTGCCGCAGTACGTGCAGCTCACCATGGCCAGCGTGGTGGGCGTGGGGACGGACGGCCGGGTGTTGTGGCAAACGGCGCGGAAGGGGTCGACGGCGGTGATTCCCACGCCGTTGGTGCGGGACGATCACGTGTACGTGACGTCGGGCTACCAGATCGGCTGCAACCTGTTTCACATCACCAAGGCCGGAGACCGGTTCGAGCCGCGCGAGGTGTACAAGAACCGGGTGGTGATGAACCACCACGGCGGGGTGATCCTCATCGGCGACCACGTGTACGGCCATGATGATCGGCGCGGCTGGACGTGTCAGGAGTTCAAGACCGGCAAGGCGGTGTGGCAGCACGAGGACGATCTGGGCAAGGGCAGTTGTGTTTATGTGGATGGCCACCTGATCCTCCGCGAGGAGAGGAAGAAGGTCAGCCGGATTGCGCTGATCGAGGCCACGACCGCTGGCTACAGGGAGAAGGGGCGTTTTGAACAGCCCGAGGCGAGCGGCAAGGAAGCCTGGCCGCATCCGGTCGTGGCCAACGGCAAGCTCTACCTCCGTGACCAGGACATTCTGCTCTGCTATGACTTGAAACCGCGTTAGCCTGGGTATTGGATCGTCAGTATGAAACCGCGACCGACCGTAGGCGCGGACGTGAGGAGGCGTTGTGGAG
>JABTUJ010000081.1 GCA_015075445.1 Verrucomicrobiales bacterium
GTACCCACTTCGCCTCCTCACCCACTTCGCCTCCTCACCCACTTCGCCTCCTCACCCACTTCGCCTCCTCACGTCGGCGCCTACAGACGGTCGGGGTTTCAGGCCCTCCCCGCTGCGAAGTTTGCGCCGTGCTCAGCGTAGCGGCGGCAGGTGGGTGTGGGGTTCCTCGTCGGGCAGTTGGTCCCAGGCGAGGTGGGGATCCGCCACCGGCACGTAGCGTTCCGGCAGGCCGAGTTCCTTGAGGATCAGATTGCGTGCCATCGCGATGCCGGTGGTCTTGTAGAACGCGAGATGCCGGTTGAAGCCCTGCCGGCCGAAACCGCAGTCGGTCGAGAGGATGAGCTTTTCGGCGGGGATGTGCTGGAGGCAACGGCGCACCCGTTCGGCGATGACCTCGGGGAAATCGGCCTGCAGGGTCCGGTGGCTGATGACCCCGACGGCGATCTTCTTGCGGAGCGAACCCTTGAACGCGTCGAACAGGGGCAGTTCCTTGAAGTTGTTCTCGGTGGCCTCGATGGTCCAGACGTCGCCCTTGAGACGTTCGAGGTAGATGGCCATCGAGTTGGCGTAGGACTCGTCGCTGAAGACCTTCTGCATGTTCGGGTTGCCCCAACAGGTGTGGATCCACACCTCGACGTTGTCGAGGCCCTCGATCTCGCGGTTGAAGGCGTCGACGAGAAAGTCGATGAACTCGCGCTTCGCTGGGCTGTAGCGGGCCATGAAGTGGAGGGTGGGCTCCTCGACCTGGATGACCTGGCATCCGGAGGCGGCGAGCTGGCGCAGTTCGAGATTCATCGCGCCGGCCATGTCCCAGATGAGTTGCTGCTTGTCGTCGAGGCTGTACTCCGGGGTGTGGCTGTCGAGGAAGAAGGCGAGCACCTGGGCGGAGCAGGTGCCGAACTTCACGGGCCGGCCCGCGGCGGCGGCGGCTTGTTGGGTGATCCGCCAGATCTTGGCGTACTCGAGCGGGTTCTTCGGATCATGCGCGACCTTGCCCACGACCCGCGGCCAGCGCCAGGTCTTGTAGATCGAGTCGAGCATCGTTCCGATGGGATACGAGAGGAGGGGCGAGCGGGTCCGGGCGGTCTGGAGTTCCTCGTGTTCGAGGCCCTTCCAACGTTGGAGCGGATAGTGGTGCCAGGAACGGCCGGCCACGTCTTCATCGAGGTGATAGTCGCCGGTGGTGACGATATCGAGGCCGGCGCGGGCCTGGTCGGAGACGACGACGGCGTGGGCGTCGGTGAACTGTTCGCGGAACCACGGGTCCATCATGGCGGTGTCCAGGGGGCGGCCCCAGAGGTTCTGGTTGTACCAGCGCGGGCGCGGCCAGGAGCCGGTCACGGTGGCGGGGAGCATCAGGTCGCGGGTGGCAGTGAAGGCCATGGGTTCGCAGGAGTTCGAAGGATGGGTGGGAGGGTTGGGTTGTCGGGGTTACAGGGTCAGGCACCGACTCAGGGTTGCCAACAATGCTGATGGTATTGCATGGCGCTACTTATGCCACAGTGAGGGACACACGGCAAATGGCCGAGGGGGGCGGCGGACCGTCGCGGACCGAGTCGTACACGTCCGGTGCCCGCCGCTGCGGGGGAGGTCACACGGCCGGCCGGGGGTGGCGGGAGAGGGGCCTGGCCACGATCAAACTCATCAAGCGGATTTGCGGAGGTCACACGGCCGGCCGGGGGTGGCGGGAGAGGGAGGATGGTGCGCTTGGCAGGACTTGAACCTGCACGGGTTGCCCCACTACCACCTCAAAGTAGCGCGTCTGCCAATTTCGCCACAAGCGCACCCGCGAGGCAGGATTGAACCACGAAACGTGCGTCCCGCAAGCCCTTTCTCCCGCAAGTTCGGGCCGGACCACGCCCAGGAGTTGGTCGGCCGATCGTGAGCTGGTCCGCAGGGCGCTGTCGAGTGCTTGGGAGCCCTTTTTCGGTTCTTTGACGCGGAACCACTTCCTGTGGTCCGAGCCGGAGCTAACCCGGAGCCCAGGGCTAGTGACAAAGTCGATTCGAGACTGGGGGTCCGAAGAGATCTTGCGGAGGGCGAAATCCCCGGCGGCCCCCGCTCCGGCACCTCTCCCGCACCCGAACGGCCATCGCCGGCTCCGGACCGCCCTGCGCGAAGCCCCCGGAGGCGCACGCGACAAAGCCCAGGCCGCGACGCTGCGGCGGGCAGCGCCTGCGGTGGCGAGGTGGGCCCCGGGGTCTATTCCTCCGCGCGGCGTCGGGTCAGGCGACGGATCAGACTCCCCGGCCGGCGGTGCACCGAGGCGGTAAAGTCGGGCAGCGACATTTTCGCGCCGGGGCCGCGGGCTTGTTGCTCGCAGAGGAAGATCGCCAAGGAGCGAAACAGGGAGAGATTGCGCGCCGCGCGGGTCTCGTGCACCGGACAGCGATCCTCGTCTTGGGTACGATCCCGCCGATAGTGCTGGCCGTTTTCGATGCTCCAATGGTCGCGTGCCCGTTGCAGCAACGCTTCCGGTCCGGCCTCCGTGGGGCCCTGGGTGGTCACGGCAAAGCGGACGTCGTCGCTCTCTTTGACCACGCGGCCTTGGCGCACCCTCTGGCTGTAGCAGCGCACGCGGACGACCTGGGCCACGCCGGCCAGGCCCAGGGTCTGCGGCTCGGTAGCCGTGCACCAGAGTTCGCGCAAGTCAATGCGTCCGTGGGCCTTCTCCAACGTGCTGGCCTGAGGGGGGAAGGGCGCCGGGCAGGAGTTGCTCGGCCTTGGCCAGCGCGGTGGGCTGGTTGCCCTTTAAGAAGAGGAAGAAGTCCGCGCCGTTGCGCTGGGTCAGTTGCCGACAGTTGGCCTTGGTGAGGTGCGCCGCATCGGCGGTCAGACAGACTCCGGCCAGATCGATCTTGGGCAAGTGCGCGGCTACGGCGGCCTCTTCGTTGGTGTCGCTGGGCACGGCCACCTGATCGACCAGGCGCTGGTGGGTGGTCTGGAAGTTCACCAGGGTCAGCGCCTTGTCGGCTTTGGGTTTCTGGAGTTCGGGCGGGATCTCCGAGGGCGCCAGCGCGGCGGCCTCGGCCTGTTGCGCGGGGGAACGGGGCGGCGCCGGGGCCGCATTCTTCACCACCTTGCCGTCCACATGGACGACGCTCAGGGGTTCGGGGTCTTCGGCGGCCATCCAGCGGGTGAGCGCCTGCTTGAGTTCCTCGGGATCCACCCGCTTGAGCAGGCGGCGGAAGGTGCGTTCGCAGGGGACGTCATATTCGCGCCGCCGGCCCTGGCGGGGCCGGCAGTGCAGCCAGCGCCGTTGGGGATGGCTCAGGCTTTGGGCGAATCGGCCGATGGCATGCGCGCCCTGGGCCCCGGCCGTCACCGCCAACGCGATCAGGGTCAGGAGCGTGGCCAGGAGGTGGCGCACCCCGCGCGGATCGCGGGGATCGGTCAGCCCCCGGTAAAAGCACTCCCAGAGCGAATCCAAGTGATCGGTGGGTACCGGACAGGCCGGGGGCAGCGGCCCCTGCGGGTCGCGCAGCGCGGGGGGCAGTTCCGGGGCCCGGACCTGTTCGAGGGCCGCCGGGCCCAGGGCGCGGACCCACAGTTGCTTGGGATGTTGGGTGTCGGTGTAGAAGTCCTGCCAGTCCCGCTGATAACCTTGCGTGAGCCCCAACTGTTCCCAGCCCGCCGCGTGGTAACAGGTGCCGCGGAAGCGCTGGGGGTCGACGAAGGTCTCGGCCACCAGGACCGGGTAGCCAAAGTGCTCCTGCCAATCCTGCGGCAAGCGCTCCTGCACCCGTTGCAGGACCCGGCTGGCCAGATTGGGCCAGCGGCCCGGAGCGGCCAGCACGAGAAAGCGCGCCTGCTGCGCGATCAGATGCCGCCGCTCCTTGACCTGGCGCGGGGACCACTGCAGCCACTGATCGCGCGCTTTGATGTGCCAGGCCGGCGAACTGAAGACCAAGAGCGCCACCCACTGCCCGCGGTATTCGGCGACATACCGCAACACGCGCCCCACGGCGTCGGCGTTGCGCAGATAGTGCTTGCGGGTCAGTTCCTCATCAAAGCGCTCCCGTTCCGAGGCGTGGAGGAGGCGAACGCTCAGGGCCTCGAGAAGCGCGCTCTCGGGCGGATTTCCGGCCAGGGAAGCGTTGGAGAGGTGAACGGACATGCGTCCAGTCGAACAAAGCCCGGCCGGGAGGGCCAGAAAAATCGCTCCAAACCCATAGGCCCAACTCCTTTCCTACCCGGCTTGTCAGCCGCCGTG
>JABTUJ010000082.1 GCA_015075445.1 Verrucomicrobiales bacterium
GTCGAAATCTCCCCAAAGACCCCAACTATAACCCTGCCCAGTATTCCAAGGGATATCCGGCACGGTCGTGAAGGTGCCATCGCCGTTGTTCCGGTACACGGCACTCTGACTGGCCGGGTAGCGCAGGACGGCCAGATCCGGGTTGCCGTCGTTGTCGTAGTCCCCGCAGGAGCTGATCCAGGAGCATCCCCGTTCGGTGGCCGCCGCTCCTTCCGTGATCTTCGTGAACTGGGTGTCGATGGTCAGGTAGGCGTGGTTTGTCATCGTGCGGGTATCCTCCACCGCCGTCACGACGAGACTATACCGCCCCTGCTGGGTGGCTTGCAGGTTGGTCAGCGTCAGCGTCCGCTTGGTTTCCCCGGCCAGGTCCACGCCGTTGAAGCGCCATTGGTAGGTGCCTGTGCCCAGGCCGTTGAGCGTCACCGCTCCGCCCAGGCTGGCACTGGGCCGCGGCGGTTGAATCCGAAGCGGCTCAGAGATCTCCAGGACGCGGTCCACTGCTTGGTCGCTCAGTTCCTGCACATTGCCCGAGGGCCATTCGACCCGGATGACCTCCGCCACCGTCGCGTCGCCGAGACCGAAGTGGACCTCCAGTTCTTGGACCGCGGATTGCGCCGTGACTTGCCGAAGCTGGCGCGAACTCTTACCACCAATAGCAGCTTGCACGGATACCCGCGCTCCGACAGCCGACCGGTTGGAAACGGTTCCGTGCAGCCGCAGCTTCAGCCAGTGATTGCCATTGCCGTTGTTCTCGTACAGGTAGTTGCCAGTGCTTTGATCGCACGCGACGAACACATCAAGGTCACCATCGTTGTCGTAATCGGCCCAGGCGGCCGTGATCACCGAAGGTTCAGCCGGGTTCATGCTGCCAGGCGTCGGATCATTGACCAGACTGCCCACCGTGACCTCCACGAAGCAGCCATCCCCAAGGCTCCGGAACAAGCGAGAGTGGGAGCCGTATTGGGTGATCAGAAGATCCAGATGACCATCGTTGTCGTAGTCACCCCAGACCGGCAGTCCGTTGGCCACACTCAGCATGGCGTGTGGACTACCTGACCAATCAGAGAAGGTGCCGTCGCCATCATTGATGAGAAACCGCCCGGGACCTTCCCTGCCCACAAAGATCAGATCCATGTCTCCGTCATTGTCGTAGTCTCCCCAGGCACCACCGAATCCCTGTCCGACCCGACCCTGGAGCACTGTCAGCGTGACGTCTGTGAACCGGGAGAGACCGTCGTTCCTGTAGAGCCGTGACAAAGCATCCTCCTTCGCCACGAAGAGATCGAGGTCCCCGTCATGATCGTAGTCAACCCAGTCGAACGTATCGGTCCACCCCGGGCCGCCCAGGTCCGAACTGCCTCCGGTCAGCCGGGTGAAGGTGCCATCCCGGCTGTTGTGCAAAAGGTGAGTGGTTGAACCGTTCCCGACGACTGCATCCAGAAGCCCGTCGTTGTCGAAGTCGCCCCATGCGCTCGTCCCGCCCCGGATGAGCACCTCATTCGATGTCCAAGACTTGTCGACCGTGAATCGCGTGAAGGCACCCCCGCCGTCGTTGCGCAGGAACACGGGTGGATCGTTCTCGTTCGCGGCCAGGAACAAATCCAAGTCCCCGTCATTATCGGTGTCCGCCCAGGCGCTGAAAGAGACCCGGTCGCTCAGGCTCCCCCAAGGACTGGTGGTGACTGTGCTGAACTGGCCGTTGCCCTCGTTGTGGTATAGCCGCGCGTTGTTTCCTACATGCCAATAGTTTCCCATGAACGCAAGGTCCAGGCGTCCGTCGCCGTCATAGTCACCGAACTTCCCGCTCATACCGCGCACGGGATCGGTCACGACCGGCCCCTGAGTGAGCTTGGTGAACTGCGGGTCCACGTCGAGCGTGGCCATCCGGCTCTTGATCGAGCCGCTGGCGTCGCTGATTACCACGGAATAGGACCCGGCGTTTCCCAACGTGACGTTGGTGAGGGACAGTCGGGCCCGTGCAGCGGACGGATTGGCGACCGGGTCCAGTGCAGTGTCGTTGAACCACCACTGGTAGGTGAGAGGTGGAGCCGTCGTGTAAACACTTACCGTGAGCTGGGCGGTTGCGCCCAGGCTGACCGAGGTGTCGGCCGGTTGGGTCTTGATCTCCGGCTGGGCGAGCGCCCCGTAACCGGCGACGGCGAGCCACAGGGCGGCTGGGAGGTGAACAATCTGGCGTTGGCCTTCAGGTTCGGGACGAACGACTTCAGCAGCCACCGGTGGCGACGGCGCCCCAGCGCCGGTGCCCACCACCCCTGGGACCACGCAGGGTCCGAGGTCCGCTACCCACCTACCAAGGCGATCGGGCGGATTTCCGAACGCTTTCTTGCATCGGGCCTGCTTCGGCGCTTGGCGGGCGCCTGTGGTGTTCGCCGCAATCTCCTCCGGCCGCAGTTTGGACAGGCCCCCGGTGTAGTCCCTCGGCGCGTGAGGTGGATTTGATGGCGCGAGACTGTAGTCCAAAGGCGAACTCATCGGTGGCGCACTTCGCGACGACGCACTGGATCCGTGTTTGGCTGCCGGCACGGCGGGTCGGGCGGCGCCCGGGAGGCGATGGCTGAGCTGCATAGGGTCAAACCATAGCTTTGGCCTGTCCAAGGTTCGCCTTGACGCCGCCAACACCAACCACGGCCACAAGCAGGCAACCCCACGCGCGCGCAACTGCGGGAGAATGCTCTGAAGGCCAACCACCGCGAGTCCCTCGGACCCCGACCCAGCACCGGAGTCCGAGGGACCGCCACACACCTCACAGACCCTTGGTCCGATAGAAGCGGTACGGGCGCTGCGCGGCGCCCGGATCCAGGACCACCGGGCGGTTCACGTCGGTCGCGACCACGCCCAGCGAGGTCCAGGTGTCGAGGTCATCGGAGACCTCCAGTTCGTAGTTCTGCCCTTTCCAGCACAAGAGACGCAGCCGGCCCTCGCCCAGGGCCTCGAGGGCGGGCGGTTCGGTCACGGTCAACATCTGGTTGACCGGCACATTCCTGAGTTCCTGGACCGTGCCCGAGGGCCATTCGATGCGGACCAGGTCGGCCCGGACGGCGTTGCCCAAACCGAAGTGGGCGATGAGATGGTGGCCGTTGTAGACGTCGCCGCCGGAGATGTCGCGGCGCTGCCAGTGGGCCCGGCCGGCGAACACTGCCCGGACGCGCACCTTGGCGCCAACGCCATCGCGGTTGGACACGGTGCCGACCAGCTTGACTCGCAGCCAGGTGTTGCTGTTGCCGTTGTTGCGGTACAGGAAGCTCGGTGTCCGTGTTTTCCCGAAGTCGTCGCCGGCCGTGATGTAAAGGTCCAGGAAGCCGTCGTTGTTGTAGTCGAACCACAGCCCATTAATGGTGGCTGCCCCGGCCCCCGGCGGCTCGGCAGCGATGCTTCCGATGTGGACCTGGCTCAGGGTGCCGTTGCCCAGGTTGCGATAGAGCGCGTTCTTGTGGCCGGTGAGGAAGAGGTCGAGCCAGCCGTCGTTGTCGTAATCCGCCCAGACCGCGGAGTTGTGGACGCCCTGGATGGCCACGCCGGTCTTGGCTGGTTCGAAGCGACCTTCGCCGAGATTGCGATAGATGTCGCGGATGCCGTTAAGGGACGCCGCGCAGAGGTCCAGGCGTCCATCGTTGTCATAATCGCCCCAGGCACCGGCGATCGCCGAGCCCCCGATGACCGGGCTGGAGACCGCGGTGAAGCACCCCGGGCCGTTGTTATGATACAAATAGGTCGGGCCCCCGTTATTAGCGCAAAACAGGTCCAGGGCGCCGTCGTCGTCGTAGTCCGCCCAGAGCGCGCCGCCCCACGTGCTGGTTGTGGGGAGCCTGCACGCTGCCTGGGTGGTCATGCGGGTGAAGGTTCGGTCGCCGTTGTTGCGGAGCAGGTGGCCGCTGTACGAGCCGTAGAGGTCCAGGAATCCATCCTGGTCATAGTCCGCCACCGCGATGCTCCAAGACTCGCCGAGCTGGAGTTCGCGGGCGGTGAAGGTGCCGTGGCCGTCACCGAAGTAAATCGACGCGGGCTGGTTGGCGCGCTGGCTGACGAAGTCCTGGTGCCCGTCGTT
>JABTUJ010000083.1 GCA_015075445.1 Verrucomicrobiales bacterium
CGATGTCGTGCTGGACCTACAGCCGCTGATTGACCAATGCCATGAGCGGGGCCGGTATCATCGGCTCGATTACCGGCTCGACCTCCAGCCGCCCCTCCCGCCGGAAGAGGCGGTTTGGGTGGATCAGGTTCTTCGCACGCAGGGCTTGCGCTGAACCTGTGAAGGAACCGGTCCGGGAGAGCGGCGGCGTGAGACAGTTGACCGTGCCGGCCCCGGACGCGATGAGGGTCTTCTTCTTCGGCGCCTCGAGGGCGGCGCAGGAGGAGACGGTGGAGGTACCCAGCACGGCCAGCACCAACGGCAGGACGAACACCGGCAAGAAGCAATTGGGTTTCATAGGGAGTGGATGCGCTTCTTCGATCCGCAGACTCGTGGTGTGTTCGCCCGCCCTTCGTTATCTCCGTTGGCTTCTGTGGAGAGAACCTTTCTACGGATTGCTTTCCTCCACGGCCTGCGAGCGGAAGATCGCCCCAAAAATCGGCCGTAAGGGGGGCCAGTGGTAGCAGAATCACCCCGAGCCAGTTCTGCCCGAGCGGCTTCGCGTGGTCCGACCCCGCGGTTATCGTCCAGCAGAGGGAATCGATCAGGCCGGCAAGGGATTCTCGACGCAAACGCCGTCGTAGTCCTGGCCCGCCGCCAGGTCTTCGGAGTACACTGTGGCACAGCCAGCGAGCCGCGCGGCGGCCAGGATGAGCGCATCGAAGTAGCTCGTCTGGAAGCGTCCGCAGATCTCGAGGGCCAAGTCCACGTGGGGCACGGTGATGGCACGCACGTCGTGGCGCTTCCAGAACTGCACCCAGGCGAGAGCCTCCCCATGAGTCAGCGGAACTGCGCGCCGCCGACTGGTCACGGCACGGTAGAATTCACCTAACACCTGCGTCGACAGACAGAACTCGCTCCGCCGTACCAGCGCCCGGGCCGCCGCGGTCTTCGCCGGGTCAGGGCCACCGACCTCGATGGCGTATACGAGGATGTTGGTGTCCAGAAAGACATTACCGCGCATTCGTCTCCTCCCGCGTCGGCCTGGGCCCGACCCGAAAACGCGCCGTGCGTTTCAGCAGCGCCTCCATCAAGCGGTCCCGCTCGCGCGCCTCGGGGGTAACCGCCGTCCCCGCCGGCCGGGCAATCCGTTCGCGCAAGGCCTGCTCGATGAAGCGGGTGATCGTCTCGCCCCGGCTCACCGCTTGGGCCTTGGCGGCCCGGTAGATCTCATCGTCGATGCGCAACGTCGTCTGCATGGGTGGAACCTGGGACGATCAGTCACATCTGTCAAATGACAGAATGCGGCCAGAGGCGGCAGAATCACCCCAAGCCAGTTCTGCCCCAGCGGCTTCGCGTGGTCCGACCCGGCGGTTCACCGGTTCAGCGACTCGATCAGCTTCCGCGTGGCCTCGGCGTTGAAATCGGCAGGCCGCGGCATGCCCAGGTCGGATTCAAGTTCCTCGAGGGTGGGCGTCTTCGACGGCACCCCGTCGGCGGGGACTTCGGCTCCAGCAATCCAGACCAGCGCGTTGAGGACCGACTTGCGGTAACTGTCCTGCGCCCAGGTCCAGTGCGTGTGCATGCCGGTGAACCCGAAGCCCCGACCGCCGCCCGGCCGTTCATAAACCCAGGCCACGACCTCCGGCATCTCCCGGCGGGCGCGTACATGAGCATTCCCGCTGTGCGGGCCGTCGGGACCCTGGCGGGTGGCCTCCGGCGGCACGGCCGAGAGAATGGGCGTCAGGCCCTTCGTGTCGGCGGCAAAGCGCATATGATAATACCACTCGTCGTTCGCCTTGAACGGCTTGAGGCCGCGGCTGACGGGATGAGTGGGGAAGGTCTTGAACTCGGCTTCCCAGAACGGGTTGACCGACCAGTGCTGTTCGTAGGCGCCGCCAATCCAGGTGATAAGACGTTGGATCGCCTTCGGGTCGGTGGGATCCACGGTGTAGTGAATGCACGCCAACCCGACGCCCCGGGTCATCAACGGCTCCAACCGGTCGCCCAACTTCTTCACCAACCCACCGCCGTCACTGCCCAGGACGATGGCATCCGCGGTCTCCAGCACGGAGAGGTCAGGATTGTCCTGGACGACCACGGCAGAAACCGCGGGCACGTTCGCGTTGAGGATGCGCGCCAGCATGCGAAACGCGGGGCCGTAGGCATGTCCGCCGTAACCGTGGCTCGCGGCCCCATGCACGAAGACGATCTTCTTTTTCGTTGCCTCGGGGGCGGCGTAGGAAGAGACGGTGGGGCCACCAAGTACGGCCAGCACCAACGGCAGGGCGAACGCCGGCAGGTAACAATTGGGTTTCATAGGGAGTGGATGCGCTTCTTCGGCCCGCAGATTGCCCTCACCCCAGGACCTGTTCAAGCCGAACGCAGCGGCGCAACCAGCCCGCCGGACGCGTCCCAGGCGCCTGTCGGGCGGTACTGCCCATCTCGGAAGCCCCTGAGAAGCACTTGGATGTTGCCGTCAACATCCCCAGGCATCATCGCCGAAATGTCAGAAGCGAAGTATCAGCCTGCCCTTCGTTATCTCCGTTGGCTTCTGTAGAGAGCACCCTCCTACGGATTGCTTTCGTTTACGGCTTGCGAGCACAAAACCGCCCTCAAAATTGGCCGCAAGGGGGGCCGGCGGCGGCAGAATCTCCCCGAGGGAGTTCTGCCCGAGACGCTTGCCGTGGTCCGACCCCTGGGTTCTGGGTTCGGTTACCGCTTGCCAATCGGGCGCGCTTGGCGTCTAAACGCCGGGTGCCTGACTGGCTAGCCATCGTCCTACTGGGAATCATCGAAGGAATCACCGAGTTCCTGCCGGTCTCCTCCACCGGCCACCTGCTCATCGCGCAGCTATGGCTGCCGCGGCAGAGCGACTTGTTCAACATCTTCATCCAGAGCGGCGCCGTGGTGGCCGTCATCCCGCTCTTTCCCGACCGGCTCCGCCAGGTGGCCCGGTGCCATCGGGACCCCGCCGCGCGGGACTTCATCCTCAAGGTGCTGGCCGCCTTCGCCCTGACGGGCGTGGGCGGCGTCGTGCTCGATCAACTCGGGCTCGAGTTGCCGGAAACCGTCGTGCCCGTCGCGCTGGCGCTGATCGTGGGCGGTGTCTTGTTCCTCGTGGCGGAACGCGCCCTGCAGGGGCGGCCCCTGCGGAACGAGATCACCTGGACCGTGGCGGTAGCGGTGGGCCTCGCCCAATTGGCCGCGGCCGTCTTCCCCGGGACCTCCCGGTCCGGCGCCACCATCCTCATCCTGCTCGCCCTGGGCCTGAGCCGTCCCGCCGCGACGGAGTTTTCGTTTCTGGTGGGGATTCCGACGATGCTGGCCGCGGGGGGGCTGAAGCTGGCCAAGGCGTGGCTGCGACCGCCGCCCGGCGGGGTGACCGAGGACTGGGGCCTGCTGGCGCTGGGAACAATCGTGTCGGCCATCGTGTCGTTTCTGGCGGTGAAGTGGCTGCTGGGCTACGTGCGGTCGCACACCTTCGTCGGCTTCGGCTGGTACCGGATCGGCGCGGGCGCCCTGCTGCTCCTGCTGCTGCTCGGGTAAGGGCGGGGTCGCAGAGGCGCATTGCCAGCCGGGCGCGGCTGCCGGTACGCTGCTCGCCCGTGAAGTATATCTTCGTCACGGGCGGCGTGGTCAGTTCGCTGGGCAAAGGCCTGACGGCGGCGTCGCTCGGCACCCTCCTCGAGCACCGGGGTCTCAAGGTCTGCCTCCAGAAGTTCGATC
>JABTUJ010000084.1 GCA_015075445.1 Verrucomicrobiales bacterium
GGCCGAGGACATCGCCAAGCGCGTGGCCACCTACCAGAACGGCAGCCCGACCACGATCATCGGCCCGCCGACCTCCGGCGCCCGGGTCCTGAACGAGTTCTGGCGGGATGCCCTGGGCGGGGAGTGGCGTTGTACCGGAGCCGGGACGCCGGGCACGTGGCTCCAGATTCGGCCGGCGGCGGTGACGGCGGACCCGTCAAACGGCATGCCGGCGGGTACTTCCAGAAGACGTCTCCGCCTTTCCCTATCGACAGTTCGCGGAAGCGCGGAACGCCGTGGCGTCAGGCGGGTCAAATCGGACATGAAAGCGACCTCTGTCATCACCCTGGTCCTGGCGGGCTGGCTGTCGAGTTGTGCGCACTCCCCAACGGCAACGCCGGACTTGAGGACCCCGGCAGCGACCGTCATTGGCTTCACGAAAGCCGCCGCCCAAGGTAATGCCGATCTCGCGCAGCGGCACTTCCTGCCCGGCGGCGTGGACTACCTGGACATCCGTGAAACCCTGCAAGCTCAACCGGGCACACCGATGTATCCCGCGCGCCGGATGCTGGAGGCGGTGGATGTTTCCCAACCAATCACGGTGACGCAACAGACAGGAGACGAGCAGGGGCTCAAGGTGGTCTGGCGAGTCACCTTCGGGAAGGCCTTTGAAGAGAAGGGGCGGCGAGTCGAGGCCGGAAGCCAGTACGAGTTTGACGCAACGCTCAAGCGGACGGCCAAGGGCTGGTTGATAGACAACTTCTGAGCGAATCGGCGGAGAAGGCGTGAAGTTAGCGTTCACCCTTGGCCACTCCACGCCCTCAAGACGTCCGACCATGACCACGGTTACGCCTGCGACCGTCGTCCAGCGCCGCCGCACGCAACCTCTCGGCAGCAACCGGTTCGGGCCTGGCTGAGCGCCGCCTCGTCCGTCGTCCAGCGCCGTCAGGAGCGACATCTTTGTAGAGCCCGTCGCCGTAAGAATCCCCCGGGTTGCTCGGTTCCGAGAAGACGTTCACCGTCCGGGCCTGCCTCGCCTTGGGCGCCCACCGCAGCCTGGATTACGACTCCGTCACCGTCTCGAAGACATCCGCACCATCACACCGCGCCGACTGAATGACGTCAGCAACGCGGCCCTGTTCCGCGAGTTGACCGCCGACAACTTCACTCTCCTGGCTTAGGACATCGCCAAGCGAGTGCCCACGTACGAGAACGGCAGCCCGACCACGGTGATCGGCCCACCGACCTCCGGCGCACGGGGCCTGAACGAGTTCTGGCGGGATGCCCTGGGCCGGGAGTGGCACTGCACCGGGGCCGGCACGCCCGGGACCTGGCTCCAGATCCGGCCAGCGGCGGTTGCGGCGGATCCGGTTCAGGGTTGGGCCAGGCGGAAGTACCGCGAAGCGCCCTCCAGCGGCAGCACTGCGCGGCCTCGGATCACCCCGGGATGCCTGTCCCAGTCGCCAGGGGACAAATGACCGGCGCTCTCGAGCACCTCCTGGCTCAGCGAAGCGTTCCACGTCACGATGATGCTCTGGCCGCTCACGCCGGCCCAGAGCGATCGGGGCACCTCGCCTGCCCGCAGTCCTGTTCCCGGCCTGGGTTCATAGGCAGACTCCCCGTCGGAGGGGCGCAGCCAAGCGGCATGAAGCCCGTTTTCGTTCCCGAACTGCAGGCCCAGGATCTTATCATAAACGGTCGTTTGCGGGCCCCAGCCCGAGTCGAGAGCGCCTTCTTCGAGGCGCAAGGTGACCGCCTCGCTCACCCAGTCAGCCGGCGTCACGGCATCGCAGCCGATGACGTCCCCCTTCTCGAATCCGGCCCCGCTGCGCCGGACGTGCCCGACTGGATGCAATGCCTGCGATCGCCAACCATACGCCCCTTCCATATGGTCGTATGCCCACCGTTCGGCGGTGACCGTCACGTACTCGATCCGTCCGTCCCCATCCAAGTCGAACCGTTGGCGGGTCCTCTCATACGCCTGGCGGGGCGGCTCCCCGCAGGCAGCCCCGGTGAAATCCTGCGCGATCAATTTGAAGTCGCGGTTGAAGCGGAACCAGCCCCGCGCCTGGCTCGAGCGGACGGCGACGAGGGTGTCCGACACGCCGGCCAAGGGTCCCGCCCTCAGAAGAAGATCGCCCCCGGCGTTGCGTCGTTCTTCCAGTATGATGATGTGTGCCGGCGTGGTCTGCCAACTCGCCGGTGCCGGCGCCGTCACAGGGACTACCGTTCCATCCGGCGGTGGCCAGGCAAAACTCACCGCGGCTCCCTCCAGCCATCCCTGCGTGACCAGGACGCTGAAATCCGCCCGGTTGGTGAGCACTGCCGAGACTCCCTCGACCCCGGTCACGGCATTGGTCCATTCCCGCACCCGCACCACGAAGTCAATCCCGCCTCCGTCGAGGTCGATGGACAGGTAACGGAGGCTCTCGTGGGGCAACGGCGGTGGCGGGGCCGGCCGGCTCCCCACCCGGATCGGTTCGCCGGGCTGGCTTTGGTAACCGAAAACGCGCCGGTCATTCACGTTAATCCACGCGGTGTGGGTTCCGTCCGGCGCGGCCACCCGCACCCCCACATAGGGCAGCTTGTTGAAGAGCGGCAGCGGTCCACTGAAAGGCTGGCCCGGGCTCAACGAGATGTCCAGCCGGCTCACCCATGCGGCGCCTGGACCGGCGTCGACGGTTACCAGGTCGTTGGGGGCAAGACGGGAGGGCGGATCGAGCAGAGCCGATTCCCCACCGGCCACCAGCGTATCAAGGTAATACCGCTCGTAAATCATGATTCCCGGCCATACAACCCCGGCGTATTCGAGCCACCCGGTTTGGATCCGGGCAACGTCCGTGAGGTCGTCCCCGTTCAGGTCGAGTTCCCAGAGGGTCGTCGTAGTCCTGTCCCAAATTCCGGGCGGGTCCTGCAGCTGCCGGTCGCCCGCCGCCCAACTGAGGTGGAGGTTTCCGCGGTCGACAACGCAAGGCGGTTCAGGCCCGGTCGTCGGCGTCTCAGTCAAGGCCCGAGGCCCGATCACGGAAACGCCCAAGACCAGTGCCAATCGAGTCATCTTCCAACACCCGGTCTTCATGACAGACGTAGTGAGCAAATGTGTGCTATACCTTCCCTGCGCGCGGGTCGTTGGCTGAGCGGAAGCGAGTCAGCGGCCTGTGGTGGCAGTAGCGGACTCATCGCACACAAGGACACGATTAGCAAGTCTGGTTCGCAGTGCCGTTGTCGGTGCGGGTAAGTGATGACCGGCAAGGCGGGCACGCGACTGCCGGCGCTGGCAACGCACCAGAACGGCTCGCCGACCACGATCATCGGCCCACCAACCTCCGGCGCCCGGGTCCTGACCGAGTTCTGGCGGGATGCCCTGGGCGGTGAGTTCCGCTGCACCGGGGCCGGT
>JABTUJ010000085.1 GCA_015075445.1 Verrucomicrobiales bacterium
GGTAAGGACGTGGTTACGGTGGAGCAGGCGATGCTGCACACCGGGGGATTCCCGCAGGGGTCCCTGGGACCGGGCGAGTGGGAGACCCGGGAGGGCAGGCTGGCTGGCTTCTCGCGCTGGCGGCTCGAATGGGAGCCGGGAACGCAATTCCAGTACCATGCGACCTCGCTGCACTGGGTGCTGGCGGAGATCATCGAGCGGCGCACGGGGATGGAGTTTCGCAAGTTCATTCGCGAGCGCATCATCGCGCCGATGGGGCTGGAGCAGATGTACCTGGGGCTGCCCGAGGACCTGAACAGCCGGGTCGCCGATGTCTTGCACGTGGAGCCCCCTGAGCCTCCTCCAGGTGGTTTCGGCGAGGTGACACCCGAAGCAATCCTGGCGTTCAACCAGCCATCGGTGCGAGCCGTGGGGGTGCCGGGCGGCGGCGGCATTGCCCGGGCGGCAGAGTTGGCGATGTTCTACCAGCCCCTGGTGAATGGAGGCGTGACCGCAAACGGAAACCGGATCATGAAGGCCGAGACGATTGAATTCGCGACCACGCCGCGAACGAAGGAGTTCCATCGCGACCCGGCGCTCGGGCACCCCATCAATCGTGCGCTGGCTGTACAGGTAGCCGGCGACGACGGCAACTCCCACCTGCGGGGCTTTGGGCGTACATGTTCGCCGCGAACGTTTGGTCACGGGGGGGCCGGCGGCCAGGTTGGCTGGGGCGACCCCGAGACCGGGATCTCGCTGGGCTACTGCACGAACGGGTTCGTGAACTGGATGACCGAGGGCCGGCGTGTCACGGCCATCAGCAGCCTCGCGGCGGTGTGCGGCCTCTGAGCACGGTTCTCAGCCCCCGGGCGCCCCTTCGGCGGCGAGGGCAGGGGCGGCCTCGGCCTGCAGCTGGAGCCGGTAAGTGTAGGTGGCGATGGCGAGCAGAATGGCCGCGCCCATCACGGGAGTGGAGACCTGCTTCAGCACGTCAGCGTCGGCCAGCAGTCCGCCGACGAAAACGATGAGGGCGATATCCATGCCCCAGAAGATGGCATCTTCGGCCCAGCGCCAGGCCACGTCTGCGGCGTCGGTCGTGACCAGCATCAGGGCAAGGATGGCGTTGGTCATAACGCCGATGAACATCACGTGGTCCAGGGCGAGCAGCTGGTGGTCGGGTACCCGGTCGAAGTCGCCCTCGTAGCGCATGATGAAGTACTGGATGAGCCCGATGTTGAAGATGGTTGCACCGGCGCTGAAGGCCGCCAGCCGGGCCGAGGAGCGCCTGAGCCAGGGGACGGCCCGCAGCCGCGGCCACATGCGCTTGACGAAGATCACGATGCCGGCGATCTCGGGAAGGGTGCTGGAGGCAACGAGCGGGGTGAAATCGAGCAGCAACCCAATGCAGAGCATGAGGCCGCCGAGGAAGGGGAGCGCCATCTGGGCAAATCCGAGGCGGCCGGCACGCTCTGGTTTCGGCCACGTCAGGCCCCATTCAGCGAGCGCCAGGCCCATGGGGATGAGGAATCCGACCACCATGGTTCCGGGATGGGCGTCCTCACCTCCACTGGGAATGACGCGCCAGCCTTCGGCTATCCGGAGGGCGAGAAGGACGCCAATGGTGCCGCCCACGACGGACGTCCCCATGGCGGCCAGGAAGCCCCAGTGAGGGGTGGTGAGGTCGCCGACATGCCTGAGGCGTGTAGCAACCCAGGCGAAGAACCCAACGATCACGGCCAGGGCGAAGGAGCCAACGACCGGGCGCATGATGCCGAAGGTGAGCATGAAGGTGACGGCAAACAGGGGCAGGGCCAGCACGGCGGCCGCCGTAAGAGCCCGCGCAGCCTTCATGCTTTGCCGGCCGGGCGCTTCGCCTTTCGAGAATAGCCAGAGCGATGCCGCAAAGACACAGAGCGTGAGCCAGCCGAGCGTCCCGACGTGAACGTGGGCGAGCAGGGTCTTGCGGCCGAAGTCCGTGACATCGGTGCCGTTCAGGATCCCTATCACCACGGTGTAGGTGAAGACGATGAGAGCCGCCTGGAGCAAGATCCCCGTCTCGCGATGGAGTGGACCCCGCGATGGCGCTGAAGTCGACACTGGATGCCTCCCCCCGGACTGGTGTACTAACCCGTCCGGCGCGGATCCTATCAGGCAGATGGGGAAAATCAATCACACGCGGTCCCTCAATGCGCCGGCGCAGGGGGGGCCAATACCGGTGAAGGGCCCCGGGCTATGATGCGCGCATTCACGCCGGGCCACCGCCGGGAGGGTCTCTTCGCAAGTTGCAGTACCTGAGCTGGAGAGCAGTCATCGCGCTGGCAGGACGGCTGCCGCTGCGAGTCAGTTACGCGCTGGCGGCGCTTGCCGGCATGGCGGGCTACTACCTGTGGCCCCGGGGGCGCCGTGCGATGCTGAACAACTACCGGCGCGTGCTTCCCGGCGCGACGAAGTCCGAACGTGGCGCGGTGGCGCGGCGGTCGCTGGTCAACTACTGCCGCTACCTGGTGGACTTCGCGCGCTTTCCGGCGCTGAGCGCGGAAAGGCTGCTCGCAGCTGTGGGGGGCGAAGAGAGCTTCCGCGCGCTGGATGCGGCCCTGGCGGAAGGGAAGGGCGCGGTGATCGTCTGCATGCACTTCGGGAACTGGGACCTGGGCGCAGGGGCCACGGCGGCGCGCGGCTACAGCCTGGCCGTGGTTGCGGAGACGTTCGCGGACCCACGGCTCGACGAGCTGGTCGCCGGGGCCCGGCGGCGGCTGGGAATGGAAGTCATCAAGATGGAGAGGGCCGGGCCCTCACTCGTCAGAGCCCTCAAGCGGAACGGCCTGCTGGCGTTGCTCATCGATCGTCCCACGCCGGGCGAAGGGGTGAAGGTGGAGTTCTTCGGAGAAGTAGTGGAGGTTCCAGCGGGACCCGCGCGGCTGGCCCTGCTCACCGGGGCGCCGGTGGTGGTAGCGGCCTTTCCCCGTGTTGACGCCGGCCGTCCGGAGGTGGTGACTCTTACCGAGTTCATCGAACCGCGCACGGGTGCAGAAGGGCACGATGTGGAGGGACTGACCCGTACGATCATGGCCGCGCACGAGAGGTTCATTCGCGCCTACCCGGATCAGTGGTACATGTTCAGAGAGATGTGGCCGGCAACTGGTTCCCGGGTTCGAAGCCGTGGTTAAGCTCTTCCTTCTTCGCCTGGGCGTACCCCTGGGGGGCCGGTTCCCGGCGCTGTTCTACCGGCTGGCCTGGCTCACGGGCCGGGTGGCGTGGTACCTGAT
>JABTUJ010000086.1 GCA_015075445.1 Verrucomicrobiales bacterium
GGCGGATTTTCTCTCGACGTGGTCGAGGGTGGCATCCTGGTGACGCCGACGGTCGGCGGCACGGCCTCGATCGGCAATG
Organism: Verrucomicrobiales bacterium; assembly: GCA_015075445.1. GTDB lineage: Bacteria > Verrucomicrobiota > Verrucomicrobiia > Limisphaerales > J093 > DSVZ01. The sequence continues at coordinate 80 of JABTUJ010000086.1, forward strand.
GCCAGTTGACCAGTTCCGGCGGGGAATTGATCATCCACAACTACCATGGCGCGGGCGGTGGCTTCACGATTTCGGCGGCGATCACCGGGGCGGTGGACGTGACCTTCTCCGGCGACGCCAATGGGACCACGCTCTCGGGCAACAACACCTACACGGGAGTCACCCGCATCAACGGCGGCACGGTGACCATCGACAGCGCCTCGCGGCTGGGCAGCGGGGCGGCGAACCTGGAGATGCGCGGCGGCACGCTGGCCACCACCGCGGGGATGTTCCTCTCCAACCGGACCGTGATCCTGGGCGGCGACGGGGGCACCTTCCAGGTGGCCGCCGGCACCACGAACACCCTCGGCCGCATCCAGTCCGAGTCGAACTTCCTGGCCGCCACGCGGATGAACAACGGCCACGGGGACCTCATCAAGACCGGCCAGGGCACCCTGGAGCTCACCTACTCCATCCAGGACGAGCGCACGCAGACGACCAACACCTACCAGGGCCTCACCGACATCCGCGAGGGGATACTCCGCGTGAAGGCGACCAATAGTTTCGCGCTGGGCAGCAGCAAGTCGTTCTACGATGGCACGGTGGTCCGCAGCGGGGCCACCCTGGCCATCGCCAGCAACCTCAATAACATCGCCTACAACCTGAGGGAGTGGCTCACCCTGGAGCAGGGCTCCACCCTTCGCCTCGAGCGCCAGACCACGGGTTACAGCTCCCCCAACATCGATGGGGTGATCAACTTCGTTGGCGACGCGACGGTCTGGGTCGAATCGCACGAGCACCAGTTCAACGAGGCGGCCGGCTACATGATGGGCTCCGGCTCGCTCATCAAGGACGGCAACGCCGGGCTGCACCTGATGGCCTACAGCCCGGAGTTCACCGGCGGGGTCGTGGTCATGGACGGCTACCTCGAGGACTACGGTTACGAGAACTCCGCGATCCCGAACGCGTCTTCCATCACCATCGGCCTAAACGACAGCACCGACCGTGGCACCTTGGGCTTCCTGGTCCGCAACGAGCGAAACGGGGTTGGCACCACCTGGGACATCAACCCCGACATCATCGTCCAGGGCAACAGCGGCACCACCCGGCTGGGCACCCGCCGCTCCCAGCACAACGACGTGGTCAATTTCAACGGCGACATCGACATGTCGAATTTCAACGCCAACCGCGACCTGCAGATCTATTTCGAGAGGGACATCTCCAACCGCGACGCCTCCGGCGGGGACGAGTGGCGCGAGGAGAGTTTCGTGAACTTCACCGGGGACATCTCCGGCGGCAACCGGCGGCTGCGCACCGTGATCGACCAGGTCGGCGGGCCGTACGCGAACGGGGCCTGGACCCAGAGCGTGGAGGCGGTCGACGGGGTGCAGCCGACCAACGAGCCGAATTTCATGGTCTTCTGGACCTTCTCGGGCAGCAACGCCTCCTGGACTGGTTCGCTGGAGACCGTCACCCGCAACACCGCCGACCAGGACAGGCAGCACTTCGTGCGCTTCGGCAACAACGACGGGGCGGTCTCCCACGCCATCGGGGCGAGCAACCAGGTGGTGATGCGCCACAACGCGACCCTTCAGGCATTCGGCAGCCAGGTCACCATCGGCAACCTCTACAGCGATGGCAACGACGGCGGCGACGGTTTCTGGGGCAGCCAGCTCGTCACCAATAGTTTCCTGGAGAACGGCGGCTCCGTCGCCGGCAGCTTCACCATCGTCCAGACCACCAACCGCACGTTCAACGGCGTGATCCGGGATGGCACTTATCATTCGCCCACGTCGACCAACCTGGCGGCCGCCGCGCTCAGCATCATCAAGGACGGTGCGGGCATCCTCACGTTTGACCGCAGCAATTACTACACGGGGACCACCATGGTCCGGGCCGGACAGCTGCGCGTCAATGGGGCCCACACCGGCGGCGGGCTCTACCTGATCGAGGGTGGCGGCACCCTCGGTGGCACCGGGGTCATCCAGTCCGCCGGCGTCGTGGTCGGCGACGGGGGCGCCCTCGCCCCGGGCAATAGCCCAGGGACCTTCACCATCGACTCGGACCTCATCCTTTCCAACGGCGCCATCCTGTCCTTCGAACTCAACGCGACCAACCGCGTCGCGGGGCTCGGGATCAACGACCTGATCCAGGGCGTGGACAACCTCACGCTGGATGGTGTCCTCAATGTCGCCTGGTCGGGGAATCCCGTTGGCGCCGCCACCACCAACGACTTCTGGACCCTCATCACCTACGATGGTTCCCTCACGGGTTCCGGCTTCGACGTGGATGTGAGTTCCTTGCCCGATCTCTCCGGCCAGGGCCTCGGATGGTACGTGGACACCTGGACTCAGTCGGGCGAGGTCAGGCTGGCCGTGCTCATACCAGAGCCCGGAAACTGCGTGGCACTCTTGTTCGGGCTCGCGTCCATCGCGTGGCTAGCCCGTCGCAGGAAGCGCTAGCTCGAAAATTCCAGATGTAGCCACGGCCGTGAGGCCGTGGACCCCACCGCTCGGCCCCTCCGTCACCGGAGGGGCTACATTTTCACCCCCGGTGGTGCCCCGCGTGCGGGGCACGGGATCTGACTCGAAAATTCCGGGTGTAGCCACGGCCGTGAGGCCGTGGATCTTCCCACGCGTGGCCCATCTGTTACCAGATGGGCTACATTTTTCGCCCAGGTGGCGCCCCGCACTTGTGGCCTCAAGTGTGGGCTCGAAAATGGGGCATCGGTTTTTGGTGCTGGGAGATCCGCTGTTTCATGGCAGGCAGGATTTCCAGAATCAGGCCGCCCGCCATTAATCGGTATCAGCAACGTAGTTAGCCAAAGTTCTTTTTCCGATCATTCAAGCGAGTAGGGTTTGCTTTATTCGAGGAGAAGGTCTTTCGAGTCGGCGAAGCCTTTAGAAGCCGTGCGCGGTGAGCGGGCATGCCGATAAGGAGAAGCGTGATGATGAGAGCGGATGGTAGAGCGGCATTCGGCTGGGTCCGGGCATGGGTCCTTGCGGGGGCGGTGTTTGCGGGCGTGGCGAGCGGGTGGTCGCAGACGAC
>JABTUJ010000087.1 GCA_015075445.1 Verrucomicrobiales bacterium
CGATGTCGCGGAACTTCTTCCCGAGGGTTTCGCCGGCGAAGTCGCGCGGGGGTTCCTTGTAGAAGAAGACGGTGATGAGGAACATGAACCCGATGGCGACGGCGGCGGCGAGGAAGGCATAGTCCCAGGAGATGGCGCGGAGGCGGCCCGCCACGATGGGGCCGAAGGAGCCGCCGATGTTGACCATGGCGTAGAAGATGCCGAAGCCGAGCGTCTTGTTGGTCGAGTCGGTGGTGACCCGGATGGTGCCGGCGATGAGAGGTTTGAAGATGCCGGCGGCGAACCCGATGCTGAGCATGGTGAGAGCGATGCCCGAGAACGACTTGGTGAGCATCAGCAGCAGGACAGCCGGGAGGTAGGCGAGGTAGGAGACGATGAGGACCTTCTTGAAGCCGAAGCGGTCGGCGAAGGTGCCGGAGATCAGCGGGATGGCGTAGGAGAAGAGGAGAAAGAGGCTCTGGACGATGCCGAGGTCGTCGCGCGAGTACCCGAGCTGGGTCATGTAGATCCCGAACCCGAAGTAGATGCCGTAGTAAGCGAAGCGTTCGAGGACCTCGACGAGGTTGGCGACCCAGAAGACCGGGGGGAACGAGGAACGTCCCCCCGGCGGGTTCCCGGCGGTGGTATGCATGGGGGCGCTTACCGCCGGGGTTATTTGGTGGAGCTGGCCGGGACGATCGTGATGCTCTCGAGGGCGACGCGCTGGAGGGGTTTGCTGCGTTCGCCGCGGCTGGGGCCGACGGGGGTATCACCGAGCTTGAGGAGGACGTCCTCGCCTTTGATGATCTTGCCGAAGGCGGTGTACTGGCGGTCGAGGCTGGGGGCGGGGTCGAGGCAGATGAAGAACTGGCAGCCGGCGGAGTCCGGGTGGGCGGCGCGGGCCATGGAGATGACGCCGCGGACGTGTTTGCGGTCATTGAACTCGGCTTTGATCTTGTAGCCGGGGTCGCCGGTGCCCCATTCGGATTCCTTGGTGGCGTCCTTGGTCTTCGGGTCACCGCCCTGGATCATGAAGCCTTTGATGATGCGGTGGAAGGCGGTGCCGTCGTAGAAGCCCTGGCGGGCGAGTTTCTTGAAGTTCTCGACGGTGTTGGGGGCGACATCGGACCAGAACTCGAGGGTCATTTCGCCGGCGGAAGTTTTGATGACGGCGACCTCGGCGGTGGTCTGGGGGGTGGGGGTATTCACGGGGGTTGGGGGGGAGGGCTGAGCGGACGCGGAGGCGCCTGCGAGGCTGAGGGCCAGGAGGCCGAGCAACCAATGACATTTCATGGGGGGAGAGGATGGGGGCAGGCGGGCGGCGTGTCACGCGCGGAATCCACCCTTGGGGTCAGTCCCTGAAATCTGAATGCTCATGCTTCTGTCAAGGTCCACTCACGGCACTTCCCGCAGGCGGTCGTCCAGGCCCCAGATCCAGAGGCCGAGGGTCTCGTCGAAGCTGGCCTGGCCGACGACCGCACGGATGTTCCGGGCCGTGAGTTCGGCCAGGATGGCCGGGTCCAGGCCGGGTTCGAGGTGGGGGTCAAAGACGAAGTCCTCGACGAAGTTGTGGTGGCCCGGGTGGTAGGTCTGAGCGTAGTGGCTGTGCAGGACGATGGGTTGGGAGACGAGCCCGGTGAGGCGGGTTTCGATCCAGGCCTGGACGGGGGCGGTGTAGCCGGCGACGGGGCCGGTGGGGTTGGGCGGCCAGTAGAAGGCGGTTTCGATGGTAAGGCCCTTGCCGGTGAGGCGGCGCTGTTGGCGCAGGCTGCGGGGGGACACGGGTTCGTGGGGGCGCAGGGAGACGGTGTCCACGAGGGTGTTAGTGGGTCCGGTCGGCCCGAGGGTGAGCTGGGGGGTGGCGTAGGTGGCCTGGAGCTGGAGGGCACCATCGGAGAGAAAGACGAGGGGGGCGTGCGAGGCCGCGATCTCGGGCGTCACCGACGTGCGGAGCTGGAATCGGCGTTGCGTCGGACCGGTACCCCAGGTCCATTCGTCGAGGTGGTCTGTGCCGTCGCGGTGGTGGCGGTAGTCGGGGAGTTCGGGGAGGGGGCCACCGCGGTGGGTGGGCTGGGCGGCTTCGAGCAATTCGGCGTCGAGACGGCGGTAGAGGCGATTGGTGGGCGGGTTGTCGGTGAGGCGGAGGTTGGCGGTCTGGAAGGTCCAGGAGGACTTGAGCCGGTGGTGGGCGAAGACGTCGCCGTACTCGCCCTGGAAGACGACCCAGCGGTTGGTTTCGTTGAGGAGCCAGGCGGGGCGGTGGGGGGCAGGTTTTGGGCGGGGCACCTCACGGATCTGCCGCACCTGGAGCGTGGCGTCGGGCGCGACTTGTTTGTACTCGAAATCGAGGGTGAGTTCGGACTTGGCGGGGAACTCGGCTTCGTAGGCGCGGGCGGCCTGGTCGAGCATCCGGACCAGCTTCACGTAGTCGCTGGGCCAGGTGAAGACGGTGGCGCCGAGGGGCAGAAGGCTGGATTGACGGGCGAGGGTGAGCCAGGGGTCGGTGGGGCCCCAGAGGTTGCCGCGGACGTCCTCGGGGAGGGCGTTGGGCTCGGGGTTGGTGACGGGGAGGGCGCCGGCTTGGGTGACGAGCTGCCAATCGACCCAGCGTTCGTTGGGTTGGGTGCCGCGGCGGATGGCGGCGGTGGCGACGCCGTTGGCGAGCTCGGTGGGGTCGGGGGTCGAGTAGTGGACGAGGACCGCCATGCCGACGGTGGTTTCGTCGACGCGGTGGCGGAGGCGCT
>JABTUJ010000088.1 GCA_015075445.1 Verrucomicrobiales bacterium
ACCCGGAGCCACCTCAGGGGCACGACGACATTGACATTTCGCGCAGGGGGTTTCTGGAATGGACCCATGCCGGACATCAAGGCCACTGAGGGTTCCTGCCTGTGTGGCGGGGTTCGCTTCGAGATTTGGGGCAACGCCCTCCGGTTTGCCTACTGCCACTGCAAGTCGTGCCGGAAGTCCAGCGGCAGCGCTCATGTCTCCAACATCGGTCTGCCGAAAGAGAACCTGCGATGGCTCGCGGGCGAAGAACTCGTGCAGGTCTACACCGACGAGGTCGACAACCCCGGCTTCCGCCGCGCGTTTTGCCGTCGCTGCGGCTGCGCCGTTCCGAAACTGAGCCGGAACGGCCTGATGTACGTGGTTCCGGCCGGACTTTTGGACGGTGATCCCGGCATGCGGCCCGACGTTCTCATCTGGTGGGAGGAGCGCGCACCGTGGCTCAAGAATCTGGACGCGCTGGACAAGCTGGGGGAAGGAGCAGGTTCGGCGGTCCGGGATCCGGCCCGTTCGGGGTTTACCGGCGAGTATTGACCGATTCCGGTTCCCTTTGGTTCGGGGTCGGACCACGCCAAGATGTTGGTTGGATGGTACTTAACAGGTCTGCAGGAGGCTGTTAGGCACTTTGCGGGTCCCTTTTCAGACCGATTCTTTGACGCAAGCACGCGGTCACTGACACCGTGACCGGTCCGTGCTCGGGAGCGCCGGGCAGCCGAGCTTCGGCGGCAGAGCTCTGGCGCGGCGAGCATCGTGCGAGCCGCGGCGGGCGGGCTTCGACCCCAGAAACCGGGTCGGAAATTGGCTCCAAGGGCCGAGCATGGACCAGCATGACCGGCCAGAACCTTGACCCGGAACCACTTCCTGTGGTCCGACCCCGGTTTCACTGCGCGAACACGGGCGCCGGCAGGATGCGCGGGATCTCGGCCAGGCGATAGCCAAAGCCAGGACCGCGGATGGACCCAAGGTCGACGTGGCCTTCGCGGCGGCGGTACAAGCCGGGGTGGACGATGGCTTCGGCTTTGGAAGCCTCGGGGTAGAACTGCATCGCGTTGGTCTCCACTCCCATGATGGTGCCAACGCGCGCAGCGAGTTGGACGTGCGGGATCTGGGCGAGCATCGGGTTGGTCAGGTCCTGGACCATCAAGGTCAGGCCGTGAGCCTTGGCCCAGCAAGCGCTGAGGATCGCGCCGGTCTGGGTCTTGCAGGTCTTGAGCGCCACGCCCGACCACCCGAGTTCGCGTCCGCGGCGGACGTGTTCCCAGTCGTGGGCGCTTTCGTCGAGGAACAGGGGTTTGCGGGCGGTGACGCTGCGGACATCGATGGGGTGGAGGTCCAGTTCGTAGGGAAAGGGCTGTTCGACGTACAGGATCATGCCATAGAGCCGGGGATGCTCGTCGCGCAGCCGGTCGAGGATCTCGTTCACGTAGGCTGGATCGGTCACGGTGCAGTTGAAGTCGGCACTGAGCCATTCGACGTCGTGGGCGAGGGCCAGGCGTCCCACGGCGAGCAGCCGGGCATAGTCCCAGGCGGAGTCGGTGCCGCGCAGCTTCACCTTGAGGCACTTGAGGGCATCGGTCCGGATCCAATCCGGCAGGAGGACCGGGTAGCCGTCCTGGGGTTCGGCGCCGGTTTGCTCGGAGGCGTCGAGGAGATCGAGTCCTCCGACGAGATGCCAGGCGCGGAGGCGGGTGGGCGGGTGGGGGACGAGGTAGGCATCCGGGAACTGGCCGCGGAAGGACACGCGGGTGTCGGTGGCGGGTTGGAGGAAGTGGGCGAGGTCGCGGTTGAGGAAGGCGGCGTTATAGGTGTCGTAGGTGGGACGGTTGAGCAGGTCGCCGTAGGCATCGTGGATGGCTTGGTCGAACACGGAGCAAGCCACCAGCGCGGCCAGCCAGGGCATGGGCTCGCCGGCCGGGAGTTCCGTGGGGGCGGGGGTGCGGTTCTGGTCAGCGAGCAACGGGCGCAGCCGTTCGCGCTGGAAGTCCCAACCCAACTCGAGCGGGTGTCCGCGCTGATCGAAGTTGGTCCAGGCCTTGGCCAGTTCGACGCAGAACGCTTTGAGTGTCTGGTGGCGCGGTTCGTAGGGCTGCTGGCTGGGCCAAACCCATTGGACACTGAGCGGGGTTTCTCCCCACCCCTCGGCGCTGCGCCCTTGGCGGTCCTCGACGCGAACGCAGGCGCGGGCGCAGGTGACCGAGGTGAGGGTTTCGGGCCCGAACTTGAGGGGGATCCGGGTTTGAACCGGGAGGAACCAGAGCGTCGTGGCAGTGACGCGGATGTCGGTGGGTTTGGACATGGGCGGGATCCGGGTGGGCACAAGGGCGACGCGAGCCGGGTGGCGACTGGCTTGGGTGGTGCGGTTGGTGTGGGTCGTGTGCGTGGTGTGGACGCGGGTGATCGACGGGAGCTTCCTTACACCATGGAGGTGGTGGGGGTCCAGGGGGAAGCGGCCCTGAACTCCATGCCCGGCTCCGGGGACCTCGAACCGCGCCCGGCGGCGGGACGTCCGCACCATGGCGCACTCGGTCGGGCCGCCGTCCCGTCCGGGGCGGGGGTGAGACAAAATTCCGGCTGCCTCGTCGGCTGATC
>JABTUJ010000089.1 GCA_015075445.1 Verrucomicrobiales bacterium
GACCGGCGGGCGCGGGGGCCCGCCAGTGTGGGACGATCCGCCCGTCGCCATGCACCAGGCAGCGGATCTCGGCGGTTGGCAGCCCGGCTTCATCCGCGGGGCTCGGCTCGTAGACGTAGCTCACGTTGGTCGCGGTCAACGTTCCCCAGTCCGACGCCGGGGAACGCACGATGTCCGCGGGACAGACCAGCACGCGCGGGGACTCGAGGCGGCTGCTCAGGGACTGCAGATTGGGCGGAAGTTGCCCAGGGTGTTCCAGGGTCCATGTGGTGATGGCCATTTCCAGCGACTGGAGGTTCTCAAAACACTGAAACGCCTGCACGGCTCGCACCCGCTCGGGTTGCTGAGGCAGCTCCAGACCAACGGCGCGGGCAGCCCGGCTGGCGCCGAAACAGACGCCGGCAGCCAGTTGCACGAGCAGGACGAAGAGGATCCACTGGGCAATCACGCTCGCACCCCGCCGCTCGATCCACCGGAAGTTCCGCGCGGCCCCTACGAGCACCGCCGCCAGCAAGCCCGCCGCCACGACGCCCCAGAAGAGCAGCCAGGCGATCCCCACCACCGACAACCAGGTGCGACCGTCGGTATCGAACGGCATGAAAGCGTTCCACAACGCCGCCCGGTTGCCCGCCGAGCTGAGAACCGCCCCCACCCCAGCCGCGCCCAATAGCGCGAGCGGCACTCCCCAGAGCAAGGCGCGCATCGTGCTCCCCCCCAGGGACGACAGGTACAACCCCAGCGCACAAAGGACGGCCGCCGCCAGCACCACCGCCAGCCATGCGGGGCCCGCAAGTTCGTTCAGGATCGGTGAACGCCCCAGGCCCAGAACAGTCCCCGGCAGCGCCACCCCCAGCGCGTGAGCCGTCCCCAACGCCACGCCCACCTTGACCCGCCATTGCGTCCGGAGCGCGATGGGTAACGTCAGGTGCCAGGGCAACACCTCCGTGGCGCGGTCTTCGGCACACGCGAGCGCACCGGCCAGCAGACTCACGAGCAGCACGTGGAACAGCGTCACGAAGCTCGTCACTTCGCTGGTCAACGACAGTTCGCCCGGCCTGGGCCACGCCCACTGCAGGGCAATGTCGGTTCCACAGATCAACACGTAGAGCCCGCCCACGACGAAGGCCGGCGATTGCAGCCGCAGTTCCTTGGCCACCAGTCTGACCCACGGACGACCCCGCGAACGCTTCCTTGGTTCGGCGCGGCCGGCGGACCACGTCAACCACCGCGGCCAACGCAGCGGTTGCCCCGCTGCCGCCGTCGCTTCCCAGCGCGAGAACGCCCGGTAGCTCAGCAGGGGCCCCGCCACCCAGAGCCCCAGGGTCAGCCACACAAACCCGCCCATCCGCGCCGCGGCCGCCTCCGGCAAATCGCGTCCGTCCGCCCCGAACCACGCGGCCACCACGAGGCTCACGAGCTGCCAGACCAGGGCCGGCAAGGCCACGGTGAATACCGCCCCGGCCAACGTGCTGCGGGTGAGCAACGTCATCCACGGCGCCACCAGCAACCCGTAGGCCAGGGCCGCGACGGACAAGAGGCCGGTAAGCCCAAAGACAGTCTGGAAGGCCATCTGGACGTTGCCGCGCACCACCAGCCCCGCCAGTCGTGCGACCAGGATGACCGCCAAGGCCGCTCCCAGCACCGCCATCTTCCGACGCCAGATCTCCCCCCGTGCCACCGGCTGAACCAGCACCAGCGACACTGTTCTATGGCCGAACTCATGTCCAAACATCGCGGCGCCCATGGCGACGACCGCGACTTCGCCCAAGGCCCACACGGCGAGTCCCAGTTCCCAGGGCGGCAATAGCCAACTCAGACTCACCGCCAGGCTCACCAGCCAGTAGGGCAGGATCTCCCGCAGTTCCTTCGCGTATTCGAGCCGCAGCCACGGCTCCCGGAGCCAGCCGGCCAACAGGAACGAAAGCCCCACCGTGCCGCGCGCCTTCATGCCGTCGCTCCTTCCTGCCGCAGCGCCGTGACGAAGATCTCCTCCAGCGTCAGCGCCTCGCTCTTCAGGCTCTCGGGCGAAAACGATTGCAGCCGCTCCAGCACGGCCGACGAATTGCCGTTCACCACCACCTCCAGCTCGCGTCCCTCGCGCCGCAGCACCCGCAGCGCCCCCCAGTCCACGGCCGGCACGTCGCGCGGGAACCGGGCATAGATGCGCTGGTACTGTTCGCGCGCCGTGTCCGCCGCCAGCGTCATCACCGCCCGGCCGCCGTCGAGGATCGTGAACTCGTCAATCAACCCCTCGAACTCGCTGATGAGATGCGTCGAGACAAACACCGTCCGCCGTTCCGGGTCGCCCTCCTGATAGGCGCCGATCACCGTCTGGATGAACTCGCGCCGCACAATCGGGTCCAATCCCGACGTGGGCTCATCCAGCACCAGCAACTCCGGCTCGGGACAGATCGCGGCGATCAGGGCGAGCTGGGTGCGCTGCCCTTTCGACAGGGCCCGCGTCTTTTGGGCGGGGTCGAGCCCGAACCGGTCCAGCAGCGACGTCTCGGTCGCGTCGTTCCAGT
>JABTUJ010000009.1 GCA_015075445.1 Verrucomicrobiales bacterium
TCTCGAGTCTCTGTGGTGCATGATCATCGGCAACTCGCTGTGTCACCGCACGGGTTGGGCGATGGCGTAATGCAGCGTCACGGGGCCGAGCAGACCCGCCGGGAGCAGGGTGGCATCCGGCCCGACCGTTGGGGCGAGCAGGAAGGTGCGGCGCTGTTCCGCGGGTCTCGCGGCATCGCCCGCCAACCGGTTGTTCCAGACGTTGACGATCTCGACCTCGAGGGTGTTCTCCCCGGGTCGGACGACGCTGCTAAGATCGACCTGGAAGGGCGGCAGCCAGAGGGTGGCAAGTTCGCGACCGTTCACCCGCACGACAGCCAGGTCCCGGACGTCGCCCAGATCGAGCTGAATCCGGACCTTGGGATCCGCGATCAGGGCGGGTGGCAGGGAGAAGGTGCGGCGATAGGTGGTCTTGCCCGAGTAGTGCCGAATGCCGGCATCGGAGTGGCGACTCCAGTCGAGTAACTGGGGAAACACCGCGTGTTCCGGCGCATCCCAGCCGTGAGCGAATTGCACCTGCCAGGGTCCGGACAGAGGTGTGGGCGGGGGCACGTGCGGGACGCTGAGGCGGTGGCGTTGGCCATTGGCCATGATCAACTCGAAGTCGCCGGCCTCGCTGGCCAGGGCGTGGATCTGCCCGTTCGCGAAGGTGAGCGCGAGGGCCGGTCCCGGCGCGGATCGATCCGGCCGCGGCATGCTTCGGGCCAGGGCCACGACTTCGTCAGCCGTGAGGGCTCGACCGAACTGCGCAAAGCTGCCGAGCCGTCCCCGAAACTGTGCTAGGCCGCCCGCGGCGGCACCGGAGTGGACCGTGTACCCGCTCTTGAGACCGGTTCGGGCGAGCACGCCGTCGAGGTAGAGGCTTGGCCGGCCATCGCGATAAACCACGGTGACGTGGGTCCAGTCGGGGATCGGTGTGGGATGGACCAGGATCGGCGCGAAGTAATTGGCCCCGTGCTCGAGGACGCAGACCCCGTTGGTCCCGACGGCGAGGCCGCAGCCGGCGTGGTCGGAACCGCCGAAGCCGTCCCCGTGTGGCGCTGCCAGGGCGTCGTTGCGCTGCAAACCGAGGCCGGAGGTTCCGCGGTTGGTCTCGACGGTCAACGCGGTTGGGGCGGTGGGTTGGATCCACGCGGCGAAGGTGAAGTGGTTGGGCGTCGCAGTGTCGGCAGGGGCGGAAGGCGGCGTCACGCGGGTGCCCAGGAGCTCGGTTCCATCACGGCGGACAGAAGCGACGCGGTTCGCGGTCGGGGCCGGCGGTTGGCGGAACACGACGAACACCGACCCGTGCGGGCCGAGCGAGAGCGGCAGTCTGACTCTTCCGTCGGCGATGTCATAGACGGCAGGGTGCTCGATCCGGCCCGAATCCGGCCACCAGAACTCCGGGGCCATGTCGCCGGCGCGGAAGGCCGCGGTGGTGGTGAGAGGTTCGGGCTTTGGGTTGGCGACGAAGTAGAGGTCGACCTCGCCCTGGCGGCGGTGGGTGAAGCGCAGCGGGGCGGAGCTTTCGAAGTCGGGCAGCGAGTTCAGGGAGTTGAGCACTTCCTCCAGGGGCTTGCCCCAGACGATGCGGCCCTGGCCGAATGTCCGTTCGCCGGGTTGGCGCGCGGTCGCCTGGCCCCAGAGTTCGTTGGCGAGGCGGCGCACCTCGAGATCCGCGTGGGGGTAATCTTGGAGGCTGGGCGAACGCAAGGGTGGCGGGCCGAGCACCGTGGCGCCTTCGTGCACGAGGTCGCTGATCTTGCGCATCACCGCCGGGCGCATGGTATCGAGTGCGGGCAGGACGAGCAGGCGGTAGGTGGTCCCGTGGGGCAGGGTGAGCAACCCGTCGCGGACGGTGAGTTTGTCGAGGATGACCTCGGCGTTGATGTCGTCGAAGTCGCGGCCGGCCGGCAGGGGCGGTTCGCGGGCGCCGGTCATCTTGGGTGCATCCTCGCCGATGAAGTAGGCGACGTCGGCGACGCGATGGCCTTGTTGGAGGAGCCAGCAGCAGCGGCGCAGGTAGTCGATCCAGGCGCGACCCGATTCGAACCAGGTGTTGTGCCGATTGAACTCAGTGCCGAACCAGGCGTTGACGCCCGGCACCTTCTCCTGCCACGGCTGGTGGATGTAGACATGCAGGACGAAGTGATTGATGCCTTCGCAGAACGCCCAGTCGCCGCGGGCTTTGAGGGCGCGCGGGGCGTTCTGAAAAGCGGGGCCGCCGGTGAACGCCTCGGCTGAAACGACCGGCATGCCGTAGGTATTGGCGCAGGAGGCGGCGGCGCGACACTCGATCGAGCCGAGGTCACCCGTCACCCAGTACTCACCCCCGACGCGGTCGGAGGCCCCGCCGTACTGGAGGAATTCGGCCGGGAACCCCCAGTGGCCGTAGTTCTCAAGCCAGAGACCCAGGCCGTGGGGGCGACAGGCCTCGCGCAATCCGCCGACGTATTCGCTCGCCACGCGATCGGCGACGAGGCGGCGGAGGTCCCAGAGGAAGCGTTCACTCTGGTCAGCGCTGCCAAGGAGTCGCCCGCTGAGGACTGGCAGCCAGGGGATTGGGTCGTACCCGTAGCGTTGCCGGAAGGCGGTGTCGAAGCCGTCGGTCCAGTTCTGCGCGCCCATCTCATAGCTGTCGGCCACGACGCGGGTGAACGCCTGGCGGTCGGCGGCGGGGACGCGGCGGAGCACTTCGCCGATGAAAGCCTCGAAGTGTTGGGCGGCGAGGGTGCGGTTCATCTTGTCCACCTCGAGGCCCTGGCCCTCGGGGGAGGCCGGGCTGTTGCGCATGCCGGTGGGCGTCATGCCGATGCGTTGGACCACCCACTCGCCGGCGGGGACGTCCCAGTCGAGTGTGCCATCGGCGGCCATTTGACGGGACAGATCGCGGATCTCGCGGGTGGGCACGACCAGTTCCGGCGCGTCCGGTTCGGATTGAGTGGGCCAGAGGTAGGTGTCCCACATCGGGAGCGGTGTGGGATGCATCTTGCCGAGTTGTTTCTCGACGTACGACTCAAGCCGGGCGGCCCCGGACAGTTCGATCTCGGCCAGTTCGCTCGCGCGATTGCTGCCATGCACGCCGGTGAACACGAGGCGGAACCGTTGCGCGGTCGTCGCCGGGAAGGAAATGGTTACCGGTCCGCGGGGCATGAAGCCCACGGCAACGGCCATGTTCGAACGGTCGCAGCGGAACCGGCGCACGGTCTGGAACGGGCCGTCCGCCGCGGCCGCCTGCAGCTCGACCTCGGCCCCGAACGGTTCGGTGCCCGGGACGATTCGCAGCGAGCGAGCAGTCCAGGGAGAGGACAGTTCCCAGTCGACGGTGAAGGTGGTTGAGCCGCGCCCGGCGCCCGCGGGGAATGCGGTCACGGTTGCAGGATCGCCGTCCATCAGCCGTTCCAGGCCTTCCACTGGCGGGGTGGAAGTGACGCGCGGTGTCTGCCGCGCGAGGCTGTCCGTGTCGTGACGCGGCGCGGGGAAGGCGAGCACGGCCACATCCTGAAAGGGCTGCGCGGGGACCGGCAGGGCTTGGGTGAGCCGGCGCGGACCGCTGACGCGGATCTCGGACTGGGCGAGGTAACGCATGGTTTGGTCCGGTCGGATCCACGGCCCGCCGGACTGGCTCCAGCCCGGGCAATTGAACATGCCGATGTTGACCCCGGTTCGGGCGCCCTCACGAATGGCGTGTTCGACCAGATCCCACCACGCGGGCGAAAGGACCTTGATATCGCCCGAGGGGACATCCTCGAGGAAGATGTTGCCGATGAACACCTCGCCGATGCCGACGCGGGCCATGGCCTCCAGGTCCCGCGTGATGCCGTCCTTCGAGAGGTGATCGCTGATCCAATACCAGTAACACCAGGGCTTGGTCGCGGGGGGCGGATGGGCAAAGCCACGTTCGAGGGGGTCGGTCGAGGCCAGGGTGGAGAGAACACCGACGGCAGCGAGGGCGAGCAAGCACTTGGGTCTCATGGGATCGGGTGGGGCGAGCGGCGGAGACGGCGGTTTACCAGAAGACGATGAAGAAGATCGCCACGCCCGCGATCACGGCAAGGCCAGCCAGCTTGACGATCGGGGCGGTCTCGAAGTTGAGGTCGGTGCGTTCGGGGAGGCGGCGGGGTTCTGACAATGGCCAGACCAACGTGATGAACCCCATGACGGCCAGCACGAGGCTGAAGGTCAGGGTCGCGTGCACCAGGAAGTGCAGCTCCTGCGCATACGTCTGGAAGAGATGATAGATGGCCGGACCGGCCACCAGCCCGGCAACCCCGGCCGATCCGGGGGCGGTTTCGACCAGCATGCCGAAGAGGAAGACGGCGACGATGCCGGGCCAGATGTAGCCCTGGAACACCTGGATGAATTGAAAGACCCCTTCGAACTTGGGATCGGCGATGGCGGGGGCGATGACACAACCCACCAGCATGCACACCACCGTCAGCGTCCGGCCGAGCCAGACCAGTTGGGTCTGCGAGGCGTCGGGTTTGAGCCAGCGCCGGTACACGTCCATGGTGGCTATGGTCGAGGCCGAGTTGACGAGGGAGGCGAGCGTGCTGGTCACGGCGCCGGCGATGGCAGCACAGAGGATGCCCCGCACGCCGGGTTGGATGAGTTGGGCGATGAGCGTGGGGAACGCCGCGTCGCTGCGTTCGGCGAGTTGATCGGGGTAGAGTTGTCGGGCGATCAGGCCGGGCATGACGATGGCGAACGGCACCAGCAGCCAGAGGGCGCCGGCAAAGACCATGCCCAACTGGCCGTCGCGGAGCGTGCGGGCTGCCAGGTTGCGTTGCACGATGAACTGGTTCAGGCCGCAGTAGTACAGGATGACGATCCACATGCCCGAGACGATGCCGGTCCACGGAAGGTCGGGATTGGCCGCGGGCAGGATCATGTGGAGCTTGTCCGCGTTGTAGGCGGTGAAAGCGCTCCAGCCGCCGACCGCCTTCAGGCCCAGGCCGAACACGAGCAGGCCGCCACCCAGAAGCGCCAGGCCCTGCACGAGGTCGGCCCACGCGATGGCCTTCAGTCCGCCGAAGGTTGAATAGACGGCGCCGATCAGGCCGATGATCCAGACTGCCAGGGTGAGGTCCAGGCCGGTCAGCGTGTGGAGCGTGACCCCGCCCGAGTAGAGCACGGCAGGCAGCACGACCAGCGTGTAGATGAGGATGGTCAGGACGGCCATGAGGGTGCGCGCTGCAGCGTTGTAACGGTACTCGAGGAACTCCGGCATCGTGTAGATCCCCGCCCGCAGGAACCGCGGCAGCAGCGTCATGGCGATGATCACAATCCCCACCGACCCGGTGAGCTGCCACGCGCTGACGGCGAGCCCGACCTTGCCCGCTGCCTGGCCGGCCATCCCGACCATCTGTTCGGTCGAGATGTTCGCCGCGACGATCGAAATGCCAATCAGCGGCCAGGCCAGGCCGCGGCCCGCCAGGAAGAAGTCGGCCGAGCTCTCGGTATGATCACGCGCGCGCCGGCTCTTCCACACGCTCAGACCGACCACGAACGCGAAGAAACCGATGAAGCTCAGGATGTCCAGCGACGAGAAGTTCATGGGACGGAAGGACGCGAGGTGGCAGACGAGACGCCGGCAGTTGGCGAACGCAGTATGGGAGGTGGGTGGAGCACGGCAACGGCGCGAGCGTGGCATGTCGGCCCGGACGGAGCAACTCCCGGGTACACTCCCGGGATGCGGCAGGGCGACCTCCGGACCCCCGGCCCGCAGGTCGGCACCCCGGCGCGGGTGTCAGAAGCCCTGGCGTTTCGGTTTCTGGCCTCCCTGCCGGGATGCGCTCGCCTTGGGCGCACCGTTTCCGGGGGTCTCGCTCGCGGACTCGCTCGACCCCCGGCTACCGTCTGGTACGCCCCAGCGTGGGCTCGGGGTTCGTAACCAGGGTCAGGGGAGGATGGTCGGACCGACCGCGGAACCAGGCCGGGAGGAAGAGCAGGACGACGTTGCCGCAGGGCGGCATCCGCGCCATCCGCGGTCAAGGGTTGAACCCTGACGACTCACGATGGTCGCCACGTTGTCGTTCCTGCTCGTGCCCCGCAGTCAGCACCAAGTTCCCGTCGGCAGACGGCGCGTTACGGCGCCTCGATCCGTTCGATCGCCCAACGCACGTGCTCGCCGATCAGCGGGTCGGGATCCTGCGCCACCTGCCGCAGCGCGGGAAGGGCCGCCGGGTCACCGAGGTTGCCCAACGCCACGCCGACGTTGCGGAGGAGACCGCGACGTTTGGCCCGGGCCATCGGGGTGCCGGCAAAGCGGACCTTGAACGCGGCGGCATCCAGGCGGAGCAACTCGATCAGATCGGGCGCGGCAAGGTCGGCGCGCGTGTGTTCCCGCATCAACCGCCCCGCGCGGGCGAAGCGGTTCCAGGGACACGCCGCCAGGCAATCGTCACAGCCGAAGATGCGGGTGCCGAGGGCGGGGCGCAGTTCGAGCGGAATCGGCCCCTTGTGCTCGATGGTGAGATAGGAAATGCAACGGCGGGCATCCAGGACGAACGGGGCGACGAACGCGCGCGTCGGACAGGCGTCGAGACAGCGCGCGCAGGTGCCGCAGCGGTTGCGTTCGGGCGCGTCCGGCGCAAGCGCGACAGTGGTGAGAATCTCGGCGAGCAAACACCAGTTCCCCAGGGTCCGACCGAGCAGATTGGTGTGTTTGCCGATGAACCCCAAACCGGCGCGTTGTGCAAGGTCCCGCTCGAGCACGGGTCCCGTGTCCACGTACCAGAGGGAGCGGGCCTCGGCACCGCCCAGTCCGTTGAGAAACGCCGTTAGATCCCGCAGCCGCGCCGCGAGCACGTCGTGGTAATCCGTGAACCGCGCGTAGCGGGCGACGACTCCGCGCAGGGCCGGCGGCGGGGGCGGGTTGTCGTGGTCGCCAGGGTAACTGACGGCCAGGCAAACGACGCTGCGAAGCCCGGGCAGCACCTTCCGGGGATCGACCCGCCGGGCAGCATTGCGCGCGAGGTAGGCCATCTCGCCGTGGTGACCGGCCGCCAGCCAGTTCGCAAAATGCGGCGCCGAACCTGGCGGCGAGGCGTCGGTGATCCCGCAGGCGTCGAAGCCCAAGGCGCGGGCCTGCGCCTTCACCGCGACGGCCAACCGTGCAGGCGCGGGGTCCATGATGCGGGTGGGGCGAGATTCATGGCGCGAGGGAATCCCGGGCGACGAGCCGGAATTGCTTGATCACCTGGGCGGCCATCTGCGGCAACCGGCGGTTGTCGGCATTGAGGAGGACATCGGCCTGGCGGTACACCGGTTGGCGTTGGGCGAGCAGCTCGCGGATGCGGGCCGGCGGATCGGGCACCTGCAGCAGCGGGCGGTGGGTCTGGCGCCGCACGCGCTGCCAGAGCTTGTCGGGGGACATCCACAGGCACACCACCAGCGCATGGCGCTTGAGGCTCGCCAGGAGTTCCGGGTTGGCGCCCACCCCGCCGCCGGTGGCGATGACACACCGGTCACGTTGCTCAAGCTCGTCCACCACCTGGCGTTCGAGCGCGCGGAACCAGGCCTCGCCATGGCGCTCGAAGATCTCCGCGATCCGTGAACCCGCCCGCGCCTCAATCAGGTGGTCGGTATCGACGAAGGCAAATCCCAGCCGCGCGGCAACCAGATGCCCGACACTGGACTTGCCGCTGCCCATGAACCCGATGAGCGCGATGTTGCGGATCGTGCGGGGCGGCGTCATCGGCGGGACGACCGGTGCGCGGGGCCGGAGCGGTCTTGCCAGACCAGCCGCAGCCCTTCGAGCGTCAGCCCGGGCCGGACGGCCCGGATCTCCGGAATTTGCCGGGCGATGAGCCGGGCGTAGCCGCCCGTCGCCACCACCGGCAGCCGGGCCGCACCGAGCGCGGTCTGCAACTCCCCGAGCACGGCGCGGACCAGCCCGCGATACCCGTGCACCGCGCCGATCAACATGGCTTCCTCGGTGCTGCGACCGATCACCGCCCGGGTGTCCCGGATCGTAATCCGCGGGAGCAAGGCCGTCTTCTCATGCAGATAATCGGTCATCGCCGACAGACCGGGTGCAATGACCCCGCCCACGTAGTTCCCTTCTCCGTTGACCACGTCGAAGGTGAGCGCGGTCCCGAAGTCCAGCACCACGACGGGCTGACCGAAGTGCCACCGCGCGGCCACCGCGTTGGCCAGCCGGTCCGGGCCGATCGAGTCGGGCTGGGGATAGTCGATGCCCACGCCCGAAAGCGTCTGCGGAGTCAGCACCAGCGGCGCGAAGCCCCACCGTTGCCGGACGCAACGGACGACGCGCGACGTGACCTCGGGCACGACGCTGCACAACGCCGCGCCCCGCAACGACTCTTCGCCCACCCATCGGATCAGGGCCCGTCCCGCCTCCCCGCTCCGCCAGTCCGGGGTGGGCAGGTCGGTGTGGCGGACCATTCGCCGGCCGCGGGCAAGCCCGACGTGGGTGTGGGTGTTGCCTATGTCGAGAAGCAGGAGCATGGTCCTAGCCCAGGACAACGTCGCCCCCCGTGACACGTTCCAGGCGGCCATACCGTGTGCGGAGCAGCAGGGAACCGTCGGCGTCCAGGGCCTCGGCGCGTCCTTTCAACCGCCGCTCCCCCACCACAACCTCGAGCTCTTGACCGAGCGTCGTACACAACGCCTCCCACTCGTCCGCCAGGGCCTCGAAGTCGCCGCGCTGGAGCCGTTGATAGGCCGCCTCAAGCTCCCGCAGCACGGCCACCGCCAGTTCCGCGCGGAGCACCGGGCGCCCGAGCTCTACCCGAAGCGAGGTGGCCTGGCGGCGCAGGTCGGGCGGGAAGTCGCTCGCCACCAGGTTCACATCCACGCCGATCCCCAACACCACGTGGCGGACGCGATCCTGTTCGCCGCTCATCTCGGTCAGAATCCCCGCAAACTTCCGCCCGCGCAGCAGCAGGTCGTTCGGCCATTTGACCTCCGGCGCCAAACCCGTCTGCGCGCGCACGGCGCGGGCGAGGGCGACGGCGGCTGCCAGGGTCAGTCGGGTCGTTTCCTGCGGCCGACAGGCCGGGCGCAGCAGCATTGAGAACCACAACCCCTTGCCGGCGGGCGACACCCAGCGCCGCCCCAAGCGACCGCGGCCGCGCGTCTGCGCCTCGGCGAAGACGACCGCCCCCTCGGCCACCCCGTCAGCCGCGAGTTTCTCGACGACGTCACTCGTCGAGGTGGTCTCGCGGAACACCTGGATGTCCCGCCCGATGCCCGTCGTCTTCCCCAGCCGCGAGAGCAGATCGTCGGCGTGCAGCAGATCGGGCGTGTTGAGCAGCCGATAGCCCTGATGCGGGCTGGCACTGATTTCGTAGCCGAGGCTGCGGAGTTCCTGGATGTGGGACCAGACGGCGGCGCGACTCACCCCCAGGCGTTGCGCCAGGTCTTCGCCTGACACCGGGCTGTCGCCCGCCTCACGCAGTGCCGTCAGGATGATCGCGTCGCGGGTCATGATCGCCGGGGAGCGCGGTGCCGGCGCACCGGTTCAAAGTCCAGCGCCAGATCGACCGCCGGCGCCGAGTGGGTGAGCGCACCCACCGAGATGAAATCCACGCCCGTTGCGGCGATCGCGCGCACGGTCTCGAGATTCACGCCCCCGCTGGCCTCGGTGCCGGCCCGCCCCCGGACCAGCGCCACGGCTTCCCGCAAGCGGGCGGGCGACATGTTGTCGAGCAGGATGAGGTCCGCCCCCGCCGCGACTGCCTGACGCACCTGGGTGAGCGTGTCCGCCTCGACCTCAATTGGGAGACCACGACAGGCACGCCGGGCGCGACGAACAGCGGCGGCGACGGGATTGGGGCGTTGGGCTGCGAGCGCGGCTAGATGGTTGTCCTTGAGGAGAACTAAGTCGTGAAGGCCCAGCCGGTGATTGCGGCCGCCCCCGCAGGCCACCGCGTACTTTTCGAACCGACGCCAACCGGGCGTGGTCTTGCGGGTGTCCAGGATCTGGGCGCGGGTTCCCGCCACCGCCGCCACGTAACGCGCGGTCAGGGTGGCCACGCCCGACAGCCGTTGGAGGAAGTTCAAGGCCGTCCGTTCCGCCGTGAGGAGCGCCCGGGCCGGGCCACTGACACGCAGCAGGGTATCTCCGGGGCCAACCCGCGCTCCGTCCTCGACCTCGGGTTCAATGCGGACCCGGGAGGAGAGACCTCGGAACGCCGCGACTGCGAAGGCCAGCCCGGCGACGACGACGGATTCGCGAGCGACCAGCCGGGCGCGGGCGCGGGTGGCGGCCGGCACGACGGCCAGCGTGGTCACATCACCGGGTCCAAGATCCTCCGCCAACGCGCGTTGGACGGCGTCCTGGACCTCCGTCTCCGTCAATACCACGCGTGGAAATGGGCGCATCCCGTGCCGAGGTGGCCCCCGCCTTTCGCCACCCTGGCGACCAGCCTTAACGTTACCACCATCGGCTGCGCATTATGCTGTTGCCCAGGGGGGTGACAAGCAGTTTCACGGCACCAACCTGGTCGACTGGATGCCAGTTCAAAGCAGCGCCACCACCACCGCGGGGTCGTTTGCGCTCCTGCACCGCGATGAGCCGCGGGTCTATTACCGAGGCCGGGTCGTTCCCGCCCGTTGACGCCTTTGTCCGGCAGGGCCGGAACTTCAAGGGGCGCGCGCCACCCTCTGGGCGGCCTACCACGGGGTGGCGGAACACGTGGACCACGCCAAACGCCTTCCCTCCTCGCGCGGCAGGGTGTAGCGTCCGCCCGTAACAGCGAGCAGAGCGCATGACCGCCATCCGTGAAACCACTCGGGTCCGAGCCGACCGGACCATCGCCATCCCAACGCCGGCATTGCCGCCGGGCGAGGAAGTCGAGGTTATCGTGCTCGCTGGCGCCCTTGGCCCTGTGACCGCGCCCGCTTCAGGTGGTCGGCGGCTCAAGGCCGACTGGGGGGGAGCGTTGGCCGACTTGGGCCAGCAATACAGCTCAGTCGAGCTGCAGCACAAGGCCATGGAGTGGTGGGGGGACTAACCCGTGTACCTCCTGGACACGAACGTCTGGCTCGAACATCTGCTGAGCCAGACCAGGGCTCCCGAGGTGGTGCGTCTCCTTACCGAAGTGGACAGTACCCTGCTGTCCATCAGTCACTTCTCGCTTCACTCGATCGGCGTGATCCTCGGACGCCGCCAGCGCTCCGCCGCGCTCGATCAGTTTGTCCGTGACCTGTTCGAGGAGGGCCAAGTCGTGTTGCGCACCGTCTTCCCGGGGGAATTCCCGTCCGTCTGTGCGGCGATGCAAAGCCAAGGGCTCGATTTCGACGACGCCTATCAGTACGTCATCGCGAGACGCGATGGCTTGACGTTGGTCAGTTTTGACGCGGACTTTGACCGCACGAACCTGCAGCGCCAAACGCCGGCACAGGTTCTGGCCGCACCTCCCCCGCCGACGGGAGGCGCCCAGACCTGAAGGGAACTCCCTGTAACGTACCCGGAGCATCCCGCTTGAGCTCGCCTTCGGACTCGCCCGCCCGTTCGAAGAGCGAGGATGGTTTGACACCGCGCTGCGCCGCCTGGCGCCAGGTGTTGGCTGAGGCACGTCACCGCCACCGCCGTGCCCGTGCTGGTGTTCAGCAGGCGCGCTCCCACGTGCTACTCGACCAGCCGCCCCCAGGCGTTCCTGTCCTGAAGCTCCAGCAGCGGTGCGGCGATCAGCCGAAACGTCTCGAGTCCGGCTCCCGAGGCCGCAAACAGCGGGTAGGAAAGGCGGGGCGCCCCAGGAACGGAGGACGTCATCCCCTTTCGCTCTCCGCGACTTGTCGTGGAGAGCGAGGATTGGTGGAGGCGAGGGGAGTCGAAACCGCTCAGCCATTTTCGGGATGGTGCGCGATGACGACAAAACCAGCGTACACATTGGCGATTCTGCACGTGGCCACCTTTCGACAGGACGCAGATTCACGCATCAAACGACGGAAATCTTTCCCGTCTTGTCCCGTTAAACCGCCGAACCGGCATCGCGAGGTCGGAGGCCCAGCAGGGAGCTCGAACCGAGCGTCTGGGTTCGCACCGGGAGCCGAGGACAGGGAGGGCGTGACGGGGCTGTCCTGAGGGGGGGCGGGGGGGGGGTGGAGCCCGCCCCGGACCGCCGACACGACAACGCAATCTGGAGAAATTTCTCCACCCCAAAAAGGACGTCCCGGTCCAGGCGTCAGTAGCGCTTCCGGCGTTGTCGCACGCCTGAGCCTTCTGCCGGCGCGATCCGGTTGGGCGGAGGGCCCAGTGTGTCGGTTGCTTCTGCCGAGCTTCGGCTGGCTCTCGGAGACCTACTGGCGTAGGATCTCAGCGACCCGGTGAACAGCTCCCAAAGGTGAAAGGACGCATCATGGCGCACGATCTCGCAACCATCCAAGGCCAGACGGCGATGATGTACTACGGCCAGGAACCGTGGCATGGGCTGGGCACCAAGCTCGATCACCCCGCCACCGCCTGGGAGGCCATCCGCGCCGCCAGCCTCGACTGGGAGGTGAGCAAGACTGCTTTGTTCATCGCGCGTGGAACCAAGCTGCACGAGGTGCCGGACCGGTTCGCGGTCGTTCGCCAGGACCAGCCGCCCCAGGGCGAGGCGCCAAAGATCTTGGGCATCGTCGGGGCAGATTACGTTCCCTGGCAGAACCGCGAGGCGTTCGAGTGGTTTGATCCCATCGTCGGCGAAGGAGCGGCGGTTTATCACACGGCGGGCGCGCTGGGCCAGGGGGAACGGGTGTGGATTCTCGCCAAACTCCCGGACCGCATCCAGGTGATCGGCGACGACATCGCGGACAAGTACCTCCTCCTGAGCAACAGTCACGATGGCGGTAGCAGCGTTCAGGTGAAGTTCACGCCCATCCGCGTGGTGTGCCAGAACACGCTGACGATGGCGCTCAGCGAAGGCCGGAGCATCCGCACCCAGCACACGAAGAACCTCAAAGAACGCATGGCCGCGGCGCGCGACGCGTTGGGAATCATCGAGGCCAGGTTCCGGGACATCGCAGATGGTTTCCGGCGACTGGTGAAGGTGCAAGTGGTGCAGCCGCGCCTGGATGCCTACCTCGAGCGCGTGTTCCCCGAACCGGCGGACAAGAAGGACGACCGGGCTATGGCTCGGGTGCACAAGGCGCGGACGGCGTCGGGACGCTTGTTCGAGGAAGGCCTAGGAAACCGGGCGGCGGGTGTCCGCGGCTCCCTCTGGGCAGCCTACAATGGGGTGGCCGAATACGTGGACCACGCCATGAGCTATCGCGACCACGACCGGCGATTGGAGGCGATCTGGTTTGGCAGCGGTTACCTGTCCAAGGCGCGGGCGTACAGGCTCGCCCTGCAAAGCGCGGAGGCCTGGAGGAACTGAGGGCGCCGGCACCGGACGCCTTCCCTCGTCGCGCAGCAGGGTGTAGGGTCCGCCCGTCACAGCGAGCTGAGCGCATAGGTACTGGGACCTAAGCTCCAGCCGGGCTCGACACACACCCAATCCCGCCTCAGTTTAACGTGCCGTGTCATGCCGTAGGAGGAGCAGTTTCGACACGCTTGAGTCTGCTGCGCGGATTGCTGGCGCGCTGGTGGCTCTCGGGCTGATCTCTTCGATGACCCAAGGGCATCCCATCGTCCCTGTGCCCGTGCGACTCGCTCTGGTCGTGGTGGTGGGTATGGTCGTCGTGATCGTTCTCTTCCGGCTTGTCTGCGCAGTCGTAGTCGCCTTCAGGGACCGCCCGTCCGACGAATGTGATCGCCTTCCCGACGGGTGGGCAGTCCCGCTGGAAGCACCTCTGCCCGTTCAGGAGGCGAGGGTTGAGACCGCGGCAGAGCTGATCCAGCGAATTCGCGCCGTCGACTGGTTTCAATTCGAGCAGTTGGTTGCGGTAGTGTACGGCAGGCTCGGTTACGCCGTCGCCCGGCGCGGCGGAGCCCGTCCAGATGGAGGTATTGACCTTGTGGTCGAGAGCAACGGCGAGGCCGTGGCTGTGCAGTGCAAACACTGGAAAACCTGGAACGTCGGAGTGAAGGCCGTTCGGGAACTCCTCGGGGCGCTCACGGATGCGGGAATCGGCAAAGGAGCCCTGGTGATGTTGGGTGGCTACACGGGGGAGGCAAAGCGACTGGCGGACAAGCACGGGATACAGATTGTCAATGAGTCCGGTCTGACCAGGATGCTTGAGGAGATCCAAGCGGCACGCGACCCCGAAGTGCTCGCGATTCTGTCCGACGAGCGGAAGATCTGTCCGAGGTGCGAGGCCCCGATGTTATTGCGGACGGCGGCGAAGGGACCAACCGCGGGCCGCAGGTTCTGGGGATGCTCGACCTATCCGCGTTGCCGGTTCACAATGCGAGCTGAATGAGAGCCCGTCGCCATCCAGGGTCCACATCCCATCCGTCGCCGAGCGGCAGACGTCAGGGGGCTGGCTTCGGACTCCCGGGCTGTCGCCGCCTGCTCCACGTCGAGTCCATTCCCGGGAACAACCCGGCAGGACGAAGTCGAACGTCCGCGGCTCCAATTATGTCGCTGCGTCATGCGACCAGGCGCAGTCCTCGGAAGGAGGTAGGGCATTGCATCGGTGCGGTTCACCACTCCTCGGGGTTCAACCGAAGCAAGACGCCGGCGCGTATCAACTCCAGGAAGTGGTCGGCAATGGACTGGACCGTCGGCTTGTCGCGGACCAAAACGCCGAGCTCCATGTTCCGGTTGAAGGCGTCGTCAGTCAGATTGGCGCTGCCGATCAACGCCACGTCGTCCACGAGCGCGCACTTGGCGTGGAGCTTGCCCGGGCGGCCCGCCGGGTTCCGTTCCCGCTTCTCGAGTGGCCAGTAGTAGAGCCGGATGTGTGGCCCGAGGACCCCCCGGAACGCCGCGAACGCGTCCTGGGTGAGCTGGCCTTCGGACTCGCCCTTCTGTTCGAACACCAAGGACATCTCGACACCGCGCTGCACCGCCTGGGCCAGGTGTTGGCAAAGGTACGGGACGCGATGCGCCGCGAAGGTCACCAGGAGGATGCGCCGCGAGGCCGTCGAGATCAGGTCGTACAGCACCTGGTCAAGGCGGCGCACCGGGAAGCGACCGTTGGCGGGGCCGCTCCAGATGACCTCCGTCAGTGGGCCGGAGCGATGGTCGAGGTGGGCTACTGCACTCATGGCCGCGGCGAGCTCAACCCAGGAAACGTCGGTGTGCCGACGAAATGCGTCCGAGAGCATCCACCCGGCGTCTGGATTGGCCAGGCCCGCCGTGTACGCGCGAATCGAGGCGGAGTCCGGTTTTCCCGGAGACGCTTGCAGCCGCTCGGTCAGCGCCTGCCACGCACCCGCGGTCAGCCGGCGGTGGGCCTCAGCCAGACTTGAGATGAGCTCGGGCGAGAGCATGCAGGTCACACCCAGTCGAAGAACTCCGCGGCCCTCCCGGCGAAGGTGCCCACCAGCGTTGCCCGGTCGAGGAAGCGGTTGCCACGCTCACACGAGGTCTCGGGCGCGAACAGACAGGCGTGACAGCAGGCGCCATGGATACCGCGGCCGTCAGGTGCCGGGGCGTGTTCCGAGCACAGCGGGTCGGAGCCACAGATGCGCATGGACTCGAGGGCCTGCTGAATCTGCCGGCCCAGGCTGACCGGCTGACCGAGCTGGACGAGACCGCCCAGCGTTCCCTCACTGTCCGAGGCCGCGGTGTAAATCAAGATGCCGGCCATGGGGCCGTTCTCCTCACCCACCCGTCGGCAGTACAGCCGTTCGCGGACGCTGGCAGCGGTGTAGCCGCACTCGAGCGCGATCTGTCGCATCAAGGCGTGCGCCAGCGAGTGCAGCAGGATCAACCGGCTGCCCGGGAAACCCGCATCGGGCGGTTTCTGGTTTCGCATCCGCCGCCAGGCCCGGTGGGCTTCAAGGAACTCCTGCTCGAGTCCCGCGACCGCCGGCCTCTGTTCCCACGCCTGCAGTGCTTCCTCACGGAGGCGCAGGAAAACTCCTTCGCCCCGAACCTCCGAAGCCGGCAGCCATGTCGGACTCCGGCGGCTCAACGGCGTCTCGCGGCCGTCGTCCACGTAGGCGGCGTCCGCGAAGTCACCCTTGGACTCGATCCGGGTAAACGCCAGCAGGGCCCGCACCTCGCGCACGAGCTCGAGCAGGACCGTCTCCTCGAAGTAGGGCTCGAACCCCTTGGGCGCCGCCACGCGGGCGACCCGAAAGTCCCGCGTCCCGGGCGGCGGCGGAATCTGGGTCAGCACGTCCCACTCGGCGATTTTCAGGTCGGGTGCCTCGGTCTGGCCGGCATCGCCCGCCTGCCGCCGTTGCTGGATCGCGGCCCAGATCTGCGCGGGGTTGAACTCGGCGAGTTGCGGCATCCGGGAAGGTGCCGTGACGTACTGCGCCACTTGGAGGGAAGGGATGTCCTTGAGCACGGCCCAGTTCTCGGTGAGGAGCAGAGTCAGCTTGTCCGCAGTCCGGGGCGGAAGCGACAAGGCGGACATGACCAGCGGAAACCAGTTGTTCGAGGCGCCCAGCGAGATGGTCCGGGCTCCCTCCTGACAGGGCATCGAGTCGGTTCGTCGCAGGTGCGGATGATGGCCACGACACCGGATCTGGAATGTCTCGCGATCAAAGGCTTCCGCCATCCGGCGCTCGGCGCCGCATTCGCGACACCTCACCACAATGTCCGCGGGGTCGCCCGCGATGCCGTACTCGGATAGGGTCAGTGGGGCCGGTTTGCACGGGACGTTCTGCTTGTGCACGTACTCGATCCACGGAAAGTCGGTCAGGTGCCCCTCGCGGCAGGCCAGTAGAAACCGGACGGGCAGGGCCGTTGGAGGAGAGAAGGAAGCACGCTGACAGCTCTCGTGAACGTACCGCGTCTGGTCCGGGCGCCGCTCGTCCTGGACCAGCTTGAACATCCCGGACTCGATCGTCGCCAGCGTCTCGCACAGCGGGCACCGGAGCCACCGGGGGAAGGGGGCGATGGGAACGCCCACCGCGGGGGCGGTGGGATCCCGCTTGTCCTCGTCAAAGGACACCGGCGGCAAATACAAGCGGGCTACCTGTGGCCCCAGCCGCCGTTGAATGGCGCCCAGCAGCCGTTCCTCGGAAATCTCGGTGCAACACCGGGTGTCCCAATCGTCCAGGCCCAGAATCAAGCCGGAGATCCTGGGCAGGTCCACGAGCGCGCCCACGCCAAAGGTGTAGATGAGCTGGCTGGGCCGGAGATCGCCAAGTTCGTTCATAGCCGATAACGTCGGACCCGAGATGCCTACACGCGGAGGCCGGCAGGATTCTGGTCAAGGATGAGGTCAACGGTTCCCTCGACATCGCGCAGGCTGTTGAGACAGGTGAACAACTCCCAACCGGTCGGACCCGGTTGCTTCAGCAGGCCCACGATGGCCTCCTTGGCGTCCCGGTAGCCGAGCCGGTGGTCAGTCTGCTTTCGCACGCGCGCCAACCAGTAGTCCCGGCGTTCGTCCAGCATCTGTCGGGTCAGCGTGCCCACCGACGGATCGTCCATCGCCAGCGCCGCCCGCCCGGCCACCCGGTTCATCACCTCCGTCATGCCGGGATCGCTGTCCTGGAGGTCTCCCGCCTTCGCATTGGCGTTCAGCCGCTGGTCTCGCAAACGCATCAGTGCCACCAGCACCCCCGCCAACCCACGCTTCAGGGCCGCCGCGGAGAACGGTGTCACCGAGAGGGCTTCGACATGTTTGTAGAACGTCTCGTGGTAATGCTCGAAGCTCTCGTAGTGCGACAGGTCCCGCGGTCGAGCCCAGTTGAACAGGGTGACGACCAGGCCCGGCCCCGAGCGTGACCGGCCCACCCGGCTGGTGGCCTGAATGTACTCCGAGGTGTTCTTCGGTTGGCCGGCCACCACCATCACGCCCAGTCGTTCGATGTCCACACCCACGGAGATCATGTTCGTGGCCAGCACGGCGTCGAACGGCGGTGTCGCCGGTCGTCGGCCCGCCTTGCGATCCGCCTCGCGCTGCGCCTCGTGGGCCTTGTCGAAGATGACCTCCAGACGCTCCAGGATGCGCGGGATGTCCGCGCCAGACTTGCGGGACGTGAGCTCTTCGACCGCCCCCGCCCGGATCCGGCGCGCGGCCAGGCCACGCTGATCCGCCACGCGGAGGCGCGTCCGGATGTCATCCTCCATCAGGCGCCGCGTGCCAGCGAGCTCGCGGATCGAGTTGAAGTAGCCGGTCAGGGTCATCCACGGGTCGGCGAGACGGTCGTACTTTTCGAACAACCGCTGGGCCGCAGCCATCAAGGCCACATACACCCGGATCATCGCCGCGGGATAGCGGCGGCCGAACGCGCAGATCCCGAGATAGCAGCGGCCAGGGAGTTGCTCACTCACTCGACGCTGCCGGGCGAAGAAGCTGTCCTTGATCGAGGTCCCCTGCGGGGGGAACACCTCGAGCCGGCGCAGGAACAGCTTGCGTACCTGATCTGGGGCACGGCGGATGGTCGCAGTCGACGCGATCACCTTGGGCCGGACACGATGGCCGTTGACCGTCCAGGTGCACAATTCGTCCACCGCCGTCTCGTAGAGCGCCACCATCGAGCCCAGGGGCCCGCTGATGAGATGGAGCTCGTCCTGGATGACGAGATCAGGAGGCCGGAGTGGGCCGTGCGGTTGAGGCTGGACGCGGGGCAGCGGGTTTTTGGCCGGATGATTGCCGGTATCCTCCTCCTGGATCTCGGGCGTCAGGAAGCCGTGCCTGAGGCACAGGCCGTTCACCTGCCCGAAGAGGCTTTGCGTCTCTCCTCTCCAGGCCATCTGGGCGAACTTGTCCACCGTGGCGATGAGCAGCGACGGCGGGCGCCGGTAGATCTCCTCGTCCACCACCATCACGGGCAGTCCTTCCTTGGGCGATTGGGCTTCGCTGAAGGCGCAACTGCCCGTCGCATCGCCGCAGTAGGTGACGCATCGCCCGATGTCACCCGGGGGCTCGTAGACCCGGACATGCTGCGGGGGAATCTCGCGACCACACCAGGGACACGAAGTCAACTGGTGCGGCGTGCCTCCCCCGCCCGGGCGCCCGCCCACGTTGCCCTGGCGCAGGGACTCCGCTGCCTGTTTCAGCGTGTTGGGCGTGGCCTTGCTACCCACCCACAGGCCAAGCTGAAACGGAACCGTCCCCCACTTGGCCAGGTCCGCCTTGCGGATCGTCTCGCAGGCACACAGGAGCGCCGCCGCGCGCTGGAACTGTTGCAGAGTCAGGAGACGGAGCGTGTACCGCATCAGCACGGCAATGCCATGGTCACCCGGCCGCCCCTCTACGGTCTGCTGCAGTCGCCGGAGCGCCAACACGTAGGCGGTCAGTCCCAGGTAGGCTTCGGTCTTGCCGCCGCCGGTGGCGAACCACAGCAGATCGGCGGCGGCCTCGGTGGGATGGCTGCGATCCGGGTGATCGAGCCGCGTGATGCTGGGGAGATTCAGGAGCGCGAACGCGAGCTGGAACAAGCGCCAGGTCCGGTTCGCGGGCACATCGAGCGGGGCGAGCGGTGCACCGGTGGGGAGCTCCTTCTTCCGCACCGTGCGGGCATATGTCGAGCGCACGCGCTGGAGCCACATGGCGTGGTTCGCGAAGCGGAAGGCCTGCTCGGCGAGGGTGTCGTTCTCGATCAGGTCAATGCCTTCGCGGATCCGGTCTTGAGCACGCTGGCAACGATCCAGGGCGCGCTGGGCCGCGGCGGCATGCACCGCCAGGCGTTCGGCTGGGTCGCTGATCTTGCTGGTCTCCCGCAGGATCCAGTGCCCATAGGCCTGCTGCAGCCGGCGCAAGGAGGCCAGCAGGTCGGCCTTGGGCATCTGCGCGAGTTCCTTCATGTCCAGCACCACGCCGGTGAGGTTCGGATCCTCCTCGGGGGTCGGTGGGGTCTGCTGCTCCAACTCTGAGCGCGGCACGAAGACGGTCTCGACCATCTGCGCCCGGACGGAGTCGGGCGCGGGAAGCGTGGCGTGAACGGAGACGCCGTGGCCCACGGCGAATTCGAGGCGATGCCGGTACAGCATCTCCAGCGTCTCGGTCTCCTCCCGGCTGATGGGGTCCATCCGGCTCAGGTCGTGCTGCCAGTCGAGGCGCTGTACGAAGATCGGATGCGGCGGCACTCCCGCATCCAGGACCCACATCCTGGGCTGGAAGACCCAGGCTTCGTCCCTACGGCGATCCTGCTCCGGCTGCGTGTTCACCAGAAACACGGTCACCACCCAGCCGCGGGTGGTCTGCCTCATCCTGCCTTGGACGACCACTTGAGGGTCGCGGTCCGGCCGCGGCCTCAACGGTCCGAACAACCCACTCTGCAGGGGGACGAAGAGCGGGTCGCCGAGGAACGGCTCGCGCTTCCACGCGGTCGCCTCCGCGCCGGTTCGCTTGCTGACCTGCGTGGCGCTCTTCACCCGGCGATACCGACCCCACTCGGTCTTGATCAGGATCGCCTTGGCATCGGATTCGACCACGAAGCTCATCCCGATGGAGTTCGGGAAGAAGGCGGTCGGCGAGGCGGCGGACGCCTCCGTTGGGCCCACCTCCGCGTCGTCCGAACCGTCCGTGCTCAATTGGTCCAGCTCTTCGGTCGCGACCGGAGTGGATTTCGGGGCCAGCATGCCCACGAGGTACCTGCCGGTGACGCGGTCCTCGCGCTGATCCAGTTCCTCCTCGGGGCCGCCGGCGGGGCCGAGCAGGTCGCGGACGACCCTGTCGGTCAATTCATCGCGGATGGCTTGGGGGGTTACCGCCAAGGCTGGTGTGGGCATCGGTTCGTTGTTCACGCCGTTGGCCTTTCAAATCTGGGCCAGCAATTTCTTCGCGGCGGGGGGCATCCCTGCGGAAAGGTGCGCCGCAGCGATGACTTTGTGCAGGACATCCCGCGAGGGGGACGGGATCACCTCAAACAAGCCACGCATGACCGCCCGCTCGAGCGCCGCCATGGCCGGGCCGAACTTGCACGTCGAATAGGCCACGGTGCTGGCATGGCTGAGACCGCTCCAGTCCGCGGGGGTGAGCACGCAGTCCCGGTCGGGCCAAGTGCCGTCATCCGTGGTCAGGCGGACGAGGACAACCTGTCCGCCGTTGTTTGCGGGATCCGAAATGACGAGACAGCGATGGTGCGGCGGCTCCTTGCTCTTGAGCGCTGTCCCCAGCCGGATCATGCCGAAGCGAAGATCTCGTCGAGCCGGTTCAGCTCCGCCGACTCCTGGGTCAGCCGCCGGATCTGCTCGGGGCTCTTGGCCAGGGCCATCCCGATGCGCTCGACGGCGATCGGAGCGCACCCACGCGTCACGGACGTCCACTCGGCGCAATGCGCATGGCACCACTCCACCAGCTCCCACTGGTCCCTGGCACCGTGCTCCGCCCACACCTCCTCCAAGAGCGCCACCTCGGCGTCGGCCAGGTGTTCGCGTTCCGGGACCTGGTCCAACTGGACTTCGTGGTTCTGGCGGTCGCTCACGCAGCGTTCCCAGCGCGTGTCGTTTTCCCCGACCAGACGGCCCGCGTTGATCAGGTCCAGGAGCTCGCTGGTGACCGGGCCGTTGCGCATGGACAGATAGTCCCCACCGACGACCGGGATGCCCCGTCGGTCCAGGGAAAGCCGGTCGAGCAGGTACACCAGCTTCACGAGTTTCATGACGTTCATCCGCCCACCCCCGCGCTGCAGGAACAGGCAGGCCGCCTCCGTCGCCTTGCCGAGGTTGAAACGGAAGTTCATGCGGTTCCGAACTTAGCAGCCCCCACGCCAGACCTTCAATGAAACAAATCCCGTCGCAGCGGTTCAGGTCAACCGCCACCCGCATCCTGAGCCAGGACTGGCACGCTGCGGAGGGCACGCGGCCTACAAGCCTCGACTGCAGGCCGTGCGCCCTCACGCGGCGTTCACCCTCGAGGCCCGATCCTCCCGCACCTCGCTGAGGATTTGGGTCGCTTGTCAAGTCGCGCCGGGCGATGGGGCGGACCTGGCTCGCCAACAACGTCACCACCGCCCCCGTCTCTCCGGTCAGGGTGACGAATTCCACTTCGTAACCGACGCCGCCCGGGTGGATGTGAACCACCGCGCCGACCTCGCCGGCTTCCAGCCCCTCGGACGGCACAGGCGTCGTCAACCCCACCCGGTCGTGTTCTTGAATCATCAAAGGTGAGGCATTGACGACCCAGCTACTTTTCACGGGCAAGCCCTTCGGCGAGTTCCGCGATGGTCTCTTGGATGGGCGAGACGCCAAAGCGCGTCAACTCGTGGATGAACTCATAGCGACTCAGACCCGCCACCTCCGCCGCCTTCGCCTGCGAGAGCCGGCCGAGCTCGAACCACTTCACCGCGGCCGCCAGTCGCATCTCGCGCGCCAGTTCAGCCGGATCGGCCCGCAGCGCAGTGAAAGCGCTTTCGGGTAGATCGAGAATCACTTGCCTGTTCATAACACCCGCAGGCTAACAGCCGGGCGGAATTGGTCAAACCTCCGGTCGCGTCCCGCCCCCGCAACCGGCAAGGGGCGCACGACGGAATTCTGCAGGGACGCGGCAGCGGACGAAGACAACGAAGGCCCCGCCGCGCGATGCGGGCACCGGAGGCCTTCTGGCAGAACCGCATTCGGTACCGCCTACGCCGCCACCACGTCCACCCGCGCCGCGTAGCCCAGACGCCGCAGCAATGATTCGCAGTCTTCCCAGGTCAGACCAAAGGCCCGCACGTCGGCCACGCCCAGCCGTGACACCACGTGCCGCACCGCCGTCGCGTCTTCCTCCGCGAACTCCCCGTCCAGCATCAGGGTTTCCGCCCAGTCCACCAATTGCGGCAGGGAAACCTCGTGGCGCAGGTAGGCAGCAATCTGGCCTGCCGCACTCTGTCTCGTGACGGTCATCGCGGCATCCTACACTTTCTGGTGGCCCCGATCCACCGGGTATTTCTCGTGCACTTCAACCAAGTTGCGCTGGTCATCATAGATTTCCTGCCAGAACCGAAGCGTCGTCTCGCCCGCGTCCACTTCTTTCAGGTATCGGGCCAGCCACCCTCGCCGCCCCGACACGTCCTACCGGTAACGCCGTCCGCCGCCAGGGAGCTCCTCCCAGTTTCCGAACTTCGCTTCGTTCTGGGTCCGTGTGCTCATGCCAAGCAGCCCGCGATCGGAAGTTCCTGGTCAGCTCAGGTGAAGGCCAGCCTTGTGGGCTGCTGAGAACCGACTTGATCTGCAGTGCATCATGCAGGTGGCAGTTCGCGCGCGTGGGGCAAGTCGCGCCGGGCGATGGGGCGGACCTGGTCCGCGAGCAGTGTCACTACCGCCACGGTCCGGCCCGTCAGGGTAACGAACTCCACCTCGTAGGCGACGCCGCGCTGGTGGATGTGAACCACCGTGCCCACGTCGCCGGCTTCCAGTCCCTCGGAGGGCACCGGCGTCTTCAAAACCACCCGGTCGTGTTCTTTGATCATGGGGCGGGCTTGACCTCTCAAGCCGGCTGCAATTCTCGCGCGTGCGGGATGTCGTTGCCGCGGAGCGGTCGGACCTGCGCGCGGTCGAGCGTCAGGAGCGCCACCGTGTGGCCGTCATATCCGACAAACTCGACCTCAAAACCTTCGCCCTCGCCGTGCACGAGGACGGCCGTGCCCACATCGCCGCGCCGCAAGCCGTGCTCCGGCACGTCGCAGGCCAGGGCGACAGCGTCCAATTCCTTAATCTTGTTCATAGCTTTGGAAGCGGATGTGCGGTGACGAATCGCGGCGCATCGTTGCCGGGATAAACATACCACGCGCTGCGAACGTTCAACAGCGTGCCATCGGGCGCGGCGATCGGGCCATCCACGACATACCGCCGGCCGTGCCGCGTTTCCTCGGTTTCAACCACGTCATGGTCCTGGGCATGCCGGATCAGTGCCTCGGCCACCCTCCACCACTCTCCGGCCGTGAAGCCGAAACGCAGGAAGAACGATGCCTTGCTCCCCCCGGCAGGATGCGCGGGATTCAGCAGGTACTGCGTGATCTTCCGCTCCGGCACCGTGGCGAGATGAGCGTTGGGCAGTTTCATGCGGGGCACGGTGCGACCCAGCGCAGGCACACCCCGCCTGGGGTCTCCGAAGGGATAGAGTTCGGCGTCTCGCCACGGGCGAGGCCGCGGCGCTCGGCAGGTGAGACGAAGTCGCTCATGACTCAGGTGACCTTCCGTATCTCCTCGCCCCGTCGAACGATGAGGCCGCGGCGGCTGGCGGCGAGGAGGGCGGACTCGAGGCGCTCGCGGAAGGGGTCGGTCATCCGCTTGTTGCCCAGGTAGTCGGCGGCCAGGACGATGGCGTCGTTGGGGGTGTACACGCAGCCCGGCTTCAGGGTGGCATTGATCGCGGCGACCAGGGACTCGGGATCGAGATCGGCGTAGGTGGGGGCCAAACGGTGGATGTTCCGCGCGTCATAACCGATCAGGCCGCGGCGGATGGCGGAGTTGATGGCGCTGGCGATCAGGTCCTGGATCCGGCTGCCCAGGCGCTGGAAACCGAGGTCATGGGCTACTTCGCGCGCCAGGTCTTCCCGGTCGGTTACCTCGCGACGGGACGCACAGGTGAAAATGGCGTTGAGCAGGTCTCGATGCGTGATGTCTTCGAGCCGCGGGGAGGTGTCGGAAGCCACGGCCTTCGGCGCGGCGGCGGGAGCCTGCTTGGGAGCCGGTTCGGACCCCATGTCGAGCGTCAACTGGGCTTCGGAGCCAGCGGGCGCAGGGACTTTGGCCGTCCCGCCCCGCTCGCCCCTCGCCGCTCCCCGTTCGCTGCTGTCCCGTCCCTGTTCCTCGCTCGGCGTTCCCCGCTCCCCTCTCGCCGTGCGGCGCTTGCCGCTCGCCACTCGCTTCTTCTTGTCGTGTAGCCCAGCCTTGACCTCCTCCTCGTACCGCTGGTGATTGAGGGCCAGGAGGCGGTCGAGGACGATGCGCCGGGCCGACTCGCTGAGGGTGTACCGCACGCCTTGCTTGGTCTCGTGAAAGCCGTGACCAAGGTCGAGAGGATCGGGGACTGGCGAGTGGTGAGCGGTGAGCGGCGAACCCGGAGTGGTGCTCGGCTCCGGATTGACTACCTGGCCGTTGACGAGGATCGGCCAGCCGTACGCCAGTGCAACGGCCTGGTCCATCTCGACGTGCAGGGTCCGGAGCCGGGCGATATCTGCCGACTGCTCGGCGGGGTCGTGGAAGCGGTTGTAGGTGTCCGTCAGTCCCTCATCTCGAGAGGCCATTACTTCTTTCCGATGATCGTGATACAGATTTCCGTTGGCAGACAGAGTAAAAGTGTTCGCCGGAAACGGAAAAGTCTCGAAGCTATCAGTGGGAGTATAACGGCGGTCGTCCTTTAGGCTCGATGAGTTGTCATCAAGCCATGCTTCGTGGATGTTGGACTGAAGAACGGCAAATCTCCAATCATCTTCGAGAGCAAACACGATTGTCATCATGCTGAAGATGATGTTCGGGGTATAAAACACCGGAGCGTGTGTGCGACTGACTTGAGCCCGCACCAACACTCTCTTCATCCCTTTGACCGTGCTGTACAGTTCACCCCTGACCCTCCAAAACTGCCACCACGGCGCGGTTGCGATCTCCTCAGACTTCGCAAGTCGTTCCGGTCTCACCTTTGCCTCCACTATCTTCAGGCAGTCGGGGTAGTCGGCGGCAACCGGTTCGGGATAGTCGAGCGGCACGACGCCTGATTTGCGCCATATCCTCCGTTGGGCGTGATCCGCACCAGACCATTCTCCAATCTCTGCGCGCTTCAGCGGCCAATCAAAAAAGCAAATGGCCCAACGTGATGGAGACTGGTCAGCTCGGCTGTTGAGGTCTTGGCCGTCAAGATAAGGAAACAACACTGCTCGGTTTCTATCGTCGCGCTGGATCAGTGCATCGGCTTCCGCTTCTTCCAGGACGAATCCCATGCCAAGAAGAATAGAACCCTGGTATGACTTGCACTCATTTGCATGAAGTCGATGAGGCTTTGCAGCTGTTCCTTTGATGGCTGTCAAGGAGGGGCTGATGCCCGGAACAACTTTGCCATCCAGACAGAAGGAGCCATTCCATGACCCTCGGCGCAGCCATACTTCCGAAACAAACACGTTCGCCGTTCCGGGCCATACACGGCTGGAGATAGCCCTTGGGATCGTGCAGCCAACGGTTGCGAGTGCGTCTAATCCGACAGAACGTGTGTCACCTTGCGCAATCGTATTCGTCGCCAGAAGTCCCAAGTGGCCTCCCTTCTTGAGCAGCGCGTGGCCGCGACAGAAAAAGAACGCGCACAGGTCAGCATTTGCACTAGCATTCGGAGATAGTGATGTTGTCAGCCAATTCAAGTAGCCTTCGCCCAAAGTGCTGCGAATGCGCCGACCGCCGACAAAGGGCGGATTACCGACGAACGCATCGAATCCATCGCGAGCGGCCACTTCAGGGAATTCCACGGGCCAGTGGAAGGGCCGGCGTCCTCGCAGGTGCTCGCGAGCGTAGTTGGCGAGCAGCGAAGAGCGATCAGCGAGCGGCGAGGTGCAGGCGGCGGTCCAGCCCGGAGGGCTGGCAGAAGGTAGCCGGGGGTTGAGCGAAGCGGTTCCCCCGGTCTCCGGCGTCGTGTGATCGGCACCCTGGAGGGGTGCAAGAGGGGTCTGGTTGGCCGTGTCTATCACCCCTCCGGGGTGGGTTGCCATCGCCTGGTCGGCATCCCGCTGCATGAGGAGCTGGACGTGGTCGGCTGCCCGGGCGCGTTCCTCTTCGTAGGCATCGCCGTCGAGGCCGCGGAGTTCGAAGGCGATGAGGCAGTCGGCGATGGCCTTGACGCGAGCGGTGGCGGCCTCGGCTTCGGCGTACAGGCGGAGCTTGGTTTCGATCTGGGCGTGGTCGTGCGAGGGCAGGTTCTCGAGCTCGCGGCGTTTGGCGGAGGCTTCCTCGACGTAGCGGAACAGGTTGGCTGTGCCGAAGGTGACCTGCCGTTCGCCGGGGCGCAGGCTGAAGTTCTCCACCTGGGCCAGCGCGCTGACGCCGAGCAGGGAATCCCCGCACTTGAGGTCGTGGTCGAGGAAGGTGAAAGGGCGGTCGCGTTGCAGGGTGACGAGCCAGAGGGAGAGCTTCGCCATCTCGACCGCCATCGGGTTGATGTCCACACCGTACAGGCACCGGTCGGCGACGTAACGGCGGGCGAGGGCGAGGCGCTCGGCGGGGTCGGCGGGGAGCAGGCGTTCGCCGGGGGCGCCGAGGGACAGGGAACCGTCGGGCAGAACGACGAAGAAGTTCGACACTCCGACTTCGGACTTGAGCCGCTGCTCCTCCAGCTCCCAGGCTTCGACCAGGCGCTCGGCCAGGTACCGACACGCCTGCACCAGGAAGGCGCCAGAACCCATGGCCATGTCGCAGACCTTGAGGGCGAGGATGTCGCGTGGGGACTTGAGCTGCCATTCGGCCTGCGGCTTGCCTTCGGCGGGGCCGAGGTACACCAGGGGCTCGAGCGTATGCCGGACGATGGGCTCGGTGAGGCTGCGCGGGGTGTAATGGGTACCGGTGCTGCGGCGGTCGCTGCCGGCGGTGACATAGACGCTGCCTTCGCGGATGACGACGGGCTGGTCGAAGTCGTCGGTGCGCAGGAGGGCGGCGAGGCGCCAGACGCGGTCGAGCAACTGGCGGTCCTGATTGCAGGCGAGCAGGAGCCGGTTCGCGTCGACGCGCGATGGGTCGGTCAGGGCCTTGATAATGGCCTTCGGGGAGCGCTTGGTCCGTTCACGGAGGAACTCGACGAGAGCCTCGGGCGGGCCGTAGCCCTTCATGGGCGCGCCGGTGGGGAGTGGGATGACGTTGTCGGCTTTGTCCGCCGCGAGGGGGAGCTCTTGGGCGGCTTCCGCCTGGAGATCGAAAGCACCGCGTGTACGGCCGGCGAGCTCCTCGAGTTTGCTCAAGGGGATCTCGGGCTCGGCATTGCGGCTGCCGGCCAGGCCGAGGATGACCTCATTGGCGCGCCGGGCGGTGTGATCGAGCAGGCCTTCATAGACGTGGCCGATCTGTTCGATGTCGAGGGCGCGGAACGAGAGACGTCGCGCCTCGGCCGGCCCGCCGCCGGGGACCTTAACTCGGAGGAACTGGAGCGCCTCGAGCAGATGCAGGACGACGCGGTTGTTGATGGGGAGTGGCTTGGCGGTCTCGTAACGCCAGCCCGCCGTCGTTTTCCGCTTTCCGCTCCCCGCTTCCCGCTCGCGGCTGTCTGCCCGGCCTTCGAGGAATGGATACCGGTCCGGATCAAACAGCGTGCCGCCGTAGGGCGGGAGGCGCATGGCTTCGTGTTCGACGCCGCCGTGGACGGCGCGGAAGGTGGCGAGGAGGCGGGACCAGGCGTCGTGGCGGCGTTCGAGAACCTCCTCGCCGTGCTGGTCGGCGCGTTCGCGGAGGAGCTCGCTGAGGGTGGAGACGGCGTAGTGCTGGTCGTAGAGGGGGTCGCCGAGGAGGAGGAGGCCGCGTTCTTCCGCGCAGAACAGGAAGACGAGCCGCATCATCACGGTGAGCGCGCTGTCGTAGAGGTCCTGTTCATTGACGCCGGCGAGGAGCTTGCGAC
The DNA here is from genome assembly GCA_015075445.1 of Verrucomicrobiales bacterium. Taxonomy (GTDB): domain Bacteria; phylum Verrucomicrobiota; class Verrucomicrobiia; order Limisphaerales; family J093; genus DSVZ01. Next base: position 28,459 of record JABTUJ010000009.1, read on the forward strand.
CGGAGTCGGCGTCCACGCGGTCGAAGGCCTGGACCAGCATTTCGACGGCGCGGCGGACCTGATAGCCGAGCTGGTCGGTGACTTCCTGCTGGTCCTTGGCACTCTCGGCGTAGAGGGCGGCGAGGGTGTCCGGTTCGGCGACGCCGAGGAAACGGCGCAGGTGCAGGAAGCTGTGAAAGGCCTGCAGGGTGATGGGCTCCTGCATCCAGAGATCGGCATACCACGAGGCGAATCCGGTGGTCTCGCCCCGGGGCGCATAGACGAGCATCCACTCCTCGCCGTTGGTCACGAGGCCGAGGGGCACGCCGGTGGCGTGGAGAAGTTCCATCATCCGGGTGCCGGGCGAGGCTTTCCAGAGCTTGCCGGCGACGGGCTTGTCGAGATCCTGGTCGGGGGGGTAGTGGTCGAGGAGGAGGAGCGGTTTGCGGGAGGGACCCACCTCACCCGAGTTCGCGTCGCTCCGCCCAAGTACGCCCCGATCCTCTCCTCCCTCGGGAGGCGGGGAGGGGGAAGAGCGGGCGAGCAGGACGAAATCGGGCCGGAGAGTTTCGCCGAAGTTGGCCATGACAGCCTCGGTGCCGGGCGGGATGGCCTGGCCTTCGACGAGGAACTCGGGCGGATAGTCCAGCAACTGGGTGAGGACGTGGCGAATCCAGGCGTGATGGACGGCGGGCTGGTTGTGACGCTCGAGCCAGTCCTCGTAGGCCTCGCGGAGGCGGGAGGCCGTGGCGGGGTCGCGTTTGTCCAGGCCCTGCGGGAAGACGCGCAGGAGCACCGGCATGGACAGGAACGGCCCGGAGGTCTCGACCAGCGACAGCCATTCGGCGTAGTGACGGGCGACGCTCATCGTCCACCTCCCGGTTGAAGCTGGGCGACGGCTCGAGACGGAACCAGGAACGTCACCGCCACCGGGAACAGCCGTGGCTGGGGGTCTTTGTACCGGGCGCGGAGGTGGTCGGACTCGCGCTGCAGTTCAGCAGGGATTTCGGCCAACCGCGCCTGGAGGCTGCCGAGGTCGCGGTCGCGCTGGGCCTTTTCCTCGAGGGTCCAGTCGAACTGCAACTGGGGGTCCTCCCGGGCGTCGAGGGCTTCACGGATCGTGCGTTCGAGTTCGCCCATGACGGCGGCGAGGTTGGCGACTTCCCGGTCGGCGCGGTCGTCGAGGAACTTCTGGAGGTTCCGGGTGCGCTCGGTCATTCGGGCTTCGAGGGCCTGGAGCAGCGGGGTCTGGACCTTATCCCAGAGCGCCTTGAACCGGTCGAGGACGAAGGCAGGTGGCGGGTCCGGCAAGGCGGCAGCGTGCGCGGTCTGGACGTCGCTCACGTTCATGCGGCTGAACCGGCCTTCGCGGATCAGGCCGCCCGCCATGATGACTTCCTCGTGAATGCGATGGTTGTCGCCGCCCAGCACGAGCAGGCGCCCATGGATGATGGCGGCAGGTGTTGGGAGCGCGGTGTCCGGGACCAAACGGGCGGTGAAGCGGTTGAGCTTGCGGGTACCCGCCTGCGACCAGACCTCGGCGCGGAGCAACCGCAGACACATCTGCACCAGCCGATGGTTGAGATGGCAGAGGACGACGTCGTCGCGGCCAGCGGCCAGTGCGTGGTCAAAGACGATGGGGCGGATCGCGTGCGTATGCGGATGGGCGAGGCCGTCGGCGCAGTGGGTCCAGCTACCGGTGAGGGGAGGGAGGTGGAAAGCTGTGATAGCAGTCGCCTCCCCCGCCTCCGCGTCGCTCCGGCGCGGCGAGCCCCGGCCCTCTCCCCGGTCGGAGGGTGGAGAGGAAGCCGAGGCCGATGGTGGGATGTGGACTGGGCGCAGTGGGGGCTGGCCGGCAAGGGACAGGCCGGTTTCGACAACGTTCTGGACGTTGGCGGGCGAGAGGCGGAGTTCGCGGCGGGTTTCGTCGAGTTGGCCGGCGAGCTTCTCGAGCTGCTCGCGGAGCTTGCGCTCGAATTTGAGCATCTTCCGGACGGGCTCGGAGTCGCGTTCGGCGCGGGCAGTGTCGAGGGCGCGCCGGCGGCCGAGCATGGCTTCCTCGACCTGTTGGGCGATGACCGGTCCGACCTTGCCCAGGTCCTCGCGGATGGCTTCGACCTTCAGAGCCGCCCGCAGGAGGAACTCGAGATCGCCTTCGAGGTCGCCAGGGGCCGTGCCGGGTTTGGCGGCGTCGAAGCCGGCGCCGACGAAGTGGTACACGTGCACTTCGTTCTGCTCGTTCCCGTGCTGGCCGAAGCGATCCACGCGGCCGTTCCGCTGTTCCATCCGGTTGGGGTTCCAGGGGATCTCGTAGTGGATGAGCTGCCAGCAGTGGTTTTGGAGGTTGAGGCCCTCGGAGGCGGCGTCGGTGGCGAGCAGAATGCGGACGGCGGCGTCGCGGGGGTGGGCTTGGAAGGCCGCCTTGACGCGCTCACGGTCTTCGAGAGGCATGCCGCCGTAGATGGTGAGGAGCCGGTCTTCGCCGGCGAACCCTTCGGCGGCCAGGAGATTGTGCAACCACTTCTGGGTGGCGCGGTACTCGGTGAAGATGATGACGCGGCGGTCGGACCACAGGTCGTGGGGTTTGAGGTTGGCCTTGAGCCAGGCGATCAACGCCCTCGCCTTGCTGTCGGTGCGGGCGGCAGCCGCGGCGGCGAACTCGCGTAGATCGGCCAGGAGCCGCTTCTCCTCGGCGGCGAGCGGCGTGACGTGCCGCGAGGCGGTCTCGACGGCCTCGGCGGCCACCGTTTCGTAGTCTTCGTCATTGGCGAAGTCGTTGTCCGCGTCTTCGACCTGGCGCTGCCATGCAGTGCCGTTTCCGGAGGGGCTGGCGCCGGCCACGGAGCGGGCGTGCTTTTCGAGGGTGGCGGCGAAGGCGGCGGGCGAGGAGAACAGGCGCTTCTTGAGCAGCTTCAGGATGAATTCGGTGGCGAACTGCTGGCCGGCGGTCGCGGCCGAGGCGGCCCGGAGCTCGGAATATCGCCGCAGCGCCCGGTGGGCCCGACGCTCGGCTTCGGTGTAGGGGACTTCGAGGGGGCGGACGCGGCGTTGGGCGAAGCGGAGGGTGCCATCCCAACGCCGTTCGAGCTCCGACTTCATCCGGCGCACCATGACGGCCTCGAGTTGGGCGCGATTGGGCCGGACGGCACGGGCGAACCGCTGGTTGTCGAGGAGTTCCAAAAGGGCGGAGAAGCTCTCGGGGTACCCGTTGTGCGGGGTGGCTGACAGGAAGAGCTTGTGCTCGAAGTACGGGGCGAGGGTGCGGATGGCCGCGGTGCGCATCGAGTCGGTCGCGTACTTGCCGCGGCCCGCGGGGGCGGCGTTGTGGGACTCGTCGAGGATCAGGAGATCGTAGGGGCGCGGGAAGGCGGGTGCGTCGCCGGCGGGGAGGGTTTCACGGAGCAGGCGCATGGGCCGTTCGCGCTTCAGAAAGTCTATCGAGGTGATCAGGCGCGGAAAGTGCGCCCAGGGATTGACGTGGATGCCGCGGCGGCGGCGCAGGTCGGCAAGCAGGGCGCTATCCACGATGCGGAATTCGAGGCCGAACTTGTCGCGCATCTCCTCCTGCCATTGCACTTGGATCGAGGAAGGGCAGACGATGAGGATGCTGCGGGCGCGGTGGCGGAGGATGAGCTCCTGCATGACCAACCCGGCCTCGATCGTCTTGCCCAGACCGACGTCGTCCGCGATCAGCAGGCTCACCCGCGGCATGGACAAGGCGCGAACGACGGGGTCGAGTTGGTAGTCGTCCACGTCCACGCCGCTGCGGAAGGGGGCTTGGAGGGCGCGGTCGTCGGCACTCGAGACTGAGCCCCAGGCCACGGCGTCGAGGAAGGCATCGAGGACGCGGGGCGGGTCGAACGTTCGAAGGGTGGGGAGCTGGGCCTTTTCGAGGCACGCCGCGCCTGGCTCGAGTTCCCAGATGACGGCGAGTTCCTCGCCGAGGCCTTCGTCCTCGACCGAGGAGAGCCGGAGGAGGTGTTGGCGCTGGCTGCGGTCCTGGACTGTTGACGGGAGAGGGAGTGTCGAAGCCTGGATGTCGCTGACGACGAAAGGGCGTTGCCGCACGATCACGACTTGGCCCGGCTCTGGGACACTGGGGGGCATGGTCAACGTCTTTTCCCTTCTCCGAGTCCACCCCAAGTGCTGAACGACCGCCGACGTTCCAGGGCGGATTCCTGCTCGGGCAATCCGGAACCAAGAAGACGCTCCAGCACGCACTCAGCTCTGCGGGGGTGCGTGTCGACGAATGGCCTCAGCCGCTGCCTGGTCATGGATGAACTTCAGGCGGAGGATGTCGGAGGACGCGGCTCAACGCAAGCCTTACCGATTGCCTTGCATAGCCTTGCGGGCAAGGACCCGGACGCGGACTCAGGCGCGGCAATCTTCGCTCTCCGCGACTTGTCGTGGAGAGCGAAGATTGGTGGAGGCGAGGGGAGTCGAACCCCTGTCCCTGACAACAACCCCGGCCGCGACTACATGCTTAGTCGGAACTTGATTTCAGCCGCGGGAACGCCTTCCGACACGCTTCCCCGCTGCCTAGCCGGCATGAAAAATCTCGGGCCGCCGCGCGCCGTCCCCGCGTCAACCCATGCCTGCTGTTGCGTTCCTCCGGCTCAGCAGGTGTCGGCCGGTGAACGTCACGGCACGTTAGGCCGCGAGAGCCAACTCTTGGTTAGCAGTTTTGTTTGATGCGATGATTTACGAGGCCAACGCATCGTCCTCGGCATGCCGCCTCCGGCGCAGTTCCCAGGTCGAAACCAGTACGCCCCCACCGAAGCGAACGGTCGTACACTGGACGCAGAACCCCCAAGGGTCAAGTACCCGCCTACGCCAGCCCCGTCGCCAGACCCCACGCCCGCTTGACGCCCGCTCACGGTTCCTGCGGGAACCCAGTGTCCGCCGCGCGCAACGCCGCAAGACAAAGGGCCAGGCTCCGCAGGTTGTCGTCACCCGAGTTCGCGGGTTCGCGCTTCTCCTCGATGGCGCACAGCAACTCCCCCATCGCCCCCCGGAAGCCGTCGTTGAACCAGCGGCCCTCAAGACGCGGGCGGCAGACGCCCTCAGCGGTCCAAAGCTCGAGCTGCTCGCATTCCAGCACCCGGCCGCGGGCGCGCAGCGTCCCGCGCGTGCCGGTGACCACCAGGCTTTCCTCGGGCCCAAACCGGGTGTGGGCATCGAAGTCCAACGAGGCGAGACCGCGGTCGAACTGAATCATCGCCTGGGCTAGCAACGGGGGCTTCAGGGCCTGGCCGGGCGCAGGCGCGACGTGAGCGGTGACCCGGCAGGCCGGTCGACCGGCAAAGAGCTGGGCCGCCAGGTCGAACCAGTGGATACCGAAGTCGAACAGCACCAGGTGCGGCACGTCCTCGAACGGTGTGCCCTGCGTCCAGGTGTGGTCCCAATGGATGCGGATGGCAACAGACTGAACTTCACCGAGCAACCCGGCCGCAACGGCGTGACGCGCCCAGCTTTGATAGGGGGCCCAGCGCCCGTTCTGGTTCACCGCCAGTTTGACCCCCTGTCGACGCGCCAGCTCGACCAGCTCCGCGCCAAAGGCAAGGTCGGTCACGAACGGTTTCTGGCTAAGGACGTGTTTGCCGGCACGGAGAGCCTCGGCCATGAGCGGGCCGCGCGCTTCAGGGTGGAGCGCGAGGTCCACAACGTCGATGTCCGCACTTTCGAACACCGCCCGGGCGTCGGCATCGACGGGCGCGGCGGGGTTGAAGGCGTCGCGTCGGGCCCGGGCGCGGTCGAGGTCGCAGTCACAGAAGGCGGCGACTTCCCAGCCGGCGTCGCGATAGGCTTCGAGGTGGTGGGAGGTGATGCCGCCGCAACCGATCAGGCCGAGGCGCGGACGGTAGGACCGGGGCATCGGTGGCCGGTAAGGCAGGTCGGGTGCCGGGATCTCCGGCGGGCCGGCATCGGCTTCCAGGGCGTAGTTGGGTTCGGCGCTTGAGCTCATGGCGCGGTGACAGAATCGATCAGGGGCACGATGCGCTTCTCGGCCGCGCTGCGACGCGCGGTATCGACGATCTGCTGGCCGATGCGCGAGACGGCGGGGCTGAGTGGTCCCTCGACAGGCCTGCCGGTCTCGAGGCAGTGGAGGAAGTACTCGACCGGGTTACGGAAGGGCGCCGCGAGGCGGTCCACGGGCAGATCGAACCCGGCGGGCTGGGCGCGGGTCTGGAGGCGGATGGCCTGGGCGTAATCCCAACTGGTCAGGGTCCCTTCGCTGCCGACGAGGACGAACCCACAGCGGGGCTGGGGCTGGTGCGTCCAGGGATCCGTGAACGTGCCCCATCGGGTCTCGAACCGCGAAAGTCCCGTGGCATAGCGAGCGAGGGTGATGCTGTGTTCGTCCACCTCGAGGCCCGGGGTCTGGTCCGTCAGGCAGACAACCTCGAGGGGCTTGGCGCCGCCGAGGAACCAGGTGCCCAGGGTCGTGCCGTAGCCCAGGTAATCCAGCAGAGATCCACCGCCCCGCGCCTGACGGTAGAACCAGCTCCGCGCCTTGGCCTCAACCGTGGGTTCAAGTTCGACCTTGTCGGCCCCGTGATAGAGCGGGCCGCGGTTGCCGTCGTAGTAGTGCACTTCGCGGACTTCGCCGATGCGGCCCTCTTCCACGACGCGGTGCGCAGTGGCGTGAGCCGGGACCCAGCGCAGCGGCCAGTTGATGGCCAACGGCTGACCAGCGGCGGCCATCGCCGCGATCATGCGATCGGCTTCGGCGAGTGAGGCGGCGAAGGGCTTTTCGATCAACACCGGCACGCGATGGGCCGCGGCGCGCTCGGTCCACTCGGCGTGTTCGGCGGCGGCCGGGCAAAGGATGACCAGGTCGGGGCGGGTGCGCTCCAGACAGGCGTCCGGGTCGGTGAAAAGCCGGTCGGGCGGAACGCCGAAGCTCCGCGCGGCCGGCTGCATCCGGTCGGGTTCCGCGTCGCAGAGGCCGACGATTTCGGCGTGGGGATGCTGGGCGACCAGGCGGAGGAGGTCGCCCATGTGGAAGTGGTCGAAGTTGAGGCCGGCGACGCGCCAGCGGCGTGCTGTGCTCATGTGATTGGAGCGTGATCAAACACGGTTGCTGCGGGCAAGCAAGGCTCCGCGTCGGAGGTAGAGCAGGGCGATGAAATCGTACAAGGCGTGCGTGAGGATAGGGGCCAGCAGTCCGCCGGTGACATGAGCTTCCCAACCCAGGAGGGCGCCGATCAACGTGGCCAGGACCGCGTAGGCGGGGGTGATGGCATGCCCCAACCCGAAGGCCACCGCGGCCAAAGCACCGGCAGCCAGGGGGCCCAGGGCGGGCGTCAGCCCGGCTTGGAGGCAGCCCCGGAACAGCGCTTCCTCGGCAATCCCGGCCAGCAAAGAGAGCAGGCCGATCTGCCCGACAGACCAGTAGCCCAGCAGGGGGACAAAGCGTTCGTCGAGCAGTTCGCGGATCTGCGCCAGCGGGCGGAGCCGGCTGTGCATGGCCCACCCGAAGAAGGCGAGGAGGGGAAACGCGAAGGCCACGCCGGCCGCGACGTTCGCCGCGGAGAAGCCCAGCAGCTCGTACCAACGCACGTCGAGCCAGAACCCGAGCGCCAGGGCGCCCAGGCCGAGGAGGGTCTCGAACACGCAGCCCAGCCAGAACCAGCGTTGCGCCAGGATGTACACGCGCCGGAGATGCTCGCTGGAAAGAGTCCGGCCGGCCAGTCTCAAACCGAGGCCGCGAAGGGCGCGGCGTTGGAGGGAGAGACGAAAGGCGCCGCTGGAATACGCCGCACTCCACACGCTTCGCGACGGTCCCGGCGAGGGCTGCAGGCGGAGCGTATCCGTGCGCGCGCTCCACCGATTGCGAATGTAGCGGATTAGGAGGAATCCGCTTCCGCCAAACCCCGGCGGTACGCGGGATTCGGCTGGCAAAGTCCACCCAGCGTTGCCCGCAACGGATCGGCCGTCGCCGCGCAAAACCCCAGGTGAGCGTGGCGCCGCCAGCCTTCGGCAAAGCGGAATCGCCTGGACATCCGGCCCACCACCCGCGCCATGTCCTCCATGGCGTCGAGGTAGGAATCCATGCCCTGCGTCGCGTCGAGCCAGGCCTTCTGGCTCTCGTGCGCGGCGAGGGCCGTGCGCTTGGCGGCCTGGACCGCGGTCGTGTCCACAAACAGCTCCGGGAGGACTTGCTGGCCGAGGCCATCGCAGAGGCCGTGCGGCAAGGCATGGTACACGGTGCACTCCCCGTTCACGGCCGGCCGGGCGGGTCGCGTGCGGTAGTTCGGCATCCCGCGGACGAACGCCGCCGTCACCGCCACCCGGCTCGCGTTCATGTGATCTTCCATGTAGTCCTGCGGCGAATGCGTGAGCACGATCGACGGCCGCACGTCGCGCACTAAGGCTGCCACGCGGCGCAGCAGCCGGTCCTCGTAGAAGATCTCCGCGTCATCCACCAGCGGCGGGTGCCAGTGCGCCCCGAGACGCTTCGCCGCCTCCCGGGCTTCGCCCCGTCGGACCCGGCGCGTCCGGGCCGGGCTGAAGACGTTGCTGCCGCAATTCCCGGTGGCCAGGTTCGCATAGTGCAGCTCCCACCCGGCCTTGCCGAGCAGCAGCAGCGTGCCTGCCATCAGGAACTCGATGTCATCCGGATGCGCCGCCACGGCCAACACCACCCTTCGCCCTTCGACTTTCGAACTTCGCCCTTCGACTTTCGAACTTCGCCCTTCGACTTTCGAACTTCGCCCTTCGACTTTTGTAGTTCGCCCTTCCCTCTTCACATCACTCCTCCTGTTCCTTGTCTCTGCCAGATCGCGCCCGGGTCGGTTTGGCGGCGGCCACTCCGCCTCACGCCCCGCGGGACGCGGCGTCTCGGTCGCGCTCGACGAGCCAGTCGAGAATGGCCTTCTGGGTGTGCAACCGGTTTTCGGCCTGGCGAAAGATGGTGTCCGCGTGCGCCTCGAACGTGGCTTCCTTGATCTCCATGTCGCGGTAAGCGGGCAGGCAGTGCATCACGAGCGCCCCGGGCCGGGCGAGCCGGACCAAACGCTCGTTGAGTTGGTAGGGTGCCAGGGCCTGCAAGCGTTGCGCCTGCTCGGCCTCCTTTCCCATCGACACCCAGACATCGGTGTAGAGCAGGTCCGCACCCGTCGCGGCTGCCGCCGGGTCTTCGGTGATCATCACCCGTCCCCCGGCGCGGCGCGCCGTCTCGGGGTCGGGCTGGAATCCGGCGGGGGCAGCGATGCGAAGTTGGAAATCGAGCTTGGCGGCGGCGAACAGCCACGACGCCGCCACGTTGCACGCGCCGTCCCCGAGAAAGGCCACCACCCGGCCGGCCAGTGAGCCGTGTTGCTCGCGGTAGGTGAACAGGTCGGTGAGGATCTGACACGGATGCTCCTCGTCCGTCAGCGCGTTCACCGTCGGGATCCCGCTGTACGCCGCGAAATCCTCGACGTCCTGCTGGGCGTAGGTGCGGATCACCGCGCCGTGAACCATGCGGCCGAGCACGCGCGCGGTGTCCTTGATGGGCTCGCCGCGGCCGAGCTGGATGTCGTTCGCATTGAGAAACAGCGGTCGCCCGCCCAGCTCATGGATGCCCACCTCGAACGACACGCGGGTGCGCGTCGAGGATTTCGCGAAGATCATCGCCCAGGTCTGACCGCGCAGCGGCTGCGGGTGCGACGGCCGTTTCGCTTTGAAGGCGGCCACCCGCCCGAGCACGTCCTCGATCTCGCCGGACGTCAGTTGCTCCACACTTAACAGGTGTCTCATGGTCCACGAAATGCCCCACCCCGCCAGCGTGCAGGGTGGGAAAAGGCGAGGATATACGCCCTCGACCGCCCCTTTGTCCATCAAGATCCCGTCACGATGCGGTGACGTGGTTGCGCTCCCCGACGCCGACCCGGTGAATAACTCGCGCTCCGCACCGCCTTGTCCCGGGTCTCCCGCTCTGTCACAACGCATCCCCATTCATTGCCATGAAGTCCTCGTCCAAACCTGACACCGAAGCCCAGTTGCTCGACCTGCTGAAACAAGTGTTGCCCAAGGCCACCCCGGACCCCCGGCTGGCCGGCAAGATCTACGAGGCGGTCGAACACGAACTCAAAACCCAGGCCCGCGCCACCGCCTTCGCCAAGTTCTGCCGGCGCGTCCCCCTCCCCGACCTCGAAGCCAAGAGCGTTGCCGACGTCCGCGACCAGCTCCACGCGTCGTTCCGGGACGGCGATGTCACCGTGAAGCCCGATCGCAAGGCCAAGCTCCTCGCCGTCGAGGTGGCCCTCGCCGATGGCCAGCAGTTCAGCGGCGAAATCCCGGTCCGCGCCAACGGCGCGGCCGAACCAGAGGAGGACGGCGAACTGGCCCTCAAGTTCGTCCCCTTCCCCGTCTGTTTGCCGGGCGACCCCGAGTTGGTGTGGCTCCTGGCCAAACACGAAAACCTCACCGGCGACGAGGCCGCCATGGCCCTCGCCAAGGCCGAGGAGGATTTCTGGGCCTCGAAGACCGGACAGAAACTCCTGCGCGACCGCGTCGAGCGGAGCTTTCCGGAGTTCATCGCACGCGTCCCAGCCGGTGTGCTGCGGGACGCCGGCCTGCGCCGCCACTACAAGGAACCGGAACCGATCCAGACTTTGCGCCCGCCGGTTGGCTAAGCGGGAAAGGCGAAGCCCCTCGCCTCGCGTGGCTCGGAGCCTGGCAGCCGGTCAAAGTGGGGGATGCTGACTGGCCGGGCTTGCCGGGGGACGACGACCCCCGGCATGCTCTGGCCATGCACCTGTCCACCCTGCTCATCCTCCTCGCGGGCGCGACGATCACCGGTTCCGTCGCGGCGGGGGAGCCGCCGTCCCTGGCCGAACGCCTGGGTTACCGGGCGACCGATCGGCTGTTGATCATCAACGGCGACGACGCCGGCATGTGCCACGCTGCGAACGCGGGCACGCTCGAGAGCCTGGAACAAGGCCTCATGACCTCCGCCACGCTCATGGTGCCTTGCCCATGGTTCCCGGCGATCGCGGACTACGCCCGGTCACGGCCGCACCTGGACCTCGGGGTGCACCTCACGCACACGGCCGAATGGAAGTTCTATCGTTGGGGACCGGTGGCGCCGCGCGACCAGGTGCCCGGTTTGGTGGACCCGGACGGTTACCTCTGGCGCTCGGTGGAACAGGTCTACGCCCACAGCACGCCCGAGGAAGCGCTGATCGAGGGCCGAGCACAGATCCGCCGGGCCCTGGCCGCGGGACTGGACCTGACGCATCTCGATTCGCACATGGGCACGCTTCAATACGACGTGCGGTATATGGAGACGTATCTGAAGCTGGCCCTCGAGTTCAACCTGCCAGTGCGGATGGCGTCGCAGAGCACCCTTGAGAAGTTCGGCCAACCCGGCCTCCGCGCCCGGTTCGCCGCCCAAGGCATCGTGTTTCCGGACGGCCTCATCCACGAGGAACTGCGGGACGCGCGTGGCGACGTGAAGGGCTTCTGGCTTCGCACGCTGCGCAATCTCCCGGCCGGCGTGACCGAACTCTACATCCACGCGGCCCATCCCACCGAGGAACTGCGCGCCATCACCGGCAGTTGGCAGACCCGCGGCGAGGAGTTCGAGGTCTTCACGCGCGATGCGGAGGTGCGCAAGCTCCTGGCCGACCAAGGGATCATCCGCATCGGCTACCGCCCCCTCCGCGACCTCCAACGTTCCCAAGGGGTCAGTAGATAGTATGGTACACGCGGCCGGATCGGATCCGAAAAAAGCACAATACTACTGACTGACCCCTGGGGAAGGAAACAGCTCGAACAGCGCGTCCACAAACAAGCGCATCCCCCGGGCGTCAGGGTGGTTGATCGAGTTCAACATCAGCGCGGTGTACGGGATCCCCTGACGCCACAACCGGCCGTACCGACGCGCGGCGTCCGCCAGCGCCACGCCATGACGCGCCGCGAACTCCCGCAGCCCCGTCACATACGGACGCGGGTCGTCGTCGATGTCGCGCTCGCGGTCCAGACCCATCCAGTCCGGACGCACATAGTGGGGGGTGAGGATGATCCACTCAGTGCCCTGGCTGCGGAAATCGGTCAGGAACCGCCCGTAGTGTTCCTCGACCTGGGCGGGGTTAAGCCAGGCATCGTTGACGAACTCCGAGATCACCAGGTCCGGTTTTGCGCCCAGCACCTTCTCGCGGTAGTTGTGCGGGCTGCCGGGTGGTTCCGCCACGTAGCTGGCCGTGTTCCGTCCGCCCCAGGCCTCCGTCACCAGCTCGATGCGTGCCTTCGGATAGTGCCGGCGGAGCCGGGCCACGAACTGCTCCTGCCATCGTTCCCGCCCCGGATCCGGCAGGTAACTCCCGTCGGTGACCGAATCGCCCCACGCCAGAATGCGGACCGGTTCGTCCGTTCTGAGCTTGCGCAGGAAGTTGGGAAGCAGCCGCTCGGCCACGGTGGGGGACGGTCTGGGTGGTTCCGGGTACGCCATCTCCAGCACCGGAAAAAGATGCTGCGGTGCGAGTCGGGTCAGCCGTCCCGGCAGCCACACACTCGCCAGGTGTCGTTCGCCGGGAGCCAGGGCCGGGAGCGTGGGTGCGGCCGAGCGAGGTTCGCCCCGACGAAGCTCAATGTTGCCCGCGCGCGTGAGCACGATCGCATCCAGACGCAGCGGGGCATAACGATACGAGGCGAACACCGGTTGCCCTTCGGGAATCCCCCGTTCGGTGATGCGCCCCACGGTGCCCCAGACGAGGTCCGCCAGGTAATCCTCTCCCGCGCGCCAGACGCGGGCGGTGGCGTCGGGCCCGTCACGGAGTTCGAGGCTGTCGGGGTCCAGCAGGAAGGGGGTCGTGGTTTCCTGCGCCTGCACGGCCCGGAGCTGGGCGCCCTTGACCCAACCGCCGGCGTTGGGGTTGAAGAGCGGGAGGGCATTGTGGCGCTCGGCGGTGATGCTGACGAGCGCCGCGGGCGGGACCTGGAGAACGGCCCGGCGGACGGCGGAACCTTCGCGCAGCACGGCGCTCAAGGTCCAATCCCCGGTCAAGGCCAACTCCAGCGGTTGGCCGAGCGTCTGGCTGGCAAACGCGAGCGCGACCAGCAGCCTCGCCCCACCGACAAGGGGAAGCCTTGCCCTGCCGGGAAGCGCAGGTTCATGGGAAAGGACCGTGAATCCACGCCGCCGGGTCGGGGGACCCGGCCTACAGGTTGTTGTAGGCCCGGTGCCCTCACCGGGCGGTTCATGGGAAGCTCGAGCGGTGGTGGGCGGAGCGGAACGACGCATGGCCGCAGGGTCGGGATAGACGGCGGACCGGTCAAGCGGAAGGCCGTGGCCGCCGGGTCCGGGCCCGCGGCATTTGACAGGTTGGTGGCGGTCCTTACGCTGCCGGGGAATGCGGCCGCCAACGTCGCCCACCCTGATCCGCCTGCGCGGGGTACGGCAGAACAATCTGAAAGGGTTTGACCTCGATCTCCCCCAAAACCGGCTGGTGGTCCTCACCGGCCGAAGCGGGTCGGGCAAGAGCTCGCTCGCCTTTGAAACCCTGTTCGCCGAGGGGCAGCGACGTTACATCGAGACCTTCTCGCCGTATGCGCGACAGTTCTTTGATCGCATGGACAAGCCGCGGGTGGACAGCATCGAGGGAATTCCACCCGCGATTGCCATCGAGCAGCGCAACGCCGTCCGCAGCACGCGCTCGACGGTGGGCACGCTCACGGAGATCGGCGACTACCTGAAGGTGCTCTGGCCGCACCTGGCGCGTCTGCACTGTCGCGGCTGCGGGCAACCCGTGACGAAAGACTCGCCCCAGACGGTGTGGGCGGTGGCCCGGCGGGTCTGGTCGGACGCCGACGTGCTGATCACGTTCGACGTGCCGCTGTCGGAGAAGCTGTCGCTGGCCGAATCCCTGGCCTTTGTGGCCAAGCAAGGCTATCAGCGTCTCCTGATCGCGGGACAGGTGGTGCGGTTGGCCGACCTCCAGAATCCGGACACCCAACTCAGCCATTCGCTCACCGTGGTCCAGGACCGGCTTCGCCTCAGCTCCGCCAACCGCGCCCGCTGCGTCGAGGCCTGCGAACAGGCCTATCACTTCGGCAAGGGCCGACTGCGGGTCCACCGGGCCGACGCTTCCGCCGAACCACCGGACACGCTCCACTTCAGCCAGCGTCTCCATTGCGCCGCGTGCGACCTCGAGTATCGCGACCCGACGCCTGCCCTCTTCAGCTTCAACCACCCGCTGGGGGCGTGTCCGCGGTGCAAGGGGTTCGGACGCATCATCGAGATCGATTATCACCTGGCCGTTCCCGACCGCTCGAAGACCCTGGCCCAAGGGGCGGTGAAACCCTGGCAGAGCGGGGTGAGCGCCGAGTGCCAGGACGACCTCCGGAAGTTCTGTCGGGCCCGGGAGGTCCCGATGGACGTGCCGTTCGCCACACTGTCCGAGGAACACCAGCGCTGGGTCCTGGAGGGCGATCCCGACTACGGCACCGATGAGGAACACCAGTGGCCGCGGTCGTGGTATGGCGTGAAGGGCTATTTCCGCTGGCTCGAGACCAAGGCCTACAAGATGCACGTGCGCGTCTTGCTGAGCCGCTACCGCGCCTACACGCCTTGCCCGGATTGCCAGGGGCGGCGCCTGCGCCCGGAAGCGCTGCTCTATCGGCTCGCCCTGCCAGCGGGTGCGCTCCCGAAACCGGAGGCAACCTCGCCGGCGGAGGGCGGGACCGACTCCCTGACTCTGGCTGACTTCTACGCCTTGCCGATCCGCGACGCGGGCACGGTGATCAACCGTCTGTCGCAGACCCGGGCCAGGCGTCCGCCGACCGCCACCAGCGCTGCTCCCGGGGGTGCCGATCCCGTGGCCCTGGCCCTCGAGGAAGTCCGCGCCCGCTTGGGCTATCTGGTTGAAGTCGGCCTCGGCTACCTGACGCTGGATCGACCCACCCGCACGCTTTCGGGTGGCGAGACCGAACGCGTCAATCTGACGGCGTGCCTCGGCTCGCGGCTGGTGAACACCCTCTTCGTCCTGGACGAACCCAGCGTCGGCCTGCACCCGCGCGACACCGACCGGCTCATCCGCATCCTCGAACGGCTGCGCGATGCTGGCAACACGGTGGTGGTGGTGGAACACGAGGCCAGCGTGATCCGTGCGGCCGACCTGGTGGTGGATCTGGGCCCGGGCCACGGTGAGACGGGCGGCGAGGTGGTTTTCCAGGGCCCCATCAACGAACTGCTGCAAGACCGCCACTCGCTCACCGGCCAGTACTTGAGCGGGCGCCGGGCGATTCAACTGCCGCCGCGCCGGCCGGTGGGACGGGGGACAAGTACGAAGGGCGAAGGGCGAAGGGCGAAGGGCGAAGGGCGAAGGGCGAAGGACGAAGGGCGAAGGGCGGAGGGGGAGGGGGACGTGGGGGCAGGTGGGTTGTCGGTTCCCATGTTGGCGCTGGGCGGGGTGACGCGGCACAACCTGCACGATGTCAGCGTCACCATTCCTCTCGGACGGTTCGTGGTCGTGAGCGGCGTGAGTGGCTCCGGTAAGACCACGTTGATCCGCGAGGTGCTGTTTCCGGCCCTTGAAACCCGATTGAAGGTCGAGCGTCCCGCAGCTCGAGAGCGGACAGCCGAAACCACCGACGCCGACGAGGGCGAAGGGGACAGCGACGCCGGCGAGGAGGCCGCCTTGGCCGGATCGCATCCGGGGTTGCGGAGCCTCGACGGCTGGGAGGGCCTGGGCCGGGTGATCCTGGTCGATCAATCCCCGCTGGGGCGCACGCCCCGGTCGAATCCGGCGGTCTACATCGGCGCCTTCGAGGAACTGCGCGAGTTGTTCGCGGCCAGCGAGGCGGCCCGTCAGCGCGGCCTCGACGCGAGCGCGTTCAGCTTCAACTCGCGGCAGGGCCAGTGCGAACGCTGTCGGGGCGCAGGCTTCGAGAAGATCGAGATGCAGTTCCTGAGCGACGTGTTCATCCGTTGCCCGGATTGCCAGGGGCGACGCTATCGCGCCCACGTCCTTGAGTGTCGGATTCAAGGAAACGTACCGCCCGGCCCATCGTCCGCACCCCGCGGGAGTGTCCGGACCGCGGAGGCGGACGCCGGTTGGTCCATCGGGGAGGTGTTGGACGCGACGGTGGCCGAAGTCCTCGCGTGGCTGGCCGGCTTCCCCGACTCGCGGCCGGCCCGGCGCGCGGCGGTGCGGCTGGAACGACTGCAGGCCGTGGGCCTCGGTTACCTGCGTCTCGGGCAGCCGATCAACACGCTGTCGGGCGGCGAAAGCCAGCGATTGAAGCTCGCGGCCCACCTCGCGGAAGCCGTCGGCGAAGAAACCCGGGCGCGACGTTCCGAGTTGCCGGAGCCCCTCCCGATGCTGTTCCTGTTCGATGAGCCCACCACGGGCCTGCACTTCGAGGATGTGCGCATCCTCCTGGAGGTTTTTCAGCACTTGGTTGACTCGGGCCATTCGGTGGTCGTGATCGAGCACAACCTCGAGGTGATCAAGTGCGCCGACTGGGTGCTGGAGCTGGGTCCCGACGCCGGGGATGAAGGCGGTCAACTCGTGGTGGCGGGCACACCGGAGGACGTCGCCGCCTGCCCCGGAAGCCCCACGGGTGAGGCCCTGCGTGCGATGGGGTTGGGCCGTGACCGCTCGCCACGGACGGGAATGTAGAAGGAAGAATGCAGAATGCAGAAGGGGGGATCCCCGGCCTCCGCGGCTTGGCCCAGGGACCATGAACCCTGGGAGTTCAGGCGGGACGCCCGCACCACAGGTTCAGGGAGCGCCTCCCTCAGCCCAATCCCCGATGTTCGAAATCTGCGGAGGATAGAAGACGAGGGGTTTCTCCGCCGATTGCGAACATAGGGGATTGAAGAGGGGAATCTGCATTCCCCCTTCTGCATTCCAGTTCATAGAGAACCTCCGGCGGACGAAGCGAGGCTCACTGGGCGGAAACCGGATTGACAGGGCGGGCGGGATGACGACGGTTCGCCCATGCAATCGCCCCGCCAAACGACGTCCCACGTCGATGCTTCGGCACCCATCGCCCGGCCGGTCTCGCGCCGGGAACTGCTTGCGCTCCTGCTTGGCTCCGCCCCGCTGGGCGCCGCCATCGGCTGCGCGGCGCGTGGAGAAAGCCGGTCCGCGGATTCGCGCCTTGCCCGCGCCACCGGCTTGATCCGGAGAGAAAACGAGCGACCCGGCACGCGCGACTGGCTGTTGACCAAGACGGCCGTCGATCCCGCGACGAAGTACCGGTGTCCATGGATCGAAGGGTATGTCTCGCACACCAGCCTGCGCGCCGGCGAGACCCTTACGTTCCACGTCAGCACCCGACCCCCTTCGCCCTTCACCATCGACCTCTACCGCCTCGGTTACTACGGCGGCACGGGTGGACGGTTCCTGACCCGCCTCGGACCGTTCCCCGGTGTAGCGCAACCCGACCCGCCGGTGGGGTCGCGTCGCCTGCGGGACTGTGAGTGGCCGGCGGCGGCGGCGCTCCGGATTCCGAACGACTGGCTCAGCGGCGTGTATCTGGGGAAGCTCACCGCCGAGCGGGAGGGTTGGCAGAGCTACGTGATCTTCGTCGTGCGGGACGATCGCCCGGCCGACCTGCTCTTCCAGTGCTCGGACACGACGTGGCAGGCCTACAACCGTTGGCCGGACCAGTTCTCGCTGTATGACGACGGGCAGAATGTCTGGTACTGGGGCAACAACGTCGCGGCCAGCTTCAACCGCCCTTACGGCAAGTACTGCCAGATCCTCGACGCCCCGCTCTCGACTGGGTCGGGCGAGTTCTTTCTCTGGGAGTTTCCCCTCGCCTACTGGCTCGAGCAGCACGGGTGGGATGTCTCCTACCTCTCGAACCTTGATCTCGACACCGATCCCGCCGGCCTGAGCCGCGCCCGCGGGTTTCTGTCGGTGGGCCACGACGAATACTACTCGCTGGCGATGCTCCGGAACCTGCAACGCGCGATCGCCGGTGGGCTCCATGTCGCGTTCCTGTCCGGCAACACCTGCTGCGGCCGCATCGAGTTCCAGCCCGACTTCCGCGGTCAACGCCGTACGTTCGAGCGGGTCGACTTCTACGGGCCGCGCGATCCGCAGGCCATTGCGGGGATGGAGACGTTGCCGCACCAGAGTCCGAGTTCGGGCGAACTGGTGGGCGCCCGCAACCTGGGCCCCTGGACGGGCGGTGCGGACTGGACCTGCGTGCGGCCGGACCACTGGCTCTTTGCGGGCACCGGCATGCAGCACGGCGACGCCATCCCCGGCTTGGTCGGCTGGGAATGGCACGGGGATCCCGCGCCGATCTCCGGGCTCGAAGTCGTGGCTACCGGCCCAACTCAAAGCGCGCCCGGCCAGCCGAACGGCGGGGTGTACACGGCCACCCTCTATCCGGGTCCGCGCGGCAACTTCGTCTTCAACGCCTCGACCTGCTGGTGGGCGGACGGCCTGAGCGAACCCCCCGGCTACGTGCGGCCCTCGGTGTACACGACGCCGCGGGGTCCCGACCCCCGGGTCCAGCGCATCACGGCGAACCTCCTCGAGCGGATGGTCGCCAGGTGAAACCCGCCGGAGCGCGGCAGCGGGCTGAATATGTCAGTCGGGCCGGCCCGTCGGATTGACAAATCCGTTCGGGCCGGAAACAGTCCCGCTCAATCTGAAGCTGCTATGATGCCAATGAAATTGATGGGTTTGCGTGGCGGGTTGTGGTCGCTGGCGACCGGGATCGGCTGTGGGGCCGCCCTGGCGCTGGTCTATGAGACGGAGCGGGAGTTCTTTAGCGCAGGCGACTTCGACGGCGACGGGCGGGCGGACGTGGTGGTCGTGGACCGGGCCAGCGGCAAGTACCGCCTGGGCTATGCCCAACCCGACGGCGCCTACCGCTGGGTGGACAACCGCGTCACCGGCGTCAAGGACGTCAGCGGCATCACGGTGGGACGGTTGTTCGATCCGCAGCGGGACGCCCTCGGCGTGACCGCGGCCGATGCCAACGTGATCGCCGTCGTGGAGGCCGCCAACCCCGGCCAGGGGAGTCGGGCCGAACCGGTGGCGTTCGAATCGCTGGGGCCCGCCGCAATGTTGGCGGTCGAGATTGGCGGCGACGGCAACACCCCGCTGGACGACCTGTTGATCGTGAGCGTCTACAACGATCCGGATCCCTTCAAGGCCACGCTGGTGCGGAATGTCGGCGTGGACTTCGGCGGGTCGGTGATCGCCGAGGAAACCGTCCAGCGGCAGCCGACGCGGCTGAACCGCGTGGTGCTGCAGCGCAACGGGCCGGCGCGGGCCGCGGGGGTGCTGGTGGGGGACGATGACGCCGTGTTCGCGGTGGCCAGCTTTGCTTCGGGCGAGCCGGAACGGGTGCTCGAGGTGCCGGGGTTGCCGGTGAACAGTGCCTTTGCCGTTGCTCATTGCCGGGGCGAAGCGTTGGCCGAAGTGATCTTCTACCAGCCCGGCCAGACCAGCCTGCAGGTCGCGCCCCTCACCTCGGCCAGCGCCACCAGCGCAACGGCCGGCCCGCTGAAGACCTTCGCCCTCGACCAGCCCATCAAGCTGGTCGTGCCGGTTCCCGGAGGCAAGAGCGACCGCTTGCTGGTGCTGTTCGGCAAGGGGGAAAGCGCGGGCCTGTTCCAGTTCGATGCCGCCAACGCGCCGAAGCTGCTCGAGACCCTCACGCCGCAGTCCGGTGAACTGATCTTCGGGGCGTTGCCCCTGGCGGAGGGCTTCCTCCTCTTCCACGGCGCCGATTACTCCAAGTACTCGACCCACGGCCAAATTCATCAGCTCAAGGACGGCGCCTACACCGTCGGGACCTACGTCAAGCTCGGCTCGATGGCCGACAACGACGACGCCACCGTCCC
Source organism: Verrucomicrobiales bacterium (assembly GCA_015075445.1). Taxonomy (GTDB): domain Bacteria; phylum Verrucomicrobiota; class Verrucomicrobiia; order Limisphaerales; family J093; genus DSVZ01. The sequence goes on from JABTUJ010000009.1 coordinate 48,242, forward strand.
GGACATCTGGAAGCGGATCATGGCCACCCTCGAACAGGAGATGGTCAAGGCGCCCACCGACATGCGGCCTTACACCAACACCATCCCCGGCACCCGCGTCACCTATGTCATGATCCCCGTCCCCGGCGGTGAGTACGAGATCGGCAGCCCCGAAGGCGAGCCGGGCCGCAAGCCCGACGAAGGCCCCCGGCAGAAGGTCAAGGTCTCCCCGTTCTGGATCGGCCGGTTCGAGGTCACCTGGAACGAGTACGAGCTGTTCATGTACCCCGATGACGAGAAGAAGCTCCGGAACGACTTCCCCACCGCTGACGAGGTCAACCTCGTGTCGGACGCCGTCAACCGGCCCTCGAAACCTTATACCGAGATGAGCTTCGGCATGGGGCGCGACGGTTTCCCCGCCATCTGCATGACCCAGCACTCAGCCAACAAGTACTGTCACTGGCTGAGCGCCAAGACCGGCCACTTCTACCGGCTGCCCACCGAAGCCGAGTGGGAGTACGCCTGCCGCGCGGGCACGACTACCGCCTACTCCTTCGGCGACGACGACAGCCGGCTCGAGGACTACGGATGGTTCGAGGAGAACGGGGATTTCAAGTACCAGAAGGTCGGTCGAAAGAAGCCCAATCCCTGGGGGCTCTACGACATGCATGGCAACGTCTGGGAATGGTGCCTCGATGAGTACGTGAGTGACTATGCCGCGCTCTTCGCCAAGACCGGCCAGGTGGACCCCTGGAGCAAAGCCACCGCCCCTTACCCGCACGTGGTGCGCGGCGGCTCCTACGATGACCCGCCCGACCGTCTCCGCAGCGCCGCCCGGCGGGCGTCGGATCGAACCTGGAAGATGCGCGACCCGCAACTGCCCAAGAGCGTCTGGTGGCACTCGGATGCGCCGTGGGTAGGCTTCCGCATCGTGCGTCCCTTCCAGGTGCCCGAGGCCGAGCAGCTTCGGAAGTACTGGACCAGCGGCGTCGAGAAGGATTAACTGCGCCCCATGAAAACCCGCACTGCTCCTCTGGCCGGCTGCCTTTGTCTCGCCGGCATCCTGTTGGTTCCCACCACCCGGAGTGCCGACAACGCGGCGCCTCCCGGCTTCACCGCTCTGTTCAATGGGCGGGACTTCACCGGCTGGAAAGTCCCCGCCGGCGACAACGGGCACTGGCGCATCGTGGACGGCGCGATCGACTACGACGCCGAGAGCGAGGCGCGCGGCGACAAGAACCTCTGGTGCGAACGCGAGCTCGGCGACTTCGTCCTGCTGGTGGACTGGCGCATCAAGTCCACCCCGTATGTTAACCCGGGGGTGCCCTACATCCTGCCCGACGGCACGCACGCCCGGGACGTCACCGGGAAGGAACACCGCCTGGCTCTGCCGGATTCTGACTCGGGGGTGTTCCTGCGCGGAGACGGCCGGTTCCAGGTGAACATCTGGTGCTGGCCCATCGGGTCCGGCGAGATGTACGGGGTGCGTACGGATCCGCGCACCTCGCCTGAGCTGCGCGCCGCGGTGACGCCTCGACACCAGGCCGACAAGCCGGTGGGGGAATGGAACCGTTACGAAATCACGGTCAAGGGCCAGACCGTGCGCGTGGTGCTCAACGGGGTCACCGTGATCCCCGGCGCCACGATTCCCGATCTGCCGGCCCGGGGGCGCATTGCCTTCCAGCATCACGGCGGCAAAGACGCCAGCGGCAACTGGAACAGCCCGCCGAGCCTGGTTCAGTTCAAGAACGTGTACGTCAAGGAACTGAACTGAACGTCTGGCGGCACCACCGAGTGGTCGCCGGGTTCCTGGGGTATCGGACGTGCTTGCGGGCGCGATTTCCCTGCTTGTGTTTGAGCCGGGCGAAACCTACGCTGCCTGCGCTCGCGGGATTTGCAGGGAAGTGCGTCCGTAGCTCAATTGGATAGAGCTTCTGACTTCGGATCAGAAGGTTGCAGGTTCGAGTCCTGCCGGACGCGCCATGGAGGGTCAAGGACGGCGAGGAAGACGGTGACACGGACAGGGGTTGTCGCCGGGCTGAAGTGCCCGATCCCCCCCCCCCACATGCTCCGCCACGCCGTCGGGTGCAAACTGGCGAGCCGGAGCTTGTTCCGGCGGCGCTTCTCCTTCCGATTGTTCAACCCCCAGACGTACGTGCTGATGCCGGTGTTGCCGAACCGTGGCTCGGGGAGGGCGAGGATCGCCTCGAGCCAGTCACTTCCCAGGATCCAGCACCGGATGCCACGCTCGCCGCTCCGGACGTCACCGGTCGTCAGCGGCTTACGATGCGTCCCGCAACCGGGCCGGCAAGCAGTCTCGAAGGGAGCGTTGATCGCCATCGCGATCGCGGCTCAGCCCGCGACACACAAAGGCCGGCGACCCGGGCCGCCGGCCTTTCAGACTGGAGAATCGTCTGCGCGGAGAGCTTACTGGACCACCTTGAAACCGGTGGTGTCGATGGCCGCGATGATGTCCTTCCGCGACACCTTGTGCGGGTCGAAAGTCACCACCGCCTTATGGCCTTCATGGCAGACCTTCTGTTCCTGCACGCCCTTCACGGACGCCAGTTTCTTGCTGACCTTGTCGGAACAGGCGCCGCACTTCAGGCCATCAACCTTGAGGTCAATGGTCTCGGCCTCGACCTTGAAGCCGGTCTTGTTGAGGGCGGTCAGCAACTGGTCCTCCTTCACCTTCGTGGGATCGTAGGCCAGCTTGACGGCCTTGGATTGGGCGCAGGCGGCGGGCTCGCTGACGCCGGCGATCTTCGAAAGCGCGCCGGTCACCTTGGTTTCGCAGCCGACGCAGGTCATGCCGCTGACGCGGTAGCTGACCTTCACCAGCTTGCTGTCGGTGGCGGAACAGGTGTTCGCGGCCGCCTTGGCGGCGGTTTGGGTACAGGCCTCTTTGGAGGCGCAACAGGCGGCGTCCTTGGCGGCGGCCGTGGCCGGACAGGTGCCCGCCGCGGTGGCGCAGGCGCCGTCGGCCAGCAGGGCCAGGTTGGACAGCGTGGCGGTCAGGCCAAGGGCGGCCAGAGTCTTGAGAACAGTACGCATAGACTTCGGATTCGTGTGTTGAGGTGGTGGTTCGACGTCAGAACACCCCCGCGCCGACGCACCGGTGCGCCATGGCGGGCATGATTATTCTGAACATGCTCATATCTAACGCGCGAAAAAGTGGGGTCTCCCACCCCCCTTGTCAACTGCGCGCATGACTTCTTTCCGGCCGGGCGGCGGAGTCGGTTGCGCCACGACTGGACGCGGCCGGTGGAAGACGGCAGGGTGCGTGCTGCGGATGCGGGTATGAGCGTGCTTCCGGTGCGATTGACCTCACGGCTCTGGTTTCCGGACCCGCGCCTGGCGGCGCGGGTGGGTTCCGGGGCCGGGTTGGTGGCCGTGGGCGGCGACCTGACGGTGCCCCGGTTGCTGCTGGCGTACCGCAGCGGCTTGTTCCCGTGGTCGGAGGATCCGATTTCATGGTGGTCGCCGGACCCGCGGGGGGTGATTGAGTTCGAGCGGTTCCATAAATCCCGGAGTCTGGAACGGGTGCTGCGGTCGGGCCGGTTCCGGGTGACGGTGAACCAGGCCTTTCTGGAGGTGATGACGGGCTGTGCCGCGCCGGCACCGGGGCGGGAAGGCACGTGGATCGGGCCGGCTTTCGTCGGGGCGTACACGCGGCTGCATCGCGCCGGTTACGCGCACAGTGTCGAGTGCTGGCAGGGCGGGCGGTTGGTGGGCGGCGTGTACGGGGTGGCGGTGGGCGGGTTGTTTGCGGGCGAATCGATGTTCCACCGGGTGAGTGACGCCTCGAAGGTGGCGCTGGCGCACCTGGTGGACCGGTTGCGGGCCCGGGGGTTCGCCCTGCTCGACGTTCAGATGGTGACGCGGGTGACGCTGCAATTGGGGGCGATCGAGATTCCCCGCGAGGAGTACCTGCGTCGGCTGGCCGGGGCCGTCAAGTTGCCCTGCCGGTTTGCCTGACTGAGGAATGAGGGCGGCCCGCCGGTCCTCGCGCATTCGCTCCCCTGCCCCTCCCTCCCGCCCCGCCCTCTGGGTCCTCCGCGCCTCGGCGCTTCCCCTTCCCCGGAGACATCCCCACCCCACCCCACCCGAGCGGACGCCGGTCACGGAGCACGGAGACTCGGAGGACACAGAGGGCGTGCGTGCCGTGATTCTGGCCGAGGCGTGTTATCTCGGCTGGCAGGAGTCGCTGCTTCTCCTGGCGAAGCTCGTTGAGGCCGAGGTCCCCGGGTGACCGGGGCCGGCGTTACATGCCCATGATCTGGTAGCCGCAGTCGACGTAGAGGACCTGGCCGGTGATGGCGGCGGCCCCGTCGCTGGCGAGGAAGAGGCCGGTGGCGCCGAGTTCGTCGGCGGTGACGTTGCGCTTGAGGGGCGCCTTGGCCTCGTAATGGCGGAGCATCTCGGTGAAGCCGCTGATGCCGCGGGCGGCGAGCGTGTTGACCGGGCCGGCGCTGATGCAGTTGACGCGGATCTGGCGGGGGCCGAGGTCGTAGGCGAGGTAGCGGGTGCAGGCTTCGAGCGCGGCTTTGGCGACGCCCATGACGTTGTAGTGGGGCACGACCTTTTCGGCACCGTAGTAGCTGAGGCCCAGGAGACTGCCACCTTCCGTCATCAGGGGGGCGGCGGCCCGGGCGAGCGCGACAAGCGAGTAGGCGCTGACGTCGTGGGCGATGCGGAAGGCCTCGCGGCTGGTGTTGAGGAAGTCGCCTTCGAGGGCTTCGCGCGGGGCGAAGGCGACCGAGTGCAGGAGGAGATGGAGCTTGCCAAAGCGCTGCTGCACGGCGGCGAACACGCGGGCGATCTCCTCATCGCGGGTGACGTCGCAAGGCAGAATGAGGGTGTCGGGCCCGAAGGTGCCGGCCAGTTCGGCGACGTTTTCCTTGAGACGTTCGCCCTGGTAGGTGAACGCGAGGGTCGCGCCGGCCCGTGCCCAGGCTTGGGCGATCGCCCAGGCAATCGAACGTTTGTTGGCGACGCCGAAGACGATTCCGAATTTGCCGTTGAGAAGGGACATGGTCGATGGTTCCAGTGCTAAATGGTCATGGCGTGGCGGCGCTGGGCGGTCCGGGGCAGGTAGGCGTCAAAGCGCATGGCGATGATGCGGACCAGGAGGCGGCCGAGGTCGGTGACGTCCAGACGCGTGGCGGAGCGTTGGAGCAGGCCGTCCGCCTCGAGGTCGTCGAGGGACTCCAGTTCAGCGGCGAAGTAGGCCGGGAAATCGATGCCCAGCCGGGCGGACATGGCGGGGTAGTCGAGGTGCAGGTTGCACATCACCTGCATGATCGTCTCGCGCCGGAGGTGGTCGTCGGCGTTGAGGACGTAGCCGCGGGTGTAAGGGATTTGACCGGCCTCGACCTGGCCCTGGTAAACGGGGAGCGTCTTCGCGTTCTGCCAGTAGGCGGCGCCGGCCTGGGAGATCGCCGACATGCCGAAGGCGTAGATGTCCGCGCCGCCCCGGGTGCTGTAGCCCTGGAAATTGCGCTGCAGGGTGCCGGCGCGCTGGGAGACGGCCAGCTCGTCGGCGGCCCGGGCGAAGTGGTCCATGCCGATGTACACGTACCCGGCGTCCTCGAGCTTTTCGATGGTGAGCTTGAGGAGCTGGAACTTGACCTCCGGGGTGGGCAGGACCTTGGACTCGACGATCTTCTGCGCGGGCTTCATCCAGGGGACGTGGGCGTAGCTGAAGACGGCGAACCGGTCGGGCGCCAGGGCGATCGTCTCGTCGAGCGTGCGGGCGAAAGAATCGACGGTTTGCAGGGGGAGGCCGTAGATGAGGTCGATGTTGAGCGAGCCGAAGCCGAGTTCGCGGATCCAGTCGACGGCCTGGCGGGTGACCTCGAGGGGTTGGATGCGGTGGACCGCACGTTGAACGTCCGGGTGGTTGTCCTGCACGCCCATCGAGGCGCGGTTGAAGCCGATCTCGCGCAGGGCGACGAGGTGATCGCGCGTCAGGCGCCGCGGGTCCACCTCGACCCCGGCTTCGAGGTTCGGGGCAAAGGTGAAGTGCTGGTGGATGAGCTCGCCCAGCCGCCGCAGGTGATCTGGCGCGGAAAACGTGGGGGAACCGCCGCCGAAGTGGAGCTGGACGACCCGGCGGTCGGGATGCAGCAGCGGCTTCAGCAGGCCCATCTCGCGGCCGAGCGTTTCCGCGTAGCGCGCGCTCTTGCCCTGGTCGGTGGTGATGACCGTGGTGCAGCCGCAGAACCAGCAGAGCGTTTCGCAGAAGGGAAGGTGGAAGTAGAGCGAGAGGTCGCGCGCGGTGCGGTTGTTCTCCTGGAGGTGGGGGAGGACGGTCGCGAAGGGCACCTGCTCGGAGAAGACTGTGGCGGGTGGGTAGGACGTGTAACGCGGGCCGGGAACGTTGTACTTCCGGACGAGCTCGAAGTCGAAATTCAGGCGGCGCATGGCGAGGGGTTACGATGGGTCCGGACGGCCTCCGCCAGGGCGGCGAGGCAGTCGAGGCGGGCGTCGGGTGGGACCCCATGACCGAGGTTGAAGATGTGGCCGGGCCGGTCGCGCATGGAATTCAGGATCGCGAGGGTGGCCTGGCGGACGGCGTCCGGCTCCGCGCGCAACAGGGCGGGGTCGAGGTTGCCCTGGACGGCGAGGTGGGCCGGCAACTGGTCGGCTACGGCGCGCAGGGGAACCGTGGCGTCGACGCCGAGCACCTGGGCACAGAGCTGGGCGAGGGCAGGCCACTGGTGAACCCCTTTGGCGAACACGATCAGCGGCGCGCGGTCGCGAAGTTCGGTCGCGATGTCCCCCAACCAGCGGCCCGACACTTCGTGGAAATCCTCGGGCGTGGCCAGACCGCCGAGGGTGTCGAAGAGCTGGAGGGCGTCGGCCCCGGCATCGAGCTGGAGTCGGAGGTAGTCCGTCACGGCGAGGGCGAGCTTCTCGGCGAGGCGGCCGTAGAGACGGGGGTTCTCGCGGAACAGGGCGGTGGCCTTGGCAAAGGTCGGCGCACTGCCGCCCTCGAGCATGAAGTTGGCGAGGGTCCAGGGCGAACCCGCGAAGCCCAGGAGGGCGGTGGCATCGCCGAGGGCGGCGCGGGTGACGCGCAGGGCTTCCGCCACGTACTGGAGGCGGTCCGTGACAGCGCGACCGTCGAGGCGGTCCACGTGGTGGGCATACTCGAGGGTCCAGGCCATCTGGATCCCGCCGCCCTCGCGGAAGGCGTAGGGTTGGCCGAGCGCCTCGGGGATGACGAGGATGTCGCTGAAGATGATGGCGGCGTCGAAGCCGAACCGGCGGATCGGTTGGAGGGTGACTTCAGCGGCGAGGGCCGGGGTCTGGACGAGTTCGAGGAAGGAGTAGCGCTGGCGGAGCTCGCGGTATTCCGGGAGCGCACGGCCGGCCTGTCGCATCAGCCACACGGGCGGGCGGTCCAGCGGCGCACAACGGCAGGCCCGCAGGAACCGCTCGCGGCTGGTCAGCGGCGGCGGTGGCTCCGGGGTGGGGCCGGCGCGGTGGGCGGAGGCCGGCCCGGATGAGAGGATGTCCCGTGTGCGCTGCACCCGGCGAAGATAGGCTCGCCGCACGGACTGGCAACGGCGGAAGCGACGAGGGCGTCGTTCGTCGGTAAGCGTCAAGCGAGCTGCATCTGGCCAGGGGTTGGCTGCGATGCTCCGATGGGGCTTCAAGGAGATCTCGGTTTGAACCACGGGGGGATGGAACCGGCCGGGGTCCAGCGGCGGCGGGCTCAGAGGCGGGCGGGCGGTGGCGGTTTCCAGTTCGCCGGCAGGAGTTCTGCAATCTGGGTGATGTTCATCGCGGGGAGGCGGCGCAGCACATCGGTCAGGTACTCCTGGGGGTTGATGCCACGCCGCCGGCAACTGACGATCAGCGAGTAGATGACGGCGCTGCGCCAACCGGCGTCGGGATGGCCAATAAAGAGCCACCGGCGACGACCGACGGCCGGCACTCGGATCGAGTTTTCGACCAGATTGTTGTCGATGCGGTAGTGCCCCGCTGCCAGGTAACCGATCAGCGCCTGGTATTCGTTGATCAGATAACTGACCGCTTTGCCCAGACGGCTCTGGGGCAGAAGCTGAGGCTGGAGCGACTGCGCCCGCTCCTGGAGCCGCGCCCAGATCGGGGCCGCCTCTTGCTGGCGGCGTTGGTGGCGTTCCTCGACGCTCAGGGCCTGGGTTTCACGCTCGACCCGGTACAGTTGCCGGAACTGGGCAATGAACCAAATCGCGCGCCGGTCGCCGTCTTTGAGTGCCCGGTGGAACTTGCGACGCGAGTGCGCGGCACATCCGATACGTACGAGGTCCTTGAGGACTTTCTTGAGGGAGTCGTAAACCTCGTAGGCGTCGGTCTGGATGGTGCCGGCAAAACCGGCCAGTTGGGCGTGCGGGGCGTCGCGCCCGCGCGTGCCCTGGAAGTCCAGGAAGACGTCGCCGTCGGGGACCGCATAGAACCAGAGGTAACCCCGGGCACACTTGCCCTTGACCTCCGGGTCCATGACTTTGACCGGCGTCTCATCGACCAGCAGGTAGCCGCCCTGCTTCATCTGCTCGAACATCAACCGGACCAGGGGTTGGAGCAGGCAGGCGATCTGCTCGACCCACTGCACCATTTGCTGACGGGGCAGCTCCACGCCGTAGCGTTCGCGGAAGATCCGCTCCAGGGTGTAGTAGGCGATGTGGTCATCGAAGCGGGCCAGGAGCAGATAGACCGCCAGCGCCAGGCCCAGTCGGCTCTGGGGTAAGAGGCGCGGAGGCAAGGGGGCTACCCGGACCCCGCCGCACCCACAGCGACAAGCGTACTTGCGCCGGAGGATCCGCCGAACCACGACCTTCGCCGGCACGTACTCCAGTTCCTCGGTGACTTCCTCGCCGATGCATCCGGGCGTGCCCCCGCAGTGCGGACAGGATGCCAGCCCCTCGGGCTCGAGCACCACCGTCTCGCGTTCCAGGTGTTCGGGCAGCGGGTGCCGGCGTCGGCGCTTGCGCCGCGGCGGGTCTTGGGCCGATCCCTGGTCCGAGGCGGAGTCCGCCGGGTCCTCGAGCACGTCCTCGCTAGCGGGCGGGTCGCGTTGGGCCTGTTCCTCCAGGTCAGCGGCGACCTCGGCCAATTGGGCTTCCTCCTCCGGCGTGAGCTTTTCGCTCTTCTCCCCAAAGAGCTGGCGCTTGAGCTCGGCCAGTTCCAGCAGGGCCTCCTGCAACTGCGCTTCCAGGCCTTCCTTGAGCTTCACCATTTCCCGGTGCGTGGCCTGCAGACGGGCGGTGTCGGCTTTGAGCCGGGCGTGCGCCGACCGGAGTCGCGTGGCCTCGGCTTCCAGCCGGGCTTTTCTGCCCAGCGCCCGGTTGCGGCCCGAGACGCGCTAACTGGCTTGGGTCCCCGGTCGGCTTCATGCGCACAAGGCCGCGCGAAAGTCCGCGCGCAGCGCCCGCACGTAGAGGTCCTTGATCGGTACCTGCAGGGTGCGGTGGCGATCGGCTCGGCTTCGTCCGGTCGTCTGGCCCACCCGCTCCCAGTTGGCCGCCCGGTAGCACGTGCCGGCAAAGCGGTCTGGCTCGACGAACGTTTCGAGCAACACCACCGGATGGCCGTACTTGGTCTGCCAGTCCCCGGCGATCCGCCCTTCCAACGCCCCCAGGATCCAGCTTCCCAAGTGCGGCACCTGGACCCAAGGCGGCAGCAGGAAGCGGACATTGTTGGCGATCCGGTTCAACCGCGCTTCCCGTTGGTAGCGGTGCCAGCCGATCCACTGGTCCCGCGCCGCGCACTTCCAGGCCGCCCCGGCGAACACGACCCCCGCCAGCAGGCGAGCGGCCCGGTCCCGCACCACGTACTGCAGGTTCTCGCCCGCCGGTGCGCGGTAGCCCAGATAGTGGAAGCGCGCCAGCAAGGAGCGCAGTTCCTCCCGCCCCTCACGCTGTTTGCTCACTTCCTGGATCCCGACCGGACTCAACTGCGCAAGCTGACCGCGGATCGCTCGCTGGTCCCAGTCCCGGGGAGCGGGCGCGGCCAAACGCTGGCGATTGGGCGAGACCCTCCGTCGCGGCGGCAACCGCACCCAGCCCCGTTGCTCCAGCTTCAGGAGCACCGTGCGGGCGGCCATGTCCCGCCACTGTCCGGCGGCCGTGCGCCAGTTCCACAACGCGCACAGTTCGCGCGAGAGCCGGTAGCGGCTCCACTCCGGATGGCTCGCCACCAGGGCCTGCACCTGGTGCAACGCCCGCGCCGGCAACCGCCGCCCGTGTAAGACCATCGTCGCGTCCACGGCCCGGTGCTTTACCGCAGGGCGTGAGCAGAAGCCAGCAGAAAAGGCGTCCCCTCCCCAAAAAACTTCAGCGCCGGTACCAGCCCGGCTTTTCCTGCACCTCCAGCCCGCTCATCAGGGCACTCAACTGTTCAGGTCGCAACCCCACCGACACGCCCTGGGCGCGCGGCCAGCTCAGCGAACCGGCTTCCAGCCGTTTGGTCGCCAGCCAGAGGCCCGTGCCGTCAAACCACAACAAACGGAGCCGATTGCGCCGACGATTGGTGAACACGAAGAGCCCGCCCTCCACGACCTGCTGCTCCAGCACCGCTTGGACGTGCGCGCACAAGCCGTCGAACCCGCGCCGCAGGTCCACCGGCGCCACCGCCACGAAGATCCGCATCGCGGGCGTTAGCGTGAGCATGACCCTCCCAAGGCTTGGAGCAGCGCGCCCGCCCATGCCGGTGCCGTGCCTTCTCGCAGCCGTACGGTCGCCCCGCTCGACACCACGATCTCCGCGGCCCAGCCGCCCGGGTGAGTCAGGCTCTCCGGCCACCGGACCTCTTGAAACACCGGGGCTCCGCCCGCGGTCGCCGCCACCGGACCGGGAGCGTACACCCAGTAGTGGAGTTGCCCGGGCGGGAGGCCGTGTTCGGCTGCAAAGCGCTTCAAACCCAAACCACTGGCCCGGTACCGCGCCACCCACCGGGCCCGTTCGCTGCGAGAAACCGCACCGTTACCGTTCTGATCATCCTTCACTCCGCCACGGTACCAGCCCGCGGTTCTTGCCGCATAGATGCGCTCCGTTTACCGCTTACGTTCGTCGAGCGGTCCGGGAGCGCGCGCTGTCCCGGCGGATGGGAGGTGGACCGGTGCTCAGGCAGCGCCCGGCCCGCGGCGCTCGGCGAGCTTGCGCGCGGGGTGCTGCTCGGCGCGCCCGTGGAGGAAGACGGCCGTCCATTCCGCCAGACGTTGACCCAGGAGCCGGCACGCCGCCTGGGTGTCCTCGGACCGCGGTTCGCGCGCCGTCACCGCCCCGTAGTGGAGCGTGGTCAGGGAGGTGGCGTAGTCGGTGACGCCGAAGACGAGGAAGCCGAAGTTGACCAGGACGGTGAGCAGGGATTGGCAGGCCAGTTCGGTGCCGCCGCCCCAGCCGCCGGACGAGCTGAAGGCGCACCCGATCTTGCCGTCGATCTTCATCCAATGTTCGAGCATCGCCTCGTCCCAGAACCGTTTCATCTTCCACGACAGCAGGCCCATGTTGGTGGGGCTGCCCAGCGCCAGGCCGTCGCACCACAGCACATCGGCGGCCGTTGCCTCGTCCAGCGAACGCAGGCGCGTCTCGGTGTCCGGGATGCGCGCGGCGCCTTCGGCGACGAGTCGGGCCATCTTGGCGGTGTTGCCGGTGTGGGAGTCGAACAGGACGAGAATGTGATTCATGGCGGGGAGCCTAAATTCTTTCGCTCCGGTGTCGCGAAAAAAGGCCGGGCCGGGCGGGTGGGGTTTCTCCGCCGATTGCGAACATAGGGGATCCAGCGGGAGGGGTTTCTCTGCCGATTGCGAACATAGGGGATTGGGGGAAGCCGAAGGTTCTCTCCTCCCACCAATTCCTGATGTTCGAAATCTGCGGAGGATCCAGCGGGAGGGGTTTCTCCGCCGATTGCGAACATAGGGGATTGGGGGAAGCCGGAGGTTCTCCTCCCACCAATTCCTGATGTTCGAAATCTGTGGAGGATCCAGCGAGGGTTTCCGCCGATTGCGAACATAGGGGATTGGGGAAGCTGGAGGTTCTTCCTCCCACCAATTCCTGATGTTCTGAAATCTGCGAGGATCCAGCGGAGGGTTCTCCGCCGATTGCGAACATAGGATTGGGGAAGCGATGTTCTCCTCCACCAATTCCTGATGTTCGAAATCTGCGGAGGATCCAGCGGGAGGGGTTTCTCTGCCGATTGCGAACATAGGGGATTGGGGGAAGCCGGAGGTTCTCTCCTCCCACCAATTCCTGATGTTCGAAATCTGCGGAGGATCCAGCGGGAGGGGTTTCTCCGCCGATTGTGAACATAGGGGATTGGGGGAAGGGGAACTCCAGGCTGGCTGGTCGGAGGAATCCACTTCAGTGCTTGCGTATGGAGTCTGCTTGGGGCTGGCTCGAAGCCCCCTTCAGCGGGTCGGGTTTGAACGCAGTCGGCGGATGGCGTTGAGCGGATGGACGTCGAGGGCGTTGGGGTGGAGCCCACCGATCCGGTCGGGCCGGAAGAACATGAAGCCGCTGGAGAAGTACACCGGCGCCACGACGGCTTCCTCCGCGATCAGGAACCGTTCCGCCTGGGCGAGCAGATCCCGCCGGGCCGACGCGACGGCTTCGGCCTGCGCGGCCCGCAGCCACGCGTCGTACCGCGGGGACGCCCAGCCGGTGCGGTTGTTGCCGTTGCCGCTTCCGAAGAGTTCCAGGAACGTGTTGGGGTCGTTGTAATCCGCCACCCAACTGCTCTGGCTGAGGTCGTAGTCAAGCTGGCGCTGGGCAGCGATGAAGACCCGCTTCTCCCGGTTATCGAGCTCGATCCGCAGGCCCAACTCGGTTTCCCAGATGTGCTTGAGCTCGACGGCCACCTTGGCGTGTTCCTGGCCCGTGCCGCCTCCCGTGGTCCAGAACAGGTACCGCAAGGGGCGCAACCCGGCGCCCTGGGGATAGCCGGCTTCCGCCAGCAACCGCCGCCCCGCCGCCGGGTCGAAGCGAACATGGTCTCCCGCTTCGTAGTGGGCGGTGGCAGGCGGCACCAACCCGCCAGCGGGTTTCTCGCCTCCGCGCGTGATCCGCTCGACGATCCGCTGGCGGTCGATGGTCAGCGACAACGCCCGTCGCACGCGCGGATCGTCCAGCGGAGCTCGGGTCGTGTTGCAGCGGATGAAGTAAACGGCCAGGAGATCGAAGGGATGGGCGTCAGGCCGCGCGCGCAACCGGTCCAGCAACTCGGCCGGAACCAGGCTCCGATCCCAAATCACGTCGGCCTGGCCGGTCTCGTAGAGGTTGAAGGCGGTCGCCGGGTTGCCGACGGTCAGCAGGTCCACCACCTCGAGCGCCGTTTGGGCGCGGTCCCAGTAATGCGGGTTCCGCCGGAGCCGCACCCGATCGTTCAGGCGCCAGAAATCGAGTTGATAGGGCCCGCTCACCGGGAGCGGTCGGGCCCGGATCCAATGGTCGCCGTGGGCTTCGATGGCCTGGCGGGGGACGACGGCCAGTGTGGGAAAGGCGCAGAGATCGAGGAAGAACGGCGTGGGATGTGTCAGCCGCACCTCGAGCCGGTGCGACCCCAGGGCACGCACGCCCAAGGCGTCCGGGTCCGGCAGCTTTCCCAGGTGGAAGGCCTCGGCGTTCTCGAGGAAGAAGAGCTGGCTGGCGTAGCCGGCGCCGGTGGCCGGGTCGAGGGCCCGACGCCACGAGTAAAGGACGTCCGCCGCGGTGATCGGCTCGCCGGTCGACCAGGTGGCGTTGGTGCGGATCTTAAAGGTGTAGGTGCGACCGTCCGGAGAGAGCGTCCAGGACTCGGCGAGTCCCGGGATGGGCGAGGCATCGACGGGGTGGTTGCGGGTGAGGCCTTCGAACAGGGGGAGGGTGACGCGCAGATCCTCGACGCTGAGCGCCAGCGCCGGATCGAGGCTTTCGGGCTCCGCGCCGTTGATGACGACGAGGTCGGCGGGCGGCAAGGACGGGCTGCAGGCCGTGAGCAGCGCTCCGGCGGCGAGGCCTAGCGCCGCCCGCGGCACACACCAACCCTCCGGCCAGCGACCGAAGGTGCGCCGCCCGCGGCTCATCCGGAGGACGGGACTATTCGGTCGGACCTGGGGCCGGGGCGGGCTGCGGAGTCGGAACGGTGAGCTCGGCAGCAGGGTTTGCCTCGACGGGAAGGACATTGGTGCCTGCGGCCGGCGGAGAGGCGGCATCGACGGGCTGCGTCACCACGTTGGTCATGGCCAGCGGGGGGGTGACAGCGGCGGCGGGCGTCTGGCCGCCGAGCTGATCCACGATGCCACGGTTCAATGAGCGATGTTGGTGGTTGCGCAGGACCGAGAGCCCGAGGGACAGGATGAGGAACGCCGCGGCGGCGTACTTGGTCCACTGACTCAGCACCGTGCCGGAACCCGCGCCGAACAGCGCGTCGGCGGTAGCGCCGCCGAACGCCATGCCGAGGCCGGCCTCCTTTTTCGGCAACTGCACCAGCACCATGAGGATGAGGAGCAGGCTGTTGAGGACCAGCACCAGCGTGAGCAAGCCAATGATCAGGGAAAGCATGGGAGAGGGCCGGGAAAGCGGTTCAAATGGACTGCTTGACGATTTCGCTGAAGCTGCGGACTTCGAGCGAGGCGCCCCCCACCAGCGCGCCGTCCACGTCCGGCAGGCTCATCAGCTCGCGCACGTTGTTGGGCTTCACGCTGCCTCCGTACTGGATGCGCACGCGTTTGGCCGTGGCTTCGCCGACGATCCCGACGAGGGTTTGGCGGATGAAGGCGTGGGCGCTCTGGGCCTGCTCGGCGGTGGCAGTGAGCCCCGTGCCGATGGCCCACACCGGTTCGTAGGCGATGATCGTCTCCTCGACCTGCTCGGTGCTCAGCCCGGCGAGACTGCCGCGCAGTTGTGTCTCGAGCACCCGCTCGGTCTGGTTCGCCTTCCGTTCCTCGAGCAGTTCGCCGATGCACACGATTGGTTTGAGCGACGCCGCGTGGGCGGCCAGCGCTTTCTTCGCGATGAGCGCGCTGGACTCCTGCTGGAACTGGCGCCGCTCGGAGTGCCCCAGAATCACGTAACGGACCGAGAACTCCTTGAGCATCGCCGCGCAGATCTCGCCGGTGTACGCCCCGAAGTTGTGCTCGCTCATGTTCTGCGCCCCGAGGCGGATGTTCGAATCCAGGATCGCCTTCGACACCTCGCTCAGCGCCGTGAAAGGCGGGGCCACGACCAGATCGATCTCCTTCACGTTCGCCAACTCACGCTTGAGCCCGTTCACCAGGTCCAGCGCTTCGCCGACGGTTTTGTTCATCTTCCAGTTGCCGGCGATGATCAGTTTGCGGTCTTTGTTCATGGTCAGTCTGTCTGCTCGCTGCAGGAAAGCTCCGTGGCCAGCCGTTTAATGGGAACAGGCGCAACCGCCCGCCTCGCTCAGCGCCGCCACCCCCGGCAGCACCTTGCCTTCGAGGAACTCGAGGCTCGCGCCCCCGCCCGTCGAGACGTGCGTGACCTGCTTGTCGGCCCCGAACTTCTTCGCTGCCGTGGCGGTATCGCCGCCGCCGATCACGGTGGTGGCGCCCCGGCGGGTGGCCTCGATGATGGCGTCCGCCATGGCCTGGGTGGCGCCGGCGAAGGCCGGGAATTCGAACACGCCTGGGGGACCATTCCAGATGATGGTCTTGGCGCGGCGGATGGCGGCCACAAACAACGCGGTGGACTTCGGGCCCACATCCAGGCCAAGCCAGCCGTCCGCGATGCCCGAGGCGTCATCGGCAGCCTTCACCTGTGCGTCCACGGCGAACCGGTCGCCACACACGTAGTCGACCGGCAGGAGCAGGGCCTTGCGCTGGGCCTTGGCCTTTTCGATCAAGCTCGGCACCTTCTGCGCCCCCTCCTCGTCAAACAGGGAGTTCCCGATGGCCATGCCGTCGAGCACCTTCTTGAAGGTGAAGGCCATCCCACCGCCGATGATGATCTCGTCGGCCTTGTCCAGCAGGTTCTCAATGAGCGGGATCTTGTCGGCAATCTTGGCCCCGCCCAGGATGGCCAGGAGCGGCCGCTGCGGGTGATCGAGTACGGCCGCGAACGCGTCGAGCTCCTTCTTCATGAGGTAACCGCAGGCGCGCTGGGCCAGTTGCACCCCGGTCATCGACGCGTGGTCGCGGTGCGCTGTGCCGAAGGCGTCGTTGATGTAAACATCGCCCAGGCGGGTCAGGGAGGCGCGGAACGCCGTCACCTTCTCGGGATCGGCCTTGAGCTTCGTGCCGTCCTCAAGCTTCACCCGGCCCTCTTCCTCGATGTGGAACCGGAGGTTCTCGAGCAGGATGACGTCACCCGGTCGGGCGGCGGCACACGCGGCCTCCACTTCGGGACCGACGCAGTCGTTGAGGAAGCGGACGGGGCGACCGAGCAGGGTCTCGAGCTTCGCGGCCACCGGCTTGAGCGAGAAAGCTTCGATCCGCTTGCCGTCGGGGCGCCCAAGGTGGCTCATGAGCACCACCGAGCCGCCCTTCTCGAGCACGTAACGGATCGTGGGCAACGCCGCCTCGATCCGCTTGGTGTTCGTAATGGCCCCGGTCGCCTTGTCCTGGGGAACGTTAAAGTCCACCCGGATCAAGGCGCGCTTGCCCGTGAAATCGACGTCCTCGATAAACAGCTTGGCCATAGAACCACTACAAAAGTGGGGGGCGAGCATACCCAAGACCCTCGCTGAGTCAAAAGGAAATCCCGTGACCTCCGCGGCCTCTCCGGATCGTTCGTTCCGGGCTCGATCTTGCGCTGAGGCACCTGGAAAGTCAGATACCGAAAGGGTGGCTGTCCGCTGCGGTGGTTCTCTGTGTCCTCCTGAGCTCTGTGCTGAAAAACCGGAACAGGGCTCAGCACAGAGCTCAGGAGGACACAGTGGATCAGCCGACGAGGCAGCCGGGATTTTGTCTCACGCCCGCGGCCTCTGAACTGGCCCGGGAACAACGGGCAGCGTTGCCTCGGGTCCCCAACCCGGCGGGCTGGGGACCCGAGTAACGGCCAAACCGCGCCAGACACCCCCCCCGCAGGCGTCGGACGGTGGCGGAATCGAGCGTCCCCGGCCGGCCCAGGAACGAGGTCCGACGGCCGGGGCGACCCCCACGGCTCGCAAGAGTCGGCTCAAGCCAAAGCCCACCAAACCCAGCGCCGCCAGCATTCCCCAAGTCCCGGGCTCCGGAATGACCGTCGCCGTCTCCACGGTGGCGCCGGCGAGGAACATGCGCTGCACCTGGTCCGCTCCCGCGTCGATGAGTTCGATGGCGAGCAGGGTTTCCAGTTGGAACGTCGCCGGCAGCGCGAAGGTCTGCTTGTCCAGCCGCACCGCATTGCCGCGGCCGGCTCCCGCGGAGAAGACCTCCGTCGTCGTGGTTCCGTTGATCGCATTCGAGAAACTGCTGTCCAGGAAGTCACGAATGTCGCTGTTTCCGTCCAGGGCCACCGTGTGGTCGAGCCCACCCGTGCCCAGGAATCGGATCGAGGCGAGTGTGCCCGGCCCGGTTTCCCCCCACCACGTGTTGATCAGGGTGTGGACCTTTTCGACGCCGAAGACGCCGACCGTGACGCTCAGTGTGCGGGGGTTGTTGCCGCCGGCGACGCTCGCGTTCCACACATTGTCGCCGCCCGCAGGAATGGCGAAGGGCACGCCACCGAGCGTGACGTCGCCTTCGGGGTAGCCGCTGGCGGCACCCGCGTAAGTCTGCATGCGGGAGTTGACGGACCCGGAGAGGTCCAACGTCAGAAAGGCACTGTGGGTCGGGAGGGTTGCCCCCGCGGTCCCCACGGCCATCAACAAACGAACCAGGTTCTTCATGTCGCTTTCAGATCTATGTTCTGTGCTCGGGCTTCGGCGGCGCATCGAGCCACGCGATGGCCGCGGGCGCGACTCTCTCCTCGGCGGGCGCGGGGGGCAATAGGGGTAAATACCCCTAATCAGGAATAACAGGTGGCAATGGACAGACCGCTGCCAATCGCTTACCAAGGTGCCGGCGTGCAAACCACCAGGTCGTCTTCGGGCCAACGGGGCGAGGGTTCCCAACCTGCCCCGGCCGTGCCGCCGGCGGCCGCCCCGACCGCCGCCGCTCCCGCCGCGGGGGGGCGCCCCCCCTGGCGCGCGTTTCGGCTCGTGGCCGCAGTGGGGGTGGTGGGCGTGATGTTGAGCGTCGCGCTGGTGGCCTGGCTGGTGCGCGAGGCGCAGCGTCTGGACACGGCCCGGTTCTACGAGTTGGGCAACGCCCTGGGGGTGGATCTGGAACGGCGGGTCGAGGCGGTCGAGGCCTTGCTCCGCGCTCTGCAGCGCGTTCTCAACGAGCAGGAGTCGCCCACGCTCGAGGTCTGGGACGAGTTCATGAACCAGGCCGCACCGCAGTGGAACTTCCCCGGCATTCTGGCCCTTGGATACGCCACCAATACCGCCGCGGGCCAGGTCATGGACCGCCTCGCCCCCTGGGTCCGGGATCCGTCGCCCCGGCCGGCCGCCAGCTTCTATGACCTGCCCGCCGAACTGAATGAGGCCAGGACCTGGCGTGTGTGGGTATGGGATGTGTTCGGCGAGGCCGGGGTGCCGCCCGGGGACTTTGGCGCGATCGC
The DNA here is from genome assembly GCA_015075445.1 of Verrucomicrobiales bacterium. Classification (GTDB taxonomy): domain Bacteria; phylum Verrucomicrobiota; class Verrucomicrobiia; order Limisphaerales; family J093; genus DSVZ01. Next base: position 66,790 of record JABTUJ010000009.1, read on the forward strand.
GAGCGTGACCAACACGGCGACCGGCCGTGTCCAGCAGCGGCGTTATCGCGAGCCGGCGACCCCCCTCGAGGTCGTCCCGCCGCCGTTCACGAAGATCCAGCAGGCAGGACGCGAGATCCTGGCCGCGGTGGAGCCGCCGGATGCGAAGCTGCTGGATGCGGTGTACCGCGACGAGGTGAAGATCGCTGGCCACCAGCCCCTCCAGCCGCCTGACGGAGGTGAGCCCGGGCGGGGGGCGACCATGCTGGTGCCCACCTACCATCCGGGGCGCGGCGGATGCTGGCGGGCCCTGCCTCCGCCCGAGGAGAACCTCTTCAACCAATTCTGGCTGCGCTGGAATCTGAACACCGGGTACCTGTATGCGAATCTGGACCCGGGGGCGATGCTGCGGGAGGCGCAAGGCCCGGGCGAACCGTCCATCCGGGTGGAGATCCACGCCGCCTCGCCGGAAGCGGTGGGCCCGGGCACCTGGTTGAACCCGGACGACCAGCCCTTGCGCGCTGCGGACCCCCGGTTTCGGCCCGCCTTCCTACACACACATCTGTGGCGGATGTACGGCGACCGCTGGACGCTGTTTTTCCACACGACGCCGCTGTTCGACCTCCAGTCCACGCGCTACCGGGCCCACTGGGCGGGGGGGTGGGGCCTGCTGACGACCGGCCTGATGTGCTGGGTATTGACGCTCCAGGTCCGGGGGCGCCTGCAGGAGACCGAACGCGCGACGGCGCTCCAGGACGCGCGCGACGCCCTGCTGGCCGTCCAGCGGGAGCGCGAACGGCTGAGTCACGACCTGCACGACGGCGCCATCCAATCGCTCTACGCCGTCCAGCTCGGCCTGACCCAAACCGCGCGCGACGTCGAGAGCGTCGCGCCGGAGGCCGGCCGTCGCCTGGGCGAAAGCCGTGCCAATCTGGACGCGGTCATCGGCGAACTGCGACAGTTCATGACGGACCTTCGGGCCGGCGACGCCCCGCGTCCCGCCCTGGGGCTGGCCATGGTGTTGGAGTCAGTCGTGCGCCGCCTTCGCCCCGCCTCGCCGGCGGCCCTCGAGCTTCACTGCGACCCCGTCGCCTCGGCCCGGCTGACGCCGGCGCAAGCCCTGCAACTGGCCGCGTTCGTGCGCGAGGCGCTCAGCAACAGTCTGCGGCACGCCGCGGCCGAACGGATCCAAGTCCGCCTCGCCGCCGAAGGCGACGTGCTGCTCCTCGAAGTCCGCGATGACGGCGGCGGCTTTGACCCCGCCCGCCGGACCGGCGCGGGGGTGGGGCTGGTCTCCCTCGAACGCCGCGCCTTTCAGCTAGGCGGACGCTTCGAGCTCGAAACGGTCGCCGGCCTTGGAACCTCGGTGCGCGTACGCCTCCCGCTGCGGCCGCCGGGGCAACCACCCGCCGGACCCGCCGACGCACCCACGGAGCCGCCGTGCTCCTCAACCCCTTGATTCACCTGCTGTGTCGCGCCCGCCTCCCATCCGCCTCCTGTTGGTTGACGATCATCCCATCGTCCGGACCGGCCTGCGGCTGGTCGAGCAGATTGCCGGTGACATCCGGATCGTGGGCGAGGCCGCCACGGTCGATGAAGCCTGGCTGCGGGTGCGGGAGCTGTTGCCCCACGTGGTGCTGCTCGACCTGCGGCTGTCCGACGGCGACGGCCTCGACCTGTGCCGGCGCACCAAGCTGCACTATCCCAACGTGCGGATCCTCTGCCTCACCTCCTATGCCGACCCGCCGCTCGTCCTCGCCGCCCTCGAAGCGGGCGTGGACGGCTACCTGCTCAAACACCGGGACGCCCGGCGCATCGCCGACGCCGTCCGCGAGGTGACGAAAGGCGAACCCGTATTCGACCCGGCCCTGGGCCAGGACGCGACACCTCCCGCGGCGGCGGGCACGGCCGCCGGCAATCCCCTGAGCGTCCTGTCTCCCGGTGAACTGCGGGTGCTGTCCGAGGTGGCTCGGGGGTTGACCGACAAAGAAGTCTCCACGGCCCTCCGTCTGAGCGTGAAGACGGTGCGCCACTATCTCGACCGCGTCTTCAGCAAGCTCGGCGTCCACACCCGCACGCAGGCGGCCCTGCAGTTCGCCGCCCATCCCCTGCCCCCCTATGTCGGTGAACCCAGTGGGGAGTCGACCTGAGCCCGGCGGTGCGCCATTTGCGCCCCGGGAGCCGTTCGCTACCTTGGCCAACACAACGGCGACGACGTATGCAAACGAATGAGCAGTGGGAAGTGCTGGTGGTGGGGGGCGGCCCGGCGGGCGCCAGCGCCGCCGCGATGCTGGCCACGCACGGCCACCGGGTGCTGGTGCTCGAACGCGAGAAGTTCCCGCGCTACCACATCGGCGAGTCGCTGATCCCCTTCACCTACCAACCGCTCGAGCGCCTGGGGCTGATCCCGAAGATGCGGGCTTCCTCGTTCCAGAAGAAGTACAGCGTGGTGTTCGTCCAGCCCAACGGCACCGCCAGCCAGCCGTTCTACTTCTTCACGCGTTACGACAAGGACACCGTCGCCCAGACCTGGCAGGTCCTCCGCAGCGAGTTTGACCAGATGCTCCTCGACCACGCCCGGGAACGCGGTGCCCAAGTCCGCGAGGAGACCGAGGTGGTCGAGTTCCTCCGCGACGACGGCGCCGTCACCGGTGTCCGCGCGCGTCACCGCGATGGCACGCTGGCCGAGTACCGCGCGCCCATCACGCTGGATTGCACCGGCAAGGAGAGCTTCGCCGCCGTCCGCCAGGGCTGGCGCGTCCGGGATCCGTACCTGAACAAGGTCGCGGTCTGGACCTACTACGAAGGCTCCAAACGCGAGCCGGGGATCGACGAAGGCCAGACCACGGTGGCTTTTGTGCCGGACAAGGGCTGGTTTTGGCACATCCCGCAGCACCGGGACCGGGTCAGCGTGGGCGTCGTGGCCGAGGGCAAGTACCTCACGCGCGGAGGGGTCAAGGACCCGAAGGCGATCTTCGACCGCGAGGTGAACGAGAACCTCTGGATCAAGGACCACCTCGCGACAGGCCGTCAGGTGGGGCCGTACTACGTCACCAGCGAGTACACCCATCACGCCCGCCACTGCTATGCGCCGGGCCTGCTGCTGGTGGGCGATGCGTTCTGCTTCCTCGACCCCGTGTTCAGCAGCGGCCTCATGCTCGCGCTCAAGAGCGGGGTGATGGCGGCGGACGCGGTCCACGACGCCGCGCTTGCCGGCGATTTCGCTCCCGGGCGGTTCGCCCGCTATGGCGCGACCTTGCGCGAGGGCATCGAGAACATGCGCAAGCTGGTTTACGCCTTCTACAATCCGAACTTCAGCTTCAAGCAGGTCATCGACAAATACCCCGAGGCGGCCGCCGACATCACCGACTGCCTGAGCGGCGACGTCAACAAGGACCTATCCGGCCTGTGGGAGAAGATTCGCGAGTTTGCGCCTCTGCCGGACGCGTTGCCGCTGGGGGACCCGCTCAACCCCGATACACGCACCGCGCCGTGCACGTCTCAGCCACCACCACCTCGGTCAGCAGTGGCAGTCCCGGCTTGAGCCGTTCCCAGATCCAGCGGGCGAGGTTTTCGCTCGTCGGGTTCTCCAGGCCGGGGACGTCGTTCAGGTAGCGGTGGTCGAGCTGTTCCCAGAGCGGTTTGAAGGCGCGCGAGATGTCGGCGTAGTCGATGAGCCAGCCCAAGCGCTCGTCACACTCGCCCGCCACCACGATCTCGGCCTGGAAACTGTGGCCGTGCAGGCGCCGGCACTTGTGGGTTTCCGGGAGGTGCGGCAACAGGTGCGCCGCCTCGAATTGAAAGGTCTTCCGCAGTTCGATTCTCATGTTCCCAAACTCCGCTACCACGCCGGCGGCCGCTCCCAATCCACCCAGCGCACCAGATCGCCCAGGGCAGGCCGGCCATCATGCCGCCAGTCCGGGGGCGGCTGCTGCATCCGCCCCAGCGGGCAGATGCGGCTGACGCCCCACTGCGCCAACTGTTGCACCAGCGCCTGCTCCCGGGCCCCGGACGCCGCCAGACCGACCGTCGAGACCCGCCCTCGAAACTCGTCCACGCCTTCGAGCGCCTCGTCGATCCCCGCCACCGCCTTGACGTAGATGAAGCGGTGCAACACCGAGGGGCTCAGCCGTGGCTGGCTCTCGTACACCACGGTCCAGGCGGTCGAGCCCGGGCTGCACCAGAGCTGGGTGTCCGAGGAATGCGCCGCCCTCACTTCGTAGAAGCCTCTCCGCGCCGCGATGGCGGCAGCTTCCGTCACGGGCAGTGGGCCGCGGGGTTCGGTGGCTTCGAGCCCCGCCAGGGCGTCGGCCAAAGCGGCGGCGAACCGCTCCGGGGAATTGCGGCCGCCGGCCTCGACGTAGAACGCGTGGGGCGAGAGGCAACCAAGCTGGTTCCAGGCCGCCACGTCGCGCGCGGCGGCGGCCACAACCCGCGGGAGGTTGTGATGGGCCAGCACCTCTGCCGCCACATAGCCGAAGCTGAGCTGGTGTCCGTAGCCGAGGAACCGGACCGGAGTCGGCACCCGGGCCCGCAACGCGGCCACCGTGGCATCGGTGCCCATGACCGTGACGCATTCGGCCTGGGCGAACAGCGCCGCTTCCAGGGGTTCCGTTCCGCCGGGCCATTCGGCGATCTCGAGACAGGCGGCCAGTTTCGCCTCCGTCTCGCGCAGGGAATGGGCAAAGAGCCGGGGCAACAGCGACGTGCCCGAGGCGCACTTCATGAACTGGGCGGATCGTGTCAGCAGCCCCAGCACGAGGCTGAGGAGCGGCGCGTTGGGGAGTCGCCCGGCGGGGAGGTGGGCCAGCAACTCCGGCCCCCGCGCCCACGACGCCCGCCCGCTGCGCGCCTCGGCTTCCGGCGCACAAAACTGGTCCAGTCGCTCGAGGTGCCCCAGGTCTTGCACTACGAGCGCGCGGAGCCCCTCCCGAGTGAGGCTGGCAAAGAAGGCATCGAGACCCGCCGCCAACGTTTCCCGCGAGAAACCGAGCTCGACCGGACCGCGTGCGAGGGCGGCTTGACGGAAGGGATTGGCCGGGTCGAGCCAGTCCTCTGCCACCGCGGCGATGGCGTCGATGATGTCCGGCGTGCGGCGCGCCTCGAGGTAGCGACGGCGGTTGGCCTTCAGCGTCAGGCACGCCTCGGTGATCATGGCCGGCGTCAGCAGCCCGGGCTCAGGCCGGTCCGCCAGAAAATAGGAGGGCAGTGGCATCACGGTTCGAGCCCTTCCTTTCGGCGTAGCGCGTGCAGGCAGGGCAACGCCACCAGGGACAGCAGGACCAGACACGCCAAACCCAGGTACGTCCACTGGTAGCTCTCGGGTCGCCCGGCGGCTTCCCCCAGCGACTTGACCCGCACGCCGGCCCACCAGTGGCCGAGATTGCCGACCAACCCGCTGATCATGATGAACAGCCCGAACACCCGCCCGCGCACGGCGCCGGGGACCGAGGTCAGCAGGGCCGCCTCAACCATCGGGTAGTTCGCCAGCATGAAGAAGCCGTACACCAAAAGGGCCGGGATCAGCCACGCACGCGGCACGCGCGGGAACACCGCGATCACCAGCGCGGAGCTGACGAGCACGAACGCGATCCACCGCAGCCGCGCCCGATCGCTGAGATGGCCGAACAGCGGGTTGCTCACCACCCCCACCAGGAAGATCGAGCTCAGCGCCACCCCCGTGGTCCGCACATCCATCCCGTGCGCCTGCTGCAGAAACAACGAGCCCAGACTCGCCATGCTGCACGCCGCAAAGTCCCGCAGACTGAACAGCGCCGCCGCCGCCAGGAACCACGCCCACAGCGCCGGGGACTCGAACAACGCCCCGCGCTCCCCCGGCCGTTCCGGTTCCCGCGCCACGGGCGCCGGCGGCGACAGCCACGCGAACAAGCCGGCCGCCGCCAGTCCCGCCAGCCCCAGCTCCACCAACGGCGCCCGCCAGCCCACGCTCGCCGCCCGCCAGCCCACATACAGCGGCCCCAAAAAGAACCCCGCGCTGGCGCCCATCCCGATCAACCCCAGCGCCCGGCCCGTCCGTTGCGGGAACAGCCCGACCACCAGCGCCGTTGCCGCCGGGTGATAGAAGGACCCGCCCAGCCCTGCCAGCACGACACACCCCAGCGCCGTCGGGTAGTCCCGCGCCCATCCCAGCCCGAGATATCCGAGCGCGTTCAGCACCAGCCCCCACGTCAACAGCCAACGCCGGTCCAACCGGTCGGCGAGCACGCCCAGCGGATAACTCGGCAGAAAGTACGCCAGCATCATCACCGTCGTGAGCGAGGTCGCCGCGGCCACGCTGGGCAGGTTCAGATCGCGCTGGAGCTGCAGGTACACGGGCAGCAAAGCCACGTTGTACAGGTGGTTCAGCCCATGCAGCAGCCCCACGAGCCAGAGCACCCGCGTCAGGTCGCGCGGCGTTGAGGAGGTTCCCGGGTTCATGCGCGGCTCCGCTTCACCGGGCCAGGAGTGAGCAGCCCCGCGCTTCCGCCGCCGGCACCCGCCCCAGCAGCTCAAAGCCCGCCCCGCGCCGCACCGCCAGGTCCTCGGTCTGCACGGCCAGCACCGATCGCACATTGGCCAGATCCAACACCCGCAGCAACCCCGTCTCGCCTTCGCCCACTTCCCGGCCGTCCTCCGGCGACACCACCCACGCCCGCGCCCACGGGGCAAACCGGAACCACCGCCCGGACGCCGGCGGCGCGCCGCCCGCCGTAGGGGCATCCGTAGCAACGCCCACCGCGCCGTCGTACGCCTGGGAACTCAGCTCGCTCATGCCGTACTCACACACCAATCGTTCCGACGTCAGACCGAGGCAACGCTCGATCCACCGGTGCAGCTCCGCCTTGGGCAGCTCGCGCGACCGTCCCTTGTACCCGCCCGTCTCGAGGCCGCGCGAACCGGGGGGCAAGGCCAGCCGCGCGCCTGCCGCTTCGAGGTGTTCGAGCAGATGCACGAAGCCAAAGGCCGTGCCCAACACCACCACCGGCTCGTTCGCCTCGACCACTCCCGCCAACGCCGGCAAGGCTCGTCCGACGTTCAACCGCCAGCTCCCCGCGCCATCAGTTTCACCCAGATACGTTGCCGGCCCCTTGCCGAACGCGGTGGCGACCGTGCTGAACATGTGGGCCAGCGACGAGTGCGGCGCCGCGGTGGACGGCGGCGCCAGCACCACGAAGCGGAACCGACCCCCACCCGCCGTCCACTCGGGGAGCAGGGCGGGCGCGAAACCAGCGCACACCGAGGTCTCATACAGCGCGAGCGATTCCGCCGAATGGAAGTGCCGGCTCCGCGACGCCGCCGTCGTGCCGCTGGAATGGAAGACCGTCCGGCGTTCGGCCGGCGCCAGGCTGGTGAAATCCCAGTCCTTGAACGCGGTCGTGGGCACCGCGGGTAGGAAACGCCACGTCGTCACGTCTCGGGGCGTGAGGCCGCGCGCCTGGCAAAGCGCCCGGTAAGGCGGGACCGCGTCGTACTGCGCGGCGAAGAGCTCGAGAGCCAGGGCGTCAAATACGCGGTCCTGTGCCCCGACCGATCCAGACAGCACCGCGTCGGATGCGTGAATGAACTCGCGCACCCGGCGGATCAGGTCCTGGAACAGCTCGTGGGCCATGCGGTTTTGGTTTCGCGTCGTACCGACGGCGGCTGGTTCACCGCCACAGCCGGGCAGCGAGCATCTCGTAAACCCTCATTTCGTTCAACCACTCTCAACGCGGGCCGGCACGCCCGTCTGGAGGGCACGGCGCATCTCGTGCAGGGCGAGCCACAGGTTGGCCTGTGTCCACAGCAGCGGCGTGTGGTCGTTCGGGACGTACCGGCCCTCACACAGGTAGTACGCTTCCGGGCAGCGGAGTTCGGTGCCGTGTTCACCTCCACTCGTCAACTGACCCAACGCCCGGTTCAAGTAATGCACCTGGAGCCCACGTGACTCCTCGGCGTGCTCGACCTCCTGACACCTCAACTGCCGCATCGCCCGCCGCCCGTGGATCACCGACAGAATCGGGTCGAACAAACACCACTGCGCCTCCTCGCCCGGACGCAGATAAGCGTCCCGCGGCGCCGTGCTCGCGCTGAGGTCGGCGGTCCGGAGGTGGGCCGGCAGCTTCGTCTTGTAGTCTGCAAACCAGTACGAGTCGCCCAGGTAACGACGGATGCCATGCTCGCCTTGGAGCCGGGTGGTCACGTCGGTTACAATGGTGGCCGCGTGCCGGTCCAGCAGCTCCTCAACCTCGAGAGGATAGAGCAGGAACAGCAAGGCCGCGTCGTAGCGTCGGTACAGCGCCTGGGGTTCGCGCGCTTCACACGGCAGAATCCGCTGCAGCGCCGCCACGCCGTGCTCGATCAAACGATCCAGCCGGATCCTGTCCTCCTTGGCCGCGGCGTGTTCCTGGACCAGAAGCCTCATCTGCCGCAACCCCGCCACCACCGCGCCGATGGAGGAGGCCGAAACCTTCCGCACTTCCTCCCAATGCCCGCTGTCCGGGTCCTCCCAGAACCGGATCGCGTCGAGGTAGGCAGGGAACCAGCGTAGACATTCCCAGGCCTCGGGGTGACGGAGCGACGGCTCGACGCGGGCCAACCGGCAGTACCACCACAGGAAGTAACCCAGCGCATCGTTCTGGGCGTGCGACCACCGCTGGTTCACCTCGGCCAATCGCTCCCCATCGAAACGGATGTGCGGACGGTGCATCGGATTCGCCGGATCCGCGCGGCCCTCGGTAATCGCCTGGAACCGGGACCGCTGCGTCCGGAAGAAATCCAGGAGGGCCTTGGCGGCCCGAACGGCGGTGGTCACATCCCCCGTGGCGTAAATGTTGGATGGACCGGGTGTGCCGACGTTGGGAAAGGCCACATGATCGTGCGACGAGGCTGCCGTCCGGGAGCAGCCCGGACAAGTGTTTTCCGGGGCGACCATCTCGCGGTCGCTTCGTCCGGCCCTGGCCCGGCGCTTGCGCCCCCGCCAGCCGTGGGCAACTGTCCCGCATGACTCGGACTCAACTGGAATCGGCGGTGGCCAGCGGGATCCCGTTCACGCTCCGCATGGCCGACGGTCGCGAGTACGCCGTGCCGCATCCGGACTACATCTGGCTTCCGCCCAACGCCTCCTACGCGATCGTCCACGAGGATGACGGCCACTTCAACGTGCTGCCGCTGCTGACGATGACCGGATTGCGCTCGAAAGCCGCGGCGTCCTCCTTGCCGGAGGGGTGATGTCGCCGCGAGGGGCTGTAGGCGCCGACGTGAGGAGGCGAAGTCGCATCCTCGCTCGCCCGCCTCCTCACGCCGCGCCTCCAGCGGGTACGGAAGATCCGGGCAAGCGATGGTGGAGTTGGTCCGCCCCTTGTATCGGGGCCGCGGTTTCCGTACCGTGCCGGATATGAAACGCGCTGCCGTCATCCTCCCGGTTGTGGCGTTTTCGATGGCGCCGAGATCCACGAGTCCGTCCTGGTCCTGCTCGCCCTCGACCGGGCCAACGCGCGGGTGGTGTGTGCCGCGCCGGATGTCGCCCAGCACCACGTGGTCAACCACCTGACCCAGCAACCCGTCCCGGGCGAGCGCCGCAACGTGCTGGTCGAGTCCGCCCGGATCGCGCGGGGCAAGATCCTCCCGGTGAGCCAACTCCGGTTGGCGGACGTGGACGCGATCATCCTGCCGGGCGGGTTCGGGGCGGCGAAGAATCTCTGCACGTTCGCGCTGGCCGGCCCGGATTTCGCGGTCAACGCGGAGGTGGCGCAGGTGCTGCAGCAGGCCCATCAACAAGGCAAGCCGCTCGGGTTTGCGTGCATCGCGCCCGCCGTGGCCGCGAAGCTCTTTGGCGCCGAGCACCTCGAGTTCACGATTGGCAACGATGCCGGCACAGCCCAGGCGCTGCAGCAGGACGGCGCCCGGCACGTGAACTGCACCGTGCACAATGTGGTGGTGGACCGCCGCCTCAAAATCGTCACCACCCCGGCCTACATGCTCGCCGGGCGGATCACCGAGGCCGAGGCCGGCATCAACAAGCTCGTCCAGGCCGTGCTCGAGATGGCCTGACGAAATGTGCGATATCGTTGAGAACCATGTCGGGAACATCAGCGCCTGCGGCTTCTGCGGCTACCGGGCGGGGCGGAGCGAGGGGCATGATCGGAAATCGCAGTGGCTCAAGGCACGTTATGCGGAAGGCCTGAGGTTCCACGTGCTCCGCTCCCGGGCATCCGGTGATATCGGGATGATCGAGTACGCGCTGGGCAATCAGGCGTGGAGACCTGTGGAGGCGGAGGGCTACCTGGTCATCCATTGCCTGATGATCAACGGCCGACACAAGGGAAAGGGGCTGGGGTCGCTCCTCTTGGATCGCTGTCTCAGGGACGCCAGGAAGAGCAAGTGCCACGGGGTTGCGGTGGTGACCAGTTCGGATGCTCTCATGGCCAGAAGCGACGTGTTCATCAAAGCGGGGTTTCTGGTGGTGGACCGCATCCCTCCCTATGAACTGCTCGCCAGGAAACTGCAGAAGACGGCGCCGGATCCGCGTTTCAACGTTGACAGGAATCGCCTCTGCCAGCGGTACAGGAAGGGCCTGACCCTCCTGGCGGCCGATCAGTGCCCGATGGTCCCCAAGTGGGTGAGGGAGATTGCAGAGGCGTCCAGGGCATTGGGCCTGGAGCCGAGAGTGGTTCGTGTTCGGACCGCCGCGGCTTCGCGGGCGCTGCCAACGCCCTACGGCATGTTCAGCATCATCTACGATGGGAAGCTCATCGCGGAACGTCCGATCAGTGCCACAAGATTCAGGAACATCATGCGGAGGATCGCCGAACCAGCGAGGGGAGAAGGTCCCGGGGGCGGGCGCGCTAAACCGGAACTCGCATCCCGCCGTAGGCGCCGACGTGAGGAGGCATTGCGGTCGTAGGCGCCGACGTCAGGAGGCTCAACCTGGCGTGAGTCTCGTCTACCGCCCCCACCTCGAGTCCTCGTCACCCTACCTACCCCCCTCAACCTGGCGTGAGTCTCGTCACCTCGACTCCTACCGCCCCCTCAACCTGGCGTGAGTCTCGTCACCTCGACTCCTACCGCCCCCTCAACCTGGCGTGAGTCTCGTCACCTCGACTCCTACAGTCGGTCGCGGTTGCATGCCGCGCTGGGGAACACCCGGGCTAAGCAGGCTGGGGGTTGGCCTGCGTGAGGGTGAGGAGCATCGAGAAACGCTCGGTCGCCTTCACGGCGTGCGGCAGATGCGGCGGCATGTAGAGCAGTTCCCCGGCCCGCAAGGTGCGGGTCTCGCCCCCCAGTGTCCATTCACACACACCCGACAGAACCTGCACGATGGCGTGGTGCGGCGAGGTATGCTCGGTGAGTTCCTGCCCGGCGTCGAAGCCGAAGAGGACCAACCGGCCATAGGGCGTGCGCAAGAGGGTGCGGCTCACGATGCCGTGGGGGGCGAACTGAGTCTCATTAGCCAGGGACAGGACGGCCAGCGCGTGGGGATCCATCAGCGGTTTGTCGCTCATGGCCGTAGTATAGCGCGGCTTTCCCCGTGCGCTTTGAGGATCGTCAAGGTCCCGGAGCCCAAGGCCGTCCCTCCCAGGAGCCGGAATGCGGGAGGCAGAATGCAGACTGCAAGAGGGGCATCCAGCCAGGTCGGTTGATGGGCCCTGAGCAGATTCAAGAGAACCACGCCACTTCCCCAATCCCCGATGTTCGTAATCGGTGGAGGGACTACCCGTCTTGGATTCTCCGCCGATTACGAACATCGGGAATGCGGCTGAGGGCGGTGCTCCCTGAACCCGTGCTGCGGGTTTTCGGCCTGCACCTTGCATGGTGCAAGGCCCCGGAGCCGGTCCCACAGGAACCGGCCGCTTCCCACGGGTCCGAGAGTCTGCCGGCAATTCCCTTGAGACGGACCCCGGGCTGACCCTACGCTGCCCCCGTGGAAGCGGCCCTCGAGTTTGACCGCGTCACGAAGGTGTACCAAGGCCGGCAGATCGCCCTGGCGGATGTGTCCTTCGCCGTGCCGGTCGGAGCCACGGTGGGTTTGCTGGGCGCCAATGGCTCGGGCAAGTCCACGCTGCTCCGGCTCGCGCTCGGGCTGCTGACGGTGAGCGCCGGGGAAATCGCGGTGTTCGGCCAGCGGATGAGCCCGGGCGCGAAGCTGCTGCGGCAGCGCATCGGGTTTCTGCCCGACGACCCAGCCTTCCCGCCGGACCTGACCGCGATCCGCTACCTCGAGTTCGTCGCGGCGTGTTTCGGGTTGCCGCGACGCGAGGCCCAGGCCCGGCTGGGCACGCTGATCCGCGCCGTGGGTTTGACCGACGACGCTGGTCGCCGCGTGGGGACGTACTCGACCGGGATGAAGACGCGGCTGGGCGTGGCCGCCTCGCTGATGAACGATCCCGAGCTGCTCGTGTGGGACGAACCCACGGCCGGTCTGGACCCGATCAGCCGGGGTCAGACCCTGGAGCTGCTCGAACAACTGCGCGGGCGCAAGACCATCATCCTGAGCTCGCACATCCTCGGCGACATCGACCGGGTCTGCGATCGCCTGCTCATCCTGAACCAGGGCCAACTGCTGTTCGACGGCTCGCGCGCCACCCTGGAGGCGCGGTTGCCCAAGCGTCAGCTTGAGCTTCGCCTCCGCGGCGACCTCGAGCGATTTGCCGCCGCCCTCCCGGACCGGCTGGGACGCCCGGACCTCTCTTCGGAGCGTGGCCGGGTGCGTCTCGAGCTGGCCCCGCACGAGACGGCGGGCGAGGTCGTCGAGCGTGTGCTGCAACTGGCCCGCGAATGTGGCGTCACCGTGGAGGGCATCAACTCGACCGGACGCCAGTTGGAGGACGCGTACCTCAAGCTGATCACCGACGATGAATTCCGGGGATTCCTCCGCGCCGCCGCTGCCTGAGACGGCCGCCGCGCCCCTTCGCCGCACCCCGCCGGGTCTGGCCGGCAATCTGGGGCGTTCGGACGGCGAAGGCACGCCGGGGGATCGCCGCCGCGTTCCCGGTCGGGGGCGTTCGGTGGCGTTGCTGGCGCGGGCGGATCTTGACGCGGTAACGCGCTCCTGGCTGGCCCGGGGGTTTCTGCTGGCGAGCGGGCTGGTCACGGTGCTGGCACTGAAAGGCATGCAGGCCGAACAGAAGGCGGCCAGCCAGATGCTCGAGGCGGTATACGTGAGCTACCTGCTGGTCTGGATGCACGGCGTCATCTTCATCGCCGGCGGCGCGTTTGCGCGGGAGCAGGATTGTCTGAACGACGCCATCCTGAGCCGGGGCTTGACGCGCGGGGAGTACGTCGGAGGGAAGCTCCTCGCCCGCGGCCTGGCCGTCGCCCTGATGGTGGGCGGGGTGCTCCTGCCGGCGTCGTTCTGGGCGATCCGCCAGGACCAGCTCGTGCGCTCGGAGGCGGGCCAGGTCCTGTCGCAGGCGCGCAACACCCAGGTCGAAGCCTGGGACCCGCAGAAGATCTTCGCCGGCACTTACGGCACCGTGCTCGAGCGAAAGATCGAGGTGGGCGATGCGATCCAGGCGGGCGATGTGCTGGTCGTGCTCGACGATCGCGAGCTGTTCAACCAGTTCGAGACCGAACGCCGGGCCGAGGAAACCGCTCGCAACGAGGTCGCCAACGCCCAGCGCCGCTACGAAGACGCGCAGCGCGGCGTGGCGCAGGTCGAGGACGCCCTCGAGCGGGCCGAGCGTTCGCTCATGGCCAAGGACCTGCTCAGCCGCTTCGAGCAGGCGGACCGCGAAACCGAGATCCGCGCCCGGAAACGCGACCTGCAGACCGCCGAGAACCAGTTGCGGATTGCCCAGGACGCCATCGCCGCGGCCGAGCGCCAGGTGCAGAACGCCCAGGCCCGCGTGCGCGAGGCCCGTCAGCGCCTCGGGCGCGCCACGATCACCGCCCCGCTCTCGGGCTATGTCACCGAAGTACTCATCCAGAACGCCCAGCACGTCCCCCTCGGCGGACACTTGCTGACGTTGGCCCGGCTCGATGAATACCAGGTGCGCGTGCCGATCTACGATTTCGAGGAGTTCAAACGCCTCCGCCCCGGCCTCACCGCGCGCCTCACCGTCGGCAAGACCGAGTTCTCCGGCACCATCGACCGGCTCGGCGCCACCACCCAGCCCGACCGTTGGGGACGCGCGGGCAACTACGCGATCGTCCGTTTCCAGGGCCAAGGCACGCTCGGCCTGCTTGGGCGGGATGCCGATGTCAAGATCGTGTTGCCGCCGCCCGAGGAGAAGCCGGGTCGGATGAAGACGTTCTTGAACGCCCTGACCGGCGCCGGCCAGGACGACCTCGAATCGCGCACGGCCTCGGTCACCACCGTCTGGATGGTGGTGGGGCTGGGCAAGGTGCTGGGGTGCGCGTTCCTGCTGGTCACCCTGACCCTGCTGTTGCTGGTCATCTCGCGCAGCACCCTGATCGCCATCCTGGGCGCCATCGCCCTGTGGCACGTCTCGAATCTGTTCTTCGACTTTGCCGGGCTGCCCGAGTTGTCGTACCTGGAGATGGTGCGGACGATGGACAAGGTGCTCGGGGGCGTGGCGGCGGCCCGCGACGAATGGCTGGCCCTCGCCTGGCTTTACGGAATCGCGGCCGCCCTCGGCGGCGCCGCGCTCGGGTTGTTCATCGTCCGCGATCCCCCGCGATGAAACCCCTGGAGCGAGCTCTTGGCCCACGACGCCTCCTCACGTCGGCGCCTACGGGGGGCGGTAGGAGTCGAGGTGACGAGACTCACGCCAGGTTGAGCCTCCTCACGTCGGCGCCTACGCAGGGCGGTAGGAGTCGAGGTGACGAGACTCACGCCAGGCTGAGCCTCCTCACGTCGGCGCCTACGCAGGGCGGTAGGAGTCGAGGTGACGAGACTCACGCCAGGTTGAGCCTCCTCACGTCGGCGCCTACGAGGGGCTTGAAGCACGCAGTCCGGCGGGCTGCGTCTGCCTGCCTGGTCCTGTGGCTGGGCCTCGGTGCGTCATCGGCCGGGGAGCCGGTCGACTCGGTCGTTGGCGCTTCGCCGCTGTCCGTGGTGCTGGGCGTGTTACGGGCGCCGGATCAGGATGTGCTGTTCCTGCGCGATGGTTCGCGGTTGGCCGGTCGCCTGGCGCAGGAACACCTCGACCTGCACACCGTTCACGGAGAGCTGCGGTTGCCGGTCAGCGCCGTGGCAGCCCTGGATCTGGCCGACGACCGGGCGGGTTTGAGCGTCGTGATCACCGACTGGGGCGACCGGTTCACGGGCTTCCTTGCCGGGACTCACTTTCACTTCCAGGCTGCCGGGGACACCCCTCCGCGCGAGGTCCGGCACGCGACGTTGCTGAAGGCCGTCCGCCGCCTGACGCCGAGCGTTGGCGAACCGTCCGACCCCCGGGTCCGGGTACGCCTGCGCAACGGAGACTTCTTCACCGGCCAACTCCTGACCGACCGGTTCCGGGTTCAGACCACCGGTGCGGAGGTGCGTTGGGCGGCGGGCACGATCGGCCGCGTGACGTTTCCCCACAGCGGACAGCCCGGAGCACGGCTGGAATGGGTCCGCGGGGAGACCGTGTCGGCACAACCGGTGGAGGAAGACCTCGAGTTCCGGCTCGGGTGGCGGGCATCGTGGCGGGTGTACGCGGGGCGCGTCGATGCGATGGTGGCGGGGGAGGGTGCCGCATTGCCCGCCGATTGGGTCGCGCAGATCGGCGGGTCGCCGGATTCCGGAACGGGGGCGAATTCGGCTGCTGGCGGGCCGGATCCCGCGGTGGTTGCGCGCGCCGGCATGGTGTGGATCCCACCGGGGATTTTCACCATGGGCAGTCCCCCCGATGAGCGGGAGCGGGATCTGGATGAAGGACCGCTGACGCAGGTGGTGCTACCTGAGGGTTTCTGGATTGGGCAGCACGAAGTGACCCAAGCTGAGTATCTGGCGTTGATGGGCACGAATCCGAGTCATCACGAGGGCCAGGCCCTGCACCCGGTGGAAAAGGTGAGCTGGCAGGATGCGGCGGATTACGGCCGCCGCCTTACGGCACTCGAGCGCCAGGCGGGGAACCTGCCCGAGGGCTACGCCTACCGTCTGCCCACGGAAGCGGAATGGGAGTATGCGTGTCGTGGTGGGACCACGACCCGGTTCAACTTCGGCGATGACGCGGACGCGGCACTGATCCGCGACCATGCCTGGTTTAGCCGGAACGCCGAATCCGCGACGCACCCGGTGGGCACGCGGAAGCCCAATGCCTGGGGTCTTTTCGATGTGCACGGGAACGTGCTGGAGTGGTGTCTGGACGGCTGGCGCAGCCGGTTGCCGGGCGGGCAGGTCACCAACGTCGCGGTCGCGCCCACCGGGACGTTGCGGGCCGTGCGGGGAGGATCCTGGCTCTACGAAGCGCGTCACGCGCGGTCGGCGAACCGCGACAGCTACGGGGTGCTGGTGCGGTGCAGCGACCTGGGATTCCGCGTGGTGCTGGCGCGGGACGTCGAGCCTAGCGGGGTCAGTCCCGGCTATTGAAGAGTCATTCACTGACGCCGCCGCCTCGCCCGGGTAAGCCCTCCCCTCATGGCCCGCAAGTTGGGCTGCCGGCACACGGTGGCTGATTGTCTGAAGCAGGCGAGGAATCACCAATAGCCGGGACTGACCCCGCTGGAAGAACCAGCCTTTTCCCTTGTTTGCCGGGGGCGGTTTTCCCATGCTCGCCGGCCATGGCGGAGCGGATGATGGCCGGTGGATTGGACAAGCCGGACGCAGCGTTGGACGTGACGTTGCGTCCGTCGTTGTTTTCCGAGTTCACCGGCCAGGCCAAGGTCAAGGAGCGCCTGGAAATCGCCATCGAAGCGGCGCAGAAGCGGGGCGAACCGCTGGACCACATCCTGCTGAACGGCCCCCCCGGCCTGGGCAAGACCACCCTCGCGAACATCATCGCCAAGGCCATGGGAACCAGCCTCAAGAACACCAGCGGCCCCACCATCGAGAAGGCGGGCGACCTGGCCGGGCTGCTCACCAACCTCGAGGCGGGCGATATCCTGTTCATCGACGAGATCCACCGGCTCCAGAAAACCATCGAGGAGTACCTCTACCCGGCCATGGAGGACTTCAAGCGTTCCGGCATCCGCATCGACCAGGGCCCCAACGCCCGCAGCGTCCGCCTCGAACCTCCCGCGCGTCAGTTGCTCATCGGGGCCACCACCCGCAGCGGCTTGCTGACCGCCCCGTTGCTCACCCGGTTCGCCGTCCGCGAGCGCCTCGATTACTACGAGGCCGCAGACCTCCAGCAGATCGTCTCGCGGTCCGCCAAGCTGCTGAGTATCGAGACGGACACCGCCGGGGCCTTCGAGATCGCCCGCCGCAGCCGGGGCACGCCCCGCATCGCAAACAACCTCCTGCGGCGCGTCCGGGACTATGCCCAGGTGCGGGGGGACGGTCGGGTCGACGCCGCCCTGGCGGACCGGGCGCTGGCCATGCTCGAGATCGACTCGGACGGGCTCGACGAGATGGACAAGCGCATCCTCGAAGCGGTCATCGTGAAGTTCGGAGGGGGACCTGTGGGCGTGAACTCGTTGGCGGTGGCCGTGGGCGAGGAACCCGACACGCTCGAGGAAGTCTACGAGCCCTACCTGATCATGGAGGGTTACCTCAAACGCACGGCCCAGGGACGCGTGGCCACCGAACTCAGCTACCGCAAACTCGGGTTGAAGGCCGGCGATTCGACCCAGGGCCGGCTTCTTTAGGGGCTCAAGGCAAACCGTCGGCGCCGACGTGAGGAGGCGAACGGGGGGGGATGTCCCAGCCCCTCGACGCCTCCGCACGTCGGCGCCTACCGGCTGCGAAAACGGCCGGGAAAACTCTTTGACACCCGGGCGGGGCAACTTAGCCTCGCCGCAACCTGCGATCATTATGAAATTCGGCATCAACACCTTCCTGTTCACGTTTCCCTTCACCCACGAAAGCACCCAGTGGTTCAAGACGTTTAAGAAGTGGGGCTTTGACGCGGTCGAAATCGCCATCGACGACCCGGCCGCCATCGATCCAGGTTTCATCCGGGCGGAGTTGGACCGGGCCGGTCTCGAGTGTTGCTCGGTCTGTGGTGCGTTCGGACCGGACCGCGACCTGCGCGGCACGCCCGAGGCGCAGGCCAACTCACAGGCCTACATCAGGGCCCTCATCGACCAGGCGGGCGTGCTGGGCGCCCCGGTGGTCGCCGGCCCCGTGTATTCGGCCGTGGGCCGCATCGGCGGCGCCGAACCCGCCGAGTACAAAGCCCAGTGGAAACTGGTGGTCAAGAACCTCAAGCCCCTCGCCAAGTACGCCGCCAAGACCGGCGTGTCGATCTGCGTCGAGCCGCTGAACCGCTTCGAGACCGATTTCATCAACACCGTCGACCAGGTCCTCCAGCTCATCGATGACGTCGCCAGCCCGGCGCTCAAGGTCCACCTCGACACCTTCCACATGAACATCGAGGAGAAGTGCCAGGCGGACGCCATCAAGAAGGCCGGCAAACTCCTCGGCCACTTCCACGCGTGCGGCAGCGACCGCGGCACGCCAGGCAACGACCACATCGCCTGGGACGAAATCGCCCCCGCCCTCAAGAAGGTGAAGTACAACGCCGGCGTGGTCATCGAGTCGTTCACCAAGGATGTGAAGATCATCGCCCGCGCCGCGGCCATCTGGCGGCAGATCGAGCCCAGCCGCGAAGACATCGCGATCAAGGGCCTCCGTTTTCTGCGCAAGACTCTCGTCTGACCTTTCCCGGCATGAAACTGCGACCGACTGTAGGCGCCGACGTGAGGAGGCGAAGTGGTGTTGCCCGTGGCCCCAAACGCCTCCGCGCGTCGGCGCCTACAGCGGGTGTGAGATTTCCGGGCTAGTCACCTCTCTTCCGATGGCTGTTTCAGTCCTCGTTGTTTACGTCGTTCTCCTGCTCGTGGGCGGGGTGATGGGCTATGTCAAGGCGGGCAGCCGGGTGTCGCTCTACACATCGGTGGCCTTCGCGGTTGCCCTGGCCGTCTGTGTGTTCCTCCGGCAACCGCTCGGTTTGAACATCGCCCTGGCGCTGCAAGCCATCCTGTTGGTGGTCTTCGCCCTGCGGTTGTCGAAGACGCGGAAGTTCATGCCCTCGGGGCTGATGGTGGCGGTGACGGCCCTGGCGATGGTGCTCGAACTGGTCCTGCGATCCGCCCCGGCAACCTGATTATCTCCAGGCTCTTGGGGTGTTTTTCTCGAGAGAAAGAGAATCCTGTTTACACGTCGAAGTTGGTTGTTACGCAGGATGCCCGGGCGTGCATCCTGAACCGCCATGAAGAAGATCGAGGCCATCATCAAACCCTTCAAGCTGGACGACGTCAAACAGGCCCTCGGCGCCATGGGTGTTGAAGGCATGACGGTGGCAGAGGTGAAGGGGTTTGGACGCCAGAAGGGCCACACCGAGATCTATCGTGGCAGCGAGTACACCGTTGATTTCCTCCCCAAGATGAAGATCGAGCTGGTCGTGCCGGCCGACCAGGCCGCGGCGGCGGTCGCGGCCATCGTCAAGGCGGCCCACACCGGCAAGATCGGCGACGGCAAAGTCTTCGTCAGCTCCGTGGAAGAGGCGATTCGGATTCGGACGGGCGAGAAGGGTTACGAGGCCATCTGAAGCGAGGGCGTTCCCTCCGGCACCCACCTTCTGGTCCCGGTTGCACGGGACAGATTTGAGTTTTGCTGCCCCTTGGAGAACGGGCGTCGAAAGCGCGGCGGGCGGCTAAAGTGACCGGTGAATAACCCGTGAGCAAATGCGAATATGTTCTGCTGGTCACCCGCCGAAGCGCGACCTAGAACCGGAGGGTGAGCCCACCGGCGGGTTGAGCGGCGGACCCGGTCTGCAGGACCTCAGATTGCGGTGAGATTTCTAGATTTAACCTTTTAACAACCAGTTACTTGCGTGTGATTTCCAGACCCCTCCAACCGCCACGTCGGCCCCGCTCATCCCCGCCTCACGAAGGCGGGAGCTGCGTCGTGCAACCGGCTGTGAAACGGGAGGTTACGACCCCGTGACAAGGGGTGGTGAACAATTCGGGGAATCGCACGTGGGTGGAAGCGAGCAAGCCATGCAAACCACGGGCGAAAAAGTGTGGGCGTCGGCTGCGAGTCTGTTGCGCAAGCAGCTCAATCCGCACATCTACCACCTGTGGTTCGCCAGTTTGCGGGCGCGGAGCCTCGCCGAGGAGGAGCTCACGCTGGAGGTCTCGAACGACTTCACTGAACTCTGGCTGAAGAGCAACTATCTCGGCCTGATCCAGGACGTCGTCTGCCAGGCCGCCGGCCGCGCCTTGACGGTCCGGTTTCTCATCAGCCCCGCTGGTGTCGGAAACCCGCGACCCAACGGCCAGCATCTGCCGCCGCCCCCCCCGCCGCCCTCCCGCCGGTCCAGAGAGGATTCGCTGCCGCCCACCGTGGTCGACTTCAATCCGCGCAACACGTTCGACAATTTCGTCGTGGGCAGTAACAACAACTTCGCCCACGCCGCGTGCGTCGCGGTCGCCCACAACCCGGGCAAGGCCTACAACCCGCTGTTCGTGTACGGCGGCGTCGGCCTGGGCAAAACCCACCTGCTCCACGCCATCGGCCACCACGTCGCCTGTAGCCGGCGCCACGCGCGCATCGCCTTCGTCTCGTCCGAAAAGTTCACCAACGAGTATATCGAGGCCATCCAGAGCAACGACCTCGGCAAGTTCCGACGTCGCTATCGGCACGCGGATGTGCTGTTGATTGACGACGTGCAGTTCCTCGAGAACAAGGAGCGCATTCAGGAGGAGTTCTTCCACACCTTCAACGCCCTCCACGATTCGCGCCGCCAGATCGTGCTGACCTGCGACCGGCCCGCCGCCGAACTGAAGACCCTCGAAGCCCGGCTGGTCTCGCGCTTCGAGTGGGGCCTTGTGACCGACCTCCAACCGCCGGACATCGAGGTCCGGCTCGCCATCGCCCGCAAGAAGCAGGAGAGCATGGAGTTCAAGCTCCCCGAACCCGTGCTCCTGTTCGTGGCCCAGAAGATCCGCTCGAACATCCGCCGGCTCGAAGGCGCCCTGGCCCGGATCTGCTCCTACTGTTCCCTCAGCCGCAAGGAGCCCACCATCGAACTGGTCGGAGACGTCCTCCGCGAACTGCTGCAGGAGGAAAGCCGCGATGCGTTGACCATCGAGGCCATCCAGAAGCGCGTCGCCGAGCACTTCGACCTCCGCCTCGCGGACATGAGCAGCAAGCGTCGGCCGG
The DNA here is from genome assembly GCA_015075445.1 of Verrucomicrobiales bacterium. Classification (GTDB taxonomy): domain Bacteria; phylum Verrucomicrobiota; class Verrucomicrobiia; order Limisphaerales; family J093; genus DSVZ01. The sequence goes on from JABTUJ010000009.1 coordinate 87,962, forward strand.
AGCACATCGCTTTCCCGCGCCAGATCGCCATGTACCTTGCACGCAGCCTCACCGGCACCTCGCTCAACACCATCGGCGAGGCCTTCGGCGGCCGTGACCACGGCACCGTGCTCCACGCCTGTCGGCTCGTGAAGGACCGCATGGAGGTTGACGAGACCGTGCGCCAGGTCGTCTCGTTCCTCGAACGTCAGCTCATGCGCTGACCGCCGCTTCCCTGCTCCACACCCCCCGCCGTCTCCACGCCGCCCGGCCGGCGCAGGACGTTTCGGAGAATCGGCTTCAGCCCGCCCCGGCCGCGCCCTACACTCCGCGCATGGCAGCGCCTCTCAGGGTCAGCGTTCTCGGCACCGGTTCGCTCGGCAAGGAGCACGCCCGTCTCTACGCCCACCTGGCAGCCAACGGCCGGATCAGGTTCGCCGGCGTCTTTGACGAACTGCCCGAACGCGCCCGCAAGGTGGCCGAGACCTGCGGCACCCACGCGTTTGGCTCCCTCCCCGAAGCCGTTGAAGCCAGCGACGCCGTCAGCATCGTCACCCCCACCACCACGCACTTTGCGCTCGCGAAGACCCTGCTCGAACAGGGCAAACATGTGCTGGTCGAGAAGCCCATCACCGACAGCTCGGCGGAGGCGGAGACCCTCATCCAACTGGCCCAGCAACACGGGTGCCTCCTCCAGGTGGGCCATCTCGAACGGTTCAACCCCGTCTTCCATTACCTGCAGCAGGTCGCAACCCAGCCCCGCTTCATCGAGGCCCACCGCCTCTCGTCCTACACCGCCCGCAGCACCGACATCGGCGTCGTCTTGGACCTGATGATCCATGACCTGGACATCGTGCTCGCCTTCGTCTCCTCCCCGGTCGTGAGCATCGATGCCGTCGGCATCCCCGTCCTGAGTGCCTCCGAAGACATTGCCAACGCCCGGCTCCGCTTCGCCAACGGCTGCGTCGCCAACCTCACCGCCAGCCGCGTCAACCCCGAGCGCCTCCGCAAGATCCGCGTTTTCAGCTCCGGCCCGACGCCCAGTTACGTCTCGCTCGATTACCGGGCCCAGGAAGGCTACCTCTACCGGCTCGCCCGCGCCGAGGAGCCGGAGAGTTCGGTGTGGAAGAAGCTCCTCGCGGCCCGCGACTCGGTCATCGTCAGTGAGTTCGGGGGCAAGCGCATCGTGCGCGAACCCGTCCCGCTCACCAAGGAGGAGCCGCTCCGGCTTGAGCTCGAGAGCTTCATCGACTGCGTCCTGGCCCGGCGCGCCCCGGTCGTGGGTGGTGAGGCCGCCAAACACGCCCTCGACCTCGCCTTCGAGATCACCCGCCAGATCCGCGCCGCCCCCCCGCCCGCATGAACCCGCCCAGCTTCATGCTCATCGCCGGCGAACCGAGCGGCGACGCCCTGGCCGCCCAGTTGGTGGGGGAGTTGCGCCGGACCTTCGCTCACACCGCCTTCGCTCCCCGCTTCTTCGGCGCCGGCGGACCGCGGATGGCCGCCGCCGGGGTGACCCTCGACTTCGATCTCACCCAGCACGCCGTCACCGGCCTCGTCGAGGTGCTCCGCCACCTGGGCAAGTTCCGACGCCTCCTGCGCCGGTTGCTCGATCTCGCCTGCGCCCGTCAACCCGACGTCATCGTGCTCGTGGACTTCCAGGCCTTCAACCGCCGCCTGGCCCGGGCACTGCGCCGACGGCTCGCCACCGCCACCGGCCCGTTCGTCAACTGGCACCCGCGCCTGGTCCAGTTCGTGTCGCCCCAGGTCTGGGCCTCCCGTCCCCAACGCGCTTACGACCTCGCCGAAAACATCGATCTGCTCCTTTGCCTCTTCCCGTTCGAAAAGGAGTGGTACGCCCGCCGTACCCCGGGTCTCCACGTCGAGGTGGTCGGACATCCCTTGCTCGACCGTTACCCGGGCCTCCCCTGCCCGGAACCCTCCTGCCACCCCCTACCTGCCACCCTCCGCCTTATCGCTCCTCCTCCCCGGCAGTCGCACCGACGAACTCCGGCGTCACCTGCCCGTCCTGCTGGAAACGGCGCGTCGGCTCGCCGCCCGCGATGAACTGCAGTTCCGCATCGTGCTGCCCGACGACACCTTGCGGCCGCTGGCCGAAGCAACCTTACGCGCCGGTGCCGTCGAGGTGGCCCTCGAAGTGGGCGGCCTGGCCCGTACCCTCTCCGAAACCACCCTCGCCCTCGCCTCGACCGGCACCGTGACCCTCGAATGCGCCCTCTTCCGGGTCCCAACCGTCGCCCTCTACATCACGTCCCCCGTGACGTATCGGATCGGACGTCGCCTCGCCACGGTCAACCACCTCGCCATGCCCAATCTGCTGGCCGGAACCCGCGTCATGCCCGAGTTCCTCCAGGACGCCGCCACGCCGGAGAACCTCGCCGGGGCGGCCACCGAGCTCCTCCACCACCCGGTCCTCCGCGCGGCCTTCCGCCGCAAGCTCGACGAGGTCGTCGCCCAGCTCGGCGGGCCGGGTGCCTCCCGACGCGCGGCGCTCGCGATTGCCCGACTCGACAGCCCCGCTATCGCCGGTAAGCTTGGCGAGTGAGTTTCGTGGCCACATTTAATCACCTGCCGCTCGGGGACTGGGCCCGGCGCGCGCGGGAGGCGGAAGACGGGGCGGTGCGGGCAAGCTTGGCCCGCCCGACGTTGTCCCTCGAAGACTTCGCCCACCTCCTGGCCCCGGCCGCCGCGGGGCACATCGAGACCATGGCCGCACGGGCCCAACGCCTCACCCGCCAGCGCTTCGGCAACGTCATCCGCCTCTTCGCCCCGCTCTACCTCTCGAACGAGTGCATCAACAACTGTCGGTACTGCGGCTTCTCGCGCGATAACCCGATCCTGCGCGTGAGCCTCACCGTGGACGAGGTGCTCCGCGAGGCCCGCGCCCTCCAGGAACAGGGCTTCCGCAACCTCCTGCTCGTCGCCGGCGAACACCCGCGCTTCGTCTCGAACGGTTACCTCCGCGATTGCGTGTCTGCGCTCCACGCCGAAGTGCCCAGCCTCTCCCTCGAAGTCGGCCCCCTCGAGACCGCCGACTACGCGCCCCTCGTCACCGCGGGCGCCGAAGGCCTGGTGGTGTACCAGGAAACCTACGACCGCGACCTCTACACCCACCTTCACACCGCCGGACCCAAGCGGAACTTCGACTGGCGCCTCGAAACCCCCGAGCGCGCCTACGCCGCTGGCTTCCGCCGCCTCGGCATCGGCGCCCTCTACGGCCTCGCCGACTGGCGCACCGAAGCCCTCTGCGTCGCCGCCCACGCCGCCTACCTGCTGCGCCATTGCTGGAAAGCCCAGCTCACCCTTTCCCTCCCCCGGCTCCGCCCCTGCGCCGTTGAATTCCAGCCCCTGACACGCATGGCGGATCGCGACCTCGTCCAGTTGGTCTGCGCCTTCCGCCTCCTGTTCCCCGACGTGGGACTCGTCCTCTCGACCCGCGAACCCGCCCGCTTGCGCGACGGCCTCATCCCGCTGGGCATCACCCTCATGAGCGCCGGCAGCCACACCGAACCCGGCGGCTACACCGGCGCCGGCCAAAGCCATGTGCACCGGACCGAGCGCGGTCGCATCGTCGAGCTGGGCGCCAGCGAATGGGCCCCTGCCCAACAACCCCCGCCCGCGCCCACCGAGCAGTTCCACATCGCCGATCACCGGTCGCCGGCCGAAGTGGCCCGGCAGATCCGCGCCCTCGGTTACGAGCCCGTCTGGAAAGATTGGGATGCGGCCCTGACGGCATGAGCCTGGCCGCGACCCGCCGCACGCCCCATGAACGAACCGGTCCTCATCGCCAACGGCCAGTCGGTGCCCGCCGCGCTGCCCTGCACCCTCGAGGCCTTCCTCCTCGCCCGCGGGTTCCGACCCCGCGCCGTCGTGGTCGAACACAACGGCGAGGCCGTCGCCCCGTCCGAGTTCCAGGCCCGCCGGCTCCAGCCCGGCGATCGCCTCGAGATCGTTCAGGTCGTCGCCGGCGGCTGAACGAACCGCAAGCCGCGGGATCGAGTCGGACCACAGTTGGAGTGGAGAGCTTTCGTTCGAGCCAGGTTTTCGTTGAGAAGGCACGGGCCTTCATCGAGCCGAACGCCACGCGGCTCTCGAAGTGAACTGGAGGTCCGGAACACGGGTATCACCTCGCGTTCGACCTTGTCGCGGAGGTAATCGGCATCCTCGGCGCCGGGGTACGGTGTCCCAGGATCCTTCACGGCTTCGCCTCCCGAGGCGCTCTCGCCGCTACGAAGTCGTAGATGTCCTGCGCATGGCCGAGGGCCTCGTCGAATTCCTCACGCGAAGGCATCGGTTCGAAAGCGCCGCCAGGGTAGCGGAAGGCTGAGGCGTAGGACGTCAAGACTGCTGCCGCCTGGAGGTGCAGGTTGAACTCCGGCTCCGGGGGAGGTGAACCACAGAGGCGCGAGAGACACCGAGGGCGGCGAGGGGGGAGAGGCGGGCAGTCCCATTCCTCTGTGTCCCTCGTGTCTCTGTGGTGCATCACCGGTTTCCCGTCGGGTCCGGTGGGGATTGCCCCGAAGCCCTGGCTCAGACCTTTCACGCCATCTGCGTAACGCAAACCAGCCCGCAGGGGAAGGAGGATGCTGGCCGAGTCAAGGAAGACTCTCGAACCGGCAAAGCCCCCGTGGTCAACTCAAGTTCGACCTCCTCACTTCCACTGCCGGCTTCCGTTCCCCTCCGGCTCGGCCGTCGCGGCTTTTGGCGCCTTTCGCGGACAAGCGGTTGAACCAGGCGAACCGGGTTTGTATGTGCAGACGATGTTCCCCGCCTGTCCCCATTCGTCTGTCGCCGGCCTGTGCGCCGAGCGGACACGCGAGGCGCGCGCGGGAACACGCTCCGCTTCGCAGACCACCGCACCAGCGCCGGTTCAAGGCCCCCGGCGTGGCCTTGGGGAAGATCCAATTGTCAAATGTTGATGTTTGACCCCATTGTACAAGGTCGTTGACGTGTATGGGAACGAGTCCACGCTCGTGAAAGACCTGCATTGAACGAAGGTGCGCGATGAAGAATGCCCTGCTCAAACGGATCGAAGTCAATCCCCGCGTCATGATCGGCAAGCCGGTCATCCGCGGCACGCGAATCCCCGTTGAGATCATCCTCGAGAAACTGGCGGCGGACCTCTCGATCGAGGAGATCCTGGAGGACTATCCGCGGCTCACGCGCCAGGACGTGCTGGCAGCCTTCGCTTACGCCCGGGGTGTGGTTGGCACGGAGGAGATCGTGCCACAAGTCAGGCTGTCCCGATGAGGCTGCTCGCCGACGAAAGCGTTGAATCCGCCGTAGAGAGCGTGTGGCCGCCGTGATCCGAGACCACGGCACGTCACTCGCCCGATCGCTGACCGTCGTCGAGGCCTCGGCCATCCGGATCCCGCCGCGCGCGGAATCCCAGAACCAGAATGAAGACTCTCACGATCCATCGGTAACTGGGAAATCCGGAATCAGAGCTTTCAGTCGCCCCGCAAGCGATCTGGCCCACGCCGGCAGAACGTATGACACGGTCGACTGCTGAGCGCACAGCTCGACAAGCCACATCATCACCTCATCCCGGGCTCGTGAGTGCCCGGCTTCGGCCGCCGAGAGCAGGTGCCCAAGACCCTCAGGTTCGGCTTGGGGTAAGTCCTCGCCTTTTAGCAGCCGCAGTCCGAGTTCGCAGCGGCTCTCGAGATCCGTCTCGGCCAACCTTCTGAGCAGTTGCTCCCCTGTTCCTGGTGTTTGCGAGAGTTCCGGGTTTTCGAGAAGAAGGAGTGCCAGCTCGCGACTCCCATTCTGATCGCCCGCCTCATGGGCTCTGCGCAGCCAGTGGAGGGCCTTCAACGGTTCGTATGCGATGCCGTTGTCGCTCACGTAATCGCGACTGGCCAGCCTCAGAACTCGGCCATAGGCTGGCCACGCTCGAGCGTACCCGCTTTCCGAAGCGCGATCCAGCCACGCAGCGAGGACCCGATTCATGGACACGCTCTCGTAATAGAGGACCGCATCAACCCCAAGATCAATCAAGGAGTCGAGCAACAGCCCTGGCACGAGCGACGACCGATCGAACGAGTTCCCAGACCACGCTCCAAGTATCGTTCCCAGGACCATCGCGCTCCGGAGATCTTTGAGGGTCGAGATTGCCTGCCGCCCAGCCTCGAAGAACTTCCCCGGTTTCCCTGCTTGCTGCTCGATGACGCCCAGTTGAAGAAGCGTGATCAGACCGTGTCCAAGGGGTAGCATGGCGGTCTGGATGCCCCGTTCGGCCTCCTTCTTTTGTGCCTCGGAAAGCCTCTGCAGGCCTTCAGGTTCGAGAAACTGCCGCTGCTTTCGTATCCCCGCCGTCAACAGATCAATACGTTCCAACGCTGCCAGCACCGGCAGGCATGCCTTCGCGGCCACCGCCTTCTTCGGGTCGGCAAGATCCGAAGTCAAAGCGCAGTAGGCGGCGTCCGCCACGATCCCGCGGAGGCGAGCGTCCTCAGTGCCAGCATCGGCGAGCAAACACCAGGTAAGGGCGGGATTCCGTTCCGCACCTTCCTCGATCAGGATGCGGCTTCGATCGGAGAGTTCTGCGAACAACCGTATGCATCCTTCCCAGGCTGGGTCTGAAAACCGGTCGAGGGCGTGCTTGACCCCAGCGCGATCACTCAGCTCCTCGTCCTTGAGTTTGAAGGCTGCAAAATAGTCCTGGTAGATGTCGTGGGCGAACGCGAGACGGCCATCCGGCAACCACTCAAGCAGGTGGTTGACGACCAGTTCCTCGATGAAGTCGAGCACGTCCAAGCCCGGCGCGAGTTGCTCCTTGCAGCGCTCCAGGATCTGCCGGGCGCGCGAGTGCGGGAAGGTGCTTTCCCCGGCGGACTTGGTATCGAAGGCTAGGCCCGCCAGCAGCAGTTGCTTCTTCTCCAGGTAGGTTCGGTTCACTCCGGCGGAGGCTTGGGTTTCTTCGCGACGCAGGAATCGCCCAATGCATGCCCGGACGACTGCCGCACGGTTCGTCATCGTCAAGGTCGCCAAGTCCTCGGTCTTCGCGAGGTTTGCGAGGGTCGCAGCGTAGAAGGGTGTTCGTGCCAACGCCAGCAGCCCCGGGGTACGCAGAATCGCTGCCATGATGGCACGAGACCGATCGCCGCTTGGCACCACCTTGCGGATGAGTTCTCCAAGCCGTTCGTCCCTCAGTGGCTGCAGTTGGACGATCGCCGCGGGGTATTCTCCGCGCACGGAATTGAGTCTTCCCGCAACCACGAGACGGAGGCCGGCGTGCCGCTGGAGCAGGTCCTGAATCTCCATCTGGAACTGCGATTGAACCTCCTGGCTAACCTCATTCAGCCCGTCAACCAGGAGCAGCAGGGAATCCCACGGAACGTCCGGCGGACCACGACGCCCCAGGCCGAGGTCCTCTTCCAGGTGCGCGGCGAGGCTCGATTTGCACGCCTTCAATCGCACCAAAACCGGCAGGCGCGCCATGTGATCTTCACCGTCAAGCAACCGGTCAGCCTGGCGGCAGGCGATGAGCTCCAGCGCCGTGGTTTTGCCCGCGCCGGCTTCCCCTTCGATCACCGTGACCCGGTTCGTCTCCGGCAGTTTGAAGACCCCAATCTCCTCCTCGGCAACCGGTGCGTTCATTACCGGCAACAACGGGTTGGCGACCCGATATTCCTCTGCGGAGCGGGGGCGGACGGTCAATTCAACGCCTGAGTCTGTCAACGCTCTGCGCCGTTCGTCGCGTCTCACCCGCTCGAGGTAGCCGGAGAACCTCGCGCGGATCAACGCAGTCTGGATCTCGCGCTTGAATTTGGCGACGAGCCAGACAAAAGACACACACACGCTCCGAAACACCGTGGGCTCACGAACTCGATCCTGTTCCAGGGGGAGGTGTCCTTCGGTATTGCGGAACTTGTATGTCCATCCGACCTGTTCTTTGAAGTCCGGCATCCCGAGAAGGTCAGCGGGAGGGAACTTCTGCCAGGGACAACGAGTCCAGTCCTCCATCTCGCCTTTCGAGGCAAGGTCAAACTCCTTCAACACCTTCGACAGGACGAAGCGGCTGAGGAGTTCACGGGTCAGGTCGTCATATCGAGTCGGCCGAATCAGCTTCAGCAGGAACTTCCCAAAATGCTCGAAGTGGGCAGCAATCGTGGCGTACTCCCTGTCAACGAAGTACTTGACCAGGCAGTCACGAATTAAACGACCCACACCGTCGAGACCCCGGTCGCCCAGCCTGAGATCCAGCAGCTCGAACAGCAGCCGAACCGCGTCCCGTACCTCCGCATCGGGCAGCTTCGGAGAACTGGAGGCCCGAAACACGGGTAGTACCTCGCGCTCGACCGCGTCGCGGAGGTAATTGGCATCCATGGCGCCTGGGTACGGTGTCACAGGCCCCTTCACGGCTTCGCCTCCCGAGGCACTCTGGCCACCACGAAATCGAAGATGACCTGCGCATGGCCGAGGGCCTCGTCGAACTCTTCACGCGAAGGCATCGGTTCGAAAGCACCCCCAGGGTAGCGGAACGCCGAGGCGTAGGGCGTCAGAACCGCCGCCGCCTGGAGGTGCTGGTTGAACTCAGGTTCCTGGAGGGCGGCCTGCCTCACGAGCCGCTCGATGTCGTGCGTCTTCGGGAAGGGATCGTCCTGCATCTGCAGCCAGCCCTTCAAGGCCTTCTCTGCCGCTTGTTGACAATGGTAGATGGCCGAGTCCAACAGCGGCTCGCTCAAGGCCGCGAGGGCACGAGCGGCCTCGAGGTCGCGGCGCGCTCGCGTCAGCCAATCGCGCACCAGCTCCAGCCTGGCTTCCTCATCCATACAGTTTGCGGCCTCGGGAGAGCACTTGATGAAAGAGCGATGCCCGCAGGTGCTTATACCGGTCCACCTCCGCGCGGGTGGGCACCAGCACATCCTTGGCAAAGCCGAGACCCTGGAGACAACGATGAGCCCGCTGCATCCGGCGGGTGGCCCGCTCGTCGCTCTGCGGCACGATCACCATGAGATCCACGTCGCTGTCCTCATGCGGCGTGCCCCACGCATGGGAGCCGAACAGCCAGACTTCGTCCGGGTGGAACTCGTCCACCAGCCTCTCGGTCGCGCGATCCAGCAAGTCCTGGCTCAGACCTTTCACGCCTTCTCCATAACACAACCCAGCCCGCAGGGGAAGGAGGATGCCGGCCGAGTCAAGGAAGACTCTCGAACCGGCAAAGCCCTTGTGGTCAACTCAAGTTTGACCTGCTCACCTCCACTTCCACTGGCGGACTTCCGCTCCCCCTCCGCTTTGGCTTTCGCGTCTTTTGGCGCCTTTCGCGGGCAAGCGGTTGAAGCGGGTTCGTCCGTGGAGACGGCGTTCCGCGCTTGTCCCCATTCGTCTCGGAAAGGGCCCAATTGTCAAATGTCCATGTTTGACCCCATTGCCTCTCCTCACCGTCCATCCCTCGAAGGCCTGACCGTCTTAGTCCCGACCCCCTTCACTTCGCCCGCCCGGATGAAACGGCGGTGGAGCGTCGACGAAGCCGGCTGCGACGGCAGCGTAAACTCCGTCTCATACGCCGCACCGTCCTTTTGCAGGATGAGGCGCCCTCGCCGCCCATCCACCTCGACGGCTTTGACCTCGGCCGGCAACCGGTCGCCCCGCAACAACTCGAATTGCCGTGGGCCCATCGCATCCGCCGCAGCCTCCCGCAGCAAATCGCCCACGGCCGCCTCCCACCGGCGACGTTCGTCCATCCCGATGGGCACCTGGCCGCTTCCCACTCCGACGGCGCGCACGTCCGGCGCCAACCGGACCTCCGGCGCCGCGGCCTCCGGGCCGGTGGCAATGCCCGGCCTGCCGCGGATCCCGGCGCCCAGGTCGGGCGTCACGCGGGTGGTGGGCGGGTTGCGCACCGCCTCGACACACCGGTCAAACTGCAGCTTCTCCGGCGCGCCAGGCCGCGGCGCCAAACCGCTCTGCTCGAGTCGCCTCAACAACTGATCGGCCGACTGGCGATCCTCGACCCCCAAGTACCGCTCCGCCTGTTCAAGCTGCAACCGGGCGGACTTGGTCGCTTGCGCCGTCCGCTCGTAGCCGTCCGCCAGGCGCATCACCAGTTGCGGCGGAACCTGAATCGGCTTGGCCGTGGTGCCCGAGCGGCTCGCCTCCTCGGCGACGGCCAGCGCCCGTTCGAACTGGAAGATCGCCGAGTTCACCCGCCCGCTGTCGCCCCACCGGCCCAGATGGCTGTAGATCACCCCCAGCGCGCTGTGGAACCGGTAGATCTGCCCCGGATCCGCCTGGCGGTAGGCCTCGCCCTTGCCCTCGAACAACTCGCCCTCGTGCTCCCGCATGAGTTCGGCCAGTCGATCCAACCGCTCGTCGCCCGCATACAGGTTGGCCAGCGCCGTGAACGCTTCCGGGTCCGGCAGCCGGGGATCCAGTTCGGCGGCGACCCGATAGTAACGTTCCGCCAGTCCAAGGTCGCCCGCCGCCTGACACCGTTCGCCCAGCGATCGTGCCAGGGCCTGAAACGTCTCCGCCGCTCCCCGCCCGCTCGCCGGTTCGGGCCCGCCCGCCGGGAGCTGTCCCCACCAACGGAACGAACGCGGTTCCAGGTCCTCGCCCGCATGCAACCGCAGCAGTTCGCGCGCTCCTTCGCCCACCGTCGCATCGGCGAAGTGCCGACGCAGCTCGCGGGCGGAATCGCGCCCGAGAAACTCGCGAGGGGCGTAGGCGTGCCGGGTCAGAGCAGCCGCCAACACCGTCAGCAGTTCCCGCCGCTGGGCCGGCTCCCAGCGGGGATCATCCAGCAACGCCGGCACCTGCCGCTCGGCCTGGAGCACCTGGCCGTGGTTCACCATTTCCCAGAGGTACGTGATCAGAAGGGGGAGCTCGTGCTCGAGGCAGAGCGCCACCAGCTTTTCGGCCGGGGCGGTGTAATCGGGTTGGGCCCAGGCGGCCAAGGCATAGAAGCGGCACGCGTCCCGCCACCGACCGGCTTCCAGGAGCAGCGCCGCGTAGTTTTCCGCATAGAACCCCTGCCGTTCATCCGGCAACGCCAGGGCCTCCTCAAGCGTGCGGAGGGCCTCCTCGAGCCGGCCCTGGCGCGCCAACACCTGGGCCAGATTGTTGCGGATACCCCCGGTATTCGTCCGCCCGCGCATCGCTGCTTCGTAATGTCGTGCCGCCTCCGCCAGCCATCGCTCTCGCGCCGCCGCATCAGTGCTGTGCTCGGCCTGCTGCTGCCGAACCAGGCCCAGGTAGAACTCGGCATCCGCCAGACGCGCGCGATCCCGGGCTCTCCGCGCCTCCGCTCGAACCACCTCGAAGGCCCGGAACGCCTCCGGCCACCGTTCCTCGCGCAACGCCGCCTGCGCCGCCCCCCACGCCGGGGAGTTCTCCTCAGCCACCGCGGCCCAACCCGGGCGGGCGGCCAGGAGCAGCATACCCGCCGCGGCCACCCGGCCCACGACCGCGTTCCAGCTTGTCTTGTGGATGTTCATCGGACCTCGGGGGCTGTGACCAGGGTGCCACGCGTCAGATACCGCCGGTCTTTCTGGTACGCTTCCATCACCACCTCGACTGTGCCGGGAACCGCGCGGCCCAGGCTCTCCGGCATCAGCTCGTGCCAGGTCTCCTGCTCGGGCAACTCGAGGCCGGGATAGTCAAAACGCCGCACCCGACAGCCGACGCCTTCCGCCCAGTCGTGCAGCGGCCGCAACCGCAGCGTCACCGGGAACAGTTCGTCACCCGCCCCGTCCGGAGGCCGGCTCCGGTAGGTCGCCAGCAACAGCGAGCCATCCCCCGGCAACAGGCGCCGCCAGGTCACTGGCACCAGAAACTGCTTCAGGTTGGTGCGGCAGATCAGCGTCGTCGTCAGCGGCACCGCCGCCAGGAAGTCCCGCTGCAAGGCGCGGCGGAAATCCTCGCTTTCATTGAAGTGGTCGCGGAAGGTCCGTTCCAGCACCGCCAGGATCGCGTTGGTGTTCTGCGTCGGTTGCATATCCGTCGCCTGATACAGCACCAGGCGCGGCAGGCTGGATAAAGGCACTTCCCCCGTGGCACTGCCCGCCAGATACCGCAGCGTGATCTCATGGCCAAAGCCGCGGTCCACCCCCTGCATCTCCGCGATCAGCCACAGCCTCGGGGCTCCCGCCTCAGCCACCCCCGCGTGCGGCCGCCAGTCAAGGTAGCTGAAATGCTCCGCCCCCAACTCGGCCAGAACCCGCGCTGCGGCGGCCTCGCAACCGGCCCGATGCGGACCCAGGTTGTCCACGAAATTCGCCGCGCGGATGGCCACCACCGCCCCCAACCCAGGGCGTTCGTCCGCCCTCGCCCGGTGGCTCCCTCCCCCTCCGCAGACCCGCGCCACAACCACGCCTCCCACCCGCAGCCACCCACCCGGGCGCCACCCCGGGCTCGTCAGACCCGCCCCCGGTTCACTCGGTCGCTCTTTCCGGTTCATAATTCGATCAGTAATGTGTGCACCCGCCGTTCCGGTTCGATCCGCACGCTCGCCCCAAAAACCAAGGCCTCACCGCCCCGTCGCACGCTCACGGCAAGCTCGTCGCCCGCCTCGAAACCGCCTGTGTCCTCCAGCCGCGGCGGTCGCTCCCAAACCTGGAGCACCGCCTCGCGTCCCTCGGCCGGAAACCCGAGCCGACCCAGGCGTTCCTCGAAATCCGTCCGCCGCGCCGCGGCCGTCTCCCGCTTGAGCACCCCTTCCATCTCGGCCCGCGTCGCGCCCGTGCAGACCACGCCCTGCCGCCAATCCCCCAGCACGTTGGTCTGACCGGCACGGACCAACACCACATCGTACCGCGTCAGAACCGTGTCCCCGGGTCGCGCCAGGGCACTGAGCAGTTTCGGCCCCGGGAGCAAGCGCAGCAGATGCAGCGTCTTCTCAGAAAAATCCGTCGGTACCGTCAGAAACACCCGACGCCCCCAACCCAGATTCGTGGTCAAGGAGGCGTAGCCCACCGGCTCCATCAACCGCACCCGGACGCGCGCCCCTCCCCCGCGAAACCAGAACGGCCGGCCCTCCACCGCGCGGTCGCCCGTGAGCTTCACATCCTCAAGCAGCGCCCCGTCCCGCCGCTCATCGCGCACCTCCACCCGGAACACCTGCTCCCGGCCCGTGCCGGCCGCCGCCTGGAGATGCAGCGACGACGTCACCAGATGAAGCACGGCGCTCAACGGCAAGCCCACCAGCAACACCACGGTGGTCCGCGCACTGCCCAGCACCCGCTTGGGCAGCGCCTTCACTTCGTCGCCCGCCCCCCACTTCAGCAAGTCGTACAGGATGCGCCAGAGCATCCACACCCCCATCACCCCGCCCAATACCAGCCCGGCCACCCGGTACTGCATGTGCCGGTAGTACCAGAAGGTGAGCAAAAGGAAGACCCCACCCAGCAGGGTCAGGTTGAGAAAATGACGCCCCTTCGCCGCCGGTACGGCTCCCGGCGTCGCCTTGCCCTCACCCGTGGTGGTGGGTGTTCCTGACATGGCCCCTCAGCACCCGCAACCCCACGCCCGCTCTCGCCCAGCGTGGCTCGTACTCATACAGCTAAGAATGCCCCCTACGATAGCACGCCCGCGTCCGTTCGCATCCCCAATCAATTGTCAAATGTCAATGTTTGACCCCATTGCCCTTACCGGGCGAGCGCCGGCAGAATCACGCGCCGCGCGGCATAGGACGAGATCTGGTGGCCGGGCGCCTGCTCGTCGATCACCAGGCGAAAGCTGCCACCGCCAAGCACCTCCAACCGCTCCTGCACCCGCCGCTCGTAACCGCGCAACGCGTCGTCATACGACAAGGGACCCCGGTGTTGGGCCGCCCCGAAACAACAGTCGTCAAGCCGGTTCAGGATCTGGACCTGACGCCGTCCAGCCCCGCATGCGCCCAGCACATAGAGCTCCGGATACCCGGTCAGCCGATAGAACTCCGGCAAGGTCTGTTCAACATCCCCCACACTGCCCCCCGCGCGCAGGTACAGCGGCAGTGTGCCCGCTACCGGGAAGCTCAGCCGGATGCGCGGGTCCAGCGCCGCATAAACCGTCGTGGTCCAACCACCCCCCGACAGCCCCGCCATGTGAAAGGCCCGGTAAACGGGAAACCCGTCGGCCTGCGATCGCTTCTGAAGGTAGTTGAAACTCTGCGCGATCGGTTCGAGGAAGAACTTCAGCGGGCTGCCGCGCGCGGGTTGGACTTCGGCAAACAACGCTTCGTGCGCGGCGGTGCAACTGCCCGGGCAGTCATCCGGCCGACACCGCGGCATGTACATCCCCAACACACCGTAACCGGCCTGCGTCAGGTCACGGATCAGGTCCCCCACGCCGAGGTGATCGAGCTGGCAGGCATGCCCCTGATGAACCACCACCATCTGGCCGTTGGGCGCGGCCGGGACGAAATGATAGGCCACGGTCTCCACCCCTGCTTCCATCGCGATGCGGAGGGCGTCCACCCGCACCACGTTCGGCGGGTCCTGCACCGGACCCAAGACACCGCGCTCCACGCGGGCGGGCAGGGAATCCGGCAACCGGGCCTCGCCCCAGATAAACCGGAGCAGAGTCGCGCGCACACGCACCACGTCCTCCAGCGAGCCGGGGCGTAGTTCGCGATCTTCCACCAGGCCCGCAGCTACGACCGACCAGGCCAACACCAGAACTGTCAGTCCCCTCCCCGCGAGGCACGAACGAGGATGCCTCCGGCAACGAAGGCCATCGGTCGCGACGGGGGAAGGCCCGCAAACGCGGCGGCCGGGTGGTTCATCGCTCATCGGGGAAAACGGCTTGCTCCTGCCCAAAAAGAAGCAGGGCCGGATGGAAAATCCGGCCCGTTCCGAGAACAAAATCCTCTGCTCGATGCGGCGCCGCAGACTTGCGCCCTGGGTTGCACACGGATCACTGCGTTTTTGCATCGCAACCGTGAGGAGAGAGTACCCGGAATCACCCGCCCCACCAGTCACCAGAACTGGGGACAGACTCCCCCCCCCCAAGCGCCTTTGGCATGGCGCCCTTCAGGTCTTCCCGTCCGTCCGCGGGTCCATCTGGTACTCCCAGCGCCGCTCGTTCGCGAACGCCATCGTGTCGCGCGGAAACTCGAACGGACGCAAAGGAACCGGGATCGAGGCCAGGCCAGGCAGTTCGGACTTGCGTCGTACGCTCGGCGTCGGCTAGCACCCTGACAATGCTTTACGACCAGTGGCGGGTGGTGGCGACCGTGCGGCGGAGTGAACTCGCCCTCGCCGAATGTGCCACCGGCCGACGCTGGACCTTCGGCCAGTTGCTCGCCGCCGCCGACCAGTCCGAGGCACCCGCGGGTCCCCGCGTGTTTCCCCAGGGACACCACGCCGACTTTCTCCTCACCGTCCTCCAGGGCTGGCGCCACCAGCGCGTTGTGTGTCCCCTCGAACCCGGCCAGACCCCGCCCCATCCTCCCGCCACGCCCGCAGGCATCGTGCACCTCAAAATCACCTCCGCCACGACCGGACCGCCGCGCCTCATCGCCTTCACTGCCGCTCAACTCATCGCCGACCCTCGGAACCTGATGCTCACCATGAAACTGCGGCCGGACTGGCCCAATCTGGGCGTCATTTCCCTGGCCCATTCCTATGGGTTCTCGAGCCTGGTGCTGCCGCTGCTGCTTCATGGCATCCCCCTCCTCCTCGGCCCTTCCTCCCTGCCCGAAGCCCTCCGCAGCGCCACAGCGGGCGCGGGCGAATTTACCTTGCCCGCCGTGCCCGCCCTCTGGCGCGCCTGGCACGAGGCCAACGCCATCCCGACGGCCGTGCGCCTCGCGATTTCCGCTGGAGCACCCTTGCCAATGGCGCTGGAACGCGAGGTCTTCCGGCGCTGCGGGCTGAAGCTCCACAACTTCTACGGCTCCAGCGAATGCGGCGGCATCGCCTACGACGCCACACCCGCCCCGCGGGAGAAGCCCTCCCTGGCTGGCACGCCGGTCGCGAACGTCACCGTGACCCAGGGGCCGTCCGGCTGCCTCGCCGTGCAGGGCGAAGCCGTCGGGTGGGGTTACTGGCCCGAACCGGATCCGGCCCTGGCCGACGGCTGCTTCCGCACCCGCGACCGCGGTGAGATCCGGCAGGGGCGCATCTACGTCGAAGGCCGCGTGGGCGACGTCATCAATGTCGCCGGACGCAAGGTCTCGCCGGAGATCATCGAGCAGGCGTTGCTGTGCCATCCGGCCCTGCGCGATTGCCTGGTGCTCGGCTTGCCCTCCGAGGATTCGGGCCGCGGCGAGGAGATCGTGGCCGCCATCGTCACGCGGGAAGCGGTGACGGACGCCGATCTGCGCGGCTTTTTGGAACGACGGCTCGCCTCCTGGCAGGTGCCGCGCCGTTTCCAGCGGTTGCCGGCCATCCCGGTCGGACCCCGCGGCAAGACGTCGCGACAGGAGCTGCGTCGCCAGTTCACCCCCGGGGGCAGCCGCCGGTTCGGAGACCGAAATGTTAAATGTTAAGATGCGACCCCAATAGGGGCTGG
Organism: Verrucomicrobiales bacterium; assembly: GCA_015075445.1. GTDB lineage: Bacteria > Verrucomicrobiota > Verrucomicrobiia > Limisphaerales > J093 > DSVZ01. Next base: position 104,402 of record JABTUJ010000009.1, read on the forward strand.
CCAAGACGGCCGGTGGTTTCTTAGGCTCGCCCCATGGCAACGGTTCGTCTCGGCATCATCGGCCTCGGCAACATCGGCAAGTACCACGCCGATTACCTCCTCAACGGCAAGGTCCACCGCGCCCAACTCACCGCCGTCGCCGACGCCCTCGCCCCCCTCGACCCCTGGTCCGCCCAAGGCCTCAAGACCTTCACCGACGGCGAAGCCCTCATCCGCTCCGGTGACGTCGACGCCGTCCTCATCGCCACCCCCCACTACCAGCACACCACCCTCGGCATCGCCGCCCTCGAGGCCGGCCGCCATGTCATGGTCGAGAAACCCATCTCGGTGCACAAGGCCGACGCCGAACGCCTCCTCGCCGCCCACCAGCGCCATCCTCAGCCCGTCTTCGCCGCCATGTTCCAACTGCGCACCGAACCGCGCTACCTCAAGATCCGGCGCCTCATCCAGACCGGCGAGCTCGGCGCCCTCGTGCGCGTAAGCTGGATCATCACCGACTGGTTCCGCACCGAGGTCTATTACGCCAGCGGCGGATGGCGCGCCACCTGGAAGGGCGAGGGCGGCGGCGTCCTGCTCAACCAGTGCCCGCACAACCTCGACATCCTCCAGTGGCTCTGCGGCATGCCCGCCCGCGTGCGCGGCTTCTGCCAACTGGGCCGCTACCACCACATCGAGGTCGAGGACAACGTCACGGCCTACCTCGAATGGGCGTCGGGCGCCACCGGCGTCTTCATCACTTCCACCGGCGAGGCCCCCGGCACCAACCGCTTCGAGCTCTGCGGCACCCGCGGCAAGCTCGTCCTCGAAAACAACCGGCTCACCTTCACCCGCAACGAGACCGACATGGTCGAGTTCAGCCGGGACGCCAAGACCGGCTTCGCGCGGCCCGAGGTCTGGAACGTCGATATCCCCTTCGACAACGCCCCCGCCCAGCACGCGACGCTCACCCAGAACTTCGTCGATGCCATCCTCGACGGCGCGCCGCTCATCGCCCCCGCCACCGAGGGGCTGAACTCCGTCGAGCTCGCCAACGCCGCCCTCTACTCGTCGCTGACCCATCAGACGGTCGAGCTGCCGCTCGACGGCGTGGCTTACGAACAGAAGCTCGAGGCGCTCATCGCCGCCTCGCGCCACGAGAAGAAGGTGGTGCAGGTGCAGAACGAGGACTTCACCAAGTCCTTTGTCCGGTAGCGGGGCTGCCTCGGCGATTCCCTTCCCGCTCCTCCCCCGTAGGCGCCGACGTCAGGAGGCGAAGGGGGCACTTCGCCTCCTGACGTCGGCGCCTACCCGTGGGCTCGACCTGCGCAGCCAGCGCCGTTCACAGCCCGCCGTAGCGGCGGTGGCGGCGGGTGTACCCCTCGAGCGCCTGAAGAACTGGGCCTTGCGGAAGTCCGGCCAGAGCGTGGGGTGACGACAAACCTGGCGTAGGAGATCTGCCAGAGCAGGAAATTGCTGATGCGGAGTTCGCCGCTGGTCCGGATGAGCAGGTCGGGGTCAGGGTAGTTGTGCGTGTACAGGTGCTGGGCCACCGCCTGCTCGTTGATCTCCTCCGGGTCCAGTTGGCCGGCCTTGACCTTGTGGGCCAGGCGGCGGATGGCCTCGACGATCTCCGTGCGACCCCCGTAGCTGAGGGCCAGGATGAGCGTCAGGCCGTTGTTGCGGGCGAGGGCGGCCCGGGTGTTCTGGAGCTGGGCCTGGACGAACTCCGGGAGGCGATAGATCTGGCCGATGGCCTCGAGGCGCACGTTGTTCCGGTTCAGCTCGCCGATCCGTTCTTCAGGTACCGCGCCAGGTACTTCATCAGCGTGTCCACCTCGTCCTTCGGCCGCCGCCAGTTCTCGATCGAAACGCATACAGCGTGAGGTACTTGATCCCCAGTTCGCCCGCGGCCCGCACAATGACCCGCACCGACTCTGCTCCAACGCGGTGCCCTCGACGCGCGGGAGGTGGCGTTGTTTGGCCCAGCGCCCGTTGCCGTCCATGATGATGGCCACGTGCGTGGGGAGATTCGCCAGCGCCGGCGGGCTGAGGTGCGGGGACGGAGGGCTCATGCGCCGGCGGCCGGTCCCCGCGGGCGGGGAGCCGGTCGGGGTTCACAGGTGGATGGTCTGATCGCGGGCGGGTCCGACCGAGACAATGCCGAGCTTGGCGTTCGAGAGTTCCGCCAGGGCGCGGAGATACGCCCGGCACTTGGCCGGGAGTTTCTTCCACTCGCGGATCCCGTCGGTGGGCGTGCGCCAGCCCGGGAACTCGGCGTAGACCGGTTCGCAGGCCGCGAGCACTTCGAGGTCGCACGGCACGTGGGAGAGCGTCTCGGTCCCGCGCCGGTACCCGATGCAGATCTTGAGGGTCTCGAGCGTGTCGAGGCTGTCGACATTCGTGACCGCGAGCGTGTCGATCCCATTGACCATCGTGGCGTGGCGCGTGACGACGCTGTCGGCCCAACCCGCAGCGGCGCGGGCGGCCGGTGGTGGCGCCGAACTCGCGGCCCATGCCGTGCAGGAGATCGGCGATCTCGGCGTTTTCCGTGGAAAGGGACCTTCCCCGACGCGGGTGGTGTAGGCCTTCATGACGCCGACCACGCGGTCCATCCGGTTGGGCGGCACGCCGGAGCCGGTGCAGGTGCCGCTTACGGTCGTGTTCGACGACGTGACAAACGGGTAAGTGCCGTGGTCGATGTCGAGGAACGTGCCCTGCGCCCCTCGAAAAGCACCGCGGCGCCGCGCTGGGTGGCCTCGTGAAGGAGCACCACCGTCGAGGTGACGAAGGGCTGGAGCCGGTCGCCAGCCGCCCGGTAGGCCGCGTGGACCTTGGCAAAGGAGAGCGGCTTGGCGCCGAAGGCCTTGAGGACCTGGTTGTTTTCAGCGAGCCGCTGCCGGAGCAGGGCCTCGAACCGGGGCGGGTTGATCAGATCCACCATGCGGAGGCCCACCCGCGCGGCCTTGTCGCCGTAGGCCGGACCGATGCCCCGTTTGGTGGTGCCGATCTTGTGCTTGCCCTGCGGAGCTCGCGCTGCTCGTCCAGCAGGCGGTGGTAGGGCAGGACGAGGTGAGCGGTCTCACTGACGAACAGCTTGCCGGCCACGGTGACCCCGGCGGCCTCGAGCATCGCGATCTCCTCGACGAGGCTCAGCGGGTCGATGACGACGCCGTTGCCGATGACACACCGCTTGTCCGGCCACAGAATGCCGGAGGGCACGAGATGGAGGACGAACTCTTGGGGCCGATGAAGACGGTGTGGCCGGCGTTGTTGCCGCCAGCGGTCCGCACGATCAGGTCCGAGCGCTCGGCGAGGACGTCGATGATCTTGCCTTTGCCTTCATCGCCCCATTGGGCGCCCACAAGGATCGTGTTGGCCATAAACTGGCTGGGCTGAGGACAGGGAGGCGCGCGGCAGCGGGTTACTCCGGGGCCGGCGGGGCATTCGTCGGAACGGTCAGAATCGTGGCGGTGCCGTCGCGCCGAATCTCGACGTTCAGGTCGGGACCGGAAGCGGCATCGGCCGGGCGCACGCCGCGCAACGGGGTTTCGCCGGGTCGCCCCGGTTCGGCCCCGTAGAGGTTCCGGCGCAGGTTTTCGATCTGCCGGGCCACGGAAAGCTGGTCCCGGAGATGGACGATCTGCTCGCGCAGGGCGACGACGTCACTCAGGCGTTGTTCCATCTCGGCCTTCTCGGTCTGCAGCCGGTGAAGTTCCTCGAGGAGAAAATCGCGGTCGCCCTCGGCGGCATCGAGTTTCTGCCGGGTCAGGGTGATCTGGCCTTCGAGGGACGTGATGGCGCCGCGCATCTCGTTGGCCTGCCGGTCCAGCGAGGAGTTCTGGCCTTCGAGCTCGGCGATGCGGCCTTCCCGCTTGGCGAGCTCGGTTTCCTTCTCCTTATGGACTGGGTGGCGGCCTGCACGGCGGTCTCGGTGCGTGCCAGGACTTCCTTGGTCTGGCTGAGCTGCTGGGCCGTCTGCTCGAGGCTCGCGCGGGTCACGTCCACGTCCTGGCGCAGCTTGAGGTCTGCGACTCGAGCTGCTCACGCTGGGACTTGGTGTCCTCGAGATCCCTGGCCAGCTCCTGGATGCGCGCTTCGGCCGCCCGCTGGGCGCTGGCGGCCTGATTGTGCCGGACGACCAGGCTGACGAGGAGGCCGAGACACAGCAGGATCAGGATGACGACTGGTGCCTTCGAGTTCATTTGCGGGCAATCTTCTGGTTTTTACCCCGCAACGCAAGTCTGTTCGCCGGAGTCGGTTCATGGCCCGGCCGCGCCCCGAGAAAATGCCTCGCCCCGGGCGCCCCGCTTCGCATACTGCCCGGAGCCGATGGTCCGTTCCTGTTCGAGCTCCTGCGCTGGGCGCGGCCCTACCGGACCCGCCTGGGTCTGGGCATCGCGTTCGGCGTGGTGGCGGGCCTGAACGAAGTGCTGCTGGTGCTGGCGATCTACTTCGTGTTCGCCGTGATCTTCCCGCAGACGGGCGCCCAGGAAATCCAGGCGGCCCTCGAACGACTGGCGGTGTTCCTGCCCGGCGTGGCCCGCTTCCTGGGCGATCGCGTCCAGGAGCTGAGCCTCGCACCCACGGTCCCGACCGTGGTGCTGGTCGTTTCCGTCATCCCCGCGGTGATGAGCTGCGCGGCACGGTCAGCTACCTGAACATCTACCTCCTGGAATGGGTGGCCATCCGGGTGGTGACGGACTTTCGCGGCCGGCTGCTCCGCCATCTGCTCGACCTGCCGCTCAGCTTCCACAGCCGCTCGAGCACGGGGGAATTAATGTCGCGCCTGGCCAACGACGTCGTGACCCTCCACGGGGCGCTGGCGAACTCGCTGGTTGCGTTGATTAAAGACCCCGTGGCGCTGCTGGCGTTTGTGGTCTACCAGATCACGCAGCAGCCGAGGCTCACGCTCCTGTCGCTGATCATTTTCCCGGCCTGCCTGATTCCGGTGATCGTCTATGCCCGCAAGATCCGGAAGTCGTCCGAGGCCATCCAGAACGAAACCGCGGCCGTCTTCGAGGGGATCCACGAAGGCCCCAGCGGCGTGCGCATCGTCAAGGCGTACAACCTCGAACCCGTGGTCGAGGACCAGTACCGTCGCAACAACGCGCGGTTTCTCAGCCAGTTCATGCGCGTCACTCGCGCCAGCGAACTGCCCGGGCCGATGATCGAGTTCTTCGGCATGATCGGCGCCGCGGCCCTGCTGGGGGTCATCGCCCCGGCGGGAGCAGCGGACGAGCGCCGCCGGGTTCATGGCCTTCATCTCGGCCATCATGCTGATGTACGCCCGGATCAAGTCCGTGATCCGCATGTACAACCGCCTGCTGCAGGCCCGCGCCGCCAGCCAGCGCGTCTTCCGCCTGCTCGAGTTGCGCTCCGATCTGGTGGAGCCGGCGCATCCCCTGCCGCTCCACGCCGCCGGCCAGGACATCCGCTTCGAGCACGTGGACTTTGAGTACGGCGACCAGCCGGTGTTGCGCGACATCGACCTCACCGTCAAGGCCGGTCAACTCGTGGCGTTGGTCGGCGCCAGCGGCTCGGGGAAGACCACCCTCACCAACCTTCTCCTCCGCTTCTACGACCCGAAACGCGGCCGGGTCTGCATCGGGGACCGCGACCTGCGTGAGGTGGCCACCCCGGAGCTCCGTCGCCAGATCGCCGTGGTCACCCAGGAGACCATCCTCTTCAACGACACCATCCACCGCAATATCGAGCTGGTCGCCCCGGCGCCGCCCCCGCCGAGATCGAGGCCGCCGCCCGCCACGCCCACGCCCATGACTTCATCATGGCCCAACCCCGAGGCTACGACACCGTCATCGGCGAACGCGGCGGCAACCTCTCCGGCGGCCAGCGCCAGCGCCTCGCCATCGCCCGGGCCCTCCTGCGCAACGCCCCCATCCTCGTGCTCGATGAAGCCACCAGCGCCCTGGACACCGAATCCGAGCGGCTCGTTCAGGCCGCTCTCGACCAGCTCATGGAGGGCCGCACCACCATCTGCATCGCCCACCGCCTCCACTGTCGTCCACGCCGACCTCATCGTCGTCCTGGCCGAAGGCCGAATCGTCGAAACCGGCCGGCACGCCGAGCTCCTCGCCCGGGACGGCCACTACCGCCGGCTCTACGAGCTTCAGTTCCAGACCCCGGCAGCCGAACGCGCGCCAGCGAACCTGGCTTGAACTCGTCGGATCGGCTCCCCCCGGGACCGTGGGTTCAGAGCCGCCGGACCTCGATCCACGCGCGCGCCTCAGCCCCCGTCCGCTCGTCCTGCGCCACCAGCTCATGGCGTCCCTCCGCAAGCCACGCTTCGGGAGTGCCCGACGCGCCGGTGATCGTCAGCGTCGGGCTGTGCCAGCGAACCTGCCCCGCCGCCAGGGCGCGCAGGCGCAGCCGCCGCCCCGCCTCCGGCAGGTCTGGATCGAGCACAAACACCGCCCCGGACAGCGGCTGCGTGATGCGGAACTCCGCCGGCGGCACCTCGTCGTCGTCCAGCCAAACCCGCGCCGCCAGCGATTGACCGTGGTGCAGAAACCAGTCTCGATACGCGGCCGGTAACCGGACCCGACCCGCCGCGTCGTAGTCAGTGGCCGTCTCCCGAGGCGGCAGGGCGGTCGCCAGAAAGCGTTCGCGGAGCGCGTCGGGACGGCCAGGATCCACCTGTCTGCCGGTCAGCGGATGGATGGCCAGCTCGACCAACGGCGTCGGCGGCGGGTACCAGCTCGTGCCGAAACGCTCGTGCAGGTGGTTCATCAGTTCCTGCAGGACGGGCGCCGCCCCGCTCACGCCGGAGATCTCCTGCATGGGTGTCCCGTCGAAGTTGCCCACCCAGACGGCGACGACGAATTCCGGGGTGTACCCGAACGCCCAGTTGTCGCGAAACGCCGTGCTGGTGCCCGTCTTGCACGCCACGGGGAAGTCGAAGCGCAAGGGTGAATCCAGCCCGAACGCCCGAGCCCGCGCGGCGTTGTCGCTGAGGATGTCGGCCACCAGCCAGGCGGGGCCGGCCTCGAATACCCGCGGGTCCCGGGACGCCTTCGCAGCCGCGGCGGCGCCCACCGGCGTGTCCGCGAGCAGCCGGTACGGGCGGTGGAGGCCCAGCCGCGCCAGACAGGCATAGGCGTTGGCCAGCTCGAGCAGGCGCGCCTCCGCGTTGCCAATCGTCAGCCCCAGCCCGTAGAACGCCGGCGGCTGATCGAGGGTGGTGAGCCCGCACGCCTGCAACCGCTCGAGCAGCACGCCCGGCCCGCCAATCGCCTCGAGCACTTTCACCGCCGGGATGTTCAGCGAGTTGGCCAGTGCCTCCCGGTAACGGGTCGGGCCCTGACAACGCTGATCGTAGTTGAGCGGCGCGAACACACCCGTCGGCGTGGCGAAGTCCGTCGGCACATCGGCCACGATCGTGGCAGGGGTGGCGCCCTGTTCCAGCGCGATCAAGTACGTGAAGGGTTTGAAGGTCGAGCCGGCCGAGCGCCGGGCCCAGGCCCCGTTCACCTGGCCCGCCGGGACCGCGAAGAAATCCGGGGAGCCGACCAGCGCCCGCACGTCGCCGGTGGGGACGTCGAGGATCACCACGGCTCCGTGGCGGGCCTGATGGGGACGGAGGCGATCGAGCTGGCGACGCAGGACCTGCTCGGCCCGCCGCTGCAGCCCGAGGTCGAGCGTCGTCGCCAGCGGCCCTCCGCCGTGCGCGGCCAACACGGGGGCATGCGTCTGCAGGACCAGGTCGGCGAAGTGCGGCGCGAGGAAGTCCGCGACCGGGGAGCGCAGCCGCAGGGGCGCCGCGCAGGCGCGGGCGTATTCGGCCTCGGTCAGCCGTCCCGCGGCGCGCATCCGGGCGAGGATCCATTGCTGTCGTTGGCGGGCGCGTTCGAAGTTGCGGTGGGGATTGAGACGGTGGGTGCCTGCGGCAGGCCGGCCAGGAACGCGGCCTCGGCCGGGCTCAGGTCCGGCAGGCGCCGGTCGAAGTAGAAGGCGGCGGCGGCGGCGCATCCCCGGCGGCGGTTGCCGTAGTCGATCCGGTTCAGGTAGGCGGTGAGGATCTGTTGCTTGGACCAGATCTGTTCCAGGCGCAGAGCCTGGAGGGACTCGAGGAGTTTCGGAAACAGGGTTCGCGGCCGCGGCTGGACCTGTTTGATGAGCTGCTGCGTGAGGGTCGAGGCGCCCGACACGACGCGGCGGTGCCGCAGAAGCTGGCCCGTGGCCCGCAGGGTGGCGCGCCAGTCCACGCCATCGTGCTTCCAGAAGCGCTGGTCCTCCGCGGCCAGGGTGGCGTCGATCAGGCATTGCGGGATCTCGGCCAGCGAAGCGGTTTGACTGACAAAGTCCTCCACCGCGCTGACCTCACGCAGCGAACGCCCGTGGCGATCCGTCAGCTCAACCGCGGGGGGAAGCGGGAGGTACAGACCCGCTGGCAGCGGCACGCAGCGCAGCGCCACCCATGCGGCCAACGGCAGAACCAGCAGCAGTACCAATCCGAGCCACTGGACACCCCGCCTTTGTCCGGACAGCCGGGTTCCCTCGCCCGGCACGCTCCGTTCGAGCTCAGGGGCCTTGAACCCTCCCCGCCGGGTCGGGGACCCGGCCTACAGGTTGCAGGCCCGGTAATGCCCTCACCGGGCGGTTCGCGGAAGCTGGACAGGGGCTTCCTCATGGCCACCCTTCACTCGCCGACAAACGTCTCGACGTGCCCGGCCGGCGTCAGACCGAAACGCTCGGGCTGATACATCGCCTCGACCTTCGCCGCCGGGGCGAGCGCCTTGCCAGCCGCGCGTACACGGGCCAGATAACGCACCGTGTAGTGCCCCGGCGCGAGGCGGTCACAGAAGAACAGCGCCCGGTCGGCCCGCAGTTCGCGGAAGTCGCTGATCCAGTCCGCGGTCAACTCGGCCCCGGCCGCCGCCTGCCGCGACGCAAACTCGGGTTGCAGCGGCTCGAACAACGCAGGCAACGGATCGTCGAGCGCGAGGAAGTAGGCCGGTTGCCGGACCTCGAGCCGGAGGCTCACCAGCACGCGATCGCCCACCCGCGCCTGGGCGAACTCACGCACCGACCCGTCCTCGGCCACGAGGTCATACCGTCGTTGGAGGGCGAAACCGCGATCCTGTGCCGGCGGGGCGACTTCGCGCGCGCGTCCGGACACCGTTGCTTGCACGAACAGCCGCTGGGACGACGGGTTTTCCAGCCACAGCGGTGTCCCCGTCCCCGCGGGTGCGCTGCGGAAGGTGGTCTCAAACGTGTGCGGCGTGGCCGGCAATTCAAACGCCACGCGCTCCTCGCCCCACGCCAACGCACCGGCGATGGTGGTCCGCTCGCCTTCCACGCGCCGGGCATACTCGGCCAGCGCCAGCAAAGCCCAGGCGTTGCCCTGCGTCGTCAGCCAGTGACCCTCCCGGCGCAACGCCAGGAGTTCCTCCAGCAACCGGTCCACCTCGGCCCGGTCCGGCTCCACCCGGCACCAGGCCAGCAGGTGGATGGCCCGCTCGCGCGCCGCGCCCCCGAACCACAAGTCCTCCTGCGACGGAAGCCCGCGCTCCGGCTGAAGCAAAGCGATGGCCTGATCTCGGGCGGTGGCCGCCCGGCTCAAGGCCAGCACCGCGCGGGTCTCCGCCGACATGCGGGCGCGCTGGGCGAACAGCGCGTCGGCGTGACCTTCCTCCGGGCGTCCGGCCAACGTGAGCGCCCAGAGCGCCAGCACCCGCGCGGACAGCGTTTCGTTGTCGGGCGGAGACGCGCCCGGGGCCGAGCCGAGCGCGTTGCGCAGGTGGCGATACAGGCGGTTCATCGCGTCGGCGGGCAGACTCACGCCCTGCCGCTCGGCCAGCGCCAGCGCCATGCCGCCATAAGCGCTGAGCCAAAGCTGGGACACGCGACCGCCCGGCCAGTACGCCAGCCCGCCGTCGTCCATCTGGAGACTCAGCAGGCGGTGCACGCCGCGTTCGATGGCGACCCGCGCGTCGTCCCGCGGCCGGGCCGGCTCGGTGAAGCGTGGCGGGAAGTCGGCCAACGCCAGCCAGGGCAGCAGGCTCGAGATGGTCTGTTCGGCACATCCGTAGGGATACTGCAGCAGATGGGTGAGGGCGTCGCCGAGTTCGCCCAACCGCGTGTTCGAGACGCGCACGGTCACCTCACGTTCGCGCGCGCCCTCGAGCAATTGCGGGTCGGCGCGGGCCAGCAGGTTGGTCCGCGGCGTCACGTTGCGGGTCAGGTGGACTTCGCGCAGCAGGGGCGCCGGATCGTACACGGTCAGCCGCGCCTCAACCGCGTCGCGGAACGCATCCTCCGCCGGCTCGAGCCACTGCGCGCGCCAGATCCACCGCGCGGGACCGGCGCGCCGGAACTCAACCGGGAACTCGACCGTCACCACGCCGCCGGCAGGCACGCGAAGTTGCCGGGGCGAAGAGGTTTCGCCGGCGGTGCCGGGGGCAAAGACCGCGTGGTCATCCAGCTCGAGACCGATCTCGATCACGCCCTCTTGTGCCGTGCGATTATGCAGCACCGCCCGGGCGTGCAGTTGGTCGCCGAGATTCGCAAACGCCGGGAGCGCCGGCTCGAGCTGCAGCGGCTGGTTCACGCGGAAGCCCGCGGTGCCCGTGCCGAACTGGTGCTTCGCCGTGTGCGCCACGGCCACCACCCGGTATTCCGTGAGGCTGTCCGGCGCCGGGAACTCGACGGCGAGCCGGCCGGCGGCATCCGTTCGCAGGGTCGCATTCCAGAAGGCACACGCGCGGAAATCCTGCCGCAGCCCGCGCCGGGATTTCCCGCCCCCTCCGACGAGGTAGCCTTTGTTGTGGAACCGCCACAGATCGGAATCTTCGGGCAGCAAGGCCGGGAGAGTGCCATGCGACCACACCGCCAGCGGACGCACGGCGTGGAAGAACCCCGCGGGATCGGGGACGTCGTACCCCATGAGGCTCAGCACGCCTTCGTCCACGGCGTACAACGTCACTTCGGCATCCGCGGCGGGCGCGCCGGTGCCATCCAAGACCTGGGCCGCGATGGCCACAGGCTCCCCGGGTCGTACTTCGGAGGCGGCCAGCGTGAGGGCCACGTCGAGCCGGGTCTCGGGGCGCCGGACGTTGAGCTGGCAGTACCCCAGCGCGTATTCCGGCTCTGGCAAGGCCCGGGGGCTGTTGGTCATCCCCCGCAGCAGCAGCACCGAGACATAGACCGCCGGGGCGTCCTCGACGGTGAGTGGCACGGCCACCGCCGGCGCATTGCCGGTGAGCGGGGTCAGAAAGGAGCGCATCACGCGGTCCCGTTCGACGGTCACCACCGCGGTCCCGCTGAACGGGGCCCGCACGAGCACCTGCGCGGTATCGCCCACCACGTAATTCGTGCGATCGGGAACCAGGTCGAGCACGGCCGGGCTCCGGTAATCCCAGGCGGTGATTCCCGCGCCGCTCACGTAAACCATCATGGCCGTCACCACTTCGCGATCGGCGGCGTCGCGGGCGCGGACCTCGAGCAGGTACGAGCCCGCTGCCGGCGCCGTCAACGTGGCTGCGGGCGGTGTCCCGGCCGGGACTTCCCAGCGACGGCCGGTCCACACCGGCGTCTGAGTGACCGCGTCCTGCTCGCCGACCAGCACGTACTCCGGTTCGCTCCGGTAGTTCAGGCTGCCGCCGGCACCCTGCTGCCGCACAGTCCGCCACTCGATGCGCTCGAGCCGGAGTCGGACGGGGACGGGCTCCGCCACGGGTTGTCCCGCGGGATCCACGGCGATGACCTCGAGCGGCCACGGCTGTTCCGCCTGCGGCAACCCCGCCGCCACCCGTACCCCGAGGTAGAAGGCGGAGCTGTGCATCACCGAGCGGGTCCCCTGGGCCAGGGTCTGTTGGTTGAGATCGGTGAGCTCCACCCGCACTTCGACCGCCCGCGGCTGCGGCGCTTTCGCGTTGAGCGGCACGGCCGGCCCCAACACCAGCGGCCTGCCCCGCACGTAGTTGGTCTGCCCCTCCGCCGTCCATGACTCCGAACGGTAGGGCGATCCGGAAACCCACACCTGCGAACAGAAGGCGAACGCCTCGAACCCCGGGGGCGCAAAGCCTCCATCTTCCGCCCGCACCGTCCACCGCACCGCGCCCCGGCTCACTTCGTCGCCGAACCGATATTGGGCGCGCACCGGGCAGGCGAAACCCTCGCCGGCCGCAAAGGCGGCCGCTACCGGCAGGGTCAGCTCGAACGCGTCCGGCTGGTAATCCTGGACCTGGAAGTAGTGGGCGTGGACCTCGTTCGTGCCCAGGCGCAACTCGGCGCGGTACGTCCCCCGTCCCTGCGCCGGCAGCACCACGTCCGCCTGCCAGGACCCCAGCGGCGAGAAGGCCGCGTCGGCCTCCTGGAACTTCCGATTGCGCGCGTCGTGCACCGTGAACCGTCCCGTCAGGTCCGCCGGCACCACCAGGCCTTCCCCCGCGCGGTCCCGGGCGATGGCCTTGAGATGCACGGTTTCGCCCGGCCGGTACACCGGGCGCTCGCTGAACAGCAGCACCTGCCGCGTGGGTTCCGGGCCCGACCATTCGTAGCGCCGGGGGATCTCCGACGCATCCACGTACAGCGCATGGCGGTGCAACTCGGCCGCCCGCAGGTCGTCGCCTTGCTCCGCCACCAGCCACGCCGCGTTCGGGGCCAGGCCAAATGCCGCGCCGCCTTCCGGACCCGTCACGGCTTCCGCGAGGACTTCGTTGTCGTCGGTCGCCAGCCGGAGGGTGGTTCCGGGCAACGGCTGGCCCGTGTGATACGAGAACGCCCAGACCCACACGTTCGAGTCGGTGCGTTTCCAGAACAGCCCCAGATCGGTGAGCTGCACCAGCGCCTGGGTGCCCGGCCGGCGGCCTTGCGGCCCGGCGGACGCAGCGGCTTCGAGGAACATCGCCCCCGGCCGTCGTTCCCCCAGAAGATCGTCCCAGGCAATCACAGTCCGCGTGGCTTCGTCCCGGCCCGCGGGGAGGACCAGCGTCCGGTTCGAGAGCGCGCGGCCCGGCAGCACATTGAAATCCAGCCCGCGATGAGGTTCGTACGGATCCTCCCGCCAGAAGTCCGTGCGGAAGTAGCTCCGATAGCCGCGCAGCGCATGGACGAGCGTGTGGCGATCCAGGAGTCGGGCCCGCACCAACACCTCGGGGACGTTCACCGACAGCAGTTCGAAGGCGCGTTGCCCCTCGCTGAGTTGCTCGGTGTCGGCTGATGGGAAATAGAGGCGGGGCAATAGGGGGGCGAAGGTGACGGTGCGCTGGACATCGACTGCCTGGGTCGTGGGGTCGCGCGCGGGAAGGCCCGCCTTCACGGTGACCGCATAGGGCTGCTCGAGCGCGAAATCCGCGGCCAGCGTGATCGTCTGGTCGCCCAGCGTGGCCGTCACCGCTGCGGGGACCGGCTCGATCCGGATCCACTCGAGGACCCCCGTCGCCGTGAGCTCGGGCGAAAACCGTTTCGAGAAGCCGATCGCGAGGTGCCGGCCCGCGTTGAGCCCGTTGTGGGCGGTGACGTTCGTGGCCGCAAAGGGGATGACGTGACCGAGCGACACGACGCGATCGTGGCGGAGCCGCAGGCCGGGGATCGTGGCGGCCAGGCCCGCCCGCACCCGCAACACCCAGTTCGATCCCACCGGCAGCGGATGCACCGGATGGACCGCCAGCACATGCGGCAGGAGATCCGCCTCCGACGCCACGGCGCCCGCCCCATCGTCGGCCGGCGAATCCCGCAGGGCCAGGTCCGTGGGCCGCTCATTTGCGAACCGCCGCTGCCAGGTCGCATAAAGCCCTTCGTACGGCCCGACCCAACCGCGATGATCGGCGCGCGTGGCGGGTCGGACCGCGGCCGGAACGCGGTGCCCCGCGGCATCCTGAAAGACGAACGCACTGCCCGCGCGCGCCGCGTCGACGTCGGCGTTGAAGTAAAGCACCAGCCGCGGGGTGGAAGTGACCTGGGAGCGGTCCGCGCCGCCGGGCGTCTCGCCGTGGAAGTCAAACGGCGGCGTGCGCAGCGTGCGGTGAAGCCGCGCCCGACCGCGGGTGAGCGACAGCCGGTAGGTCTGGTCCAAGGCCGGCGGTTCGGTCGGGCGAAACACGCCGCTGCGCTGGCTCAGCCACGTCCATTCGCCCGGCCAGGGCGGTGCGATGCGCAAGGGCGAGGCCAGTCCGGGCCGGCCCACCTGCGCATCGTCGACGGCGGGTTCGTCGAAGCGCACCTCGAGGGTCGTCGTGGGTTCGAGCGTTTCGCCGGTGTGCATCAGGTGGACACCGCGTTCGTGGTCCTCGAAGCGGCCGCACGCGACGAGGCACGCGGCCACGCCGGTCAGGACGAGCCGGAGCGGGAGACGGGAGGGATGGGTTCGCGCCGAATTCATGGATGGCAGCACGCGGTTCGTGGGACTCAGCCTGAGGTGCGTTCGCACGGTGTCAATGCGCCGACCACGCCACTTGTTCACCGGCGTCGAGAAAAAAATGTCGGGAATTTGTTGCGCCGAATCGATTCGTTCGTCACACTCGGCTCGTAACGCCCATGCGAGTGCAACCGACGACGCAAGATTTTATCCCTGCGAGAGAAGGGAGGTGAGAGGACCATGCCTGCCAAGAAGAAAGCTCCCGCCAAGAAAGCTGCAGCCAAGAAACCCGCCAAGAAAGCAGCCAAGAAGAAATAGGCTGTAGACCCTGGATGGCCGGGAGGCTGATTCCGCTGCAGGCGGGGTTCGCCTCCCGGTCTTGTTTTTCCCCCTCCCCTTCCCCATGGCCACCCTCGTGTTCGATATCGAAACCTCCGCCCTGTCCCAGTCGCACTTCGACGAGGCGCAGCGGGAGTACCTGTTCCGCGACGCGGAGCGGATCGCCGAGCCGGCCGCACGCGAGGCGCGCCGGACCGAACTCGAGCAGCAGCTCAACCTCTATCCCTTCACCGCCCGCGTCGTCTGCATCGCGATGCTCAACGCCGATACCGCCCGGGGCCAGGTGCTGTTCCTCGCCGCCGACGTCGACGAAGGCGCGGGCACCGATCCCGGCGTCGAGTTCATCGCCTGCCTGGACGAAGCCGAGCTCCTCAGCGCGTTCTGGGAGGTCGCCCGCCACTACGAACAGGTCGTGACCTTCAACGGCCGCGGCTTCGACGTGCCGTTCCTCTACCTGCGTTCGGCGATCCTCAACGTGCCCATCTCGCGCAAGCACTGGCTCGGCTACCGCTTCGCCACCGAACCGCACTGCGACCTGGCCGAGCAACTCACCTTCTACAGCGTCAGCGGCCGCGACGGCGCCGCCCGCCGCTTCAACCTCGACTTCTACTGCAAGGCCTTCGGCGTCGAATCGCCCAAGAGCCACGGCGTCACCGGCGGGGATGTCAACCAGCTCATGGCGGAGGGACGGCACCGCGACATCGCCGAGTACTGCCTGCGCGACGTGCGCGCCACCGTCCAGCTCCACCGCGTCTGGCGCGAGCGCCTCATGGGCATCAAGTGACCGTCCCCACGCCTCCCGCCAGGCCCAGCTTGGCCGCCGCCTGCGCCACGTCCTTGTCACCCCGCCCCGACAGGTTCACCACGATCAAAGCCTCGCGCGGCAAAGCAGGCGCCCGCCGGAGGCACTCGGCGATCGCGTGCGCCGACTCGAGCGCCGGGAGGATTCCCTCCAGGCGCGCCAGGCGCGTGAAACCCTCAAGCGCGGCGTCGTCGGTGGCATAGGCGTACTCGACCCGGCCCTGGTCGTGAAGCCAGGCATGCTCGGGACCCACGGCGGCATAATCCAGACCCGCGCTCACACTGTGGGTGAGTTGGATCTGGCCGTGCTCGTCCTGCAACACGTAGCTGCGCGTTCCCTGCAGCACCCCCAGCGCCCCGCCGTGGAACCGCGCCGCGTGCCGCTCCGGAATGATCCCCTCGCCGCCGGCCTCGACCCCCACCATCCGCACCGCCGGATCGTCCAGGAAAGGGTAAAACAACCCGATGGCATTGGAGCCGCCCCCGACGCAGGCGATCAACAGGTCGGGCAGGCGCTCCTCGCGTTCGAGGATCTGGCGGCGCGTTTCCTCTCCGATCACCCGCTGGAAATTGCGGACCATGACCGGGTAGGGATGAGCGCCGTAGGCCGTGCCCAGGATGTAGTGCGTGCCCCGGACGTTCGTCACCCAGTCGCGCATCGCCTCGTTCACCGCCTCCTTGAGCGTCTGCTGGCCGGCGTAGACCGGCACGACCTTGGCCCCCAGCAACTGCATCCGCGTCACGTTGAGCGCCTGGCGCTCGCAGTCCACCGCGCCCATGTAGATCACACACTCGAGGCCGAACCGGGCGGCCACCGTCGCCGTGGCCACCCCGTGCTGTCCGGCGCCGGTCTCGGCAATCACCCGTCGTTTGCCCATGCGCCGCGCCAGCAGCGCCTGGCCGAGCGCGTTGTTGATCTTGTGCGCCCCGGTGTGGAGCAGGTCCTCGCGCTTGAGGTAGATCTTCGCACCGCCGAGATCCCGGGTCAGCCGCTCCGCGAAATACAACGGCGTCGGCCGTCCGCAGAACTCGGCCAGATCCCCGCTCAGCTCGCGTTGAAACGCGGGGTCCGCCTGCGCGCGGCCATACTCCGCCTCGAGCTCCAGCAGCGGCTGCATCAAGGTTTCCGGCACGTAGCGACCCCCGTAGGGTCCAAAATAACCGCGCGCATCGGGGAGCGTGGCCTGGGCGACATCACTCATCGGGACGCAGCGTACAAGCCCGCCCCGGCAACGTCCAGCGATCCGCCGCGGGCCAGGAGACGAACGGCAGGCTCGTGGCCGCACGCCCTCGCCCTGGATCCTCCGCCGATTACGAACATCGGGAATTGGGACGACGGGATCTCCGGCTTTCCCCCATCCCCTCTGTTCGTAATCTGCGGAGAACCCCCTCGCCCTGGATCCTCCGCCGATTACGGACATCGGGAATTGGGACGAAGGGATCTCCGGCTTTCCCCCATCCCCTCTGTTCGTAATCTGCGGAGAACCCCCCTCGTCCTGGATCCTCCGCCGATTACGGACATCGGGAATTGGGCTGAGGGAATCTCCGGCTCTCCCCCATCCCCTATGTTCGTAATCTGCGGAGAACCCCCTTGCCCTGGATCCTCCGCCGATTACGGACATCGGGAATTGGGACGACGGGATCTCCGGCTTTCCCCCATCCCCTATGTTCGTAATCTGCGGAGAACCCCCCTCGCCCTGGATTCGGGTGGGGTGGGGGAGCGCAGCCACAAAGTGGTTGTGGTCCCGCGCCGCTCCCCGGCATACTCCAAGCGACGAGGCACAGACCGTGCCGATGATGGATTTCGAGCGATGGCCACTAGCGCGATAGACAGTCGGTTCCAGTTTCAACTGGTGCTGTGGTATGGCGTGCTCGCGTTCGGCGTGCTCATCGGGTCGATGCTCCTGGCGACGAACTGGATCCTCGCCGGGATGCTGCTCGCCGGGATGGGCTTCCTCATCACCCTGCCCTACCACACGCCGCTGACGGTGGTCATTTCCTCGACCACGTTCCTGTCGGCCCTGCTCGTGCCGCTGGTGCCGGGGCGCCCCTTCTTCTGGGAAGCCGCCGCGTTCATGGGCTGGAGTGGCCTGCTCGTCACCATCCTGTTGCGGCGGTTCCCGCCGGACCTGCACCGGACGCTGAGTCGGAATCGCTGGGTGTTCATCGGGCTGGGGATCTTCTCGTTGGTGGCGCTCGCCCTCATGCGCTATCACGGCACGGGCCTCAACGTCCTGGGGTCCGCCAGCACGGGCGGCCGCTACTACGTGCAAACCATCGCCTGCGCCGTCCTGCCGCTGGTGTTCGCCATGGCCCGGATCCCGGAGGAATGGCTGCCGCGGCTGATCCTGGCGCAATGGCTGTTGACGCTCACCTTTCTGGTCTCGGACTTCGCCTACTCCTTCGCCGGCGGCCCGTTCCGCTACGTCCTGTTGCTGCTCGAAACCTCGTACGACGCCACGAGCTTCGAGAAGTTCAGTGCGCGCTTCGGGATCCGCCGCTTCCAATCTCTGGCCACGGTCGGCGTGGGTCTGACCCTGTTCCTGCTCGCCAAGTACCGGCTCAAGGACATCGTCGGCCGCCGGATCTGGTGGCTGCTGCCGGTGTTCGTGGGCGTGTTCGCCCTCAGCCTGGCCAGCGGACACCGCATGGTCGTGTTCCACATCGTCGGCACCACGCTGGTCATCGCGTTTGTCGAGCGCTTCTTCACCGCCCGCACGATCATCCTGGCGCCGCTCTTTGTCGCCATCGGGCTCCTCCTCACCTACAACTTCGCCGACCACTTTCCGCTGTCCGTCCAGCGCGCCGTGTCGTTTCTGCCGGGCATCAAGGTGCACAACCACGCCGCCACGGACGCCGCCAACACCCTGCTCACCCGCCGCATGCTGCGCGAAGCGGGCCTGCAGATGATGCCCAACCACCTGCTCATCGGGCGCGGCTTCCGGCGGCACTCGGACATCGAGTTGGTCCGGGACCCCACGGGCGTGGCCATGTTCATCGAGCAGGGCCAGTTCTACAACGCGCCCATCGGCCTCATGGTCAACACCGGACTCCCCGGCACCCTCGGCGCCTTCCTCTTCTTCCTGGGAGGCACCCTCTGCGCCGTGCGCATCCTGCGCCACTACCGCCGCGCGGGGCCCAGTGACCTGTTCGGCCGCGTCGCCACCGTCCTCGCCGCCTACTGGGTCGTGAACGCCTTCTTCTTCATCTTCATCCACGGGGACAGCGAGATGATCATGCGGCATTTTTCGGTCCATTGCGGCCTGCTCATCGCCTGCGACCGGGCCATCCTCAACCGCCTCGACCGCGAGGCGGAGGAAGCCCAGGCCACCGAGACCGCGCCCGCCTCTGCCGGGGCCTGAGACCATGTCGGTGAACCGGTCCACTGGCCCGCCGCCGGCCAAGGCCGATTCCGCGCCCCCCCCCACGGGAGTGCTCGTCTTTGCCCATACCCCCCCGCCCCACCACGGCCAGAGCGTCATGGTCGCCTACATGCTCGACCAGCTCCGGACCCACCCTAACGCCACGACGCCCGCCGATCCCGCGGACGCCCGCCGGTTGCGCGTGTTCCACGTCAATGCCCGCTTGTCCCGCGAGATCGATGATGTGGGCCGATCCCGCCCCGGCAAGCTGCCCGTGCTGCTGGGCCATGTCCTCCAGGCCCTCTGGTGGCGTTGCCGCCACGCCATCCGGGTCTTCTATTACGTGCCCGCACCCCCCGCCCGCACCCCGCTCTGGCGCGATTGGATCGTGCTGGCCCTGTGCCGGCCGTTCTTCGCCCGCACCGTCTTCCACTGGCACGCCGGCGGGCTCTCCGAATGGCTCGAAACCCAGGCCCGCCCCTGGGAACGCTGGCTCTCCCAGCGCCTCCTCGGCCAGCCCCACCTCAGCATCGTCCTCCGCCCCTTCCACCGTCGCGACGCCGATTATCTTCGCTCGCGCCGGGTCGCCGTCGTGGCGAACGGCCTGTCCGATCCCTGTCCCGATTTCGATCAACACACGCTGCCCTTGCGGCGCCAGGCCGCGGCGCGGCGTCGCGCGGCCCTGGCCCAGGGCGAAGGGGCGGAGCCCGTCGTGTTCCGCGCCCTCTTTCTCAGCGTCTGCCGGCGGGAAAAAGGGCTCTTCGAGGCGCTGGACGCCGTGGCCGAAGCCAACGCCGCCTTGCGCCACACCCCCCTCCGCGTCGAACTCACCGTCGCCGGCAGCTTCGCCTCACCCGCCGACCAGGCGGCCTTCGAGCGGCGGGTACGGGCGCCCGACCTGACCCGCGACACGCCTCTCGTCCACTATGCCGGGTTCGTCCGTGGCGACGCCAAGACGCGCCTGCTCACCGAGAGCGATTGCCTCTGCTTCCCCACCTGGCTTCCGGAAGGCTTTCCGCTGACGCTCCTCGAGGCCATGGCCTACGGACTGCCCGTGCTCTGTTCCGATTTTCGCGCACTGCCGGAGATCCTGCCGCCCGGGTATCCCGGCATTGTCCCGGTGCGAGACCCTTCCGCCCTGGCCGCCAAGCTGGTCGCGTTCACCGGCAGCGACTACGACCCGTCCCTCCGCCGCTGGTATGCCGAGCGCTATTCGGCGGCCCGGTTCGCCGCCGAAATGCGCGCCGCGCTGCTCAGCGTTTGAGGTGTTGCTCCCGGCGTGGTGTTCCGGCCACGCGCGCCCGGCTGTTGGAGCTCACCAAACCCCCGGGAAAAAGCGGCGCACCCGGCCCGCGTAATCGGCGTAGCCCGGGAAGTGCTCACGCAACCACGCTTCCTCGCGCGCGGCCTTTGCCCGGAGAAACACGGTCAACACCAGCGCCGCCAGCGCCGTCGGCCAGCTCGACCAGTACAAGGCCCAGGCAAAGGACAGAAACATCAGGCTCGCGTACAGCGGATGCCGCACCCAGCGGTAAATGCCGCCGGTGACCAGTCGCGACCCCGCGTTGGGCCGCGGGAAAATCGTGCGGTTGCGCCCCAGCACCCAAGCGCCCCCGATGCCGAAGCCGGCACCGGCCAGCAGCAACGCCGCCGCCAGCGTCAGCCTGAGCCCCTCCGCCGACGCGCCCGGCGTCAGCGGACCCCCGACCAGCACCAGCACCATCAGCGCCGACTGGGTCAGGACCCATCCTCCGCCTCGTTCGTAAAAACCACCTGCCATCGCTCGGGGTGGAGTGTTGCCCAAACCGTGCCGGCGGCAATCCGCAATCCCGCCGCACGCTCGGACCCCGGCAGCGCCCTCGCGGAGCGTTTGGAGTGCGTGCGGTTGACCGCCGCTTTTCGTCCAGCCGCGGGCAGGGTGCCGGGAAATCGGCTTGGCACTCGCCCCGGGCTTTGGCTAGCGTCCGGCCGCGATGGGACTCCTCCGCCGGCTGGTCTTGCTGCTGCTGTTGACGGGGCTGCCTTGGGGCGGCTGGGCGGCGCCCGCACCCACCCTGGAACTCCGCGCCCTGAGCGACGAGGGCGACTTCGAGTACGACGAGGTCACAGGCTGGGCCACCAGCCCCGCCGGGGTCCAGGTCACCTACGCGGATGCCACCCTCACCGCGCAGAGCGTCCGGTTCACACGCGAGACCGGCGAAGTGGCGGCCGACGGCGACGTTCGCCTCCAGCGGGGCACCGAGGTCTGGACCGGCGAACGGCTCACCTACAACTTCTACACGCGCGAGCTCAACACAGCCGAGTTCCGCGCCGGCATGAAGCCCTTCTTCGCCGGCGGCGAGGGCCTGTCGGGCGGGTGGACCAACCAGGTGCAGTCGGCGACCAACGCCTTCGTCACGCTCGACGACTACGCCGAGCCCTTCTATCGCGTCCGCGCCCGCGAGCTCACCTTCGTCTCTGGTGAATACCTCGAAGCACGCAAGGCCACGCTGTACGTCGGTGGCGTCCCCATCTTTTACACCCCCAAATACCGCCGGTACTTCAACCGGTCCGGCAACCACTTCTCCTTCCGGCCCGGCATCCGGTCGTTGTTCGGTCCCTACCTGCTCAGCCGCTACAACTGGTACGCGGGCACCAACGTGGCGGGCGCCGTGCTCTTCGACCTGCGGCAGAAACGCGGCCTGGGCGGCGGGCTTGAAGTCGGCGCCGACCTGGGCCCGTATGGCACCAACCGGTTCCTGGGCTACTACGCCCACGACATGCGGCCCAGCACGAATTCCCTCCTCGAACCGATTGACCCCGGGCGCTGGCGCTTCGCCTTCGACCACGATGCCGTCCTGGCCACGAACCTCACCTTCAAGACCAGCGCGCGGGTCCAGAGCGACGAGTACATCGTCCGCGACTTCTTCGAGCGCGAATACCGCGAGAACGGCCAGCCCCAGAGCTTCTTCGAACTGGATCAGTCGTGGTCCAACTTCAGCCTGAATTTCCTCACGCAGGGCCAGTTCTACGACTTCTACGAGACGGTCGAGCGGCTGCCCGACATTCAGTTCTCCGGCCATCGCCAGCAGCTCGGCGCTTCGCCCCTCTATTACGAGAGTGACAGCTCCCTCGCCTATCTCCGCCGGCGCTTCGCCTACGACCAGCAGCCCTCCTATGAAGCCTTCCGCGCCGACACCTTCCACCAGGTGCTGCTCCCGCAGACGTTCTTCGGCTGGCTCAATGTGACCCCGCGCGCCGGCGGACGCTTCACCCACTACGGCGAGACCGAAGGATCCGGCGTCTCCCTCGCCAGCGCCGATCGCGGCGTGTTCAACACCGGCGCCGAGGTGTCCTCGAAGCTCGCCCGCGTCTGGCCCGGCACCCAGAACCGCCTCCTCGACGTCCGCGGCCTCCGCCACATCCTCGAACCCTCCGCCAACTACGTGTACGTGCCCGACCCCTCCGTCGCCCCGCCGCGCCTCCCGCAGTTCGACTACGAACTCAACAGCTTCGAGCTGCTCCCCATCGACTTCCCGGACTACAACAACATCGACTCCATCGACTCGCAGAACGTCGTCCGCTTCGGTCTCCGCCAGCGCCTCCAGACCCGCCGCGCCACCGGCCTCGAAAACCTCGTCCACTGGGGCATGTTCCTCGACTGGCGCCTCGACCCCTACCGCGACCAGCGCACCTTCAACGACCTCTACTCCGACCTCGATTTCCGGCCCCGCTCCTGGATCACGGTCAGTTCCGAGATCCGTTACGACATCAACGAGACCAACCTCCGGATGGCCAACCACACCCTCACCCTCGAGCCCAACGACGTCTGGAGCTGGAAGTTCGGCCACCGCTACCTCCTCGAATGGCCCGGCGAAGGTCCCGACTCCGGCAACAACCTCTTCCTCAGCAGCGTCCGCTTCAAGCTCAACGAAAACTGGGCCTTCCGCGCTGTCCACCACTTCGAGGCCCGCGACGGCACCCTCGAAGAACAGCAGTACTCCGTCTCTCGCGACTTCCGCAGTTGGACCGGTGCCCTGGTCTTCCGCTGGCGCAACGAGCGGACCGAGGACGAGGACTTTACCCTGGCGCTCATGCTTTCCTTGAAGGCCTTCCCGCGCTACAGCCTGGGCTCCGATCGCGACGAACACATCGGCCTGCTGGATTAGCGCCAGCCCCTGCCGGCGAAGCGCCCCCGGGCGAAAAGCGGCTCCGCTCAGATCAACCGCCACGCTCTCAGCACGCCCACGAGCGAGGGCAACGGGCGCTGCCACAACCAGTCCACCTCGAGCCAGAGCCCCGCGAGCACGCGGCTCGTGTACCGCCCCGCGGCGTCCACCGGCGCCAGTCGGTAGATCCCGTCGGCACCTCGCTGATAGAACTCGGCCTGCTGCCGCTGCGGGTCGATGAGCCAATACTCCGGCACCCCGCCCTGCTCGTACTCGAAGAACTTCTCGCCGCGGTCCACCGCGCGGCTCCCCGGACTGATGATCTCGACCACCAGGTCGCCAGGCCCCTCCAGAAAGAGCGGGTGCAGCCGCTCCAGATTCGCCTTGGCCACGAAGAGGATATCCGGCGCCCGTCCCGGCAGGTCCGGGCCCGTCTTCATCTGGAATGGCTCAAACAGGACCGCACCCAGGTCCCTGGCCTCGACGTAGTGCTTGATCAGGCTGAGCAGAAACAATCCTACGTCGGCGTGCTCGCGCGAGACCGGACTCATGGGAACCACCTTGCCTTGGACCCACTCGACATGCTCGAGGTCGCCGGGCCGATTCAGAAAAGCTTCGTAAGAGATCCCGACTTCCGTGCCAGGCACTCCGCCGACCATCCCCGGGATCGTTGCTATCACCGTCATGACGCTGCCAACGTAGGCCGCAGTCGCTGGGCGGCAAGCGCAAACCCGACTCGCGGCCCCACCATGAACCGTCCCTCGTAGCCGCCGACGTGAGGAGGCGGATTCATCCTCTCCGCCTCCTCACGTCGGCGGCTGCGGTTCATGGGCGCTGGCAGGTCCGGCAGGAAAAGGCCGCTTCCCCATCCCCGATGTTCGTAATCGGTGGAGGGACTCTCCGTCTTGGATTCTCCGCCGATTCCGAACATCGGTAATGCGGAGGAGGGAATCTCCGCCCCCAATCCCGATGTTCGTAATCGGAGGGACTCTCCGTCTTGGATTCTCCGCCGATTCCGAACATCGGGGATGGGGTTGAGGGAGACGCTCCTTAAACTCGTGGTTCGGGTGTCCCGCCTGCATCCCGGTGGGGCGAGACTCCTGCCCAGCCCACGAGCTCAATCGCAGCTCCCCAAACCCTTTGCCAAACCGCCCGCCTTCCGCAGACTCGGCGCATGGCCGAGACCGCCAAGCACAGTTACGACCAGAGCAAGATCAAGACCCTCTCCTCGCTCGAGCACATCCGGCTTCGCACCGGCATGTACATCGGGCGCATCGGCACCGGCGCCCATTACGACGACGGCTGTTACATCCTGCTCAAGGAGGTCGTCGATAACGCCGTCGACGAGTTCATCATGGGCGCCGGGCGCGAAGTCCGCCTCGACATCGAGGGCACCCGCGTCCGCGTCCGCGATTTCGGCCGCGGCATCCCGCTCGGCAAGGTCGTCGAGTGCGTCTCCAGCATCAACACCGGCGCCAAGTACAACGACGACGTCTTCCAGTTCAGCGTCGGCCTCAACGGCGTGGGCACCAAGGCCGTCAACGCCCTCGCGAAGACCTTCACCGTCCGCAGCCACCGCGCCGGCCAGTTCGTCGAGGCCACCTTCAAACAGGGCAAGCTCAAGAAGCAGACCGAGGGCAGCACCCCCGAGCCCGACGGCACCTTCGTCGAGTTCGAGCCCGACCCCGAGATCTTCCCCGCCGTCGAGTTCCGGTCTGAACACATCGAGCGCCGCCTCCGCCATTACAGCTACCTCAACGCCGGCCTCCGCCTGATCTACAACGGCCAGACCTTCCAGTCCCGGCTCGGCCTGCTCGACCTCATCCTCGAAGACCTGCGCACCGACCAGAGCGAGCCGCTCTACGCCCCGCTCCATTACTCGACCAAGCTCCTCGAGTTCTGCTTCACCCACGCCAACAGCCGCTACGGCGAGACCTTCTACAGCTTCGTCAACGGCCAGTACACCAGCGACGGCGGCACCCACCTGAGCGCCTTCCGCGAAGGCCTCCTCAAGGCCGTCAACGAATACGCCGGCAAGGCCTTCGACGGCGACGACGTCCGCGAGGCCATGGTCGGCGCCATCGCCCTCCGCCTCAAGAATCCCGTCTTCGAGTCCCAGACCAAGAACAAGCTGGGCAACACCGAGATCCGCACCGACCTCGTCAACCAGGTCCGCGCCGAACTGCTCCAGTTCTTCAGCCGCAACCAGGCCATCGCCGCCCAGATCGTCGCCAAGGCCGAGGACACCCAGCAGCTCCGCAAGGAACTCCAGGAGGTCAAGAAGCTCGCCCGCGAACGCGCCAAGGCCATCACCCTCCGCATCCCCCAGCTCAAAGACTGCAAACACCACTTCGACAAGCGCCGCGGCCTCGGACGCGGCACCATGATCTTCATCTGCGAAGGCCAGTCCGCCGCCGGCTCCATCACCAGTTGCCGCGACGTCAACAACCAGGCCGTCTTTGTGCTCAAGGGCAAGCCGCTCAACGTCTGGGACCTCAAACGCGACGTCATGTACAAGAATGACGAGCTCTACCACCTCATGCAGGCCCTCCACCTCGAAGACCACCCCGACGGCCTCCGCTACGAAAAGGTCATCCTCGCCACCGACGCCGACGTCGACGGCCTGCACATCCGGAACCTGATGATCACGTACTTCTTCCGGTTCTTCGAGTCCGTCGTCCACGACGGCCACCTCCACGTCCTCGAAACCCCGCTGTTCCGCGTGCGCAACCCCCGCGAGACCCTCTATTGCTACATCGAGGCCGAGCGCGACGCCGCCCTCGCCCGCCTCGGCGGCAAGCCCGAGATCACCCGCTTCAAAGGCCTGGGCGAGATCAGCCCCAAGGAGTTCGCCCAGTTCATCGGCAAAGAGATGCGGCTCAGCCAGGTCGAGTACGCCCCCAAACCCGAGGCCACCCCCATCTTCACCTTCTACATGGGCAAGAACACCCCCGAGCGGAAGGACTACATCATGGACCGCCTCGTCGTCCCGGTCGAAGACTGACTCCCTCCCCCCCTCCCGTAGGAGCCGACGTCAGGAGGCTCTGCCGAGTCTCGTCACCTCGACTCCTACACCACCTCCGGTAGGAGCCGACGTCAGGAGGCTCTGCAGGAGGCTGTGGTGAGTCTCGTCACCTCGACTCCTACCCACTTCCGGTAGGAGCCGACGTGAGGAGTTTCGCTCCGGGACGCCTCCGACGATGGAGGCGCCCTGGGAGCGAACGGTCGATTCCTCCATGCTTACCCGCCAGTAACCCTGAGCCGGCGTGCGATGGGCCGCGTCATGATCCGTCAGCACGGTGGTCGTGCCGGTGGCAGTCACCGCACTGCCCGTCGCGGTCCAGGTCCCGGCACTGAGGCTCGCGCGGTACTCCAGCGAGTAGCTCTTGCCCGGCGTGGTGGTCACCGTGAACTCGACCCCGCTGGCCTTGATCTCGGTGTCGGTGATCCGCGGCGGCAGCGCCGCAAGCTGGAGGATCTCGAGCGTGAAGCCGTCGAGGATGGCGTTGGGATCCGTCAGATCCTCGCGGGTCGTCGCGCCGGCGTTGAGGACGACGTACAGGTTGTCGCGCTGCGTCGTGAACTCGAAGGACACCATGGCAGCGGACGAGACGATGTTGACAACGCCGCCCTGGGTTTCCGTGGGCACGAAGTTCTCGGCGATGAGGACCCCGTCCGCATAGATGTTGAAGCCGCGGTTGGCGCAGCATTGTTCGTAGTAGAACGACTGGAACTTGTACCGGCTGCCCGGCACCAGGCCCGTGAGCCGCACCGACACAATCGGCGCGTACCGGATGGACTGGGTGACGAACTCCATCACGTTGTCCGCCGGACTGTCGCCGTACTCGGGCTGGTTCCAGTTGGGGACGTTGTTGGCGGCCGTGACCGTGACGCCCGGCACGTTATCGGCGGTGAAGTCCGCATCGTAGGCCTTCCCGGCCGGCCCGGCGCTGCTGACGTTGACCGCGTACAGGAAGTTCCCCTGGAGATCCGGTCCCTGGGTCGGGTTCCAGTTCGCGTCGTACCCGTCTCCGGGATCGCCGCCGGTGATGGTCTCGATCTTGATCGCGCTGAATAGCGTCGGAGGATCCTTCGGATTGGTTCCCGCCGCGACCTCCGCGCCGTCCGAGATCCCGTCATTGTCCGTGTCCCACTTGAGGGGATCGGTGCCGTGGATCTTGACCTCGTCCCCATCCGAGAGGCCGTCGCCGTCGGTGTCCGGGTTGTACGGGTCGGTGAAATAGACCTTCACCTCTTCGCGGTCGGTGAGGCCGTCGTTGTCCGGGTCGGCCCGGTTCGGATCCGTGTTGGCAGCGAACTCCTCGGCATTGGTCAGGCCGTCGCCGTCCTTGTCACCGGTACCGGTCTGGGTGAGATCGCCGAAGACCTCGAGCTCCCACGCATCCGGCAGCCCGTCGGAATCGGAGTCGGTTCGTGCCGCCAGCACTTCGAGCGTGGCACCCTGCAGGATGGCGTTGTGATCGGTGAGCCGGGCGTCAGTGATCTTGCGCCCGTCCAGGACGATGGTGGTCTGCGGGCCGGGAGCGACGAAGGTGTGGGTGACCACGACGGCATTGGTGCGGGGAGTCGGTAAGGCACCCTGCCATTGGAAGGGCGCGAACTCACGGACGGTGGGCCGGCCGTTGACCAGGATGTAGAAGCCGCGCGGCCACGCGTTCTCGGCGAAGAGCAACTGGAGCTTGTACGTGGCCCCGGCCTCGAGGTTGCCCAACGTCAGCGTGACGGCCGGGGTGGCCGTGGCAGCGTTGCTCCACCGGATCGAAGCCATCAACGTCTCGAGCAGCACGGCGTCCGCCGAGTCGCCGTAGTCGAGGTTCGGATTCCAGTTCATCGCCACGTTGCCCGACACGAGCGTGACGCCCTCGACGTTGTCCGCCGTGAAGTAGGCGCCGCGGAGCTGGCCCAGTTCCTCGTTGTTGGCGGCGTTGATCGCGTAGAGGAACGTGCCGTCCAGATCCAACCCCTGGCCCGGATCGGGTCCGGTGAAGAGGTTGATCAGGGTCTTCTGCGGCCGGCTGTCGGGGTCGTTCGGATCGCTATAAACCTGCACCTCGTAGTGATCGCTCGCCCCGTCACCATCGGTGTCCACCTTCCGGTGATCGGTCTTGTAGAGGAGGATTTCGGAGGCGTCGGTGAGAAGGTCGCCGTCGATGTCGCCGGTGCGCAGCGGGTCGGTCTGGTAGGTCTTGACTTCGTCACCGTCGGAGAGCCCGTCGCCGTCCGTGTCCGGGTTGGTGGGATCGGTGCCGAGGGTCTGCTCCTCGGCATTGGTCAGGCCGTCGGCGTCGGGATCCTCATTCGGCAAGGCGTCGAGGTTGTTGAAGTACTTGCGTTCCCAATCGTCGCGCAGCCCGTCCCCATCCTCGTCGGTGAACGGGCTGAGGCGTTCGAGGGTGAAGCCGTTGAGGATGGCGTTGTGGTCGTTGATGTCCGGCAAGGTCGCCGCCGCGCCGTCCAGGACCACGAGGTAGGTATCGCTGGCCGCTGTGAACTGGGTCGTGATCACTGCGCCAATCAGGTCCCGGACCTCGGTGAACTCCTGGCCTTCGCTGGCCTGGGTCGGGCCCGGCATGAAGTCGGTCACTTCGGTGACGCCATTGAGCACCACGTTGAACCCGCGCCCCGGACAGCAGTTCTCACGGAAGAGCAGTTGCAGCTTGTACTCGACGCCCGCCTCGACCCGCAGCGTGACCTGGACCGTGTTCGGTGAGGCCGACCAACGGATCGAGTTCATCACCAGCGAGAGGTTCCGGTCGTTCTCGGTCTCGCCGTAGTTCGCGGTCCCCCAGCCGCCGTTGGCAATCTGGTTCTGCGCAACCACCGTTACCCCCAGGACGTTGTCCCCGGTGAACAGGGCGTCGCCCACCCGGCCAACCCCGCCGTCCGGCCCCACGTTGACGGCGTAGGTGAAGTTCCCCTGCAGATCCAACCCCTCGCCCGGGTCGCCCCCGGTGAAAGTCCCCACCGTGGCGGCGCCCAGCGCCGACCCCGTGACTGCCAGAGCGCTCAGACCCGCCAGGGCCGGCGCCCACCGGTGCCTTAACAACCGTAAGCCGATGTTGGTTTGTTCTCGTTTGTTCATTCTAGGTGTGAGGTTGACTCCCCCCACGCAGCCAGACCGCCGCACGTCAACACCAACGGACGCCGCGCTTCTGCCGCGCTGAGGAGATGAGTGTGATCGTGCGAGTCGGAGCAGACAAAGGAAAGCGGAAAATCACCTGCACACACCACACACCACACCTCCTGCCGCCCGTTTCTTGCCCCCAACACCGGCGCCGCCGCCGCCCCCGAAACGCCGGCTGGCATTGCGACCCGCTTTCCGGCAGGATCGGGCCCGTGCACCGACCGCCCGCCCCATGACCCGCGAACGCTTCCACGCCGTCACCGAACGTTACGCCCTCCTCCAGATCGCCGTGCTCGGTGACTTCTGTCTCGTTCGTTACCTCGAGATCGACCCCGCGCGCCACGAGATCTCCCTCGAAACCAACCTCCCCGTCCACAACGTCGTGAACGTCCGCGCCCAACCGGGCGGCGCCGGCACCATCCTCAACAACCTCCTCGCCCTCGGCGCCGGCACCCTCTGGCCGGTGGGCTTCTGTGGCGATGACGGCGAAGGCTACGAGCTCAGCGTGGCGCTCAGCCGGCCGGCGGCGGTGCGTCTCGACCACTTCCTGCGCACCGACCGCCGTCGCACCTTCACCTACTGCAAACCGCTGGTCCTCCAACCGAACCAGCCGCCCCGTGAGTTGAACCGGCTCGACTCGAAGAACTGGTCGCCCACCCCGGCCGAGGTCGAGGACGCCCTCATCGCCGCCGTGCGCCATCTGGCTCCCGAGGTCAATGCCCTCATCCTGCTCGACCAGGTGGACCATCTCGACACCGGGGTCGTCACCCAACGCGTCCGGGCTGCTGTGGACGACCTCGCCCGCCAGCGTCCCGACCTGCTGATCCTCGCCGACAGCCGCCGTGGCCTTACCGGCTTTCCCCCCGTCGGATTCAAGATGAACGCCGCGGAGCTCTCGCTCCTGACCGACCTGCCGCGCGACGCCGACCTCGGGCAGATCCAGCAGGCCGCCGCGGCGCTGGCCGACCGTAACCGCCGCCCGGTCTTCGTCACGCTCGCCGAGCGCGGCATCGTCGGTGCCCTCGCCGATGGGACCGTCGGACACGTCCCGGCCCTGCCCCTCAGGGGACCGATTGACATCGTGGGGGCCGGTGACGCGGTGACGGCCAACCTCGCCTGCGCCCTGGCCGCCGGCGCCACTCTGCACGAGGGCCTCGAACTGGCCATGGCCGCCGCTTCCCTGGTCATCCACCAACTCGGCACAACCGGCACCGCGTCCGTAGCGCAAATCCAGGAGTTGCTGGCCTCGCTGGCATGAATCTCCCTCCCTGGCTGTGGTTCGTCGTCCTGGCGCTCCTGCCGGCGCCCCAAGCGGCGGAGTTCTCCCCCACCACCATCCCGCTCGCCCTCACCACTTACACCGTCACCGCCGAAGCCGTCCTGTCCCGCCTGACCGCCCTTAGCAACCGCACCGACGACCTCCCGCTCGCCGCCCGCACCAACGCCCTGGCCCTCTACCTCGAGGCGCGCCAGCGGTTGCTCGACACCGAACGCTTGCTGGAGGAGGCCCTCCGGCTCCGCCAGGAAGCCGCCGACGCCCCCGCCGCGCTCTCGGAACTCCAGCAGCAGTTCGACACCCCGCTCCCGGCGCCAGGCCTCGATCTTGCCCCCGACGCCCCCGTCACCGCGTTCGAACAGCAGCTTGCCCGCGTCGAGGTCGAGGGAGCGCAGGCCACCCAGGAGCAGGAAGCCCTCGCCCAGGAACCCCAGCGCCGCACGGCCCGCGCTGCCGAACTCGCCCAGTTGACCGCCGAAGCCCGCGCCGCCCGCGACCGGCTGCAGCAGGAGCTCCGCACCGCTGTTCCCGCCGAGCTCGATCCCGAGGTCCGCCAGGCCCTGCGCGACCGGCTACAAAGCCGCCTCCAGTATCGTGAGGCGGAACTCGTCCGTTGCGAACAGGAACTCGCCACCCTCAACGCCACCGCTGACCTCATCCGGGTCCGCACCGACCTTGCCCGCCGCCGCGTGACGGCTCTGAACCAGAAACGCGAGCAGTGGGTTGCCGCCCTCAACCGCCGACGCGAACAGGAAACCCACGAGGCCACCGCGCGCGCGGAACAGGCCCGCCGCCGTGCCAGCCTCCTCAACGAACCGTGGCTCTCGCGCCTCGCCGCCACCAACTCCGTCCTCGCCCGCGAACGCACCGCGCTCGCGGGCCGGCTGCGCGACGCCTTCCACCTGCTGGACACCACGCACACGAATCTGGCCGCGCAGCGCGCCAGCTTCAAGGGCCTCCAGGCCCGGGTGGAAGCGGCCGAAGAGGCCGGCATCAGCCGCAACTACGCCATCGGCCTCCTCCTGCGCCGCCAACAGGCCGCCCTCGAACGCCAGGGCGACAACACCCGCCTCGCCGACCAGCAGCAAACCCTCCTCAGCGCCGCCCAGATCCTGCAGCTCACCCTCGTGGACGCCCGGCAGGAACTCGACCCTCTCGAGCCTCACCTGGCCCGCCTCCTGGCCACGCTTCCCGCCGGACCGGATCCCGCCCGCCAGGAAGCGCTCGCCGAAGAGGCCCGCACCTTGCTGAGCGAACAGCGCGACCTCTTGACCCGCCTGGTGCGCGACTACGACACCTACCTCAGTCTGCTGTTGCGGGTGCAGGCCGCCCTCCGCGAAGCCGCCACCTTCCGAAAGGACTTCGCCGCCTTCCTCAACCTCCGCGTCCTCTGGATCCGCAGCGCCGAAACGCTCGACCCCGCCGCGGCCCGACGCGAGGTCGCCGCCATCGCCGCCCTCCTCGCCTCGAACGAATGGCGGCAGTCGCTCGCCCTCCTCGGCCTGGGGCTGCGCCAGTCCGTCGTGAGCAACCTGGCCCTGGCCGCGGGCATCGCCCTGCTCATGGCCTTGCGCCCCCGCCTCCGGCGCCGTCTCGCCGAGGCCTCCACCCGCGCCCGGCAAGGCCGGAACACCAGCATCGCGCCCACCGTCGAGGCGGCCTGGTACACCCTCCTGCTGGCGCTGCCTCTGCCGCTGCTGTTCGCCCTCCTGGGCTGGCGCACCCTCACCGCGGCGAGCCTGCACACGTCGGTGATGCTCCTGCAGCTTGGCCAGGCCTTGGGCATGCTGGCCGGGACGCTCTTCGTCTGGGAATCCCTCCGCCAGGTCTGCCGCCCCGCGGACGGGTTGGCTGTGGCGCACTTCCGGTTGCCGGAGGAGGACGCCCGGCTGCTGCGACGTGGCCTGACCTCGTGGCTTTCGCTGGTGCCGGTCCTGAGCGGCGTCAACCGGTTCCTCGAGGCCGAGGCGCTCGAAAGCGTCTCGAACCGGCTCACCTTCATCCTCGTGACTCTCGGCTTCGCCGGCTTCATCCACCTGGTCCTCCGCCCCAAGGGTGGCCTGGGTTCCTCGCTGTTGGGCGGGAACCCCGAAGCCCGCGGCTGGCAACTGGGGCGACGACTGGTCCATCCCCTGGCCGTGGCCGTTCCCCTCCTGTTCGCCATCGCATCAATCTGGGGCTACCACTACTCGGCCCGCCACCTGTGGGTGCGCTTCCTCGAGAGCGTCTTCGTGGCGATCGGACTCAAGCTCGTCAGCGCCTTCTTCTTCCGCTGGCTTTACCTCCAGCGTCGCCGCCTCGCCATGGCCCATGCCGAGAAGCTTCGCAGCCCGGAAACCGCCGAGGAACAGGCGGCCGCCACGCTGCCTCTTCCCGAAGACGACACCCAGTCCGAGCTGCTGACGTATCTCGCCCAGGCCCGTCGCGTCTTGCGCTGGGCCTTCGGCTTGAGCCTGCTCGTGTTTCTCTGGGGCATCTGGTCCAGCTCCCTGCCGGCTCTCTCGGCCCTCGACCAGATCCCGCTGTGGTCCCTCTCCCCCACCGCGGCGGGCCCGCCCCCGCCGAGCCTGCTTCGCCCCAGTCCGCTTGCCCCCGCGGGGGGCGGCGGGTCAGCCACTGCCGGGGTCGCGACCGATGCGCCGGTGGCGCAGACGCCGTTTGTCTCGCTGTGGGACCTGATGCTGATGTTGCTGGCGGCGGCTGTCACGCTCATGGCGGCCCGGAACCTCCCCGGCTTCCTCGAGATGGCCGTGTTCAGCCGGCTCCGCTTCGAGCGCGGCGCGGGCTACGCCCTGACCGCCACGCTGCGTTACGCCATCGTCCTCGTCGGCGTCGTCGTCGTCGCCCAGGGGTTGGGCCTGTCCTGGAACAAGGTCCAATGGCTGGCCGCCGCCATTACCGTCGGGATCGGCTTCGGCCTGCAGGAAGTCTTCGCCAACTTCGTCTCCGGCCTCATCCTCCTGTTCGAACGCCCGGTGCGTGTCGGCGACATCGTCACCGTGGCCGATGTCTCCGGCGTCGTCACCCGCATCCAGATCCGGGCCACCACCATCCGCGACTGGGACAACCGCGAGTTGATCCTGCCGAACAAGGAACTCATCACCGGCCGGTTCGTGAACTGGACCTTGAGCGACTCCATCACCCGCATCCTCTGCACCGTGGGCGTGGCCTATCACAGCAACGTCCGCCAGGTGCGCGAGTTGCTCCTCAACATCGCCCGGCAACACCCCGCCGTCCTCGCCGAGCCGGCCCCCTTCGTCGCGTTCGAGAGCTTCGGCGACAGCGCCCTCAACTTCACCCTGCGCGCCCACGTGAGTCGCACCGACCAGCGGATGACCACCCTCTCCGACCTCAACGCCAGCATCCTCGACGCCTTCCGCCAGGCTGGCATCGAGATCGCCTTCCCCCAGCGGGACCTTCACGTCCGCTCCCTGCCGCCCAACTTCCAGCCCCCGCCTCCGCCTGCCGCGTCGCCCGGCTGAACCCCGCCATCGCCAGGCCGTGGCTGTCGGAAGCGTCCAGCGCCGCCCGCACCTCCTCAGGAACCACGAGCCCGATGGGCCCAAGGAAAAGTTCAAAGCTCAAAGTTCAAAGCTCAAGGGAAGTCCCAAGGGCCCCTCATCCCCTAGGTTCGCAATCCCCTAGGTTCGCAATCGGCGGAGAGACTTCCCGTCTATTCAGGGAGTCGGGATCAGGCGGCCGGAGCTGCTTCTGCCGCGGGGGCTGGTTCGGGGGCCGGGGCCGCGGAGACGGCGTCCCGCGACGGCAGCTTCATCTCGACCGGGCTGCCCTGGAGCACGACGTACTTCGGCAAGCCACCTTCCATCGGGGGACGCACTTCGCCTTCGATGAGCGGGGCGGCGTACTCGATGAACTTGTCGGTCACCATGAAGCCGTCCGCCGAAATCCACTCGCGCGGCACAAAGTGCTCGACGTTGGCCACCTGGCGGAGGTCCTGGAGCGCGGTGCTCCACTTGTACGGACTCGAGGACTCACGCACGATCTTGACCATGTAACCGCTCTGACCCGACACGGCGGCGCGAACGGCGGATTCCCCGCAGGAAGCGGCCTCGGTCACGTCCATCAGGCTGGCGCAATGCGAGGCGGCCCGCTGGGCATAGCCGAGCAGCACGGTGCGGGTCTTGGTCTTGAGCGTGGCCTCGATGTACTCCTTGAGCTTCCACGCCGCGCCCGCGAGGACCGGATGACCGAAGGCGTCGCGCTTGGTCTTGTCGGCGCCAATCTCCTCGCCCTGCCGGTTCTTGATGCCCTCACCCACCACGATGATGCAGTAGCGGTGCGCGCTGATGACTTCCCGGACCTTGGCCAGGAACAACTCCACGTCGTACTGGACCTCCGGGAAGAGGATGATGTGCGGCGGGGCGGCCGGGTTGCCGCGTTTGGCCAGGGCGGTGCCTGCGGCGATCCAGCCGGCCGAGCGACCCATGACCTCGATGATGCAGACCGACCCGTCATCGGTGGCCATGCTGCCCACGTCCAGGCCCACCTCGGCCACCGTTGTGGCGTTGTACTTGATCACCGAACCGTAGCCCGGGCAGTGATCGGTGTGAGGCAGGTCGTTGTCGATGGTCTTGGGGATGCCGATGACGCGCATGTCCCAGCCGCGTTTGACGGCTTCCTCGTGGATCTTGAGCGAGGTGTCCTGGGAATCGTTGCCGCCGGCGTAGAAGAAATAGCGGATGTTGTGGGCCTGAAAGACCGCAAAGAGGCGGTCCATGTCGCGGGCGGCCTGTTCGGGTTTCTTCTTGAAATCGATCTTGTAACGGCACGTGCCCAGGGCGGCGGCCGGGGTGTACCGCAGGCCTTCGATGGCGCTGCGTTTCTCCTCCTGCAAGTCGATGAGGTTCTCGTTCAGGACGCCCAAGATGCCGTTCCGACCGCCGTAAATCTCCTCGATCAGGTCCGGGTGACGCCCGGCTTCCTCGATCGCCCCGGCAATGCTGGCATTGATGGCGCACGTCGGGCCCCCGGACTGGGCAATCAGCATGTTTCCAACGAGTTCAGGCATAAAAGAGTTCCTCTTGCCCGACCGGGCATGATCTGTGGTCGCGACACCTTGCCCCCGGGCAGCGAAAACGCGGCGACACTGCCAACCGGCTGGGTTGATGTCAAAGCGGATTTCCCCGCGAACGGCCCTGCGGGCGTGAGACAGGATTCCGGCTGCCTCGTCGGCTGATCCTCTGTGTCCTCCTGAGCTCTGTGCTGAAAAGCCGAACCGGGATTCAGCACAGAGCTCAGGAGGACACAGAGAACAACCACAGCGGACAGCCACCCTTTCGGTATCTAGCTTTCTAGGTGCCTCGGCGCAAAATCGAGCCCAAAACGAACGATCCGAAGATTTGTGTCGCACACCCCGGCCCTGCCGAGGGCTTGGCCGACCGTCCGGGCGAACCCCGGCCTACGCCCCTTCTCCCGCCTTGCCAGGTCCCGTCTTGCTGGCACTCTCGCCGTCGTGCGCCTTGCCTGCCTTTGCGTCGGTGCCTTCCTGGCCGCCGCTGCCGACGGTCGGTTGACGGCCGCCAGCGAACCTCCCGCAGACCTCGCCGAGCCTTCGGGAGCGTTACGCCGCGTGGGTCCCGAAGGCCAGGGCCACGCCGAGGCCACCCGCGCATGGCCGCTGCTCGTCCGGCGTCCCGCCGCCGATCTCCCCGTGCTCCTCGCCGCCATGGACGGTGCCAATCCGCTCGCGCGTAACTGGCTTCGCGCCGCCGTCGACACGGTGGCGGATCGGGCCCTGGCCAGCAGCGAACCCCTGCCCCTCGCCGCCCTCGAAGCCTTCCTCCGCGACACGCACCACGACCCGTATGCGCGCTGGCTCGCCTATGATTGGATCGCGCGCGTCGACCCAGACCGCGCTCGCCGGCTTGTTCCCGGCCTGCTCGAAGACCCCAGCAACGCCCTGCGCCGCCTCGCCATCGAACAAAGGCAAACCGAAGCCCAGATGCTGCGCACCAATGGCCAGCTCGCCCAGGCCCGCGCCACCTACGAAACCGCGCTCCGCGCCGCCCGGGATGTGGACCAGATCGAGGCTCTCGCCGCCGCCCTCCGCGAACTCGACGTCCCCGTGGATCTCCGCGACGTCTTCGGCTGGATCACCCGCTGGCAGGTCATCGGTCCCTTCGACAACACCGGCCTCGCCGGTTTCGAGCGACCTTTCCCGCCGGAGACCGAACAACGACTCGACGCGGAGCACGACGGCAAGACCGGCAAAGTCCGTTGGCGCGAATGGATTGTGGCCGACCCTTACGGGCGGCTGGACTTCAACCGCGCCCTCGGGGCGGCCAAGGAAGTGACTGCCTATGCCCTAACGGAGTTCGTGGCCGATATCCCTCGACCCGCCGAAATCCGCCTCGGGTGCAAGAACGCCTGGAAGGTGTGGTTCAACGGGAAGTTCCTGTTCGGGCGCGACGAGTACCATCGGGGCGCCGAGATCGATCAGTATCGCCTCCCCGTCATGCTCGAGGCGGGCGTGAATACCCTGCTGGTGAAAGTCTGCCAGAACGAAATGGTCGAGGACTGGACCGTCGAGTGGGAGTTCCAGTTGCGCCTCACCGACCCGACCGGCACGCCGCTCCGGTCGCCCACGTCACACGCCGCGGCGCCGAAACCGCCGCCGTCCCCCAACCCGAACGAGCCGTCGCCATGAAACGCCGGGTCCGCCTCCCGTTCCTCTCCCTGGCCGCGGCGCTGGCTTCCGCATGGGGCGCCGACTGGCCCCAGTTCCGCGGGCCGCACGGCAACGGCGCTTCCGACGAAACCGGCTTTGCGTGGCGACTGGACGCCGCGGAGAACCTCGCCTGGCAGGTGGCGTTACCCGGCCGCGGGCTCTCGAGCCCGATCGTGGTGGGCGGCCGCGTGTTCGTGACGGCCGCCAGCGGGCCACGCCAGGAAGAGCTCCGGGTGCTGTGTTTCCAAACCATCGACGGCACGCTGAGGTGGGAACGGCGATTCTGGGCCACGGGGCGAACCATGTGTCACCCGAAGACCTGCGTGGCGGCCCCAACCCCGGCCAGCGACGGCGAACGGGTCTATGCCCTATTCTCTTCGTGCGATCTCATCTGTCTGAACTTCGACGGCCAGCTCGTCTGGTTCCGCGGTCTGACCCACGATTACCCGAACGTCAGCAACAGCCTCGGCATGTCCTCTTCGCTCGTCGCGGCCGACGGCGTCGTCGTGGCCCAGGTCGAGACCGACACCGAATCGTACGCGCTCGGCCTGGACGGACTCACCGGGGTGAACCGCTGGCGGTTGGACCGGCCGCGCCTCGCCAACTGGACTTCCCCCGTCCTCCTGCCCGCCGAGGGCGGCCCGCGTCAGGTCGCGCTGCAATCCGGACGCGGCGTCGCCGGCGTGGAAGTCCGCACCGGCCGGGCGGTATGGAACTACGGCGAAGGCGCCTCCACCATTGCTTCGAGTGCAATGTCGGGACCGCGCTTGTTCGTGCCTTCCTTCGGCCTGACCGCGCTCGATCTGGACGCCGCCGGAGGGCCGCCCCGACAAGCCTGGCGGGCCGGCAATCTCCGACCGGCCACGTCCAGCCCGGCCGTCCTGGGCGATCGCGTGTACGTGATCAACGACGCCGGGGTGTTGTCCTGCGGCGACGCCGCCAACGGACGTCGGGTTTGGCAAGTGCGCTTGAACGGTCCGATCAGCGCCAGTCCCGTGGCCGCCGAAGGGCACCTGGTTGCGATCAGTGAGAAAGGCGTGGTGCAGGTGGTGGACCTTTCCGGATCGGAGGGCGAAGTCGTGGCGGAGCGGGACTTGCAGGCGACGATCCTGGGCACGCCCGCGCTGGCGAACGGGGCGCTGTATGTGCGCAGCGACGGTTCGCTCTGGAAGTTCGCGGCGGAAAACGCGCGGCGGAAAACGCGTTGACGACCGCGCGAGGGCGGGACTAGCCTGCCGCCTCGGTCGGTGACTGTAGCTCAGCCTGGTTAGAGCTCCAGATTGTGGATCTGGCTGTCGCGGGTTCAAATCCCGTCAGTCACCCCAACTTAACCCAACCTCAGTAGGAGGTTACGCGACGGTTCACCCTCGCTTGGACCGATCCCCCCCGGGGGCAGCAGCGTGCCACGTTCGGGACGTTCGAGGCCGCGAAGGCCGAGGGAGAGCGGGTGGCAACGGCGCTCGTCAACGGCGATGTCGAGGCGGCCGGGTTCACCGGAGCGGACCGCGCCCGCCTGCAGGCAATGGTCGAGACGCTGAGGCCGACCGGCGTTGCCCCCGAGGTCGCCGCCGGTGAGTACGCCAAGGCGCACGCCATCCTCGGGGGGCGGTCCATTCTCGACGCTGCCCGAGACTACGCCCGGCGCCACCGGTTGGACCTGCCAGCCGTCCCGGTGGAGCAGGCCATTGACGCCTTCATCAAGGACCGTGAAAAGGCCGGCGCATCCGTCCGCTACCTGCGCGACCTCAAGAGCCGGTTGCACTACGGCTTCGCCGCGGACAACCGAATCGAACGGGATACGGCCACTGCGGTTGCGTCAGCCGCGATCCCACTCTCAAGTCGGGTACATGAAGGGGCGGTTAGCCCAGTCTGGGGCCTGCAATGGTCCGCAGCTCACGCGCGATTCAAACCAAGCGGCCGGTCTGCGCTGAAAGCCGCGAACCAGCCCTCGATCCGACACCCCGCCCCTCGGCAGTCCCGAGGGGCTTTCTGCGCCGCCGGACCATCGCCCGAGACCGGCCCGAGAACCGCCGCGAACCGGTGCCTCGGCGGTTTTCCGATGCCGGGAAGGGCGGCCAAGGACCGCACCTTCCGCTTCGGGGGGCTGAAGCCACAGGCATGCGCCAAACATGTCCGAAATCGAGAGAGGTAACGCCCATGGCGGCATCCGACCTCATTGCTCCGAGTCGATGGCAGCTTAACAAGCACTGGAACAATCGTTATTTGTGCCTCAACCCCGGAACGGACGGGCTCAACGGCAGAACGGATCGAAAGTGCCTCGAGAAGGGGTCTCTGGAACCGATGGAGTTGCGGGCGGACGGTGACTCAGACGCACAATCGCCGCTCTGGGCAGTCGCCGCACCAGGCAATCTACTCCGACACATGTCGCTGCATAGAAATAGGATATGAATTGAATTGGGCTTTAGATTCTGCGAAGGCTGAGGTTGCGATGTTCCGCGCGGAGATCGGCTGAGCCGAGGACCTTGCCGTCTCGACTTGGAGCCCTGAGCAGGCCAGGTTTGAGGCAATTCTCACGATGACGATTCTGGCTTGACACGGGTACAATGAGTGGAAATATACGACTTATGAAGTGGATATTTAACAGCTTTGTCTGTGCGGGAATATCGCAGCCCGGTCCTCAAGGTGGCATGCCCCGATGGCCTTGATGCCAACTGGACCTTTGCGGGCGCAGGGCTGCCGTCGAAGCATGAACCCCCTCCCTCGCCGCAGGACGCCCGGACCACAGAACCTCCACTCGGAAGATCCAACCCACATGACACCTCCGCGATTCCATCGTTCCCGAACGGTCCTGCTCTCGACGCTGAGCTCCCTCCTGCTGGTGACGGGCGTCGCCCTGGCCAAGGACTTCCGGCTGCTCAACGTTTCCTACGACCCGACCCGCGAACTCTACACCGAGTTCAACGCCGCGTTTGCGCGATATTGGAGGGAGAAGACCGGTGACACCGTCGTGATCCAGCAGTCGCACGGCGGCTCCGGGAAGCAGGCACGCTCCGTCATCGACGGGCTGCGCGCCGACGTGGTGACGCTGGCGCTCGCCTACGACATTGACGTGATCGCGGAAAGAGCAAAGCTCCTCCCGGCTGATTGGCAGAAGCAGTTCCCCCACAACAGCGCGCCCTACACGAGCACCATCGTGTTTGTGGTGCGCAAAGGAAACCCCAAGGGCATCCGGGACTGGGGCGATCTCGTCAAACCGGGCGTTTCTGTCATCACCCCCAACCCGAAGACCTCGGGCGGCGCCCGCTGGAACTACCTCGCCGCCTGGGCCTGGGCGCTCCGCGAGTTCCATCAGGACGAGACCCGCGTGAGGGAATACGTGAGGCAACTCTTCCGCAATGTCCCCGTGCTCGACATCGGGGCGCGGGGTTCGAGCACGACCTTCGCGCAGCGGGGCATCGGGGACGTCTTCCTGTCGTGGGAGAACGAGGCGCACCTGTTGCTCAAGGAACTGGGGACCGACAAGCTCGAGTTGGTGATGCCCTCCCTCAGCCTCCTGGCCGAGCCCCCCGTGGCCGTGGTCGAGAGGGTGACCCGCAAGCAGGGCAACGAAGCCGTGGCACGCGCCTATCTCGAGTACCTCTATTCCGAGGAGGGCCAGGACATCGTCGGCAAGCACTTCTACCGCCCGCGGTCGGAAGCCGCCGCGGCCAAGTACGCCGCCCAGTTCGCACCGGTGAAGCTGGTGACGATTGATGAGGTGTTCGGGGGCTGGCAAGCGGCGCAGAAGGTCCACTTCGCCGAGGGCGGCGTCTTCGACCAAATCACCAGACGATAGGCGTATGGAGGCCGGTAGGGATACCTCGGAACACGCCAAGACAGTGACCGAAGCGGGCGGGGTAGCTCCTCCGCTGCGGACACCCATCATGGTCGTCAAGGGATGCAGCATGCGGACCGCCCTGGGCACGGCGAAGTGCGCTTTCCCCTTTCACGGGCAGCGCACCTCGTTCGGGCTCCCTGGATCTTGCGGTGGCGGCTCCGGTGCCCCTCCCCGTTGATCATGCGGCACCTCCGCCAACGCAGCGTCCTACCCGGATTCGGCCTCACGCTGGGCTACTCCCTGCTGTATCTGGGCCTGATCGTCCTGATCCCGCTCGCCAGCACGTTCCTCAAGACAACGACGCTGAGTTGGTCGGAGTTCTGGGCGGCGGTGAGTTCGCCGCGGGTCGTGGCTTCGTACCGGCTGAGTTTCGGTGCCTCGTTCCTGGCGGGCCTGGTCAACTGCCTCGCGGGCCTGGTGGTCGCCTGGGTCCTGGTGCGGTACGAGTTCTGGGGTAAACGACTGGTGGACGCCTTGGTGGACCTTCCCTTTGCCCTCCCCACGGCCGTGGCCGGCATCGCGTTAACGACGTTGTACGCCAGGACCGGCTGGATCGGCGCCTGGCTCGAACCGCTGGGCATTTCGGTCGCGTTCACGCCGCTCGGTGTGTTCGTGGCGCTCACCTTCATCGGTCTGCCATTCGTGGTGCGCACAGTTCAACCCGTGCTGCAAGACCTGGAGCCGGAGCTCGAGGAAGCCGCGGCGAGCCTCGGCGCAAACCGATGGCAAACGTTCCGGCGCATCCTGTTGCCGGTGCTTCGTCCCGCGTTGCTGACCGGGTTCGCCCTGGCCTTCGCCCGGGCGCTGGGCGAGTACGGTTCGGTGGTGTTCATCTCGGGAAACATGCCGATGAAGACGGAGATCACCCCGCTGCTGATCATCACCAAGCTTGAACAGTACGACTACGCGGGCGCAACCGCGCTGGCAGCGGTCATGCTGGTGATCTCCTTCGCGCTGCTCCTGGCGATCAACCTGCTCCATTGGTGGGGCAGCCGCCACCACGCCCCGGCCTGAGGCGCATGAACCCAACCCCACGCTTGAGCCGCACCGAGGGCGGGTCGCGCCGGCGCGCGACCCACGACCCGAGGTGGATGCGCGCCTTGCTCGTGGGCGCGGCGTTTCTCTTCCTCGGGCTGTTCCTGTTTGTGCCGCTCGCCTCAGTGTTTGCCCACGCCCTGGCCAAGGGGATCGGTCCCTATCTCGAGACGTTCCAGGACCCCGTGACCCTGAGCGCAATCCGCCTGACGTTGATCGCGGCTGCCGTGGCCGTCCCCTTGAACACGCTGTTCGGCGTGTGCGCCGCGTGGGCCATTGCGAAGTTCGATTTCCGAGGCAAGCAGGTGTTGCTCACCCTGATTGACCTGCCGTTCTCGGTCTCCCCCGTCATCTCCGGCCTGATCTACGTGTTGCTCTTTGGCGCTCAAGGCTGGCTGGGGCCCTGGTTGGCCGAGCGCGATCTCCAAATCATCTTCGCCATCCCAGGCATCTTGCTAGCGACCCTCTTCGTCACGTTCCCGTTTGTCGCCCGTGAACTCATCCCCCTGATGCAAGCGCAGGGGCGCATGGAGGAAGAGGCGGCGATGGTTCTGGGCGCCAGCGGCTGGAAGACCTGGTGGCGTGTCACCCTGCCCAACATCAAGTGGGGCTTGCTGTACGGGATCATCCTCTGCAATGCCCGCGCCATGGGCGAGTTCGGCGCCGTCTCCGTGGTCTCGGGGCACATTCGCGGCCAGACCAACACGCTCCCGCTTCACGTCGAGATCCTCTACAACGAGTACAACGCCGTGGCGGCGTTCGCGGTTGCTTCCCTCCTGACCCTGCTGGCCGTGCTGACGCTCGCCCTCAAGAGCTGGGTCGAGGGGAAGCAAGCCGCCAGCCTCGCCGCCGCCAGCGCTGCTACCTCCCCATGAGCATCGAAGTTCAGCACGTCACGAAACGGTTCGGTGCCTTCACGGCTCTGGACGACGTCAGCCTGAAGGTCGAAACCGGGGAATTGGTCGCGCTCCTGGGGCCTTCCGGCTCCGGGAAGACCACCCTCCTTAGGATCATCGCCGGCCTCGACTTCCCG
Organism: Verrucomicrobiales bacterium; assembly: GCA_015075445.1. Lineage (GTDB taxonomy): Bacteria > Verrucomicrobiota > Verrucomicrobiia > Limisphaerales > J093 > DSVZ01. The sequence goes on from JABTUJ010000009.1 coordinate 147,363, forward strand.
GAGCCCGGCGGGGGGCAGATTCTGTATCACGGCCAGGACGTCACCGACCTGCCGGCCAGTCAGCGAAAGGCCGGGTTCGCCTTCCAGCATTACGCGCTGTTCCGCCACCTGACCGTCTTCGAAAACGTCGCCTTTGGTCTGCGGGTCCGGCCGCGGGCGACACGACCCGACGAGCGGGCCATTCGTCAGCGGGTCGGCGAACTCCTGGGGTTGGTCCAACTCGGTCCGCTGGCCCAACGTCTGCCCGCCCAGCTCTCCGGAGGGCAGCGCCAGCGAGTCTCGCTCGCGCGGGCGCTGGCCGTCGAGCCGCGCGTGTTGCTGCTGGACGAGCCGTTCGGCGCGCTCGATGCCAAGGTGCGCAAGGAACTGAGGCGCTGGCTCCGCCATCTGCACGAGGAGATTCATCTCACGACATTGTTCGTCACCCACGACCAAGAGGAAGCGCTCGAACTGGCCAGCCGGGTAGCCATTCTCCGCGAAGGGCGAATTGAGCAGGTGGGTAGTCCGGAGACCATCTACGAGCATCCGGCCTCTCCGTTTGTCTATGACTTCCTCGGCAATGTGAATCTGTTCCGCGGCCGCATCGAGCAGGGCAGCGTTCGGATCGGTGGTGTCCGGTTCGACGCCGGCGGCGTTATCGGCAGTCCGGAAACCGCGGCCTTGGCGTTCGTGCGACCTCACGACATCCGGGTCACGCGCTGCGGCAAAGGCCAATCCACCCTCCCGGCGCGCGTGGTCCGCTTCCACACGGTAGGTCCGGTGGCGCACCTGGATCTCGAACGGCTCGACGACCGCTCTTGCGTCAGCGTTCAGCTCAGCAAGGAAGAGTTGCAGGATCTCAGCCTGCAGGTCGGTGAGGTCGTGCAGGTGGAGTTCCGCAAAGTCCGGGTGTTCAGCGAGGATTACTCGATCTGACACCGCGGCATTGACCCAAGCGCGACTGGGTTTATCGTCGTTCGCATGCGGCTCTCGAAGAAGACGGATTACGCGCTGCGCGCGTTGTTCACGCTGGTCGAACACCACGGCGGCGATCCAATCCCGATTCGTGAGCTGGCCCGGCGAAATGACGTCCCCAAGAAGTTCCTGGAGCAGATCATGCTGGCGATGAAGGCGCGGGGCTGGGTGGACAGTACAGCGGGGGTCCGTGGAGGGTATGTTCTCGCCCGAGACCCGGAGCGAATCACCATGGGCGAAGTCGTGCGCCACTTTGACGGCATGCTCGCCCCCATCGAGTGTGTTTCGGTTGCGGACTACCGGCGTTGCTCCCAAGAGTCGGTCTGCCGCTTCCGACGCGTGTTGCTCGATGCCCGGAACTACGTGGCGGGACTGATGGACCGGTCCTCCCTCGCTGACGTGGCCAAACGAAGGCCGGTGTCGGGGCAGGAAGTGTTGCAGCCTGGTTTCATGAGCGGCGAAGGGATCTGACGGCTTGGCACTGCGCGTTGCCGGAGGGGGCGCACGAAAGGCAGAAGAAAGCGATTGACATCTGCGGATCTCTCAAGTAAATCCCTATCCATCGAATGGATATTTATTTCACAATCTCCGGCCTTGAGAGCGTCTCGCGTGCGGCTGAAAACACAGTCCGCTATGGCGGGGGAACCACTTTGAACCATCGCCCTGTTTCTGCTGTACATAACATCTATTACTATAGTCGTTATTACCGTCTGAGCCTTCGACTCCTCTGCGGGGCAAGTCGGCTCGGGCTCAGGTCGTATTGACGACTGCAGGTCCCCTTGCAGCCCATGAGACGAGTCACCTTCCCCAGTTCCGGAACGATCCTCGGGCGACGGCGCCCGCACTGGCTCGAGCTTCTCCTCGCGTGCCTGCTCGCCGGAATGGCGGGCTCAGTTGCCGCCGTTGTGGCCGCCAAGGAGGCGGTGATCCTCCACGTTTCCTATGACGTCACGCGGGAGCTCTACCAGGACGTCAACACCGCCTTCGCCGCCGACTGGAAGGCGCGCACCGGCCAAACCGTCACGATTCGTCAATCGCACGGCGGATCGAGCAAACAGATCCGGAGCGTCCTGGATGGACTCCAAGCGGACGTCGTGTCCATGAACCAGGCGCTGGACGTGGATCAACTCCACGCGCGCGGCGGATTGATCCCGAAGGATTGGGCCGGCCGACTGCCTCACGGGAGCGTGCCGTACACTTCGACGATCCTGTTCGTGGTCCGGAAAGGAAATCCACGCGGCATCCAGGATTGGGAGGACTTGGTGAAGCCCGGCGTCTCGGTGGTGATTCCGAATCCCAAGACCTCCGGCAACGGACGATACAGTTACCTCGCCGCCTGGGGCTTTGCACTGCGTCGGTCGGGGGGTGACGAAGCGGTAGCCCGCGACTTCGTGCAGCGCCTGTTCTTGAATGTACCGGTCCTGGACACCGGCGGGCGTGGCGCCACCACCACCTTTGCGCAACGAGGCATCGGCGACGTCTTGCTGACGTTCGAGAATGAGGTGCACCTCACGCGCCAGGAGTTCGGGAACGACCAACTCGACGTTGTCGTGCCCTCCGTCAGCATCCTGGCGGAGAATCCGGTGGTCTGGGTGGACCGGGTGGTCAACAAGCGTCGCACGGCCGACATCGCGCGTGCCTATCTCGAGTTCCTCTTCACTGACGCGGGCCAGGAACTCGCGGCCAAGCACCACTTCCGGCCCCGCGACCCGGCGGTACTGGCGCGATACAGCGACCGGTTCAAGTCGCTCGAACTCTTCACGGTGGCTGAGGTGTTCGGGGACTGGGAAGCGGTGCAGAAGACCCATTTCGCCGACGGCGGACTATACGACCAGTTCTACCAGAAACGTTGGTAATCGGACGCCCGACCCTGAATCCGACCAGCTACGCCAGCTCGATGTTGAATCCTCAGCCCATGATCCCCACCAAGGAAGTGTCTGGCTGGAAAATGACCGCCACGGCCCTGTTGACGGTCACGATCTTCCTGACCGCCTGCAGCAAGGAGTCCGCGTCCCCGGGGGGGCAGCAAACCGGGCCGGGCGCGCCCTCGGACGCGGCAACGCACTCAGCGACCGGCACGGTGGCCTCGCGTGGTGGGTCGAACGCGCTGCCGGTTGGGGTGTCGTTGACGGTGATCACGCAGCAATTTGCAGCGCAACAGGCCCTCCAAGCTGAGGCCGTTCAGAAGCTGCTCAGCCGGCTGGAACAGCTCGAATCACAGAATGCCGAGCGGGCGGCTGTTGCGCAGGTTGTGCAGCAGCGCCACGCCACCGAAATCCAGGCGCACGAGGCGCGCGCCCAAGTCTTGCAGGTTCGTATCGCGGAACTCGAAGGCCGCGTCGAGGCCTTGCAAGCCGGAAGGTTGCTGCCGGAGATCGCCCTCCCGGCGGAGGAAGGCCCGACGACGAAAGCTCTGGAACAGAAGCTCCTGATCGCGGAGCGCCAGCGCGAGCTCGACGCCGAGGCGGCGGAGGCGCGCGCCCGCGAGTTGCCGCAGTTGAGCATCGGCGCCGAGGGTGTGTCCTTCCGCTCTGCGGACACGAACTTCGCGTTGCGTCTCCGTGGGTTGCTGCAGCTCGATGGCCGCGGGTTCATTGACGATGACGAGTATAACGACAGCAACGACACGTTCCTCGTGCGGCGGGCGCGGCCCATTCTCGAGGGGACGGTCTTCCGGGACTTCAACTATCGGCTCGAACCGGACTTGGGGATGTCAGCAACCCGGTTGTTTGATGCTTGGTTCGACTACCGGTATCGCCCGGAGCTGCAACTGAAGGCCGGCAAGTTCAAAGCGCCCGTGGGTCTGGAGCACTTGCAGTCGGATGCCACGTTGCCGTTCAACGAACGGGGTCTGGTCTCGAACTTCATGCCGGTGCGCAACGTAGGTGTGCAGTTGTCAGGGGACGTGCTGGGGGGCCGGCTCAGCTATGCCGCGGGAGCCTTCAACGTGGCGGGCGACGGACGCAACCCGGATAACGTGGATTTCGGCGACGAGAAGGAGCTCTCCGGGCGCGTGTTCCTGCAGCCGCTTCGCCAGGCGGAGTCACGTTGGCTGAAGGACTTGGGATTCGGCGTGGGCGGCAGCTATGCCTTGGTCAGCTCGAATGCGCTCGGGCTGCCGAGCACCACCGGCGGCACGTTGCCCGGCTACGTCACCCCGGCGGGTCAGCAGTTCTTCGCCTACAACCCCCTGGTCGGTCCGGTGGTGGCGGACGGCGCGCACTGGCGGATCACGCCGCACGCGCAGTACACGGTCGGGCCGTTTGGCCTGCTGGGTGAGTACGCCCTGACGCGGCAGGGGGTGTACAACAGCACCACGTTGCGGGCCGCCGACCTCGAACACCGGGCTTGGCAGGTATCCGCGCAGTGGGTGTTGACCGGCGAACCTGCCTCGTTCCGCGGCATCATTCCCCGGCGCGCGTTCAACCTCCACGGCGGGGGTTGGGGGGCGTGGCAGCTGGTCGGGCGGTTTGGGCAACTGGACATTGATGACACCTCCTTCCAAGGATTCGCGAATCCGGCCACCTCAGCCAGCGGCACCACCTCGTGGTCGGTGGGCATGAACTGGTGGTTGAACCAGAACCTCCGGCTGCTCACCAGCTTCACCCACTCCTCCTTCGAAGGCGGGGGTGCCCCGGCAAATCCGGTGGACGCCGGAACCTTGATCCCTCCGGGCACGGTGACCCGCAAGGAGGAGAACGCGGTGATGGTCCGAATGCAGCTCTCCTTCTAAGCCATGCAGCCGACCGGCCCATCCCACGTTCTTGCACATCTGCGGCGACTGCTGAGGCAGCGGCCAGCGACCGTACCGCCCTTGACCGAGCGAAACCGGGCCGGCGGCACGGCCACCGTCACCAGAAACCGACCACTGCTACTTTCGCGCCCACCCCACACGGGACGGCGTTTCGCAACCTCCACCGACAACCGGAAGCAGACCGGGCCGCCGGATGCCATCGGTCAACCCTACAGATTGCGGGCCGGGCTCTCGTCCCGCTCCGCATTGCCATAATCCAATCAACCAGACACAAATGATGAACCACAAACGATTCCCTCTGATCCCTCCCGCGCTGGCGGTGGTGGCGGGTGGGCTTGTCTTGTTCACCGGCGGGCTGCACGCGCAGACCTTCCAGTACACCAAGGGCGACCTGGTGCTGCTCTTCCGTAAGACGGGCAGCCCGGCGGACTTCGCGGTGAACCTCGGCAAAGTCACCAACTACAACAACCTGCCGCCCGGCACGGTGGTGAACCTCCCCCAACTCTCCCAGACGCAGCTCGCCCTGGCGTTTCCGGAGCTCAACGGGGTGCGTTGGTCCGTGGCGGGCGTGAACCGCCTGCCAGTGACTTTCGTCGAGCATCCGGCGCAGACGCTCTGGATCGCCCGGCCGCGCGCCGACGCCGCCGTCCAAAGCGCTGCGTGGTTGCGCCGCAGCGCCTCGTTGCAGGGCAACACGGGCGCCCAGGTGGATGCCATCGGCGTCCGCGCGCACTATGCCGGCAACGACCTGCTCGGGGCAGGGCCGGACAATACCGCCACCGGAGTGATCGTCCCGCTAACCGGGGCGTTCCAGAACTTCAACCTCAGCGCTCCCCTCGGTCCAACGGGCAATTACGCCAACAACTTCCAAGGCAACGTGGAGAACCAGACGCCGGACGACTTCACGGCCAGTCCGTCCAAGGTTGCCCGCTCGGATCTGTACGAACTGGCGCCAGGCACGACGTCCGCCGGCACCCTCAACACTCCGGGCCGTTATCTGGGTTACTTCGAGTTCAAGACCGACGGCACCCTGACCTTCAACACCACCATCACAGTTCCGACTCCGGAAATCACCGGCGTCCGTCGCGACAATGGGGTGACCACCCTCTCGTTCGCCACGGTCAACGGCGTGACCTACCGGCTTCGCGCCGCCGGCACGGCCGGCGTGACCACGCCGGTTTCGACCTGGGCAGCGGGCGCCAGCGTCGTGGGTGACGGCACGGTGAAGACCCTTCAGGACGACAGTGCGGACGCCGTCCGCTTCTTCAGCATCGAAGCGCAACCGTGAAGACGGCCTTTTCACCAGCGAACGACGTGAACTCAACTGAACTCAACTGAAACCAAAGCACTTCTTGAAACTCCCAAACATGAAGACTCTACAGACACTTGGATACCTTGCGGCGAGCCTGTGGTTCGCCGCCCCTGGCTCGCAGGCGCAGGTGGAAATCAACATCTCCGGTGCCGTCGCCTTCCGTGACACCGCCTACCACGCCATCCGTGCGTTGTTCGGGGCCAACCTCACGTCCGAGAACACGGCCAACCAGCTCAACGTGCCCGTGACCGAGAACAAGTCGAGCGCACTCAAGGCCACTTGGACCGGCAAGATCCCGCAGCTCTTTGGTCAACAAGATGTGATCGTGCGCGCGTTCTACAACGGAGCGGTGGCCGGCGTGCAGGACCTGGCCCAAAACCGCAACGTTTCCTTCCTGGCCTCCTCCACGCAGGGGGATGTGACCCAGGTCTCTCTTCCATCGGACATTGCGTTCTCCTCGATCTTCCAGCAGGCCACGGAATTCACCGAGCCGGTGCTCGAGGATAGGCTGTTCGGCGCCACGCCGATCAACCTTGTGCGGAGCACGTCGGCTCTCACCCTGGACATCACCAACATCACCGCCCATCAGCTCCGGACGCTGGCGGCCAACGGTTCCGTGCCCGCCTCGTTTCTGACTGGCAACTCAAACGACACCCAGACGGTGTATTTCATCAACCGCGACCCGACGGCGGGCCAACGCGTGACGCTCTTCCTCAACGCCGGTTTCACCGGCGAGCCGATCTCCTATCGGCTGGACCCCGGCGGCAGCGGTCAATACGTCGTGGACATCGGGCAGGCGCCGACCTTCATCCCCGGCCGCAATCCGAACCAAATCGCTGAATCCCTGGCATCCAGCGCGCAGCCGGCGATCAGTTACTTGATTTCCGCAGACTCCTTCAACCTCTTGAACGGTGGCCGGAACGTGATCGCCTATGACGGCTACAAGGCCTTCAACGGGGTCTTCAACAACGTCGGCAATGACTATTCACCCATCATCAATGGCCAGTACAGCCTCTGGGTATACGAGCATCTCCTGAATCGGACCACGGCCTCCGGCAATGTGCGCACCTTCCTGGACGCGCTGGTGGCTGCGATTGGGCAGGAGTTGCAGACCTCGTTCTCAACCATTCCATCGAGCCGGCTCCGAGTGGAGCGCCAGGCGGACGGTGCCCCGGTGGCGCCGATCGAGTGAGTTGGTCTCTAACCCGACTCAGGCTGGCGGCGGCAGGGGATCCAGGGGTGCTGTCGCCGGCCGGGTCGGGAGGGGATCCAAAGACCAACGGCAACACACCGATGTCGCAGCACGCGGACACCAACGTTCAGGTAGCGCAGGTTTCCCGTTGGGGGTACGGCTGCCTCCTCCTGCTTCTCCTGCTAGCGAGCTTGCCGACCTTCGCCCAACCGACGTCTCCTCCCGAGGATCAACCCCAGGCAGCCAACGGCGTTCCTGCCCCAACGGCCGCTGTTGTCCCGACATTCGAGGTCGGGCGTTACGAGATCGTCGGCAGCACAGCGCTGGATCAAGCCACCGTGGACCGGGCGATGGCCGGAGCGACCGGACCCGGCGTGAGCGTTCTTGCCATTCGTCGCGCGCTATCGAGGCTCCAGCAAGCGTATCGCGACCGTGGCTACGCCCGCGCCGCGGTGCTGCTGCCACGCCAGCCGCTGACCGACGGTGTCGTGCGGTTACGCGTCGTCGAGGGGCCATCCGACGACGACAACGCCCGCGATGAAGCCACACCGGAAACCGCGACCTCGCCCGCCTGGACTGCCCCGGCCTTCGAGGTCCGACATTTCGAAGTGCGTGGCAACACGCTCCTCTCGCCCGAGGAGATTGACGCTATCCTGGGCCCGGTCGCCGGCCCAAATGCCAGCATGGCTGAGCTCGAGGCCGCTTTGCGGCGCCTGCGCGAAGCCTATCGTCAGCAAGGCGCCTCTCGTGCGTCCGTCCATCTCCGCGAGCAACTGCTCACTGACGGCACCGTCGCCATCTGGATTGACGAAGGCCTGGCTCCCGAGCCCGCGCCGGATCAGACCCGCCTCGCGGTCGTCCTGGAGCCGCCCGCGCCAGCCCAACCCACCTTCGAGGTGCGCCGTTACGAAGTCCTCGGCAACACACTGCTCCGACCCGAGATTGTGGAGCGTGCCTTCACCGACGCCATCGGCCCCGCGGTCACGCTCGGCCAGATCCAGGCGGCGCTAGGCGAGTTGCAGTTGGCCTACCGGGAACGCGGGTACGCCACCGTGTCCGTCGGTCTTCCGCAGCAGCAGTTGACCGACGCGGTAGTGATGGTCCAGGTCACCGAGGGGGTGTTGGCGGACATTCGGGTCCTGGGCAACCGGCATTTTAGCTCGAACAACATCGCACGCGCCCTGCCCAGCCTGCGCACCAACACGCTGCTCAACAGCCAGGTCTTCCAGCGCGAGTTGGATGGGGCCAACCAGAACCGCGACCGCCAGATCTACCCGACGATCGGGCCTGGCCCGGAGCCCGGCACGAGCGCGCTGACCTTGCGCGTCAAGGATCGCCTGCCGTTGCACGGTCGGCTGGACTTGAACAATTACTCGACGCCGGCCACGCCGGATTGGCGCGTCAACGGTTCGGCCAGCTTCAACAACCTCTGGCAGCGCGAACACCAGGTTGGGTTCTCCTACGGTTTCACCCCCGAGGCTTACAAGGATGGCGCCGACCTCTTCCTGGACCTCCCCTTGATCGCCAACTACGGCGCCTACTATCGCCTGCCCTTCGGCACCCCGGAATCGGTCGAGCAGCGGATCACTGCTTCTCCCGCCTTCGGCTATGACGAGGCCACGCGCCAGTTCCGTCTGCCGCCCGTCGGGGCACGACCGGACCTGACCATCTTCGCGAGTTCGTCCTCGAGCGACACGGGCATTCAGTACGGTCCGGCCGTGCTCGTCTCGCAGACCCCGCTGCTGACGATCGTATCGCAGGACAGCGGGCAGAACCTGTCGGAGAACGATGGCGTCGGCGCACGGGTCAGTCTGCCCAAGACGTTGGATGAACGACGTCGCCTCGGGTTCTCGCTCGGCCCCGATTGGAAGCGCTACCGCCTCGAGAGCTTCAACACCAACAATTTCATCATCACCACCGTGGTCACCAACTCCGAGGGTTCCCAGACCATCGAGACCCGGGTGTCCTCGCCCCAACCGACTCGGCGTAACGAAGTGCAGTACCTTCCGGTCTCGTTCGGCGCGGACTTCTTCCAGAGCGACCGGCGGGGCACGCTCGCTGCCGGTCTCGCGCTCAGCGGCAACGTCCTGGGCGATGACGATGATCTCGCCGTCTTGGCGCATTCGACCGCGGCCGCGGCGACCTACGGCAAGGCCACCCTGGTGCTGACCCGCGATCACCGCGTGTTCAAGACTTGGTCGCTGTTGCTGCGCGCCAGTGGTCAAGTCGCCTCCGGCTCGTTGCTCAGCAATGAACAGTTCGCCCTGGGCGGGATGAACAGCGTGCGGGGATATTACGAGGGCGATCAGTACGGTGATGCCGGGTGGTTCGGGAGCGCGGAACTGCGGACGCCGTTCCTCAATGTGCAGGCGCCGGGTTGGGCCGGAACCTGGCCCGCCTGGCTGCGCGGCTCGGTGTTCCTCGATTACGGTCAGGGCTTCCTGCTGAGCGCAGCGCCGGGGGTGAAGGACACTTCCGAACTGTGGGGCGCAGGCGTCGGAATCTCGGCCAACATCAACAACCGCGTGGACCTGCGGATCGCGCTGGGCTGGCCGTTCATCACAACGATCAACACGCCCGCCAACGCACCGCGCGCCCACGTCTCCCTGGGAGGACAATTCTGATGAACCCATCACACCCCGTAGCGCAGGTCTCCGAACCTGCTGTATCGCCGGCTTCCCTGTCGGCGGCGTTACCGAATCAGGAGCACGCGGCGAATTCGCACGGTTCGCGGGTTGGGAAAGCCGCGATACAGCAGACTGGGAAGTCTGCGCTACCACGGGCTCAGACCTGGAAGTCGGCGCTGCAAATCCACGCCGCTGCGTATCTCGGCATCGCGTTTGGCTCCGAGGCGCACGCCAATCCGAACACCCCTGCGGTGTCGTGCGGCACGGCGACCTTCAGCCAGCAAGGCAACCAGCTCAACATCACCGCCTCGCACAACGCGTTCATCAACTGGTCGTCCTTCAACATCGGCCCCGGCGAAGCCACCCGCTTCATCCAACCCTCCGCCGCCTCGGTGGTCTGGAATCGCATCCACGACGCCAACCCGTCCCAGATTCACGGTCGCCTCGAGGCCAACGGCACGGTGGTGCTGATGAACCAGGCGGGCTTCTACTTCGGCCCCAATGCGGTCGTGAACGCGGCGGGTCTGGTGGTTTCGACTGCGCCCGTCATCCCGGCCGAGTCGGGCGCCGGCCTGTTCTGGCAGTTCAGCGGCGCGCCCCCCTCCGCGAGCATCGTCAACTACGGCCAGATCAGCGTCGGCAACGGCGGCGCGGCCTTCTTGATCGCGGAACAGATTCAGAATCACGGGACGATTTCCGCTCCTGGCGGAAGCCTTGGCCTGCTGGCCGGGCAAGAAGTGCTGTTGAGTGAACGTCCGGACGGACGCGGCATGAGCGCGGCGGTGACGCTGCCCGCCGGCTCGGTGGACAACCGCGGACGGTTGCTCGCAGATGCCGGCACGATCGCCTTGAACGCGCGGGTGGTGAATCAGGCGGGCTTGGTGCAGGCCAATTCCGTGCGTGAACGCCATGGCGTCATCGAATTGTTCGCCTCGGAAGCCGCCACCCTTGAGGCCTCATCGGAACTCTCCGCCCGGGGCGGCAACGACGGCGTCAGCCCCGGCGGCGCGATCATCGTTAAGTCGGAAGGCGTGTATGCGGATGCGGTAGGTTCGACCCTGCGCGTCGCGGGCGGCGCCCAGGGCGGCGACGGCGGATTTGTGGAAGTCTCCGCGCCGGTCATGGATTCCATCCGCTCGCAGCTCGACGGCCAGGCGACCGAGGGGTATCGCGGCGGACGACTGTTGATTGACCCGTTGGACATCGTGATCGGCCACTCCGGCAGCGGCAGTGCGACTGGCAGCAACGTGAGCGCCGGGGATCCGCCCGCAGCGGGCACGCTCGAACTCGACGTGAACACGGCTTTCACCGGCTTCTCGCAGATCACTTTGCAGGCCTCGCGCAACCTCACCGTCGCTGGCGGTACGTTCTGGGATCTCGCGGCCAGCACCGGCGTGAGCGAGCCTGGCGGCCTGCTGAAGCTCGAGGCCGGCAATGATGTCACCATCGCCGGGGGCGCCAGCATCTTTGCGGGGGAACACTGGTCGGTCACCCTGGAGGCAGGCCGCGACTTTGCCGCGGGCGAGGGGGTGCTGAGGTCGGGGGTGGGCAGCATCACTCTGGCCGAGACGGGCGCTCTCGACGCCTTGAACGGCGACCTTCATTTGCGCGCGGGCAACCATGTCAGCGTGGCGGCGGGCCACGTCCGCACGACCGGGGGCGGCTCGATCACGGTCGAGGCGCTGGCGGGCAACATCAACACCGGCACCAAGGCCAACGGCTTTCAGTTCCAGCCCAGCGGTTACGCGGTCCATCCCAACCTCGGCGGCATCAGCACGGGCGGCGGCGGCAACGTGACGCTCGCCGCCGGACAGGATGTCGTCAGTCTCCTGCCCTCCGCAGGTGGCACGCAGCCCAATGCCGGCAGCGGTGCGTTCGGCGCCCGGCCGGGTGACGTGACGATCACGGCAGGTCGCGATGTGAGCGGTCATTTCGTGGTGCGGAACGGCGTAGGCAGCATCACCGCCGGTCGTGACGCGGGCACCGTCTCGCGGCTGCTGGCGTTGAGCTTGGTCGGCGGCGGTTGGGCCGTCACCGCCGGGCGCGACATCTTGCTGCAGGAAGTCCGCAATCCGAACGGCCTTTTCAATAACCTCGGCTCGAGCACCTCGCCGAACCGGCACCGCTTCGATTACGCGCCCGAGGCCTTCACCTTCCTGACTGCCTGCAACTCGGTGCAGCTTCGGGGCACCGGCTTGCCCCGATACAACGACGCCTTTTCGCAGGGCATGCCTCCGCTCTATCCCGGCAGGCTCACGGCACGGGCCGGCGCGGGCGGCGTGCTCCTGGGCAACGACGTCGTGCTCTTCCCCTCGCCGCTCGGCGGGCTGGACATCGCCACCACCGACGGTGGTTCGCTCGTCGGCACCAAGTCGAGCGGCCTCACCCAGCTCATCGTGTCGGACAGCGGTCGGACGCAGTATCGCGCGTTCGGCGACTTCGGCATCGCGGACCATGCCGCCACGCCGGTCCACCTCGACAACGACGAGCCGGTGCGGCTCGCTATCGCCGGGGACTTGCGGGGAGTTCTGCTCGGGTCGCCAAAGCGCGCAGAGATCACGGTCGGCGGGAACATGATCAACAGTCGGTTTGACGGGCAGCACCTGCGCGCGGCGGACGTCAGCCTGATCCATGTCGGCGGCGACATCCTGAACCGCAACGAGTTCACCACCATCCGGTCCGCGGTGGCGCCGAACTTCCCGATGTTCGATCCCGCGCTGGACCTGGTCTATCCGCCGTTGACGGGCGGTGCCGCCGGGGTGGAGAACCGATTCTACTATAACCCAGCCACTCAGGAACTGACGTTTCAGGGCCGCATGACGGGCGCGCAATTGCAGGCGCTGTTGAATCTGACGGTGCGCGCGTTCGACGCCGGGGGCATCCCCATCTTTCTCCCGGACGGCGAGCCGGCCACGCGACGCGCGGAGTTTCTGCCGGCAGCGACTCTCCAGCAGTTGTTCGCCGCGAGCCAGGATGTGCCGCTGAACCCCGACACCGGCTACCGTCTGGGCGGCGGGGGCACCTTCGACCTCCGGGCGAACCACCTCGATCTGGGCGCCACGGTCGGCATCGTGTCGCAGGGACCGCGAGGTAATGCCGCGCTCGCCCAACGATTCACGCGCGGCGCGGACATCAACGTGACGCTGGCGGGCGACCTGGACATGTTCTCCAGCAAGATTTCGTCGCTGAACGGCGGGGACATCACTGTGCTGGCGGAGGGCGACGTCCGGGTGGGTTCCCGCGATTTCACGGTCAGCGACGCCGCGGCGCGCGGCATCTTCACCGTGGATCCCAGCAGCGTCACGGTGATCGCGCGCGGTGATATCAACGTGAACGGCTCCCGCATCGCCGCCTACGACGGCGGCGACATCCTGGTGCGCTCGCTCGACGGCAACGTGGATGCCGGCTCCGGCGGGACCGGGGCGGCCACCGTGGAGAAGATTGACGTGGACCCCGAAACCCGGGCGATTCGTGCTTACGCGCCGACGATTCCGGGCAGCGGCATTCTGGCGACGAGCTTCCCCCGCTCACAGGATCCGAACTTCCCCGCCTCCGTGAACCACGTCGGCAACATCCTGGTGGAGACGCCGCGCGGTGACATCATCGCCAGTGCCGGCGGGGTGGTCCAGATTCCGCTCAACGGCGTCGGCGGCTCCGCCGGCACGGTGACGCTGCGGGCGGGCACGCGCGACGCGGAGGGCATTGTCGTGCACCAGGGCAGCATCAACGCCAGCGGCTCCGGCGTCATCGGTGGAACCGTGAGACTGGAGGCCACCGGCGACATCCAGGGCCTGGTCTTCGCGCGCGAGAACATTGACCTGAACGCGCAGCAAAACGTGAATGTGACTGCGCTGGCCCAGGGGGACGTGAGCGTCGGCGCCGGCGGCAGCGTCTCGGGAACGATTATCGGTGTGGGGAGCGTCAGCGCCAGCGGGGCGAGCGTCGAGGCCGCGCTACTCTCGCAGAACGTCGCGGCCAGCGGCGAGGTCGCCTCGAGCCAGGTGGGCTTCAGCCAGGGCACCGCCGCTGCCGCCGCCAGCCAAAGCCTGGCCGGAGAGGAGCAACAGGCGATCGCTGCGGCCACCCGAGGCGCTGCGGAGGAGGAAGAGCCGGAGAAGCAACGTCGGCTGGCCAGCGCCCCTAAACTCACCCGCACCGTCGGTCGCGTGACCGTGTTTCTGCCGTGATCACCCCTATGACCCACCTCACCTTCACCCCTCTACTGGCCTCCGGCGCCCTCCAGTTCGCCTTCGACAAGGCGACCCTGGAAGGCAAATTCGTCATCTTCGCCCTGATCACCCTCTCCCTGTTCAGTTGGACCGTGATCATCACCAAACTCCGCCAGCTCTACATCGCCCGGAAATGGGCGAAGCGCTTCCTGGCGGCTTACGAGAGCACGCGCGACCCGCTCGACATCCGGAAGAAGGGCGAGTCCTTCGAAGGCGCGCCGGTCTACCAGCTCTACCTGCGCGGCGCCGACGAACTCGACTACCAGCTTACCCACAACCCGAAACTGGTGAACGGGGAACGGCGCATCAGCACGGGCTCCTTCGAGGCGGTCAAGGTTACCCTCGAGGAAGCAGCAAGCACGCAAGCGCTGGTGCTCGAGAAGGGAATGATCGTGCTCTCCACCGCGGTGTCCGGCGGCCCGTTCATCGGCCTGTTGGGCACCGTGTGGGGGGTCATGGACACGTTCGCCGGCGTGGCACTGGCCAATGCCGCCAGCCTCACCGCGATGGCGCCCGGTGTGGCCGGCGCCCTGATCACCACCGTCATCGGCCTGTTGGTCGCCATCCCGGCTATGTTCGCCTACAACTACATGGTCACCACCCTGCGCGCCATCACCAAGGAACTCGATGGCTTCGCCAGCCGCTTCGCCATCCAGATCGAGCACGCCTACGTCGAGAAGCGTAACCTCGAGGAGAAGATCGCGGATGCCATTCTGCGAGCCGACCACCAAGCCCATCAGGTCAGCGCCATTGTGGGCGCCAACATCTGAACCCGTCTTGACCCGCCATGAAGAAGTGCTCCCAAGCCAGCTACGAGGCGGTCTCAGACCTCAACATCGTTCCCCTGTTGAACCTCGCCTTCGTGCTCCTCGTCATTTTCATCGTCACCACCACCCCCTTGATCAACGACCTCGACGTCAACCTGCCCTCGGCCTCGAAGCGCCAGAAAGACCCGCCGCCCAAGGCCAACTTCATCACCGTCGAGTCGGGCGGCGCCATCTACCTGAACAACCAGGCCGTGCCCCTGGCCGAGCTCCAGCCCGCGCTGGTCGGCCTACGCCTGGCCGACCCGGACATCAACGTCATCGTCCGCGGCGATGGATTGGCGCGTTACGGCCAGATTCGCGCGGTGCTCGATGCCTGTCAGCAGGCCAACGTGGTGAAAGTCGAACTGGCCACCGAACCGCGGACCAAGTGACCGCAACCCTCGAGGTCGTGCCCTGACATGTTTGCGCCAACCCAGCCACGCCAGCCCCGCAACTCGACCAGGATCAATCTCCTGATCTCCCTCGTGTTCCACGGGGTGATCATCCTGGCCCTGTTCTATTTCGCGGCACGAGAAGGCCTGTTGGGAACCCAATTGAAGAAGATCGCGGTCGAACTCGTCCAGGAACGGGCGCCGGAAAAGCCGGACGAGCCGGAGCCCGAACCGGAGCGCCCGCTCGTCGAACCGACGCTGGCTGCCGAGTCGCCGCCGGCCCTCACCACAGCACCCGAAGCGCCGCGCGAAGTGGCCTCCGCCCCGCCCCCAGCCAGCCAGGTCGCGGCCCCGCCCGCGGTCGCCCCACCCGCGGCCCAAGTGCCGTCGTTCGTCTTCGAGGGCGGTCGGTTGGTGGCGACCGCTTCCGACCCGGTTCAGGTTTACCGCGGGCTGATCGAGTATGCCTTGCGCTCGAACTGGAACCGCCCGCTCGACGTGGCCGACACTCCGTTCGTCGCCGAGGTCGAGCTCGCCGTGGACCGCTCCGGCCAGCTCAGCAATCCGGCCTGGAAACGCGGCTCGGGTCATGCCCGATGGGACGAATCGGTGCGCCAGGCCCTGGCGGCAACCCCGCGCTTGAACCGTCCTCCGCCGGAGAACTTCCCGCCGCGCGTGCTCGTCCGTTTCGACGTGCAGGAACTCGCCGACGAAATCCCGGTGCTGCAATGAGACGAAGCTCCCATACCACGCACACCTCGCTCAACGAGCTCAACGTGACCCCGTTGCTGGACCTCGTCTTCTCGCTGCTCATCATCTTCATCATCACCACGCCCCAGTTGATGAATAATCTTGAGATGACGCTGCCCTCTGGCCAAGTGCCACCCGCCGACCCGGCAGTTGCGCCGCCGGCCATCACGCGCATCGAGGTCACCGCCAACGGCCAGACCTACCTGAACCAGGAACCGGTATCTCTCGACCATCTACGCCAGCGGCTCCGGCAACTCCAGGCCGCCGATCCCGACCCCGCGGTGGTGGTGAAGGGGGACGACGCGGTTGATTACCAGCACATGGTCAATGTCCTCGACGTGTTGCAGCAACTGGCCATCACCAAAGTCGGGTTGGCCACCGTCGAAAACCCCGCCGCCACCCGTTGAAGAGCTGGCCCCAAGTCGCGCCACGGTCCCAGCTCACCCCCGACACTGCAACAACCTCAAGCCCACGAGCATCCCATGGCTGACTTCCAACAAAACGTGGTGCCAACCTTCAGCCTCCTGGCGAACGAGGACCTGGCGCGCATGGAAAAGAACATCGTGCGCGCTGCCCGCCGCACCCCCATCGGGGTGATCATCCCCGCCCTGTTCAGCGATCTCTCCTCGCCGGCGATGCAGCACATCATCGGCGTGCTGGCGGGCCTGGGCTTCATCAAACGGGTGTACATCAGCCTCGACCGGAGCGACGAAACGGAGTTCGAGAAGGCCCGCGAGATCGTCAAGCCCCTCGGCGACAAGGGCGTCCTGCTGTGGAATGACGCGCCCACGGTTCAGACCGTGCTCGAGAAGATCGGGCAAGTGGTGCCCCTGGGCGCCCGCGGCAAGGGCCGCGCGGTCTGGACCGCCCTCGGCTACGCCCTGGGCCGGAGTGAGGTCGCCGTGCTTGCCTTCCATGACGCGGACATCCTCACCTATGACCGCGGCTTCCTCCTGCGACTCCTCTACCCGGTCGTGCACTTGCGGTACCAGTTCGCCAAGGGCTTCTACGTCCGCTATTCCGACCGGCTGCATGGACGGGTGGCGCGCCTCTTCTACTTCCCGTTCGTCAAGGCGCTGCGCGACATCCTGGGCAAGCCGGACTTCCTCGAGTACATGGCCGACTTCCGCTATCCGCTGTCCGGCGAGTTCGCCACGTTCACCAGCCTCGCCAACGACCTCCTCTTTCCGTCGGACTGGGGCATCGAAGTGGGCATCCTCGCCGAGATGTACCGCATCACCCGGCCGCACCGCATCTGCCAGGTCGAGATCACGCCGCGCTACGATCACAAGCATCAGGAACCCGGCACCGACGCATCGTCCGGCCTGCAGAAGATGGCGTCGGACATCGCCCGGACCTTCTTCACCCGGCTCTCGGCTGGGGGGACCATCCTCAGCCTGGACCTGCTGCGGACGCTCAAACACACCTACCTGGCCAACGCCCGCAGTTTCGTCCGCATCTATGAGTCCCACGCGGAGATGAACAGCCTGCCCAAGTTCGATCGCCACCTCGAGCTCGGCCTCATCGAAACCTTCGCCGCAGCGCTGGACCGGGCCTTCACGGAGTTCCAGGATCACCTCTTCGGCTCGCCGATGATCCCGGAATGGCGCCGCATCGAGGTCGCCCTCGAGGGGGTGCTGCCGGAGCTGGTGCAGGCGTTTGATCAATCGTCGCCCCCCGCTCCGCCGGCGGCCGTTACCTGACCGGGCCTCCACCCGTGTGACGCCTGTTCACCTCCTCCGAACCCATTCACCGCAGCCAAACCCAAGAACAGAAACACACCATGCCAGTCTATCCTGACGTCACCAGCACGGTAGGGCGCACGCCCTTAATCAAGCTCAACCGCATCGCCGCCGATGTGCCCGCCACCGTGGCCCTCAAGGCGGAGTTCATCAACCCGCTGGGCAGTGTCAAAGACCGTATCGGCTTCGCCATGATCAACGCGGCGGAGCGCGATGGAATCCTGACGCCCAAGACGACCATCATCGAACCGACCTCCGGCAACACCGGCATCGCGCTCGCCTTTGTCGCGGCGGCGAAAGGCTATCCGCTCATCCTCACGATGCCCGAAACCATGAGCCTCGAGCGCCGCACTCTGCTCGCGCTCCTCGGCGCCAAGCTTGTGCTCACCCCCGGAGCCGAGGGGATGAAGGGAGCGATCAGGAAGGCCGAGGAGTTGAACCGCGAGATCCCCGACTCGTGGATCCCCCAGCAATTCAACAACCCGGCCAACCCCGAAATCCACCGCCGGACCACCGCCGAGGAAATCTGGAGCGACACGGAAGGCAAGGCCGACATCCTCGTTTCGGCGGTCGGCACCGGCGGCACCATCACCGGCGTCAGCGAGGTCATCAAGTCCCGCAAACCTGGCTTCCAGTCCATCGCCGTCGAGCCCAAGGATTCGCCGGTGATCACGCAAACGCGCAACGGGGAACCGGTCAAGCCCGGGCCGCACAAGATCCAGGGCACCGGCGCCGGCTTCGTCCCCAAGAACCTCAACCTGCAGATCCTCGACGAGGTCGTCACCGTGGCCAATGAGGACGCCTTTGTGACCGCCCGACGGCTCGCGCTCGAGGAAGGGTTGCTGGTGGGCATCTCCACCGGTGCCAACGTCTGGGCGGCACTGCAAGTGGCCAAGCGCCCCGAGAACCGCGGCAAGCTAATTGTCACCATCGGTTGCAGCACCGGTGAGCGCTACCTCAGCACCTCCCTGGCCGACGAGGCCCGCAAACAGGTGCAGAGCTGATTCCCGACCAGAACACTGGAGGATCTACTGTTCGATCTACCCGCTCGAGCCGACCGGACCACCGGAGGAACCCGGGACAACCCATCCAGGAACTCCGTGAGAACCATCACAGACCGCACCGTCCGACCCACCTCAACGTCTCAACGTCATCTCCTGTCGCCGCTGGCTCTGATGCTGGCGACGGCGGCACCGGCCGGCCTCGCCGCCGAGGAGGCCGCCTCGGTCCAGGCCGAGAAGGGCGATCCGCTCCCGTTGCATCAGATCGAAGGCAACGGCGGCATCTTCGCCACCCTCTCGGCCTACATCGTCAACCCGCCCCGCGAGGGGGAACCCCTTGGCCGTCCCAGCCTCGGGTTCGCCTACGTCAACCTCGGTCACGAACAGAACCTCCAGGCCCTGACGCTGACCGAGTCGCCGTGGAGGCGGCTCGAACTAGGCTACGGTTGGAATCGCCTTGGGCTGGGTGACCTGCCCTGGGACCTGGACAACGCCCTGGCGCCCGCGGGCTACTCCGGACCCAGTGAAGTGCACCTGCACAACGCCAACGCCCGGCTGCAGTTCATCCGGGAAGGCGAGTTCAACCAGAGCTGGCTCCCGGCCCTGACCTTCGGCGTGCACGGCAAGTTCAACGACGGCATCAGCGAGGTGAACGATGGCACCAGTGCAGCCGTCCCGGGCGGCGCCCTTGCCACCCTGGCCGGCATCGAGGATCAGAACGGTGTGGACTTCACGCTCTACGCCTCCAAGCTCTTCCCCAAGCTGCCACGCCCTGTGCTCGTGAACCTCGGCGGCCGGGCGACCAGGGGCGTCTGGAACGGGCTGGGCGGATTCGGTGAGGACTACGAGTTCCTCTTCGAAGGTAACATCGTGGTCTTCCTCACCGGGCAACTCGCCCTGGCCGCGGAATACAAGCAACAGTACAACGGCTACGAGCCCATCGGCTCGCTCTTCAACACGGCCGGCGACTGGTGGACGATCGATGCCGCCTACGTCGTGAATAAGCACGTCACCCTGGCCGCCGGCTACGGCCACTTCGGCAACGTGTTGAATCACGAGGCCAATGGCGTGTGGGGTGTCACCACCAAGTACGAGTTCTGAACATGAGCACTCCAAATCCACGCCTCAGCACGCTGGCGCTCCACGCCGGCCAGCAGCCCGATCCCACCACCGGCGCCCGCGCCGTGCCGATCTACCAGACGACCTCCTACGTCTTCAAGAGCACCGAGCACGCCGCGAATCTGTTCGCGCTCAAGGAATTCGGGAACATCTACACCCGGATCATGAACCCGACGACCGACGTCTTCGAGCAACGCCTCGCGGCGCTCGAAGGCGGCACCGGTGCGTTGGGCGTCGCTTCGGGACAGGCCGCGGAAGCCCTCGCGTTGCTGGCCATTACCCAGGTCGGGGATGAGATCGTCGCCGCGAACAACCTCTACGGCGGCACGTACCAGCTCTTCCATTACACGCTGCCGAAACTCGGGCGCACCGTGAAGTTCGTGGATTCGCAGAAACCCGACGAATTCCGCCGCGCCATCACGACGCGCACCCGCGCGCTGTACGCCGAGACGATCGGTAATCCGAAACTCGACGTCCCCGACTTCGAAGTGCTCGCAGGCATTGCCCATGAAGCCGGCATTCCGCTCGTCGTAGACAACACCGTGGGCGTGGGTCTGGTACGCCCGCTCGATTACGGCGCCGACATCCTCACCACCTCAGCCACCAAGTACATCGGCGGCCACGGCACGAGCATCGGCGGCGTGATCGTGGATGGCGGCAAGTTCAACTGGGGCAACGGCAAGTTTCCGGAGTTCACCGAGCCGGACCCGAGCTATCACGGGCTGAGGTTCTGGGAGGTGTTCAGCAACTTCCCCGGCCTGGGGAACGTGGCTTTCATCATCAAGGTGCGCGTGCAATTGCTCCGCGACCTCGGCCCCGCGCTCAGCCCGTTCAACGCCCATCAGTTCCTCCTCGGTCTCGAAACGTTGCCGTTGCGTCAGCGCCAACACTCGATCCATGCGCTCGAAGTGGCGAAGTTCCTGAGAAACCACCCGCTCGTGAGCTGGGTCACCTACCCCGGCCTCCCGGACCATCCGAACCACCCCATCGCCTCGAAGTACCTCAAGCAGGGCTTTGGCGGCATCGTCGGCTTCGGCATCCAAGGCGGGCTCGAGGCGGGACGCAAGTTCATCAACGCGGTGAAGCTGTTCTCGCACCTCGCGAACATCGGCGATGCCAAGAGCCTGGTGATCCACCCGGCCTCGACGACGCATCAGCAACTCACGCCCGCCGAGCAGCAGGAGACGGGAGTCACGCCGGACTACGTCCGACTCTCGATTGGCCTGGAAGACCTCGCTGACATCCAGGCCGACATTGACCAGGCGCTGCAGGCTTCGCAGCGCTGAGTTTCAACCCCGTCCGTTCCGCGCCGCGCCTCCGGCCTTCACCGGGGGCGCGTTCGTACCGCAGACTCGGAAGTCTGCGCTACGAGTCAAAAAGACTATTGACTCGATAGTGGTTCATGTGTAGCACCTCCCCAGACAGATCGCTGGTGGCCGACCCTTCCTGGGGAGGCCCAAACCGAGTTGCAGATTGGCGAGCGCTGACCGGACTTCCGGACGTGGCTCGGAGTTGGAGCGTGCGTTCGTGCATGAAGCTCTCGGTCACGTGGTGGTTGCCGGCTTCGCCGGGTTTCCTCGACCCCGAACTGCTGCCCATCGCACTGCCCTCCGTGTTGTCCCCCTGTCTCATTTCCTCACCACCCGACGAACCTCGGCGACGTCATTCTGAATCATGAGCAACACCCCAAAACTATTCGAACGCAACCTGAGCCTCGGCGTGGCCGCGGCGCGCAATCTCGCCACCGCCACCGTCACGGCCGTGCAGAACACCGCCCGCACGCCGCGTTGGCTGCATCGCCTGCTGCCGTGGGTGGACGTTGACGGCGGCGTGTACCGGGTCAACCGCCGCAAGGTGGTCGTCGCGCAACCCGGCCGGATCGTGATCCAGTTCACCGGCGACAAGGTGCAGGTGGATCCCGCGAGCCTGCGTCACGTGCCGCTGTTTGCGGGGCTTGAAACCGCCGACCTTGAAGCGCTGGCGGCGCAGTTCGTGTCCGAGACGCACGCCTTGGGCGAGGTGGTGGCGACCGAAGGCGGCGCTGCCACGAAGCTCTTCGTTGTGGCGCTGGGCAAGGTGGAACTCACCTTTGCCGGGCCGCACGGCGCGGCGAACCGGCAGGCATTGCTGGGCCAGGGTGCTTTCTTCGGAGAGGAGGCGCTGATCGGGGGTGCTGCCTGGACGCCCGCCGCCAAGGCCCTGACGGCCGTGACGTTGCTGTCGCTCGAGAAGGCCAAAGCCGAGGCGCTGGCCAAGAAGTCACCGGCCCTGAACGACGCCCTCGCCTCCGCCACCGAAACGCGGGCGGCGGCCGCGGCGCAAGCCAACGAGTTCGGCGAGCGCGTGATTGACCTGCTCACCGTCGCGGGCGGCGAACCGACCCTGCCGGCCACCTTCGTGGATTACGAGGAGGACCCGCGCGAGTACCACCTGAGCACGATCCAGACGATCTTGCGCACGCACACCCGCGTGACGGACCTGTACAGCAACAAGATTGACCAGTTGCGTGAGCAGGTCCGACTCACCGTCGAGGCCGTTAATGAATGGGAGGAATGGGAACTGATCAACAACCCTCACTTTGGACTCCTGCACGAGGTGAGCGCCTCGCATCGCCTCCCGACCCGCAGCGGTCCACCCACGCCCGACGATTTGGACGAGTTGCTTTCGCTGGTGTGGAAGAAACCGGCGTTCTTCCTGGCCCATCCCAAGGCGATTGCCGCCTTCGGACGCGAATGCACCCGGCGCGGCGTGCCGCCACCGACCGTGAACCTGTTCGGCTCGCCGTTTACCACGTGGCGCGGCGTGCCGCTGATCCCGACCGACAAACTGCTCATCAACGGCAAAGCGGCCGCCGGCGGTGGACCGGGCACCACCAGCATCCTGCTCCTCCGGGTCGGAGAGGCGGAACAGGGCGTCGTCGGCCTCCAGAAGGCCGGCGTCGCGGGCGAGGTCGAACCCGGGTTGTCCGTGCGCTACATGGGCACCGACCAGAACTCGATCGCGTCGCATCTGGTGACCCGCTACTTCTCCACGGCGGTGCTCACCACCGATGCCCTCGCCAGCCTCGATAACGTCCTCGTCGGCCACTACCATGACTACGTCTATCCCCAGGCCTGACGCGCTCGCGCCAACGTCGCCCGAGGCTGGCACCGCCTTGATCGCGCAACTGGCGAAGGAACTCTACGCCGAGTTCCGGCGCGGAAGTCCGGGCACCGCCGACGGGAAGGAGGTCCCGGCAGGGACCGGCACCTCCGAGGGACTGGCGGGAGCGTACCCGACCGGAGCCAACCCCGTCACGCCGCCCGTTCATCCCGGGGTGCCGCCGGCGACCAGCAGCGCCTCAGGCAACGGCGCGGCGGGCTCGGGGGCGGATCGCGTCCCGGCGTTCTATTTCCTGCACGAACCCGGGGCGGTGGGCCTGTCCCGTGTGCCGGCTATCGCCCACGTCCCTTCGCCGAGCCCGACGCCGGTCTTCGACGTGGAGCGGGTGCGAAGCGCCTTTCCCGCGCTGCACCAGGCCGTCAACGGCCGGCCCTTGATCTGGCTCGACAACGCCGCTACCACGCACAAACCGCAGGCCGTGATTGACGCGACCTCGCAGTTCTACCGGCGCGACAACTCGAACATCCACCGGGCCGCCCACGCGCTGGCCGCGCGCGCGACGGACCTCTACGAGGCGGGGCGGGAAAAGGTCCAGAAGTTCCTGGGCGCCGCCGATGCTCGCGAGATCGTCTTCGTGCGCGGCACCACCGAGGCCATCAACCTCGTCGCCCAGACCTTCGGGCGGAAGTTCATCGGGGCGGGTGACGAGATCCTGCTTTCCACGATGGAGCACCATGCCAACATTGTGCCCTGGCAGTTGCTGGCCGAGCAGACCGGCGCGGTGATCCGTGTCGCCCCCATCAACGACCGCGGCGAACTCATCCTCGAGCAATTCGCCGCCCTGCTCGGCTCACGGACCCGGCTGGTCTCGATCACGCATGTCGCGAACGCGTTGGGCACGGTGAATCCGGTCGAACAGATCATCGCGCTGGCGCATGCCCACGGGATCCCCGTGC
Organism: Verrucomicrobiales bacterium; assembly: GCA_015075445.1. Taxonomy (GTDB): domain Bacteria; phylum Verrucomicrobiota; class Verrucomicrobiia; order Limisphaerales; family J093; genus DSVZ01. Next base: position 171,299 of record JABTUJ010000009.1, read on the forward strand.
TGGTGGACGGCGCGCAGTCCGTTCCCCACCTCCCCGTCAACGTGCAGGCGCTCGATGCCGACTTCTTTGTCTTCTCGGGGCACAAGATCTTCGGACCCACGGGCATTGGCGTCCTGTACGGCCAGTCCAAGTGGCTCGAACAACTGCCGCCTTACCAGGGCGGCGGGAATATGATCCGCGATGTCACGTTTGCCCGGACCACGTACCAGAGCCATCCGCAGAAGTTCGAGGCCGGCACGCCGGACATTGCGGGCGTGGTCGGGTTGGGGGCCGCGCTTGACTATGTGCAGGGGCTCGGCTTGCCCGCCATCGCCGCCTACGAACATGAATTGCTCGCGCACGCCACGGACGCCCTCGCCTCCGTGCCCGGGCTTCGCCCCATCGGAACGGCGGTGAACAAAGCCAGTGTCCTCTCGTTTGTCATCCCCGGCATCCCGGCAGAGGACGTGGGACGGCATCTCGACAAACACGGCATCGCGGTGCGGTCCGGCCATCACTGCGCCCAACCGGCGGTGCGGCGTTTCGGCCTCGAAAGCACCGTCCGTCCGTCGCTGGCGTTCTACAACACGCGCGAGGAAGTCCACGAACTGGTTCGCGTGCTGCAGCTCCTGCCCAAACCATGAAGACCATCACTCCCAAGGCACTCCAGCGACTGCTGGGTTCCCGCCCCGACCTGGTTCTGCTCGACGTACGCACGCCGGTCGAGTTCGCCGAGGTCCACCTGCCGCAGGCACACAACGTGTCCCTCGACGAACTCAAGCCGAAGGGCCTGGTCGAAACCGGGGTTCTGCCCGCGGGCGAAACGGTCTATCTCCTTTGCCGTTCGGGCGCGCGCGCCGCGAAGGCCGCCGAACGCTTCGAGCACGAAGGCTTCGAGCAGGTGGTGGTGGTCGAAGGCGGCACGCTGGGGTGGATCGAGGCAGGTCTGCCTGTCACCCGCGGCACCACCAAAGCCATCAGCCTCGAACGCCAGGTCCGCATCGCCGCGGGGGCCTTGGTGTTGACCGGCGCCCTGCTCGGCTGGTTGGTCCACGCCTACTTCTTCGGGCTCTCCGCCTTCGTCGGCGCGGGGCTCGTCTTCGCCGGCATCACCGACTTCTGCGGCATGGGTCTCCTCCTGGCGAAAGCCCCGTGGAACAAGCGCGTCGCGCACTGACTGCATTCTCACCTATGACGATGTTGACCCTCGACCGCGAGGCCCCGGACCACCTGTTGCCCGCGGCAGACCATCCCAGCCCCCGTGGGCCTGGTCGCGATGCGGGCTGGCTGAAGGCGACGCTCGACGAGACCGCTCCCGGACTGATCGCGTCCTACGAACGCGTGGGCGGATTGAACTGCCGCGACGCCCACAACCTGCCTTCTACGCGCGCCGTGGGCGAGATTTGTGAGCGACTCCTGCAAGTCTTGTTTCCGGGCTTCCACGACGACGACGCGGTGCCTGGGAGTTCCATCGAAGCATTGACCCGCGGGCGTTTGTCCGCGGTGCTCCGTGACCTCACCCAGCAAGTGCGCCGGGCGGTGCGGATTGGCGATCCGCACACGCCCACGGGCAAGACGCCTCCGATTATCCGAAGCTTCTGCCTGGCCCTGCCGGAGGTCCGCGAGCGCTTGCGCACGGACATCGAAGCCGCATACGACGGCGATCCCGCCGCCGTCTGTCGGGAGGAGATCCTGCTCTCCTACCCGTTCGTCGAGGCGCTCGCCATTCAGCGCGCGGCGCATCGGCTTTACCGTCTGGGCGCTCCGATCGTGCCGCGCATGATGACGGAGTGGGCCCACGGACGCACCGGGATTGACATCCATCCTGGGGCGCGGATCGGTACCCACTTCTTCATTGACCACGGCACGGGCGTGGTGATTGGCGAAACCTGCCTCATCGGTAACCACGTCAAGATCTACCACGGCGTCACGCTCGGCGCGCGCAGCTTCGTCAAGGACGACGAAGGCCGCATTGTGCAAGGGGGCAAACGGCATCCGGACGTGGGGGACAACGTCACCATCTACCCGAACGCCACCATCCTCGGCGGCAAGACCGTCATCGGGGCCAACTCGACCATCGGCGCGAACGTGTTCCTCATGCACAGCGTGCCGCCCAATTCGCTCGTGGTGTACGAGGAGAAACAACTTTCGGTGCGCGACAAGACCGCCCGCGCCACTCCTGTGGCGTATGATTATTCGATCTGAGGCAGCGATCGTACCGCCGACTTCCAAGTCTGCTGTGTCGCCGACTTCCCAGTCGGCGGCGCGTCCAATCCGTCGTGCGCGCTCGAGCGGGGCACGGCTCGCGGGTTTGGAAACCCGCGATACAGCAGGCTGGGAATCCTGCGCTACAGGCGGCACGCGCGCAGGTCGAGTGAGGACTTGTCCACAAGCAACCCATGTCAGTAAGCACGTCACCAGAGTCCGGGTTTGCAGACCCGGTTGAACCGCGTCCAACCGGGACCGCAATCCCAGACTGGGCCTTCCAGGCCGGGCCACGACTTGACCAGGAACTCGACACCTTCGCTGAGGCCGTGTCCCGTTTCCGGTCCGGCGTGCTCACCGAGGCCCAGTTCCGGGTGATCCGCGTCCCCGCTGGGGTGTACGAACAGCGCGAATCGGGGACCTACATGCTGCGGGTGCGATTCCCGTCCGGTGGCGTCCTGCCCGGGCAACTGCGCCGGCTGGGCGAGGTGTCAGCTCGCTTCGGCAACGCGCTGTTGCACGTGACCACCCGCCAGGAATTCCAGGTGCACCGCGTTGCCGTGGAAGCCATCGTGCCGGCCTTGCGTTCCCTCGCCGAAGTCGGGCTGTCCAGCAAAGGTGGCGGGGGCAATACCGTGCGGAATATCACGGCGTGTGCGGACTCGGGCGTTTGTCCGGAGCAGGTCTTCGACGTCACCCCGTACGCCGTGGCCGTGACCGAACGGTTGCTCGCCGACCCGTCGGCGCTGCAGTTGCCGCGCAAGTACAAGATCAGCTTCGCCGCCTGCGGCCGGGATTGCGGTGGCGCGACGGTTCAGGATCTCGGCTTCGTCGCTCGCGAGCGGGAAGGCCTGCCGGGATTTGCGGTGTATGTCGGCGGCGGCATGGGTGGCAAGAGCCGCCTGGCCAGCAAGCTGCACGAGTTCATTCCGGCCGAAGACGCCTACGTGGTCGCCGAAGCCGTGAAGCGGGTCTTCGACCAGCACGGCGACCGCCGGAACAAACACCTGGCCCGGCTCCGCTTTCTCATCGAGCGAGTGGGTTTGGGTCAATTCCAGGACTGGTACGAAACGGAACTGGCCGCGTTGCGGGCGAGCCAGCCCGAACCGCTGAAAACCCGTCCCGTCCTTCCACGTCCGGCACCGGTGGCTGAGCCGGTCACCAAGCCTGAAGCCGGCGCCGTCGTGCTCGAACGCTGGATCAAGCAGAACGTGTCATCGCAGAGGCAGCCGGGCTTCCACCGCGTCAGTATCCCGCTCCCGCTGGGCGATCTGCCAGCCGCGAAAGCGGCGGCGCTCGCGGACTTGGTCGGCGCGCACGGGGATCGCGTGCTGTGGGCGACCCAGGCGCAAAACGTCGGGTTGCGCTGGGTGACCACCGACGAGCTTCCCGCCGTGCACGCGAAGCTCGCCGCTCTCGGCCTCGCGGAACCTGAACCGCCCGTGCTGCGAAACCTCGTCGCCTGCGCCGGGGCCTCCACCTGCCGGCTTGGGATCTGTCTCTCGCGCGGCCTGGCGCGTGCGGTGCGGGACGAATTGGCTGGCAACGCGATTCCGCTCGACCGGTGGGGGGACCTCTCCATCCACATCAGCGGCTGTCCCAACTCCTGCGGACGCCATCCGGTCGGGAACATCGGTCTTTCCGGTGCGGCGCGAAGGATTGGCGATCAGCTCGAAGCCTGGCAGCGTTCACCCGACGCAGGCGATTTCCACGCATTTCTCGAACATGGCGGACAGGACCTCGCCCGGGCGCTGGCTGACCGCCACCCCGCGACGAAGGACCTCGCCGGGCAACCCGACCTCGTTCGCGACTGGGATGCGAACTCGGCCTTTTCGCTGACCGGACGCGGTCAGGGCGAATGCAGCGCCAGCGCGTTTGATCTCATCGAGGTGGACTTGGTCAACGCGCGGGAGGCGCAAGAGGCTGGGCATTACTACGCCGCAACGCTGGCCACGGCGCGGGCCTTGCTCGTGACGCGGCGGGTCGAGGCGAGGTCGGACGCAGATGCGTTGGCGCTGTTCCAGGAGCACTTCATCGCTTCCGGGCTGGTGGATGGCGCCCTCGCCGGCGTGGTTCAGGCTGGCGTCCGGGCCGCGACCACCACGCAACCGGCAGCGTCGTTCACCGGGGCGCCGGGTGACGTGGCGGCGTTGGTGGCCGCCGTGCGCCTGTTGCATGAAAACCTCGATGCCTCGCTGCAGTTCAGACCATGACCACCCCTCGTTACCACGGTGTCGAGGCCCATGTGGGCCGGACGCCGTTGATCCGCCTGCGGCGGCTCTCCGAATTGACGCGCTGCGAAATCCTCGGCAAGGCCGAATGGATGAACCCCGGCGGCTCCGTCAAAGATCGCGCCGCGCTCGGGATCATCGCCGACGCCGAGGCCAGCGGCCGGCTGCGCCCAGGTTCGACCATCATCGAAGGGACGGCCGGCAACACCGGCATCGGCCTGACCATCCTCGGCCACGCCAAAGGCTACCCGGTGGTCATCGTCATCCCCGAGAACCAGTCCCCGGAGAAGATCACGCTGTTGCGCACTCTGGGCGCGGAGGTGAGGACCGTGCCGGAAGCGCCATACAAGAACCCCGCGAACTACAATCGGGTGGCCCAGCGCCTGGCGGAAGAGAACGGCTGGTTTTGGGCCAACCAATTCGACAACACGGCGAACCGTCAGGCGCATCACCGCACGACCGGACCCGAGATCTGGGAACAGACCCAGGGGGAAGTCACGGCGTTCGTCGCGGCGGTCGGCACCGGCGGCACGTTGGCCGGCACGACAGCCTACCTGAAGGAACGCAACCCCCGGATCCACGCCGTCTGTGCTGATCCGTACGGCGCGGCGATGTGGTCCTGGTTCACCCGGGGCAACCTCGACACGAACGACGGGGACTCGTACGCCGAGGGCATTGGCCAGATGCGCGTCACGAAGAATCTCGAGGGCTTGACGGTGGATCAAGCCTATCGCATCGAAGACCAGCTCGCGCTCAGCATCGTCTATCAGTTGCTCCGCGAGGAAGGCCTGTTCCTCGGCCTGTCCTCCGGCATCAATCTGGGCGGCGCGCTGCGTCTGGCGCTCGAGCGCGGCCCGGGCCAGACCATCGTCACCATCCTCTGCGATTCCGGACACAAGTATCAGTCCAAGCTCTTCAACCCGGACTGGCTCGCCGCCCACGGACTCGACCCGAGTCGGACCATCGAATCGGTGCTGGACTGACCCTTCGGGGACGTGCAAGGGCCGTGCGAGCCGTCCTGTAGCGCAGACTTCCCAGGCTGCTGTATCGCCGGTTTCCCAACCGGCGGCCCGACCGACAGCTCGCCAGCGCTCGAGCCGGGCCACGCCCGCGGGTTAGGAAACCCGCGATACAGCAGGTTCGGAAACCTGCGCTACCAGGGCCGCAGGACGCCCTCCAGCGGCTGCAAGCGTGCCTGCAAGAAAGTGAGCTGCGCCGCGGCGGAGGGCAGGCGTGCACACGTGCTTGACAGGGGGCGCGGTCGCGTTCGGCGCGACGCTGGCGGATCGGTTGCGGGTGTTGGAGGGCAATGGCCTGCTCGTGCGGAAGTGGGAGACCTACGACCTGGGCTTCTGGCAGGGCGGTTACGAGTGGGGACCGGTCAACTGCCTGGGGAACCTGCGGCCTGCCGCCGTCGCCGCCGTCGCCGCCACCTCGCTCGTGCTGGGGCTGATCCCGCCAACTGCGGCTTCTGAACTGGTGGCCGTGCAGCCGCTTACCGAGCGCAGACGATCCCGCCTATCGCGAGAGGCGGTCCCCGTCGTCCGTCGGTCGCCAGAGCAAAGGAACTGACTTTGCCTGGTTCGTGGACCAATGGGAGAACGGGCGGGCCGTGAACCAGTCCAGCGCGACCGACACGCCTTCTCTCTCCAGAACGAAATCCACCTCGTGCCCAGATCGGTCACGCCAGAAATAGAGCTTGCGGCCGGTGGGATCGAGTGAACGCCACCGACTGCCGGAGTGCGGTAAACTTGCCCTGCGCCGTTGTCTTCTTGTTACATCCGGGGTGGTCCGCGGAAATACCCGGTGAACATGCTCAATGAGCGGGAACAAGAGCGCTACATGCGGCTGTGGACCGGCACCCAGCCGGTGGTGGCCAACTATATCCACGCGGTCGTGCGCGATCCGGCGGCGGCCCAAGACTTGGTGCAGGAGACGGCGCTGGTCTTGTTCCGCCGGTTTGGCGAATACGACGGGGAGCGGCCTTTCCTGAACTGGGCGCTGGGGGTGGCGAAATTCAAGGTGCTCGGATTTCGACGCGACGCGGCGCGCAGCTTCGTCACGTTCGACACCGAGCTGTTGGACCAGTTTACCCGCGTTTGGGCCGAAGCCGCCCCTGCAGCCAGCGACCAGTCGGCTGCCTTGGAGGTCTGCGTTGAAAAACTGTCGGCTCGCCCGCGACAGATGGTGCGGCTGCGCTATTTCGAAGCGTTGAACTCGGAGGAGATCGCGCGCCGACTCGGCACCACGGGCACCGCCGTCCGGGTCGCGCTGCAACGCATCCGCGAACAGCTCCGGAACTGCATCGAGCGGCAATTGCGGTTGGAAAGGAGGACCTCGTGAGCGATCCCCAGAAACTCATCACGGCCTATCTTGATGATGCCCTGACGGAGGCCGAACGCGATGAACTAGCCGTGTGGTTGAAGGCGCGCCCAGATCATCTCCGCGAGTTCGTTGAAGCGAATCTCTTCGAGCAGCAATTGCGCGCCGCCGTCGCCAGCCAGGCCCAACGCGAGGCGCTGGGTGAGTTTGGAGAAGCCGGGGGAGCACTCGATCCGAGGGAGGCGCTGAGGATTGCAGCAAACGGGCTGCCGTGGTTTCGCCGTCTGTGGCCGCGCCTGGCGGCGGCGGGTGCATCGGCGCTGGTGCTCATAGTGGCTGGGTGGGCACTTTGGATGAAACCTCCTTCTGCCTTAGAAGGGACAGAGCTAGCCTGGATTACGCGTACACGTAGCGCCCAGGTTCCGGCTTCCGCCCAGATGCCCCACCTAGGACAGAAACTCGGTGCCGGCCGCCTCACGCTCGTCGCCGGTGCCGTGGAGATCACCTTGCGCAACGGCGTGACGATGGTGTTCGAGGGACCGGGCGAAATCGAGTTGCTCACTCCGATGCGCGCCATCCTTCACACCGGTCAGGCGGTGGCGCGCGTGCCAAAGAACGCCCGGGGATTCCGGCTGGAAACGCCCGGAGCGAACGTAGTGGATCTGGGCACGGAGTTCGCCGTGAAGTGCGGGCCGGGCGGTGCGACCGACGTGCTCGTATTCGACGGCGCCGTGATGGCCGCGGCCACGGCCGGCAGCGCGGGCTTTCCGCATCAGCTCACCGCGGGCACTGCCGCGCGTTTCTCGCCCGACCAGCCCCAGCCCACCAAGATCGCCTTTCGCCCCGAGCGCTTCGTGCGGCGCCTCCCGCCCGACCAGGGCCTCGAAATCGCGGATCACGACTTTCCGTTCAACCGGCCCATCGTGGAGGAAGCCGCCGTATTCCCCGTCGAACAACCCATCGCAGTGGATGGCGATTTGTCCGACTGGAGCGGCGAGGGCCTGTTCCAAGGCGAACGCGGTGTGGGCCGTTTCCTCGAGGGCCGGATGCGGTATGACGCGGAGTTCCTGTATGTGGCGGCGCACATCGGGGATCCCGCGCCCATGCGAAGCGTGGTGGATCCGGCGACGGATGGCGAATCCGGCTGGCGCGGCGGCGGCCTGCAGATCCGCGTGGCCGCCGATCCGGCGCTCGGCTGGCCGGTGAATGCCAACGCGGCCCCCTACTATCAGATGCGCGAGCTTCCCGTGGATGCGGCGCAGATTGCCCAAGCCACGAACCCCGCGCTCGCGCATCTCACGCTCTGGCATTTCGCCCCGGCCGCCCAGAACTGCCTGCACATCGCCTACGGCATGGACCTGCACGGCGCGGTGGCCAATCCACCCGGTTATCGCGCCGCGTTTCGCCAAGACGCCGATGGCCGCGGTTACACCCTCGAGTATGCCATTCCCTGGAAGCTGCTTAACGCCCCGCGCGCTCCGCGCCCCGGCGACGTAATGGCGATGTCGTGGACGGTCCATTGGAGTGACGAAGGGGGTCGCGTCTGGCAGCGACAGTGGGTCGAAATCGGCAATCCCGCCGAGCCGCTGCGCATCTTCACCTGGGAACGCGCCGCCACGTGGGGAAGGGCGGTATTCCACTAAGGCCACACATCTCCAAACCATGAACCCAAGATTCACTCCCGCAAAAGCCGCTTTGCTCGCTGGTCTCACCGCGCTGATTGCGGCCGGTGTGCGCGGCGCCGAACCCGGCCAGGCGATCACCTATACCCTGAGCCGGCCGATGCGTGTCTCGCTCAATATCTACGACCAACAGGGCCAGATTGTGCGCAGCCTGCTCCATGGCGCGCCGCGTCCGGCCGGGCTGCAGCGCGAGTTCTGGGACGGTCGTGACCAGTCCGGAAAGCCCCTGCCGCCGGGTGAATACGCTTGGAAGACCCTGGCGATGCCGGGGCGCCTCAAGACCGAGTTTCTGTGCACGGTGGGCGCCAACTATCCCGACCCGGAACCCGACCCGGCGCGGGAGACCGAGCAGTTCCGGGAAGTGGCGCCCGGCACTCACGGTGGGCCGACGGCGGTGGCGGCGGATGCGTCCGGCGTCTATGTCGGCGCGAGTTGCACCGAGAACATCGAAAACTATTTGGTCAAGGTCTCCCACGATGGGAAGAAACGGCTCTGGTCGAAGCTGCATCGCGAGGCTTGGAACGGCGCGCTGGCCATGGCCCTGAGCGGCGATCGGTTGCTGGTCCTGTCCACCCACCAGGGCGAGATCTGGCCCTACCAAGCCGCCGACGGAACCGATCTCCCCACCCTGGGCACGGCTCTTGCGCCCGACGCCAAGGGCGAGAAAGATCCTGATCGCTTTCCGTCCGACCTCGCCGCCAACGACCGCGAGATGGTTCTCACGTTCCCCGGGCGCGGGTTGGTGCGCTGGTGCAACCCAACCAATGGAGTGGTTACCCGTGAGCTCGCCGGACTGGACCGACCGGTGGCTGTCGCGATCGCATCCGACGGCACCACCTACGCCGTGTGCGGCACCACGGTGCTGCGGTTCGACCGCTCGGGCGGCTCGCACGCGACGCTGGTCACCGGGTTGTCGAAGCCGGGCCGGATCGCCCTGACGACGACCGGTGACCTCCTGGTTTATGAAGCTGCCAACGAGCAGATCCTGCGATTCACCACCGAGGGCCGACGCTTGGGGGTATTTGGTCAAGTCGGTGGCCGCCGCGACGGACGGTACGACCGCACCGCCCAGGAGAGCTTCTTGAAAGTGTCCGCACTGGCGAGGGCGCCCGGCGGAGGATTCCTGGTCGCTGAACCGTGGACCGCCCCCCGCCGCGCGGCCTGGTTCAACGCCGACGGCCAGTTGGTGCGGGAGTGGTACGGCGGACACGTTTGGGCGCCGTGGATCGCCGTCGATCCCGAGGACACACGCACGCTCTTCATGCCCTCCTCGTGGGACAGCATCATGCGGCTCGAACTCGACTACGCCCGCAAGACGTGGCGGGTCCGCTCCGTTCACCATCTGAGCGGGATGGCTGATGAGTTCTGCGGCGCTCACGACAATGCGCTGCTCTACCGGGCGTTCCGCCACGAAGGCAAACTCTACCTGGGCCGCTGCCAATGGCCGTGGACAGTGTTGCGGGTTGACGATGCGAGCGATCAACTGGTGCCCGTCCTCGCGGTCCATCCGCAGATGCGCCATAACTGGGAGCAGAAACCCGTCCTGGTGCGCGAGGGAGCGGCCGACGGCGACAAGGCGTTCGCCTGGACCGACGCCAATGGCGACGGGCGGCCCCAGCCCAATGAGGTCAAGTTCTACAAGAAGGACGGCGGGTGGCCGGGGTTGCCGGAGTGGCTGCCGACCGGGATCGTTGCCGTGCGAGACAAATTCATTCACCGCTGGCAGATCACGGGCTGGAACTCTGTCGGCGCACCGCTCATGGGCGATTTCCCGGCAGGCACACCGCTGCTCGAGCTACCACCGCGAGCATTGGCGGGCAAGGGACTTGAGGGCCGCTGGGGTTCTTACATCACTCAAGATTCCAGGAGCGGCATCTGGTTCGTGGCCATCAACGCCTCGATGACCGATTGGGGCCGCAGCACCGACTCGTTCATGACCTCGTACAACGCGGACGGGTCTCGGCGATGGATTGTCGGTGGCCGGACAGTTGGCTCGCCGCAGTCACACCTGGCGCCGGGGGACATCGGCTGCTTCCGCCGGATCGCCGGCACAACTCACGGCTGTGTTGTGGTGAACGACTTTCAGGAAGGCGAGTGGCCCCTCACGAGCTACGTCTGGGACAGCGACGGACTCTGGGTGGGCGGCGTGATGGACGAGATCGATCGCCGGGCGGCACCCGTGTGGCGCTATGGCGCCGGCGGCGAGTCCCTGGGCACCGTCATGGTCAACGACCCTCGCACCGGCGACGTGCTGCTCTTCTGGCATGGCTATAACGACGTGCGGGTCGGCCGGGTCACCGGATGGGACGGCTGGGTTCGCGCTTCCGGAAAACTCTCTCTCTCTACCGCGGCGCCCTCATCCACGCCGATCTTGACGGCGGTGCCGCTGGGTAAGGGTCAGGGGCTTATGCTCGAAGCCTGGGATCTGGACCGCCGCGCGCCTGAGGGCCGGCCATCGTTTCAACGCCTTACTGATCTTCAGAGCGAGAACTGGGGGCCGGGCAAAGGACCGGATGGCATCCGGAGCTTCGATGGCCGCATGGTCCGCGTGACGGGCGAGCTCGAGGCTTTTCAGAGTGGCTGGCACGCGTTTGCTGCCGAGCATTACCCAGCCAAGACCCGCTACCGCATCGCCGGGATCGAGTTGCACCGGCGCTCCTTCAACGAGGTCGAGCTCGTGGCCGGCCAGCGCTATCCCGTCGAAATCGTCTACGATCCAACGATGACCCACCCGACGACCGACCAGGGCATCCGCCTCAAGTGGGCGACGCCGCGTGGCACCTGGCCCGGCGCGTGGACGCCCATTTCCGTCAGCCAACTGTATGCCCCGGCGTCCGCACCGGATCGAACGGCCCCACCCCAGCGCGCCCCCAGATCATGACCGCGTTCACTTGCACGCTTGTCTTCGTTATGTCGGCCGGAGTGGCCTTGGCCGAGAGCGGACGCGGGCGACATCACAAGCTCTATGCCGTGCCACCGCCCGGCCAGGTCATCGTGGACGGGACACTCAGCGACTGGGACTGGAGCGGGCATATCGAGAGTTTTGACCGCGCCGAAACCCGCGCGAGCCAGCGCCTGGAGTTCGCTGTGATGTATGATGCCAGCGCGCTCTACCTCGCGGCCAAGGTCAAGGATCCCTCGCCCATGCGCAACCGCCATAGCCCGGCGGCGGACGCGGACAAGGCCTGGATGGGTGACTGCGTGCAGTTCCGCCTGGTGACGGACCGCACGTTGCCGTTTCCCTTTCTCCGCAATGAATTTGACGAAAAGGCGAAGGGCGTGGAAGTCGGCCAACCCCTGCACCTGATGCTTTGGTACTTCACGGATCAGCAACTGCCGGCGCTGCAAATCCACAAGTCGTTTGCACTCCAGCCGGTGCGCCCGGAATGGGGTCCGCACGGCGTGGTGCCGTCCGAGCATTTCCAGGCGGTGTACCGCGCCGATGACGATGGCAAAGGGTATGCCTTCGAATACCGCATTCCGTGGGAAACACTCAACGCCAAGGAGCGTCATCCGATGGCCGGCGACGTGGTCACCGCGACCGGCCAGTTCTTCTGGGGCGACGAAGCCGGTTTGAACTATCGGGAATGCGCTTACGACTTGATGAGCCAGCCGGGCTTTCCCTGGCAGACGTCCGAATGTTGGGGCAAGCTGATCTTCTCCGAGCGCGGCAACATTCCCCGCGAGTGGGTCGAGCCTCACGTGAAGCCCAAGCCGCCCGCGCCGCTGGCCTTCTCGTAGGCCCTGCCGGTGGACGGCGAGGTGTCCGTGGCGTTGTTCGACAAGGAACAGCGGATTGTCCGGCACATCGTGGCCCAAGGGCCGCGCCAGGCGGGACGCGTCACCGAACACTGGGATGGCCGGGATTTCGCGGACCAGCCGCTGCCGGTGGGCTCCTATACCTGGAAAGGGCTGTATCACGATCCCATCCGCACCCGCTACGTCATGTCCTTTGCCAACTCGGGTCAACCGGCCTGGAAGACTGCCGATGGCACCGGCGGCTGGGGTGGCGATTACGGCCCGCCCACGGCGGCGACCGCGTCCGGCAACCGCATGATCCTTGGCTGGACGGGACACGAGGCGGGTTGGGGCATTATTGCCACCGATCTGAGCGGGAAAAAGCAATGGGGATTGCAGCACAAGAACGCCGCGCACCTGGCGAGCGACGGCACGCGCTTTTTCGCCTTCAGCGGTGAGCCGGGCGATTCGGTCACCGTCTTTGCCGCCGCGAACGGCCAACCGCTGGCCTTTGGCAACGGTCGGCAGGGTCTGGAAGCACCGCCGGGCGGCGACCCCAAGCGCAACGTGCCCACGGGGATTGCCTGCCATCGGGGAATCCTCTACGTCAGCTATGGCAGCCGCGACTTGATCGCGCTCTACGATTCGGATTCCGGCGCTTCCAAAACCACCTGCCGCGTGGAGAAACCTGGCCGGATGGCCGTGGCGAAAGACGGCTCCCTGCGGGTGGTGAGCGGCGCAACGATCGCGCGCGTGCTCGACGGCAAGTCCGCCGCTTTTGCCAAGGACCATTTGGACGAGCCTACAGGCATTGCTATCGCGGCGGATGGCCAGGTCTTCGTCTCCAATCACGGCTCGCGGCAAAACGTCAGTGTCTTCTCGGCCGATGGGGTGTATCTGCGCAGCATCGGACGCATGGGCGGGCGGCCGAAGGTTGGAGCTTTCGATCCGACCGGCATGCGCCAGCCCGCGGGCATCGCCGTGGATCGCCAAGGCAAACTCTGGGTGCCCGAAGCGGCCTACACGCTCAAACGTCTGAGCGTTTGGGACGCCAGCAACGGGAAACTGCTGAAGGAGTTTTTTGGCGGGTGTTCCTATTCCCCGTTTGCGTGGATTGATCCCGCAAACCCGCACGAAGCGTTTTTCGACAACACCATCTGGGACATCAACTTTGAAACCGGCGCCTGGTACCCCAAGAGCATCTTCTACGAGCGCCAGTCTGATAACAGCGTGAACAGCGGACACGGTGGGTTCTTCTATCCGTTTCGCGTCTTCACCGCGCGCAACGGCCGGCAGTATGCCGTGTCCGAAGTCTGGGCTTTCGGAAACGTTCTGTGGCTCCGCGAGGGCGACCGCTTCCGCCCGTTGCACTTCGTTTTCAAGAATCGTCCCAACCCCGTTCTGATGAACCAACCGCCGTTCCCCATCATGAACGACCTAAGGGCCTATCCAGAGGGTCGCATGTATGTGTGGTCGGACGCCAATGCCGACCTCGAAGCCCAGCTTTCCGAACTGACTGCACTGCCGTCGTCCACGCCGCCTTTCCATTGGATGGACGCCGACCTGAACCTCTACGCGGGCGGCGCCGTGTATCGCCCGCGCGAAGTCCGCACTGACGGCATCCCGCTATACGATTTCGCGAAGCCCGAACGGCGCACGGATGCCACAAGTGGCCTCACCTGGACCGACCCGGAAGGCCAGCAAGTGTGGACCTGGCGGGAAGGGGGCGAGTTCGCCCGCTACAACACCGACGGCGCGAAAGCCTGGTGGTATCCGCGCATCAAACCCTGGCGGGACGCGATCAATCAAGGTTCGCCCGGCCCGGGAACCCTCAGCGGGACCACCTGTCCGCTGGGCGTCGTCGGGCGCTACTCCGGAATGATCAGCTACTTCGGCACGGCGGACCTGGTGCGCGAGGACGGATTGTTCGTGGCCCAACTCTTCGAGCATCCGGCCAAAGGCAGCAATGGGCCGCAGGTGTTCTACGTCGAGTTCCTCGCCGGACAGATGGTCCAGCCCAAAGGCAGTTCCCGCGTCTATCTGCTCGCGGGCGATCAGGATTGCCGCATCCACGAAGTGCTGGGATTGGATTCGGTCAAGGACCTGGCTGGCGGCACTTACGAACATACCGCGGGGCTGGCGGCACAAGCGGCCGAGGCGTGGGCCGAGTACGAATCGCAGGTTGCTCGGGGCCAGCCGCTGGTCCTGGCGCGCGGCGGCGAGGCCGGTCTGGCCGCCGCCGATCCCGTCAGCAAGAGCCTTGACGCTGAACACGCCTTTGAGGTGCGCGCCGCTTACGATTCGAAGAACCTGTACTTCCGCTACATGGTCACCTCCCCCAGTCCCCTGACCAACGCCATTCCAGACCCGCAGATGATCTTCAAAGGCGGCAATCTGCTGGATGTCCAGATCGCCACCGATCCGGCGGCGGACCCCCGGCGAACCACACCCGTCCCCGGCGACGTTCGGTTGCTGATCAGCCAGCGCGCGGGGAAGCCGTGGGCGGTGGTGCTTCGTCCCAAGCTGCGGGAATTCACCGGCCAGCCGATCCAGTTGGTTTCCCCGACCGGCAGCGAGGCGTTTGACTCCATTGCGGCCACCGATCGAGTGGAACTGCGCGGCTACGGCGCCTCGGCCAAAGGCTTCGAGGTCACCGCCGTGGTGCCGCTGGAGGTGTTGGGGCTGCCGAGCCTCAAGCCCGGTTCCCAATGGCGCATGGATGTGGGGTACCTCTTCGGCAATGCCGGGGGACTGGGCGCTACCTCGCGCGCTTACTGGCACAACAACAGTTTCACCGCCAACGTCGTCAACGACATCCCCAACGAGAGCCGGCTGGAACCGGCCGAGTGGGGCAACGCCCGCGTGGAATGAAATGAGCGATCCGGACGATCAACAAGGCGGCGCAAGCAGCCCAATCCAGTGATTCAAAGAACACGCCTGTGAAGACATCCACTCCACTCCTGAACCGCCGGGACTTCACCAAGAAGACCCTGCTGGCCGGAGCCGCGCTGGCGTCGGGCGCGCTGACAACGCTCGGAGCGGAGGCGCCGGACCAACCCGCCGCAAACACCAAACCCGCGGCCTCACTTCGAGAATCTCCGGCGCAAACCCAAAGACTGAACATGAAAGACACCCTCTCACTTTCCCTAATCGCCACGGCTGCTTGGTTTGCTGGTATTTCACCAGCTTCGGCAGCGGATGTGCCTGCAACCATTCCCCCCATCACTTACACGCTTGAGGCTCCGCGCCAAGTCTCGCTTGCGGTGTACGACGCCAAGGGCGCGCTTGTGCGCACGTTGCTTTCGGCCGGGACGCAGGCGGCTGGCGCGCACACCGAATCGTGGGATGGCTTGGACCGCAACGGCTCGCCGGTCCCGCCGGGGAAATGTGAGTGGCGGCTGCTTACGGACGAAGGCCTAAAAGCGGAGTTCCTGCTCGGCCTCGGCACCAGCACGGACTGGCCCGCTTACGGGGAATGGGTGGGCAATCACGACGGCACGCGCACGGTGGCACTGGATTCGCAGGGCAACATATTCATTGGGGCCGGCAGCGGCGAGGGAACGGACGTTCTTATCAAACTGTCCCCGGACGGCAAACACCGGCTCTGGGGTATCCGCCAACTCGAAGTGGCCGATGGTGTGGAACGCCTCGCGGTGTTGGGCGACACGATCTTTGTGTTGCAGAAGAACAAGAACGTCTTCGCGCTCGATGCGGCCAACGGCAGCAAACGCGGCGGGAAGGTGTTCTACAATGCGCTCCACGAGAAAGACGTCGCCTGGCGTTGGGAGATGCCAGAGGCGGACAAGAAGCGAATTCACGTCACACCGATGGACATGGAACTCGTCGGGGAGCAACTCGTGTTCAGCTATCGGGAGTATGACTTGTTGCGGTTCGTTTCGGCGCAGGACGGAACGTTGGTGCGCGAGGTGAAAGTTCAGCAGCCGGGCGGCCTGGCCGCCGGGCCGAACCAGACGCTTTACATCGCCTCGGAGGGCAAAATCCTGGCGCTGGATGCGGGGCAGGATCAGACCCGAATGGTCGTCGAAGACGCCGAACTCAATTCGCCGGTGGGCCTGGCGTGGGAGCCGGTGAGCGGCGACCTCCTGGTCGTTCTCAATGGCGGAGGGTCACAGCACCTGCGCCGTTACCACGACGGCAAACTGGTCGGCACGCTCGGCCGCAAGGCAGGCCGGAATTGGGGCGCCTACGATCCGCAGGATTTCCACGGGCTGTACGAGGTCCAGGCCGACGGCAGGGGCGGGTTCTACACCATCGAGGCGGTGCCGCGCCGGGTCGCGCATTTCACCGGCGCCGCGAAGCAACCGGACCGCGAATGGCTCGGACCGGTGCATTGGGGGGCGATGCTGACGCTTGATCCCGAAGACCCGACCATCGCGTTTTTCGAGATGGAAGACCGGCAGTCATGCGCGCCAAGCTCGACTTCCAAACGAAGCGCTGGGCGCTCACCCACATCTACGAGCGGTTGAGATACCCGCAGCCGGTCGAGATGGGACTACGATGGCAGGTGAAGCATCGCGGCGGTCGCACGTATCTCGTCAACTGCGGGGAGAACTTCCACCGCTACGCGCCCTTC
Source organism: Verrucomicrobiales bacterium (assembly GCA_015075445.1). GTDB lineage: Bacteria > Verrucomicrobiota > Verrucomicrobiia > Limisphaerales > J093 > DSVZ01. Next base: position 188,050 of record JABTUJ010000009.1, read on the forward strand.
GTCATCGAGGTGCTCGACGGCGGCGCCCGGTTGCAGATGGCGGCGTTTCTCGGTCGCATCAACGCGCGCTTCGACTGGTGGCGGAACGCAGCGCAACGCGAGGGAGTGAAGGACGGCGGAAGTTTTTTTGTGGGAGCCGGATGGACGGATGCAAATGGCGACGGGCAGATCCAGGCTGCCGAAGCTCGGGTTGCGTCGAGTCCACTCGGCAATGGGCATGTCTGGCTGGACCAAGACTTCAATGTCTTCATCGCGGCGGGCGACGGAAACCCGAAGGTTCCGGAGGCAAACGGCCGCACGACCTTGTGGTATAAAATTCCCAATCGCGCCGCCAGGATCGAGGACACGCCGGGTTGGGATTGGAAAGACGCGCAGCCGGTGAATGCCGAGGTGCCGGAGGAATTCCGTCGCTGGGGTTTCCCGGAGATGAGAGGCATCGCCGTGGACGACCAAGGCAGCATTTATCAACTGACCGGTCCGAGCTACCGCGTCGGGAAAACGCCGCAGGAACGCGAGTTCAAGGAAGAGCGCCACACGCCGGACTGGCCGCACAACTACGGCGCGGTGGCACGCCTGTTCAAGTGGCGCGCTGACGGTTCACTCGAATGGGCGGTGGGGAAGAAGGCGACTGTGAAGCGGGCCGAACAACCGGGTGAAATCGCCGTTCCAGTCGCTTTCCTCGGTTTCGCCGGCAACAAGTTCTTCATCCACGACCGTACCGGCCGCGTCACGACTTCGTGGACGACCGACGGACTCGCCGCCGGCTATGTCTTCGACCGGCACGTGGACGATGGCGCGCCGCCGGAAACCATTTATCAGGTCACTGGCGACGTGAGTCCACGCAATTTCCTGATGGGCGACGACCACGTGATCCAGAACTGGATTCACGCCAGGGATGGCCAGATTTACTGGGCCACGCCCGGTCAGGACGCCACCGCGCTCTATCGGATTCACGATTGGCAAGGTGGCGCGCGGCAGAGCGGCACCATCGCGATCAAGGCCGTCGCGGCTGCCGCGAAACTTGGGGGCAGCGGACTCAAGGCCGAGTATTTCGCCACGCCCGACTTGAGCGGTGCACCCGTCGTCACGCGGGTGGACGACCAGATCTGGTTCCGCGGAGTCTATTTCGCCTACTGCAGTGAAATCAAAGCGCCGCCGTTCTTCACTGGGGACAGCCCGGTGCCCGCGACCGAATTCTCCGCCCGCTGGACGGGCGAGGTCGAACCGCGCTTCCGCGAGGACTACCGCCTCGGCTTCTACTATCAAGGCGATCGCAGCGGACCGGGTCAATCGTGGCAGGGATCCAAGGTGCGTCTCTGGGTGGATGACCAACTGGTGCTCGACGGCTGGAACGCCTCGCCCGAGCCGAAGGGCAAGCCGGCCCGCTCTCGCGCCAACACCAGCGCCGCCGTCCCGCTCGTGGCCGGGCGGAAGGTGCCGATCCGCATCGAGTTCTCCGCGAACGGGGCCGAGAAGCCGCACCTGCATCTTCATTGGGAAAGCCGCACCCAGGACCGCGAGCATATCCCGGCCGCGGCGCTGTATCCTTCACAATGACTCTTGAGCAGGCTGCCGGAAGATCCGGATAACCCGGTAACGAACAGGAACAGACCATGCCCTCCCGTTGCGCTCTCGTCCCCCTCCTGGCCACCTTTGCCTTGGTAGCCGCCGCCGCGGCGCCCAACGAGATCCACTATGAGCTGGGCCAGGCCAGTCGTGTCTCGCTGGTCATCACGGACCCGCAGGGCGGGATCGTGCGTGAACTGCTGCACGGCGCGCCGCGCGCCGCTGGGCCCCAGGTCGAGCTTTGGGATGGACGTGACCACGGGGACAGGTCTTTGCCGCCCGGCAGCTACGGCTGGAAGCTGCTGGCGCGGCCGCAGCCGCTGCGCTCGGAGTACCTGCTCACCCTGGGCAACAACTATCCTGACGCGCCTCGCGGCAGCAGCGTCCCGAACCCCGACTACCTGCGCGCTCCCGGCAGCCACGGCGGGCCGACCGCGGTTGCCGCCGACGCCGAGGGATTCTACGTCGGAGCGAGCTGCGGCGAGGGGCTGGAGAACGTCATCGTCAAGCTTTCGCACGATGGCCGGCGCCGCCTGTGGAGCGCGATGAACCAGGTGGCCTGGGCCGGTGCGCTGGCCATGACCAGCCACGACGGGAAGCTCTACGTCCTCTCCACCAAAGGCGATGGTCCCTGCCACCAGATGTGGATCTTCGATGCGGCCGGCGGGGCGCTCCTCAAGCGCTACGAACTCGGCCTGGAAGGCCCCCGAGGTGCCGATGGCCAGTATGATAACACTCTGGATCCGCGCGACCTGGCTGTGACCACCGGCCGTGCAGCGTTGATCTGGCCCGAGCGGGGGATGCTGCGCTGGATCGATCCCGCGGACGGCCGCCTGCTCGGCGAGCTCCGAAACCTCCCGCGCCCGACCGCGGTCGCGATCGGGAGCGACGGCGCGACCTATGTCGCGGTGGCGGACGGGCGCATCCTCCGCACCACGCCGGACAGCCAGCCCGATGCCTGGGCCAGCGGGCTCGGGGCGCTGACCCGGCTGGTCCCGACCGGCCCGGGCGAATTACTCGCCTTCGTTGCCGGCGAGCGCCGACAGGTCATCCGCCTCAAGGCGGGCAAGGAAGCCCGCGCCTACGGAGCGAGGGGCGGACGGGCGGAGCAGTGCCGCTGGGATGACGACGCGAAGACCTCGTTCTACGATGTGACCGGCCTGGTCGCCCTTCCGGACGGCGGCTTCATCGCCGCTGAGGCCGAATGCGCGCCACGGCGCACCGCGCGCTTCGATGCCGAGGGGAAATGCACTGGCGAGTGGTATGGCGGCCAGGTCTGGGCACCGTGGGTTGCCGTCGATCCGGGCGACCACAGCAGCGTCTGGATGCCGTCGTCGTGGGGCTGGGTGACGCGCTACCAGGTGGATTGGAAGCGCCGCTCGTGGACCGTCCGCTCGGTGCACAAGGTTTACGGCCTCGCCGACGGGCTGATCAACAACCACGACAATGCGCATCTGTGGACTGCTCTGCGCCTTGGCGGTGCGACCTATCTCTGCCGCAACACCTTTCCCTGCTCGATGCTCAGGGTCGAGGACTCCACCGACACGCTCAAGCCGGTCCTCTACCTGAATGCCAACTCGACCCATGACCGCTCGTGGAACCAGAAGAACCCGGTCATCCTCGGGCTGCTCAAGGGGTCGTCCGTGCTCTACTGGGCCGACGCCAACGGCGACGGAACGGTGCAGGCCGGGGAAGTGCAGGACTTCCCCGGTGGCCTGAGCACCACCCAGTTCCAGTGGTCTCAGGAAGGCCTTCTGACCTGCGACAATACGCGGGGCAGTGTGGTGCGCTGGCCCCTCTCGCTCGACGAACAGGGCAAGCCGCGGCTCGGTGCCCTGCCTGGGGCGGAATTGCTGAACCCGCTGCCCAAGCGGGTCGGCTCGGTCGATGGGCGTTGGGGCGGATACCTCTGGCGCGATGCCGCGAGTGGCGGCCTGCTCGCCGCGTTCAACGTCGGCATGACCGACTGGGGGCGTTGCCAGGACGCCTTCGTCCAAGCCTGGGACCAGGAAATGAAGCCGCGATGGCAGGTCGGTGGCAAGGTGACCGGCAGACCGGAACCCCGCCAGGCCCCAGGCGACATCGGCGTCTTCCGCCGCATCGCGGGTCAGGTCCACGGCACCCTGGTGGCTAACGACTTCATCGAAGGGCCGGTGCCGTTCGTCAGCTATCTCTGGGATCGCGGGGGTCTGTGGGCGGGAACACTATTCGAGGATCCCGACCTGGCGTCGGCGCCTTTGTGGCTGTTCGGCTCGGGGGGTGAGACCCTCGGCACGACCATCCTCGAGGAGCAGGACGGCTCCGCCCTCCTCCTGTGGCACGGCATCAACGAGGTGCGTGCGGCGCGTGTCACCGGCTGGCACGGCTGGACGCGCGCTGTCGGCAGCGTGAGGAGCGCAGGTGCGGTGGACGGCTTCGCGATCGGGCTCGGCGTATGGAGCGCCTGGCTGACCACGCCCGTGGCCGGCACCGCGGAGTTGTCGGTGGTGGACGACGCCGCTGCGCCGATCGTGGTCGCCGGCAAGGCCGGAACTGGCAAAGTCGCCGTCCAGCTTCCCGCCGCGACTGCCGTGGCGGTGCAGGTGCGAAGCGCAGCAGCACCGAGGCTCGCCGGACTCCCTGCGGGCGCGACCCTCAGGCCCCGGCCGCCGCAGACCGCCGTCCCTTTTGGCCAGGGGACCGGCCTCACCCTGACCGCCCACCCCGAGCCTGGTAAATCCCTGTCCCCCCGACCGACCGACGCTCAGGAGGACTGGGGCAACGGCGGCCCCGAGGGCGTCAACGCGTGGAACGGCCCTTTCGTGACGGCAGCGGGCGCCATCGTGCCGCTCCACACCGGCCTGCACACCTTCGCGCTCGTCAATCCCAACCGCGGCAAGCTGGTGATCGGGGGCAAGCGCATCGGCGACAGCGATCCGGCGCAGCGCTACGAGTTGACCGGTTGGAACCCGGACCACGATTCGGTCTGGCTCGAGGCCGGCAAGCGCTACGCGGTTGAGTTCAGCTACGAGGGGTTCACCGGCGTGGGCGCGCACGGCTTCCACCTCCATTGGGCCACTCCCAGTGGCACCTGGCCTGGCGCGCTCACGCCAGTGCCTGCCTGTCAGCTCTTCCCGGATGCCAGCGGTTGCGTGCCCGCCCGCCGCTGACCCAGCCATCATTTCGATGATCATGAGACTTACTTCCCAGCTTCGCTCGCGCCTCACCGTCTGCGGCTGCCTCTTGCTCCCCCTGGTGGCGGCCGCGGCTGAGTTCCAAGTCGGCTTCGCGACGGCGGACATCACGCCGCCCGCTGGCTGGCGGCGCGCGGGGGGCTTCAGTGAGTTCATCATCGAAGCTGGAGGCGACCCGCTATTAACGAAGGCGATGGCGCTGACGCAGGGCGAAACCGTGGTCGCGCTGGTCGGCAATGACCTTTGCTCCGTGCCGCGCGAACTCACCGACCGCGCGCGAAAACGCGCCAGCGAGCAGACCGGCATTCCTTTCGCCAATATCGTCATCACCGCCACCCATACGCATGGCGGTCCGGAATACTATGGTCCCTTGCGCGACTTCCTCCACGCCCGCGCCAAGCAGGAGAACGGAGGCCGCGATCCGCATGAACCGCTCGACTACCACGCTCTGCTGGTCGAGCGCTGGGCCGGGGTGATTACGCAGGCGTTTGCTGCCCGCCAACCCGCCACGCTGGCCGTGGTGGTGCCGCAAGCTCAGGGGCTGGCCTTCAACCGCCGTTTCCTCATGCGGGACGGCTCCACCGGTTGGAATCCCGGCAAGCTGAACACCAACATCTTTCGCCCGCTCGGTCCGACGGATCCGGATTTGCCGTTCGTCTTGGTTCGCGACGCCGCTTCCGGCCGGCCACTCGGCTCGCTCACGGTGTTCGCCATGCACACGGCCATTTACGGCGACGCTCCGTTTGGGGCGTGCTATCCCGGACATCTCCAGACTCACTTGCGCCGTCTCCTCGACGCCCCCGACTTCGTCTCGATCTTCGGCGAAGGCTGCGCTGGTGACGTCAACCACATTGACGTCAGCAGTCCCGATCCGCAGGACCGAAGGAGCTACCCGGCCGTCGTCGGCGGGAAGCTGGCCGAGACCCTCCAGGAAGCGCTGCCGCTGGCCAGGCCCATCCGAAACGATCACCTCGCGCTGCGCAGCACCACCATCCATTCGCCGGTCACTCCGCTCAGCGAGGCGGAGTATGTTGCCGCCAAGAAAATCATGGAAACCCTCGACCAAAATGGGGCGCCGTTTCTGACCGTCGTGGATGCGTGGCGGAAAATGTTCCGACATGAGTATTGGCAAAAACATGGCGGGAGATTGCCGCAAGAGATTCAAGCCATCCGCCTCGACCGCGACACCGCCATCGTGACCCTGCCGCACGAGGTGTTCGTCGAGCTGGGTCTGGCCATCAAGTCCGCCTCACCCTTTCGCACGACCATCGTCATTTCGCTGGCGAACGACCTCGATTTTTACATCCCGACGCGCCGGGCCTTCGAGGAAGGGAATTACGAGCCGAACACCTGCCCGCTGGAGCCGGGCTGCGGGGAACTCCTGGTGCAGGCGGCGGTGACGTTGCTCAACGAACTCAAGTGCGCCGCCGCCCCTCGAAGTGGCCACGGACGGAAATGACACGAACCCTGGCACTTTATTGCGGTTGCCATCTTCGCCATGTGGATGGCCGACACGGAGATTGCCCACAGGCAAGTCACGCGAAGCCGCCGCCACCTTTGCGGCGAAAGTCACCACGACAAACAGGTGGATTGAACTTCAACCGGATCGGCCATTGAGGATGATCTCAACTCATGCGCTACTCTGGTCAGACGGTGACAACCTCGATGCACCTCCCTCTCCGCGCCCTGTCGCTGGCCTTGACGTTCGCCGTGACCAGCGATGGGTCGGTCAGCGCCCAGATGGTGACCGGCCCCGCGATGGAGGATTTTAACAAGTCCTTCGGCCTTTCAGGCCAGGGTTGGTCCGTGCAGCAAACCGCCTGCAGTCTGGGCGCGAATGCGTTGTGGCCAGGCCAGGAGGCCACCTTCACCTTCTTCATCAAGCCGGGCCAGCCCTACTGGGGGCCGGTCAAGGTGGACGTGATTCACTATGGCACCAAGGGCAAGCCCGGCGATTGGTGGAAGCCGGTCGTCTTCAAAATCGCCGACACCAGTTCCTCGACTCTGGATACCACGCTGCCGGCGGAGGGCGGCTTCGTTACGGTGAAGCCGCGGATTGGCGATACCCTCGGCGGCTACGCGCTGATCTTCGACCTCGGGGAGCGGGGACGCGCCTTTGCGGCCACCTGCGTTCGCGTGGCGGCGCCGGAGCCGGGGCGGGTTTGGCTGCCGACTTACGCCCTGGACCTGGGCTGGCCGCACGAGATGTCCCCGGTGGTCTTCAACGTGTTCCAGCGGCTCGGCGTGAAAGGCGCGCGCACCGAAGGCGGCTACGACTCCATCCGCGATGCGCACGTGGACTGGGCGATGGCCAATGATGTCACTCTCCTGCTCACGGTGGGTTGCGGGGGCACGCCACGCGAGCAGATGCCGCTGGGGCGGGGCCGTCCATGGCTCAATGGCGACGGTTCGATGAAGGAGCAGGTGAAGGAGGACCTCGCGTGGCTGCCCTCCTTCGATCCCGAGTTCAAACGCTATCTCAAGAAAGTCGTCGTGGAACACGGCTGGCCCAAAGGCCCCATCAACGCCGTCGAGTTGTGGAACGAACCGTGGGAAGGCGTCTCGATTTCCGGCTGGGGCGCGGACTGCCTGCGCTACCGGGAGATTTACCAAGTGATGGCCGAGGCGGTGCTCGAAGCGCGGCAGGAGGCCGGAGTGAAGGTCCTCATCGGCGGCGCCTGTTCCTCGGCCAACACGCGCGACAAACTGTTCTGTGATGGCACGGACAGCCAGAAGTTCATCGGCCAGCGCGCGTTCAAGGAGATCCTGTTCAAGAATGGTTTGCCGTGGGTGTTTGTGTTCGAGGGATTGCCCGCGCGCGTGGGCGGCGAACGCACGGGTCCGGTTGACCCCGACGACGGCACGGCGGTCATCGTGGGCGATCTGGGGGCGAGCTATGACAAGAACCGCACGCTGTTTCGCTCGGTGGCCTTGACGACGAGCGCGCAGATGGACCTCGCGGATGGCGGCGGCCGGTTCGTCCTCTACGATTTCTACGGCAATCCCATGGCGGCGAAGGCGGGCAAGATCACGGTGCCCCTGAACGACCGCGGTTACTTCCTGCGCACCGACGGCAGCGCCGGTTCGTTTGGCCGTCTGTTGGCAGCGCTCGCCCAGGCCACCATCGCCGGCCTCGATCCGGTGGAGATCGTGGCGTGGGACCTCACCGCTCCGGTTTCCGCCCGACCGAAGCTCCGGATCAAAATCACCAATGTCCTTAACCGGTCCGTGCGGGGGAATCTGGCGGTGACGGTGGAGGGACTGACTGCGGAGCCGGCACAGCACCCGGTGACGCTGGCAGGACACGAGACCCGCGAGGTGGACTTCACCATCACCGGTGGCGTCGCCGAGCCGGCGAACAACTACAAGCTGCTCGCCACGTTTGACGCCGGCCAGGACGGGGTGAAGAAGCATGCCGAGTTGATCCACGCCAACGTCATCGCCCGGCGCACGATCACGACGGACGGCAACCTTGCCGAGTGGCAAGGCACACTGCCCCAGACCAGCGCACAAACCGTCGGCGTGAACGCAGCGGAGAAGGCTTACCTGCCGTTTCAGAACTGGGACCGCCAGGACGGCGGCGGTAATGTCACCGCGTGGCTCGCGGCTGATGACCACTATTTCTATTTCGCGGCCAAAGTTCCGCGCATGGACGGGCTCATTCGCTACGAGACGCGCAACGACGACGAGTATTTCTATCCCGAGATAGTCACCAGCCAGGGCAAGGAACTGGCCTGGCCCGCGGGCGTGCGACGCTTTTCCTATCGCAAGGACTTCGATATTCCGTCGGGCAACGGCAAGCACAACGTACAGATTGCCTTCAACGTCATTCCGCCGGAGCAGAAGGCTTACCTCCCATTCCCCGCCGGCACCATGCCGCGCTTCTGCGCCTACTTCGATACGGACTACGAGTTCGCCCTGAACCGGGTCGGCGAAGCCCACGGAGGCGGCACCGAGATTTTCTGTCTCCAGCGCCCCGGCATGATGCGGAAGCACTTTTTCCCACGTCAGCCCCAGGCGCCCCTCGATGGCGGGCCGGTCAAAGGCGACGCGAAGCTGGTGGTGAAGGACAACGTCCTGGAATGCGCGATCCCCTGGAGCCAACTGCCGGAGGTCAAAGCGCGTCGGGACGCCGGGCAGACAGTAAAGTTCAGCTTCCGCGTGAACAACGGCGGCAGCGCCTTCGAGCTGGCGGCCGGTCGCAGCGTGTCGAAGGACAACCCGCTCACCTTTCACAACGACTGGTCCACCCACTGGGCCAACGAAATCGAATTCGGGTTCGAGCGTTGAGCACGGTTGACCCACCCAAGCGAATCAGGTCGAAGCGGCATGATGAGCACGGACCAACACTTCAGTAACGCGTCAGCCCAAGCCATGATATGATTCGGCCTCTCTTCCTTTCATTCCTTCCCGTCCTCTGCATTCTCCCCCCGGTCACCTCAGGCGCCGAGTCGGTCGTTGCCTCCACGAACCCGCCGGACTCGCTGGTCACACTGGCTCGAAACGTGCCCCCCGACTTCCAGCTCGGGTCCTTTGCCAGCGGGCTTGATTTCAACCGGCCGGAGAATCTGCCGCTGGCCGAGTTCTTCCGTCGCAACTTTAACATCATGACCGTGGGCGTGTATATGCAGGGCACGCAGCGTCAGCCGGGGGCCTACAACTTTGAAAGCACGGATGCGCTGATCGCCTTCGCGCAGACGAACCATCTCCAAGTGCATCTGCACCCGCTCGAAGCTCCGCGAACCGGTTTACGCTGATCTGCTCTCGGGAAAGGTGTGTGCGATCCCGCGCGAACGGTGGTCCGCTATGGATAGCAAAGTGACATCCCAACAAGTCCCGCTCGACGCTTCTCCGGTTCTCCTCGCGGAGAGATCGGCGCTGCCACTGGCTCCAGTCACCCCCAACTCCAGCCCGCCAACGCCACCATGAATCGTCGCCACGGTTTCCACTCCCTCGCCGCCGCGCTGTTCTGGTTTGCCGGCGCCGCAATCGCCGCGTCAGCAGTGAGCCTGCACGCCCAGCCGAAACGCATCTATCTCGCGAACGACGATCACACCGACTTCATGTGGACGGCGGATGCGGAGACTTACGCGAACGTCTTCGTCGAGATGCTCGACTTCCACCTCAAACTGGCCGACGAAACGGCTACGAACGCGCCGCCCTACCGCAACCGCTTCAATGCGGACGGCAACTACTGGCTGTGGAACTACGAGCAGAAGAAGACGCCGGCGGATTTTGCCCGCCTCATCGGACGCATCAAGGACGGCACCCTCAGTGTCCCGCTGAATGCGCTTGTTTCTTGCTACGGCGGACAGCCCGCAGAAGCGGTGCTGCGCGGGATGTATTACGCCGGGCGGCTGGAACGACGGCATGATCTGCGGTTCCGCCTGGCGGTAGCCATGGAGAACCAGACACTGCCCCTCGGCCTCGCGTCGCTCTTCGCCGGCTCTGGCGCGCGTTACTCGTGGCGCGGGGTTTGCGGCTGCGCGAGCCGGTTCGACAACCGGGTGCTCGGCGGGCGCCCGCACGAGATCTATTGGTGGACGGGGCATGATGATCAGCGGTTGCTGTTGAAGTGGCATTCGCTGGCGCCCGTCGGCAATCAACACAGTGGGGGCTATGCCGAAGCGTTCGATCCGGTGGCCGCGGTGCAATTTCTGGATTCGGACGCCGGCTTCCTCAGCCGGTATCGCGCGCGCGGCGCCTCCGAACCCTACCACGTCCGAGCCGCCTTCGGGTTTGGCTGGGATGCCCTCGACCGCAAGACCGGCCAGCCTTACGCCGCCGATCCGGAAAAGTACCCGCTGACGGATCATTTTCACCGCATCGCGCAGCGACTATCCACGCCGGAGCGACAGGTCATCGTCTCGAACGAACAGGATTTCTTCGCGGATTTTGAAACGACGCACGGGGCGTCGCTCGATCGCGCCTCGGTGACCTACGGCAACGAGTGGGATCTCTACTCGGCTTCGATGGTGGAGACCTCCGCGCGGGTGAAACGCGCGGTGGAGAAGCTGCGTTCTGCCGAGCTGCTGGCAACCCTGGTGAGCCTGAAGCACCCGTCGTTCCTGGCGAACCACCGGGCGGCGCGCGACCGGGCGTTCAGCGCACTCGGTCTTTATTGGGAGCACAACTGGACCGCCGACGGTCCCATCCCACGCACCCAGCGAGCGGCCTGGCAAGAGCAACTGGTCAGGGAGATTGAATCCTTCGTGAACGCTGTTTACGGCGATGCCGTCCGGCGACTTGGCGGAATGATTCAGCGCCCGGCGGAGGCCAACCGCTTCTTTGTGTTGAATCCGCTCGGTTGGGTGCGGACCGAGGCTGCAGACTTCGCCTACAACGGCCCGACCGACATCCATGTGCGCGATCTGACGACCGGGAGAGACGTGCCGCACCAGCTCCTGACGCTGAACGGCTCGCCGGAACTGCGCATCCTCGCGAGCGACGTGCCACCCGCGGGATACAAGGTCTTCGAGATCCTCTCCGGCCAGGGCACCCCGCCCGCCAACGAAGCGGCGACGGTCCGCGGCGGCGACGGTGCCATCTTTGAAAACGCCGCGCTGAGACTCGTGGTCGAGCGCGACGGAGCCATTCGCAGCTTCACCGACAAGCGGCGCGGCGACACCGAACTCGCCACGACACTCGGCGGCTTGAGGCTGAACGACTTCGCCGCAGACTCCGACGCAGGCGAACCCCTGTGCGTGGAACATCGCGGCCCGGTATCCGTGACGCTGCTCGCCCGCAGCCAGGCCGGTCTCCCCCACACCACGGCCATCACGCTCTATCGCGGCTCCGACCGCGTGGACATCCGCAATGAACTCCACGCGAACTTCGGCGACGTGCGCCACTGGGCGTTCAGCTTCGCGCTGAATCAACCGTCCGTGCGGACTGAGGAAGTGGGGGCGGTGATCCTCAACCGACCCCAGTCCGCCGGCGGCGACTACGCCGACACCCACGCGCGTTACGACTACATCACGGTCAATCATTTCGCCGACATCACCGATGCCTCCGGCACAAAGGGTATGACGGTCTCCAACCCCGACCTCGCTTTCGCCCGGCTCGGTCACAGCACCGCCACTCAGCTCGACACCACGACTCCGCAGCTCCACCTACTCGCCGGCGGTCAGGTGGACGGACCGAATCTTGGTATTCGCGGGCAGAACGGCAACACACGCTTCCTGCAACGCTTCGCCCTGCGCCCCCATGGCGGCTACCATCCGACGTCGGCGATCAAGTTCGCCCTCGAGCATCAGAATCCGCTCGTGACCGGCGCCGTCATCGGCAGCGGCGGGGACGCGTATCCCGAAACCACGCACTCGCTGCTCCAGGTCAGCAACCCCGACGTGCTTCTCTGGGCGCTCAAGCCGCACGATGACGGCATCGAACACGGCCTGGTCGCGCGCCTCTGGAATCTGTCCGACCACCCAGCGGAGGCTGACGTCACTTTCGCCGGCGTCATCTCCGTCGCGCACCGCACCACGCACCTCGAAACCGACATCGAAGCGGTTCCGCTCACCGCAACAGGCACTTTGCCCGCGACCTTCACCCGCCAACAGATTCAGACCTACCGATTCAAAACACGATGAACCGACCCCATTTCGGCGAATCCACCGCTGACGTTGCGCTGATCGCTTCGCTGCGCGTCCTGCGGCGATCGTTGTGCCAGGTCAGAAGGGTTCCTCTGACCGGAGCCGCAGGGTGCTTGCTTTCGGGCCTGCTCGCGGGAGCCGCGGCCACGGTTTCGACTTCCACCGAGCGCGGGGTGTTCGCCGATGAATGGCCGACGCGGGTCGAACTCAACCTCAACGAGACGCGCCGCATCTCGCGCAACGGCGGTGCGGCACACCAGTTCAAGCTGCGGTCGCTCTCCCACCAGACCATGCCCTACCGCCGTAACGCTGCCGATGGGACGATCATCTACGCCGCCATGGTCGAGATGGAGGTGGATGGAGTCCCGGTGATGCTGACCGCGCGGCCCTACCAGTTCCCCACCGTGGTGGGCGGACTGCGGATGCTGATCGAGAACACCAAGACCTGGTCCGAGTCCGGAACGGTGGCTGCGACGGCCCACGACAAGGATCTGAGCTTCACCTTCACCCACGTCGGAGAACCCTGGGGACCGGCCGATGCCCGTTTTCCCATCGGCTCCCTCCGCTGGCACGCCACGACCTACCACAACACATGGATGGGCCTGGTGCCCCAGAACGACCAGGTCTATTACCACCGGGGCGAGGACTTTGGCGCGCAACCAAACCTCCTGCCGCTGCTCGCGCCGCGCGCCGGTTCGATCACGGCGCTCCCCTCCGTGCGACTCCGCGACGCCAACGATGCCGTCTTCCAGTTCTATCACATGTTCGAGGACCACATCTACGTCACCGTCGGACAGAACGTCGAAGCGGGCTTCACCCTGGCCCACACCGGCGGCCATGGCAACGGCCCTGACGACCAGCACCTCCACGTCACGGTCACCGCCCCCGATGGCACCGTCCGCAACCCCTATCCGATGATGGCCGAAGCCTACCTGCGCGACTACCCGGATTCCGGCATCGCCAACGCCGGCGGCTATCAGTTCATGCTCCCTGGACAGACCATTACCCTGGACGCGTCGCGCTCGTTGGCCCGACCAGGACGTACCATCACCGGCTATCGTTGGATCCTCCATGATGGTGCCGAGGTCACGGGCCCCACCGCCAACCTGACCATCCCCACGCCAGGCTACTTCGCCCAGGAGTTGCGCGTCACCTACGACGATGGTTCGGAGCAGCGTGATTTCACCCCGGTCCGAGTGTTCAGCGCCGGCGGGGCCGGCCAGGCGGGCATGCTCGGCTTCATCTACCAGCACCCGGTTCGCGGCATACAGTCCGGCACCCCGGTGACGCTGATGCACAACCCCTGGATGGTCCGCGTCAACTCGCGCACCATTGACTTCGGTGATGGATCTGCTCCGAAGGTGGTGACGGGCAACAAGCCCGCTATGACCCATGCCTACGCCGCTCCCGGTCTCTACACGGTCACCATCTCCGTCGGCACCAGCCAGGTGCTAAAAACCTCGGTGCTGGTCGAAGGAGCCGTGCCCGCGAACGGGCCGCCCCCAGTCAACGCCGGCCCCGACCGGGCGGTTGCCCACCCAACCACCTCCACCAAGGTGACGCCGCTCCAATGGTTGCAGCAATAGACGAGGCCGGCGTTCAAGCCCGGGCAGCCCTGCCGCGCCTCGGCCAAATTCGACGAAGCCGCCCCTGACGCCGAGTCTCACGGCTTGTGGCATGAACCTCGAATCGCCTCGAACAACGAATTGAACACGATCCGAATCTCCAGGCTCCGTTCGCCGATCGCCGTCCTGTCTTCACTCTGAAGCCATGACTGCGCGGCGAGGGTCAACCGGGCGCCGCAATTCTACGAAGTCCAGCAATCGGGCAGGTTGTCCCCCAACAACCACTTTCCGTGGCGCGGGGACCCGCGCCTTCGCCGCCAAAAAAAGAAACGAAAAAACCCTTGACGCCCGGCGGACATGGTCGTAAATACTACTCACATGATCGCTATTGAGCGTACCACAGTGTTGATCTGGAACACAGAGAACAGTGTTCTTGCATCCGCTGCTAGTGCTTTTCTCCGCATTGGCTCGATTCATTTTGCCGATAATATCTACTGAAAGAGTATTTGTTCATCGGTGCACGAACCTCGCCGGCCACCCCATCCCGACCCATGAGCGCCCCCGCCCCGTACAAGCCAGGACCCGGTTCCGAACCTCCCCCAACCGGGGCGTCGTGGCCCGAGATCGTCCAGCGCTATGTCTCGTCCCTGCGCTTCGGCGTGGTCGAGATCGTGGTGCACGAAGGACGGGTCACGCAGATCGAGCGGACCGAGCGGTTCCGTCTCGACAACCGGGCGTCCACGCCGGCGAGTGCCGGCGTCACGAGTGCCGCGTCATCCGAGTGAGACGTCGGCGGCTTGCTCCCCTGACCAGCAGCACCAGGATCATCCATTCCTCGCCATGACTCGAACGCTTCCGACCCTCGCTTCCGCGGCCATCCCGGTGCAGGCCCCGCACCGGTCGCTCTCCCGGTTCAACGCTCCGTTGGACGAACTGGCCCGCAGTTCGTCCGCCCTCGTGGCGTCGAGCCTCGGAAGCTTTGAAGCGGACGGGGAACGCGTGGAACTCCGCCGCTATCTGCATGTAGGTCCCTACGACGGCGACGATCCGATCCGGCTGGGGGTGTTTGCGGGGATTCACGGTGACGAACCGGCCGGGTCGTATGCCGTGCGGCGCTTCATCCATCTGCTCGAAGACTATCCCGAGGTGGCGCGCGGCTATTGTCTGTTCTTCTACCCCGTGGTGAATCCGACCGGGTTCGAATGGGGCACGCGCGTGTCGTGGCGCGGGCGCGACCTGAACCGCGAATTCTGGCGCAGCTCGATGGAGCCCGAAGTGCGGTTGTTGGAGCGGGAACTGCGCGAGCAGGCCTTCCACGGGATCATTTCCTTGCACAGCGACGACACGAGCGACGGGCTGTACGGATTCGTGGCGGGGGCCACCCTGACCGAGCATCTGCTGCGACCGGCCTTGGAGGCGGCTGCCGCCGTGCTGCCGCGGAACGAGCGGCCGCACATTGACGGGTTTCCTGCCCGGCAGGGCATCCTGCATCGGGGGTACGAAGGCGTCCTGGGTGCGCCACCGACGCAGCGACCACACCCGTTCGAACTGGTGTTCGAGACACCGCAGGCGGCGCCGGCTTTTCTCCAAGAGCAGGCGTTGCTCATCGCCCTGGACGCCATCCTGCGCGAGTACCGCAAACTGCTGGGTTACGCGCCCAACCTGTAATGTCCCCCGTTTCCCCCAGAACGCCTGATTCCCCTCCCGGGGCTCGCCTCGATTCGCCCGTTCGCCGGGCCGAGTCGCAGCGCGGCAGCGTTCCTGGGTTCCGCCTGTTTGCGAGATCTGACCGGTCCGCCGGAGGTTCTTCGATGACCATCGAAAACCCTCCGGCTTGTGAGATCGTCGCGTAGTTCCCCTCCGACGGTTGGTGCCGTCAATCGGACCCGCTCCGCTGCGCCGCCCCGGCGATCACTGGCGGGCGTAGCGTCTCGCCTCGTCGCGCTCCCGGCCAGCCCGGAGCGCTGGATGGGTGCCGTTCGCCCGGACATTCCAGAGCCCATCGGTAGCACAGGCCACCGGCCTGTGTCGTCCGGCCACGGGCCGGACG
>JABTUJ010000090.1 GCA_015075445.1 Verrucomicrobiales bacterium
GAGGAGTCGAGGTCACGAGACTCTGCCCCTTAGCGTGAGCCTCCTCACGTCGTCTCCTACGCCCTCGCTCCGCCTCCTTCATCGCTCCGGAAGGCCGCCCATCAGTTCCCGCGCCTGCTCCGGTTGACCCGCCGGGAACGCCACGATCAGCCAGGGCACCGCGGGATCCGTTACCTTCGCGCGCACGCGCCAGTTGACGTCTCTCCCCGCCGGCAACACCACCGCCTGCCCTTCCCCCGAAAGCGACAGGTTGAACCCCCGCAACTCAATCCTCTGTTCGCGCTCCCCACTCGCAGTCATTTCCACCTCCACTTCGCCTTCGCCCAGCGCGCTCGTCTGCAGCCGGAGATTCCCGGCCAACCCCGTCTCCTCGCCGGTCAGGTCGGCCAGAATCGCCAGCCACCGACTGCCCGGATGGACCCAGACTTCGGCGTAGTTGTAGCAGTTGGCCATGGGCCAGTAAGGCTCGTCATCATCGCCCCGCGATTGAACCCCAACGGGCAGGGTACCGACCATATCCCCGCTCATCGCCGTGTACTGCGGAGCATAATCATGGCCCACGCCATACATCAGGCTTTGGGCAAACGGATTTCGCCCCAGCGTCCAGTGCAACTGTTCTTCGGCCAATTCGCGCAAGTGGACGTCACGTCGCAATCGAGCGGCCGTTGACAGCGCCTTGGCCTGCGAGAGTTGCACCCCGAGGTTGCCGCGGAAATCCGGCCAGCAAGGAAATCGCCGCAGGGAATGCTGGTCGTCCAGACGCAGACCCCGTCGGGCCTGGGCGCGTTCCCAGTCGGCTCCGCGATCGTCGCGCCAGATACCGGCAGGCAGCATGTGATAGGGCGCGGTGACCGTCGCCGCCATCCGCAGGTACTCGCCGTACAACGCCACCGCCGCGTACCACTCGATCCACTTCGGATGGTCCGGCAGCGAGCGGCACAGGTCGGCCAGCGCCACGACGGGCGCCTGCTCGTGACTCCGATGACTGTAGTGCAGGGGCGCCTCCCGTTGGGGCGAACGATAGAAGAAGCCGGTCAACGGCAAGGCCCACTCGCGCCGGACCCGGCGTTCCTGCGACGCGAGCAACACATCGGCCAGCGCGACGGCGCGCTCGAGGAACTCCGTCCGGCCCGTCGCCCGGTACAACTCGATCCCCGCCTGGACGCCAGCGCTGGCGACCTCGACCTCTGGCTCGCGCAACCGCTCAAGGGCGAAGGCCCAGTCCTGTTCGGCGCACCGGAGGCTGTACTCGGCCCACACCGGGTCGTGGGACCGCCAGAGCCGCGCGGCGAGGGCTTCGGTCGCGGCCGCAAGGAAGTTGTCGAAGGGCGCGGACTGTGCCTCCACCACCACATCGTCGGGTGTGCCCAGCAGGCCGTCGGTCCAGAAATCCATCGTTGCCCAGGTCACGCGGGAGCCGTCGCCGAACCGGGTCTTCAGCAGCCACTCAGTGCCCCAACGGGCCTCGGCCAACAACCGGTCGTGCAGGGCCGGTTCACGGTCCGCCTCGACTTCGGCCAGGCGGAGCATGGCCCACCCGGCCTCGGCCGTGTTCACCAGGCCCTGGGACAGATCGCCCGCATCATGCCACCCGCCGTTGATCACGATCCGCTGCTCCCCGCGCTGGGCCTGCCAATCCCGATGGCAGACGCCGTGGATGCCCGGCACGGTGCAGCCGCAGCGCTGGCAGAAGAACGAGTTCAACACCGCCCAGCGCGTCTCCCGCCAGGGATCGGCCTCGACCGCGAACAACGGCGTCGTCAGCCCCTCGCCCCGCAACCGGTAGCGCCCCGGGCGACGCAGCGCGGAGAAGTCGATCCGACCGAACTCGCCCAGAGCGGTGCGGAGGTTTTCGACGGGCGGCACGAGCACCACGACGCCCGCCTCATCCAGCACCTCGAAGCGTCCCGCGCTCCCGGCGAACAGGGCGGTCTTCGCGGCGTCGGGCGCATACCCCAGCGAGTTGTAAGCCACCCGGCCCGGGGCGACCGACCAGCCCAGGAAAGGGTCCGGCTCAACCCGCTGGAGCTCAAGTTGGTCAAAGTCGAAGCACACCCGGTTGGTGGCCTCCGGCTCATTGCCTTGCAGGCGGTAGATCAGCTCGACCCCCTGCACCTGGCGGCGTTCGAGGTGCGTGATTTCCCACACCACCGGATTCCACGCGCCGTTCCGGAGCAGCACGTAGTGCAACCCGCCGTCCGTGTAGCGGCGCCCCTGGGTGCCTTCACTCTGCAACCTGACCAGCAGCGAGACCACGCGGAAGCCGGGCAGGTCCGGATACACCCAGAACGCGAGGCGATTGAACTCGCTCCAATCCTCACCGCCGAACACGCGTCGCACCC
>JABTUJ010000091.1 GCA_015075445.1 Verrucomicrobiales bacterium
ACCGGCATCGCCGAGGATCGCTGCCCGGAATGCGGCAAGCCGTTCGATCGCGAGCAACTGCTGGAGGCCCTGGCCGGTGCGCCGATGCCAATCCCGATCTGGGACGACCGCGACCGCAACATCGTTCTGCGCTTCGTGTACATCTGCCTGCTCGCCTGGTTCCGTCCGATCCACCTGTCGCGACTGCTGCCAAAGAACCACTCGGCCGTGTCCGCCCGCAGGTTTCGCCGGGCGACACTGGCGGTCGCCGCGGTCATGGGCTTTGGCGCGAGCACCGCCGCGAACGGACCGCTGGTCGGCCTTGGCGTGCTCGCGGCTTGCGGAGTTCCTTACCTGGTCGCGATTGTCGCCACGGAACTGATGCTGGCGTCCACGTTCGAGGGGGCGACGTCCACGGGGCTTCCGCCCGGCACCTGCCCGGAGCCGGCCAGGTTTGCCTGGTGGCAGGGCGTTTTCGGCTTCTTCCGGAGTTTCGTGCTGCTGGAGATCGTGGTGGTGGGTGGGGTGATCGCACTGTTCGAGTACACCCGCTGGCAGGTCAGCCCGGAATGGCTGCTCGGCCTGCCGGTGGCCTGGTGGTGGCTGAGCGTTTGCGCCGTGCTCGTCGCCCAGCCGGCGCCGACATCCGGGAAGATCGCCACGATCCTCATGAGTCCCATCTTCATCGGTATGGCGGTCGTCGTCGCGGCGTGCGCGGGGGCGCTGGTCGCCATATTCACGATCGGCATTTTCGGCCTCTGAGCGGATGGGCCGCCGGACGCGCGGGCGGCCGGAATCCTGGGCTACCTCGAACTGGGGATCGTCCGTATCGTGGCTTCCTCGCTTCGTTGATCGCCGGCGACCCGTTCAGAGCCCCCGCAGGGCGAAGGTGCGCAGCCCGGTGGCACAAGCCCCGGCGATCGCCGGTAAACGCCCGTTGTCCGAGCCCCAACGGGGCGAAGGTCAGTAGCCCAGCGGCGCAAGCCCTGGGATTTCGGGCGAGGCCATCGCTTCCCCAAGAGCCCCAGCGGGGCGACAGATTCAAACGGCGTCCACGAAGACGGAACTCCCGAAACCCGCCGTGTTCTTTCGCCCCGCTGGGGCTCAACGGTTGTGGCACTCGACGAGACCCGGGGCTCACGCCGCCGGGCTACTCACCTCCGCCGCTTTGCGGCTGAAGAGGACTGTGCCACGTAACCAGCACGGCTCGAACGACCGCACGGATGCGCGAGGGGCCGGTACAGCAAACGGCGTTCGGTGCGTGTCGGTCTTGGCGGTGAATCCGGTTAGAATCGAAGGCATGCCAATCCCGGAAGAGACCGTGCCATCCTCGATTGCCTCCGCAGCATCGCCGGCGCACGGAGAGACAACCACCGACTCCGGCCTGCGCTGCCCGGTGTGCGAATACAACCTGACCGGCGTCGCCGAGGATCGCTGCCCGGAGTGCGGCAAGCCGTTCGATCGCGCGGACCTTCTGGCCGATCTCGCGTGGGGGCCGAGGCCGCTGCCGATCTGGGATGACCCCGGGCGGGGCGCTCTGGCACGGATCGCCGGGATGTACTGGGTAACGTGGTTTCGGCCGGCGTGGCTGGGACGAACCGCCCCGAGATTCCTCGACAAGAAACGAATCGCTCGCTTTCGTTCCGTCGCACTGGTCGTTTCGCTGGTGGCCGTCCTTCTCGTGATCATGCTGGATGCCCCGCAGAAGAGGGCCTCCCTGGCCTTGGGTGTGGCCGCCGGCGTCGTCGGGATGCTGATCTGCGAAACCATTCTTGGCATCGTCTTCGTGGTAGCGTTGACCGCCCCGGATGCCGAACGACTCCCACCGTTGAAACCGGGGACCACCGAGCGTCAATGGGGCCTGGTGGGCCTGTTTCGCACCTACACGACCGCGAGCGTTGCGGCATTGAGCGTACCTGTTTGGGTCCGCGGTTCGGAGAGTACGGTAATATGGTGCTGGCTTGCCGTCGCGATCTGGTGGTGGGTGGCACTCTCGGCGTTCGTCTGGGTTCAACCTGCCACGCTACGGGGGAAGCTCGTCTGTATTGTGGCGATCCCCCTGGCGGCGGCAGTGTCGGCCCCCCTGTCAGCGCTGACCCTCCTCCCTCTTGTGGTGCTGTCGGGAGGGTGATGAGATGACGCATGAGGCTCGCGAACAAGTCGCGGACGCATCGAGTCCGGTGTCAACGACAACCGAACCGGCCGACTCGGGCCTGCGATGCCCGGTGTGTGAGTACAACCTG
>JABTUJ010000092.1 GCA_015075445.1 Verrucomicrobiales bacterium
AGCCGAAATCCCTCCCCTGAAACTTGGGGCGCAGCGGCTGCCGAGCGATCGTTCCAAGCATTGTCATCCCGCCGACTCCCAGCCGGCAAGCGGGTCGGAGGGACGTCTCGCTACGAGACCAACTCCCGTTCCTTCGCAGGCGGAGGCACCGGCGGCGGCGCCGGTGGCTCGGAGGCCGCCTCGGGCCGGCGGTGGTAGTACCCCTTGTAGTACCGGTTCTGGTAGTAGTAGTAGGAGTAGTAGTAGGCGTCGCGCCCCTCGAAATCGATGTCGTTCAGCACCACCCCGCAGATCTGCAGGCCCGCATCGATCATGCGTTGAACGGTCTTCCGCGCCAGGTCCCGACGCACCTTGTTGAACTTGGTGACGAGGACCGTGCCTTCGGCGAGCGACGACACGATGAGCGGGTCGCTGACCGCCGACACCGGCGGGCAGTCGATCACCACGCGGTCATAGCGCCGCGCCGCCTCGCGCACGAACTCCTGCATCCGCGGCGAACTGAGCAGCTCGGACGGCTGCGAAGGCGTGCTGCCGCAGCAGACCACCTCGAGATTCGGGACGTCCGTGGTCTGCACCACCTCGTCCAGCGTGACCCCGTTGCCGGCGAGGTACGCCGCCAACCCCTGCACGCCGCGGATCTGAAAGCCCTGATGCACGCTGGGACGCCGCAGGTCGGCATCCACCAGCAGGGTGCGCAGCCCGGTCTGGGCCACGACGATGGCGAGGTTCGACGCCACCGTGGACTTGCCCTCCGCCGGCACGCTGCTGGTGACCGTCATGACCCGCAGCTTGTCCCCCCGGCCCCCGAGCGTGATGGCGGCCCGCACCGTGCGGAAGCTCTCCGCCGCGTTGGACTGGGGATGTAAATGGCCGTGCTGGTACCGTTCGGTCAGGCTGTTGGACTTGATGTTCGGGATGTACCCCAGGAACGGGAGCCGCAGGTAGGTCTCGACGTCATCCTGGCTCTTGATCGAATCATCGAGGAAGTTGACGAACAGGGCCAAACCCAGGGCCACCGCCAGGCCGCCCACCGCACCCAGCGCAATCGTGATCGGCAGGCTCGGCTTCACCGGCGCCACCGGGGCCGTCGCCTGGTCCACCACGCGGATGTTGTTCACCTTCTCCTTCTGCACCACGTCGATCTCGCTCATCTTGGCCAGGATCGCGTTGTACAGGGCCTTCTTGGTCTCGGCCTTCCGGGACAGAACGTCGTATTCCATCTTGGCCTTGTTCCAGGCGAACAACCGCTCCTCCCAATCCTCCACGATCTTGCTCTGGCTCTGCTCCCGGGCCCGCGCCAGGTTGGCCTCGGAGCGGATCACCGCGGCGACCTGCTGCGCCGCACGCTCGATGGCCCGCTGGGTCTCCTCGATCTGCGACCGCGCCTGGATCACCGCGGGGTATTTGTCCCGGTACTTGGTCAGCAGACCGCCAAGCGCATTCTCCTGCGTGACCAGTTGGTTCTGCAGCGAACGAATCTGGGGGTCGGCCGAAATCAGCGGGAAGGTCTCCATCGGGAGCCCCTCGGCGATGTGCCTGTCCAGCATCGCGACGTTCGTCTGGGCCGCCTGGGCACTCGCCCGAATCTGCACGTAGGACGCCTGCGACTGACTCAGCGCCTCGGCGATGATGCTGTCGCCCTTCTCCAGCGACACGTACTTCGTCCGCATGCGGTAGTTGTGAAGATCGTCCTCGGCCTTGGAGACCTCGCCCTCAAGCCCCGCCGACTGGTTGCGCAGGAAGAAAAGCATCTGCGCGGTCCGCTCCTGCCGTTGCCCGGCCATCCAGTCGATGAACTCCGCCGCCAGGGTGTTGGCGATGCTGGCGGCCTTGCCGGGTGAGGTGTGCTCAACACTGACGTCGACCAGACGGGTCATCCGGATCGGTGACACCGTCATGTCGGTGGAGAGGGCGCGCACCACATCGCGGTCCTTGCTATAGCGCGGGTCGGCGTCCAGCCGCTCCTTCCGGACCACGGTCATGAGCAGGCTGCGACTGAGCAGGTTCTTGTATTGCGTCTGCAGATAGTCGGTCCCCGCCCCCACCCCCACCACCCCCTCCCGCAGATTAAAACAAGTCTCGGACCCCGGCACGATAATGTACCCCGCCGGGGCCCCGAAAAAGTTACGCGCCGT
>JABTUJ010000093.1 GCA_015075445.1 Verrucomicrobiales bacterium
CGCACGCGGGGGATCCGGGCGGGCGTTCGGTGTGGTTTACATGGACCGCCCCCGTGTCGGGGCAGGTGGAAATCACGCCGGGCACCGCGCGGGTCTACCCAACGCCGGCCACCCGGCCAGGGGCGCTGGCCTGGAGCAGCCACGAGGAGCTGTCGCGCTCGTGGTCGCTGCTGGCGGAGCACTGGAGTCTGCCTCCCGGGTACGGCAGCGTGTTCACGCGCCTCGACCCCGAGGTCATCGACATCTGCGCCTTCGTCGAGCGCGGGCGCGCGGGCCCGTTCGTTCCGGTCTTCGCCGCCTATGCCGGCACCGAGGGGCCGCTGGCGCCCATCGCCGGCGGGACCAACTTGAGCTTCCACGTCGAAGCGGCGGACTCCTTCCGGCTCGCCGTGGCGGGCCAGGCAGAGACCGCTGAGGACCTCGACTTCCAGCTCCGTCTGACCCCCGCGGCGGCCAACCTCGGTTTCGACGAGCGGCTGCGCCTGCCCGAAGCCTCCGCCGAGGCCATCGGTCACACCGTGGGCAGCGGCGGGACGTCCGGGGGTGTCCCCGGCACGGGGTACCACAACCAGCCCGCCACCTGGTGGACATGGCGCGCGCCTTCGGAAGGTCCGGTGTGGATTTCGACGGTGATCAGCGACCGCCCGGTGCGGTACCGCGTGTTCACGGGCGCGGACCTGACGCAAGTGCAGGAGGTGACGTCAGGGGAAACCTCGGTGACGTTCCAGGCGCAACCCGGCACCGAGTATCAGGTGAGTACGACGATCGCCGATGCCCCGGGTGAACTGCGCTTCTCTCTCCGGCATCTGCCCGCCCGGCTCCGGGCGGCCCTGGTGACGGGGGCCGGAACAGCGCGCGGGCTGCTCGTTCCGGGCGAGGACGCGCCCCGCATCCTGGTGCAACTCGCCGACGGCCTGCGCTGGCGCGACTGGGGGTTTGTGCCGATCGCGCCGCCGGCATCCGGGGTGCTTGCCTGGTTCATTCCCACCGGGACCGTGCCGGTGCCACCCGGGACACCGCCGGTCGAGCCCGGGCGCGCGCGGGTGTGGTTCCTCGACTTTCCCCTCCCGGCACTCCGCCTGCAGCGCCCGCACCTCCCGTCGTCGCCAGGGGAGCCCGGCTTTCTGGACGCGGTGGGGGTGCCGGGCCAGACCGTCGGATTCGAGTTCTCGGAAGACCTGCGAAGGTGGTCGCCGCTGGGCCTGATCACGATGCACGCCTTCGGGGGCGACGTGCCGGAGGTCTTCCCCCCGATCGAAGGGGGACGCTTCTACCGCGTTCGCGAGGCATTCCCGCTGTCCGCGCGCCGCGTCCAGCTGGAAGGCCCTTGAGCGGGGGCGGCGTTTGGGGACAGGTGTACGGCCGCCGACAAGCCCCCGCCCGCGTCCGTGACCGGCAGCAGGAGTGGCGAAAGCTCTATTCATCAACCTGGCAGGGTGGGGTGCGCGCGGCAGCGTCGGTGTCATAGGGGATGGACGACGAGCACGAATCGTGCGTCCGCGTGGGCCGTGGTTCGTTCGCCCAACCTGCCACTCTGACACCCGGTTGGACTGGCTCTGCT
Source organism: Verrucomicrobiales bacterium (assembly GCA_015075445.1). Lineage (GTDB taxonomy): Bacteria > Verrucomicrobiota > Verrucomicrobiia > Limisphaerales > J093 > DSVZ01. The sequence continues at coordinate 1,562 of JABTUJ010000093.1, forward strand.
CGAACCGTGGCGGCGCGCCGGGTGACCTCAACCCGGGCGGGATCTGGAACGAGTTGTGGAACTTCAAAGGCACGCCGACCGAAGGCCGCCGCCTGCTGCTCACACGGCTGACGGCGCGGGCGCCGAGTTCGACCCCGGGCACGAAGTACGAGTACTCGAACGCCGGATTCGCGCTCGCGGGGCACATGCTCGAAACGGTCGCCGACAACCCTTGGGAAGCACTCCTCACGGAGCGGTTCTTCGTGCCGCTGGGCATGACGTCGGCCGGGTTCGGTGTGCCGGCGACCCCGCGCCACATCGATCAGCCGTGGGGGCAGCAGCGGGTGGGCGCCAACAACAACCCCATGGAGCCGGGCACGAACGCGGACAACCCTCTCGCCATCGGTCCGGCCGGCACCGTGCATTGCAGCCTGCTGGACCTGGCGAAGTACTGCAGTGGTACTCGGTCATCTGGATCGCGCCCCACCGCGACTTCGCCGTCGT
>JABTUJ010000094.1 GCA_015075445.1 Verrucomicrobiales bacterium
GTCTCGTCCGAGTCGCGGTGAGGTGTGGATGGTCGACCTTGGGCTGGCGGCCAAGGTGCGACCGTGTCTGCTGCTTACCGACTGGCCCGCAGACGAGGAACTGGCGTTGATCACGGTGTTGGCACACACGCGGAGTCTCCGGGGCAACCCGTGGGAACACGCGGTGGCGAAGACTTTTCTCAAGGAGGGCGCCTTTCACCTGCAGCAGATCAATTCGGTGCCGGCGGTCAAATTGGAGCGAAAGCTCGGGGAATTGACCGCCGACGAAATGGCCAGCATCGAGGCGCGTTTGCGCGCGCGGCTTAAGCTGTAGCGCGCCGTGCAGTTTGAGCGGGGACCCGGCCTTGGCAGTCTGGACCCCGTCGCGGCGATGGCGTCGTCCTGGCAGGAGACGACGTCAGGAGACTCCGCCTGGCGGAAAGGTGTCGGTCCCTGAATCCTGAATGGTCGAGGGCTTGAAAGCCGGGTGGAGGGAACGGGCGCAGCGTGCAGACGACGAGGCAGCGGGCAGCGCAAGCTCTATGAGCTGGCGTCAGAGGGCGAGTGGGCGTGACATCACCATGGGAGCCAATGTGTTGGAGGATCATGCGTACAAGGCGAAACGTGGGTGGTGTAGCAATGCCGGGGTTTGGGACGTGCTGGGCGAACTCTCGGCTTTTGTGTATGCCCGGCTATTCTTCTGGCCCGACCCGGTTGAACCCTTAACGGGCAACCTCCTTCCCGCGACCGCGGCGGGTAGTCCTTACTCTGTGGTCCCTGGTCGGTGGTCTTACGCTCGGTGGATTGGATTTGGACAGCCGAACGGGGAGGTGTAATATCCTGAGTATGAACGCGGTTACGGAACGTGCTTGGCCGGGATCGAGCAGCGGCTTGGTCGGAGGCCTCCAGCACCGGCTTGCGCGCCAGTTTCAGGTCCAGGTCGCCGACTGGCTGGATACGTGTCGCGGCTTGGCGGACTGGGAAGACCGCTACTTGGTGGAGGCCCGCTCGGCGGAGTGCCTCGCCGAGCACCTTGCCACCGTGGACAAGCTGGCGCGTGTGGGCCAGTGGCTCGCGATCTCCGTGAGGGAGGTGGGGTCAGACCCTGATCCGCTGGGGGAAGAGATTCGCCTCGCCTTGCAGGACCTCCGCGACAGCCGGGCCATGTGGCATGGGGACGTGCCGTCGCCGCGCCGAGCGGAGATCCTGCGCGAGTGTTTTCATGAGTCCTGACCTGGAGCGCCTCCTCGAGGCGTACTACGAAAAGCGGACCTGCCCACTGCCCGAAAAAGCACACCGGGCCGCCACATTCGAACGTCTGGTGACCGAGGCCATGGCCCGCAAGCCGGGAGTCGGCCGCGACGAGTTTTTGAGCGCCTTGGCCGAACGTTATGCCGACTTCCGGCGGCAGCGCCTTAGAGCGGAACGTGATCGCCTTTCCCGATTGCGGTGAGCGACTTTTCCGTGGTTCGTGTGGTCCGCGGTATAACAGGCAGAACAAGATTGACCGCGAAATACGCGAAATACGCGAACCCGGGGGGACTGGCGCCGGACCGTCCCGGGGCGGTTTTCCCGTATTTGGCGGGCCGCCCCTCCTGAACGGTTACCCAACTTCAGGTACTGGTCTGCGGCTTTCATTCGGTGGCTTTGCGCGCGGCACACGCGAGGAGGTGGCACAAGGCCCGCCCGCTGGCCAGCCTCAATTCCGGTCTGTTCACGGCCGCAGACGACGGACAACGGGACCGCTCACCGCCAACCACTGACCTCGGTCCGCGCGTTCATGCGCGAAGGTGTCCGTCCCTGAATCCTGAATCGCCAAGGGCTTGAAAGCCCGGTAGAGGGGATGGGGCCAGGCACTGAGTAGGAGCCGACGTGAGGAGGCTCTGGCGTGCGGACCACAGGACCACAGGACTACGGACCACGGACTACGGACCA
>JABTUJ010000095.1 GCA_015075445.1 Verrucomicrobiales bacterium
TTCCTCGACGGCAACCCTGACGAGGATCGCGGCTACGGCGAGAATGGCGACGACGGGCCCTCCGACTTCGCCAAGGCCATCACCGCCCAGATCGCGCTGCACGCCCCCGGCGGCAACGCGGACCTGGTCAACAGCTTCATCTACTCCTTCGAGGGCGAGGACATCTCGGGCGACGGAATCGGCGGCCTGAGCTGGACCGAGGACGTCGAAGGTGAACGCGAGAACCTTTACGAGAACGCGGGAGTCTTCGTGTGGGACATCTGGGGCCAGTGGCGCCCGTTGGCCTTCAACGACAAGCTCCTGCTCGCCTTCAACGGCGGCATCGGAAAGACCTTCGACAACTACCAGACCTGGAATCGCGAGAACATCGGCGTGGACGAGAACAGCGACACCTGGTGGGGCGCGGCGGTCTACGCGAAGTACCAGCTGACCGACGTGGTGAGCATCGCGCTGCGCGGCGAGTACTTCCACGACGACGACGGCACCGCCCGCGTTCAGGACCTCGACCGCAACTACCGCGACAACGAGAACTGGGACTTCCACAACGGCGGCGATGGCGACAACCCCGAGTGGGGGCCGCTGTGGGTCAACAGCACCGACCTGTGGAGCGTCACCGCGACGGTCGGCCTCGACCTGTGGGAGAACATGCTCTGCCGGTTGGAGTATCGCCTCGACATCGCCAGCTCGGACGGCGGCAACGCCATCGAGAACGGCGATGGCAACGAGGACGGCGTGGAGCAGAACATCTTCACGAACAACCAGAGCACGCAGCACACCTTCATTCTGAACCTCAGCTACTCGTTCTAATCGCACGAGTGTCCCGGGTTCTCATCCGGGAATAGAGATATTGGGACCCCCGGTCCCGCCAACAGGCGGGCCGGGGGTTTCCGTTTGCCCGTAGCGAAGGGCCTTCGCCCTGCGGCACTCCTGTCCCGTCCGGCTGTAGATTGACACTTATGAAACAGAATTCGGTGTTGGTACGAGCCACTAGACGGTACAGTGAGGCGTTCAAGCAGCAGGTGCTGCGGGAGCTGGAGGAGGGCAGGTTCAAGAACCGGAGCGAGGCGTCAAGAGCGTATGGGATCCGGGGTCGTGGGATGATCAGTCGTTGGGCGAGGCAGTGCGGGAAGGAGCATCTGGTTGGAAAGGTGGTGCGCGTGGAGACGGCGGAGGAAGTCAGCGAGGTCAGGGAGTTGCGCAAGCGGGTCCGGGAGCTGGAGAAGGCCCTGGCCGACGCGCATATCGACAGCAGGCTGGAATCGGCATATCTGGAGATCGCGTGCCGGGCCGCGGGCATCGAAGACGTCGAAGGCTTTAAAAAAAAGCACGCTGGGAAGCTGTGAATCGAGTCGTGGACTCGGGAGCCAAGGCGGCGGGCATCGGGGTGAGCGTGCTCTGTGAGCGGGTCGGGATGAGCCGGCAGAACTACTACGCGGCGCGGCGGTTGCGCGGGCGCCGGGAGATCGAGGAGGGGCTGGTGTTGGAGCTGGTGCGGCGCGAGCGGCGGTTCCAGCCACGGCTGGGGGGCCGCAAGCTGCTGCACCTGCTCGGGGGCGATCTGGAGGAGGCGGGGGTGAGCGTGGGCCGCGACCGGTTCTTCGAGCTGCTGGCCGAGAACGATCTGCTGGTGGCACCCAAGCCCGGCGCGCCCCGCACGACCCGGAGCCGCCACTGCCTGCCGGTGTTCCGCAACCTGCTGGCGGGGCTGACGCTGGTGCGCCCCAACCAGGCGTGGGTCAGCGACCTGACCTACATCCGCACCGGGGAGGGGTTCCTGTTCGCCTCGCTGATCACCGACGCCCATTCGCGCAAGATCGTCGG
>JABTUJ010000096.1 GCA_015075445.1 Verrucomicrobiales bacterium
GCGGTGGCTGGCCATGAGAGCCTCCTCCCGCAGTTGCGCGTGCGTGGGGTTGCCTGCTTGCGGCCGTGGTTGGTGTTGGAGGCGTCAAGGCGAACCTTGGACAGGCCAAAGCTATGGTTTGACCCCTATGCCAGCTCAGCCATCGCCTCCCGGGCCTCGCCCGACCCGCCGTGCCCGGCGGCAAACACGAGATTCCAGTGCGTCGTCGCGAAGTGCGCCGCCGTCGGGTTCGCCCCGCTGGACTGATCCTGCTCGCGCGCCATGTCCGTCCTCCCGCGCCGAGGGACTACCTGGGGCCTGTCCCAAACTGCCGCGGCCGGAAGGGAGATTGCGGCGAGGGCTTACCACGGGCGCCCGCCCAACGCGAGCGGGAAAACGTGCAAGAAAGCGTGCTAAGAAATCCGCCCCGTCCTTGTAGTAGGTAGGTAGCGGACCTCAGACCTGCGTGGTCGGGGTGGTGGGCACCGGCGCCTGGGGCGCCGTCCGCCGCCACCCGGTGGCTGCCAAGTCGTTCGTCCCGAACCTGAAAGGCCAAGCATGAAGACTGTTCGTCTCCCGGCCGCCCTGTGGCTCGCCGTCGCCGGCTACGGCGCCCTCGCCCAACCGGAGATCGGAGTTCAACCCGCGGACACCTCGGTGAGCCTGGGCGCAACCGCCCAGTTCGCGGTAAGTGTTCGCGTGGCGGCTTCACCTCTCACCTACCAGTGGTGGTTCAACGACACTGCACTGGACCCGGTCGCCAATCCCTCCGCTGCACGGGCCCGGCTGTCCCTCACCAACGTCACGCTGGGGAACGCCGGGGCCTATTACGTGGTGGTCAGCGACACCAGCGGCTCGATCAAGAGCCGTACGGCCACGCTCGACGTGGACCCGCAGTTCACCAAGTTCACCGAAGGGCCGGTCGCGACGGACCGCGTGAGCTCGTGGAGCGGTCATTTTGGCGACTATGACGGCGATGGCCTCATGGACTTGGTGGTTACCGGGGACTATGGGACAACCGGACGGAACACACGCCTTTACCACAACGAGGGCGACGGCCGGTTCACCGCCGTCACCTCCGGGCCCTGGGAAGCCATGACTGACCGCGTTGGCTATGGCGCGTGGGCGGACACGGACAACGACGGCGACCTGGACCTGCTCTTGGGCGTCCATGAATCACAAACCCCCTTCTACCTGTGCAACCAAGGTGGCGGTGAGTTCACCCGCCGGCCGCTGGACCCCAACTGGTTCCAGCCGCCGGTCGGCCTGGGGGGGCAAACAGGGACCCCCGTGTGGGGGGACCTGGATAACGACGGCTGGCTGGATGGGATCCTGCAGGGGCCGAGCACCTTCCCCTTCCGAAACCTGGGGAACGGCCAGTTCACCGTGCTGACCAACACGCCCATGTATCGCCTAACCGATTGGGCGCAGAGCCAACAGCTCGTGGACTACGACAACGACGGCGACCTGGATGTGTTCCTGCCTTTGGAAACGTCGTCAGCCAAACTGTATCGCAATGACGGCCAACTCCGATTCACGGACGTCAGCACCACCGTCCTCCAGGGGCGTGTGCCCTGGGGCGCGGGAGGATCCTGGGCCGACTTCGACAATGACGGAGACCTGGACCTCATTTCCGCCGGAAGAGACGCCCATTCGGGCGTCTTCCTCGTCAACAACGGCGACGGCACCTTCGCCAACTGGCAGGGCAGTCCCGCCGCCCTGGCCACCGCCGGCGGGAACTGGGGCATC
>JABTUJ010000097.1 GCA_015075445.1 Verrucomicrobiales bacterium
TCGAAGTGCCAGACCTGCTGGTTGCCTTCGGTGTAGGCCCGGTCCATCGCGTCGCCCTTGGCCCCCGGCGTCGAGATGAGGAACCGGCGCGAATTCCAGTAGGCCCGCGTGCGCTTGAGGACCATTTCCAGCCGCCCCGGCGCGTAGTTGCGCACCTCGTCACAGAACAACCACCGGATGGGTTTGGATTGCAGCCGCTTCTTGGACCCGCTCCAGGCGAGGTAGAGAGCCATCCCGGCGAAGGCGAACCGGCCCACGTTGGAGTCGATGAGGACCTTGGCGACGGGTGGACAGAGCTGAAAGGTCGGGGCGAGCCGGTCACGGGCAAACTCGAGCATCTCCTGGCGCGTGGAAGTCACCCACATGCCGTGCCCGGGGTCTTCGGCGATTACCCAGCACAGGCAGGCCAGGGCGGTCTGGCTCTTGGCCGTCTGCGCCGCGCACTGCACCACCACGTTGCGCACCGCGTTACTGGCGAAGGACTCCATCACCGGTCGCACCCAGGGCGAATACTCCGACCGCCACCGTCCCGGGAAGGGCGACGTCTCATCGACGGTCAGGTGTTCCTCGACCCACTGCCAAGGGGGGCGGCGGTCGGCCGGTTTACAGGCGGCGCAGAAGCCGGCGGTCAACGGATGGCTCGAGTCTTCGGGGAGCGTTGCCATTCAACAACGGGCGTAACGCTACGATCTCGCGCCAGGACCTTACCCCTGGCCGGCGTGGTTCGACGCGCCTCGCCCGGCGTCTCGCCTGATCTCGGGGCGGTCTCGGGCGACGGTCCGACGACGCAACAAGCCCCTCGGGGTCGCCGAGGGGCCGGGTGGCGGGGAAAGTCGGTTACTTCAGAGCATCGACCGAATCATCCGGGGTCACCCGCACTCGCCGAACGCGGGACGCCAGCTTCTTGTGAATCTTCGTCAGCCGGTTTTCCAACCGCATCAGGAACTGGTGTTCCTTCATCATGCCGAAGGTCCCGACGCCGGCCAGGGCGAGTGTTCCGCGGACTTCCCAGAGCTTCTGCTGCAGTTCCGACAAGAACTTAACGGCTCGCAGGGCGTCATCGCGCTCGGTGGCGGTCGCTTGGTAGGTCTTCATGCTGTTGCTCCTTGAGGGTTCCGGTTCGCGGTCGCGGCGGGTTATTGGTGCAAGGGGTGAACGGACACTCGGCGGATCGTCTGCCAGACGGCGGTGTCGGTGCGCGGGTCGCCGTCGATCAAGCGGGCGAAGGTGTACCAGCCCCAGATGCCGCCGAGCTGGGTCGCGTTCTCGCGGGTGGCGGCGAACTCATTGCCTGCGGTGTCGATCACCAGGTGGGTCGCCTTCGCCGGCCAGGTCAGCTCGCTGATTTCCTGAGCGCTCAGGCGGCCGAGTCCGACGGTCTTACGGGTGCTGTTCTCATTGGTCTTCATGTTGTCGTTCCTTCCTGTGTTCCTGTTGTTCATTTGTACCGAACGTGAGCTCTCTACGGTGGGGGGGCGGAGACTGTCCAAGGATTCTCATGGAATTTTGGGACCGGGGTTCGGAGGACGTTCGCACTCACAAATCGACCCTCCGGTCGGCCGGAGGGTCGCGTGGTCGCGTGGCGGGTTACTTGGCCGCCATCAGGCCGTGCAGTTCGAAGATGCGCCGGAAGAGCCGGACCCGGCCGGTGATCCGGCGAACGATCTTGGCCGCGTGCCCGTCCTCGAGGTTGAAGGCCCGCTTCAG
>JABTUJ010000098.1 GCA_015075445.1 Verrucomicrobiales bacterium
GAAGCCACGCCCTTCGCCTCCTCACGTCGGCGCCTACGGGGGGGGGGAACGAGATGACGCAGCTCAAGCCGCGGCTTGGGCGGTTCCGGGCCAGCTCAGGCGTCCGCCGTTCTCCAGCACGCGGCACCGCTGGCCCAGCCGCTGACACTCGGCCACGAACTCGTCGGGCGTCGCGGTGTTGAACGCGAACAAATCGTAGTGACAGGGCACGACGACGCCCGCCCCGATGTCCTTCGCCAGCGCGGCGGCCTCGCGTCCCCACAGGTTGCCGGCCACGCGCCGCTCCGGCGCGCGCCCGTTGATCGGCAGCAGCGCGATGTCGATGCCGAACGGGCGCAACCGCTCGACCAGACCCTCGTAGCGGACGGTGTCGCCGGGGTGGAACAAGGTGAACGGCCCCGCCTTCACGACGAACCCGACGTGCGTGTAATGCCCGGCGGAATCGCGTTCGAGCTGTTCGTGAGCGGCCGGCACCGCGTGGCATTCGAACGAGCTAACGGTGACCGAACACGGGGCGTTGTCCGGGTCGAGATCGAGCACGCGCCCCTCCGGCAGACCGGATCGCCGGAGGGCTTCGGCACGGTTGGCCCGGGCACAGATCAGGCGGAGATCCGAATTCACCCGGGCCAGCGGCTGCAGCGTGTCGGGGTCGAGATGGTCGGTGTGGTTGTGGCTGGACGTGACCGCTTGGATGAAGGTCAGCCGCTCGGGAGCGATGACACGCGCGGTGAGACGTTCGTGCGGTTTGTCCGTGCCCGCATACTTGCGGGTGAGCGAATCGGAGAGATAGGGATCCAGGAGGAGATGCTGGCCTTGCCACTGCACCAGAAAACCGCTCTGGCCCAGCCACCAGAGGTGGAGTTGGTCCGCGGCGCGCCGGGCCGCCTCCACGTCGGCAAGCAGGTCGTCGTCGCTGCGTTGGGGGCGCTTCATGGGCCGGGGTTACCCGATCTCGCTGACGGCACGGATGCCGGGAATCCGCTGAAAGTGCTCGTCGAAGGTCAGGACCACGGCCCCGATGCGGCGCGCGCAACAGGCGATCATCACGTCCGATAGTGGCAGGCAGGTCCCGGCACGGTCCAACTGCCACAGAAGCGTCTCGGTATCCTGCCAGATCCGATGGTCGGCAGGCACATACAGCATGACGTCCCAGGCCCGACGGAACTTCTCGAGCACGGCGGCCACACGCAGTCCCCGCGCCACCTCGCAGCGCACGATGCCACAGGTGGCCACGTCGCGTCGCCGGGCGAGAGCCTGGAGTTCCTGCAGCGGGTTGCGACCTTCCCGGCTCAGCCGGATGTAGTAGCTGCTATCGGCGAGCACGGGGCTTTCGGGCATAGGGAGCGGGGGTTTCCGCGCGTCGCATCGCTGCCAGATCGTACGCCGGGTCGAACGCTTCGCGCAGTTCGTCCGGGCTCAGGTCGAGGTCGCCCAGCGCCTCGACGAGCGCACCGCGTCGGACAAACTCGCGCAGGGCAAGGTCCACCGCGGCGGTCTTGCTCTCGGCACCCGCGAGGGCCATGGCCTTGGCCAGCAGCGCGTCGTCGATATGCATCGTCATCTTCATCGACCGGCACGGTATGGCATGCGTGCCATACTGTAAAGCCCAACCTAGTCCGCAAGGGCGAGGCGGGTGTGCGACACCAATCTTCGGGTCGTTCGTTCCGGGCTCGATTCTGGGTCGAGGCACGTGGAAAGCCA
>JABTUJ010000099.1 GCA_015075445.1 Verrucomicrobiales bacterium
GGGGGGGTGCGCGGGGGGGGGCGGCGAAAGCCTTGCCTCCGCGGCGGGGCTTGCTATCCTCCTCGCCCCCTTCCTCCCCACGGATCCGTCATGTCCCGAGTCTGCGCAGTCACTGGTCGTCGCACCCGAATTGGTAACAAGGTCAAGCGCCGCGGCTTGGCCAAGCGGGACGGCGGCGTCGGTCGCCGCGTCACCGGGCGCAGCAAGCGCACGTTCAAGCCGAACCTGCAGCCGGTGCGCATCCTGACCCCGGAGGGCTCGGTGGTGACGCTGCGGCTGTCGACCAAGGTCATCAAGCGCGGCGTGATCAGCCTGGAGAAGAACGGCAAGGTGAAGTCGTTCCCGCTGGTGAAGGCCGTTCGCGGCCGCAACCGCGCGTTCACGAAGGCGCAGAAGAAGACCGGCTGAGAGGCCGCGCCGGCGCCATGAGCACGACGCCGGAAGGTGGCGGGCCAGCGCCCGGGGGGCCGAGGACGCCCGATCTGGCGCAGCCCGACGACACCCTGCAGGCCGTGGGGGCGGTGTCGTTGCGGTTGCTGGCCGGAGCCGTGTCGAAGCGCACGATGGAGCAGCTGCAGCGCACCGTGCAGCAGAGCCCGAGCGAGTTCCCGTGGCAGGTCGTCACCCAGGCGGTGCTGGCCGAGCCGGTCGACGCGCAGAAGCTCGTGCAGCAGGGGCTGCAGGCGCAGCGCGACTGGATCGTGCGCGGCGGGCGCGAGCGGCCGGCGACGCCGCTGGGCCAGCGCACCAAGGGCTTCGTCGCCCGGTTGGTGGCACAGTTGATCTTCGGCGTGATCTTCGCTGCGGTCGTGGTCGCGGCGCTGCTGCTGCTGAAGCACAAGCTGGACTGGTTCGACATCTACCGGGTCCTGGACTGGTTCCGGGGCCTGTTCGGCGCCGCGCGGTAGCGGGGCCGGGCGCGGCGGCCCGCCGGCGCGTTCTCCACCGGCTTTCCACCGCGGAGTGCGTTGCTGCCGGGGCAGTTGCCTGCGAAGGGGTTGAGCTGGCCACCGTCTCTCCCCGAGCGGTTTCCCCAATTGGCACGGGGCTGTCCAAAAACTGGGGGAGGGGTGTTGAAATCCGGTGGAGTCCTGGGCATCATCACGCCCCTGGCTCGCGAGGATTCTGGCTAGCCTGGCCAGTGACCTTTCGGACCGGTGGGTGGTGACCTAGTCACCACTCGACTGCGAAACGCTCTCTGAATGTCGGTTTGAACGACTCGCCGGCTCGACTGACCATCGGGTTGGCTCGAAGGTGGCTTCGGCCGCCTTCGGTTCCAGCAGACACGAGTCGGGTCCTGGCTGTGTGGTGGAGACCAGTATCCCCCTCCCTAACCGCCCTCTCCATTGCGTAGCCTAGACCCGCATTCACGGGCCTCAGTTCTGACCGGCTGAGGCCCGTACTTTTTTCCCCGCGAAGGTCCGCCGTCCGGGACCGGACGGCTCGCGGCAGGACATGGGTTCCGGTTCGGTCTCGAAGCGGGACCCCGGTAGCTTGGGCGACGTGCGGGCACTAGGAGCCCGGACGGTCGATACACGAGTATTGATGACCAAACCTGGTTTCCGCAGGGGGCGTCCGGGAGGGACGACACCGAAGACCGCCGGCG